>NZ_JBIWIV010000002.1:222921-1257527 GCF_044764825.1 Streptomyces sp. NPDC093598 | reverse complement strand
TCTCGGCGTGCCGGGCGGGCACCCGCGTACTGGTTGTACTCGGGTGTTCGCCCGGTGCGGCGAGAGTGCGTGCCGGGCGTCGCGGGGCAGGCGGGGACTTTGCGGACACCCCCTAGCCAGGGGGATGTCCTCGACCGGTTTCCCCGGGCGGCGGCCCTGTCACCGCGCCGGGTCGAAGTTGAGCCGCTCCTTCACCACCGGGAAGCCGGCCTTGGCGAAGTTCGCCGCCATCGGGAAGTTGCTCTGATCCGTGGCCGCGGCGACGAACTCCGCCCCCTGTTCGACCAGGAAGTGGGTGCACTCGGCCAGGAGGTCGTAGGCGTAGCCGTGCCCGCGCTGGTCGGGCAGGACACCGATGAAGCCGATGCAGGGGCCGGACGGATTGTGGGCCGGGATGTGGATGCCGACCGTCTCGCCCTGCGGGGTGTAGGCCACCTGCCACCACTCGCGCGGCGACGGGCACCAGTGGAAGAAGTCGAGTTCCTCCTGGGCGGCCTGGTCGAGTCCGCCCTGCTCGATGGCCTTGAGCGCGTGGGCGTCCAGGGTCACGGAGTGGATGCGGCGCAGCGCGTCGAAGAACACCGCGTCGTCCAGTTCGGCGCGGAACTGCAGGCGCCCCGGCCGCTCGGGCAAGCCGCGCTCGGGGGTCCAGCGGTACAGGAGGCGTTCGACCAGGAGGTCGTAGCCGGCCTTGCGGGCGGCGGTGAGGCGGGTCTCGGCGGCGGCGCGCAGGTCCGGCTCGTCGCGCCAGCCGACGGGCAGGTTCAGCTCCAGTTCGACCTGCCAGGGGGCGGAGCGCAGGAGTGCGGCGCCCGCTTCCTCCTCGCCTTCGGCCACGTCGAACCAGTTGAGGTTGACGGGCTCGGTGTCGTCGGGTCCGCCCCACCAGGCGCCGCGGGCGACGACACGGCCGTCGCGCAGGGCCACGCGCTTCCAGTCGGGTCGGTGCCGCGTCAGCCGGTGGCCCTCACGGGCGCCCAGCGGGTCGGGCAGGGTGTCGAAGAGATCGGCGTCGCTCGTGTCGAGCGCGCGGATGACCAGATCGGTCATGGGATGTCCTCCGGGACGCATGCTGCTCGGAGCGCTCCCGGTCAGTCGAGGCACGCCGGGACAACGGGGAGGGAGCGCGGAAACGGTGTGAACTGCACGGCTCTGCCCTCCTTCCGCTGGTCTCGGGGCGTGGCGCGCCACACGCTACGGGATCACCGGCGGGCCGTCCATCGAATTCCCCGCCCGGCTCGACTGCTCCTCGGGAGGCGGTCGAGCGACGGCTCCCCCGGGCTTCAGGCCGGCGCGCACGCCCTTCAGGACGAGCCCACGGCCGCCCGCACCGCCGCCCGCGCCGGCGCGGGCCCGGCGTGCGGCGGCCGGTCGGGCGTAGCAGCGTGGTGGTGTGAGCAGTGTGCGCGGCCGGCTGGCGCGCCGGGACCCGGACCGGCGGGGCTGGCTGCGCGGCGCACCGCCGCCCGGCTGGGCCCGGGTGCTGCCGTCGGCACTGCTGGCGGGCGTGTGCGCGGCGGAGCTGATCAGCCCGGAGCCGCTCGACATCGGCTTCCTCCTGGGCGCCATCCCGCCCCTGGCCGTGCTGGCGCACGGACCGGTGGCGACGGCGGTGCTCGGAGCGCTGGTCGTGGTCGTGCTGACCGTGCCCGTCTTCAACCTCGACGATCCCGGTAGTACCGACCTTCTGACCGTGTGCTTCGTCTCGGTGCTGAGTGTGCTGCTGTCGTACGTCCGTACCAGGCGGGACGCGCAGTTGGTCACCGAGCGGAGCGTCGCCGAGGCCGCGCAGCGGGCCGTGGTGCCGCCGCTGCCCGAGCGGGTCGGGCCGGTGCGGTGCGCGGGTCTGTACCGGACCGCACAGAGCGGGACGCTGGTCGGCGGCGACTTCTTCGACGTACGGGCGGGCCCCTACGGCGTGCGGGCGGTCATGGGCGATGTGCAGGGGCACGGGCTGTCGGCCGTCGCCACGGTCGCGTCGCTGCTGGGGGCCTTCCGGGAGGCGGTGCTGGACCAGCCGGACCCGGAGGCGGTGGCGGCCCGGCTCGACCGGAGGCTGGCGGTGGACGCGGCGGGCGAGCCGCACGCCGAGCTGTTCGCGACGGCGGTGCTGCTCGACTTCTCCGCCGACGCCCGGCTGGTGCGGATCGTGGCGTGCGGGCAGGTCGGACCGCTGCTGCTGCGGGACGGGCGGGCCGTGGAGCTGGACGTCGAGCCGTGCACGCCGCTCGGTCTCGGCCTCGCCGAAGTCGCGCCGCCCCGGGTCGTCTCGGTGCCGCTGAGAGCCGGTGACCGGCTCTTCCTGGCCTCCGACGGCGTCACCGAGGCCAGGGACGCCGACGGGGTCTTCTACCCGCTGGTGGAGCGGCTGCCCGGCCTCGTCGCCGAGGACCCGGTCGCGCTGGCCGAGCGGGTCTGGACCGACCTCGTGCGGCACTGCCCGGACGTACGGGACGACGTCACGATGCTGGTGCTCGCGCCCCGCCCGCAGGACGGGCCCTGACAGCGGCGGCCGGCCGTGCGCGGGGCCGGGTCCGCGCTCTCCGGATGCACGCCGCGCTCCCGCGGGGAATGGTGATAGCGGACCCGTTTTTCAGCACCGGGGCCGCACCAGAGATCCGGACCCTAGGAGCAGAGAACATGTCGACATCACAGCCCGCCGCGTCCCTGCCGCCCGAGGACCGCGCCACCCCGGACCGCCTGCTCCACGCCCGCACCGGCACCGACGTCTCGCCGGAGGACCTCGTCCTCGCCTCGGGCAAGGACCTCACCCCGCACAACATCGAGTGGGCCAAGCGCAAGCTGGCCGCGGAGGGACCTGCCGCCCTCGAGAAGATGCTCCCCTAGGGCCTGTCGGCACACGGGAGGCCACCGGCCCGGCACGGATACGTCCGGGGGCGGTGGCCTCGCGTGATCCGGCGTGACCTCACGCCGGCGGGCGGTTCACCCTCTGCCGTCGTCCTCGGGCAGGACGCTGTCCTCCTCGACCACGTGCACGGCGGCCTCCTCCGCGCCGGCCGCGCCACCGTCGATACCGACGTCGGCCGCGACGCTCTCCTTCGTGGTGTCGGCATGGGCCCCCTCGTCCGGGGCGACCAGACGGCCGGCCCGGACGGTGCCCGCCTCGGGATCCACCGGTTCGCCGTCGCCGTCGGGGCTGTCGCCCACGCCGTCCCCGACGGGTTCGGCGGACACGTCGGGGACCTCCTGGGCGAGCCGCTCGTCGAGCGTCTCGCCCTCGTGCTGCTCGGCGGCGGTGGTGCCGCGCTTGGTGACGCCGAGGGGCTTCTCCGGCGGGGAGTAGCCCTCGTCGAGGGTGTCGTCGTAGGTCCGTTCGTCGACGGCGTCCTGAAGGTCCAGCGGCGCGGCGTCCTCCTGCTCCTCGTTGGTCCCGGTGGGCTGGTACACGTCGTCCGCCATCGGTTCCGGGCGCATCGGTTCCGTGCCCATCGCTCCTGCCTCCTTGTCGCGCTGCGTCGACTCGTTCGTCTCTGCTGTCCGTTCCGCGTTTCCCGTAACGCGGGCTCTAACCTCGGCGGATGTCCCCCGGCCGGGAAGGCGCCGAAAGTCCCGCGGACCGGCAGGAGTTCCAGAACCGCGGCAGCCCCGGACATTACCCACCGGTCAATCTTGAAACATCAATGAGTGGGGCTATCATCACTCGCAACACGGTGTGACCGACTGCCGACGCGGCGGAAGCACGGTATCCACCACCCCTTCGTCATCGCCCCCGGCCCCGAGGCCTCCGTCCGGCGGCGAGCTCCAACCCCCCCAACGCCGTCGGGACGGCCTGCCCGCCTCCGGTGGTGCACAAGTGAAAGCAGCGCATCCATGAGCAACAGCAGGGGCAGAGGGCTGCAGGCCAATGTCCTCGGCACGTTCGACACGGTGGTGATGGCGGTCGCGGGCAGCGCCCCGGCGTACTCGCTGGCCGCGACCACCGCCGTCCTGGTCGGCGCGGTGGGGCTGGCCAGCCCGGCCGCCCTGCTGTACTGCGCGATACCCATGCTGGGCATCGCGCTGGCGTTCAGCTACCTCGGCCGGATCGACGTCAACGCGGGCGCCAGCTACTCGTGGGTGGGGCGCACGCTCCACCCCTTCCTGGGCTTCATCAGCGGCTGGGCGCTGGTGATCTCCGCGACGATCTTCATGGTGGCCGGTTCGCTGCCCGCCGGATCCATGACGCTCGCGCTCTTCGACGACAAGCTCGCCGAGAACACCGCGCTGGCCACGGTGGTCGGCGCGGCCTGGTTCCTCGTCATGCTGTGCGTGGTGCTCGGCGGCGCCCGGCTGACCGTCCGGGCACAGCTGATCATGTCGGGTGTCGAACTCGTCATCCTGGCGCTGTTCGCGGTGCTCGCCTTCTTCCACACGGGCAACGCCCGCGCCTTCGACTGGTCGTGGCTGGGCTTCTCCCACTTCGACGGCATGGCCGGCTTCGCCTCGGGCGCACTGATCGCCGCGTTCTACTACTGGGGCTGGGACGTCACCAGCAACCTCAGCGAGGAGACCCGCAACAGCCGCCGGACGACGGGCCTCGCGGGCCTGATCGGGGTGGGCATCGTCTTCCTGCTGTTCGAGGTGTTCACCATCGCGGTGAACGTCATCCTGTCCTCGAAGCAGATCGAGGAGAACGACGCGAACGTGCTGGCGGTGCTCGGCGAGGAGATCTGGCCGGGCTGGGGCGGCAAACTCCTGATCGTGGCCGTGATGCTGTCCACCATCGCCACCCTGGAGACCACCCTCATCCAGGTCACGCGCTCGCTGTTCGCGATGGGCCGGGACCGTACGATGCCGTCCGCGCTGGGCCGGGTGCACCGCCGGTGGAACACGCCGTGGGTGGCGATCGTGGTGGTGGGGGCGGTGGCGCTGGTGATGTTCATCGCCTCCAACGCGCTGGGGTCGGTGGGTGAGATCCTCTCCGACGCCATCTCGGCGATCGGCCTGCAGATCGCGGTCTACTACGGTCTCGCGGGGCTCGCGGTGGTCGTCGCATACCGGAAGATGCTGCTGAAGTCCCCGGCCAACTTCGTCTTCGGCGGCCTGTGGCCGCTGTGCGGCGCCCTGTTCATGTTCTGGGTGTTCGTGGAGTCGCTGGGCGAACTGAGCAGCGCCGCGGTCACGATCGGCATCGGCGGCCTCGCGGTCGGGCTGGTCCCCATGCTCTGGTACTGGCGGCAGGGCAGCGACTACTACCGGCCCGCGAAACTGGACGCCTCGCGCGCGGTCGAGACGGACTACGTCCCCGACGAACAGGACGCGCACGCCCGGGTCCACGAAGGTCTGCCCACCGACTTCTGAGAGGAACCCCGATGGCGCGAGGCAGTCTCAGACGTGGTTTCACTCCCGACTTCGACCCCGACTGCGGGGACACCGACCTCACCTCCGCCCGCCAGGACGTCGTGATCGGCCGCTGGCAGGGGCTGCGGGACCTGCTGGGCGCCACCCACTGCGACTGGGCGGCCCGGGGGCACCGGATCCGGCTGCTCGCGCAGGCCTGTGCGGGCAGTTCGACGGTGGAGTCCTGGCTCTCGGCGGACGCCCACAGTGCCGACGCGCTGGTGCTGCGGGCGGCGACCGAGACGGCCCGCGCCTTCAACGTGGCCATCGCGGCGGGGCGGGGCGTGCCGGTCGACCCGCACCGCGTGGACGCCACGGTGCTGGCCTGTCTGACGGCGGCGCAGGCGTACCCGGAGGATCCGACGCCGTGGGTGTCGCTGATCTCGGTGGCGCGCCTGTACCCGTCGGGGGTGCGCCGGCAGGAACTGGGGCGCTGGTGGGACGAGTTGCACGGACGCGACCCGTACAGCGTCGAGGGGCACCTTCAGGTGCTGCACTACTACTCGGCGCGCTGGCACGGCACGCACGGCCTGATGTACGACTTCGCCCGGGACGCGGCCGGGGTGGCACCGCCCGGCTGCCCACTTCCGGTGCTGGTGCAGTACGCCCGGGTCGAGGAGTACCGCTTCGCCCTGGACGCGGCACAGGGCAGGCACTCCGCCGTGGGACTCTCGCAGCACTGGAACCACGACGGTGCGGTGAGCGACCTGCGGCGGACCTGGCAGCGCTGGGTCATGAGCCGGAAGGAGAGCGCGATCGCGCCCGCAGAACTGCGCGACTTCAGCTACCTGGCGCACGCGGCCTGTTCCGCCGGCGCCACGGACATCGCGGGCATCCTCCTGGGCATGCTGGGGACCCGCGCGACCCGCACGCCCTGGTCGTACACGGGCGATGCGGAGAAGCAGATCGTCAAGTGGCGCAAGGAGCTGCGGCTGGGGGCCTGAGCGCCGGACTGTAGTCTCCCCGCCGGGAGGGCGCCATGGCTGATGACGGCTGGTACGAGGACGGCGACACGGTCCGGGAGGCCGAGCGCGGGCGCCGAGTCGCCCGGATCGGGATGTCCGTGGTGACGGGCCTGTTCGGTGCGGTCGTACTCGCGGTGGTCGCCGTCGCCCTGGCGGTGGTCCTCGCGCTCGGCTACGCCATGGCCGTCATGGACTGACGCCGCGCCCCGGCCCGGCCAGGTCCCCCGACCACTTCTCCTCGATGCGCCCGACCCTCCACACCACCAGCGCCACCACCCACGTGGCGCAGAACAGGGCGACGACCACGTAGCCGAGGACGTTGAGGTCGAGGCCGGAGATCCAGTCCCAGAAGCGGCCGTGCAGTCCGAACCGCCCGGCGAGGAGCCCGAGGAGTTCCACCGTGCCGATGAGCAGGGCCACGGCGACGGACAGGCCGGTGATGGTGAGGTTGTAGTAGACCTTGCGGACGGGCTTGGAGAAGGCCCAGCCGTAGGCGAAGTTCATGAACGAGCCGTCGATGGTGTCGAGGAGGCACATCCCCGCGGCGAACAGGACGGGCAGGCACAGGATCGCGTACCAGGGCAGGCCCGAGGCGGCGCCGGAGCCGGCCAGGACGAGCAGGGCGATCTCGGTGGCGGTGTCGAAGCCGAGGCCGAACAGCAGGCCCAGCGGGTACATGTGCCAAGGCTTGGACACCGACTTCATGACGCGGCCCAGCAGGCGGTTCATGAAGCCGCGTTTGTTCAGCTGCTCTTCGAGTGCGGCCTCGTCGTAGCGGCCCGAGCGCATGGCGCGGAACACCTTCCAGATACCGGCCAGGATGACGAGGTTGACGCCCGCGATGAGGTACAGGAACGTCCCGGAGACGGTCGTGCCGATCAGGCCGGTGACGTCGTGCAGTGCGGAGCCGTCGTCGCGGACCGGCCCGGCCAGGGTCTTCACGCCGAGGGTGAGCAGGAAGGCCAGGGCGAAGACGATGCTGGAATGGCCGAGGGAGAACCAGAAGCCGACCGACAGCGGCCGCTGTCCCTCTCCCATCAGCTTGCGGGTGGTGTTGTCGATGGCGGCGATGTGGTCGGCGTCGAAGGCGTGCCGCATGCCGAGCGTGTACGCGGTGACGCCGATGCCGACGCCGAAGGTCTGCGTCCCGATGGCGCGGTGTTCCGGGGCGACGATCGCGACGAGGGTGAACCAGCCGATCACGTGCAGGGCCAGGATGAAGGCCGCCATCCCCCCGGCCCTGGTCCACTCCCGCCGCGTCATGGAGGTGCGGACGCGGTGCCAGGCCGTGCGCTGGGCGGGGGCCGGGGCGGGGAGGGGCGGAGTGGACTCAGGGGCGGCCGTCATCGGGGGGAAGGGTCTTTCTGTCGGACGGACGGCTGCGGTACACAGCCTCGTGCCATCCTCCGGTACCTGCAAGTCATGTGCAGTAAAGCCCGTGACAGGTCTTGCCCATGGAACCGGAAACTCCGCCCGCGGCCGGCTTGCCGGGCGGGTGTCAGATCTCGGCGTTCGGCCCGTCCGGCCGGGTGTGCCGCCGCTCCACCATCTCGCGGCTTAGCTCTTCCGTCTCGGCCTCGGCGAGCCGCTCGAAGCCGTCCTCGGTGATGACGGAGACGATCGGGTAGATGCGGCGGGTGAGGTCGGGGCCACCGGTCGCGGAGTCGTCGTCCGCCGCGTCGTACAGCGCCTGAAGGGCGGCCAGGGCGGCCTCGCGACGGGACATGCCCGGGCGGTAGAGCTTCTTCAACGCACCCCGGGCGTACGGCGATCCGGAGCCCTCGGCGTGGAAGCCGAACTTCTCGTAGCGGCCGCCGGCGACGTCGAAGGAGAAGATGCGGCCCGGCTCGCCCCTGGGGGCCGCGGGGTCGTAGCCGGCGAGCAGCGGGACGACCGCGAGGCCCTGCATGGCCTGGCCCAGGTTGTTCCGGATCATGGTGGCCAGCCGGGTCGCCTTCGCGGCGAGGGTCATGGGGATGCCCTCGATCTTCTCGAAGTGGGCGAGCTCGACCTGATACAGCTTCACCATGTCCACCGCGAGCCCGACCGTGCCCGCGAAGGCGACCGCGCTGTGGTCGTCGGCGGGGTGCACCTTCTCCAGGTCGCGCTGGGCGATCAGGTTGCCCATCGTCGCCCGCCGGTCGCCCGCGATCAGCACGCCGTCCCGGTAGGTGAGGGCCAGCACGGTCGTGCCGTGCGGGGCGCCCTGCGCGCGGACGCCGTGCGGAAGGACGCGCCGGGTGCTCAGCAGTTCGGGGCGGTGGGCCGCCAGGAAGTCCGTGAAGGACGAGGAACCCGGAGTGAAGAACTCCTCCCCCAGCCTGCCCTCGTGGTCGCTCGCCGCCATGCCGTTCCCCCCTCGGTCGTGACCGTCCTCCGACTCCTACCTGAGCCGGGCCGGCGTGAAACGCGCGTGAGATGTCAGGGGCGGGGTGCGACGCGGACGTCCAGGTCCGAGATCCGGTGGACGGGCCAGGAGCGGGCGTAGCGGGGCGGGGTGCCGCCGGCCGGCGCCAAGTGGGCGACCGGGAGCCGGTCCGCGGTGCGCAGGATGCCGGCCACGGTGATGTTCTCGTTGTTGCCGGACGTCGCCCCCGAGGAGCAGCCGGTGTAATAACCGATGGGAATGGCCTCGTGGCCGGTGAGCAGACAGGGCGAGCGGACGCCGAGCCCGTGCAGGGCGTCGGCTGTGCGGTCCCAGTCGCGGCGGCTCTCGGTGTTGCGGGAGACGGCGCCGTGCAGCACGGCGAGCTGCGCCGCGAGGTGCCCGGCCAGGCAGAGCGCGACGAGCGTGGCGGCCACCGGGCGCCAGGTTCCGCCCGGGGCTTTGACCAGGTGCCACAGGGCGTCGGCGACCGGGATCGCGAGCAGTGCGTAGGCCGGCTGGAGGAAGCGCGGGGCCGCGTAGCCGATCATGAAGAGATACGGCAGGGCGGCCGTGGTGGCGCAGGCCAGCGGGACCAGGGTCCGTTCCAGGCGTCGGGCCCGGGCCGCGACGACCAGCCCGAGGCCGGCCAGGACGGGCAGGGCGAACCACCAGAGGGTGACCAGGGGGTTGGGCATCGGGCCGGTGCACGGCCGGCACAGGGCCCGTCCGCCCAGGCTGCGCAGCTGGTCGTCGACGGCGATCTGCCAGCCCAGTCCGCCCTGGATGCGGGAGGCCTCCGCCAGCCGTTCTCCCAGACCGCCGTAGCCGACGTACGCCTCGATCACCCACGGCACGGCACCGGCCGCGAGGCCTGCGGCGAGCACGAGGAGGATGCGCCAGTGGCGGCGCACCAGGGCGAGCACCAGCAGCGGCACGGCCACGTGGGCCGCGTCGGTGGGACGCATCCACGCCATGAGCGCGGCTCCGGCCGCGATGCCCCACAGGACCGCCCCGGCAGAACGTTCCTCCCGGGCGCGCAGGAAGCAGCCGACGCTGATCAGGGCGCCGATCGCGACCCAGTAGTTGGGCATGGCCTGCGGACCGTAGAAGAGGGTCAGCCACAGGGACGCGAAGAGGGCCCCGGCGACGACCAGGACACGGGTCGGGAACAGGCCACGCCAGCAGCGCAGGGCCAGGTAGAGGGCGAGGCCGGACAGCAGGGCGAGGTAGACGCGCAGCAGCGGGACGGACGACGACCAGGACGCGACGGGCGCGACCAGCAGTGAGACCCCGCGAGAGCGGGGGGCGCTGAAGAAGGCCGCGGGGTGGTGGGAGGTGACCTGGCTGACGTAGACGATCTCGTCCCAGCCGAGGCCCAGGACGGGCCGGACGAGGGCGAGCTGCGCGAGGGTGAAGACGGCGGCCAGCACGGCGAGCGGCCGGGTGCCGCGCACCACGATGCCGGCGCGCGGCCCGGCCGCCTGCTCGCGTCTTCGCCTTCGAACGAGGATGGCGTTCGCGCCGTCAGGCATGTTCCGCCCCTTACCCCGACGTGTTCCGATGATCCTAAATCACGATCAAGCTAACCCGCGGGGCGGGGGTACGCAGGGCGGAACTCGGCCAATCGACTGACCCGGGCGGTGGGTCAGCGGGCGTTCGGAGCGCGGTGCGGGGGCTGGCTCGGGGCCGGACGGTGGGTCGGCTCGGGAAGGGGCCGGGAGACGGGGGCGTCCTCGCTCACCGTCAGCTCGGTGCCGTGGTGCCGAATGGTCAGGGGCATGCCGGAGTTCAGCGTGTACGTGGCCTGGTCGGCGGTCAGTTCCACGCGCAGGCACCGGCCGAGAAAACCCACCCTGAAGGCGAGCCGGCTGTACCGCTCGGGCAGGCGTGGCGCGAACCGCAGGGTGCCGTCGCTGCACCGCATGCCGCCGAACCCGGCGACCAGCGCCATCCAGGTGCCGGCCAGCGAGGCGATGTGCAGTCCGTCGCGGGTGTTGTGCTCCAGGTCGCCGAGGTCCATCAGCGCGGCCTCGGCCGTGTAGTCGCCGGCCAGGTCGAGATGGCCGGCCCGGGCTGCCATGACGGCCTGGATGCAGGCGGACAGGGAGGAGTCGCGGACGGTCAGCGGCTCGTAGTAGGCGAAGTTGCGGGCGATCTGCTCCTCGTCGAAGTACTCCTCGAAGAAGCTGCCGCAGGTGTACATCGCCAGCACCAGGTCCGCCTGCTTGATGACCTGCTTGCGGTACAGGTCGAAGTAGGGGAAGTGGAGCATCAGGGGGTACTGGTCCGGACCGGTGCGGTCGAAGTCCCAGCGCTGGTAGCGGGTGAAGCCCGCGTGCTGCTCGTGCACCCGCAGTTCCTCGTTGTACGGGACGTGCATGGCCTCGGCGGCATCCCGCCAGGCGGCCCGCTCCTCCTCGTCGGCGCCGAGCCGCGCGGCCTCGTCGGGGTGGCGTTTGCAGGCGTCGGCGGCGGCCAGCAGGTTGGCCCGGGCCATGAGGTTGGTGTACGTGTTGTCGTCGGCGATGGCGCTGTACTCGTCCGGACCGGTGACGCCGTCGATGTGGAAGGCGCCCCGGTCGTCGTGGTGACCGAGGGAGCGCCACAGCCGGGCCGTCTCCACCAGCAGTTCCACGCCGACCTCGCGCTCGAAAGTCTCGTCGCCGGTGACGGCCACGTAGCGCACGACGGCGTCGGCGATGTCGGCGCCGACGTGGAAGGCGGCCGTGCCGGCCGGCCAGTACGCGGAGCCTTCCGAGCCCTCGATGGTGCGCCAGGGGAACGCGGCGCCGCGCAGGCCGAGCTGGGCGGCGCGTTCCCGGGCGGCGGGCAGGGTGTCCAGGCGCCAGCGCAGGGCCTCGGCGGCGGACTTCGGCGCGGTGTAGGTCAGCAGGGGCAGCACGAACGCCTCGGTGTCCCAGAAGGCGTGGCCGTCGTAGCCGGAGCCGGTGAGGCCCTTGGCGGGAATGGCGCGCTGTTCGGCGCGGGCGCCGGCCTGGAGGACGTGGAACAGGGCGAAGCGGACGGCCTGCTGGATCTCCTCGTCGCCGTCGATCTCGACGTCGGCGCGCGCCCAGAAGTCGTCGAGGTAGGCCCGCTGGTCCTCCAGGAGTCCCGCCCAGCCGCTGTGCCCGGCCGCCGCCAGGGCCGCCTCGACCTGGTCGCTCATCGCGGGCCGGGAGCGGGCGCCGGACCAGCCGTGTGCGACCAGCTTCTCCACGCGCAGCCGCTCACCGGGCTCCAGCACGGAGGTGATGGTCAGGCGGGCCACGTCCACGTTGCTCTCGCTGCTCGTGGTGGTCCGTTCGGGGCCGGTGACGGTGTGGTCGGCGGCCACGGCGACCCTGAGGCCGCTGCGGCGCGTGCGGTGGACCAGGCGCAGCCGGCTGCCCGTGGCGAGGCCCTCCTCCGGTTCCAGCGGCGACTTCAGCGCCTTGGCGGCGCGCGGGTCGCCGTCCGGCTCGGGCAGGCTCTCGTTGGCGACGAGTTCCGACTGGACGACCACGCGGGTTCGGCTGTCGACGGGCTCCACCTCGTACGCCACGGCGGCTATCGCACGCTGGGTGAGGGACACGAGCCGCGTGGAGCGCACCCGGACCGTCGACCCGGCCGGGGAGGTCCATTCGCAGACCCGCTCCAGGACGCCCCGCCGCAGGTCGAGGGTCCGCTCGTGGGTGACGAGCCGCCCGTAGCGCAGGTCGAACGGCTCGTCGTCGACCAGGAGCCGCAGCACCTTGCCGTTGGTGACGTTGATGGACGTCTGGCCGGACTCCGGGTAGCCGTAGCCGGCCTCGGCGTACGGCAGCGGGTGCAGTTCGTGGACGCCGTTGAGGTAGGAGCCGGGCAGGCCGTGCGGTTCGCCCTCGTCGAGGTTGCCGCGCCAGCCGATGTGGCCGTTGGACAGGGCGAACACGGACTCGCTCTGCGCCAGGACGTCGAGGTTGAGTTCCGTCTCGCGTACGGTCCAGGGCTCGACTGTGTACGCCCGCTGTGTGATCACTCCGTGTCCCCCAGTTCGGCGAGGTCCTTCACCACGATGTCGGCGCCGTGCTCGTACAGCGCGTCGGTCTGCCCGACCCGGTCGACTCCCACGACGTACCCGAAACGGCCCGCGCGGCCCGCGTCCATACCGGCCAGGGCGTCCTCGAAGACGGCCGCTGCGGACGGCTCGACGCCGAGGTCCTCGGCGGCGGCGAGGAACGTGTCGGGGTGCGGCTTGCCGGGCAGCTCGCGCTCGGCGGCGACCACACCGTCGATGCGTACGTCGAAGAAGTGCTCGGCGCCGATCGAGCGGAGCACGTCACGGCAGTTGGCGCTGGAGGAGACGATCGCGGTGCTCATTCCGTGGGCCCGGACGGCCTCCAGATAGCGCAGGGTCCCGTCGTAGGCCTCGACGCCGTCGGTGCGG
Organism: Streptomyces sp. NPDC093598; assembly: GCF_044764825.1. Lineage (NCBI taxonomy): Bacteria > Bacillati > Actinomycetota > Actinomycetes > Kitasatosporales > Streptomycetaceae > Streptomyces > Streptomyces sp. NPDC093598. Next base: position 1,244,446 of record NZ_JBIWIV010000002.1, on the reverse strand, counting down.
ATCTTCTCCAGGACCAGCTCGTTCTTGCGGTTGCCCAGTCCGTGCACCGTCTGGGCGCCCGGTGGGTCGTCCGGGCCGCCGTCGGGCAGGTCGATGCCGCGGGAGGCGAGGAAGGTGCGCACGCCGTCGGCGCGTGGTCGCCCGTCGACATACCGGTCGTAGTCAGCCGCCTCGAACGGCCGGAAGTCCGCGCCGTCACGCTCACGCAGAAAGGCGTCGAACATCTCCTTCCAGGCGGCCGCGTGCACGACGGCCGTCTTGGTGACGACGCCGTCGAGGTCGAAGAGACAGGCGTGGATGTCTTCGGGGAGACCGAGCTGCGTCATACAGGTCCGGTTCCCCACCCGGCGATGTTCCAGTGAGTGGCGCACGCCACACGCCGGGGGGCGCGAGGGGGTGCCGGGCTCCCGGCGCCCCAGCCCTGACCGGGTGACAGACTCTTCCTGTGCCGCTCACCTTCGACGACCTCGTCCACCGTGCCCGGGCCCTCCCCCAGGGCGGCCGGCGCGCGATCCTCGGCATCACGGGCAGTCCCGGCGCGGGCAAGTCGACGCTCGCCGAGTACCTGGTGCGGGAGTTGAACGGCACCGGTGACCCGTGGGTCGCGCACGTCCCCATGGACGGCTTCCACCTCGCCGACGCCGAACTGGAGCGCCTCGGCCGCCGGGACCGCAAGGGCGCGCCCGACACGTTCGACGCGGCCGGGTACGCGGCCCTGCTGCGGCGGCTGCGCGACGAGCCCGGCGACGACGTCGTCTACGCCCCGGGCTTCGAACGCGTCTTGGAGCAGCCGATCGCGGGCGCGATCCCGGTGCCTGTGACGGCTCGTCTGGTCATCACCGAGGGCAACTACCTGCTTTTGGACACCGGCGCCTGGGCTCGCGTCCGCCCCCTCCTCGACGAGGTGTGGTTCTGCGAACTGCCCGAGCCGGAGCGCGTCCGCCGACTGGTCGCCCGGCACGAGCGGTTCGGCAAGACGCACGAGGAGGCGGTGGCCTGGGTGTCCCGCTCGGACGAGCGCAACGCCGAGCTGGTCGAAGCGACCCGGGGGCGGGCGGACCTGGTGGTGCGGGGCGAGGCATGATCGGCCCATGATCAGATCCGCCATCCTGGACGACCTGCCCGAGATCCGGGCGATGATCCGTGAACTCGCCGCCTACGAACGGGCCGAGGAGCAGGCCCGGGCCACCGAGGAGCAGTTGCGCGAGGCGCTGTTCGGGGAGCACCCGGCCGCCTTCGCGCTGATCGCCGAGGACGACGGCACGGGTGAGGTCATGGGCTACGCCCTGTGGTTCCCGCGCTTCTCGACCTGGACGGGCACGCGCGGCATGCACCTGGAGGACCTCTACGTCCGGCCGCAGGCGCGTGGCTCGGGGCACGGCAAGGCCCTCCTCGCGACCCTCGCCGCGACCTGCCGACGCAACGGCTACGACCGCTTCGAGTGGTGGGTCCTGGCCTGGAACACACCGGCGATCGACTTCTACACGTCTCTGGGGGTGGAACTGCTGGACGAGTGGAAGGTGTGCCGGCTCAGCGGCGAGCCCCTGAGGGAACTCGCCGCTCGGGCACCGCGGGTCGTGGACCCGGCCGGCGACGGGTGAGCCGCTCTCAGGCGGACAGCGTCAGTTCCGGTTCCCCGTGCGCGTCGCCCGCGGCCTCGCCGATCACCGCCGTGAACGCCTCGGTGCGGACCTGGAGGGCCGTCCCCGCGCGCTCGAACGCGGGCGTGAACGCGTCGTCGCCCGGGCCGTAGCGGACCGCGAAGACGTGCAGGTCCTCGGGGGCGCCGGGGGCCGGTTCCGCCTCCAGGGCCGTCGATGCGACCAGGTGGTGCCAGCCCTCGTCGGGGTTGCCGTAGCCGCGGGGGTCGGCGGCCAGGGCGAAGGCGGCCTGCTCCTGGGTGACGGGCGTGCGGGCGTCGAAGTGGTGCGGGTCGTCCGGGGCCGGGTGGGTCAGGCGCAGGTCGCCCGCCGATGTCACCCGGGGTTCGGCGGTCCTGCGGACCCGGTCGCCGTCGTCGGCCGCGTACGGCAGGCCGGCCAGCAGGTACGGCGTGCCCGGGAGGCGTTCCACCGCGACCGTCGTCCACAGGGTCGTGCCGTCGGTGACGTACAGGGACTGCACATGGCGCAGGACGTGGTCGCGGCCGACCACCGGTTTGGTGACCAGCTTCGCCCTCAGGCCCTCCGCCACCACGTCACGTACGCGGACCTCGCCCATCGGGCGGCACAGCAGGAAGCCGTCGGTGACCGGCCCGAAGCCGTGCTGGCGGTTGACGGCGGCGGGCAGGTAGTACGTGCCCGCCGCCTCGACGAGGGACGGGGTCATGCGGGTGTCGAAGGCCACCGACACCGTGCCCGCGCGGAGCTGGTGGCGGGCCGGCGCCGTCGACGGGGTGCGGTGCCAGCGCGTGGTGTCCTGGATCTGCCAGACCAGCATCCACGCGAAATGGCCGTCCACCCCGCCGTCCGCCTTGCACGCATGCCGGGACCAACGACTGTCGCCCCGGTAACGGCCCAGGTCGGAGCAGATACGGGCGCCGAAGTAGCGCAGCCCCAGCACCGATTCGAAGGCGGAGTGCTGCTCGCTGTAGCGGGGGCCGCCGTTGTCGAAGCCACCGCCCGTGAGGCGGGCGTCGAGGTAGCGGGCGAGCGCGTCGCCGTCCTCGGCGAAGACCTCCTCGCCGCTGACCCGGTGGGCCTGGGCGAGGAAGGACAGGGAGATCGGACCGTAGTTGTTGTCGTAGGCGCCGCCGTGCTCGGGGGGCAGGAGGGCGCCGCGATCGGCGACCCGGCGGGCGCGGATCTCGTCCTCGTACAGCCGCAGGGCCTCGCGCCGCACCGTGTCGCCCTCGGCGGGCGGGAGGTGCCGGGCCAGCATCAGGCCGCCGACGACGCAGCCGATCGCCTGGTTGCCGGCCTCCTGCGGGTTGAAGAACGTCACCTCCGTCAGCCACCGCCAGTAGCCTTGCGCCACCGTCAGGAGTTCGGAGCGCTGTTCGTCGTCGACGAGGCCGTCCGCCGCGTCCAGGACGTTGACCGCCTGGAGCAGGGCCCACACCGTGCTCGGCCAGTCGCCTATGGGATGGGCACCGGCCGCCAGGGTGTACCGGGCGTACGGCAGCCCGGAGTCGCGCACCCGGAGGTTGGGGTAGCCGGGATTGTCCTCGTTGTACACCCGCTCGCGCAGGTGGAAGGCGAGGCTGCGGCGTACCGCGTCGGGCAGCCGGGGGTCCTTGCCCCGCTGCCAGGCGAGGGCCAGCAGCGAGGTGATGCCGAGGGACGTGTCGCCGATGTCGTCGACGCAATCGGGGTGTTCGAGGTTGCCCTGAGGCGTCATCCGCGCCAGGGCCTGCTCGGTGACGTCGGCGAGGACGGCGTCGTACGCCTCCGGGGTGTCCGGGAGGTCGTGCAACGGGCCGCGCTGGTGGGGGAGATGCACGGGTGGGTCAGTCCTTCAGTCCGGCGTTGATGTCGGCGTTCATGACGTAACGCTGGAAGACCAGGAAGACGACGATCAGAGGGATCATGGAGATGACCGATCCGCCGAGCACCACCGACCAGTTGATGTTCTGCGCCCCGACGAGGCTCTGGATGCCGATCTGCACGGTGAACTTCTCGGGGTCGTTGAGCATCAGCAGCGGCCAGATGTAGTCGTTCCACCGCCACTGGAACGACAGAATGGCGAGCGTCAGCATGATGGGCCGGGAGATCGGCACCATGATCCGCAGGAAGATCGACAGTTCGCGGGCGCCGTCGATGCGGGCGGCCTCGATGAGCTCGTCGGGGACCGTCAGGAAGAACTGGCGGAACATGAAGCACCCGGTCGCGGTGAGCACGGCCGGGAGGATGATGCCGGCGAGCGAGTTGAACAGGCCGAGGTCGCGGACCACCAGGAACTGCGGGGCGAGCATGACCTCGGAGGGCAGCATCGTGGTGGCCAGAATGCCCACGAAGAAAACCTTGAGCCACTTGTTGTCGTACTTGGCCAGCGCGTACCCGGTGCAGCAGCTGACTCCCACCGTGAGGATCGTCGCGATCACACACACGATGGTCGTGTTGATGAAGTACCCGGAGAAGTTGGCGCTGTCCCACGCCGTCTTGTAACCCGACAGGGTGGGGTCGTGCGGAAGCAGCGTCAGCGGAAGGGAGAACAGGTCTCCCGCCGGCTTGAAGGAGCTGAGGACGAACCACAGCACCGGCAGCCCGTAGAGGGCCGCCAGGACCCACAGCAGTGTCGTCGCGGGCACCGCGCGCCGAAGCCCGACGCCGGCGGCGCCGCGGGGCCGCTTCTTGGAAACAGCCCGTCCGGGCTCGGAGCCGACCGGGCGTGGCATGTCTGTGGTTGTCATCGGTTCTCCACCCGCCGGTTGACGACCAGCTGGATGATCGCGACGGCCATCAGGATGAGCATGAGCACGAACGACGCGGCGCTCGCGTAGCCGATCTGGCCCGATTTGAAGCCGGTCTGGTAGATGTACTGGACAAGCAGGTTGTTCGACGTTCCGGGTCCGCCGTTGTTGAGGGAGGCGAACAGCGGATATTCCTTCATCGCGTGGATCGTGTTGAGCAGGATGACGATGAAGGAGGTGGGCGCGATGCTCGGCAGCGTGATGCTGACGAACTGGCGCCAGGGGCCGGCGCCGTCGAGCGATGCCGCCTCGTAGTACGACGCCGGTACGTTCTTGATCGCCGCGATGAACAGCAGCATCGAGAAGCCCGTCCAGGCCCAGGATGCCGCCACGACCACCACGATCAGCGACAGGTCCGCGTTCGACTGCCACGGAACGGCACTTCCGCCGAGCTTCTCGATGACGTAGTTGACCAGTCCGAAGTTCTCACCGAACAGCCACCGCCACAGGACACCCACGACGATGGGCGACAGAAGCCACGGGATGAAGAAGAAGACGCGGGCGACCGACACGCCCTTGGCGTGCTTGCTCACCAGCACGTTTGCGATGAGCAGCGAGAACACGAAGTTCAGCGGAACGAAGAGCACGGTGTACAGCAGCGTCCGGGTCAGCGCGTCGAAGAAGACGGAGTCCCCGAACAGGTGCTGGTAGTTGTCCAGTCCGACGAACTGGAACGCCCCGACGCCCGTGTAGTTCGTGAAGGAGTAGACGAGCCCGATCACCGCCGGCCAGAGGAAGAACAGCGCGAAGAGCACGACGTTGGCCGCGATGAGGACGAGCGGCGCAAGGGTGTACTTACTGCGTCTCCTGGGCGGGCTCGCGGACACGTCCGGGGCGCGTTTGGTCATCTTCCTGACTCCGTGCTGGTGGAATGGGTTCCTGTGGGCTCAGGCCATGAGCCCGGCATCGCGTGGGTCCCGAGGCCGGGCGGCGGTGTGTCTTGACCCCGCCGCCCGGGCCTGTCGGCCTGCGCTCAGCCGCCGACCTGCTGGTTGTAGCCGGCCACGATGTTGTCCAGCGCCTTGTCGACCGACTGCTGGCCGTTGATCGCCTTGCCGAGCTCCGTCTTGGTCGGGTCCTCGGTGAGGCTCTTGCCCTTCAGCACCCAGTTCGTCTGCGCGGTGTTGAAGTAGCCGGAGATCGGGGCGTACAGCGGAATCGACTCGTTGTACAGCTTGAACGCCGCCTGCGCCGCCTCCGACTTGAAGGGGTACTTCGGGTTCAGACCGCTCTCGACGGGCAGGAACCCGGACGCCTCGCACAGCGCCTGGTAGTGGGCCGGCTCGTACAGCCAGGTCAGGAACTTCGTCGCGGCGGCGGCCGCGTCGCCGTTGTTGTTGAAGCCCACCGTCATGCCGCCGCTGTTGACGTCACTGGCCTGCACCGGCTCGGCGGGGGTCGGGACGCTCGCCCAGTCGAACTTCTTGATGCTCTCCGCGAAGGCGGGAACCTGCCACACGCCGGACCAGTAGGCGACCACGTCACCGCTCTGGAACATGGCCGACGGGTCGGCGCCGCTGGTCCACACCGACTTCGGCATGGTCTTGTCGTCGTTCATCTCGACGAAGCGCTTCACGGCCTTCTTGGTCGCGGCGTCGACCGAGAACTTGCCGGAGGAGTCGGCGTGGACGTACTTCCCGCCGAGCTCGTACACCATGGCGCGGAGCCGGGAGGGCGACTGGTCGAACGTGAGGGAGTACTTGGCGCCGGTCTTCTCCCGGACCTTGTCCGCCGCCTTGATGAATTCGGTCCAGGTCCAGGTCTTCTGGGGCGAGGCCGGGAAGGAGACGCCGGCCTTCTCGAACAGCGACTTGTTGATGAACAGGCCGGACGCGGTGACGTCCGAGGGGATGGACAGCACCTTCCCCGACGAGTCCTTGGCGACGAAGTTGCCGTTGATCTTGTTGCTCTTCTTGTTGGCGATGGAGCTGAGGTCGATCAGCTTGTTCGCCCAGATCGGGTCCAGCTTCGGCACCGCCGCCACGTCGGGCAGGGAGTTCGCCTGCGCGGCGTTGCGCAGCTTCGCGTCGTAGCCGTCGTAGGGAATGTTGACGAGCTTGACCGCGACGCCGGTTTCCTTCTTGTACTGCGCCACCATCTTCTTCCAGCCCGCGTCCTGCCCGGGAACCGTGGAGATCCAGAACGTCAGCGACTTGGAGGTCCCGCCCGAGCCGGAGTCCGACCCGCAGGCGGAGAGCAGAAGAGCACCTGCCGTGGCCACGGCAGCGAGGGGAACAACGCGGCGTATGCCACCGCGGCCGAGCCGGCGGGAGCGCCGCACACCCAGACTGGTCATCTTCAATCCCTTTTCCTCGTAGCGGAAGAAGCACGGCGCCAGCCGAGGCGGCACGGGTGCATTTTGCAGGAGATTCCGCTTTCCGGGGGCACGGCCTCGCCCGGCCGCGTCGCCTTGACGGGTGGGGTCCCCGGCCATGACGGCCGGCGTCGCACAAGCACGCCCTCGTGCGGCTGCCGTACTTCGCGTACGGGCGGGAGGCTCACCCGGAGTCGGCGTCCCGGCCGACTCAGAAAGCGCTTGTCCGGACATTGGCAGATCGAGTCGGAAGCCGTCAATCCTTCGTCCCCGCGGACTCGGTCACGGTTTGGACTCCTCGGGAGACCGCGAGCCGGGCGGCACCCACGACGGTGCCGAGATCGCCGACCGTGCTGCTGACGACTTCGGTGGGCCAGCTCAGCCGGGCGAGCTCGGCCCGGACACCGTGCAGGAGCTGGGGGTACGCGCCGGTGCTGCCCCCCAGCACGACCAGCCCCGGGTCCAGTACCGCGGTCACGGCGGCGGCCAGCCGGCCCACGTCCACGGCATGGCGGTCGACGGCGGCGCGGGCGGCGGCACGGCCCTGTCCGGCGAGGGCGAAGAGCTGCTCGACGGTGCCGGGGCACGGCCCGTCGGCGTCCGGCCAGGCCTCGGCCACGCGCCGCAGCAGGGAGCGTGCGCCGATGTACTCCTCCAGGGCCTCGTGGCGGGGTTCGCGGCCGTCGTCCCACGGGTAGGGCAGCCGGGCCAGCTCACCGGCGGCGCCGTTCGCTCCGCGCAGCACCTGGCCGCCGACGACGATGCCGAGGCCGATACCGACGCCGATGCGCAGGTAGCCGAAGGTGTTCCGGCCCCGGGCGGCACCTTCGTGCAGCTCGGCGAGGGCGGCACAGTTGACGTTGTTCTCGAGGTGGACGGGGACGCCCGGCGGCAGCGCGACGGCCACGGCGTCGAAGACGGGACCGGCCTTGGCGGTCGCCGGACGCATACCGGCGCCCTCCTTGTGCGGCGCCGTGACGTCACCGACGGCGACCACGATGGTCCGCAGCGGGGCGTCGGCAGGCAGCGCGTCGAGCGCCTCGCGCACGACGTCGGCGGCGCCCGCCCGGGAGCCGGTGGCCTCGGCGAGCAGCGTGCCGTCCAGGGCGCAGCCGCGGACCCGGGTGAGGGCGGGGCCGAGGTCGACGGCGAGCACGGCCCCTGCGGCCGGCCCGAGACGGTAGACGGCGGCGTTGCGTCCCGTGCCGCTGGAGGCCGTACCGGAGTGGGCGGCGAGCCGGACGCCCTCCAGTTCCGCGACGGCGGAGGACACGGTCGGCTTGGACAGGCCCGCGAGGCTCGCGAGCTGCGGCCGGGTCGCCCGGCCGGCCCCGGCCAGCACGGCGAACACCGCACCCGCGCTCTCGGTCAGGCGGGGGGCTCTTGCCACGTCAGGTTCCAACAGTTCCCCCACACGGGTGACGGGCCGCGCTCTGGGGTCGATCGTCTCGGATCGTCTTCACGGGACGCGGCGAAGGGAATTCCTCTTGACGCACTCTACTTCGTTAGTTAACTTCCTAACGAATGTCACGGTACTCGCCTGCCGTGCTCCGCCAGAAGCCCGTCCCGGGGCTTCCCTAGTCGTTCAACTGCCCGTCCCGCAGGCACGGTTCGCCCGCCGTCGCAGCTCAGCGCAACGACGAAAGAGGTTCCGTGCAGGACTTCGCGCCCCTCGTGGTCGGTATCGACGTGGGCGGCACCAAGACGCATCTCCGCGCGCTCGCGGGCGACGCCCCCGTGGCCGACCACGTCCGTGCGAGCGGCGGCTGGCGGCCGCACGACCCGGCGGCCGCCGCCCGGTGGCTGGCCGCGCTGATCGCCGACGTGCTTCCGGCGGGCGCACGCCCGTCCGCCGTGGCCGTCGGCGGGCACGCCTGCGAGACCCCCCGCCAGTGCGCGCGGATACGCGCCGCGCTCCGACGGTGCTTCGACGCGCCGGCACTGGTCGTGGGCGACGCGCAGCTCCTCGTCCCCGCAGCCGGACTGGACAAGGGTGTCGGCCTGGTGGCCGGCACCGGTTCGGTGGCGGTGGGGCGGCTGCCCGACGGCACCGCCGTCCAGGTGGGCGGCTGGGGCGCGGTCCTCGGCGACGAGGGCGGCGCCGCCGGTCTCGTCCGGGAGGCGGCACGGGCCGTGTGGGCCGCCCACGACCGCGGGGAGCGGCCCGACGCGCTCGCGCTCGGGCTCATCGCGGCGCTGGATGTGCCCGAAGTACCCGCGCTCGGCGCGGCCTTGGAGAGGGCCACGGATGTCTCCGCCGAGTGGGGCCGGCACGCTCCCGTCGTCTTCGCGGCAGCCGCCGACGGCTCCGCGCTCGCCCGGACCGTGATCGACGAGGCGGGCGGGGCGCTCGCCGCGCTGGTCACCCGGCTCGCCGCCCGAGGGGTCGCGGTCGACGACGTGGTCGTGGCGGGCGGCACGGTGCTGTCCCAGCCCGAGCTGTACGACGCCTTCACCGTCGCCCTGGCCGAAGCGGTGCCCACGGCCCGCGCCAGGCCCCTGCGAGTGCCACCGGTCGAGGGCGCGGTGGCGCTGGCGCGGTCGCTCCTGTGAGCCGGGGCCGCGCATTCACCCGCGGGACACGTCCCGGCCGCGGAACCCTCGTCGACGGGACACCACGCGGCCTTCGAATCAGGCACGATCGCACGACCTCACCCGGCCGCACGGCCGCAGAACTGAAGAGAGGCACACCCATGCCGTCATCCGCCGGGCACCACTCCCCCACCCTGAACCGGAGGGGTTTCCTCAGAACCTCCCTGGGCGGCTCGGCCGCGCTGGTCGCCGCCCCGGCCTTCGTCGGGTGGCTCGGCGCCGCGGACGCGAAGGCCGCCACGGGCTTCGCCGCGTTCGTCGACGACTACAAGTCGAACGTCGTCACGAACCTGACCCCGGAGACCAACGCCGTCGTCCGGATCCTGGGCGGCATGTCGCAGGTGTGGAAGACCGGCGACGCCTGGAACACCGGCCGTGTCCTGGACCGCGAGGTGCTGCGCGCCAACATGCGCTACTGCGCCCGTATCACGCGGGCACGCACCGAGGCGCAGGCGAAGGAGGCCTTCCTCTACGACCGCCGGCACCAGAGCTACGCCATGATCGCCGGTCTCGGCCCGCTCGCCGGGCTGTACAAGGCGGGCGCCAAGGCCGTCACCTCGATCACGGTCGCCCCGGACGGCACGCCCCCCGGGAAGATCAACGACACCCTGCCCGCCGACGCCCCGGCCGGGTCCGCGCTCGGGGCGGGCTCGTACGACTCGGACCTCGGCCGGGTGGCCAAGCTGGTCGACACCGTGCGCGGGCCGTTCGCCTCGGGCAACCCGGGCAAGTTCGCCTTCCAGTACCCGCGCCCGTGGCGGATGAACGAGGACAGCGAGGTCGTCGACACCGGGGAGAAGGACGCCCTCGGCTACCCGGTGTACGACTCGGACGTGGTCGTCGCCCCGCAGCTGCTGCGCCAGCGCTCCGAGAACGCGGCGGAGGACGGCGGTTTCCCCAGCGGTCACACCAACGCCTTCCATCTGGCCGGTCTGGCCTTGGCGTACGCGGTGCCCGAGCGGTTCCAGGAGCTGGTGACGCGGGCGTTCGAGCTCAGCCACACCCGGATCATGTCGGGCATGCACTCCCCCGTCGACGTCATCGGCGGCCGGATCATGGCCACCGCCCTGACCGCCGCGACGCTGGCCGACCCGGCGAACGCGGAGCTCAAGGCCGCGGCCCGCGCCCAGGCCCTCGCCTACTTCACGCAGCGCACCGGCACGACGGCGGACACGCTGTACGACTACGCCCACCCGGGCGCCGGGGACGCCTACGCCGACCGCGAGGCCAACGCCCGTGCGGTCGGGCACCGGTTGACGTACGTCCTGCCGCGCCGCGGCCGCAAGGAGCCGCTCACCGTGCCGAAGGGCGCGGAGGTGCTGCTGGAGACGCGGCTGCCGTACCTGACCGCGGACCAGCGGCGCGAGGTGCTGCGGACGACCGCGCTGCCCTCCGGGTACGTGCTGCTGGACGGCTTCGAGCAGTGGGGCCGGCTGAACCTGTTCGCCGCGGCGGACGGTTACGGCGCCTTCGACCGGGACGTCACCGTGACGCTCGACGCGACGGCCGGTGGCTTCCACGCGGCCGACAGCTGGCGCAACGACATCGAGGGTGACGGCGGGCTGACCAAGCGGGGCTCGGGCACGCTCACCCTGACGGGCCACAACCGCTACCACGGCGGGACCGTGCTGGAGGCCGGCACGCTGGTGGCCGCGTCGCCTGGCGCCCTGGGCGAGGGCGACGTCCGGGTCACGGGCGGCACGCTGCGCGCGGACAAGGTGCTGCGGGTGCGCGGCTCGTACGTCCAGGAGGGCGAGTCGACGCTGGAGCTGGAGCTGCGCCGGAACCACGGGCCGGCCCTCGCGGTGCGCCGTCGGGTTCTGCTGGGCCGGGGCAGTGTGCTGTCGCTGCGGCTCGACGCCGAGCGGCCGCCGGTCGCGGGGACGACCGTTCCGGTCCTGTCCGCTCCGCAGCTGCGCGGCCGGTTCGACCGTGTCGAGCTGGACTCGAAGACGCTGCGGGCCGTGCCCGTCCACACGGCTGACGGACTGTCGGTGCGACTCGTGAGGCGGTAGCGCTTTCCACGGCGGGGGCTGATGCAGAGTGGGTCCATGAGGGACCTGTGGATCGCTCCCGCCGTTCCGCGGCCCGTGTCGCTCTCGCCTCCGGCACCGGCCGACGCCGCACGCCGGACCGGCAGACGGTGGCCGGTGCCGCTCCTCGTGGCCGTGCTGCTCGCCCAGATGGCCTTCGCGATGGTCACGACCGCCGTGCGGCAGACCCCGACGATCGACGAACCGGTGTACGTGGGCGCGGCCGCGCAGTACGTGCACGAGCACCGGCTGCGGCACAACCCCGAGCATCCGCCGCTCGGCAAGCTGGTCATCGGGGCGGGGGTCGCCCTCGCCGACCCGCACATGGACCCCGCTTTCTCCGGGGACCAGGGGCAGTCGGGCCGGCATCTGCTGTACGAGTCGGGCAACGATCCCTGGCGGCTGATGCTGTGGGCCCGCCTTCCGGTGATCGCTCTGACCCTGTCGTTCGGGCTGGTGGTGTTCGCCTTCGCCCGTGAACTGGCCGGGTCGGCAGCGGGGTTGGCCGCACTGGCGCTGTACTGCTTCTCCCCCGATGTCATCGCCCACGGTTCGCTCGCCACGCTCGACGTACCGGCCGCCGGGTTCGTGCTGACGTCGGCATGGCTGGTGTGGCGGGCGCGCCGCAGCCCGCGGCTGCACGTGCCGCTCGCGGGAGTGGCGCTGGGCGCCGCGCTGGCCACGAAGATGAGCACGTTGCCCGCTGTGCCGGTGCTGATGGTGCTGGCCGGGGCGTCGGTGTGGCGGACGTCCACGGGGGGCCGGCGCCTGCTGCGTGCGGTCGCCGGCGCGGGCATGGCGGCCTCGGCGGCGATCGCGCTGGTGTGGGCCGCGTATCTGATGGTCGACCCGTGGCTGCGCTGGACTCCCGAGCAGCATGTGCCCGTGGTGCACGGGCTGCGGGGGCTGCTGGTGCGGCTCCTGCCCTTCCCTGAGGCGTACCGGGACGGGATGCGGGTGCAGTTCGGGCTGGAGAACCGGCCGTGGCAGGGGTTCTTGTTCGGGCGACTCTACGACGGCTCGCTCTGGTACTACCTGCCGGCCGCGCTGCTGGTGAAGACGCCGCTGGGGATGCTCGCGCTGTGGGCCGGGGGTGTGGTGGCCGTTGCGGTGGTCCGGCGGCTGCGGCCTGTCGCACCGTATGTGCTGGCCGTTCCCCTGGTGCTGCTGGCGGCGGCCATGCAGGGGGCACGTGATTTCGGGACCCGGTACGCCGTGTTCCTGCCGCTGTTCCTCGCGGTGGCGGCGGGCTGCGTGCTCGTGGTGCGGCGGCGGGTGTCCGTGGGGGTGGCCGCACTGGTGGCATGCGCCGCCGTCAGTTCGGTGCGGGCGTACCCCTACTATCTGCCGTACTCCAACGAGGCGTTCGGGGGGCCGGGCAGGACCCGGGAGTGGTTGCACGACTCGAACGTGGACTGGGGGCAGGATCTCGGGCGGCTCGCGGACCGGCTGAGAGAGCGGTATCCGGGCGAGCGGGTCTGGCTCGTGTACAAGGGCAGCGGGGTGCCCTCCTTCTACGGCATCAAGGCCTCGGATCCGCGGCGGGTACCGGTCCGTGAGGTGCGGGGGCTGCTGGTCGTGTCGGATTCCGCGGCCGCGAAGGCCACGGGGCGGCTGGCCGCGCTGATCCGCGGCAGCCGCCCCGTCGATGACGTCGGGCACTCGATCACGGTGTATCGCCGTTGAGGGCCTGAAAGGGCGCGTCGTCAGTGGGTCGCGTAGAAGAACCCGTCCGCGCTCACGTGCCGCATGACCCGGCAGGCCACCCGGTACCGGCCGTTGGGCACGTCGGGGCACCTCGCCACGTGGACCGCCAGCGGGCCGGCGAATTCGTAACCGCGGCGTTCCGCGTGGCGGGACAGGCTGTCGGTGAGCGCCTCGCCCACGTCCGTGCCGGTGCGGGTCAGATGGTCGTGCACGTCGTCGGGCAGTTCCACGTCGTAGGCGTTGGGGACCATGACGCGGCCCTCACGGCACACGACGGCGTTGGCGTCGCACTCGCGTCGCAAGGCGTCGAGGACCTCGACCGGTTCCTTGTCCAGGAGCCGCGCCCACAGCGCGTCCCATCGGTTCTCCAGGGTCTGTTCCAGCGCACTCAGCGCGCCCATGCCGTCTCACCTGCCGGAAGCGTCGTCGGTTCGGTCGGGGGGATGCCGGGGATGGCCCTACCGGTCGTCGTAGTCGTCGGGGCGCACCTCGGCCTCCTCCAAGGCCTCGCGCATCGTGCGGCCGCTCGCGCCCGGCGGCCGCGAGCGGTTCTCGTCCTGGCGTTCCAGCAGCTCGTCGGTGGTCTGCGTCTTCGGCCGGTTCTCCTCGGGGACGGTCATGCAGGTGGCTCCTCTCGGGGTCGTGTGCGGCGGCGGGTTCCCGCCCGGCGTACGGGTAACCCCGTGCGGGGCAGCTCATGCTGTCCGGAGAAACCCTGGTCACCACGGTGCGTGAGCTATGTTGAACGTCCGTGGGAGACGAAGGAGGCGCACCGGTGCCATCGCCGCAGCAGGCACGCGCACAGGCATCCGCGATCACTTCGGGGAAGGGCGCCCCTGAAGCGGAGGTCTCCCCGTCCGCCCAGCTCAGGGCACTCTTCGACCGGCCCAGGCTGTCCCCGGGGCAGCGGCGCATCGCGCAGTACCTGATCGAGCACATCACCGAGGCTGCGTTCCTGTCGATCACGGACCTGGCGGACCGGGTCGGCGTCAGCCAGCCCTCCGTGACGCGGTTCGCCTCGGCGGTCGGCTTCAGCGGTTACCCGTCGCTGCGGGAGAAGCTCCAGTCGATCGCACTGGGCACCCTCGCCGTCGGCCCGGCCGAGGAGATGCGGGGCAACGAACTGCAGGCGGCGGTCGATGCCGAGATCGAGAACCTGGAGAACCTGCGGCGGGACCTCGCCGATCCGAACGTGGTCATCGACGTCGGCCGCAAGCTCTCGTCGTCCGCCCCCCTGACGGTGCTCGGCCTGCGCATCTCCGTCTCGCTGGCGGAGTACTTCGCCTACGCCGCCCGCCGGATCCACCCGGACGTGCGGCTGGTGACGCGGGGCGGCAGCGTCGCCTACGACGCGCTGCTTCAGTCGCGTGAGGCCGGTGGTACGTGGGTGCTGGCGTTCTCCATGCCCCGGCACGCCCAGGAGACCCTGACGGCCGTGCGGGTCGCGCGGGGCGCGGGGCTCAAGGTCGCTCTGATCACCGACCTGGCGCTCGGTCCGCTCGCGGACGAGGCGGACGTCGTCTTCGCCCTCGGTACCGGTTCGCGACTGGTCTTCGACTCCTACGCGGCTCCGGGCGTGATGTGCTCGGCGCTGTTGCAGGCCATGACGGACGCGGATCCGGAGCGGACGCAGGCGCGGCTGGAGGAGTACGAGCAGGTCGCCGACCAGCACCAGTTCTTCCTCAGGGACTGAGCGGCAGGCGGCCGACCCCACATGGGGACCTTCCACAACAAAGCACGCATGAATGTTTTCATGCTTCTTGCAAACCAGATGGCATATATAAATACTGCTCACGGATCGCGACCCGGCTGTTTCCGGATCCGTTCCGCACCCGTGGAGCCGGGTCCTACCCACTCCGGCGTCCCGGGTGTTCGAGGCGGCCCCGGTCATCCCCTAGGCCGGGGCCGCCCCGACCCGTCGTCCACCCACACGACGCCGCACACCCGGAAGCGATGATCATGCCCCTGACGACCACGCGCATCAGCCCGGACTGGCCCTGCCAGGTCAAGACCCCCGGGAGCTACGACTGGGAGCGCTCCGCGGCCAAGTGGCTGCGCGAGCTGGTGCCCACGCGCTACGCCGGATACCCCGTGTTCATCCGCCACCCGGTCCTCCTCGCGCGACATGCCCAGATCCAGGTCCAGAACGAGATCCGGGTCGCCCGCACCGCCCTGCAGACCGCCCGCGCCGACCTGCCCGGCCTCGGCCTGCACGAGGGGGTCATCGAGCACACGATCAAGCTGTACGCGGCCGAGGTCATGCAGCTCCAGCACATCGCGCGCAGCGTCCGGGCGGTCACCCAGGCGCTGGTGGAGGCGAACCGCCAGCCGTGAGCGGGCGGGCATGACCCACGCCGAGCGTGGCACCCGCGGAGGAATGAGCACCACGGACGTCCGGCACGGTGAGCCGGTTACCACGGTCCTGACCTGGCAGGTGCGCCCCGGCCGGGAGCAGCGGTTCGAGGAGTGGGCGCACGGCATCACCCGCTGCGCCGGACACAGTTCCCCGGCAACGAGGGCGTCTCCTGGCTGGCGCCCGAGGACGGCCACCGCTACCACGCGGTGCTGCGCTGGTCCGACCAGCACCGGCTCGCCGCCTGGCTGGAGTCCGAGGAGCGCGCGCACTGGCACCGGCGCATCGAGGACATCGCCACCGAGGTCAGCAGCGAACGCCAGTCGACGACCGGGATGGAGACCTGGTTCAGCCTGCCCGGCACCACCGTGCAGGCTCCGCCCCGGTGGAAGATGGTCCTCACGACCTTCCTCGGCGCCTACCCCTTCACCCTGCTCGTCCAGTGGCTCGTGACGCCCCACACCACCGGCTGGCCGCTGCCCCTGCGGGCCGCCGTCTTCCCGCTGGTGCTGCTGCCGGTGCTGACGTACCTGGTGATGCCACGGCTCAGCCGGCTGCTACGGCTGTGGCTGTATCCGTACGACGGCCACTGACGTCCCCGCGAGGATGACGTGACCGATGGGGCGCCTGGGGCGGTCGAGCAGTCCGTGAGCACACGGCGGTCTTCGAATCGGGCCAGGTGTGCAATGCTCAACGCGTGACGAGCGAGCCTGTGACGCCGGCGCAGCCCGGTGCCGCACCGGACCTGGTCGAACTGGCCAAGATCGTCGCCCGGCAGCGCGCCGAGCTGGACCGGCTGCGCGACCAGGCGGCCACCTCGGCTGTCGTGGAACGGGCCAAGGGCGCCGTGATGGCGCTGAGCGGGTGTACCGCCGACGCGGCGGGCGAGCAGCTGCTCCAGCGGGCCAAGGCCGCCCGTCACACCCTGCTGGAGGAGTGCTGGATCACCCTGGGCGGCCTCGCTCCGGCGCCGGACGGCCCGGGCGGGGCGAGCGAGTCCGCCGTCTTCGGGGCTCCCGACGGCGGGGCGGACGCTCTGGAGCAGTCGGCCGCGCCGGACGACGTCACCGCCGCCCTGGCCCGACTCGGCCAGGCCCTCGTTCGGGTGATGACACCGCACGACCTCGCCCGGTGCCTGCTGGAGCATCTCGGGCCCGACATGTCGGCGGACGCGGTCCTGATCTACGCACGCAGGCCCGACGGCGGCCTCGGGCTGGTCGGGCACGCGGGCATCGAGGACCAACTCGCGGCCCAGTGGTGCCAGGTGCCGCCGCTGAGCGGCATGGCGGCGCAGGACGCGCTGCGGGCGGGCGAGCCGCGCTGGCTGGAGGACTTCGCCGCGGACGAACGGCAGTACCTGCTCATCGGTGACCCTCCCGAACGGTGGCGCTCGCGCGCCTGGCTGCCGGTGCTCACGGCGGGCTCGGCAGAGGTCTGCATCGGCGTGCTGCGCGGCCGTGCCGGAGCCTTCACCGGGCGTGACCGCGCCCATCTGCGGGGCGTCGCCAGGCTGTGCGCCGGCCGGCTGCGGGCCTTCGACGCCCCGCCCGAGCGGGACGCCGACGCCGCCACGGACGCGGTGCAGGCGCTGTTCGAGGCGCTGCCGGTCGCGGCGATGCTGCTCACGCCGCTGCGGTCCGCGACGGGCGAGACCGAGGACTTCCGGGTGGAGGCCGCGACCGCCCAGGTGGGCGACCTGCTGGGCCGGACCGGTGAGGAACCGGCCGGGCGGCGGCTGATGGAGCTGCGGCCGGCCCTGGCGGCCGAGCCGCTGTGGCAGTGCTGTCTGCAGGTGCTGACCACCGGGCAGGCCTGCGAGTGCGAGCCGTTCGCACACGAGGAGGTCGTGGCGGGCGTCGCCGAGCTGTCCGTGTACACGGCCCGGGTGGCGCCGCTGGGCGACGCCCTCGTCGTCTCGTGGATCCGGCACGGCTCCTCCGACCGGCAGGAGCAGCGGCTGGCGGACCTGCAACGGCTGGGCAATCTCGGCTGGGCGAACTGGAACCTGGTCACGCAGGAGGCCTCCTGGTCGACGCAGGTGTTCTCCCTCGTCGGCCGCGATCCCGCGCACGGCCCGGTGCGCCTGTCCGAGGTGCCGGAGCTCGCCCTGCCCGAGGACACGCCCGCGCTGACGCGCGCCGTCGGTGAACTCGTCCACGGGGGGCGGCCGTTCGACGTGCCGTTCCGGATCCGGACGAGCGGCGTCATCCGGCATCTGCGGCTGGTGGCCGAAGCGGTGGCCGACCGGCACGGCACGCCCGTCGAGGTGCACGGCTTCGTGCAGGACATGACCGCCCGGCGGCGGGCGGAGCTGGCCCTGGTCGAGAGCGAGCGGGCGATCCTGACGCAGCACGACGTCCTCCAGGCCGAGCGGACCCTGGCCTCCCGGCTCCAGCACGCGCTGCTGCCGATGGCCAACCGTCCCGTGCACCTCGCCGGGCTGCGCGTCGAGGTCGCCTATCTGCCGGCCCAGTCGGGGGTGCACGTCGGCGGTGACTGGTTCAGCGCCATCGAGCTGCCCGACGGGGACGCGCTGCTGGTGGTCGGCGATGTCGCCGGGCACGGGGTCGACGCCGTGGCCACGATGGCCCAGCTCCGGTTCACCGCGAAGGGCATGGTCATCACGGGCTCGTCGCTGACCGGGGCGCTCGCCCGGCTGAACACACTGCTGCTGCACTCCCGCGACTCCCACGCGACCGCCACGATGGTGCTGGCCCGCTACGAGCCCCGACGCCGGCGCCTGGTCTGGGCGCAGGCGGGGCATCCCCCGCCGCTGCTGCTGCGTGACGGCGAGGCGCGGTATCTGCGCCGCCCCGGCGGCATGCTGCTCGGGGCGACCGCCTCACCGGTCTACCAGGAGGCGGAATTCCGTCTCGACCCGGGCGACCGGCTCATCCTGTACACCGACGGCCTGGTCGAGCACCCTCCGGACAGCATCGACCGGGGTCTGGAGCAGCTGGCCGAGGCGGTGGCGGCTCCGCACGGCGACGGGCCCGGGTCGCTGGGGCCGTTGCTCGCGCGGATGCTGCCGGACGAGCGGCGGGACGACGTGTGCGTGGTGGACGTCCGGGTTCCCGGGGTTCAGGACCGGTAGGCGTCACGTCCGCCTCACGAGTCCCCGCGGTGACGCCAGTACCACCACAGGCCCACGAGCAGGGCCACCAGGAAGAGAGTGGGCAGCACCAGGCCCGGGATGCGGGAGCCGTTCATGGGCGTGGCCTTCGTTTCGCGGCGGTTCGGGCGCTTCGTGCGTCGCCCCGGCCCAGGGTGACGCCTGGTGGTCCTGCCGTACCGCTGCTTTCCCCAGCCCTTGCCCGGTGTTCGACATACGGGGAGCCGCGTCAGTCGACCGGGTGGCCGGGGTCGATGGTGAGGGCGTCGGAAAGGCGCAGCAACGGCCCGTCGTAGCCCTCGTGCCCGCCCCACTCGACCGGGTCGAGGACGAAGCCGATGTGGTCGCCGCCGCCCGCGCGCGTCACGATCCGGCCGACGAACCAGGCCGGCGCGTCCTCCAGGACGAGGGCTCCGCCGTACGCCTCGCGCAGGCGGACGTCCCGGAACTTGTCCGTCCGATCGCCGGTGTGTCCGCCGAACAGCTCGGCGAGGCCGTGCTGTTCGCGGCCCAGCAGGTGCACGGCGAGGACCTCGGCGTTCCGGGCCACCCGGAAGGTGTGGTTGAGCTCGGACAGCCACACCACGAACCGCACGGGCCGCAGCGAGCACTGCGAGGCGAATCCGACGAGGCAGCCCGCCCGTTCACCGCCCGCGGCGGCCGTGACCACGTACATGTCGGGGTTCAGCCGGTCGATGAACTCGTCCATGCCGGCCATGGTCACACATCAGCTCGGGCCCGCCGGGGTGCGGGACTCCAGTGCGGCCCGGGTGTCGTTGCCGTAGACACCCGTCTCGTCGCCGCGGATGCCGTACCAGAGCTGGAAGCGGGCGACCGCGGCGGTGAGGGCCGGGTCGTAGCGGCCGCTGGTGGAGCCGTCCCGGTAGACGTCCGGGATGCGCAGGAGGCGCTGCTGGAGTTCGGTCACCTCGGGGCCGGTGGCTCCCTCGCGCAGGGTGCCGACACCGTCGGGGTCCACGGGTGCCGTGGCGGGCGGGGTGGGCGGGGCGGGTGCGGGGTCGGGAGTGGAGGCGGCGGACCCGGGCGGGCGGGGCGCGGGCGCCGCGCTGTCGTCCGGGTGTTCGCCGCGGAGCAGGAGCGCACCGCCGAAGCCGATCACCGCGGCCGCGAGGACGGCCACCGCGACGGCGGCGCGGCGCAGCCCGGCTCCCGGGGGCACGGCGTCCGTGCGCCGGCGCCTCTCGCGGGCGACGGGCGGGAGTTCCTGGGTGAGGGCCTCCGATCCGGCCGGCGGCTTCCCCGGCAGCGCGACGGACTCGTGGCCGCCGGGCTCCTGGCCGGTGTCCTGGTGGAACTCCCGCATCAGTTCCGCGAGCGCGTCGGTGCGGCGGGGCCGCAGGACGCGGATGGGTTCGAGGGCCGGGCCGTCGTGCGGCGGCCGGGGCTCGGACGGTGTCGACACGCTGCTCTCCTTCGTCCGGCCCGGGGGCGCCCGACTTCGAGGATCGTCTCCTGCCGTTGGATACGCGGCCGCCGTGCCCGCGGTTCAGAAGGCCGATCGGCCCGGCGGGCAGAGCACTCAGTACCTCGCCGAGTGCACTGAGTGCCATGAGGGCTCTCCCGGGTGCTACGTTCGCGCTCATGAGCTCCGAGAAAGCCGAGGCCGGCCCCGGAAAGCCGCCCATGCGGGACGCCCTGGTGGCGGCGGCCTTCCAGCTGTTCCTGGAGCGGGGGTACGAGCAGACCACCGTCGACGACATCGTGGCGCTCGCGGGTGTCGGACGGCGCTCGTTCTTCCGCTACTTCCCGTCCAAGGAGGACGTGGTCTTCCCGGACCACGAGCGGTGCCTGGCCGACATGACGGCCTTCCTGGCGGACGGCTCCGACGGCGACGAACCCGTGGGGCGGGTCTGCGAGGCGGCCCGGCTGGTGCTGCGGATGTACGCCGAGAACCCGACGTTCTCCGTGCAGCGCTACCGCCTCACCAAGCAGGTGCCGGGGCTGCGTGCCTACGAGCTGTCGGTGGTGTGGCGCTACGAGCGGGCCCTCGCCGAGTATCTGCGCAGGCGCTTCGCCGCCCGCCGGGACGGCACCCTTCAGGCCGACGTGATCGCGGCGGCGGTGGTCGCGGCGCACAACAACGCGCTGCGCTCCTGGCTGCGTTCGGACGGTCAGGGCGAGGCGAGCACCACGGTCGACCACGCACTGGCCTATGTGCGGTCGGCGTTCGGCGGCGCGCCGGTGCCGCCGGCCGTGGAGCAGCCCGAGGACGTGGTGGTCGTCGTGTCGCGGCGCGGGGCGCCGCTGTGGCGGGTCGTGCAGGAGATCGAATCGACGCTGGGGCGGGGCTGAGCCCCCGCACATTGAGGGTACGGAGTGCCTTTACGAGTGGCACTGAGTGCCATACTCTGTGCTGCGTGCACGGTGGCACGGCGAACCGCGCACACGTGTGCGCGGGTGATCGCGTGCGCGGATTCCGGCCGAGTGCAGGGAGTTGACCAGCGTGTACCACTCAGGAAGCGTCGCTCAGCAGGCAGCCGGCTCCGCGACGGGTCTGCTCGACCCGAGGGGCCAGAACGCCGAGGCCATCCTCTTCCAGCGCTGCACCTGGTGCGGCACCGCCATGTACCACCGGCTGCTGTGTCCGGTCTGCCGGGGCAGCGAGCTGCGCACGGAGCGCGCCGAGGGCACGGGCACCGTCCGCCACTCCACGGTGGTGCACCGCAACACCCCCGCGGCACGCAACGTGTCACAGATAGAGATGTCCGAGGGGTTCGTGGTGCGCGGCCGGGTGATGGGCCCGCCGATCGGCATCCACAGCGGGGACCGGGTACGGCTGTCCACGGCCAAGGACCCGGTAAGGGGCGAGCCGGTCTTCCAGCTGCTGGACGAGCCGTACCGGGCCTGGACCTGACACTCCCTCAGCCGGTGATCAGCTCGTCGGTGCGCACCGGCCGCCCCGTCTCGAAGCTCCGGTTGGCCGCCAGCCCGACCGCAAGGGCCAGCGCTCCGTCGCGTTCGGTGGCCGCCGGACGGGTGCCGGCGGCGGTGTCCGCCGGGCGGGTGGGGTCGGCGGGGCCGAACAGCGCGTCGAGCATGCGCGGGTCACCGCCGCCGTGGGCTTCGTGGGCGACCGTGAGCGGTACGTCCACCGGGGGCCGCCACAGCGGGCGCAGGGTCAGACGGGCGCCGCCCGCGGGCGCGGCCGCCGTGTCCCCGTGCACGGCGCCGGCCGCCGACGCGATCCGGGTCCGCGGCGACTGCCAGCGGCTCTCCTCGACCTCCAGCTCCAGCCGGCCCGCGCTGCCGTTGAACATCACCCGGTAGCCCTCCCACGGCGAGTAGGCGGTCAGGTGGTACGTCATGGTCGCGCCCCGCGCGTAGCGCACGAGCACGGACATGTCGTCCTCGATGGTGACCGGCCCGTCGAAGACGTTCCGGTCGCGCAGGTAGCCGTCGTCGCGTTCGGCGTCGAGGTAGAGGGCGCGCAGGGTGTCGTCGGCCGCGAGGTCCAGGGCGAAGGGGTCGTCGGCGGCCTGCTCGGCTCCGTGGGCGCGCTCGTAGTCCCGGCGCAGTCCGTGCCGCTCCCCCGCCTCGCGGCCGTAGAAGCCGAGCCGCCCGTAGCCGAAGGCCTCCCGGGGCTCGTCGGCGAGCCACCAGTTCACCAGGTCGAAGTGGTGCGAGGACTTGTGCACCATCAGGCCGCCGCTGTGGCGCTTCTCGCGGTGCCAGCGGCGGAAGTAGTCGGCTCCGTGCCGTACGTCGAGCAGCCACTCGAAGTGGATCGACAGCACCTCGCCGACCGCGCCGTCGGCGAGCAGGGCGCGGACCTTCTCGTGCACGGGGTTGAAGCGGTAGTTGAAGGCGACGGTCAGGGAGTTGCCGGTCTCGCGGACGGTGTCGAGGATGCGGCCGCAGCGCCCGGCGTCGACGGTCATCGGCTTCTCGGTGACGACCCGGCAGCCCGCCTTCAGGGCGGGGACGATGTAGCGGTCGTGCTCGGCGTCGACGGTGGTGACGACGACCTCGTCGATGCCCTCCTCGGCGAGCAGGTCGGTGAAGCGGTCGGGCTGCCACGGGGTGGCGGCCGGTGCGCCGGTCTCGGCCAGCAGCCGGTTGTGGAAGGCCATCCGGGTCGGGCTGGGGTCGCACAGCGCGGCCACGACATGGCCGGGGCGTTCGGCGAGGCCGCGGGTGAACAGCCGGGCCCGGTGGCCGGTGCCGACGACGGCTGCGCGCAGGACGGGAGTTCGGCTCATGGCAGGTGCCCTTTCCCGCGCACGGGGCGCCTACTCCCCCGTGGTCGAAAGCGCTTGCCGGAGGTCAGATGACGATGCGGATGCCCACGGTGCCGTCCAGGCCCCGGCGCAGCCGGCTGCCGAGCAGGGTCAGCCGGCCCGTCAGGCCGTACTTGCGGGCGATCAGCTTCCGGTAGCGGGCGGTGGTGGCCGGGTCGCAGATCTCCGCCGTCGCGGGCACCTGGTCGCCGGTGGGGTTGCCGCGCAGGTCGCAGGGGCCGACCAGCACGTCGGCGCGATTGCGGATCCGCTTCACCTTCCAGGATTCGGTGGGCGTCCAGGCGCCGAGCGCGTCCCCGTCACGTACCACCCAGACCGGGGTGGCGACCGGCGTGCCGTTCCTGCGGTAGCTGGTGATGAGCAGGTACTTGCCCGCGCCGAGTGCGTCCAGCGTCCTGTCGTCCATGGCGGGAAGTGTACGAGCGCGTCCCCGGGTTCAGCGCAGCGCCGCCGCCATTCTCCGCACCGCCTCCGTGAGCACCTCCGCCGAGGCCGCCAGGTTGAGGCGGGCGTGTCCGGTGCCGCCGGTGCCGAAGGGGAGGCCGGAGCTGAGGGCGACGCGGCCGCGGTGCAGGAAGACGTCGGCCGGGTCGTCGCCGAGCCCGAGGGCGCGGCAGTCGAGCCAGGCCAGGTAGGTGGCGTCGCCCGGCCGGTAGGCGATCGCGGGCAGGTGCTCGGCCAGCAGGTCCGCGAGCAGCCGCCGGTTGCTGTCGAGGCCGGCCAGCAGGGCGTCCAGCCAGGTGACGCCGTCGCGCAGGGCGGCGGTGTGGGCGATCACGGCGACGTGGCCGGGACCGTGCCCCACCTCCTCGGGCATCCGGTCCAGGTCGGCGGCGGCCCCCGGCCCGGCGATCGCGAGGGCGGCCTTGAGGCCGGGCAGGTTCCAGCCCTTCGAGGCCGACATCAGGGAGAGGCCGCGCTCGGCGCCCGGCACGCTCAGATACGGCACGAAGCCGGCGGCGCCGAGCACGAGCGGGGCGTGGATCTCGTCGGCGACGACGCGCACGCCGTACCGCTCGGCGAGCCCGGCGACGGCGGACAGCTCCTCGGCCGTGTGCACGGTGCCGGTCGGGTTGTGGGGGCTGCACAGCAGGTGGGCGGCCCGCCGCCCGCCCGCCACCGCCTGCCGGAAGGCCTCCTCCAGGACATCGAGGTCGATGCGCCCGTCCGCGCCGAGCGGGGCCTCGGCCACCCGCCGGTCCATGTGCTGCACGAACAGGTAGAACGGCGGGTACACGGGCGGGTTCACGATCACGGTGTCGCCGGGGCCGGTGACCAGTTTGAGCATCTCGACGACACCCAGCATGACGTCGGGCACGATCGCGGTGCGCTCCACGGCGAGCCCGTCCCAGCCCCACCGTTTCCCGGCGAAGGCGGCCAGGGCCTGCGCGTAGGCGGTGCCGGCCGGGTAGCCGGTGTCACCGAGGTGGAGCGCGTCGGTGACGGCCCGCACGACGGGCTCGGCGAGCGGAACATCCATCTCGGCGACCCACAGCGGCAGCACGTCCTCGGGGTAGGTGCGCCACTTCATGCTGGTGCGTCGGCGGAGGCGGTCGAGCGTGAGGGCTTGCAGGGGATTCGGTTCACCGGACGTCTCGTGCGGGATCCTGGTCATGGGCACACGATAGGGGGCTGTGCGGTGAGCGGGAATCTTGCGGACGGGGCGCGGGGCGGGGCGGCGGGCGCGTTCCTGGAGATCGCCTGCGACGAGTCGGGGTCGGACGGTGAGAACCTCACCGGCGGGAACACGGACGTGTTCGCGCACGCCGGCGTCTCGCTGTCCGTGGCGTCGGCCGCGGCGGCGGTGGGAGAGATCCGGGACCGAATCCGGTCACCGGCCGAGGAGTACAAGGCGAACCACCTGTTGCGGGAGAAGCACCGCGCGGTGCTGGAGTGGCTGCTCGCGCCGGAAGGGCCGATCCACGGGCACGCGCGGGTGCACCTCATGGAGAAGACCTTCTTCGTGGTGGAGCGGACCGTCAGCCTGCTGCTGGACGATCCGGCCGAGGCGGCCGCCCTGTTCCGCGTGGGGCGCCCGGCCTTCGGCGAGGACGGCTGGCGGGCGTTCCTCGAGGCGGCCAACCGACTGCTGCGGGTGCGCCACGACGGGGACCCGGTGGACGCCTTCTACGGCACGGTCGACACCCTGCGCCACGCGCATCCGCGGACGGACGCGGCAAGGATCCTGGAGCGGCTCGCCGCGACCCGGCCCCGTGCGGTGTCCTACCGGGACGGGTTCCTGGCCGGGCCGCCCCTGATCCCGCCGCTCAACCCGCTGCTCCCGGCGATCGTACGGACGGCCGCGCTCTGGAACGGGCACGGGCGGCCGGTCCACCTCGTGCACGACCGGCAGAACATGCTGACGCCGGACCGCATCGCGTGGATCGAGGGGACGGCCCGGCGGGCCGGCATCGGCCTGGCCGGGCTGCGGCTCGTCGTCGCGCGCGACGACGCGCGCGTGCAGGTGGCGGACTTCCTCGCCGGGATCGCCCGCAAGATCGCCTCCGACGAGCTGAACGGCCGTGGGGACCCGGCGCTCACCGCCCTGCTGCGGCCCTACGTCGATCCGGACTCGGTATGGGGCGACGCGCGCAGCGGGGCCCTGCTCGCGGCCCCGGCCGCCGGGTGACGCCGAAGAGATCACCGGTGCGCTGAACACGGCACGGCTCCCTCCCGTATGGATGAAGGGCACTCAACTCAATGGGGGTCCCGCGGTGTTGACCGTGATGTTCGGGTTCGGGAGCCATGCATGAGGCACGCACGACGACGGGTCGTCCGGCGAGTGACACGGCTGGCGGCCGTCGGCGGACTCCTCCTCGGAGGAGCGATGGTCACCAACGCCGTGGCGAGCGAGCCACCGGCCCCGTCCATCGGTGTCCCGTTCACCGCGCCGCCGAGGACCGGCGAGGGCACCGACCTCGTGTCCCGGCTCGGGAACTCCCGCACGGCCGGCAGCTGGATCGACAAGGCCGGGCGGCCGGTCGTCGCGGTCACCGACGCGAAGGCGGCCGCCGAGGTGAAGCGCGCCGGCGCGCAGGCCAAGATGGTCGAGCACAGCATGAGCGACCTCAAGTCCGCTGCGGCGACGTTGCGTTCGGCCCCCAGGGTCTCCGGAACCTCGTGGGCCCTGGACTACAAGAGCAACCAGGTGGTGGTGCGGGGCGACAGCACCGTCTCCGCCTCCGACTGGTCCCGGATGACCGACGTCGCCGAGGGCATCGGATCCTTCGTGCGCATGGAGCGCACCGAGGGCACGTTCACCACCCGGATCAACGGCGCCCAGCCCATCCTGTCGACCGCCGGGCGCTGTTCGGCGGGGTTCAACGTGACTGACGGAAAGAGCGACTTCATCCTCACGGCCGGGCACTGCGGGCCCGACGGTTCCGTCTGGTTCGCCGACGACCAGGGCCGGGACCAGGTCGGTACCTCGCTCGAGGGCAGCTTCCCCGGCGACGACTACTCCCTGGTGAAGTACGACGGTGGCCGTGCGGGCAAGGACGCGGACGTGGTGGCGGTCGGTGAGGGCAAGGGCGTGCGGATCACGGGCGTCGCCGACGCGGAGGTCGGGCAGAGGATCTTCCGCAGCGGCAGCACCAGCGGACTGCGCGAGGGAGAGGTGACCGCGCTCAACGCGACGGTCAACTACCCCGAGGGCACGGTCACCGGACTCATCGAGACGAACGTGTGCGCCGAACCCGGCGACAGCGGAGGCCCGATGTTCGCCGACGGCGTCGCGCTCGGCGTGACGTCGGGCGGCAGCGGGGACTGCACGGCGGGCGGTACGACGTTCTTCCAGCCGGTGACGAAGGCGCTGACCGAGCTGGGGGTCAAGCTGATCGTGGCGAAGTCGGCCGGCGGCGCGGGCGCAGCGCCGGCGCCGTCGGCGTCGCCGGGGGCCGCCTCACCGGGCTCGTCGGCGCCGATCACGGGCACCGATGTGTCCACGCTGCTGAGCCGCCTCACCGACCCGCGCAATGTGGGTCCCGGCATGCTCGTCATCGCGGGCAGTCTCATCGCCCTGGTCGCGACCCGGTGGATCCGAGCGGAGCAGGACCGCAAGGCGTATCGGCAGTACTACTCGGCCACTTGGGGATGAGGCCGGTGGCGGGCCGTCGCGGGGCCTGCCTCTCAGCCCAGGGTGAGCAGCACGGTCGCGATGCCCGCCCCCAGCAGCCCCACCGCCTGACGGCGGCTGATCCGCTCGTGCAGCAGGGCGAGGCCCAGCACCACGGGAAGGGCCGGGTAGAGGGAGGCCAGGACCACGGCCACGGCCAGCAACTGCCGTTGGGCCGCGAGCAGATACAGCACGAGGCCGAGAGCCGCCCCGGCCCCGATGAGCACGGCCTGGACGCAGCGGACCGGCGGCAGCTTCAGCCGGCGGGCGTGACGTGCGGTGTCCGGCAGGAGGACGAGGACCGCGGCGACCCGGCCCGCGGCGACGGGCCACAGGCCGCTGCCGGAACCGGCCTGGCCGAGGGCGAGGTACTGCACGGCCACACCCACGCTGGCGATCAGTCCGTCCGCCGCCCCCCTTCCCGCACCGCCCCGGCCGCCGGAGACGAACCACAGTGCGGGCACCGTGACGGCGATGCCCAGCCAGGCGACGGCGCCCGGACGGTCGCCGAGGACCAGCACCCCGCACAGCACCGACAGCGCGACCCCGGTGACGGCGCTCACGGGCACCACGACGCTCATGTCCCCTCGGCTCAGCCCGCGGTTGAGGAACCACATGGCGGTGCCGCTGCCGACGCCGGACAGCGCGCCCCACAGCAGGTCGGCTGAGTGGACGGCGTCGGCGGGCAGGAGGAGAGCGGCGGTGCAGGCGAGCAGCAGCCCGCCGAGCTGGCCGAGGAAGGTGACGGCGGCGTGATGCACGCGCCGGGACAGCAGGCCGCCCGCGAAGTCGACGATGCCGTAGACGACCGCCGAGGACAGTGCGAGAAGGGCACCCATTGGATCAGGGGTGCCCCATGACGAGATTCCGATGCGTCAGCGGGCCCGGATGGTGCCAGGCCGCCGGTGCCTACTGCGGGGCCGCGGCGGCCCACTCCAGGACGAGCCGCTGGTACTCCTCGCGCTGCTCGACGCTCAGTGTCCCGCCCGACCGGCGCCACAGCGCGCGGATCTCCTCGTTGACCTCGTCAGCCGATCGCTCGGATGAGGTTTCAACAGTGGTGGACATGCTGTGAAGCATACGTCGCCCGACGTGAAGGCGATGTGAGTCATCACGAGCTAAAGGGGCATTCCGGACAGTGTTACTGATCACGTCCATCTCCCGGTAAACGTGAGGCTGTTCACACTTCGGCCGACCCCAGGACCAACACCTTGATGGCCAACACGGCCGCGCCGCGCGCCCAGTCGTGAAAATCGGACACCTTCGTCTCCAGGTCGACCGGGGCGGCCAGCGGGTGCCGGTGCTCGCGAACCCGCTCCTCGACCGTCTCGCGGGCCACGTCCATCAGCCCCACCCCCTCCCCCGCGAGCAGGATCTTCTGCGGCATGACGAAGTTGGAGATCTGAGCGACGAGCGTGCCCAGGGCCCGCGCGGCCTCGTCGACGACCCGTGCGGACATCGGATCCCCGGCCGCGGCCAGGGCGAGGATCTCCTCATAGGTCCGGTCGCTTCCGGTCGCGGCCCGGATCTGACAGCGGATGCTGGGGATGGTCAGCAGTGAGACGGCGCTGCCGCGGCTGCCGTCCGGGGTGAGCGGCCCGTTGGGGTCGACGATCCAGTGCCTCCCGAACCCGCGGTCCTCCTCCGCGAAGGGCACCCGCTTGCCGCCCAGGACGAGCCCGTAGCCGAGGCCGGCGCCGATGGTGAGGACGACGAAGCGGTCCAGGCCGCGCCCGGCGCCGAACCAGGTCTCGGCCTCGACCAGGGCGGCGACGTCGTTCTCGACCACCACCGGCAGCCCGGTGCGCTCCTCGACCAGGTCGGCCAGCGGGACGTCCCGCCACAGCAGGAAGGGGGACTCGCCGACCACGGCACGGTCCTGGACGAAGCCGCCGACCCCGATGCCGATACCGGCGAGCCGGGGGTGACCCTTGGCCAGTTCGGCGGTCATCCCGGCCAGCACGTCGGCGACTTCGGCGGGGTCATGGGTGGTGAGCGGGCGGTCGTGGCGGGCGACGATGTGGCTGCGCAGGGTGGTGACGACGCCGTAGACCATGTCCTCGGTGATCTTGAAGCCGAGGAAGAAGTCCGAGTCGGTGACGACGTCAAGGGGCTGGGAGGGGCGGCCCTGGCGCGTCTCCGCGGGCACTCCCGCCTCGGGCACCTCGACCAGCAGGCCGGATTCGATCAGCGGCTTGGTCAGCCGGGTGAGGCTCCCGGCCGACAGACCCAGCCTGCGGGCGAGTTCCGTGCGCGACAGCGGGCCGTGGACGAGCACTTCGATCGCCACGGAGCGCTCCCCGTGGCTCAGCGGCAGCCAGGCGGCGGTGCCTTCGGTCATGAACGTCCGACTCCCCTCACCCATTTTTTTCGCACTGAAACCAACATGACCACTCTACGGCGATGGTGGTTCCTGGGAAAAGATGTTTGCAGGCCTCTTGACGCAGCAATTGTTTCGCACCAAAAGTAAGTCTCGCCAGAGGACGAGCCGCCGCAGCGAGGGAGTCTCCCGATGACCATCGCCTCCAGCAGTCCTCCGTCGCGTCTGCCCACGGGCGACGCGGCGGAGGCACGCAGCAGGACCGGGACGCGACAGGGGGTGTCCGGCGAGGACCGGGGGGACGGGCGGCTGGCCGCGCTCTTCATCGCGCCGGCGCTGCTCGGCTTCCTGGTCTTCCTGCTCTGGCCGACCCTGCGGGGCATCTACCTGAGCTTCACCCGCTACAACCTGCTGACACCGGCGGAGTGGGTGGGCCTGGACAACTACGTCCGCATGGTCAACGACCCCATCTTCTGGGACTCCCTGTGGGTCACCGTCGAGTACGTCGTCATCAACATCGGCGTCCAGACGGTGGCGGCGCTCGCCATCGCCGTGCTCCTCCAGCGGCTGACCCGGTCGGCGATGCTGCGCGGGATCGTGCTGACGCCGTACCTGATGTCGAACGTCGTCGCCGGTCTCGTATGGCTGTGGATCCTCGACACCCAGCTCGGCATCGGCAACGAGATCATCAGCGGCCTCGGTATGGACCGCATCCCGTTCCTCGCCGACGAGACCTGGGCGATCCCGACGATCGCGCTCATCAACGTGTGGCGGCACGTGGGTTACACCGCCCTGCTGCTGTTCGCCGGCCTCCAGGCCATCCCGGGCGACATGTACGAGGCTGCCCGGGTGGACGGCGCGAGCGAGTGGCGGATGTTCTGGCGGATCACCATGCCGCTGCTGCGACCGGTGCTCGCGGTCGTGCTGATCATGACCGTGATCGGGTCGTTCCAGGTGTTCGACACCGTCGCCGTGACCACCGCGGGCGGACCGGCCAACGCGACCAACGTGCTGCAGTACTACATCTACGGCTCTGCCTTCGGCCGCTTCCAGTTCGGCTACGCCTCGGCCATGTCCGTCGCCCTGCTGGTCGTGCTGAGCGCGATCACCATCCTCCAGTACCGGCTCACCCGAGCCGGCCGGACCGACCTCGGCTGACGGAAGGGAGACACCGCCATGGCTGCCGTGACGACCACGACACCGACGACCCTGCGGCCGGTCCGGCGCAGGTTCCCCTTCGGGCGGGCCGCCGCCTGGACCGTGATGGGACTGATCGTCCTCATCACCCTGCTGCCGTTCTACTGGATCCTGCGCACCGCGCTCTCCACCAACGCGGGCCTGAGTGCCGACCCCACCCATCCCCTGCCGGTGGACCTCACCACCAGCGGCTTCGAACGGGCCCTGGGCCTGCAGTCGTCCGAGGAGGCGATCGCGCAGGGCGGTGCGGGCGGCGGGCTGGACTTCTGGCGCTACCTGCTCAACTCGGTGCTGGTCTCGACCCTGATCACCGGTTGTCAGATCTTCTTCTCCGCGATGGCCGCATACGCCTTCTCGCGGTTGCGCTGGCGCGGCCGGGACAAGGTGTTCGGGCTGTTCCTGGCCGGGATGATGGTGCCGACCATCTTCACCCTGCTGCCGAACTTCGTGCTCATCAAGCAGCTGCACCTGGTGGACACGCTCCTCGGCATCGCGCTGCCCAGCCTGTTCATGACCCCGTTCGCGGTGTTCTTCCTGCGGCAGTTCTTCATGAACATCCCCAAGGAGGTCGAGGAGGCCGCGCTGCTCGACGGCGCCGGAAAGGTCAAGATCTTCTTCCGGGTGGTCCTGCCGATGGCGTCCACGCCGATCATCACGCTGGCCGTGCTGACGTACATCACCTCCTGGAACGACTACTTCTGGCCGCTGATGGTCTCCTACAGCGACAGCTCACGCGTGCTGACCGTGGCGCTCGCGGTCTTCCGGGCGCAGACCCCCGCGACCGGCGTCGACTGGTCCGGGCTCATGGCCGCGACGCTGATCGCCGCACTGCCGATGCTGGTGCTGTTCGCCTGCTTCGCCCGCCGCATCGTCAGCTCCATCGGCTTCACCGGGATCAAGTAAGGGGACTGTGATGCGAATTCGACTTCGTCCGCTCGTCGCGGCGACCGGAGCGCTGGCGCTGTCCCTGGTCAGCGGCTGCGCGCAAGGAGGTGCCGCCGGATCCTCCGCGAACACCGTCACGTACTGGCTGTGGGACGCCAACCAGCTGCCCGCCTACCAGGCCTGCGCCAAGGGGTTCGAGAAGGAGAACCCCGGACTCAAGGTGAAGATCACGCAGCTGGGCTGGTCCGACTACTGGACCAAGCTCACCGCCGGCTTCATCGCGGGCACCCAGCCGGACGTGTTCACCGATCACATCCAGAACTTCGGCCAGTTCGCCGACCTCAAGGTCCTCGAACCGCTCGACGACCTCGGCATCGAGGACTCCGACTACCAGCCGGGCCTCGCCGCCAACTGGATCGGCCAGGACGGCCACCGCTACGGCGCTCCGAAGGACTGGGACACGGTCGCGCTCTTCTACAACGAGAAGATGACCCAGGAGGCCGGGCTCACCCGAGAGCAGCTGAACGACCTCTCCTGGAACCCGAAGGACGGCGGCACCTTCGAGAAGGCCATCGCGCATCTCACGGTCGACAGGAACGGCAAGCGGGGTGACGAGCCGGGCTTCGACAAGAACAACGTCAAGGTGTACGGCATGGCCAGCAACGGCGGCGGGTTCGGCGACGGCCAGACCCAGTGGAGCAACTTCGCCGCCTCCGCCGGGTGGAGCTACCTCGACAAGCCGCGCTGGGGCACGAAGTACCAGTACGACAGCAAGACCTTCCAGTCGGTCATCCAGTGGTACTTCGGCCTGGCGAAGAAGGGCTACATGCCGCCGCTGTCCGACTACAACGTCCAGTCCAACCAGGCGAACACCCAGGTCGCGGCGGGCAAGGCGGCCACCGCCTTCGACGGCGCCTGGATGATCTCCACGTACGCGGGCTTCAAGGGCAAGGACATCAAGACCGCCCTGACGCCGGAAGGCCCGACCGGCAAGCGCGCCACGATGATGAACGGCCTCGCCGACTCCATCACGAAGGCCGCCAAGAACAAGGCGGGCGCCCGCAAGTGGGTGGCCTACCTGGCCTCGGACCGGTGCCAGACCGTCGTCGGCAGGTCCGGGGTGGTCTTCCCCGCCACCACGGCCGGGACCGAGGCCGCCGTCGCCGCGTACCGGAAGAAGGGCATCGACGTCTCGGCGTTCACCGAACCCCTGACCGACAAGAGGCGCTTCCGGACCTTCTCCTATCCCATCGCCAGCTACTCCGCGGACATGACCGCACTGATGTCGCCCGCGATGGAGGACATCTACGGCAACGGAAAGCCCGTGAGCAGCCTCGACCGGACCAACGACCAGATCAACCTCATCCTCTCCCAGTGAAGGGCACGCGCTCCATGACCTTCTCCCTCGGCATCGTCGGCGCCGGACAGTTCTCGGGCCAGTTCGCCACCCTGTTCCAGGCCCACCCCGGCGTCAGCGACGTCTATGTCACCGACCTGCTGCCCGAGAGGGCCGCGCACCTCGCCTCCGCCCAGGGGCTGGCGGGCACCTTCCCGTCGTACCAGGCCATGCTGGAGTCGGAGGACGTCGACGCCGTTGCGATCTTCACCCAGCGCTGGACGCACGGGCCGCTGGTGCTCCAGGGCCTCAACGCCGGCAAGCACGTGTACTCGGCGGTCCCCATGGCGATCAGCACGGAGGAGATCGCGGCGATCATCGACACGGTCAAGGCCACCGGGCTGACCTACATGATGGGTGAGACCAGCGAGTACAACCCGGCCACGGTCCACGCCCGCAACCAGATCGCCGAGGGCGCCTTCGGGCGGCTCTTCTACGCCGAGGGCGACTACGTCCACGACATGGACCTGGGGTTCTACGAGGCCTACCAGTACAGCGGCGGCGAGAACTGGAAGGCGACCGCCAGCTATCCCCCGCTGCTGTACCCGACGCACGCGGTCGGCGGGGTGCTGGGCGCCTGGAAGACGCACGCGGTGAGTGTGTCGGCGATCGGTGTCGTCGACGACCGGGGCGACGGCGTCTTCGACAAGGACGTCAGCCAGTTCGGCAACGACGTCTCCAACGCCACCGCGCTGTTCGAGGTGGCGGGCGGCGGTTCGTTCCGTACGAACGAGTTCCGGCGGGTCGGCTACCCCTCGCACATACGGGAGTCACGCTTCCGCTTCTTCGGCACCGAGGCGAGCATGGAGCAGCTGGCCACGGTCGCCCTGTGGCAGGACAAGCAGGGGGTGAAGGACATCAGCGAACTGCTGGAGCCCAAGCCCACCATGGCGCCCGACGACCCCTCCCTCCAGCACATCGCGCCGGAGCTGCGGGCCGCCTTCACCTCCGGGTCGGCGCCGGTGCACGACCGGGCGCGACTGCCGCGGGAGTTCGACCACCTCCACAACGGCCACGAGGGCAGCCACCACTTCCTGGTGGACGACTTCGTGACCGCCGTCAACGACCGCACGCTGCCGTCGGTGAACGCCTGGGTGGCCGCCCGCTACACCCTGCCGGGCATCATCGCGCACGAGTCCGCGCGGCAGGGCGGTGTCAGGCTGGAGATCCCGGACTTCGGGGACGCACCCCAGTAGGGGACGTCGGGAGCGAGCCGGGTGCCTGGGATCAGGTGCCCGGCTTGCGGCCGTAGACGAAGACGTCGTCGCCCTTCTTCAGCAGCGACCAGTACTTCTTGGCGTCGGTCTTCGTCATGTTGGTGCAGCCGTGCGAGCCCGGCGGGTTCCACATGCTCACGCCGACGGAGTGGAAGGCCTGGCCGCCGTCGAAGAACTGGGCGTAGGGCATCGGCACGTCGTAGATGGACGAGACGTGGTCGATGTTGCGCCAGTAGATCTTCTTCAGGCCGGTGCGGGTCTCGTACCCGTCGCGGCCCGTGCGGACCGGGACGGGGCCGTAGACGAGCTTCTTGCCGTCCTGGATCCAGCTCAGCTGGAGCGTGAGGTTCACACAGGCGATCCGGCCCTTGTTCACCGGGCACTTGCCGTCCTTGTTGGGGTTCGTCCCGACGGCCTTCTGCTTCTGCATCAAGTCCATCACGCCCCAGGTGACGGATCCGGCGTAACCGACGTTCGGGGAGATGCCGTGCTTGGTCTGGAAGGCCTTGATGGCCTTGCAGTCGGCGGCGGACTGCTTTCCGTCGACCGGACGGCCGAGGAACTTCTCCACCTGCTTCTGGTACGGGCCGGTCTGCGTGGTGCAGCTCGCGGCCTGCGCCGGCGTGGCGCCGAGCGCGAGTGTGAGCGGTGCCACCAGTCCGGTGATCCCCAGTGCGACGGCACTCCGTCTGCGTACGTCCCCCATGGCTGGTCAGCCCTTTCGCGGAAGTGGGTCTGCGATGTCTGACAGCTAGACGGACGGAGGCGGGTTCCGGTTGTGCGATCGGCCGCGCTGCGACGGAACAGTGACATACCCCACCGGCACGGGGCGGGTATTTCGGTGCATAGCGGTTGATTGCAGAGATCAGGTTTCCCGGCCGTCCGGGTCAGCGGTAGCCGGTGGTGTCCGCCGGCTTGCCCGCGTCCTGAACCTCCACGAGGTAGCGCCAGGCGTCCGGGCGGCTGCCGTCGAGGTCGGTGAAGCCGTACTCCTGGGCGAGCCCGCCACTGGAGAGGGACCGGCCGTTCCAGCGCGCCACGTCCGCGTCGGCGGCGAGCGCGGCCACGGCCCGGCCCACGTAGTGCGGGGTCTCGGAGATGGCGAAATGGGGGACGCGCTCCAGGGCGTCGCGCCAGTTCTCCTCCCGTACCCCGAAGGCGTCCAGCATGATCTCCGAGCGCATCCAGCCCGGGGTGAGGGCGACGGCGGTGGCGCCGCGCGGGCCGAGTTCGTGACCGAGGGAGAAGGCCATGCGGAGCACGGACGCCTTGGCGAGGTCGTAGAAGAAGCTGTTGCGGTAGGTCTCGGCGTTGTAGTCGGCGGTGCCGTCGGTGATCTCGACGACCAGGCCGCCGGGGTTGCGCAGCAGCAGGGGCAGGGCGTGGTGGCTGGTGACGGCGTGCGTCTCGATCGCGAGCCGGAGCAGGCGCAGGCCGTTGTCGAGGTCGTGCTCCCAGAGCGGGGTGTCCCACTCGAAGAGCTTCTCGCCGCCCCAGATGTCGTTGACGAGGACGTCGAGACGGCCCTGTTCGTCCGCGATCCGGTCCACGAGGGCACGGACCTGCGCCGGGTCGAGGTGGTCGGTGGGGACGGCGACCCCGCGGCCACCGGCCGCGGTGACCAGGTCGGCGGTGTCCTCGATCGTCTCGGGCCGGTCGTACTCCGAGCGGCGCTCGCGGGTGGTGCGGCCGGTGACGTAGACCGTGGCGCCGGCCGCGCCGAGTTCGACGGCAATCCCCCGTCCGGCGCCCCGGGTCGCCCCGGCGACCAGTGCGACCTTGCCCTGCAACGGAGCTGACATGTCCGACCTCCCGTGACCGTGGCTGCTTGTCGCCTTCACTGTGACGGGTAAGCCGGACATCTTGTGTCGCCTTTTACAGGCGACACGCGGTCAGTGGCCCCGGGCGATCCATTCCTCCAGCTGCGGGGCCTCCGCGCCGATGGTCGTGGAGTCGCCGTGGCCGGTGCGGACCGTCGTCCCGGGCGGCAGGGTGAGCAGCCGGTCGCGGATCGAGTCGATGATCGTCGGGAAGTGCGAGAAGGAACGGCCGGTGGCGCCGGGCCCGCCCTGGAAGAGGGTGTCGCCGGTGAAGACGGTGCCCAGCCCCGGGTCGTAGAGGCAGACCGCGCCGGGCGCGTGCCCCGGGGTGTGCATCACCCGCAGGTCGGCGCCGCCGGCCTCGATGACCTGGCCGTCGACCAGCCAGGCGTCGGGCTCGCGGTCCGGGTGGGTCTGCTTCCACAGCGGCAGGTCGTCGTGGTGCAGCCAGATGGTGGCGCCGGTGCGCTCGGCGAGGGCGGGGGCGGCGTCGATGTGGTCGTTGTGAGCGTGCGTGCACACGATGGCCGTGAGGCGGCGGTCCCCGACGGCCTCGGCGATGGCGTCGGCGTCGTGGGCGGCGTCGATGACGATCGCCTCGTGGTCGTCGCCGACGATCCACACGTTGTTGTCGACGTCCCAGGTGCCGCCGTCGAGGCTGAACTGGCCGGAGATGACGAGGAGTTCGACGCGCGTCGTCATCACAGCACCACCACCGAGCGCAGCACGTCGCCCTGGTGCATCCGCTCGAACGCCTTCTCCACCTCGTCCAGCTGGATGGTCTCGGTGACGAACGCGCCCAGGTCCAGGCGTCCTTGCAGGTGCAGGTCGATCAGCATGGGGAAATCGCGGGAGGGCAGGCAGTCGCCGTACCAGGACGACTTCAGGGCTCCGCCGCGGCCGAAGACGTCGAGCAGGGGCAGTTCGAGCTTCATCTCGGGCGTGGGGACGCCGACGAGGACGACCGTGCCGGCCAGGTCGCGGGCGTAGAAGGCCTGCTTGTACGTCTCCGGGCGGCCGACTGCCTCGATGACGACGTCGGCGCCGAAGCCGCCGGTGAGCTCGCGGATCGCCTCGACCGGGTCGTTCTCGCGCGAGTTGACCGTGTGGGTGGCGCCCATGGACCGGGCGGTCTCCAGCTTGCGGTCGTCGATGTCGACGGCGATGATCGTCGCCGCTCCGGCCAGCTGCGATCCGGCGATGGCCGCGTCGCCGACACCGCCGCAGCCGATGACGGCGACCGAGTCGCCCCGGCCCACGTTGCCGGTGTTGATCGCGGCGCCGATGCCGGCCATCACACCGCAGCCCAGCAGCCCGGCCACCTGCGGGGCGACGCCCGGGTCGACCTTGGTGCACTGCCCGGCCGCGACCAGCGTCTTCTCCGCGAAGGCGCCGATGCCG
Organism: Streptomyces sp. NPDC093598; assembly: GCF_044764825.1. Classification (NCBI taxonomy): domain Bacteria; kingdom Bacillati; phylum Actinomycetota; class Actinomycetes; order Kitasatosporales; family Streptomycetaceae; genus Streptomyces; species Streptomyces sp. NPDC093598. The sequence continues at coordinate 1,207,315 of NZ_JBIWIV010000002.1, read as the reverse complement.
AGGGCCGGGGACAGCTCCTGGCCGGTCGAGGCGAGGGTCATCTTCTGCCGCGCGTTGTGGGTGTCGAAGCAGTACCAGGGCCGCCCGCGCAGACAGGCCCGGCACTTCCCGCACACCGCACGCCAGTTGAGGATCACGAAGTCCCCGGGCTCGACGTCGGTGACGCCGGCGCCGACCGACTCGACCACGCCCGCGGCCTCGTGGCCCAGCAGGAACGGGAACTCGTCGTTGATGCCGCCCTGCTTGTAGTGCAGGTCGGTGTGGCACACCCCGCAGGCCTGCACCCGCACCACGGCCTCGCCCGGGCCCGGGTCGGGCACCACGACCGTCTCGATCCGCACCGGCTCGTCCTTTCCGGGTGCGATCACGCCGCGTACTTCCTGGGCCATGGTGCTGACTCCTTCGTCGGCCGGGTCCGTTCCTTTCGACCCTACGCGCGACTGATCGGTAACGGGCACGGATCGGCCACCCTCCTCTCCGCGGAAAGGGGCGGAAAGGGCAGGCCGCGGGGGTCGGCGGCGACGTAGCCTGAACGCTCCGCCGACGCCGAGGGAGCGCCGTGAGCATCGCAGAGACCGAGACCGCCACACCCGCGTGGCGGCAGCTCGTCGGGTACGTGCGGCCGCACCGCTGGTCCCTGCTCGCGGGGGCGCTGCTCTCGCTGGTCACCGGGGCGACCGGACTGCTGCTGCCGCTGGTGGCGCGGGGCCTGATCGACGACCTGTCACACGACCGGGCCATCACCGGCGCCCTGCTGGCGATGTCGGCCCTGGTCGTGGCCAACGCGGCGGTGGGCGCGCTGGGTTCGTACGTGCTGACCCGCACCGCCGAGTCGGTGGTGCTCGGCGCGCGGCGCGCCCTGTCGTCGTATCTGCTGCGGCTGCGGATCACGGCCGTGGACCGCAGCGAACCCGGGGACCTGATGGCCCGCATCACCTCCGACACCACCCTGCTGCGCGCGGTCACCACGGACTCGCTGGTCGGCCTGGGTACGGGCGGCCTCACCCTCGTCGCCACGGTGGTGATGATGGGCCTGGTGGACGCCGTGCTGCTGGGCGTCACCCTGGCCGTGATCCTGGGCGCGGGGGTGGTCCTCGGGGTGATCGTGCCGCGCATCAACAAGGCGAGCCGGCAGGCGCAGAACGCGGTGGGGGTCATGGGGGCCTCGCTGGAGCGGATCCTCGGCGCCCTGCGCACGGTGAAGGCGTCCGGCGCGGAGCACCGGGAGGAGCGGACGCTGCACGAGGCGGCGCAGGAGTCGTGGCGGCAGAGTGTGCGGGCCGCCAAGTGGGCGGCGGCCGCGGGCAACACGGCGGGGCTCGCCATGCAGGTCGCCTTCATCACGGTGCTCGCCGTGGGCGGCGCACGGGTGGCGACCGGCGCGGTCGACGTGGGCACGCTGGTGGCGTTCCTGCTGTTCGTCTTCTACCTGATGTCGCCGATACAGCAGGTCGTCGGCGCCCTCACGCAGTACCAGACGGGCGCCGCGGCCCTCACCCGTATCGAGGAGGCGCTGCGGCTGCCCGCCGAGCCGGCCGCCGAGGCCGCGCCGCTGCCCTCCCCCGGCGCACAGCCCGCCGCCCTCGCCTTCGCCGACGTGCGCTTCCGCTACGCCGACGACCTGCCCTACGTCCACCACGGAGTGACGTTCACCGTGCCCGCCCAGGGCATGACGGCGTTCGTCGGCCCGTCGGGCGCCGGCAAGACCACCGTCTTCTCCCTGATCGAGCGGTTCTACGACCCCGAGTCGGGCGTGATCACGCTCGACGGGCGGGACCTGAACGACTGGGAGCTGCCCCGGCTGCGCGCCGCGATCGGCTACGTGGAGCAGGACGCGCCAATTCTGTCCGGCTCCCTGCGGGACAACCTGCTGCTGGGCAATCCGGAGGCGGACGAGGACGCCCTCGCGCGGGTGCTGAAGACGACCCGTCTCGACGACCTGGTCTCCCGGCTGCCCGGGGGCCTCGACACGCTGGTCGGGCACCGCGGCACCAAGCTGTCGGGCGGTGAGCGGCAGCGCGTCGCCATCGCCCGCGCGCTGCTGCGCCGCCCCCGGCTGCTGCTGCTCGACGAGGCGACCTCGCAGCTGGACGCGGTGAACGAGGCGGCGCTGCGCGACACCGTCGCGGACGTGGCCCGGACGACCACGGTCCTCGTCGTGGCGCACCGGCTGTCCACGGTGACGATGGCCGACCGGATCGTGGTGATGGACGCGGGGCGGGTCCGGGCCGTCGGCACGCACCGTGAGCTCGTGACGGCCGATCCGCTCTACGCGGAGCTGGCGGCGACGCAGTTCCTGGCCACGGCGGACTGAGCCCGGCCGGCTGCGAGGAGGGCCGCGGATCTCGTCCGTGTGCTCGGGGTGGGGACGGCTCTTCGCTTCGGCGTCGGCCGCGTTCGCCATCGTCGCGGCCCGGCCGGTGGGGGCGGCGAGCCCAACGGCGGCGATGACACGTCGTGTTGAGCAACATGCCGGTCGCAACACGGCGGGCGGTGCCGCTCACCCGCCAGGCCCGGTGCCCGGCTGCGCTTGCCGTGCCCGCCGGGCGGGAGGACGCTCGACAGGAGAGGCCGCTCGCGGCCCGCTCCCGCCGGGTCGCGGCCCTTCGAAGGAGGTCATCATGGGAACCGCGGCAGACCCCGCCTTCGACCGAGAGACCCTGCGCCGGGGCGTGGAAGGACAGACCCCGGACATCCTGCTCTCCCTGTACGCCGACGACGCGGAGTTCCGCATCGTGGACCGCACCACCCAGCCCAGCCATCCCAAGGTCCTGCGCGGCCGGGACGAGATCGGCAGGATGCTGGAGGACGTCTACAGCCGTGACATGTCGCACAAGCTGGAGCGGTGTGTCATCCAGGGCGACGAGGCGGCCTACAGCGAGAGCTGCGAGTACGCGGACGGGGTGCGTGTCCTGTCCGAGTCCATGATCGCGCTGCGCGGCGGCAAGATCGCCGAGCAGACCCTGGTCCAGGCCTGGGACGAGTAGCAGGTGCCTCACCGGGCTCGGTCAGGGTGGGACCGGGCCGTGACTGGCGCTGAGGTGGAGCACCACCGGGGAGCGGCCCCGCGGAAGTCGATGCCGTGCGCCTGGGCGAAGCAGCACACCAGCCCAGGAAGGGCCAGGACATCAAGCCCCGCGCGGTGGTGATCGACGCCGGGTGCAACGCCGGGAACGTCGGCGACGTCGACTTCGACTCCGCCGTGGAGCGGGCCTCGCTGATCACACCGGTGCCGGGCGGTGTCGGCTCGATGACCATCGCCACGCTGCTGGCGCAGACGGTGGAGGCCGCCGCCCGGCAACTCGGCGCGGCCGGGGTGTGATCAACGGGCAGGCGCACCACGGGGCCGGGGCCGTGGGGTGAGGGCGACCGGCAACCGCCGTCATCCTTCGGGCTTCCACCCCGGCGGCCACAGGATCCCCAGCAACTGCCGGACCAGTTCGTCGACGACCTCGTCGAGTGTCGCGTCGACCCAGCCGGCGCTCCAGTCGTGCAGCAGGCCGTTGACGCTGCCGATGAAGCCCGTCGCGGCGAGGCGGTAGTCGCGGGGCGCGGCCTCTCCGCGTGCGGCGGCCGCGTCGGCCTCGGCGCAGATGAGCTCGACCCAGCCGGCCCGGCGGGCGAGCCGCTGCTCCTCCAGGCGCGGGCTGACGCCGATGATCTCGACGAAGGTGATGCGGATCCTGCGCGGATCGGCGGCGACGTTCCCGGCGTAGGCGCGGAAGATCGCGGTGGCGCGTTCGACGAGCGGCAGGTCCGCCGCGCCCGCTGCCGCCTCCAGCACCGCCGCCTCGGCCCAGCCGTTGACCTTCAGGTGCAGCTCGGCGAGCACGTCCTCGAGGGTGCGGAACTCCTCGTAGAACTGACGCGTGGACAGCCCGGCCGTCTCGCTGAGCGCCGCGACCGTCGTGGCGCGAAAGCCCGGGGTGTCGCCGAACAGCTGGAGCGCGGCGTCGAGGAACCGCCGGCGCCGCTCCGCCTGCCGCTCCTCGGCGGTCTTGCCGCCGTAGCGGCCGGTCGGCGCTCTGAGTCTGCCCGGCACCCGGCTCTCCCTTCGTCGTTCGAACGCTGATTTTGTCGTGCACGCGGTCTTGTGGAGAAGGCCGCCCCTTCCTTACTTTGCAGTAAGTTCACTCTGAAAGCGCGTGTGTTCAGTTTCCGCGCCCAGCTTTGGCATGTCCCACTCACAACGCTCACCCCACAGCAGCAACCCCACAGCAGAGAGGGGAGCAGTCATGCCCGTCATCCGACGCCGGCACCTGTGCTCCGTAGCCGCAGCCCTCGCCCTGACCGCCACTGCTCCCGCGACCGTCGCCACCGCGGCCGCCCCGGGCTCCTCCGCCGCGCTGCGCGAGGTGCTGTTCGTGGGCAACAACTGGGACGGCACCGCCGACGTCATCCGCTCCTCCGGTGACTTCGCGAAGATCGGCCGGATCAACGTCATCCCCGACAAGGACGAGCGGATGGCGGCGATCAACGCCGATCCGATCAAGTGGATCTACTTCATGGCGATCCGCAACAGCGTCGGCGAGGGCCACGACCAGTTCGTCGACGACATGTACTCCACCCCGGACGGGACCTCGGTGGTCGTCTCCCGGCCGAGCTTCGCCGACGTCGTCTCGATCGACCTCGCCTCCGGGCGGCTCAACTGGCGCTTCCCCGTGTCCGGTTACCGCTCCGACCACATGGCGGTCTCCCCCGACGGCAAGCGGGTCGCGGTGTCGGCCTCGACCTCCAACACCGTCCATGTGCTGGACATCGTCTCCGGCAAGGAGCTGGGCAAGTTCGGCACCGGCGACAAGCCGCACGAGAACATCTTCACGCAGGACGGCAAGTACATCTACAACATGGCGATCGGCGACGTGAACACGCAGACCGACGCCCCGTGGCTGGACTGGACGAAGGGCGACCGGCGCATCACCGTCGTCGACGCCACCACGTACAAGCAGGTCAAGATCATCGACATGCGCCCGCAGCTGGACGCGCTCGGCCTGAAGGACCACTCCGACGCGGTCCGCCCGGCCGTCTTCTCGCCGGACGAGTCGAAGCTGTACTTCCAGGTCTCCTTCTTCAACGGCTTCTTCGAGTACGACATCGCCGCCGACAAGATCACCCGCACCAAGACACTGCCGAAGAACCCGGCGACCAGCGACGACCGCACGACCTTCGTCAACGACTCGCGTCACCACGGCATCTCGATGAGCCCGGACGGGCGCAAGCTGTGTGTCGCGGGCACCATGGACGACTACGCCACCGTCGTCGACCGCGCCACCCTCCAGGAGGGCCCGCTCGTCACCGCCTCCAAGCCCTACTGGGCCACGGTCAGCGGTGACGGCAGGTCCTGCGTGGTCTCCGAGAGCGGCACCGACCAGGTCACGGCCATCGACTTCGCCACCGGGAAGAAGGTCGTGTCCGTGCCGGTCGGCGACCACCCGCAGCGCGTCCGGCTCGGCCATGTGGCGGCCGACTGGACTAGCCCTTCCGCTGGTTGACCTCCTTCGCAGCCCACGCCGTCAGTTCGGAGCGGGCCTTGGCGAGCAGCTCCGCCGAGGGAGCCGTCGCCCCGTTGGTCACCAGCGCGTAGTGCAGGACGCCCGAGTCCGGCGCGGTGAGCAGCAGGCGGCGGCTTCCCGTTCCGCCGGGCTCCTGCGCCACCGCCACCGGGGTGTCCGAGGTGTACGCCGGCGGGGCGTGGGCCGCGCCCAGGTCGGAGACGACCGTGGTGGACGCGGTCGGGAAGCTCGCCGGCAGATGCAGTTCGGTGGGTGCCGAGCCGCCGTCGGAGCGCCACAGCAGCAGTCCGTACTGCCCGGACCCCACGAGCCGTTGCACGTTCGGCAGGGAGCCGGGCACCGGGTTCCAGGTCAGGGTCGTCGAGCCGTCCCGTGAGCGGTCCTCGTAGGTGAAGCCGACGGTCTCACCGGCCGTGGCGCTCGGGTAGAGGCGGTCCACGAGTCGGGCGTCCTGGCGCAGCACCGGCTTGCCCGCGTCGTCGAGGCGTACGGCGGACAGGTCCTCGTCGTTCCAGGCGTCGCCCGTGGTGAGCACCTTGTCGGGGTTGCCGTTCATCAGCTCGCGGTGGCGGCCGTTGTAGATGTCCCACTGCCACTGGGAACCGGAGAGCACGGGTCCCGAGGCTGCCGGGTCGGACCACCAGTCGGCGCCCTTCACACGGGAGTCGAGGGCCTGGTACATCGCCTTGAGGACGGTCGGCGCCTTGTCGGAGACGTTGCCCGCCAGGGGGTGTCCGAACTCGCTGACCACGGCGGCCGTCCGCGCGGCGGCGGCCCGGTCCCGGACGGTACGGAAGTCGCCCGTGTACTGGCCGTCGGCCGCCTTGCCCCACATGAAAACGCCGGAGATGGCCTTCTGGTCGTAGAAGTGGGTGTTGAAGACGTAGCGCGGCCCGAGTGTCCCGGCGTCGAGCAGGCCGCCCTCCTGCTTCTGGAAGTCGAGGTTGGCGTTCCAGAAGAGGTTGGGCTCCACGAAGGCGGGCTTGTCGCGCCAGCCGGCCATGTCCATGCGGCTCCGGAACCTCTCGTAGAACGGCCAGAGCACGTCCTTCTCCCAGGCACGGCTGGTCTGCCCCGAGTCGTAGACGCCCGCGTGCGGCTCGTTGTAGGGGTCGAAGCCGACGACGGCCTCGAACTGGTCCGCGCTCAGATGCTGTCGCACGTACGCCATGGTCTTCTCAGCGGTGGCGAGGAAGGCGTCCTGCACGCCGTGCGCGTTGTGCCAGAAGTCGTGCGAGGCCCGCTTCACGGCCTCGTTCTGGGTGATGTTCTGCCCCCAGAAGAGGCAGATCCCGCAGGACTCGTCCGGGTAGTTCCCGGCGTCCACCGCCCACTTGGGCGCGCCGTCGCCGGTGTACCAGCTGTCGTCGTCGAAGAGGTACCGGGAGTAGAGGTCCTGGTGGAAGTCGGGGTAGACGCGGATGCCGGCGTCGAGGAAGGCCTTCATCTGGTCGGTGGCGGCGGCCAGGTAGGCCGTGTCCACCTGGCCGCGCTCGGGCTCGGCGTACGCCCAGGAGAGCAGGAAGCGGATGGTGTTGCCCCCGCCGAGGGCGCGCAGCGCGGTCGCCGATGTGCGGGCGTCGGCGACCGAGGCGAAGGGCAGGCCCTTGTTCTCGGCGAGCTTGGTCTCACCGGAGACGTTGTAGCCGCGCAGCACGATCTCGCGGCCGTGCGCGTCGGTGAAGCGGCCGTTCTGCACCGTGACGGCCGGGTCGTCGAACCAGAGGGAGCCGGGAGGAGGCGCGGCGGTGGCCGGCGGGACGCCCGCCACCGACACGGAGCCGAAGAGGACAACCAGGACGACCAGGAGACGCGCTCGGATAGTCGGCATGTCCACTACAGTCCGGCGATATCAGGACACCGTCAACACCCCTGACTCCGGAGTAAGTTCCCTCTCGGCCAGCCCGCACACGTCAGCCGCCCACCCTTCGTGTCACGTTCAACAAGTACTCCTTCCTGTTCAGAGGGTTGTGGTCGGTGCGCGGGCGCTCGGGGACCGTGCCGTGCGTGACTGGCGCATAGTGGGCGAAGGAGCTTTCCAGCTCGCCTTCGCCCCGGGTGAGTCCCGGCAGCCGCTGTTCGAGGGCGTGCACCCGGGCGGCAGGTACCGTGCCTTCGAGGACGCAGATGTCGTCCCGGTTCCGCGTCGTCTCGGGCACGGCCGCGAGCTGGGCGAGGACGGGCAGCAGGGCGCCGAGGGTGTCGGCCGGGGCCTCGACGCGGAAGCGGTGCATCGGCTCGTGGACCCGCGTCCCGGCCCGCCGCAGTGCCTCGATCAGCACCAGGGGGGTCACCCCGCGGAAGTCGGCGCCCGTGCTCGACATGCTCTTGTCGAAGCCCTGGTGGGCGTGGCTCTGGCGCGGTGAGTAGCCGCTGTGGGTCATCGTGACGGTGCAGTCGGGAATCTGCCAGCCGTGCAGCCCCTGGTGGAGTGTCTCGCGCACGGTGTCCTCGACGGCCTTGAAGAACGCGTACGGCATGGAGCCGAGCTCCACCTCCAGCCGGAAGACGACACCCGAGCCGGCCGGCGCGGGCTCGACGCGCAGGCCGACCGTTGCGAGGAACGGATTCGGGTCCTTCTTGTTGTACTCGACGGCCTGCCCGGTCCCCACGAGCCGTTCGACGCACAGCGGGGTGGTCTCGCGGAAGGTGACGTCGAGGCCGTACTCGTCGGCGAGGGTGGCCTGGATGACCTCCTTCTGCACCTCGCCGTAGAGGGAGACGGAGGTCTCCTGGCGGCGTTCGTCGTGGCGCAGGCCGATCAGCGGGTCCTGTCTGGCGAGTTGGGTGAGCGCGAGGTGGAGCGCTCCCCGGTGCGCGTCCGGGCCGGGGACGACGACCGTCTCCAGGGTGGGCGGGGCGAAGAAGTGCTCGTACGCCTTGCGGGGTTCGCCGATCGCGTCGCCGATCCGGATGTCGCCGAGCCCGGTGAGCCGGGCGATCCGGCCGGCGGCGACGGAGTCCCGGCGGGTGTCCGTACCGTCGCCGAAGACGCTGATCCCGGTGACCCGGCCCTCTGCGCCGTCCGCTCCGAAGGGGACCCGGTCGCGGATGCGCAGGGTCCCGGAGAACATCCGGGCGTAGGCGACCTTCTCCCCCGCCGGGCCCCGGTCGACCTTGAACACGGTGGCGGAGACCGGCCCGTCCGCGTCCCCGTCGGCCGCCGGCAACAGCTCTTCGATGCCGGACATGAGCGCTTCCACACCCGCGCCCGTGGCCGCGGAACCGAAGTAGACCGGGTGGACGAGCGCCCCCCGGGTCTGCGTGACGAGGGACCGGTGCAGGAGGGCGTCCGTGACGGTGTTTCCGACGTACGCGGACAGCAGGGCGTCGTCGTGGCCGGCGAGAACGTCGAGAGCGGCGAGGGCGGCGGCCGGCCCGGGGCGGGGGACGAAGCGGGCCGCCCGGGTGCCGAGGCCGGTGGCGGTCCCCATCGGCACGATCGCGGGTGTCAGACGGGCCGAGATCTCCCGCAGCACCTCCTCGTGGCGTGCTCCGCTCCGGTCGATCTTGTTCACGAAGAGCAGGGTCGGGATGCGCAGCCGCTGGAGCGTCCGCATCAGCACCCGTGTCTGTGCCTGCACCCCTTCGACGGCGGAGATCACGAGAACGACGCCGTCCAGCACGCCGAGCACCCGCTCCACCTCGGCGATGAAGTCCGGGTGACCGGGGGTGTCGATGAGGTTGACTTCCACGCCGTCGAGCGGGAACGAGACGACGGCGGACTTGATGGTGATGCCGCGCTGCCGCTCCAGGGCGAGGGTGTCGGTGCGGGTGTTCCCGTCGTCGACGCTGCCGATCTCGTCGATCACCCCGGCCGAATGGAGCAGCCGCTCGGTCAGGCTGGTCTTACCCGCGTCGACATGGGCGAGGATTCCAAGGTTGAGCATGTGCACGAAGCGTCATGTCCTTCGCAGAGAGGTCCGTTCCTGGCTGGGGGGACATGAACGCTGTGCGCATCTGGGGCTCCTCCGGACTCGATGACGCCGCTGACCTGAGCAGTGCAGCAGACCGGCACCGAGCTCACAACGGAATAAATCGCTGCCGGGGTACCCGGCGGGGCGCGTGGAAGGAGAGGAGCGGCTCGTGCGTGACGTTCTCCCGGTGCTGGGCCGCTGGTACGCGGCCGGGGTCCCGTTCGGTCTCGCGACGGTCGTCGAGGTCAGCCGCAGCGCGCCGCGCGAGCCGGGCGCGGCGATGGCGGTGGGCCCGGACGAGGAGGTCGTGGGAAGTGTGTCCGGGGGCTGTGTCGAGGGCGCGGTGTTCGAGCTGGCGCAGGAGGTCGCGGCGGGCGGTGAGGCCCGTCTCGAGACCTTCGGCTACAACGACGAGGACGCCTTCGCGGTCGGTCTGACCTGCGGCGGCGAGATCACCTTGCTGGTGCGCGCGGTCACGCCCGAGCGGGATCCCGGCTTCGGCGCGGTCGCGGAATCGGTCGCGGCGGGCGAGCCGGTCACCGTGGCGACCGTGACCGACGGCCCGGCGCCGCGCGGGGCAGCCCTCTGCGTCTGGCCGGACCGGACCCTCGGCACGCTCGGCGCCGGCGGCCTGGACGCGGCCGTGACCGCCGACGCCCGCGGCGAACTCGCTCTCGGCGCCACCGGCCTGCGCCACTACGGGCCCCAGGGGCAGCGCCGCGAGGACTCCGTCAGCGTGTTCCTGCAGTCCTTCGCGCCGCCGCCGCGCATGCTGGTCTTCGGCGCGATCGACTACGCCGCGGCGGTGGCCCGCATCGGGGACTTCCTCGGCTACCGCGTCACCGTATGCGACGCCCGCCCGGTCTTCGCCACGCCCCGGCGCTTCCCCGAGGGCGTCGAGGTGGTCGCACAGTGGCCGCACCGCTACCTGCGCGACACGGACACCGACGAGCGCACGGTCGTCTGCGTCCTGACACACGACCCCAAGTTCGACGTGCCGCTTCTGACCGAGGCGCTGCGCCGCCCGGCCGCCTACATCGGGGCGATGGGCAGCCGCCGCACCCACACCGACCGGGCGCGGCGGCTGGCCGAGGCCGGGCTCACGGAACGCGAGCTGTCCCGGCTGCGCTCGCCGGTCGGCCTCGACCTCGGGGCCCGGACGCCCGAGGAGGTGGCGGTGTCCGTCGCCGCCGAGATCGTGGCACTGCGCTGGGGCGGCACCGGCGCGCCGCTCACCGCGACGGAGGGGGCGGTGCATCCGCACCCACCCTCCTGATCACCGAGGCCGCTCCCGTCACGTCGCCATCGAGCCGGATTCGTACGATCGTGTCGCCATCAGCGCATCAGCACACCACCGAAGGGAAGCCCATGATCTTCATCACGGCAAAGTTCCGAATCCGCCCCGAGCACGCCGACCGCTGGCCCGAGATCGCCGCTGATTTCACCCGGGCGACGCGCGCCGAGCCCGGCTGCCTGTGGTTCGACTGGTCGCGCAGCGTGGACGAGCCGGCGGAGTACGTCCTCGTCGAGGCCTTCCGCGACGACGAGGCCGCAGCCGCACACGTACAGTCCGCGCACTTCAAGGCCGCACAGCAGACGCTGCCTCCGCATCTGGCCGAGACGCCGCGCATCGTGAACGCGACCGTCCCGCAGGACGACTGGTCGCTCCTCGGAGAGATGGCGGTGCCGGGACAGGAATAGCCCGCTGCCCCGGACCGGCCGCCCGCATGAGCCGTACGACCGCCGGCTGCGGGCCGGACGCCGTGGTGAAGGCCGTGGGTTCCGACGCCACCATCGAACTCGACCTCGAGGCCGTCCGGCAGGCCGGCCGGGTCGGTGCCGCTCCGACGGCGTCCGCAAGATCCTTCTCGACCCGACCGGCTGACCACTCCGGGCCTTTCACTCGCTGAGCGTTCGCCGGTCTCCTGGCGTGAGTCCCTCGGAGACTGGAGGCCGCCATGCCACAGCGCCACGAAGCGACTGCCGGGAGAGCTGCGCGAGTTGCTGATCCTGCGCACCGCGTGGAACACCGGCGCGCGGTACGAGTGGGGGCGGCACCTCCCGCTGGCCAGGGCCGCGGGCGTCACGGACGCGGACGTCGACCGCGTCAGCGCAGGGCCGGAGGCACCCGGCTGGACGGACCTCCGGAGGCACCTGATCCGCGCGGCGGACGAGCTGCACGGCGATGCCACGATGTCCGACGCGACCTGGGCGCGGCCGGCCGAGCACTTCGGCGACGCCGAACTGATCGAGATCGCCATGCTGGTGGGGCAATACCACATGCTGGCCTTCTTCCTGAATGCCACCGGCGTGGAACTGGAGCCCGGTTTCGACAGCACCGGCTTCGCGGAGGGGGAAAGGAACGACAGGTGAGGGGCACGATGAGTCACTGCGAGCCGTCGCCTGTCGGCCTGCGGCCCCAGGCCGAGATCATCGGCGAGGTGGCGAGGTCCAGGCGTCCCGCTCCGACGGCGGTGAGATGCCCGTCGATCTCCTCGTCCGTGGCCAGGCCCGCGGCGACGAGCCTGTCGCGCACCTGGCGGACGGTGGCCGCCTCCAGGACGGCGCAGGCGGGCGAGGTGACCGGAAAGTAGGCGTCGGCCTCGACGTCCACCAGGCCCGCCTCGCGCAGCAGCCGGGGCAGTCTGCGTCCGTAGGAGAGATCGGCACCGCGCTGCCGCAGCAGCTCCCGGAATCCGGCACGGAGCCGGTTGGCCCGCTCCTGCTCGGGGCCGTGTTCGTCGGGGCAGATCAGTGGCTGCAGCGCGGGATCGGCGTCCTCGACCAGCAGCAGCCCGCCGGGGCGCAGCGCCTGGACCATGGCGCGCAGCGCGGCGTCGCGTTCGGTGACGTGGACCAGGACGAGACGGGCGTGCACCAGGTCGAAGGGGCCGGGCGGAGGGGCGTCGCGGCCGACGTCGTGCCGGAGCACCTCGACCCCCTCGGTGGCGGCCGTCCCGGTCCAGGACAGGTCGATGTCGGTGGCGAGTACGCGTCCGGCGGGCCCGACGCGCTCGCGCAGCCATGCCGCCACGCTCGGCCCACCGGCCCCGACCTCCCAGCACCGCCAGCCCTCGGCGATCCCGGCCGTCTCGAAGTGGCGGAACGTCGAGGCGTCGAAGAGGGCCGACAGTGCGTCGAAGCGCGTCCCGGCCTCGGCCTGCCGGTTGTCCAGGAGGTACCCCTCGTCCTGACCCATGTGGCGATCATGCCACGAGCACGGCCGGGCGGTTCAGCGCGGTGGGCGGGGCGGCAGCCGGTGCAGTTCCACGTCCGTGAGCAGCCCCTCGGCGACCGTGGCGGTCATGTACGTGCAATGGGGCCGGCGGCGGCGGTCCGTCGGCGAGCCCGGGTTCAGCAGGCGCAGGCCGGTGGGTGCGGTGGTGTCCCAGGGGATGTGGCTGTGGCCGAAGACCAGCACGTCCAGGTCGGGGAAGCGAGCGGCGCACCGCTGCTCCCGGCCCTGCTTGGCGCCCGTCTCGTGGATCACGCCGAACCGCACACCGCCCAGTTCCGCGTACGCCACCTCGGGCAGCCGGGCGCGCAGATCCGGCCCGTCGTTGTTGCCGTACACCCCGACGAGCCTGCGGCAGCGGGCCTCCAGCAGATCGAGGGTGTCCGTGTCGACCCAGTCCCCCGCGTGGAACACGACGTCGGCGTGGGGGAGTTCGGCGAGCAGGGGGGCGGGGAGTTCCCTGGCCCGCTTGGGCAGGTGAGTATCGGACATGAAAAGCAGGCGCACGTCCTCAGCCTAGGGGCTGCCGGCTGCTCCCGCCCGGAACCCGCTTGACCGCGAACAGACAGACAGCGCAGCTCAGTTGCCCCGCGGGCAGAGATGATCACGGCGAGGTCTCGAAAGGTGAGAGGGCCTGGCCGAGCGGGTTAGCATCGGGCAACACGCAGTACAACAGGACGTCTACGGCAAGCGACCCGAAGGGGCCCGGAAACCCGATGCCGGTCAAGGTCAGCGTCATCATCCCCGTGTACAACCCGGGGGTCTACATCGAGGACTGCATCTCCTCGCTGCAGCGGCAGTCGCTGCCTCCCGACGAGTTCGAGGTGATCTTCGTCGACGACGGCTCGACCGACGAGACCCCGGCCCGGCTCGACGCGCTCGCCGCCGAGGACCCCCGGATGAAGGTCATCCACCAGGAGAACTCCGGCTGGTCGGGCAAGCCCCGCAACGTCGGCATCGAGGCCTCCCGGGGCGAGTTCGTGATGTTCGTCGACAACGACGACTACCTGGGCGACGAAGCCCTGGAGCGGATGTACGACTACGGTGTGGCCAACGGCGCCGATGTCGTCGTGGGCAAGATGGCCGGCAAGGGGCGCGGGGTGCCGGTGGAACTGTTCCGCCGCAACCACCCGCGTGCCACCGTCGAGAACGCCCCGCTCATCGACAGCCTCACCCCGCACAAGATGGTCCGCCGGGCCTTCCTGGACCGCATCGGCCTGCGTTTCCCCGAGGGCAGGCGGCGCCTGGAGGACCACGTCTTCATCGCCGAGGCGTATCTGCGCGCGGACAACGTCTCCGTGCTCAGCGACTACGTCTGCTACTACCACCTCCGGCGGGACGACGGTTCCAACGCCGGCTTCGAGCGCTTCGACCCGGTCGGCTACTTCAAGAACCTCCGCGAGGCTCTCGACGTCGTCGAGCGGTACACGGAGCCCGGTCCGGTGCGCGACCGGCTGTTCCGGCGCTGGCTGCGCGTGGAGATGGTCGAACGGCTGCGGGCGCGGCGCTTGCTGAACCTGCCGGACGACTACCGCAGGGAGCTGTTCGGGGAGATCCACGAGGTCGTCGTGGAGCGCTTCGGGCCCGGTGTCGCGGCCGGTCTGCAGCCGACGCAGCAGGTCGTCGCCGCGCTGACGGCGGCCGACCGGTACGACGACGTGGTGGCCTTCGCGGAGTGGGAGGCGGGCGTCGCCCCCACGGCGACGCCCGGGGACATCGAGTGGCGCGACGGCTCCCTCACCATCGGCTTCACGGCCGAGTACCTGTCGGGTGGCGAACCGATGCTGTTCCCCGCCGCCGCCGAGGCCACGCCGCTGACCGACGTGCCCAAGGACGTGCCCGAGGCGGTGCGGTGGGTGGCCTCGGAGACCGCCGCGCGGTTCGGACAGGCCACGGCCGATCTGCTGCTGCGGGAGCGCTCCAGCGCCGCGCAGTACTTCCAGCCGGTGGAGTTCACTCGCGAGACCGTGCCGGTCGGGGACGGCGGGGAGGTCCGGCTGGTGCTGCGGGCCACCGCCACCGTCGACCCGGCCGAGCTGCCGCGTGACGGCGCCTGGGACGCGCTCGTCCGGGTGCGGACGGGCGGCTGGACCAAGGAGTGCCGGCTGGGCCCGGTGCCGCGCGAGGACCGGCCCACGCCGGAGGCGGGAGTCGTCGGCGACCGCCCGGTGCTGCCGTACTGGACCACGCCGCACGGCAACCTCTCCCTGGAGGTCGGCGCGCGCGGCAAGCGGCTCGGGCTGGGCCGCGTGCAACTGGGGGACGTCGCCGTCTCCGAGGGGCACTTCCGTGTCCTGCTCCCCGTGCACGTCCCGAGCGACACCCGGGTGCGGCTGAGGTTCGTCTCCTCCAGCCGGATCCTGGAGACGCCCGGCACCCTCTCCCCCGACGCGGACCGGCCGGGCTCGGTGCTCGCGGCGGACCTGCCCGCCGAGGACCTCTCGGGCGACACCTGGAGGGTGGCCGTGTGCCTGAACCCGGGCGCGGACCAGGCTCGCTTCACCGGCCTGCCGTTCGCGCTGCGGGCCGGAGGCGGGAGCGTGCTGGTGACGCCGCCGCCGGGGCCCGGTGTCGCGCTGCGGCTGGCCCGGCGCGCGCGTCGGGTGCTCGGTGCCGCGCGCCGGAAGGTGAATTCCCGTATCAGGACCGGAGGGCGGTGACGTATGCGACCCCTGGGAATAGAGGGCGCCTGGGTTCTGGAGCCCAAGATCTTCCCGGACGACCGGGGCAGCTTCCACGAGTGGTACCGCGGTGCGGAGTTCCGCCAGGCGACGGGCCATGACCTGTCCCTGGCCCAGGCCAACTGCTCGGTTTCCAAGCGGGGTGTGCTGCGGGGTGTGCACTTCGCCGATGTGCCGCCCAGCCAGGCCAAGTACGTCACGTGTGTACGCGGTGCCGTCCTGGACGTGGTGATCGACATCCGTGTGGGCTCCCCCACCTACGGGAAGTGGGAGGCCGTACGCCTCGACGACGACACGCGGCACGCGGTGTTCCTCGCGGAGGGGCTGGGCCACGCCTTCATGGCCCTCACGGACGACGCGACGGTGGTCTACCTGTGCTCGGAGGGCTACGCCCCGGACCGCGAACACGGCATCCACCCGCTGGACCCGGCCCTGGGCATCGAGTGGCCCGAGGGCATCACCCCGCTCCTCTCCCCCAAGGACGAACAGGCCCCGACCCTCGCGGAGGCGGAGCGGCAGGGACTGCTGCCGTCGTACGAGGCCTGCCTGGCGTACTACGAGGAACTGCGGGGCGGGCCGGGGACGACTGAGGCCTGAGGGAGACGAAGAGACGTGGGTCCGGCCCGTCCGCGTCGAGGGCCGGGGCCTGCCGCGGCCCGCGACGCGAGGCGGGCCGCTTGTACCGCGTCCGCCGCGTCCCGAGCCCCTCAACCGAGCCCCCGGACACACCGCAGGCCCGGACGCGTGCGGCGTCCGGGCCTGTGCTCCGTCGATCCGGGAAGGACGTCGGCGCCGGCCGCCCCCGGGCGGTGGCCGGCGCCGTCGCTCAGCGGCTCACGCCGACCTGCTGCAGGGCCTTGCGCAGGGGCTCCCAGCCGACGGCGCGGGGCAGGCCGCGGTTGCGGGCCTGGGTGAGGGGACGCCAGAAGCCCGCTCCCAGGAGGGCCTCGGGGCGGACCGCGCCGGCCCGTTCCAGGATCGCCTCCGGGACCTTCTGCGGGTCGGGAATCTTGTACTCGGCCATGATCTCGTCGTACTTGTCGTGCAGGACCCGGTTGTTCGGGTCGGCGCCGAAGACGACCAGCTGGCCGGTGGGGGCGGTGTCCACCTGCACCGTGACCAGGTCGGGACGGTAGCGCGCCAGCACCTCGGTGATCTTGTAGACGTCACCGGTCCAGGCGTTGGTGTGCCGGTCCCGGGCGGCCTCGTCGATGCTGCGCGGCAGCATGTCGTCGAGGACGATCACACTGCCCCAGTCCGAGTACTTCTCGACGTTCATGAAGTCGCGCAGCGCGAACTCGAACAGGTGCATGCCGTCGATGAACGACAGGTCCAGCGTCGTGCGGCGCCAGTAGCCGATCGGGCTGCGGCCGCGGCGCAGGTTGCGCAGCGGGTGACGGCCGCCCTTGAGGTGCTGGAGCGGATTGTCCCGCGCGAAGAAGTCGTCGCTGGTGGCCTTCACCAGGTGGACGTCGCACCTGAGCTCCGAGACGACCTTGAAGGCGGGGTCGATCGCGATGCTGGGGACGCGGGACAGCGTCAGGCTGCGCCCGTCGTTGACGCCGATCTCCAGGTAGTTGCGATTGGCGCTGACCTTGTGCAGTTCCCGGAGGAACTCATGGCGTTTCACGAGGAAGACCTTCCTTGCGGATACGGGGCAGTGCTTCGTGCAGGGCGGAGCGCCAGTCGCGCGGCAGCGGCAGGCCGATCTCCTGCCAGCGGCGGTGCGCGAGGGCGCTGTACGCCGGGCGGGGCGCGGGCCGGGGGAAGGCCGCGCTGCTGGTGGGGCGCACCCGGTCCGGGTCGGCGCCGATGAGGGAGAACACCTCGCGGGCGAGGTCGTACCAGGTGGCCTCGCCGGAGTTGGTCGCGTGGAAGACGCCGTGCGCGTCGGGGCCGAGCCGGGGGCCGAGGTCGGCGATGCGCTCGGCGACGTCGGCGCTCCAGGTGGGCTGGCCGCGCTGGTCGTCGACGACGTCGAGGGTGTCACGGCGGGCTTCCAGTCCGATCATGGTCCGGACGAAGCTGGAGCCGTGGACGCCGTAGAGCCACGCCGTGCGCAGCACCGCGCTCGCCCCCGGGAGCTCCTCCAGTACGGCCCGCTCCCCGGCCAGTTTGGTGCGGCCGTAGGCGGTGCGCGGGCCCGTCGGATGGTCCTCCGGGTAGGGGGTGGTGCGGGCCTCGCCGGAGAAGACGTAGTCCGTGGAGACGTGGAGCAGGCGGGCCTCGTGCGCGGCGCAGGCCCGGGCCAGCAGGCGTGGGCCGGCGCCGTTGATCTCCAGGGCGCGGGCCTCGTCGGTCTCGGCGTCGTCGACGGCCGTGTAGGCGGCGCAGTTCACGACGAGGTCGGGGCGGTGCTCCCGCACGGCGGCGTCGACGGCCGCGGGGTTCGTGATGTCCAGGGCGGCGCGGTCGAGGCCCACGACGCTCTCGCCGCGGCCCGTGAGTGCCTCGACGACGTCACGGCCGAGCATTCCGCCCGCACCGGTGATCAGCCACCTCATGCCCGCTCCTGGGCGACGCGCCGCTTCAGGGGCTCCCACCAGGCCCGGTTGTCGCGGTACCAGGCGACGGTCTCGGCGAGGCCGGTGGTGAAGTCGTGGCGGGGGCGGTAGCCGAGTTCGTCGCGGGCCTTGGACCAGTCGACGGAGTAGCGCAGGTCGTGGCCCTTGCGGTCCTCGACGTACTCCACCCGGCCCCAGTCCGCTCCGCAGGCGGCCAGGAGCAGGCCGGTGAGTTCCTTGTTGGTGAGCTCGGTGCCGCCGCCGATGTTGTAGACCTCGCCGGGCCGGCCCTGGGTGCGGGCGAGGTCGACGCCCTGGCAGTGGTCGTCGACGTGCAGCCAGTCGCGGATGTTGCGGCCCTCGCCGTACAGCGGCACCTTGTGGCCGTCGAGGAGGTTGGTGACGAACAGCGGGACGACCTTCTCGGGGAACTGGTGCGGGCCGTAGTTGTTGGAGCAGCGCGTGACGCGCACGTCCAGGCCGTGGGTGCGGTGGTAGGCCAGCGCGAGCAGGTCGGAGGAGGCCTTGGAGGCCGAGTACGGCGAGTTCGGCTGCAGCGGGTGGTCCTCCGGCCACGAGCCCGACTCGATGGAGCCGTAGACCTCGTCGGTGGAGACGTGCACGAACGGGCCCACGTCGTAGCGCAGGGCGGCGTCCAGCAGGGTCTGGGTGCCGAGGACGTTGGTGCGGACGAAGTCGGCGGCGCCGGTGATGGAGCGGTCCACGTGGGACTCGGCGGCGAAGTGCACGACCTGGTCGGCGTCGGCCATCAGCTTGTCGACCAGCTCGGCGTCGCAGATGTCGCCCTGCACGAACTCCAGCCGGGGGTGGGTCAGTTCGAGGTTGTCGAGGGTGCCGGCGTAGGTGAGCTTGTCCAGCACGGTGATGCGCGGCGCGTCGGGCGCGTCCGAGGCGAGCAGTGCGCGTACGTAACGGGAGCCGATGAACCCGGCGGCGCCGGTGACGAGGAGGTTCATGAAGTGATCTGCACCTTGCTGTGATCTCCGAGGACGAGGCGGTGGGCGCTGGGCACGCTGGGGGCGGGGGTCACCTCGACGTGCCGGCCGATCAGCGAGGCCTCGATCCGGCCGACGCCTTGGATCGAGGAGTCCCGCAGCACGATGGAGAACTCCAGCTCGCTGTCGGTGATGCGGCAGTTCTCGGCGACGGAGGTGAAGGGGCCGACGTAGGAGTTGCTGACGACGGTGCCCGAGCCGATGACGACGGGTCCGACGACACGGGAGTTGACGATCCGCGCGCCCTCTTCGAGGACGACGCGCCCGATGGTCTCCGAGGCGTCGTCCACCTCGCCGTCGATGCGGCGCTCCATGGCTTCGAGGACCGTGCGGTTCACCTCGAGCATGTCGCCGACGTTACCGGTGTCCTTCCAGTAGCCCTTGATGACCGTGGAGCGCACGTCGGCGCGGGTGTCGATCAGGCGCTGGATGGCATGGGTGATCTCCAGTTCGCCGCGCCAGGACGGTTCGATGGCGCGGACCGCCTCGTGAATGAGGGGTGTGAACATGTAGACGCCGACCAGCGCGAGATCGCTCTTGGGCTGGTCGGGCTTCTCCTCCAGCCCGATCACCTGCCCGGACGGGTCGAGTTCGGCGACTCCGAAGGCGCGGGGGTCGGCCACTCGTGTGAGGAGGATCTGGGCGTCGGGGCGGTGGCTGCGGAACTCGTCGACGAGGCCGGTGATGCCGCCGACGATGAAGTTGTCGCCGAGGTACATCACGAAGTCGTCGTCGCCCAGGTAGTCCCGGGCGATCAGTACCGCGTGGGCCAGCCCGAGGGGCCGCTCCTGGGGGATGTAGGTGACCTTGAGGCCGAACGCCGACCCGTCCCCCACCGCTTCCTCGATCTCCACGGCCGTCTCCCCGACGATCATGCCCACGTCGGTGATGCCGGCTTCGGCGATCGACTCCAACCCGTAGAAGAGCACGGCCTTGTTGGCCACGGGCACCAGTTGCTTGGCCGACGTATGGGTGATCGGCCTCAGCCGTGTTCCTGCACCGCCGGACAGCACGAGAGCCTTCATTCGGTTCACCTTAGTCGCGAACCGGCGGATGTGAACATCACTTCTTTTGGTTGTCGACGCGCGGAGTTCCTCGGAGCGTCACCGCGCGGTCTTCCGGGGAGGGGTCAGTCCTCACCCCGGACGATGTTCCACTCCGCGCCGGAGCGCACGGCCCCGGGGGTGCCCCGGTCCTCGACGGCGGGAAGGCAGGTTCGCAGCGCGGCCTTTCCGCGCAGGCGCCTTGCCTTCGACCAGCCGGTCTCGTGCTGACGGACGACGGGCTTCTCACTGGTGTCCATGGACTCCACGACTCATCATCTTCCTTCTGCTTCCGCTGCTGTTCGAGTCCCCAGCGAAAAACCGAACAAACACGGGCCGGGGCGCCTGTGGCGCGTCGCCCAACTCCCCCGCTCCTGCCCGGTGTCCGGAAGACGCACGACGGTCCCGCGCACGGCGGGGTGCGCGGGACCGTCCGGTGGGTCGCTGTCCGTCATGCGTTGGGGCGCGCGGCGCTGATGTCGCCGAGCGCCGACTCCGGGTCACGCTCCATGGCCATGTCTCCGAGGGAGACGATGCCCACGGGGTGCCCGTGGTCGACGACCGGGATACGGCGCACGGAGTGCTCGCGCATCAGCTCCACCGCGTGCCCCAGGTCCTCGTCGGGGCCGACGGTGACCAGGTCGTCGCTGCACGCCCCGGCCACGGTGGTCTGCTCCGGGTCACCGCCCCGGCTGATCGACCGGACCACGAGGTCACGGTCGGTGACCAGGCCGCGCAGATCGTCGCCGTCCGTCACCAGGACGACTCCGAGGTCCTCGTCGCGCATGATGCGCGCCACCTCGGCGACGGAGGTCTGCGGCTCGACGGTGACCGGGTCTCCGGTCATGATGTCGCGGACATGCTGAGCCATGACGTCCCTCTTCCTTCCACTCGTGGTGGTTACTTCGTCCTGCACCGCGCCGGGTACCCGGTCGGCCCGCCGCGTCACCAGGTACGGCCGGCCTCCAGCAGACGATCGCGGACGAGGGTGACGTGCGGGTTGTCCTCGGCGCCCGGCCGCTGCACGAGGAAGCCGGTGTTGATCGGCGCGTCCTCGGGAGTGTCGAGGAGGACCAGAGCCCCGGACGCCAGTTCCCCGGCGCACAGGTAGCGCGGCAGCACGCTGAAGCCGGCACCGGCCGTGACCAGCGCCAGGACGGCCCTCAGGTCCGGCACGGAGACGGCGGCGCGGCAGTTCAGGCGACGGCCGAAGACGTGCCGCCAGTAGCGGCGCACGATGGGCAGGTCCTCGGCGTACGTGATCAGCGGTACGTCGTGCAGCGCGGCGGGGCCGTCGGCGTCCGGTCGCCCCGCGACCCGGTCGGCCCAGGCGGGGGCGGCGACCAGGACGAACTCCTCGTCCGTCAGCGGCACCGCGGACAGGGTGCGGCCGCGCGGCCGGCTTGTGGCGATGACCAGGTCGTGGCGGCCGGCGCGCAGTTCGTCGAGCAGGGGCTCGGTCAGTCCCATGGTGACGCGCAGCCGTACGCCCTCGGTGACGAGGGGGGCGAGGGCGGGCAGGGCCCGGGAGGAGAGCAGCTCGGCGGGCCCGGCCAGGTGAACCGGCTCGGCGCGTGACTCTTCCCGGGGGCCGTGACCGGTGGCCTCCGCGAGCGCGTCGAGGGGGGCCGCCACACGAGCCGCGAGTTCGTCGGCCACGGCGGTCGGGGCGACGCCGCGCGGCAGCCGTTCGAACAGCTCCCGGCGGGTCTGCCGCTCCAGCGAGCGGATCTGCGTGGTGACCGTCGGCTGGGACAGGCCCAGCAGCTGCGCGGCGGCCGTGAAGGAGCCGGACCGGTAGACGGCCAGGAAGGTACGCAGCAGGTTGAGGTCGGGCTGCGCCGGCGTGCCGGTCGCGCCGAGCGGGTCGATGGGCCTCACACGATCCGACCCTACCGCGCTGGGCCATTGGACATCCTATGGCTGCTATTGAATCCGCCATTGGAAAACCGGCGGTCCGGGCGCCTACGGTCGTCATCGTCCGAGTCATCGCCGCACTGTCCGACCGCGGCCCGTCTCATGGAGATGCCCCCACCATGTCGAAGATCCTCTTCGTCGTCACCGGCGCCGACACCTGGACCCTGGCCGACGGCACCGAGCACCCCACCGGCTTCTGGGCCGAGGAGGCCGTCGCCCCCTACGAGGCGTTCCGGGCCGCCGGCCACGAGGTCGTCGTGGCCACGCCCGGCGGTGTCGAGCCCACCGTCGACCGGGCCTCCCTGGCACCCGAGGTGAACGGGGGGCAGGAGAACGCCGACCGGATCGCGAAGGCGCTGGAGTCCTTCACCGAGCTGCGGCGTCCCGTCCGTCTCGAGGACGTCCGGCTGGACGACTACGCGGCCGTCTTCTACCCCGGCGGCCACGGCCCGATGGAGGACCTCGCCGTGAACGCCGACTCCGGCCGGCTGCTCGCCCGGGCCCTGGAGTCGGGCCGGCCGCTCGGTGTCGTCTGCCACGGGCCGGCCGCGCTGCTGGCCGCTGTCGGGGCCGACGGCCGGAACGTCTTCGCCGGTTACGAGGTCGCGGCGTTCACCAACGCCGAGGAGATCCAGGGCGGCCTCGCCGACCGCGCCGAATGGCTGCTCCAGGACCGCCTCACCGAGGCCGGGGTGACCGTGCGGGCCGGTGAGCCGTGGGCGCCGCACGTGGTCACCGACCGCAACCTGATCACGGGCCAGAACCCCGCGTCGTCGGCCCCGCTGGCGGAGGAACTGCTGAAGCGGCTGGGCTGAGCAGGGGGCACCGCCGGGCCGGTGCCGGTCAGGTCGCTCAGCGGCCGAGCGTCAGCTCCGCCCACACCTGCTTGCCGCCGCTGACCGGCAGGGTGCCCCAGGTCGCCGAGAGGGCCTCGACGAGGAGGATGCCCCGGCCCCCGGTGGCCTCCCAGCCGATGCTGGCCGGTCTGACCGGTGAACGGGGGGAGGCGTCGGCGATGGCGACGCGCAGCCGGTTGTTGACCAGGGTGAGGTCCATGCGGACCTTGCCGTCGGTGTGGACCAGGGCGTTGGTGACGAGTTCGGAGACGACGAGGAGCGCGGCGTCGTAGTCCACGGTGACGCCCCAGGAACGCAGGGTGCGCCGGGCGAAGCGCCGGGCGTGCCCGACGGCCTGCGGCACCCGCCAGACCGTCCAGCTCTCCCGGAGCGGGCGCAGTTCCATGCCGTCGTAACGCAGGAGGAGCAGGGCGACGTCGTCGCTGCGCGGGGCGTTGCCCAGGAGGGCGTCGGCGACGAGCCCCAGGTCTGCGGGGGCGGCGTCGGCGAGCCGCTCGGCGAGGTGGTCCATGCCTTCGTCGATGTCGGAGTCGGGCGTCTCGACCAGCCCGTCGGTGATGAGGGTGATCACGGTGCCCGGCGGGAGCCGGAGCGGGCTCATGGGGAAGTCGGCCCGGGTGACCACTCCGAGGGGCGGTCCGCCCTCCGCCTCCGCGATATCGGTCCGGCCGTCCGCGTAGCGCAGCACCGGCGGCAGATGCCCGGCGCGCACGCACCAGGCGGCGCCCTCCTCCAAGTCGACGTCGACGTAGCAACACGTCGCGAAGAGGTCGCTCTCCAAGTCCATGAGGAGCCGGTTGGCGTGCGCGACCACCACGTCCGGCGGGTGCCCTTCGACGGCGTAGGCGCGCAGGGCGGTGCGCATCTGGCCCATGAGGGTGGCGGCGCCGGCGCTGTGGCCCTGGACGTCGCCGATGACGAGGGCGACGTGGTTGTCGGGGAGCGGGATGACGTCGTACCAGTCGCCGCCGAGTTCGAGCCCGGCCGTGCTGGGCAGATAGCGGGCGACGGCCACCGCGCCCGGCAGCCGGGGCAGGCTGCGCGGCAGCAGCTGGCGCTGGAGCATGCCGACGAGTTCGTGCTCGGCGTCGAAGGCCCGGGCGCGCACCAGGGCCTGTCCGGCGAGGCCGGCGCAGGCGGTGAGCAGGGCGCGTTCGTCGGTGCCGAAGTCGTGCGGGGCGTCCCAGCCGATCAGGCAGGCACCGGCCATGCGGTTCCCGGCCGGCAGCGGCAGTACGGCGAGGCCGCCGGGGCCGACCTCGGCCAAGGCGCGTTCCAGGGGGCTGCCTGCGGGCCAGATGCGGGCCCGGCCCTCGCGCAGCGCGGCGGCGAGGGTGGGCATGGCGCGCACGGGTGCGTCGGGCCACTCGGTGCGCCATTCCGACCGCCACAGGTCGGGCCAGGCCTCGGGTTCGGGCGGGTCGAGGACGGTGACGACGAGCCGTTCGCTCTCCAGCTCGGCGAGCGCGATCCGATCGGCCCGCAACGGCCGGCGCAGCGCCGCGACCACGGCCTTGCCGACGTCGCGGACGGTGACGGCGGTGGCCAGCGCGGCGGCCAGGCGCTGGACGCGGGCCACGTCGGTGACGTCGGAGCGCAGGGTGGAGACGTCGACGACCGTGCCCACGAGCCGGGCCGGGCGGCCCTCGCCGCCGGGCAGGAGGCGCCCGCGCAGCCGGAGCCACTTCGGCGGCCCGGCGGGCTGGAGCACCCGGAACTCCAGCTCCCGGTCACCGATGGACATGTGGTCGGCCTCCACCACGGACATCAGCGAGGGCAGGTCCTCGGGGACGGTCAGGCTGAGCAGCGTCTCGATCCGGCCGTCGAACTCCACGGGGTCCAGGCCGAACAGGTCCAGCAGGTCGTCGCCGACCCGGACGCGGCCGGTGTCCATGGCGAGGCTGAAGGCGCCCGGCGGCAGGTCACCGGCCTCGGCGGGTGCGGCCGGGGCGGTGAAGGCGACCGCCTCGGAGATGCGTTCCAGGCATCCGAGGTCGTCGGCGGTGAACCCGTCGGGGCGCTCGCTGACGGCCAGCAGGCAGCCGCCGTCCCCCTGCACGGGCAGGGCCGTCAGGGAGAACTCCCCGGACGGCACGCGCCGCGCCTGGGCGCGCCCGGCGAGTTCCGCCCGGCCCAGCGACACGGGTCGTCCGGCGCGGTGTGCCTCGGCGACCGGGGACCGGCCGGCGCGCGGGTAGCTGTCGCGCAGTCCGTAGAGCGTCCTCGGGACTCCGGCCGACTCCATCAGGCACAGCAGCTCGCCGTCCTCGCTGGGCGCGTACACGGCGGCGAACGCTGCACCGGCGAAGACGAGCGCCTGTTCGAGGACGCGACGCAGCCGTTCGGGCGACTCCTGATCGGCCGCGATCGCTCTGAGGGCACCTTCGGCACGCAACGTTCGCGTTCCGCGCTCTCGGGCGCCCTGACTGACCACGTTGGCCATTACAGCGCTAATAGGACACCTGCGCAGCCCCTGCGGGCGTTCCGTGGACCGGCGCTGACGCGAACGCTCGAAAGAGACCGAACATGTTTCCACGCATGCGTTCCGCACGGTGTTCTCGTGACAGGCGTGACTGTCCGGGCACGGCGTGTGGCTGGAAAGCTCGGTCCTCGTCAGGACGTTGAGCGCGTCCCCATTGTTCGCGAGTGACCCTGCGTGGGCGCGAAGAACCGGCCCCGGTCGGGGTCGGTGGGCGCTCCCTCCGCGGCCGGAACCTGTGTGACCGACCGTGACCGACGGTAACCGGGGTCGAGTAACCAGGACCGTTCCCGTACCGCTCGTCGTGCGGGACGGGCCGTCAGGGGGGAGATTTGTTCCTGGACCCGGTCGCGCGGCCGTGCGAGGAGGTGGTCGGCGTGTCCGACGGGCAGTCGTCCGCGCAGGCACCGGCAGCCGCCAGGACGCCGGTCGGGCGTCCCCTGCTCTCCCTGGCGCTGGCTTCGATGATGGACGAGGTGCACGCCCACTCCGGCGCGGTGTACCTGATGGTGCCGGACCAGCCGGTGCTGGAGATGGCGGTGATGGCCGGTCTGCCCCGGGCGTTCGCGGCCCCCTGGGAGCGGGTGGCCCTGAGCGCGTCGATCCCGGTCGCCGACGCGGCACGCGAGCGGCGGCTGGTGTGGGTCGGCGGCGAGGAGCAGATGGCCCGCCACTACCCGCGGATCGCCGTGGTGCTGCCCTATCCGTTCGCCCTGGCCGCGGTGCCGGTCGCCACCGAGTCCAGGGTGTACGGCGCGGTCTTCGTGACCTGGCCCGGCGCGCATCCGGCGGAGATGTCCGACCACGAGCGCGAGCATCTGACCGCGGCCTGCGGCCGGCTGGCGGTCCGGCTGGAGCGTGCCGCGGAGCACAGCATCCCGCCGTATCCCGAGACCGACATGCTGGCCTCGCCCCTGGTGAGCGGTCTGGCCGGCACGCTGGGCACGGTCGAGGCGGCCCGGATGGTGAGCCGGCTGCCGTACGGACTGGTCTCGCTGGACCTGCACGGACGGATCGGCTTCGTCAACGCGGCGGCGGGTGAGCTGCTGAACGTCCCCGTCAGCCGGCTGCTCGGCACCCAGCTGTGGGCGTCGGTGCCGTGGCTCAACGACCCGGTGTACGAGGACCGTTACCGGGCCGCGCTGCTGAGCCAGCACGTCACGTCGTTCGTGGCGCTGCGCCCGCCCGGTGAGTGGCTGTCGTTCCGGATGTACCCGAGTACGACGGGCCTGAGCGTCCGCATCACCCGGTCCAAGGCCGTGTCGCGGATGAACCGGACCACGCCGCCGCCCGACGGGACACCGTCCCGGCTCGTCACCATCTCGCAGGTGCTGGACCTGGCCGGCGCCCTCACCGAGGCGGTGGGGGTGCAGGACGTGGTGCAGCTGGTCGCGGACGAGATCGCCCCGGCGGTGGGCAGCCAGGCCCTCGTCGTACTGGGCTCGCGGGCGAACCGGCTCCAGGTGCTCGGGCATCGCGGGTACCGGGACCCGCACGTCGTGGAACGGTTCGACGGGATGCCCCTGACCGAGTCCACACCCGGCACCCAGGTGCTGCGCACGGGGGTGCCCGCGTTCTTCGAGTCGCAGGAGCAGCTGGAACGCCTGTACCCGGCGCGGATCGCGACCCCCGACGGGTTCGCGGCCTGGGCCTTCCTGCCGCTGATCGCCCAGGGCCGCCCGGTGGGGACGTGCGTGCTCTCCTACGCCGAGCCGCACCCCTTCCCGACGGAGGAGCGGGCGGTCCTGACCAGCATGGCCGGGCTGATCGCGCAGGCGCTGGAGCGGGCGCTGCTCTACGACGCCAAACACCGGCTCGCCCACGGCCTTCAGGAGGCGCTGCTGCCGCACTCCCTGCCGTCGCTGCCGGGCATCGAGGCGGTCGGCCGCTATGTGCCGGCCACTCAGGGCATGGACATCGGCGGCGACTTCTACGACCTGGTGGGCACCCAGGGGACGGCGGCCGCGGTGATCGGGGACGTCCAGGGGCACAACGTGACGGCGGCCGGGCTGATGGGGCAGGTCCGCACCGCGGTGCGCGCGTACACGACCGTGGGACAGGCTCCCGAAGAGGTCATGCGCAGCACCAACCGGCTGCTGCTCGACCTGGGGTCCGACCTCTTCGCCAGCTGCCTGTACCTGCGGCTCGACCCGGAGCACGGGCGGGCCGTGATGTCCCGGGCCGGGCATCCCCCGCCGCTGCTGAGACGGCCGGACGGCCGGGTGCGCGTACTCGACCTGGCGGGCGGCCCGCTGCTGGGCATCGACGCCTCGGCGGTGTACCCGACGACGGAGGTCGCCCTGCCGCCCGGTTCGCTGCTCGTCCTGTACACCGACGGGCTGGTCGAGTCCCCCGGCACGGATTTCGAGGAGGCCCTCGCCGATCTGGGCCGGCGGCTGGCCGACGCCGGGGACCAGCCGCTGGACGAACTGGCCGACAGCCTCGTCCACCAGGAGCGGCACCGGACGGACGGGGAGGAACGGCTCGACGACATCGCGCTGTTGCTGATCAGGGCCCTCGGGTAGGCCGGCGGGCGCCGGCACCCGGACGGGAACGCCGGTGCGCCGGCCCGGTTCCGCCAGGAAGGGGGCGGAACCGGGCCGGCGGCGTCGGACCGGCCGACGGCTTTCGGAAGGGGTCAGCGGGACTCGGTCAGACCGGAGTCGTCCTCGACACCCTGACCCGCGTCCTGACCGGCCCCCGCACCCGCTTCGTCGCCTCCGGCCTGCTCACCGGCACCGGCCTCACCGGCACCCGCACCGGCCTCTTCACCGGCGCCCGCACCGGCCTCTTCACCGGCGCCCGCTTCGCCGCCCGCACCGGCTTCCTGGCCCGCACCGGCCTCACCGGCACCGCCGCCCGCGGCACCGCCCGCGCCGAGGGTCGCGCCGACCGCCTCCAGGGCGGTGGTCACCGGCTGGAAGAACGTCTCGCCGCCGACCGTGCAGTCACCGCTGCCGCCGGAGGTCAGGCCGATCGCCAGACCGTCCTGGGTGAACAGCGAGCCGCCGCTGTCGCCCGGCTCGGCACAGACGTTCGTCTGGATGAGGCCCGTGACGGTGCCCTCCGGATAGTTCACCGTGGCGTCGAGGCCGAGGACCTGGCCGTCGTTGAGCCCGGTGGTGCTGCCCATCCGGAAGACCTCCTGACCGACGGTCGCCTCCGCGGCCTCGGTGATCTGGACGGTCTGGTTTCCGATGTTGACCTCGCTGGGCGCCTCGGTCGCCGGGTCGTCGTACTTCACGAGTGCGAAGTCACCGTCGCCCGGGAACGTGGACTGGTCGACGGTGGCGATCGGCTGACCGCCCTGGGTGTCCGACCACTCGTTGCCGCCGAGGGTGCAGTGACCGGCCGTCAGGAAGGCGGGCGAGCCGTCGCCCGCGGTGACGTTGAAGCCGAGGGAGCAGCGCGAGCCGCCCGCGAAGATGGCGTCGCCGCCGGAGACGAACGGCTTGAAGGTGCCGGCGGACTTCTTGAGAGTGGCCATGCCGGAGCCGAGCTCCTGCACGGTGGATTCCAGTCTGTCCCACTTGGCACCGGTCACGGTGCTGTCCGCCGTCACCAGGAGCTTGTTGGTGCGCGGGTCGATCGACCACGAGGTGCCCGCGATGGTCGCCTCGGACTTCAGCGTCGACGCTCCGTCCTGGAGCTCCGACCAGCTGTTGTCGACCTCGCGGACCTTCGCGCCTGCCGCCTTCGCCTGCACGATCACGTTGTTGTTGTCGCCCGGTACGACGTTGACGACGAGCTGCTGGCTGTCGCCGTCGTAGTAGGAGCCGCCGAACGCCTCACCGAGGAGCCCGGAGAGCTGCGAGGCGAGATCCGAGGCGTCGCCCGCCTTCAGTGTCTTCGGCGCGGCCGCCGCGTCACCGGACGAACCGTCCTGGGAGGCGTTGGCGTTGGGGAGCAGGATCGCGGCCGCGCCGAGCGCCACCACGCTGCCCGCCGCTATCGCGGCCTTGCGCTTCGGAATTCGCTTGTGACTCAAACTTCTCTCCTCCTGGGGGACGGAGTATGTGCCGCCGTCCGGCAGCTACTGGGGGGCGCCTGGATGGCTGTTGGTACGCACGGGCCGCACGGGGCGTTCAATTCCGTTTGCAAGTGATCCGTTCGCATCGCGGAATCAGCCAACTCCCGGGACCCCCGCACCGACACGTCCGGTCCGTCACCGCCCTGTTCCGATGGGCCGGTCCGGCAGGGCGGGTTCGGTGGCCCGTGGTGAGTTATGGCCGGATGACGGCCTTTCAGCAGCGGCCGTCACTCCGCCACAGCGGAACGGAACGCTCCGTATTCGCCCGGAAACGATCTGTCGCCATCACGGAGTCGAATCCCGGCTTCAGCGAATCTGCACATCGAATGCTCAACCCGGTCACCGAAAGGAGGGTTATCCACACCCCGGCCGCGTCGGTCACGCCTTTGGGGCGGGAGTGCCGGATTCGCCGCCCCGGGGAGCAAGGGCCCTGATGCGCCGATGCCGTGACTCATGTGAAGGACTCGCTCCCAAGCGGTGCACGGATCTGCACGGATCGGTGCGGCTGGGACGCAAGTTGCCTGGTGAGACGGCTGGTTGATTGGAAGCACGCAGCCGCAGCGTGCTTTGATCCATCGCACCGTGAGGGCCGCGAAGGGCATGCGGAAACGGATGCCCGGCGCTCGCGGTCGCGGCCGTCATCTGTCCCCAGAGGGGGCCGCTCCCCCCTTGTGAGATATCCATATGAAGGGATGTTCCATCATGAACTCCACCCCCCAGGTTGAGACCGTCGAGATCGCCGACGCCGAGCTCGACGCCGTCTCCGGCGGTCTGGCCGTGAACGCCGTGAACACCGTCACCGACACGGTGAACGGCATCGCTCCGGTTTCCGGCCTGGTCGACACGGCCGTCGGCACCGTCGAGGGCGTCACCGGCCTGAACACGGCCCCGGTCACCAACCTGGTCGCCGGTCTCTGATCGAGCCCCAGTGCCGTTGAGTCCCGGAGCCGCAGCCGGCGGTTCCGGGTTCTTCGGGTGCCGTGACAGTTTCCGTCGCGGCCGTCAGTACCTCTTCTACGGGTGAGGGAAGTTCCCTTGCAGTTCCGCCAACAGGCCCTCGCCAAACTCCAGTCACCGGAGGAGCTCGACCTGCCGGTGCGGTTCGCCCGCCCGCAGGGCTGGCTCGTGCTCTCGGTGACGGTGGTCGCGATGGCGGCCGCCTCGGTGTGGGCGGTGACCGGTTCGGTGGCCTCCACCGTCAGCGCACCCGCCATCCTCACGCACGGACAGGGCAGTTACGTCCTCCAGAGCCCCGTCGCGGGCCAGGTCACGGCCGTGCTCGCGAAGCAGGGCCGGCAGGTGCCCGCCGGCTCCCCCGTGCTCAAGGTCCGTACCGCCAAGGGCGAAACGGTCGTGCGCACGCTCGACGGGGGCCGGGTCTCCGCGCTCGCCGCGACCGTCGGGCAGATCATCCGGACCGGCGCGAACGTCGCCGCCGTCGAGAAGGTCGCCCACACCCGGGACCCGCTGTACGCGACCGTCTACGTCCCCGCCGAGAACGCCGCCTCGATCCCCGACGACGCCGCCGTGGACCTGACCGTGCAGTCGGTTCCGCCGCAGGAGTACGGCGTGCTGCGCGGCCACGTGAAGTCCGTGGACCGCTCGGCCCAGTCCCCGCAGCAGATCGCCTCGTTCCTCGGGGACAGCCAGCTGGGCGAGCAGTTCACCGAGAAGGGCAGGCCGGTGGCCGTGACGGTCCGGCTGGACAGGTCGTCCGCCACGAAGAGCGGCTATGCGTGGTCGTCCGCGGACGGGCCGCCGTTCAAGCTGACCTCCATGACGCAGGCCTCCGCTTCGATCCGGCTGGCCGACCAGCGCCCCGTCGACTGGCTGCTGCCATGAGCACGACCGCACAGGAACCCCGGAGCAGGCGCCGCGCCGCCCCGCCGAAGCGCAAGGTGCCCAAGGCCCGGGCGAAAACCGTCCGCACGCCCACCGTGCTCCAGATGGAGGCCGTCGAGTGCGGCGCCGCCTCCCTGGCGATGGTGCTCGGCCACTACGGCAAGCACGTCCCGCTGGAGGAGCTGCGCATCGCCTGCGGCGTCTCCCGTGACGGCTCGCGCGCCAGCAACCTGCTGAAGGCGGCCCGCTCCTACGGCCTGACGGCCAAGGGCATGCAGATGGACCTGGCCGCCCTCGCCGAGGTGAAGTCCCCGGCCGTCCTGTTCTGGGAGTTCAACCACTACGTCGTCTACGACGGCATGGGCCGCCGCTTCGGCCGCCGCGGCGTCTACATCAACGACCCCGGCAAGGGCCGCCGGTTCGTCCCCATGGAGGACTTCGACGGCAGCTTCACCGGTGTCGTCCTGGTGATGGAGCCCGGTGAGGACTTCGC
The DNA here is from genome assembly GCF_044764825.1 of Streptomyces sp. NPDC093598. Taxonomy (NCBI): domain Bacteria; kingdom Bacillati; phylum Actinomycetota; class Actinomycetes; order Kitasatosporales; family Streptomycetaceae; genus Streptomyces; species Streptomyces sp. NPDC093598. The sequence continues at coordinate 1,175,788 of NZ_JBIWIV010000002.1, read as the reverse complement.
CCGGGGCGGCCGCAAGCCGGGCGTCCTGGGCGCGATGCCCGCCCGGCTGCGCGGCACGGCCGGCACGATGCCGGCGGCGGTGCTGGCGAGTCTGCTGCTGGTGGCGGTCGGCGCGGCGGTGCCCGCGCTCAGCCGCACCTACATCGACGAGTTCCTGATCGGGAACCAGACCTCGCTGCTCGGCGTGCTGTTCACGTCGATGGCGGCGTGCGTGCTGCTCACGGTCGTGCTGACCTGGCTCCAGCAGGCCAACCTGCTGCGCGGCCGCATCATCTCCTCCACCCTCTCCAGCGCCCGCTTCCTGCGGCATCTGCTGCGGCTGCCGGTGACGTTCTTCTCCCAGCGCAGCCCGGCCGACCTGGTGCAGCGGCTCCAGTCCAACGACGCCGTCTCCGAGACCCTCTCCCGCGACCTCGCGGCGGCGGGCGTGGACGCGGTCGTCGTCGTCCTGTACGCGGTGCTGCTGTACACCTACGACCCGCAGCTGACGTTCGTCGGCATCGGCGTGGCGCTGCTGAACATCGTGGCCATGCGCGTCGTCATCCGGCTGCGCGCCACGCGCACGGCGAAGCTGCGCGCGGACACGGCCCGCCTCACCAACACCGCCTACTCGGGCCTTCAGCTCATCGAGACGATGAAGGCGACCGGCGGCGAGGACGGCTACTTCCGCAAGTGGGCCGGGCAGCACGCCACCACCCTGGAGGAGCAGCAGCGGCTCGGCGTGCCGAGCGCCTGGCTGGGCGTGGTCGCGCCGACGCTGGCCACGCTCAACAGCGCGCTGATCCTGTGGATCGGCGGCATGCGGGCGGTCGAGGGGCACATCTCGGTCGGTCTGCTGGTCGCCTTCCAGGCCCTGGTCACCCGGTTCACGGCTCCGCTGACCCGGCTGAACGGCGTCGCGGGCCGCATCCAGGACTTCGCGGCGGACGTGGCCCGGCTGAAGGACGTGGAGAACTTCAAGGCCGACCCGCTCTACGGCCGTCCCGGCGCCGGCGAGTCCACGCGCCGCCTCCAGGGCCATGTCGAGCTGGAGAACATCACGTTCGGCTACAGCCCGCTCGACAAGCCGCTGCTCACCGGCTTCGACCTGACGGTCGGCCCCGGGCAGCAGGTGGCGCTGGTGGGCGGCTCGGGCAGCGGCAAGTCCACGGTGTCCCGGATGATCTCCGGGCTGTACGCGCCGTGGGAGGGCGTGATCCGCATCGACGGGCAGCGCATCGAGGACATCCCGCGCGGGGCGCTGGCCGCCTCGGTCTCCTTCGTCGACCAGGACGTGTTCCTCTTCGAGGGCACGGTCCGCGACAACGTGGCGCTGTGGGACCCGTCGATCCCGGACGACGCGGTGGAGGACGCGCTGCGCGACGCCGCCCTGTACGACGTGATCACCCGCCGCCCCGGCGGCATCCACAGCAGGGTCGAGCAGGACGGCCGCAATTTCTCCGGCGGGCAGCGCCAGCGCCTGGAGATCGCGCGGGCGCTGGTACGCCGGCCGAGCATCCTGGTGCTCGACGAGGTGACGAGCGCGCTGGACGCGGAGACCGAGCAGGTCGTGATGGACAACCTGCGCCGGCGCGGCTGCGCCTGCGTGGTGATCGCGCACCGGCTGAGCACGGTGCGCGACAGCGACGAGATCGTCGTCCTGCAGCACGGCACGGTCGTGGAGCGGGGACGGCACGAGGACCTGGTGGCCCGCGGCGGCGCGTACGCGGCACTGGTCAGGGAGCGGTGAGATGACGGCCGTTCACGAAGGGCACGACGGCGACCTCGTGCTGGGCGCCTTCGGGCAGACGGGCTCGCGCATCGACTGCGCCGGGTTCAACCGCCTCGACCTCGAAGGCCCGCAGGTGCTGTGGCTGGTGGCGTCCGGAGCCGTCGACCTGTTCGCGGTCGACGCCGGACAGCAGGGCCACTGGCACCATCTGGGCCGGCTGGAGGCGGGATCGCTGGTGCTCGGCCCGGTGCCGGGCCCGCAGCACACCCTGGTGGCTCGCCCGCTGCGGGACTGCGTGGTGCACCGCATCGGCCTGCGCGAGCTGTACCAGCCCGCCAACACCGCGACCTGGTCGTACGACGAGTACGGCAACCCGCAGTACGTGCCGCCGACGACGAGCCCGCTGGAGTACGCGCTCGCCCTGGGGGTCGGCCGCAGCCTGTCCATCCTGTTCCAGGCGCCGATGGCCTCCGAGCGGACCGCCGCCCCCGGGGGTCCCCCCGCGCGAGCGTATTCGAGCGTGGGGGAGGACGACGAGGTGTTCTGGATGCAGGTACCGCCCGGCAGCGTGCAGTACGGCTCGCTGTACGGCGCGGAGGCCGCGGCCGACCTGCTGATGGACCCCGCGCTGTGGCAGTCCATGGTCGACCAGCAGTACCGGCTGCTGACCACGCTGGACCGCTGGATCGAGCAGCTGGAGCGCACCCACGAGACGCGCACGGCCGCGGGCATCAAAGCCGGTGAGGCGGTACGCGCCCAGGCCGACCAGACGCTGCTCGCCTCCATCGGCAAGCGGTCGTCCAAACGGACCACCGCGGCCGACGCCGACGCCACGTACGCGGCCTGCAGGCTGGTCGGGCAGGCGGCCGGGATCCGCCTCACCGAGCCGACCCAGAAGGGCACCGGAGGCGATCGCCTCGACCCGGTCGAGCAGGTCGCCCTGGCCTCCCGCGTCCGCACCCGGGCCGTACGGCTCGACGGCCGCTGGTGGCGGGACAACGTGGGGCCGCTGGTCGGACAGCGCGCCCTGTCCGGCGCGCCGGTGGCGTTGCTGTGGCGGCGCGGCGGCTATGTCGCGGTGCATCCGTCGACCGGCCGTGAGACGCCGATCGAGAAGGCCAACGCCGACGAGTTCGAGCCGCGCGCGGTGATGTTCTACCGCCCCCTGCCGGAGCGGGGGCTCAGTCCGCTGAGGCTGCTGCGATTCTGTATGCAGGGCATGCGCGGCGACCTGACCGGTCTGCTGCTCAGCGGTCTGGTCACGGTGGCGATCGGCGCGCTCGTGCCCGTCGCGACCGGCAAGGTGCTCGGCGAGTTCGTGCCGAAGGCGCAGACGGACCTGATCGTGCAGGTGTGTCTGGCGGTGATGCTGAGCAGCGTGGTGGCCGCAGCCTTCATGCTGTTGCAGAACCTGACCATCCTGCGGCTGGAGGGCCGGATCGAGGCCACGCTCCAGCCGGCGGTGTGGGACCGGCTGCTGAGACTGCCGACGAAGTTCTTCACCGAACGCTCCACCGGTGAGCTGGCCAGCGCGGCCATGGGCATCAGCTCGATCCGCAGGCTGCTGGCGGGAGTCGGGCCGACGGTCGCCCAGTCGGTGACGGTCGGCGCGATGAACCTGGGGCTTCTGCTCTGGTACAGCGTGCCGATGGCGATGGCCGCGATCGGCATGCTCGTCGTGATCGCGGCCGTCTTCCTGGGACTCGGACTGTGGCAGGTGCGCTGGCAACGGCGTCTTGTGGTGCTCTCCAACAAGCTGAACAACCAGGCGTTCCAGACGCTGCGGGGCCTGCCCAAGCTGCGGGTGGCCGCCGCCGAGAACTACGCGTACGCGGCGTGGGCCTCGGAGTTCGCGCGCAGCCGTGAGCTCCAGCAGAAGGTCGGCCGCATCAAGAACCTCACGACGGTGCTGGGCGCGGTGTATCTGCCGCTGTGCACCCTGCTGATGTTCATGCTGCTGGCCGGTCCGGCCCGGGGTTCGATGTCGGCGGCGGCGTTCCTCACGTTCAACACCTCGGTGACGATGGTGCTCACCTCCGTCACCCAGCTGACGGGCGCGTTCGTCTCGGCGGTGGCCGCGCTGCCGCTGTTCGAGGAGATCAAGCCGGTGCTGGACGCCACGCCCGAGGTGCGTACGGCGAGCACCCGGCCGGGGCCGCTGACCGGGGCGATCGAGGCGCGGCGGGTTTCCTTCCGCTACTCGGACGACGGTCCGCTGGTCCTGGACGACGTGTCGTTCGAGGTGCGGCCGGGCGAGTTCGTCGCGGTCGTCGGCCCGAGCGGCTGCGGCAAGTCGACGCTGCTGCGGCTGCTGATCGGCTTCGACCGGCCCGTGTCGGGCAGCGTGCTCTACGACGGGCAGGACCTGGCGGCCCTGGACCAGTCGGCGGTGCGCCGCCAGTGCGGGGTGGTGCTGCAACACGCGCAGCCGTTCACCGGCTCGATCCTGGACGTCATCTGCGGCACCGAGCCGTACACGCCGGAGGAGGCGATGGCCGCCGCCGAGATGGCCGGTCTCGCGGAGGACATCAAGCGGATGCCGATGGGCCTGCACACCATCGTGGCGGGCAGCGGAGCCGTCTCCGGCGGCCAGCGCCAGCGGCTGATGATCGCCCAGGCGCTGATCCGCCGGCCGCGCATCCTCTTCTTCGACGAGGCGACCAGCGCCCTCGACAACGAGACGCAGCGCACGGTCATCGAGAGCACCAAGGCCCTCAACGCGACCCGGATCGTCATCGCGCACCGGCTGTCGACCGTGATGGACGCCGACCGGGTCGTGGTGATGGAGGACGGCAAGGTCATCCAGCAGGGCCCGCCCGCGCAGCTCCTCGCCGACACGCACGGCCGGCTGCACGAACTGGTGCGGCGCCAGATGGCGTGACGTAGCGCACTGCGGTCCCGGGCCACGATCGAGAGCCACCACCGCCTTCACCGGCGCGGGGGGCCTGAGCAGGACGCGCAGGCGGCGCCGGTCGGTGCATGTGACCGTCGGGAGCTGCGGTGGCGAGTCCTCGCCGGTGCGCAGCGTGCGCTCTGTTGGCCCGCCTCGCAAATGGGTACCCACCGCGCATGCGAATCAGCGTGGTGGACGTGGGATCGAACACGGTCAGACTTGTGGTCGCGGACGCGGCGGACGGGGTGCCGCTGCCCGTGCACACCGCCAAGTGGCGACTCAGGCTGTCCGAGCAGGTCGCACCGGGGGGACCCATCCCGGAGGGGGCCGTGGGGCAACTCGTCGACGCGGTCGCCGAGGCGAGCAGGACCGCCACCCGGTGGGGTGCGGCGGGGCCGCTGGCGTTCGCGACCGCCGTGGTGCGCAACGCGCCGAACCGGCAGGAGGTGCTGCGCACCGTCCGCGCCCGTACGGGCGTCGACCTGTGCACCCTGCCGGGCGAGGTCGAGGCCGAGCTGACCTTTCTCGGGGCCCGGCGCTGGATGGGCTGGCGGTCGGGCCCGCTCGCCCTGCTCGACATCGGCGGCGGCACTCTCGAAGTCGCCTTCGGGCGCGGCCGGTTGCCCGACTTCGTGGCGTCGCTGCCGCTGGGCGCGCGGCGGCTGACGCACGAGTTCTTCGAGGAGGAGGACCCGCCGTCGCCGGAGCGGGTGCGGGCGCTGCGCCGCAAGGTGCGCCATCAGCTGCGGGACGTCGCGGCGCGGATCCGCTGGGAGGGCCCGCGCACCGCGGTCGCCACCTCCCGCACCTTCCAGCAGCTGGGGAGGCTGTGCGGCGCGGCGCCCGGACGCCACGGCCCGTTCGTGGACCGGCAGATGTACCGCTCCGACCTGCGGGCGGCGATCACGCAGCTGTCCGCCCTGCCGGCCGCCGAACGCGCGCATCTGCCCGGCATCTCCGCACCGCGCGCCGCGCAGAGCCTGGCGGGAGCGGTGGTCGGGCACACCGCACTGAAACTGACCGGCATCAAGGCCGTCACCGTCTGCCCCTGGGCGATCCGCGAGGGCGTGCTGCTGCGCCACATCGAGGACGGCCCCTCCTGGTGGGCGGAGGTCGTCCGCCACAGCGCGGAGGCAGCCCCTCCGGACCCGGTGCCTCTGCGCATCGCCTCCTCCGCCACCAGCTGAACACCCACCGCCATGACCGGATGTACCGAACACGGGAAGGAGACCGCCGTGTCCGCGCACAAGGACCACGACCGGGACAAGGACCAGCACAGCACGCCGCCCGAGACCGCGCTCGAGGAGGTGCTGCGGGAGGTCGCGGACGCCGAGAACCGCAGCCGGGACTCCGCCGAGCAGCGCCGCCACCGGGGCGAGGCCGGGGATGCCGTCACCCCCAACACGCGCGCGCAGGGGGAGTCGGACGGGGACTGACGGGGACCAGGCGGGTGTCACACGGCGGGTGACCTCCGTCGCCGGGCGGGTACCCGGCGCGCATGGAGCACGAAGGACCACGACTGCCCACCCCGCGCGGCCCGCTGAGCAGGGGTGTCGACGCCTACCTGCGGAGCGCCGGGCGGCTTCCCCGCCTGGAGGACGTCGCCCGGGCCGAGGTGTACGGCGACGACCTCCAGCTCGCCCTGTACCTCTGCTACGAGCTGCACTACCGCGGCTTCGCCGACGTCCCCCCGGAGCGCGAGTGGGACCCCGACCTGCTGCGCGTCCGCGCGGCCATGGAGCACCGCTTCCTGTCCGCACTGCGCACCGACGCCCACGCCCACGACAGCGTGGAGGAGGCACTCGCCGGCCTCCTGGTCGAGCCCGTCGACGGTACCGGCGTCAGCCATTTCCTGCGCGACGAGGGCGAGCTGTGGCAGGTGCGCGAGTACGCGGCCCAGCGCTCCCTGTACCACCTCAAGGAGGCGGACCCGCACGCCTGGGTGCTGCCGCGGCTGTACGGCCGGGCGAAGGCGGCGATGGCGGCGGTGGAGTTCGACGAGTGGGGCGGCGGCCGCGCCGACCGTGTGCACGCCTCCCTGTTCGCCGACCTGATGACGGACCTGGGCCTGGACACCACCTACGGCCGCTATCTGGACGCGGCGTGCGCCGAGGCCCTGGCCACGGTGAACATGATGTCCCTCTTCGGGCTGCACCGGGCCCTCAGGGGCGCTCTGGTCGGCCACTTCGCGACGGTCGAGATCACCTCGTCACCGGGGTCGCGGCGGCTCGCCGAGGCGATGCGCCGCACGGGCGCCGGACCCGCCGCCGAGCACTTCTACGACGAGCACGTCGAGGCGGACGCCGTCCACGAGCAGGTGGTGCGTCACGACGTCATCGGCGGGCTGCTGGAGCAGGAGCCGCATCTCGCCCCGGACGTCGCCTTCGGCATCGACGCCACCGAGTTCGTCGAGGAACGCTTCGGCGCCCGGCTGCTCACCGACTGGCGTGCGTCACGTTCGTCACTGCGTGAACCGCTTGCCCGGGAAACGACTCATATCTCCTGATGGCCGGGGTACCCGGCATCCGTGACTGCACTGGTACCCCCGGGCGTGTACGCCCCTCAGGAAGACACCGAGCTACTGGCCGGTGCCCTGTCCGACGAGCCGCTGCCCCCGGCCGCGGAAGTCCTCGACGTGGGCACCGGCAGCGGCGCCCTGGCCCTGGAGGCCGCGCGCCGGGGCAGCCGTGTGACCGCTGTGGACGTGTCCTGGAGCGCTGTATGGGCCGCCCGGCTGAACGCCAGGCTGGCGGGGCTTCCGGTCCGTATCCGGCACGGCAATCTGTTCGATCCCGTGCGCGGAGAGACGTTCGATCTGATCCTGGCCAATCCGCCGTACGTGCCGGCGCCGGACGGTCATCGCAGGCCGCCGCGGGGCGCGGCCCGGGCCTGGGACGCGGGTGACGACGGGCGCCTGATCGTCGACCGGATCTGCCGGGAGGCGCCCGGTCTGCTGCGGCCGGGCGGGGTGCTGCTCCTCGTGCAGTCGGCACTCAGCGGCCCGGATCAGACCGTCGGGCAGTTGCGCGCGGCCGGCCTGAAGGCCGCGGTGACCCGTCGGCGCCGGATCGAGTTCGGGCCGGTGCTGCGCGGCCGGGAACGCTGGCTGCGGGAGCGGGGGCTGCTGCCCGCCGCCGATGACAAGGAAGAGCTGGTGGTCGTCCGTGCCGAACTCCCCGTCTGACCGGTCCGCCGCGCCACGTCGCGTCACCGTCCAGCGCAAGGGCCCGTTGCTGATGGAGGGCCCGGTGGAGGTGGAGCTGGAGGACGGCTCCGTCGTCACCTCCGACCGCTTCCGCGTGGCCCTGTGCACCTGCCGCCGCAGCCGCCGCTACCCGTGGTGCGACACCAGTCACCGCGACCGGGCGTGACGTCCCTGGCGTAGAAAAGCCCAGGGGCCGGCGGGCGGCCCCACTCCGCCCGCCGGCCCCCTTGCGCGAGATCGCGACTCCCCGTGACAACGGCCCGGCTCCCCAGCCACGGCCCGCTGCGCTTCACGGATTCAGCGCGATCCCGGTCTGTGGGATCGGCCCTCTCAGAAGGAGAAGACGCCCGTGCCGTAGGCGTTCTTCATGCAGTCGTTGGAGAAGGTGCGCTCGTAGGAGACGCGCCGGCCCTGCCAGACTCCGTCGACCGTGACGACCACGGGGTCGTACTGCTTGGTGCACATCACGCCCTCCTTCGCGGTCAGGGCGTCGAAGTCACCGCCGACGCCGCTCAGTTCGGCGCAGGCCGAGCCGGCCGCCGGGTGCGTGCCGGCGGGCCTCGGGGCACAGGTCAGAGTGACCGCGCGTTCCGGAGTCGCTGTGATCGCGCTCTCACCGTGGCCCACCGTGAGGACGAGGGCCGACGGGGCGTAGAGCGCGGTGGGGGCCTGACCCGGGGTGGCGAGCGCGGCCCCGGAGAGGGGTCCGCAGACGGCGGTGGCCGTCAGGCCGAGGGTCATGGCCCAGCGCGCGGTGTTCCGCATTGTGTGCATCCTTCCGCATCGATTACATCGGGTGCCGTTCCGTGCTCGGTCGGTGCCCGGAGCGGCGAGCGCGAGTCTGCCGAGTCCGCCGCGGAAACACACATCGACCCCACGGGTTTCAGTAACATTGCGTATTTAATCAGTGGCGCGAAGTTACGGAATCCGCACGGGCAAAGCCCGTAACTGCGCGGCCTCCAGAGTCACGAAGCGGCCAGATGGCCGATTTCCCTGCGTTCGTTAATCGGCCTGAAACATTCCGATTCCGCTCTCGGCCGACTGCTTTGCGACCCCTTGTGTTCATGGCTCGGTCGAGTAATCGTCATTACATGATTACTACAGAGCAGCGAATCAAGCTTCGCGGCTGGTTCGCCGGCCGCCTGCCCGACGACCTCTTCGAGGAACTGACCGAGATCACGGTCGACCGCGAGGAGATCACCGTGATCGGCCGCGTCCCCGAACCCCGGCTGGCCGAGGACGCCCCGGCCGCAGAGCGGGAGGCGGCCCTGGAGAGCCGGGTGCAGGAGTTCCGGGAGCGCACTCGCGAGGACCGGATGGCCGTGGCCCGGGAAGCCGAGCACCGGTTCCGCCGTAAGGTGTCCTGGGGGGTGGAGTGCGGCGGACGGCGGACGCTCTTCACGCACGTGGCCGCGCCGGTCATGACGCGGCTGCGGCAGCCGGAGCGCCAGGTCCTCGACACCCTGATCGCCGGCGGCGTCGCCCGCAGCCGCAGCGACGCGCTGGCCTGGTGCGTGCGCCTGGTCCAGCGTCATACGGACGACTGGCTCGCGGAGCTGCGCGACTCGCTCGAACACGTGCAGCGCGTCAGGGCCCAGGGTCCGGACGCCGAGCCGGATCGCACACCGCCCACGGACGACCAGGAGTGACCCCGGAACGGGCCCGGGCGCAGGGAACGTTGTCGGACCCCTCGGCTACGTTGCCCGCATGACCGACTTCGTACTGGTGGCAGGGACATGGCTCGGGGCGTGGGCATGGGACGAGGTGGCCGCGGAGTTGCGCGGCGCGGGGCATGACGTCCATGCGCTGACGCTGTCGGGCCTCGCCGAGAAGCGGGACACACAGCCGGCCGGGCAGCAGACGCATGTCCGGGACATCGTCGAGGAGGTGGAGCGCCTCGATCTGCGGGACGTCGTCCTGGTCGGGCACAGCTACTCGGGCATCCCGGTCGGGCAGGCCGCCGAGCGGATCGGCGACCGGCTGCGGCGGGTGGTCTTCGTCGACGCCAACGTGCCGGTGGACGGGGAGTCGTTCCTGTCGGGCCGGCCCAGCGACCACGTACGGAAGGCGATCGACCGCCATGCCGGACACTGGCCGCCGCTCGGTCCGGAGGACTACGCGGGGCAGGGGCTGACGGACGAGCAGATCGCCCGGATCGTGGGCGCGACCCCGCACCCCGGTGCCACGCTCACCGAGCCGGCCGTCCTCGCCCGCTCCCTCGGCGCGCTCCCGGCGACGTATGTGAAGTGCCTGCTCGACGGGGACGAGCCGATGCCGGCGGTGGCCGCACTCCTCGAGAGCGACAGCTGGGAACTGGTGGAGCTGGACACCGGGCACTGGCCGATGTTCTCGCAGCCGCGCGCACTGGCCCACGTGCTGCACACGGCGGCGGCCCGGCCCTGATCCACCGCCGCGCATACCGCTCGGTATCGTCGGCCCTACGGCGCGGTCTCGGCGAGGAGACGACGAGAGGCGGGGCGTACGGTGGGCAAGCACTGGGCGGACTTCCAGTACGAGATCTATCTGAACGGGATGACGGGTGCCGTACCGCGGCTGCCCACGGATCTGACCCGGCTGGAGGAGCTGACCGAGCAGCGGCTCGGGCCCGGCCCGGTCGGCTATGTGGCGGGAAGCGCCGGCAACGGCAGTACGGCCCGGGCGAACCGGACGGCCCTGGAGCGCCGCCGGATCGTGCCGCGCATGCTGCGGGACGTGCACGAGCGCGACCTGTCGGTCGAGGTGCTGGGCCGCGCCCTGCCCGCCCCCCTCGCGCTGGCCCCGGTCGGTGTGCTGTCGATCATGCACCCGGACGCCGAGTCGGCGGCGGCGCGGGCCGCCGCGGCGCAGGGCGTGCCGTACATCCTGTCGTCGGCGTCGAGCACGCCCATGGAGCAGGTCGCCGAGGCGATGGGGGACGCCGAGCGCTGGTTCCAGCTGTACTGGCCGAAGGACCCGGAGGTGGCCCGCAGTTTCCTGAACCGGGCGAAGGCGGCCGGGTTCACCGCGCTGGTCGTCACCCTGGACACGCCGCTGCTGTCGTGGCGGCCGCGCGATCTGGACCAGGCCTACCTGCCGTTCCTGCACGGCGTCGGCACGGCCAACTACTTCTCTGACCCGGCCTTCCGGGCAGGCCTGGCCAAGCCGGTGCACGAGGATCCGAACGCGGCCGTGATGCACTTCGTCGGCATGTTCTCCGACCCGGCCAAGAGCTGGCCGGACCTGGCGTTCCTGCGGGAGAACTGGGACGGCCCGATCGTCCTGAAGGGTGTCCTGCACCCGGACGACGCGCGACGGGCCGCCGACGCCGGCATGGACGGCGTGGTCGTCTCCAACCACGGCGGCCGCCAGGTGGCCGGCTCCGTCGCGGCGGCCGACGCGCTCCCCCGCGTGGCGCAGGCGGCCGGTGACCGGCTCGCCGTCCTCTTCGACAGCGGCGTGCGCACCGGCGACGACATCTTCAAGGCCCTCGCCCTGGGCGCCCGCGCGGTCCTCGTCGGCCGCCCGTACGTCTACGGTCTCGGCCTGGACGGCCGAGCGGGCGTCGAGCACGTCATCCGCTGTCTGCTCGCCGAACTCGACCTCACCCTCGCCCTGTCGGGCCATGCGACACCGCGCACGCCCGGCCCGGCCGACCTCGTCGAGGATCCGGCCTGACGGTGGGCTGCGCGGCGCGTTCGCCGCGCAGCCCCGCTCGGACTCAGGGGGCCCGCCGTCACGCCGTCCGGCCGTGGGACAGCGTCACGTGACGGGCCGCCGGGTCGTCCTGCTCCTCGATCGAGAGGGAACCCGCCGTCGTCGGCAGCGGCTCCGACTGCCAGCGCTGGGCGTCGGAGGAGCGGTCGCGGACCTTGACGACGATGTCGGCGCCCGGGTCGTCGTCGGCCGGCGTGAGGGCGAGCCGCTCGTCCCAGCGGGGCAGCAACTCCCCCTGCACGGTGAGGTCGTAGCGCACGTCGTCACCCCGCTCGGCATCCTCGTCGGCGCAGGTGCCGAGGACGACGACGCCGGCGTCCTTGTGGGAGTCCAGGCACAGCCCCGGATCGGCGACGCTGCGCAGCAGACCGTCGTCCTCGTACGTCCACTGCTGGGTCCACACCGCCGAGCACTCCGCCAGCTTCGTGCCCGAACCCTCCTTCGGCAGGTCCCGGATGTCGAGGCACAGGTCGGCACCCGCGTTGCGCAGCCGCGTCACGCCCGGTGCCGCGGGAAGGCCGGCGGTGCCGGGCGGCGCCGCCGACGTGGAGCCGTTGCCGCCGGCCGCGCTGTTGGAGCCGGCGGGGTCGGCCTCGCCGCCGTCGTAGGACGAGGCGCTGATGATGAGCACCGTCGCCAGCACCCCGGCCGAGACCGCGCCGACGCCCGAGAGCAGTGCCCGTGAGGAGCGCAGCGCCTCCGGGACCCGGGCGGGCACGGGGAGCCGGGACAGCAGCCCGTGCCGCCCGCCGCCCCGACGCCCGCCACCGCGCCGGCCCGCGCGAGCGCCCCGCGTGCCGTGCGACGCCCGTCCCGGGCGCGAGTCGAGGTAGCGGCGGGCGCCCCAGCCGAGCACCGCTTCCGCGATCAACGGCCCCAGCGGGCCCTCGAAATGGCTCAGTTGCTCTGCCGCGTTCCGGCAGTAGCGGCACTCCTCCAGATGCTGCTGGACGTCCGGCAGCAGTGCGCCGCCGCGCCGGATCGGGACGTCGAGGAGGCGGTTGTAGAACCGGCAATCGTGGGTCGGCGCGAGTTCGCGATGGGCGAGTACACAACCCTCCCGGAATTTGTCCCGCGCCTGTTCGAGGGCCGCCGACGCGATGTCGGCGTCCATGCCCAGCAGTCCGGCGGGGACGCTGAAAGGATCTGCCTCGACCTCGACGTGCCAGAGCAAACAACGCGAGGCCGCGGGAAGTGCCTGGAATGCCCGCTCCGCGAGGGTGCGATTTTCGGGAGTCATGGACGTCGCCGCGCGCAGCCCGCGCCCGCCCGCCGGTTTCTGCAACGCGGGCAGAACGGCTGATATTCGATCGTCGCCGGACCACTCGCGGATGGTGTCGCGCACGGTCACCAGAAGGGCCGGGCGCAGTGCGACGGCCGACTCGCCGAAGGCGAGACGGTTGAGGGTCCGGTGGAAGGCGGTCCCGGTCACCATGGCGGCGACCTGCGCCGACGAGGCGAGACAGATGACCGCGTAGTCGTGCACCGGCTGGTAGTGCCGCGCCATCAGCAGCGCGACGGAATGGGCGGCGACCTCGCCCTCCGGGCTGCCTCTCAGCGGGGCGGCGAGTGATTCATCGGATTCCCCCGGATCCCCGCCGGGCGGGGGATACGGGGGACGAGGGGGGTGGGGGGTGGGCACTGAGATGGTTCCTTCCCACGCATGTGACACACAGGAGTCCTGCCGCCGAAAAAGGAGGCCCGGTTGGTGCGTACCTCTTTTGGCGCGGCGCGGGAGGTGAGAATTCACCGACGGCGAATCGGACGCGGTCCACAAATCACGTGCGACACCCGGCCTTTCCCCCCGCACGCGTGTTTCACTCTTGCACAACCCCCACACGGCCAACAAGGCGCCCGGACAACATCCCCGCCATTGACAGGAAGTCAGAAACGGAGAACGGATGCGCGAGGATCGCACCCGTTTTCGACATTTCCCTGCGCCCCGTGCGCATCGGGCAGTTCCTCAGATCTGCCAGGAGCGCAGCCGGTCCGCCGCACCGTAGACGTCGGTCGCGCCGGACAAGAGGTCGCGGGCCAGGTCGACGAGGGCGCCGTAGGGCGGGTCGATGCCGACGCCGCTGACGAACATGTACGCCACGGCGGTCGCGCAGGCGAACCGGGCGTTGGCCGAGGGCAGCGGCCGGAGCACCGTGATGGTGTGCAGCAGCGCGGCGGCCCGCCAGGCCGGGTCGGAGTTCACCCCGAGGCGCGGCGGGTCGACGCGGTGCCGGGCGACGGCGGCGACCAGCGCGGAGAAGTCGTTGACGGTGGGCTGGTCCGGCAGGACCTCCTCGTGGCGCTGAAGCAGCCAGGGCACATCGATGTGGATCACGGGCGCCATGGGTCAGGCAGCCCGCCCTTCGCCCTTGGCGGGCGGTTCGTCATCGGGGAACGCGGCGGCGAACTCGTCGGCGTGGGTGGCGAAGAACCGGCGGAAGGCCTCCGCGCCCTCCTGCAGGGCCCGGTGGCGGGCTATGTCGGCCGCGGCCGCCTCCCGCACGAGGGCCTTCATGGACGTACCGCGCTCCTTGGCGATCTGCCGCAGGTCCTCAAGTTCGCGGTCGCTGAACTCCACGTTGAGAGCTGGCATGCATTCACGGTACCGCTCGGGTACTGACTCGTAAATATCCCCAGGTCAGGAAGGCTGCCGGAAGGTACCGAGGACCGGACTCGCCTGAGATGTGGGTCACATCGGACCGTGCGATGTCACATTCCGGGGCCCTGCCCGGCTCGCAGTGGTGAGCGCACCCGAGGGAGGCCCACGCATGACCGAGAGCTCCGTACCCGGCACCGACGCCCCGCTCGACGCGGCGACCGGGGTGTTCGTCGACCATCGCGAGCTGCTGTTCGGCGTCGTCTACAACATGCTCGGCAGTGTCGCCGACACCGAGGACGTCCTTCAGGAGACATGGCTGTCCTGGACGGCCCGCGGCGGGAGCGCTGCCCTGGCCGGCATCGACCATCCGCGCGCCTATCTCGTCCGGGTGGCGGTCAACCACGCGCTGCGCCGGCGTGCCGTGATCAGCCGCCGGCGGGAGACGTACGTCGGCCCGTGGCTGCCCGAGCCCCTGGTCGAGGCGGAGGACACCGAGACAGCCGAGACCCCGGCCCTGCGTTCGGAGTCGGTGTCGCTGGCGATGCTGGTGGTCCTGGAGTCGCTGACGCCGCTGGAGCGGGCCGTGTTCGTCCTGGGTGAGGTGTTCGGCTACCCGCATGCCGAGATCGCGGAGATCATCGGCCGTTCCCCCGCCGCCGTACGGCAGTTGGCACACCGGGCCCGGGAGCACGTGCACGCGCGGCGCCCGCGGTACGAGGCGCATCCACGGGTGCGGCGGGAGGCCACCGAGCGGTTCGTGCGGGCGGCGCTCGGCGGGGACATCGCCGAACTGATGGAGGTGCTCGCGCCGGACGTCACGGCGTGGACGGACGCCGGCGGCAAGCGCCGGCGGGCGAGCCTGCGCCCGGTGCACGGCCGGGACAAGGTGACCCGGCTGCTCACGGCGGGCCGGGGCGGGCCGGACCACCCCGTCTGGCGCTACCGGCGCGTGAACGGCGACGACGCGGCGGTGCTGTTCGACGGCGACGCGCCGTTCGCCGTCCTGGTCCTGGACCTCACCCCGGAGGGCGACCGGGTGCGCGGCATCTACGTCGTGGCCAACCCGGACAAGCTCGCCCATCTGCCCGGGGCGGCGGCGTGAGCGCCGGGCCCGGTGAGCGGCTCGCCGACTGGTTCGACGGGCGGCTCGGCAGCCACACACTCGGCAGGAAGTACCTGCGCACGATAGTGGCCGGGCCGGTCAGGAGTGGGCGCGGCAGAACTCCCGGACGGTCCGGTTGAAGGGCTCCGGCGCCTCGATGTTGCTGAGGTGCCCGATGCCGGGGAGCACGACCAGCGTGGCCTGCGGGATCGCTTCGAGGAACTGGTGGGCGACGGGCTCCACGGGTGAACGCGCGTCGAGCTCGCCCCACAGCAGGAGCGTCGGTACCTCGATCCTCGGCAGCAGGTCCCGCTGATCGGCCTCGGCCATGACGGTGAGCTGGGTCCGCATGCTCCGGGGGCGGGTGCCGGCCGACATCACGGAGAGCAGGCGGACGGCTTCGGAGGGTGGCTGCCCGGCGAAGAGGCCCGGCATGGTCGGTGCGAACGCCTCGGCCGGGACCGCGAGCATCCGCTCCGCGCCCTCGACCCGTGCCCGTACGTCCGCCGCGGGCAGCGAGCCCTTCCAGCCGGCGTAGGTGTCGACGAGGAGCAGTGTCCGGACGAGTCCGGGGTGGTGCCGGTAGAGCTCCAGCACGACGGTCCCGCCCCAGGACAGGCCGAGGACGTGGGCCGGGCCGAGGTCGACGTCCTCGATGACGGCCGCAAGGCAGCGGGCGTAGTCGGCCAGGGTGAAGGAGAGCGGTACGTCGGAGGAGCGGCCTGCGCCCGGTTCGTCCCAGGCGACGACGGTGAACTCGTCGGCCAGTTCCTCGGCCTGGCCACTGAACAGCCGGGCGTCCGTCGTGGCGCCGTGCGCGAGCACGAGGGGCGGGCCCCGGCCCACCCGGTCGTACGCGACCTCGATGCCGTCGACCCGCACCGCTGGCATGACACCAGGCTACGCGGGCGTGCCGGGGGGCGTCCTGTCGGCGGACTCCCCCGGCACGCGGCACGCTGTCCGGCTCTACCCCTGGTCCGCCACGAAGGAGGCCATGCGGGTCAGGGCGGCGTTCCAGTTGATCGTGTGCTCGTTGGTCGACCAGGACTGGATGTCGTCGATGTAGCAGAACTGGCCGACGCAGCCCTGGAGCTTGCTCTGTGCGTAGGGGTCCTGGATGCTCGAGTTCGGCCCGCCCGCGAGGGTGCCCTTCGGCGGGCCCGGCTGGTTCGGGTCGAGCTGGCGGGCGTACCAGCGGCTGTGCTGGTTCTGCGCGCTCACCTCGCCGTAGCCGGTGACGTAGGAGATGTTCAGCGCGTTGCGGCCCAGGATGTAGTCCATGCTCTGCAGCGCGCCGTTCCGGTACTTCGAGGCGCCGGTGAGGTCGTACGCGGTGGCGAGGACGACGGCGTTGTTGAGGATCTGGTGGCTGGAGCCCCAGTCGTAGATGTTGCCGTCGGGTGCGTACGGCATGCCGTAGGGGTGCGCCTTGAGGGTCGCCAGGTAGCGGTCCGCGCCCTTGACGACGGACTCGCGCACCTTGTCCCGGCCCGGCAGCCTGCTCGGCACCATCGCGAGGTCGAGCCGGCCGGCCGCGCCGGTGCGGGCCCAGTCGAAGCCGATCGGCTTGAAGAGGTCGGCGGTGTGGACCGGGGACTTCAGGATGTACTCCTCGAACCGCTTCTCCCCGGTGGACAGGTACAGCTCGGCCGCCGCCCAGTAGAAGTCGTCGGTGACGTCGCTGTCGGCGTAGGCACCACCGCCGATGCCGTCGCTCTCGGAGGCGAGGCGGTCGGGGTGGGCGAGCGCCGCCGCCCAGGCCTTGCGTGCGGCTGCCAGTGCCTTGTCGGCGAAGGGCTTGTCATACGGGCGGTACAGACGGGCCGCCTGCGCGGCCGTGGCGGCCAGGTTCAGGGTGGCGGCGGTGGACGGCGGGTGCAGCTCGCGCTTCTGCGGGTCGTCATGGGGCATCAGCGGCAGGCCGGTCCACTGCTCGTCGTGCATCTTGTGGTGGGCCATGCCGGCCAGCGGCTTGCCGTCGGGCACCTGCATCTTCAGCAGGAACTCCAGCTCCCAGCGGGCCTCGTCGAGGAGGTCCGGAACCTTGTTGCCGCTCTCCGGGATGGCGAGCGTGCCGTCCCCGAGCTTGTCCGCCTGCCCGGTGCGGGCGTGCCGCGCGCGTTCGTAGGTGCTCAGCAGCTCCCAGGTGGAGATGCCGCCGTTGACGACGTACTTGCCGTGGTCGCCGGCGTCGTACCATCCGCCGCTGACGTCGAGGGTGTAGTCGCAGACACCCGGCTGGCAGGGCACGGCGGTGTCGCCCTTGTTGGGCGCCACACCCACGTGACCGGCCGGACGGCCGTAGCCGGGCCGCAGGTCGTCGCGTATCGCGAGGCCGCTGCGCTGCGTGTAGTAGTACTTCGCCGAGTCCAGCCGGAGCCGCTCGTAGGCGCTCGCGTCGATGTCGAAGGGCCGGCTGGTCTCGCCGTCGGCGACGAGCGTGAAGCCCGTGCCCTTCGTGCGGAAGGTGCCGAAATCGATCGAGTGGACGTTCTGCCCGGAGGAGGCGTCGACCCCGCGCGGCAGGGTCGCGCCCCGGGCGACCACCGTCCCGCCCGAGTTCTTGAGCTGCCAGGGCAGCTTCGCCGTGGCGTCGGTGACCAGGGTGGCGTTCTTCGGGCCGGCCGGCAGATAGGCGACCTGGTTCACGCGCACCCGGGGCCCGGTGTCGGGCTCGTACGGTTCCGGCGCCACGCCGCCGAGCAGCGAGACGTCGTCCATGCAGAAGCGCCAGGCGTCCGCGCTGCCGCCGAGCTGGAAGCCGACCTGCCCCTGGGCGGTGTCGACGGGCGAGGTGAAGGTGTACGAGTAGGTGTCGCCGGAGACGCTGAGCTGCGGTGTGACCTCGTGGTAGGTGTCGTACGGCGACACCGACAGGCCGACGATCGCCCGCACCACGTGCCCGGCGGGTGTCCCGGTCGCGCTGAACGAGAAGCGGTACGACTCCCCCTTCACGAGGGTGATGTCGTTCTGCCCGACAGCGGCGTCCCAGCGGTTGGCGGTACCGCCCGGGACATCGGCGCAGAGCCTGCCCTCGGACAGGCCCGCGGTGACGTTGCTGGTCGTCCACCAGGGCTCGGTGGCGGTGTCGAAGGTGCCGTTCCTGACCTGCTCTGTCTCCTCGGCCCCGGCCGGCGCCGAAGGCAGCGCGGTGAGCGCGGTCGCCAGCAGGGCCGTCAGGGACAGGAGAGCGGTTCTGCGTCGTTTCACGTCTGGGCTCCTCTGCGGAGGTGCGGGTGGCGCTCGGCGTGGGAGCGCTCCCAGAGGCGTACGCAGGCCATGGTTGTGGCTGATGTGACGCCCCGTCAACGGTCCGGACGAGACTGGCTGTTCACCGCCCGTCCGGACCGTGGGGCCGGGCGTTCAGGCCGCCGGGGCATCCAGCCGGCTGATGCGGAGCGCGCCTTGGGGCTCGCCGGGGTGGCGGCTCGTCAGGGTGAGCCGGATTCGGGAGCCGCGGACGGCCTTGAAGGTGATCACGGTGGGGGCGTCGGAGGCGGCGGCCCAGCCGATCTCGGTGTCCCGCACGGCCTGCCACGTACGGCCGTTCCACACCGCCACCTCGATCGCCGCGGGCAGGCTGTGCGTGGCGTCCACGGTGAAGGAGACGTCCACCCGGTCGTAGCGGCGGGTGCGCCCGTGGTCGACCGAGACCCAGTCCTCGGCCCGCGCCCCGTCGAAAGCCGGCAGCAGGGCCGTGGCCTGCTTGAAGAAGCCGTTGGACCAGCCGGTGGCCGGATCGCCGTCGAGCATGGCGGCGGGCAGCGTGTCCGGACGTCCGGAGTAACTGGCGTCCGCGTGCGGGAGGCCGACGGGGGACGGGTGCTCGGGCTTGAAGGCGGCCGGGGCCGTCTCGGCCCGGTCTTCCGCCCGGGTGGCGCGTACGGTCGCCGTGCCCGGGCGCAGACCGTCGGCGCGGGCGGTCACCTTCAGCGCGCCCGCCCTGGTGCCGGACCGGACGATGGCGAGGGCCTTGCCGTGGAAGGCGGTCCGGGTGCTCGCCTGGTAGCGCTCGGCGCTCTCCTGGCGGCCGTTGTCGAGCCCTGCGAGGGAGCCGCCCGCCGCCTCGAAGGACAGCAGGTGCTCCGCGTCGGGCACCACCACACCGCGCCGGTCGACGACCTCGGCGGTCACGAAGACAAGGGAACGGCCGTCCGCGGCGACGGACTCGCGGTCCGCGGTCAGGCGTATCGCGTGCGGGGCGCCGGCGGTGCGCAGCACGTCGGTGGCGACCACCTTGCCGTCCTGCCGTGCGACGGCCTTCAGCTCGCCCGGCGCGTAGGGCACCTTCCAGGTCAGGTGGAGCTTGCCGGCGCTGCCGTTCGGGCTGGTGTAGCTGCCGGGGTAGGGGCCGTCGGTGAAGCCCTTGTCGTCGCCGGTCGCCTCGGTCGTCTCCAGGTACGCCCGGCCGTCGACGGTCTTCTTGGTGTCGAAGCGCCGTACGCCCAGGGACTTCCCGTTGAGGTACAGCTCGACGGTGTCGACGTTCGTGTACGCCCAGACCTCGACCGTGTCGCCCTTCTCGTGGTTCCAGGTCATCGGCAGCAGATGGACCATCGGCTCGCTGATCCACTGGCTCTGGAACAGGTAGTACATGTCCTTCGGGAAGCCCGCCGTGTCGACCGCGCCGAAGAAGGACGCCTTGACCGGGAAGACGTCGTACGGCGTGGGCTCGCCGATGTAGTCGATGCCCGACCAGAGGAACTGCCCGGCGAACCACTTCCGGTCCCGGTCCTTCTTGTGGCCGTACTCGCCGCTCATGGTCCAGGAGGCGAGGTTGTTGTCGTAGGAGGAGGTCGCGCGTCTGCCCGGCGTGTGGTTCTCACCGGTGTTGAGGTGCTCCGGTTCCTGGTAGGCGCCGCGGGTGGAGGTCTCGGAGGAGGACTCGGACTCGAAGAGGAAGAGGTGCGGGTAGGCCGCGTGCAGCTGGTCCACCGACTTGGCGGTGTTGTAGTTGAGGCCGAGGCCGTCCAGCTTGGCCAGCATCAGATCGGCCGCGGAGCCCTTGGCCGGCAGACGGCGGTACTTGTCGGAGCCGATGACCAGCGGGCGGGTGTCGTCGGCGGCCCTGATCGCCTCGATGATCCGGTCGGCCATGGCGAGTCCGGCGGTGGAGGTGGAGTCGGGGACCTCGTTGCCGATGGACCAGCTCAGCACGGCGGGCGAGTTGCGGGCCGCCAGCACCATCTCGGTGGCGTCCTTCTCGCACCACTCGTCGAAGAAGCGGCCGTAGTCGTACCGGTTCTTGCCGGTGCGCCAGCAGTCGAACGCCTCCACCAGCATGATGACGCCCAGCTCCTCGCACACCTGGATGACCTCGGGCGCGGGCGGGTTGTGGGAGGTGCGCAGGGCGTTGACGCCCATGGACCGCATGATCTCCATCTGGCGGCGGACGGCGTCGACGCTGACGGCGGCGCCGAGTGCGCCCAGGTCGTGGTGGAGGTCGACGCCCTTGATCTTGTGGTGGGTGCCGTTGAGGAAGAAGCCCTCGTCCGGGTCGAAGCGGAAGGTGCGGAAGCCGAAGACGGTGCGGTAGGTGTCGGTGGTTCTGCCGCCGACCCGCAGTTCGGTGTGCAGGGTGTAGCGGTGCGGGGTCTCGAAATCCCACAACTCGGGGCGCCGGACCGTGAGTTCCTGGTTCTCGGTCCGCTCGCCGGTGACGGTGGCGGTGGCGGAGGTACGTGCGACCGTCCGGCCCTTGCGGTCGACGATCCGGGAGACGACCTCGACGTCCGCGTCCGTGCCCGAGACGTTGACGACGGAGGTGGCGACCCGTACGACGGCCCGTTCGGCGGTGATCTCGGGCGTGGTGACGCGGGTGCCCCAGCGGGCCACGTGGACCGGCTCGGTGATCACCAGGCGGGCCTCGCGGTAGATGCCGCTGCCCGAGTACCAGCGGCTGCTGGGGAGCCGGTTCTGGACCTTGACGGCGATCACGTTCTCGGTGGTGCCGTCGGTGTGCATCAGGTCGGTGAGGTCGAGGGCGAAGCCGGTGTAGCCGTAGGGGTGGCGGCCCGCCTCCTTGCCGTTGCAGTAGACGGAGGAGTCCATGTAGACGCCGTCGAACTCCACCGAGATCCGCTTGCCGGCGAGGGCGGGCGGCAGGGTGAAGGCCAGGCGGTACCAGCCGAGGCCACCGGGCAGGAAGCCGGTGCCGCTGGTGGTGCCGTGCTCGGTGGTGGGGGTCTGCTCGATGCTCCAGTCGTGCGGGACGGCGGTCTCGCGCCATCCGGAGTCGTCGTAGCCGGGCAGGTGGGCGTCGGCGTAGGCGCCGGTGGGGTCGGTGAGGCCGCCCGGGTTCACCAGCGCGAACCGCCAGCCGTCGCGCAGGGCGACGGTACGGCGGCCGGACGCGCCGCGGGGGTCCCCGGCGGCCCACGCCTCCGGGGCGGTGAGCAGCGTTCCGGCCGCGGGCGCGGCAGCGGAGGCGAGCAGAACCGATCTGCGAGTGACCGACATGACGATGCTCCCTCATCAGGGCCCAGAAGTACTCACAACTAATCGCGAACAAACAGATTCTGTCGATGTGTCACACAGGGCCGTCAAGGGTGCGGGAGCCTCCTTCTGCCTCACGGGACGCTTCGGCCGGATCCGCGCCACGACCCCGGCCGGGGAGGCGGTACCGGGGTTACCGGTCCACGCCGGGCGCTCACGGACTACGCTGGAACTCAACCGACCTCCCTGTTCACTGTGAGTGCCCGTATGGAGTCGCGACGATGAGCCCGGACGAGGCGTTCGACGACGGCGTGGCCGCCCGTGCCGTCATCGCCGCCGACGGCACGCTCACCGGGTGGAGTGAGGGCGCCCGCCGTCTGCTGGGCCACACGGCCGACGAGGTCGTGGGCCGCCCGGCCGCCGCGCTGCTGGCCGACGGCGCCGACGCGCCGCCCGTGCCGGACGACTCGCGCTGGAGCGGCACACTCACCCTGCGCCACCGCGACGGCCACCCCGTGTCCGTGTGGGTGCTCGCCCACAGCCGACCGCCGGACGGAGCGGAGACGACCGACTGGCTCGCGGTGTCCCCGCCGGCAGCCGCCGTTCAGGAGCTTCCGGACGACCCGCTGGTGCGCATGGCCCTGACACAGTCGCCCTGCGCCACGATGATCTTCGACGAGCGGCTGCGGCTGCGCGGCGTCAACGAGGCCATGGCCGACCTCCTGGGGCTGCCCGCCGGGCGGCTGCCGGGCCTGCGGCCCACCGACATCGGCAGCCGGCCGCAGAACGCCGCGCTCGAAGAGCATCTGCGCCAAGTGCTGAGCACCGGCCGGCGGCAGGACATGCAGACCTACATGAAGGCGACCGGCGAGAGCCGGGGCGCGCACGCCTGGCTGGCCCGGATGGCACCGCTCACCGACGGCACCGGCCAGGTGCGGGGCGTGTGCGTGACCGCCCACGACTTCTCCGACCAGTACCGGGCCCGGGAGCGGCTGCAACTGGTCAACGAGGCGAGCGTGCGCATCGGCACCACCCTGGACGTCACCCGTACGGCCCAGGAGCTGGCGGACGTGTGCGTCCCGGCGCTCGCCGACTTCGTCAGCGTCGACCTGCTCGACCCGCAGGAGCACGGCGGCGAGTCCGCAGGACCGCCGGCCCCGCCGGTGAACCTGCGCCGGGCCGCCCACCGGTCGGTCAACGCGGGCAGCCCCGAGGCCGTCGCCAAGCCCGGACAGGTCGACGTCTACCCGGAGAACTCCCCGCAGGCCGCCTCGCTGGTCGCGGGGCGCACGGTCGTGGCCTCGGGAGCGTCCGGCAACCTCGAACAGTGGCTCGCCTGGGACCCGGTCCGCTTCCGGCGGATCCAGGAGTACGGCATCCACTCCACGATGTCCGTGCCGCTCCAGGCCCGCGGCACGACCCTCGGTGTCGCCGTGTTCACCCGCTTCCGGAGCCCCGAGGCGTTCACCGAGGACGACGTGCTGCTGGCCGAGGAGGTCACGGCCCGGGCCGCCGTCTGCATCGACAACGCGCGCCGCTACTCCCGCGAGCGCGAGACGACCCTCACCCTCCAGCGCAGCCTGCTGCCCCGCACTCTGCCGCGCACGGCGGGGGTGGAGGCGGCCTCCCGCTACCTGCCGGCCACCCGCTCCGGTGTGGGCGGCGACTGGTTCGACGTGATCCCGCTGTCCGGGATGCGGGTCGCCATGGTCGTCGGCGACGTCGTCGGCCACGGCATCCAGGCCTCCGCCACCATGGGCCGGCTGCGCACCGCCGTCCGCACCCTCGCCGACATCGACCTGGCCCCCGACGAACTGCTCACCCACCTCGACGACCTCGTCGTCCGGCTGTCCCAGGAGTCCGGCGGCGGCAACGGCACCGGAGAAGTGGGCGCGACCTGCCTCTACGCGGTGTACGACCCGGTGTCGCGGCGCTGCAACCTGGCCCGGGCCGGGCATCCGCTGCCCCTGCTGGTGCCGCCGGACGGCCCGGCACAGCAGCTCGACCTGCCCTCGGGTCCCCCACTGGGCGTCGGGGGGCTGCCGTTCGAGTGCGCCGAGGTGGAGCTGCGGGAGGGCAGCGTCCTGGCGTTCCACACGGACGGGCTGCTCGTGAGCCGCGAGCGGGACGTCGACGCGGGCAGCCTGATGCTCCGCGAGGCCCTGTCGGCGCCCTCCGACTCCCTGGACGAGACCTGCGACCGCGTGCTGCACACCCTGCTCCCGCCGGGCGGGTCCACGGACGACGTCGCCCTGCTGCTGGCCCGCACCCGCGGCCTGCCGTCCGCCCAGGTCGCCACCTGGGACATCCCCGCCGACCCGGCGCTGGTGGCCCCCATCCGCAAGCAGGTCGTCGACCAGCTGGAACGCTGGCAGCTGCTCGCGGCCACGTTCACCGCCGAGCTGGTGGTGAGCGAGCTGGTCACCAACGCCATCCGCTACGGCGCCCCGCCCATCCGGCTGCGGCTGATCCATGACGCGTCCACCCTGATCTGCGAGGTGTCCGACACCAACCACACGGCGCCGCACCTGCGCCGGGCCAAGACCTGGGACGAGGGGGGTCGTGGTCTGCTCCTGGTCGCCCAGCTCACCCAGCGGTGGGGCAGCAGGCACACCGCCGAGGGCAAGACGATCTGGGCGGAGCTGACCCTGCTCGAAGAGATCTGAACCTCCTCCGGGCAGCGGCCCTGACCAGGACGGCGGGGCCGCCGAGGGTCTCTTACCGGCGCCTGGTTTCATGGGCGGGCACGACCTGATCACGCCCCGGAGGACCCCGCCCTGAACACCCCGCTCGCCGAAGTCCTGTCCGTGGCGCTGCTGGCCGCCGTGCTCGTCTGGGCCGTCGCCCGCCCCAAGGGGCTGCCCGAGGCCCTGCTGGCGGTGCCGGCCGCCGGGCTCGCCATCGCCCTCGGAGCGATCTCACCGGACCACGCCTGGGAGGAGATCCAGCGGCTGGGGCCCGTGGTCGGATTCCTCGCGGCCGTGCTGGTGCTCGCCCACTTCTGTGACGTCGAGGGGCTGTTCACGGCGTGCGGAGCGTGGATGGCCCGCTGGGCGGCGGGGCGCCCCACGCGGCTGCTGACCGCGGTGTTCGCGCTGGCGTCCGTCATCACCGCCGTGCTCAGCCTGGACGCGACGGTCGTCCTGCTCACACCGGTGGTCCTCGCCACCGCCACTCGCATGGGCGTCCGCGCCCGGCCTCACCTGTACGCCTGCGCCCATCTGTCGAACACCGCCTCGCTGCTGCTGCCGGTCTCCAACCTGACCAATCTGCTGGCCTTCACGGCGAGCGGGCTGAGCTTCACCCGCTTCGCGGCACTGATGACGCTGCCCTGGCTGGTCGCGATCGCCGCCGAGTACCTGGTGTTCCGGCGGTTCTTCGACGACGAACTCGCGGCGCCCCTCCCCTCCCCCGACCCCGCGCCGCGTCCCGAGCCGCTCCCGCTGTTCGCCCTCGTCACGGTCGGCTGCACGCTCGCCGGGTTCGTGGTGGCCTCCGCCGTCGGCATCGCGCCCGCGTGGGCCGCGCTGGCCGGTGCCCTGGTGCTGGCCGGGCGGGCACTGGTACGGCGCCGGGCCACACCGCTGACGGTGCTGCGGTCCGCGGCCCCGGCCTTCCTGGCGTTCGTGCTCGCGCTGGGGGTCGTGGTGCGCGCGGTCGTCGACCACGGGCTCGCCGACGCGCTCCGGCGTGTGCTGCCGGGCGGAACGGGCCTGCTCACGCTGCTGGGCGTGGCCGCGCTGGCCGCCGTGCTGGCGAACCTCATCAACAACCTGCCCGCGGTGCTGGTGCTGCTGCCCCTGGTCGCCGGTTCCGGCCCGGGCGCCGTGCTGGCGGTACTGCTCGGTGTGAACATCGGCCCCAACCTGACCTACGCCGGGTCGCTGGCGACCCTGCTGTGGCGGCGGATCGTGCAGCAGCACGGGCACCGGGTCGGGCTCGGCGAGTTCACGCGGCTCGGGCTGCTCGCCGTACCGGCCGCACTGGTGCCGGCCGTGGTGGCGCTGTGGCTGTCCCTGACCGTCCTCGGCGCCTGAGCGCGCGCCGGATCAGCGGCGGCCGCCTCCGTCGTAGCCGTATCCCTGGCCCCCGTAGCCATAGCCGTAGCCGGGGTAGCCGTAGCCCGGGTTGCCGTACCGACCGTCCGTGTCGCAGTAGTACCCGTGGTCGTGGCAGGACGAGTCGGTGGCGGCCGGGCTGCTCGGCGCCGGCTGCGGGGCCGAGGAGGTCGCGGACGGGGTCGGTGTGGGCCCGGGCGTCTTCGACGGTGTGGGGGTCGGCGTGGGCGTGGGGCGCGGTGCGGGAGCGGCGGCGTTCCAGGTGACGGCCTCCATCCGGAGGTCGGCCTTGGAGGTGTCGATCACCCAGCGCTGGGCCTCGTCGTCCGCCCGGGACTTGACGACCAGGGCGCCCGAGCCGTCGGTCGCCGCCGGGGCCAGGGCGAGATCCTGATTCCAGCGGGGCACGAGAGCCCCCTGGAGGGTGAAGTCGTAGCGGATGTTCTTGGGGTCGGGCCGGTCAGCGCCCGAGCACGGGGCCAGCCGCACCGAGTAGCCGAGCCGGGAGTCCAGGCACAGGTCGGGGGCGGCGCCGTTGCGCAGCAGCCCATCGGTCTCGTACGTCCATTGCTGGGCGGAGTCGGCGGTGCAGGTCGTGAGCTCGGCCTCCCCGCCCTCCACGGCCTTTTTGCCGTCGATGCCCACGCACAGGCCCGAGGCGACGTTGTGCAGCCGGCCGCGCAGGGCGCCCTTCTTGGCGTCGCCCGCCCCGGCCCGCGACGGGTCGGTGGCCGACTCGGCCGCGTCGGAGTCGGGGGCCTCCTCGGCGGGCCGGTCCGGGGCGCCGTCGCCGGAGCTGCCGGTGGACCACAGGACCAGCGGCAGCGCGACGAGGCCGCTGACGGTCAGGATGCCCGCGGTGAGGTTGCGCCGCCGGGCGGCGCGGCGGGCCGTCTTGTGGGCGGATCTTCGGGCGGCGGTTCGGGGGCCTTCGGGCCGACGGCCGGGCGAGGCGGTGGCAGGCGGTACGGAGTGCCCCGTCGGCGCGGGGACCGGAGCCTGTACCGCCTCCAGGGCCGGGTCCGCGCCCTCGGCGACGGGAGGGGGCGGCGGCACGACCGCCGGGCCGCCCGGGGCGGTGAACGACTCCCCGACCGTGCCTGCGAGGGCGACCGGATCCGGGAAGACCTCACGCGCCGTGCCGGCCGGGTCCCGGAAGACCTCACGCCCCTCACCGGCCGGATCGGGGAAAGCCTCACGCGGTGCACGAACCGGGTCCGGAATGATCTCGTACGCCATACCGGCCGGGTCCGGGAAGACCTCGCGCGCCAGGGCCACCGGGTCCGGGATCAGCTCGCGCGCCGCACCGGCCGGGCTCTCGGCGACGGCCGCACCGGCCGATCCCCCGCGCCGCCCACGCCCCACGGCACGCCCACCCCCGGCGCTCTCCCCCGCATCGCTCGCGCGGCCCTCCGCGTAACCCCGCCCGCCCCAGCCCAGCACCGCCTCCGACAGGGCTACACCGAGGGCGTGGTTGAACTGGTCGAGCTGGTCCGCGGTGTCGCTGCAGTGCCCGCAGCCCTCGATGTGCGCGCGTAGATCGGGGTCGACGGCGAGACCCCCGCGCCGGTACGTCACGTCGAGCAGGCGCAGATAGCGCCGGCACTCCTCGTCGGGGGCGAGTTCGCGGTGCAGCTGGAGGCACTCCTCGCGCAGCCGGTCCCGGGCCCGGCCCAGTTCGACGCGGGCACCCTCCTCGTCGAGGCCGAGCAATCCGGCCGGGGCGGTGAGCGGTTCGGCCTCGACCTCGACATGCCACAGCAGGCAGCGGGCCGACTGGGGCAGCCTCTGGAAGGCGCCGGACAGCAGACGCCGGTGCTGCGACGGCAGCAGACGGGCGGCGGGCCGCTCCCCCTCGCCGGTCCCGGACAGCAGCTCCGGGTGGAGCATGTCGCACCGGTGGTCACCGGCCCACTCGGACGCGATACGCCGTACGGTGACGAGCAGGTGGGGCCGCCAGGCGGAGGTCGGACCGTTCTGGCGGAGGGTCTCGCCGAACAGCCGGGTGAACGCGGCAGTGGTGAGCATTCCCGCGGAGCGCGGGCCGTCGGTGCACAGCCGGGCGTAGGCGAAGGCCGCCTCCCAGTGCCGGTCCAGCAGCTCGCCGACGGGATGCAGCGCGGGCGTCGCCCCGGTCCACTTCCTGAGCTCCGTGCTCAGTTGCTCGTCGGTCGCGTCGAACCTGCGGGCCGAGGCCGGGGAATTCGACGGGCCTGCGTCTTTCACGCTGCATTCCTCTCAAGGACATGCGGAACAAAGTCCGTACCAAGGGGTATGCCGGCCCGTCGGCCTCGCGCATACGAAAGAAAGGCGTGATGTGGGCACGCCGACACGGCACACCTTTGCACAGCTCAGGGACGGGGAACAAGTGATCTCGCGGTTTCGTGCATTGTGGGCGCGGCCAGCACCTTTTGACAGAATGTCAATCGGCGGAGCGAAAGGCATTTCCGTGCTGTCTGCCCGCTTTAGCGACTGGTATTCGCCCGCCTCCCGAAGCCTCCCGGAAACCATTGAGCCACCCCCTGCACAGCAGCTCACGCCGCCCACCGCCTTTCCGCGCCGGCCTTTCGGCGCCGCACGCGGAACCAATGGCGATGCTCAGCCGGGTGGCCCGCCCTGCGTCGTGCGGTACGCCCCGGGCGGTGCCCCGTAGCGCTCGCGAAAGGCGCGGTTGAAGTGGAACGGGCTGGCGAAACCCGAGGCCGCGGCGACGCGTTCCACGGGCAGGTCGGTGTTCTCCAGCAGCCGGGCGGCGTGGCGCAGCCGCGCCTCGCGCAGGGCGCGCATGGGTGACTGGCCGAGCTGCCGGTGGAACAGATGGGCGAAGCGGGACGGCGACAGCGCGACGTCCTCGGCGAGCGAGCGGACGGTGTGCCGGGCGCCAGGGTCGGCGTCGATCAGCTCCTGGGCGCGGCGGATCCGTGCGTCGAGGCCCGGCCGGGGCGCCGTCGGGCGGGCGCCGGCGGTGGTGAGGAGGACGATCTCCTCCAGTGCGCACAGGGCCAGTTCACGGGCCGCGCTGCCGTGCGCCACGGCGACCCGCGCGTCCGGGGACGCCGCGTCGGGCGGTGCCCCGGTGCCGGTCCAGCGGGCGTCGGCGAGCATCCGCCGGAACGCCGTCCCGACGCGGTCGTGCACCGCGGCCGGAGCGGAGGTGACCACGTGGACCCCGTCGCCGGCGTCGTACGGCCGTAGCCACGCGGCCCACGACGGGCGGGCCTGGCAGTGCGCCCACCAGAACCGCCAGTGCCCGGCCCCGGCCTCGACCTCGTAGCCGTGCGGGACACCCGGGGCGAGCACGACCAGGTCCCCCGTGCCGGCCGAGGCCCGCACACCGCCCTGCCACAGCTGTCCCCGGCCGCCGGTGGTCCAGGTGAAGAGCCAGCTCGCGGACCCGTGCGGCCTGCTGACGCGGTAGCCGGGCGGCTGGTCGAAGTGGCCGAGCACGACCAGCCCGGGCGGCGGGGCAGGGTCGCCGCGGTCTCCGGTGCTCCCGTGCTCAGCAGTGTCGGGCAATCGGTCAGCACGCACGGGCATCCTCCTCGGCGGCCGGTCGGCCTAGCGTTTCGAACCGAGGACACCTGACCGAGGAGTGCGTTCATGACAGTCACGGGCAACGGCGCCGTCGGCGCTTCCATCCTGGACCCCGCCGGGCTCCGGCGGTACCGGGAGGGTTTCGAGGAGGACGGTTTCACGGTGGTGCGCGGGCTCTTCGGGGCCGACGAGATCGACCGGCTGTGCGGCGAGTTCGCGGCGCTGCGGGCGGCCGGTCCGGTGCCCGGGCACTTCGAGCCGCGCGCGGCGGACACGCCGGGCGCGGATCCGCTGCACGTCTGGCCCCGGGTGATGCACCCGCACGAGATCAACGACCTCGCGCGTGAGGTCCTGCTGGACGCCCGGCTGCGCACGGTTCTGGAGGTGCTCCTCGGGGAGGAGGTGCTGGCTGCGCAGAGCATGTTCTACTTCAAGCCGCCGGGAGCCCGGGGGCAGGCGCTGCACCAGGACAACTTCTATCTGCGGGTGGAGCCGGGGACGTGCGTGGCGGCGTGGGTGGCCTGCGATGCGATCGACCGGGAGAACGGCGGGCTGGAGGTCGTGCCGGGCACGCACCTCATGGACTTGTTCTGCCCGGAG
Organism: Streptomyces sp. NPDC093598; assembly: GCF_044764825.1. Taxonomy (NCBI): domain Bacteria; kingdom Bacillati; phylum Actinomycetota; class Actinomycetes; order Kitasatosporales; family Streptomycetaceae; genus Streptomyces; species Streptomyces sp. NPDC093598. The sequence continues at coordinate 1,145,961 of NZ_JBIWIV010000002.1, read as the reverse complement.
ACGGCAGACCCGGAGGTGTCCTTCGCCCGGGAGTACGTTCCGCCGCCGGCCGGCCTGGCGCCGGTTCCGGTGGACATGGCGCCGGGGGACGTCCTGTTCTTCAACGGGAGCCTGGTGCACGGGTCGCAGCCGAACCGGGCGGCCGATCGGTTCCGGCGGTCTTTCATCGGGCACTACGTGGGGCGGTCGGCGGAGCGGATCGGGCGGTTCTACCGGACGCTGGCGATGAGCGGGGCGAGGGTGGAGCTGACGGAGAGCGAGGGGGCGGGGCCCTGCGGAACGGAGTTCGCCCCGCAAGGGCCGCACTGAGCTTCCGGGAACCCGCTTCAGTGCCCGGCTATGGGGTGGGGGCCGTACGGGCGCTGGAGTTCCTCCAGCTCCTTGTCGCTCAACCGGATCTCCACGGCGGCCACCGCGTCCTCCAGATGCCCGGGCTTGGACGCTCCGACGATCGGGGACGTCACCGTGGGCTGGTGGAGCAGCCAGGCGAGGGCGATCTGCGCGCGGGGGACGCCCCGCTCCCCGGCGATGCGGGTGACCGCCTCGACGATGCCGCGGTCGCCCTCCTGGTAGAGGGTGCCGCCGAAGGTGTCGGTGGCGCTGCGCCCGGTCGTGGTGTCCCAGTCCCTGGTGAGGCGGCCGCGGGCGAGCGGGCTCCAGGGCAGGACGCCCACGCCCTGGTCCGCGCACAGGGGGAGCATCTCGCGCTCCTCCTCGCGGTAGATCAGGTTGTAGTGGTTCTGCATGGAGACGAAGCGTGTCCAGCCGTTCAGCCGCGCGGTGTACTGGGCCTTGGAGAACTGCCACGCGTACATCGAACTCGCCCCGATGTAGCGGACCTTGCCCGCCCTGACGGCGTCGTGCAGGGCCTCCATCGTCTCCTCGACCGGGGTGTGCGGGTCGAAGCGGTGGATCTGGTAGAGGTCGACGTAGTCGGTGCCGAGGCGGGTGAGGCTCTGGTCGAGCTCGGTCATGATCGCCTTGCGGGACAGTCCGCCCCCGTTCGGCCCGGGCCGCATCCGGCCGTGGACCTTCGTCGCGAGGACGATCTCGTCGCGGCGGGCGAAGTCGCGCAGGGCCCGGCCGACGATTTCCTCGCTCGTGCCGTCGGAGTAGACGTTCGCCGTGTCGAAGAAGTTGATCCCCGCCTCGACCGCCTGCCGGATCAGCGGGCGCGATGCCTCCTCGTCGAGGGTCCACTCGTGCGTGCCGCGGTCGGGCAGACCGTAGGTCATGCACCCCAGACAGATCCGCGAGACGTCCAGGCCCGTCGAACCGAGCTTCACGTACTGCATCGTTGCTGCTCCTGCCTTCGGAGGGTTTCCACGGGGAGCGTACGTGTTCGCGTGCGCTCGAAGACGCGGCCGGACTCACGCCTGACGGGCTGATCAGCTTGCTGACGTCCGCGGCGATGCCCGCGGCGCAGACGACGACGTAGAGGAAGGGCTTGCGAGCGGCCTGTTCGGTCATCCGGGGAACCCTGGCGACCGCCCGGACTCACCGGACGGGGAACGTGGTGCCGCGCTCCGACTCCGGTCGTGGACCGTGGATGCGGCGCTCCCTCTCCTCGATCGGCACGTCGTTGATGCTCGCCTCGCGGCGGGTCATCAGGCCGTGCCCGTCGAACTCCCACAGTTCGTTGCCGTACGAGCGCCACCACTGCCCGTCTGCGTCGCGGCACTCGTACTGGAAGCGGACGGCGATGCGGTTGCCGTCGAAGGCCCACAGGTCCTTGCGCAGGGCGTACTCCCGCTCGCGCTCCCACTTGCGGGTCAGGAACTCGGCGATCTCGGCGCGGCCGGTGACGAAGGTGTCGCGGTTGCGCCAGACGGAGTCCGGCGAGTAGGCGAGGGAGACCTTGTGCGGGTCGCGGGTGTTCCAGGCGTCCTCGGCGGCCTGGACCTTCTGGGCGGCGGTCTCGCGGGTGAAGGGCGGCAGCGGCGGGCGGTCGGTCATGGATGCTCCCTGTCGGCAAGGGAGAACGAGCGTTCTCCATTAGGCTGCTGCTACCGTAGGAGAACGCTCGTTCTCGCGTCAAGGAGGGTCCGTCCATGGACAGCGCAGTGGCCCGGGAGCGGGCGCTGGACGCCGCCGAGGAACTGTTCTACGGGCGGGGTGTGCAGTCCGTCGGCATGGACGACGTCCGCGGCACCTCCGGCGTCTCGCTCAAGCGGCTCTACCAGCTGTTCCCGGCCAAGGAGCACCTGGTGGAGGCCTATCTGGAGCGGCGCGACACGCGCTGGCGCGGGCAGCTGGCCGAGTACGCCGAGCGGCACGGGGAGCCACGCGAGCGGATCCTGGCCGTCTTCAACTGGCTCGGCGAGTGGTTCGGCGAGCCGGGCTTCCGCGGCTGCGCCTGGCTCAACGCGTACGGCGAGCTGGGCGCCACCTCGGCGCGCGTGGCCGCCCAGGTGCGTGCGCACAAGCGGGCGTTCCGGGAGTACCTCGGCTCGCTCGTGGCGGATGCGGGGCTGCCCGACGCGCTGGCCGGGCAGCTGTTCCTGCTGGCCGAAGGCGCCATGGCCACGGCGGGCGTCACCAGGAGCGCCGAGCCCGCGGCCGAGGCGCGCGAGGCGGCCCGGCGGCTCCTGGACGCCGTGTGAGAGCGGAGGTCAGCTCACCGTCCCGGACACGGTGATGGCGCCGACCGGGCAGGCGCGGGCCGCTTCCCGCAGCAGCGGGCTGCCGCTGTCCTCCCCGCCCGGCAGCAGGGTGCTGTAGCCGTCGTCGTCCTGGGTGAACACGTCCGGGGCGGTCAGGGCGCACTGACCCGCGCCGATGCAGACGTCCTCGTCGATGTCGATGTGCATGTGCGGGGCCCTCTTACCAGGTCACGGGGAGTTCCAGCATCCCCTGGATCGTGTCGCCCGGCTTGAAGGGGATCTCCTCGGCCGGAGCGGCCAGGCGCAGGGTGGGCAGCCGGTCGAAGAGGCTGTGCAGGGCGATCTCCAGCTCGGCGCGGGCGAGGTTCTGGCCGAGGCACTGGTGGATGCCGAAGCCGAACGCCACGTGGTGACGGGCCGGGCGGCTCCAGTCGAGCGTGTCCGGCTCCGGGTAGACCGTCTCGTCGCGGTTGATGACGGAGGTCGCGAAGACCACGCCCTCGCCCTTGCGGATCGTCGCCCCGGCCACCTCGATGTCCTCGACGGCCAGGCGCAGCATGCCGTCCGCGATCGACAGCATCCGCATCAGCTCCTCGACCGCGGCCGGCAGCAGCCGGGGGTCCGCGCGCAGTTCGGCGAGCCGTTCGGGGTGCTGGAGCAGGGTGAAGGTGCCGAGCGAGATCATGTTGGCGCTCGTCTCGTGGCCCGCGACCAGCAGGATGAGGGCCATGGCGATCAGGCCCTCGCGGTCGAGGTCGCCCTCACGCAGCTGCCGGTGGACCAGGTCGTCCAGCAGGCCGGTGCCGCGGTCCCGCTGCTTGCGGTCGATCAGCTCACCGAAGTACGTCTCCAGCCGGTCCCGGGCGTCCAGGACGTCGGCGGTCTCCGGGCCGCGCAGCAGCCTGCGGGACTGGGTCTCGAAGAAGTCGTGGTCGGCGTACGGGACGCCGAGCAGGGCGCAGATCACCATGGACGGCACCGGCAGCGCGAAGGCGCTCACCAGGTCCGCGCCGGGCCTTCGGCGATCATCGCGTCGAGCCGTTCGTCCACGATCTGCTGGATGCGTGGCCGGAGTTCGACGGCCCGCTTGAGGGTGAAGTCCCCGACGACCATGCGCCGCTGGGCGCGGTGCTCGGGGTCGTCGACGCCCAGCAGGGCCGTTCTGCGGTTGCGGATCCCGGCGAAACGCTGGGTGGGGGCGGGGAAGCCGGGCCGGTCGCGGTCGGACGAAAGACGGGGGTCGGCCAGCAGCGCGCGGGCGGTGGCGTGCCCGCTGACGAGCCAGGCCTCGCGGCCGTCGAAGAGGGTGATCCGGGTCAGGGGGCGCTCGGCGCGCAGCGCGTCGTAGGCGGCGGGCGGGTGGTAGGGGCAGGTCCGGCTCTGGGGGAAGGCGACGGGTGCGGTCGTGTCCGTCATGAAGACCTCGCAGACGAGTAGTGCGTCGTGCCGATCTTCATTAGATGCCCCAGGCACCTATGGGGCGACGCGAAGTTCGGCCAGATCGCCGGCGACGGCAACATGGCCGGGGATTGCCGTCCTCCCGTTCGAACACCCGAACTGTGGCCCGGGTAGCGGGATCGGCGTCCCTGCCCGGACACGAGTGTCGCGACCCCGATGCGAAAACCGGTTGTCGGTACGGCGGGGCAGGCCCCAGGATCCAGCCATGTCTACGTTCACTGTTCTCCTGCCGCTGTCCGTCGCCGCTTCCGCCGCGCGCCGACAGCAGCAGTCCGGCCGCCGGGGAGGACCGACTCCGCCGCGGTCATGACGGCCGCGCTCGTCGCGGGGCTGCTCGCCGGATACGGCATCGCCGTCCCCGTGGGCGCCGTCGGGACCTACCTCGTCTCCCTCACGGCCCGCACGTCCCTGCGCACCGGTGTCTGCGCCGCGCTCGGCGTCGCCACCGCCGACGGGCTCTACGCCCTCGCGGCCACGCTCGGGGGCACGGCCCTGGCGTCCGCGCTGCGGCCGGTGCTCGGGCCGCTGCGATGGGTCTGCGTGCTGGTGCTGCTCGCACTGGCGGCATGGGGCGCGGTCACCGCCCTGCGCGAGTACCGCGGCCACCGGCTCGCGACCCGGTCCGCCCCCGCTCCCCCGGGCCCCGCCCGGGCCTATCTGGGCCTGCTGGGCATCACCCTGCTGAACCCCACCACCGTCATCTACTTCGCGGCCCTCGTGCTCGGTTCCCAGGCCACGGGCCCGGCCGGCCCTCTGGAACAGGGCGTGTTCGTGCTGGCCGCCTTCGCCGCCTCCGCGAGCTGGCAGGTGCTGCTGGCCGGGAGCGGGGCACTGCTCGGCCGCGCGCTGACCGGCCATCGGGGGCGGCTGGTGACGGCACTGGTGGCGAGCGGGGTGATGACGGCGCTGGCCGTGCGGATGGCGCTCGCGCCGGGGTGAGGTCGGCTCGGGGACCCCTGAGACCGGATCCGTCGGGGTACGGATGATTCCCGGGGGCACGGGTGTTGAACACAGGCGGCGATGAGCCGCCGACCGACGATGGGACGGATGGTCATGCCTCTCGAGGGCGAGTACGAACCCAGTCCGACGCAGTGGGTGCGCAAGCAGGTGGAGCTGTACGAGAGCTCCGGCGGTACGCAGGGGACGACGCTTCAGGGCTCGAAGATGCCCGTCGTGATCCTGACCTCACGGGGTGCCAGGAGCGGGAAGCTGCGCAAGACACCGGTGATGCGGGTGGAGCACGAAGGGCGTTACGCCGCGGTGGCCTCCCTCGGCGGGTCGCCCAAGCACCCCGTCTGGTACTTCAACCTGCGGGCCGACCCGCACGTGGAGCTCCAGGACGGGCCGGTGAAGCAGGACATGACCGCCCGTGAGGTCACGGGCGAGGAGAAGGCGGCGTGGTGGGAGCGGGCCGTCGCGGCGTACCCGGCGTACGCCGACTACCAGAAGAAGACCGACCGGGAGATTCCGGTGTTCGTGCTGGAGCCGGCCGAGGCCGGCTGAGGCGGGGCCGGCTGCCCGGTGCGGGCAGCCGGCGGGCAGTTCTTCCTTCCCGTGTGCATGAACCGGCTTCGACGGGGCACGCGTGGTTCAGGCCCCGCCGCGTTCCCCCGTCGCGGCGGGGCTTTCCGCTGCCTCGCGGGCCGGTCGGTCGGTCACGTCGAGGAATATCTGGGCCGCCTCGGGCACCATCCGGGCGATGGATCGCTTGATGCGGACGGCGACCTCCTCCACGCGCTCGCTGTCCAGGCCCGGCACCAGGTCGACGCGGGCGGCCACCAGGGCCGTGTCGAGGCCGGTCTTCATCGTGAACAGCGCCTCCACGCTGTCGATCTCCGGCTGGGCCCGCAGCAGCGCCTCTATCCGCCCGCTCGACTCCGGGTCGGCCGCCTCGCCGATCAACTGGTCACGGGCGTCGCGGCCCAGCCGGAAGGCCACGTAGACCAGCAGCGCGCCGATCGCGAGTGAGGCCGACGCCTCCCACACCACCTGCCCGGTGACCATGTGCAGCGCCATGCCCACGATGGCCAGGGTGACGCCGAGTACCGCGGTGCCGTCCTCGGCGACGACCGTCCGCAGGGCCGGATCGCGCATCCCGGCGGCCGTGCCGCCCTGCCGGCGCACCTGGTACAGCGCCCGCAACAACGAACCGCCCTCCGCGAGGAGGGCGATTCCGAGCACGATCAGGCCGGCCACATAGCCGCCGAGTTTCTCCTGTGAACCGCTCGTCAGGGCCTCGAAGCCCTGGAAGAAGGAGAAACAGCCGCCCATGACGAAGATCCCGACGGCCGCGAGGAGCGACCAGAAGAACCGCTCCTTGCCGTAGCCGAAGGGATGACGCCGGTCGGCGGGGCGGCGGCTGCGGCGCAGTGCCGCGAGCAGGAACACCTCGTTCATACTGTCGGCCACCGAGTGGGCCGCCTCGGACAGCAGGGCGGGTGACCCCGCTGCCAGGCCGCCGATGGCCTTGGCCACCGCGATCACCAGATTGGCCGCGAGCGCCACCAGCACGGTGACGCGTGTCCTGTGATCACTTCCTTCATCAGTCACCCACGCCGATTGCCCCGGTCGGCGGTGCTCACACCGTGCCGTCGGCGGAAAACGGGGAACGCGTTCACCAGGGCCCACGTACGGCAAGGAGGTCACCCCCATGAGCCGCGACGACGGCGACGACGGCAACACCGGCTACGGAAGGAGGGCGTTCAAACGGTCCAAGGCACATTTCGCGGACCGGATCACCGCGGACGGCGGGGACGGCTGGCCGGTGGAGGCCGGCCGCTACCGTCTGGTCGTCAGCCGGGCCTGCCCGTGGGCGAGCCGGTCACTGGTCTCCCGGCGGCTGCTCGGTCTGGAGGACTCCCTGTCCCTGGCCGTTGCCGACCCGATCCAGGACGACCGCAGCTGGCGCTTCACGCTGGACGAGGAGGGCCGCGACCCGGTCCTCGGCATCCGCTATCTCAGCGAGGCCTATGACCGCCGGGAGAGCGACTACCCCGGCGGGGTCAGCGTGCCGGCGGTCGTGGACGTGCCCAGTGGGCAGCTGGTGACCAACGACTACCAGCAGCTCACCCTCGACCTCGCGACCGAGTGGTCGGCCCTGCACCGGGACGGCGCGCCCGACCTGTACCCGGACGCGCTGCGCGACGAGATCGACGAGGTGATGGCGGACGTCTACGAGGACGTCAACAACGGCGTCTACCGCGCGGGTTTCGCCACCGGGCAGCAGGAGTACGGGGCCGCCTGCACGGGCGTGTTCCGGCGGCTGGAGCTGCTCGCGGCCCGACTGGAGCGGCAGCGGTACCTCGTCGGCGACACGATCACCGAGGCGGACATCCGGCTGTTCACCACGCTGGTCCGCTTCGACGCGGTCTACCACGGCCACTTCAAGTGCAACCGCTGGAAGCTGACGGAGAACCAGGTGCTGTGGGCGTACGTCCGCGACCTGTACCAGACGCCGGGGTTCGGCGACACCGTCGACTTCGACCACATCAAGCGCCACTACTACCAGGTGCACACGGGCATCAACCCGACCCGCGTCGTCCCGCTGGGCCCGGACCTGTCCGGCTGGCTGACCCCGCACCACCGCGAGGAGCTGGGCGGCCGGCCGTTCGGTGACGGCACGCCGCCCGGGCCGGTCCGCGCCGAGGAGCGGATACCGGCGGCGCACACCCCCTGACCCCCTTCACCCCTCACCACTTCAGCGAACAAGGAGTTCCCGTGGCAAAGAAGAAGAAGATGTCCCTGGCCTACCAGCCGCTCGGGTTCGTGCTCGGCTGGTCGGGCGGCTGGCTGGCCGGCCTCGCCTTCCGCAAGACGTGGATGGCGATCCGGCACGAGGAGGACGCCCCCGACGCGCTGGACAAGGACCGCAGCTGGGGCGAGGTCCTGGTGGCCGCCGCGATCCAGGGCGCCATCTTCGCGGTGGTGCGCAGCGCCGTGGACCGCGCGGGCGCCAAGGCCATCGAGCGTTCGACCGGCACCTGGCCGGTCGGCGAGAAGGGCGGCCGGGACTGACAGCCGCCCGGCCCCGCCCGGCCCCGCCCGGCGGCCGCCGGGCGGGGCCGGCCTGCGCTCACCCGTCCACTTTGATCGCCTTCATGGTGAGGTGGACTCGAGGCGCAGCAGGAAGTAGTCGGGCGTGCGTACATCCGCCGGGATTCGACGAGCCTGCTGAGTATTCTCGCCGGCACGGCCCTCCATGTGGCCTTGGCCCAGCACGCTCTTCACCCACTGACCCCCGACCGGCAGCGGGCCGCACGGCCGGACAGCGGGTCCGCCCTGTCCCGGATCGGTTTCGACGTCCTCGGGCGCCTCGCCCTGGACGAGTGCGAGGCGCCGAAAGCAGATCTCACGGTCCGGCCGCTGCCGGCGTCCGGCCGAACCGCGCTCAGCCCTGTTTGGGGGCCGTCGGTGCGGTGCGGCGCAGGGTGAAGGAGTGGCCTGCCGGGTCGGCGTAGCCGCGCTCCTCCAGCGGGCCCGAGGGCTCCTTGGCCTCCAGGGGGCGGCCGCCGAGGCTGATGACGCGGCGTTCGACCGCGTCGAGGTCGTCGACCACGAACTCCAGATGGGCCTGGAGGGAGTTCTCGGGGCGCGGCCAGCTGGGCGGGGTCGCGTTGACGTCCCGGCGCAGTGCGATCCGGAAGCCGTCGGCGCTCTTGATCTCCACCCGGTTGGCGGTGGCGTCCGACTCCTCTCCCTCCAGCAGTTCCTTGTAGAACACGGCGAGCTTCTCGGGCTCGGCACAGTCGAGCACGAGGACCCCCGCTTTCACCAGTGCCATGTCTCCTCCGCAGGATCGCGGTCGCGGGGCGGTCGTGCCCCGCGGACCCGTACCTTGCGGATATCCCGGACCGGCGGTTTCAGTCGGTCTTCAACCACCGTCCGTCGCGCATGAGTTCGCGGCCGTCGAGTTCGTCGGCCTCCCGCCAGGCCTGCACCCGCCGCGGCACGACCCGGAAGTAAAGGTACGGCGTGGCGAGCCGGCGGGGGTCGAACCCGGTCTTGGCGGCGAAGAGTTCGGCGTCCTGCTCGGTCAGCTCGCCGGGCTGGACCGTCTCGACGGTGCCTTCGACGAGGACGACGTCACGGGTCGGCCCGATGCCCACCCGCGCCCGGCCGGACGCGGCCAGGTTGCGTCCGGTGGGACTGGACGCGGGTGTGGCGAACAGCAGGTACGAACCGTTCCAGAGGAAGGACAGCGGGACGAGGTACGGAGTCCCCGTCGCACTGTCGGCCGTGGCGACCCAGGCGTCCACGTCGTGTTCGAGACGGTGCAGGGTGTCCTTCTTGCGCTGCTCAGCGCTGCGTGCCGGTGCGGACGTCATCTCGGTGCGCCTCCTGGAGAGTCGTCGAACGGACTGCGACCAGTGTGGCGTTCCGGGCCTCCGGAGGCTCGGCGGACAAGCCGGTACCGAGTGAGGGAGGAGGGAGTATACGCAGCTCATGCGCTTCGGGCAGTAACGGAGATCACGGCAGGGTCACGGAATGGCTCATTCACGTCGTGGGCAGCCTCGTACCGCTTCTCGGTTCAACTTTCGAACTGCGAAGTCCAGTTCGAGTGCGCGGGCGGTCACGGCACCGTCCGTTCGCAGGGGTGGGGGACTCTGCGTTCCGTCTCCCGAAAGGAAACGCATGCCTCAGGACGTCCGGTTCGACCTGCCCTTCGACACCCCTGTCAGCTACCCACACGCCTCGGGCGAAGTAGCGCATCTCGGATCCAGTGGTCGCGCTACGCCTGACGGGCCGCGAGTGCTTCCTGATCAACACAGCTGAGGCGGCTCACGGTCGTTCGCAGCAGGAGCCAAAGCCGGTCGCGTGAGTCCGGCTGTCCGGCGAGGCCGTCGCGGCAAGTACACAAGATTCCCGGACACGGCCGGTCAACGACCACGGTCGATCGATTCCGTTGCCAGGACCACAGCTTATGGGGAGACCGGTGTGAAATCTCGAGTCGCAGGTGCTGTTCCGAAGGCGTCCGCCGACAGCTTGCTCCCGGCGCAGCCAAGCGCCCAGCTCCAGCCCACGGAGGCGGGGAACGCCCTGACCCGCCTCCTGGTGAAACACATCAACGGGAGCACTGAGCAGTACCGAAGGTCCCAGAACGCCGCTCAGCAGCGGCTGAACGCATTCGGCTCCCCCCACTCCAGCACCACGCTGCATGTGGAGGGAGCCCTCCATCTGGCGCGGCCCGCGTTCCTCCCGCCCGACGAGGAGGGCTACGCCAGGTTGAGGCACCTCGACACCAGCCTGCGCATGATCGAAGCAGCCTTCCCCCAAGTCAGCACCGACATCGAGGTCTGCAGACTGACCTGCGCGATGCTGGAAGGGGCCTGGAGGAGCCGGGCACTCACCCCGCCGCGCGAGGAGGAGCAGACAACCGTCTGCGCCTGCCCTCTGTGCCGTCGGCTGCCCACGCCCCCCGCACGCACGCTGGACGACTACCGTTGGCGGCAGAGCGCCGGCCGTCCCCTCAGCGTCAAGACCTGGCCACACCGCCGGGAACTCGACAGCGTCCTGACCGGTGGATGGTCCTGGACCCGGCAGATGAACGACCTCGAACGAGACCTCGGCCACCGCCACCGCTTCGAGGACGACATCCTCGTCTTCCACGAATACAAACGCGTGATCGACACCATCGACACAACGCGCCTCACCCGACACGTCGAAGACCGCCTGGCCGAGAATTTCAGCACCAACAGCGCACGGGCCCTGGTCTCCGGACTCTTCGCAGCCCACAAGCGATCCGTCGACGAGTACTGGCTCCGACAGCACGACGCGGGCAGCGTCATGCTCCCCCAGACCAACCCGCTCAACCAGAGCACCTACTCAGCCCTGCAGATGCTGGACTGCCTGTTCTGGCACGTCGCTCCGGACACCGAACTCTGGCAGGAAGAAAACCTCGCCTCCCTGCTGCTGTGCCGCGTCATCGACGACATGGCCGACGTACGAGCCGACGCCCTCACCGGCGAGATCAGCAACTTCTGGCTCGCCGAAATGCCCACCCACACCAAGGCGCTCTACGCTGCCTGCGCGATAGCCCTCGTCAAGTACGGCTGCATGCCCGAGGCCCACAGCCCGATGTGGAACACCTGGCTGATGACCACCACCATCGTCTGGATGGGGCTCACGGGCCGCCACGCCCTGTGGTTCGACGGCATCACCCAGGGCCTCCCTCCGGCCGAGGAGTGCCCGCTGTGCGACCTGCAGCCCAACCCATGCACCGGCATCCTCACCCACGGCACCACCCTCACCATCGCCCCGCGGCCCACCACACCAGCACTGAGCACCCGGACCGCCGAGCTGTCCGCACGCTGTCGAGCCCAATACCCCCGGACATGGCCTCTCTTCGACGCCGAGCTCCATGCCTTCGAAGCCCTGCACGGCCCGTGGTACGGCAACACGGACAGCACATGGGAGATCTTGCGCCGTACCTACATCGCCGCAGTGGAGGCATCCAGCGCCGCACCCTCGCCGGACCGCGCCCGTCATGTCCAACAAGACGCCGGCGTAGTCGGATCCGAGAGGTTCCACACCCTGCACGACCCTCAGACCGGGAGGGAAGACACCGCACTGCTCGCCTACATGTTCGGCTGTGCCCACCCGCATTTCCTCTGGAACGCCACGGGATACCGGCCCACGGGCGTCGCAGGCGACTGGCTCGACGGCTGACGCCTCGACCTGAAGGCCCGGACCGCTGCTCGCACCCGCCTGGTGGTGGTGGGGGCCCGGCCTGCGCCCGGCCCCACCGCGGACGCGAAAGCACTGCCAGGGCATGGCCGTACTCGGCTGCGGCGCTTACCACCGCCTGCACCCACGTACGGCGTTGCCCGGCCGGAAGCCGGCCGGGCAACGGTCTGCCGGCGTGGCCTAGACGGCGAACTCGACCGGCAGGCTGTCCAGCCGGGACTCCCACGTGGAGGCGGTCGAGCTGAGTTCTTCCGGCGGTACCGCCAGGCGCAGGTCCGGCAGCCGGTGCAGCAGGACGTCCACGCCGATCTCGATGATGGACTGGCCGATGTTCTGCCCCGGGCACTCGTGCGGTCCGGAGCTGAACGCCAGGTGCGACTGGTTGCCCTGCACGGCGACGGCCGAGTCGGGCCGTACCTCCGGGTCGACGTTGCCGGCGGCCAGGCCCAGGATGAGCAGTTCTCCCTCCTGGACGTGATGCCCTCCGAGCTCCAGGTCGGCGGTCGCGAACCGGCCCGGCAGCACGGACAGCGGCGGGGTGTCCCACATGACCTCTTCCACCACTGAGGAGATGTTCAGCTCCCCGCTGACCAGACCGGACAGCCGGGCGGCGTCGGTGAGGACCCGTTGCAGGACCCGGGCCAGCAGGTTGCTGGTGGTGGTGTGCGCGGCGATCAGCACCAGGCGCAGATGGCTGACCACCTCGTCGTGGTCGAGGCCGGCCGGGTGCTCCAGCAGGGCCGTGGCGAAGTCGGAGCCCGGCTCGGCCCGCTTGCGCTCGGCGAGTTCCGCGAGGATCTGCATGATGCGGTCGTTGTGCTCGAGGGCGCCCTCACCGCCCTTGAAGACCTGGGCGCACGACTCGATCAGGCGTAGCCCGTCCGCCGCGGGCAGGCCCAGCATCCTGGTGAGCACGAGCATCGGCAGTTGCTCGGCGTAGTCGGCCACGAGGTCGGCGCGCCCGGCGTCGGCGAACGCGTCGATCTGCTTGTTCGCGAAGTACGTGACGTGCCGCCGGATGCCCCGGGCGGCCGCCGCCTGCAAGCCGTCGGTGACGGCGCCGCGCAGCCTGCGGTGCGGTTCGCCGTCCTGGGACACACAGTCGGGGCGCCAGCCGACCATCGGCATGATCGGCGAGGTCTCCTCGATCCGGCCCTCCCGCCAGTCCCGCCAGATCCGCGCGTCCCGGCTGAACTGGCGGGGATTGTCGAGCACCCGCCGGTTGTCGCGGTATCCGAGGACCAGCCAGGCGGGCACGTCGCCTTCGAGCAGGATCGGCGCGACCGAGCCGTGCTCCTTGCGCAGCCGCTCGTAGATGCCCATCGGGTCAGTTGCGGCGTCCGGGCCGTACAGCCTGGTCAGGTCGGCGCCGTGGTGGGCGACGGGGCAGCCCCGCACGGCCTGGAGTCCGGATTCGGTCGAGTCGTTCATCGGGGCTCCAGGGCCACGGCCGAGCGTTCCTTCAGATGGTGGATCAGGGCGACCAGGACGTCCCGGCTGGAGGACCGGTCGCGGGCGTCGAAGGCCACGACCGGGGTGTGCTCGGGGATGTCCAGGGCGTCCCGGATCTCCTCCACCGGGTAGTTCCGCGAGTCGGGAAAGACGTTCAGCGCGACCACGAAGGGGACTTCCAGCCGCTCCATCTCCTCGATCGCCCGGAAGCTGGACTCCAGGCGGCGCGTGTCCACCAGGACGACCGCGCCGAGGGCCCCCTTGAACAGCCCGTTCCACAGGAACCAGAACCGTTCCTGCCCGGGCGTGCCGAACAGGTACAGCACCAGGCTCTCGTTGATGCCGATCTTGCCGAAGTCCAGGCTGACGGTGGTCTGCGTCTTGTCGGCGACGCCGATGAGGTGGTCGACGTCGGCGCTGGCCTGGGTGAGCGTCTCCTCGGTGGTGAGCGGCTTGATGTCGCTGACCGACCGGACCATGGTGGTCTTCCCGGTGCCGAACCCGCCGGCGATCATCACCTTCACCGAGCGGGTGTCCCCGGCCGAGCCTCCGGGTTGGTCAAAGCCTTTCAAGTCCACTGAGTACCTCCTCAAGGAGCGCGAGGTCGGGCCCGCGGCCGGCTTCGTGTGCCGGGATGGGGTTACGGGCTTCGACGCGACCTGCGTCCAGCAGGTCGGACAGCAGCACCGCGAGAATGTTGAAGGGGAGCCCGAGGTGAGCGCCGAGTTCGGCGACCGACAGCGGGTCGCGGCAGCGGCGGAGTATCTCCTCGTGCTCGTGCTGCATGCCCGGTAACGGGGCGGCGCGGGAGACGACCAGGGTCGCCACGTCGAGGCTCGACGCCGAACCGCCCGGTCCGCTGCGCCCTCCGGTGAGGACGTAGTAGCGCTCGAGACCGGACGGGTCCGACGGCCTGCGGGGAGCACTCATCCAGAGTGCTCCTCCAGGCGCGGAGTGGTGCCGAGGAGCTCACCCATCCTGCGGGCCAGGTCCCTCATCTGATGCCCGAGCAGGCCTTGGTCGAGGCCTTCCCTGGCGAGGACACCGAGGTACGTCTCCACACCCGCGCGCACGACGAAGAGGTGCCCGCCGTCCACCTCGATCATGGCCAGGCGCAACTGGCCGGCGTACTTGGGGAACTGCTCGGCGACCGGCTGGGCCAGGGCCTGCAGGCCTGCCACCACGGCGGCGAAGCGGTCGACGTCGTCGGGGTCTTCGGCGCCGTAGGAGGTGATGGCCTTGCCGTCGCTGGAGGCCACGAGGGCGAAACGGATCTCCTGGATGCTCTCGACGAGATCGCGCAGCGCCCAGCTCACGTCTGTTCCTTGTTGCGTCATGAGGAGTGGTCGCTCTCTTCGGTGCGGTGCTCGGTGTACTCGCCTCCGGCGAGGGGGTCGCGGTCGTCGGCCGCCGGGGAGGCCTCCGCCGCGTCGCGTCCGGCGGTGGCGAAGGCGGCGAGCCCCGAGAAGGACGCGTCCGGCGGGACGGCGGCGACGGTGCCCCGGTCGGTCCGCTCGGCCGGCCTGGGCGCCTCCGTCTCGCTCCGCCTGCTGCGGCGCCGGGGCAGTCCGCCGGGCGTGGTCTCGCCGGTCTCCGCCTGCGCGGCCGGTGCCGGCGCGGTGACCGTCTCGCGGGCCGGTGCTGCCGTGGCGGTGCGGACCTCCGGGTCGGGCGCGGCCGGTGCGGTCGCGGCCGTGGGCAGCGGGCTGAAGTACTTGTGCGGGACCACGATCACCACGGAGGTGCCCAGCCACGGCGAGTCCGCGAAGGTGACGCGGATGCCGTAGCGGCGGGCGAGGGCGCCGACGACCCGCAGGCCGATGTTGGCGTCCTCGGTGATGCCGCCGAGGCCCGCGCCGGGCGCGGTGCCCGCGAGGGCGTGCTCGGCCTCGCGCTTCTTCTCCTCGCTCAGGCCCTTGCCGGAGTCCTGGATCTCGATGCCGACGCCGTTGGGTACCTCCTTGCCGGAGATGAGCACCGGCTCGGTGGGCGGCGAATAGCGGGCCGCGTTGTCCAGGAGGTGGGCCAGGATCAGCGTGAGGTGGTCCACGAGGCCGCCGTCGACGCCCAGTTCGGGCAGGTGGCGCACCTGGATCCGGTGGAAGTCCTTGATCCGGCCGATACCGCCGCGCACCACGCTCAGCAGCCGCTGCGGCTCCTGCCACTGCCGGCCGGGCCGGTCCGAGCCGCCGAGCACACCGATGCTCGCGGCGAGGGAGTCGGCGGGGCCGAGTTCCTGGTCGAGCTCCATCAGGCCCCGGGCGACGGCCGGCAGCCGGCCGTGCTCGCCCTGCATCTCGTGCAGACGGCCGCGGAGCTTGCTGGTCAGGACGTGGATGCGGTTGCCGATACTGATCACGGCCTGCTCGGCGGAGGTGGAGCGGTCGAACTCCGCCTCCAGGCCGATCAGGGAGGTGCGCAGCAGCTTGCGCAGGTGGGCTTGGAGCTCCGCACTGACCTTGGCGCACTGGTTGACGGTGGGCAGCAGGTCGTCGATGGCGTCACCGGCACGCAGCTTCTCCATCGCGTCGGGCAGCTGCTCGTCGGCGAGCCGGGCGACCGCGGCGAGCTGGTGGGAGAGCTGCTCCTGCCAGACCTCGGCCTGGTCGGCGAGCTGGGCCTCGTAGGACGTGGCCTGCTCGGTCAGCCGTTCCTCATAGGCCCGGGACCGGTCGGCGAGCTGCGTCTCGTAGGTCGCGCTCTGGTCGGCGAGCTGCGTCTCGTACGTGGCGCTCTGGTCGGCCAGGCGCCGCTCGTACATCGCGTTCTGCTCGTTGAGCTGGGACTCCAGGCCGGCGCGCTCGGCGGCGAACTTGCGTTCCAGGGCCGCCACATGCTGCTGCCACTGCTGGTTGTGCTCGGCCTGCGTGGTGCGGAAGGAGTTCTCCGCCCGGTGCAGTTGTGCCCGGGTGCGCAGCAGCAGCCGTACGCACACGGCACCGGCCGCCGTCGCCGCGACTCCGGCGACGGCCGCGGTTATTCGCTCCGAGCTCATGAACGTGGCGGCAACGGTCCCGCCTCCCAAGCCCAGCGGCATCAACCACCAGCTGTACCAGGCGACAGGGGCCCGCGCCGCCGGTGGCGGAGTGGCGAGTTCCATCTGCATCCTTCGAAGCAACACGAACGAACAGGGGGGGTGTGTGGACCGCACTCATGAGTACGCACCGAGAGTCGACTGGACACGATCGCGTCAACTCGCAGCGCCGAGGGGAACCTTATCGGGTTTGGACCCGAAAGGATCAAACTCGCCCCCCGCCGGACGTGAGGGTTCCGTCACGCTCCGACAGAAGGCAACAGGTCGACAAATGTCTTTGCTGTCAGTGGACTTGGGCGTGCACCAGCCGCGCACGCGTGCCGCCGACGTCAGCGGGCGGTCTGGAACGTGCGGCGGTAGGCCTGCGGGGAGACCCCGATCGCCGCGTGCAGGTGCTGGCGCAGGGAGGCACCGGTCGCGAAGCCGACCCGGCCGGCGATCTGATCCACCGTCAGGTCGCTGGACTCCAGCAGGTGCCGGGCCCGGACCACGCGCTGCTGGATCAGCCAGCGGCCGGGGCTGAGACCCACCTCGTCGTGGAAGCGGCGGGCGAAGGTGCGCTGGCTCATCCGGGCGTGGCCGGAAAGGTCGGCCAGAGTGAGCGGTTCGTCGAGGCGCTCCAGGGCCCAGGCGCGGGTGGCGGCGGTGCTCGCGGCGCCCTGTTCGGGGACGGGCTGCTCGATGTACTGGGCCTGGCCGCCGTCCCGGAAGGGCGGGACGACGCAGCGGCGCGCGACGCTGTTGGCCAGGTGGCTGCCGTGGTCCTTGCGGACGAGGTGCAGGCAGATGTCCACGCCGGAGGCGGCCCCGGCGGAGGTGAGGAAGGGGTGGTCGTCGACGAACAGGACGTCCGGGTCGAGGTCGACGCGCGGGAACATGCGCCGGAAGTGGTCGGCGACCTGCCAGTGAGTGGTCGCCCGGCGCCCGTCGAGGAGGCCCGCGGCGGCGAGGACGAAGGCACCGGTGCAGATGGAGACGATGCGGGTGCCGGGGCGGATGAACGCGAGCGCCGCCAGGACCTCGTCGGACACCTCGTCGGTCAGATGGGAGGGTGCGACGGGCGCGATCACCACGGTGCCGGCCGTGGCCAGGATGTCGGGGCCGTGCTCCACGGTGACGCCGAAGTCCGCGTCGGTCCGCACCGGACGGCCGTCGACCGAGCAGGTGACGACCTCGTACCGGCCGTCGGCCGCGCCCAGGATCCGGCTGGGGATGCCCAGCTCGAAGGGGTACACCCCGTCCAGGGCCAGGACCACCACTCGCTCACGTCGCATGGCACGATTCTATCGAATGTTGGCAATCTTGCCATTGGCGGGCGGCGGGCGGACCGGCACGCTGGTTGACCATGAGCACACAGAACACGATGCGAGTCATCAGCCAGGACGTCCTCGGCGGTCCCGAGGTCCTGAAGGAAGTGGAGATCGAGCGCCCGGTACCGCGGCCCAACGAGGTACTGGTCCGAGTGCGGGCCGCCGGGGTCAACCCGACCGACTGGAAGCACCGCGCGACCGGCGGTTTCCTGGGCGAGCCGCCCTTCGTCCTCGGCTGGGACGTCTCCGGGGTGGTGGAGGCGGTCGGCATCGGCGTCGTGGCCTTCGCACCCGGTGACGAGGTCTTCGGCATGCTGCCGTATCCGTACGGGCACGGCTCGCACGCCGAGTACGTCATCGCCCCGGTCCGCGCCCTCGCCCGCAAGCCGGCCGGCGTCGACCACACCCAGGCGGGCGCGCTCCCGCTGGTCTCGCTCACCGCCTGGCAGGCGCTGACCGAGCACGCGCAGCTCCAGCCGGGGCAGCGCGTGCTGATCCACGCCGCGGCCGGCGGGGTCGGGCATGTGGCGGTGCAGATCGCCAAGGCGCGCGGCGCCTACGTGATCGGCACCGCGAGCGCGGGCAAGCACGGGTTCCTGCGCGACATCGGCGTCGACGAGACGATCGACTACCGCGAGACGGACTTCACCGAGACCGTGAAGGACGCCGACGTCGTCCTGGACACGATCGGCGGCGACAACTCCCTGCGCTCACTGCGCGTGCTGCGCCCCGGCGGTGTGCTGGTCTCGATCCTCCCGGGCGGCTCGGACGACCTCTACGAGGAGGCCGAGCGGCTCGGTGTGCGGGCGCTGCGGATGCTGGTGGACGCCGACCGCGGCGGCATGGAGGCGATCGCGGAACTGGTCGAGGCGGGGAAGCTGCGCGCCACCATCGCCGGGACCTTCCCGCTGGCCGGAGCCGCCGAGGCACACGCCCTCGGCGACACCGGACGCACGACGGGAAAGCTGGTGCTGCTGAACGACTGAGCGGACCGTCAGACCGAACGCGCCGACCGGCCGGGCAGTGCGTGCCCCCGGCCGGATAGCGGCCGAGCGCGCACGGGGCAGCGGGTCGGGCGCCTGCCGCGGGGGGCCAGGCGGGCGTCCGCCTTGCATGAGGGGCCGGGCGAGCGTCTGCCGCGTGGTGCCGGGTGTGCAGGCGGCCGTCAGGCACCCGCCACGCACGTGGCGCGCCAGGCCGGCGTCCGCCGCGTGGTGGCCGGTGTGAAAGTGGCCGTGTGGGAGTAGCCGGTAGGGCGCTGGTCCTCGGGTGGTTTCCCGTCCTGGTCGTTCGGGCGTCTTCCGACGAGCCGTTCCGCCGCCCGGTCCCTGCCGACCGTGTCAGAACGTCAGGACCGGCTTGATCGTCTTGCCCGACCTCATGTCCTGGACCGCCCGGTCGATGTCCCCGAAGGGGTACGTGCCGATCAGGCGGTGCAGCGGGAGCCGCCCGTCCTTCACCAGGCGGACCAGCGCCGGGATCATGGTCTGGGTCTCGCTGTCGCCGAGGGTGAGGCCGACGATCCGCTTGCCGCCGAGGAGGCCGTTGACGTCCAGGGCGACCTCCGTGCCGAAGGGCGGGGCGCCGACGACGACCAGGGTGCCGCGGGCGGCGAGCGCGTCGACGCCCTGGCGCAGGACGGCGACATTGCCGGTGGTCTCCACGACCCCGTCCGCGCCCTGACCGCCGGTGATCTCGGCGAGGGCAGGGGCGAGGTCCGTGGCACTCGTGTCGACGGTGTGGGTGGCGCCCAGCTCCTGGGCCAGCGACAGGCGTTCGGCGACCCGGTCAACGGCGACGATCCTGGTGGCCGGGGTGAGGGCCGCAGCCATCACGGCGGACAGGCCGACCGCGCCGGCGCCCAGGACGACGACCGTGCCGCCGGTCTCCGGCTTCAGAACGTTCCACACGGCCCCGACACCGGTCTGTACACCGCAGCCCAGCGGGGCGATCGACTCCAGCGGCACGTCCGGGTCGACCTTGACGAGGCTGCGTTCGTCAGCCAGGGCCCGCTCGGCGAAGGAGGACTGGCCGAAGAAGTGGCCGCCCAGGGTCTCGCCGCCCCGGCTGATGGTGCTCGTCCCGTCGGCCCGGCGGCCGCCGATCAGGTTCAGCGGCAGCCAGGTCGCGCAGTACGCGGGGTGCCCGCCGCGGCAGTTGCGGCAGTCGCCGCAGGAGGTGAAGGAGAGCAGGACGTGGTCGCCCGGCGCGACGCCGGTGACGGCGGAGCCTACGGCTTCGACGACGCCCGCGCCCTCGTGGCCCAGCACGCCGGGCAGCGGGAAGGGCAGTCCGCCGCTCGCCACCCCGAGGTCGGTGTGGCACAGGCCGGCGGCGACCATGCGGACCAGCGCCTCGTGCGGGCCGGGTGCGTCGAGGACGACGTCGGAGAGGGTGAAGGGCGCGCCGCCGGACTCGACGACCGCGGCACGGGTGGTGGTGGGCATCGCGATGACTCCTTGGGAGTGTCTCAGCCGAGCGAGACGACGACGGACTTGACCTTGGTGTAGCCGGCGAGGGCCTCGGGCCCGTACTCCCGGCCGTAGCCGGAGTCCTTCACCCCGCCGAAGGGGACCGCGGGGTCGAGCATCGCCCAGTCGTTGACCCAGACGATGCCCGCCTGGAGCCGGTCGGCGAC
This sequence comes from Streptomyces sp. NPDC093598, assembly GCF_044764825.1. Lineage (NCBI taxonomy): Bacteria > Bacillati > Actinomycetota > Actinomycetes > Kitasatosporales > Streptomycetaceae > Streptomyces > Streptomyces sp. NPDC093598. The sequence continues at coordinate 1,125,783 of NZ_JBIWIV010000002.1, read as the reverse complement.
CCGGTGGGCGCGGGCGAGGTTGCTGGTCTGGACGCCCGAGGCCAGGCCGTACGGCGTGGAGTTGGCGAGGGCGACGGCCTCGTCCTCGTCGTCGAAGGGCTGCACCGTGAGGACCGGGCCGAAGATCTCCTCCTGGATCACGCGGGAGTCGTTCGTCAGGTCGGCGATGACGGTGGGCCGGTAGTAGTAGCCGCCGTCGAGGTCGAGCCGCTCGCCGCCACAGACGATCCGGGCGCCCTCCTTGCGGGCCAGGGCGACGTACTCCTCGACCTTCTTCAGGTGCTTCTCGGCAGCCATCGGGCCGATGACCGTGACCGGGTCGCGCGGGTCGCCCACCGGCACACCGGGCACGGCCTCGGCGAGGATGCCGAGCAGCGTCGAGTACACCGAGCGGGCCACCAGCAGGCGCGGGCCGCCCATGCAGAACTGGCCGGTGTTGAAGACGAACCCCTTGATGACCGCGCCGACCGCCTTCTCCAGGTCGGCGTCCTCGAAGACGATGTGAGCGGCGTTCCCACCGAGTTCCATGGTGACGGGCTTGAGTGCCTCGCCGGCGACGCTCGCCACATGGCGGCCGATCGCGGTGGAGCCGGTGAAGGCGACCTTGTCGACGCCGCGGTGCCGCAGCAGCGCCTCGCCCGCCACCGGGCCGGTGCCGGTCACGACGTTGACCACGCCGTCGGGGACGCCCGCCTCCTGGAGCAGCCGGGCCATGCACAGGGCGCTGAGCGGGGTCTCGTCGGCGGGCTTGTGGACGACGGTGTTGCCGGCCGCCAGAGCCGGGGCGATCTTCGAACCGGCCAGGATCAGCGGGAAGTTGAACGGGGTGATCGCGGCGACCACCCCGAGGGGCTCGCGCTTGGTGTAGGCGAGGGCGTTCATGGGGACGTCGCGCAGGGCGCCGTCCTGGCTCTGGGCGAGATGGGCGTAGTACTCGTAGTCATTGGCAGCGTTGGTCACGTCGACCGCGCCGCACAGCGTGATCGGTTTGCCGACGTCGAGGCTCTCCAGCGCGGCGAGCTCGTCGGCGTTCTCCCGGATCAGCTGGGCGACCCGGTACAGCACCCGGCCGCGCTCGCGGCCGCTCAGGCCGGACCAGGCACCGTCGTCGAAGGCCTCGCGGGCGGCGCGTACGGCCGCGTCGACATCGGCGGGGCCCGCTTCGGCCACGGTGGTGACGACCGTGCCCCGGGACGGGTCGACCACCCCGGTGCGCGCCCCGTCGGCCGCCTCGCGCCATCGGCCCCCGATGAACAACTGCCCGGGTGTGCTCTCGAAGGTGGTCATCGCCACTCCTCAGCATCGTCGCCAAGATTTCAACAAACAGGATTCCTGTCTGTGCGCAGTCTCTTTACGGACAGGTTTCCTGTCAATGGTCTAGCCTGCCCTCATGCTCGACTCACAGGTGACCAAGGCACCCCCTTCCCTGCTCTACATGGTCAAGCAGGTGGAGCTCGTCGTGCGCTCCCATCTGGACGAGCTGGTCAGACCCTCCGGGATCACCGCTCTTCAGTACACCGCCCTGACCGTGCTGGAACGGCATGACGGACTGTCCGCCGCCCAGCTGGCACGCGACTCCTTCGTCACCGCCCAGTCCATCGCGGACCTGGTCCGCTCCCTGGAGGGCCGCGGGCTGGTGTGCCGGGAGCGCAACCCCCGCAATCGCCGTGAACTGCTGATCCTGCTCACCGACTCCGGCCGCGAGCTGCTCGCCCGGCACGCCGGGCCCGTCCGGGAACTGGAGGAGCGGATGGTGCGCGACCTCACGGCGCACCAGACGGAGCAGTTCCGTCAGGCGCTCACCACGGCGTGGCACGCCCTGTCGTAATACGGAGCACGCCCCTGCGATGCCCCCCGCGTACGCCCCGGCGCGAACCTCGGCCAACTCGGCCGGAATTCAGAGACATATGTCAATCGAACATGCTCAAATTCACTCGTTGGAGGGTAACTTGCAGGGCGGGGAACGGTGTTGAGGCCGTAGCCCTCCCCACGCACGGAGCAGGCTGGAGGCGATCTCGTCGTGCGGCAGGAACCTGCACCGCTCACCCGGCATCTGCGCGTCCGCCAGGAACGGGGGCACACGGTGCTGGAGTTCCGCGGCGAGATCGACCTCGCCGCGGCGACGGAGATCGCCCCGCATCTGGACCGGGAGACGAACCGCCCCGCCGCCCGGGTCGTGATCGATCTCAGTGGGATCGAGTTCTTCGACTGCTCCGGCCTGCGGCTGCTGTACCGGGCCCGCAGCCGTGCGCTCGACCGGCGGGGATATGTGCTCCTGGTCTGCTCGCATCCGCTGACCCTGCGTGTCCTGCGGATCACCGGACTGTCCCGGCTGCTGCCTCCGCAGCCGACGCTGGACGCGGCGCTGGAGCAGCCGGAGGCGACGTCCCGCCCGTGACGAGTGCGCCCTGCGTGCTTCCGCCGAGGTCGTCCGATCCCGACTCGGCGGTCTGGCAGGGGATGTGGCGGGCATCCGGACAGGAGGAAGGAGGGCCGTTGCATGACGACTCCCGTCAAGCGTCTCCCCAGGCGCATGCCCGGCTGGGCGAAGGTGGTGGCAGCGTTCGTGCTGGTGCTGGTCGTGTTCTTCGCCGGGCTCCGGCTGAGCGTGCTCCCGGGCCTGAAGGACCTGTTCGGCACCGACACCCACGACCGGTCCGGCCCCGCGCTGCTGAAGTCCGTCCAGGACATCAGCCGTTACCACGCCGCCTCCGGCAACTTCCAGGTCGTCGTGGACCTGGAGAAGGACGCCAAGCTCCTGCCCGACGCGATCCGCGGCACCCGCACCCTGTACGTCGGCGCGGGCACCGTCGACGCCTATGTCGACCTGGGCAAGGTCGGCGAGAACGACGTGAAGGTCAACGGCGACCGCACGTCCGCCACGCTCCGGCTGCCCCACGCGCAACTGGGCAAGCCCGCCCTCGACCCCGACCGCTCCTACGCGGTCTCCAAGCAGCGCGGTCTCCTCGACCGCCTCGGCGACCTCTTCTCGGACAACCCCAACGGCGAACAGGCCGTGCAGAAGCTCGCCGTACGGCACATCGGCGACGCGGCGAAGGAGAGCGAGCTGACCGCACGCGCCGAGTCGAACACCACCGGCATGCTCGAGGGCCTGCTGCGCTCCCTGGGCTTCAAGGAAGTGCGTGTCTCGTACGGGAGCTGATCAGCTTCCGAGGACCCCGGGGCACTCCCGGCCGGGAGTGCCCCGGCGGAACGCGGGAAACCGAGGGTGGAAACGGTCCCCGGCGATACCGCCGGGGACCGTGGCCGGGAACGCCCCCCCACGGCATCGTCGGCCCGCCCGGGGGTAACCGCCTTGTCACGCAGGGAAGTTGAAGACTGGAGGATCCCCATGGCCAGTGCAGCCTCACGTCCCCGGACCACCGGGTCCGGGAGCGAGCGACGCCCGCTCCCGTGGCCCGTCCGGCTGCTGGCGATGCTGTGCGCGTTCCTGTTCATGGTCGCCTTCGCCGTGGTGCTGGCCCGGCTGACCCTGCAGCCCTCGCCCGCCTCGGAGGCGCTGACCCACAGCAATCTGCAGCCGGGCAGTTCCGTGAAGGCCTATCTCGACCAGCCCGAACTGCGGGACGCCGTCAAGCAGATCGGCGGCAACATCCTGCTGGGCGTGCCCTTCGGCGTCCTGGTGCCGGTGGTCGCGCCCCGCACCCGCGGCATCCTGCGCGTGCTGCTCCTCACCGCGCTCGTGATGCTGCTGGTGGAGTTCGCGCAGGGCGCCCTGGTCACCGGACGCGCCTTCGACATCGACGACGTCATCCTCAACACGACGGGCGCGCTCATCGGTTACCTGCTCCTGGGGCGCCGGCTCAGCAGGGCCGTGCACGCACGCAGGCCCCGCCCGGGCCGGGCGGGGAAGGAACCGTCGGCCGGCAAGGCCTAGGGGGTGTCCGCAAAGTCGCGTCGTTCGCCCGGAGGGCGGGCCCCGCGGCGTTCGGTGCGTGCTCTCGGCGTGCCGGGCGGGCACCCGCGTACTGGTTGTACTTGGGTGTTCGCCCGGTGCGGCGAGAGTGCGTGCCGGGCGTCGCGGGGCAGGCGGGACTTTGCGGACACCCCCTAGGGCACGGCGACAAGGCTCAGTGCACGGTCCAGGTGAACTTGTCTCCGCCCACCCAGCGGACCACGTCCGGGTCGTCCATGTCGTGCACGGTGATGCCGAACGCGGCCGCGGCCGTCAGTACGTCGGTGACGGCGCGGGCCTCCCCGACCACCTGGCCGTCGATCTCCACGATCCGGAACGGCGGTGTGCCCGGCTGCACCCCGAGCACCATGATCCGCGGGTGGGACATGTACGGGCTCGCGCTTTCGGTCATGCATCGAGCGTAGAACGCAACCGGCGGCGGCGCGGGTTCAGGGCGCCCGCCGGACCGGCCGCCCGCTCAGGGGCGTCGCCAGTCGTCACCGGTCAGGTGTGAGCCGGCCTGCGGACCCATCCGGAGCATGCCGCCGTCCACGCTCCACGAGGCGCCCGTGACGTACGAGGCGTCCGGGCCGGCGAGGAAGGCGATGACGGCGGCGACCTCGCGGGCGTCACCGGGCCGGCCGAGCGGGATGCCCGGGCGGTTCTCGGTGTGCGGGTCGGTGTCCTCCTGGCCGGTCATGGGCGTGGAGATCTCCCCCGGCGCCACGGCGTTGACGGTGATGCGGTGCTCGGCCAGTTCGAGCGCCATGACCTGGGTGAGCAGCCCGAGACCGCCCTTGGCGGCGCAGTAGGGGGCGGCGCCCACCCGCGGCTGGTGCTCGTGGACGGACGTGACGTTGATGATCCGGCCCCCTTCGCCCTGCCCGATCATGTGCCGGGCGGCCTTCTGCCCGCACAGGAACGGCCCGACGAGGTCGACGTCCAGGACCTCGCGCACGTCGGACAGCTCCAGGTCGAGGAAGGGCGTCATGGTGCCGGTGCCGGCGTTGTTGACCAGCACGTCGATGCGGCCGAGCCGCTCGGACAGGTCGTCGACGGTGTCGGCGGCGTCGGGCAGCCGGGTGAGGTCCATCCGGGCGACCTCGGCCCGCTGCCCGTGCGAGCGCACCTCGTCGGCCGTCTCCTCGGCGCCCTTGCGGTCGCTGTGATAGGTGATGCCGACGTCCATGCCCGCCCGGGCCAGGCGTACGGCGGTGGCCCGGCCGATGCCGGAGTCGGCGCCGGTGATCACGGCGACCTTGCCGGGTGACGCGCTGGGGACGGACATGACGAGCCTCCTCGTCGACGGGGTCGGGACGAGGCATCGCAGTACCCGGGGGGATACCGGGCAAACCGCCCGCCCGTCGTGCGGCCCGCCGGGCGCTGGGGAACTCTTGAGGTGGAGGTGGCGATGGACCCCGTCGAGGCACTGGACCGGATCGCCTTTCTGCTGGAGCGGTCCCTGGCACCGACCTACCGCGTGCGGGCCTTCCGTACGGCGGCCCGGGTGCTGAAGGACCTGGGCGAGGACGAGGTGCGCCGGCGGGCGGCGGACGGGTCGCTCGAGAAGCTCAAGGGGGTCGGTCCGAAGACCGCGCAGGTGGTGCGGGAGGCGCTGGCCGGCCAGGTGCCCGGCTATCTGTCGAAGCTGGAGGGTGAGGCGCGGGAGCAGCCGGCCGTGCGGGGCGGGGAGAAGCTGCGGACGCTGCTGCGGGGGGACTGTCATCTGCACTCCGACTGGTCGGACGGCGGCAGCCCGATCGAGGAGATGGGCCGGGCCGCCGCGGCTCTGGGGCACGAATGGGCGGCGCTGACCGACCACTCGCCCCGGCTGACGGTGGCCCGCGGGCTGTCGCCCGAGCGGCTGCGGGAGCAGCTGGACGTGGTGGCGGAGCTGAACGAGACCTGGGCGCCGTTCCGGCTGCTGACCGGCATCGAGTGCGACATCCTCGAGGACGGCTCGCTCGACCAGGAGCCGGAGCTGCTGGACCGGCTCGACGTGGTGGTGGTGTCGGTGCACTCCAAGCTGCGCATGGATGCCCGGTCGATGACCCGGCGGATGGTGGCCGCCGTACGCGATCCGCATGCGGACGTGCTCGGGCACTGCACGGGGCGGCTGGTGACCGGGCGGGGGCGGCCGGAGTCGGAGTTCGACGCGGACGAGGTGTTCGCGGCGCTCGCGGAGACGGGCACGGCCCTGGAGATCAACAGCAGGCCGGAGCGGCTGGACCCGCCGCGGCGGCTGCTGCGCCGGGCCGTGGACGCGGGGGTGCTGTTCTCCGTCGACACCGACGCGCACGCGCCGGGGCAGCTGGACTGGCAGATCAACGGATGCGCTCGGGCGGAGGAGTGCGGGGTGCCGCCCGAGCGGGTGGTGACCACGTGGTCCCTCGACGAGCTTCTGGCCTGGACGCGTGAGCGGCGGGTGCCGTCCGGCGTGGCGGGCGGCTGACGTGGTACCCGCGCGGCCGGAGACGAAGGGACTGCACTTATGGGAAGCGCGGGACGGGCGGCCGTGTTCGACGTCGACGGCACGCTGGCCGACACCAACCATCTGCATGTCGTGACCTGGTGGGAGGCCTTCCGGCAGGCGGGCCACCAGGTGCCGATGCACGCCATTCACCGGGCCGTGGGCCTGCCGTCGACCGATCTGATCGCCCATCTGCTGGGCGACGACCGGGACCCGGACCAGGACGCCGACATCAGCGCCGGACACAAGGCGCTGTACGGGCAGTACTTCGACCGGCTGCCCGCGCTGCCGGAGGCCGGAGCGCTGCTGCGGCGGCTGCACCGGGACGGCTGGACGGTGGTGCTGGCCACCTCGGCGGGCGGCGCCGAGCTGGGCGCGCTGCGCCGGGCGATCGACGCGGACGAGGCCATCGCCGCCACGGCCAGCGCCGACGACGTCGACGAGGGCAAGCCCGCCCCCGAGCCGGTGGAGCACGCCCTGGAGCTGGCCGGGGTGCCGGCGGAGCGGGCGGTGTTCATCGGCGACACCGTGTGGGACATGCGCGCGGGCAGCAGCGCCGGGGTGCGGTGTGTGGGCGTCCTGTGCGGCGGCATCCCGCGCGCCGATCTGGAGGAGTCCGGCGCGGCCGCGGTCTACGCCGACCCCGCGCACCTCCTGTCCGCCCTCGGCGACAGCCCGCTGTCATGAAGCGACGTGAAACCCCCGGTCGCGCGGATACCCGCAGCACATGACGCGTGTGACGAGTGCGGTACGGCGGGCGGCGGGAGCCTTCCGCGGGCGGCGGGACAGGGACGGGGACACGGGAGCGGCCTCAGGTGCGCGGCCCCGGGGAGCTCCGACGGCTCAGGGGCGGATGCGCAGCCTGGGGCAGGGAGCGCGCGCCGTGCGGCCGGTGGATGCCGTGCGGCGCGACACGCGGGGTGCCTTGAACGCCGTACGAGCGGCGTGGCGCGGGCCCGGCCGGGAGCGGGATCTCGTCGTCCAGTCGCTGAAGGCGGCCGGGGCGGCGGTGCTCGCCTGGCTGGTGGGCGGCGTCTGGATGGGCGACCCGCTGGCACTGATGGCGCCCTGGGTGGCGCTGGTGCTGGTGCAGGCCACCGTGTTCAGCTCGCTGGTGCAAGGCGCGCGGCAGTTCGGGGCGATCTGCGTCGGCACCCTGGTCGCCTCGGGGGCGCAGGCGATCACCGACGACACGACGGGAGCGCTCGCCCTGTCCGTGCCGGTGCTGATGCTCCTCGCGAACTGGCCGCGCTTCGGTGACCAGGGCATCTACGCGGCGACCACGGCCCTGTTCACCATCTCCTCGGGCATGGTGAGCCTGTCCGCCGTCGGGCATCGGGTGGGGCAGGCGGCGATCGGCGCGGTCATCGGCGTCGCCGTCAACGCGCTCGTGCTGCCCCCGATCCACCTGCGGGACGTGCGGGAGAACCTGGCGGCGCTGGCCCGGGAGGCCGGGGGCGTCCTGCACACCGTCGCCGCCGATCTGCGCGAGGGCGAGTGGGACGCGCAGACCGCTTCAGGCTGGGTCAGTGCCTCGGCCCGGCTGGACCACCGCCTGAAGGCGCTGGGCTCGGCGCGCCGCTGGAGCCAGGAGAGCCTGCGCCTGACCTACGCCCCGCTGCGCGCCCTGCACCGTGTACCGCACGAGGGTGTTCTGCCCGCGGTGGACGAGGACGAGCGGCTCGGCCGGGTCACCGGGCACGTCACCACGCTCACCCGGGCCCTCGCGGTGTCCGTGGACGACAACCGGTCGCCCGCCCCGCCCGAGGGTCCGGCCCTGCACGCGTACGCGCGGCTGTTGGAGCTGATCGGGGACGCCCTGCGGGCGCAGGCCGACAGCCTGCGCGACGGCGGCGTGACCGCCCGGCCGGACGACGAGACCGAGAAGGCGATGCGGGAGCTGCACGAGGAGTTGCAGGAGAAGCTGCGCCATCACGCCGGGGAAGGGGCCGCCCACACCGCCGTCCTGGGCACGCTGCTGCTCCAGGCGGAGAACCTCTGGGCCGAGACCGTCCCGGGCGACCAGGAGGGGTGACGCAGTTCACCGGGCAGGTGGTCCGGGCACGGAACACCCAGCGGTGGTTGCCCGTTGAACAAGGCGTGGGTCCGGACAGGACCCGCCCCTGAGCCGCCCCGGCCGTGATTCCCCCGTCCGGCCGGGGCTTCTCTCCGCCCACGTGCAATCCGCGCCACCCGGGTACTCGGCTCCTCTCGCGGAACCACGCGGCCGAGAGGAGCGCGAAGTGAGCAGCGCAGCAGGCATGAGGGTCGTCGTCACGGGCGCAACCGGCAACGTGGGCACCAGCGTGGTGCGCCTCCTCTCCGAGGACCCGGAGGTCGCCTCCGTGCTGGGCCTGGCCCGGCGGATTCCCGACTGGTCGCCTCCGAAGACGGACTGGGCCGCGGTCGATCTGGCCTCCGAGCGGTCCGATCTGGTGGAGCAGTTCACGGACGCCGACGCGGTGGTCCATCTGGCGTGGGCGTTCCAGCCGACGCACGACCCGGCGGTGACGTGGCGCACCAACGTGCTCGGCAGCATGCGGGTCTTCGAGGCGGTGGCGGCGGCCGGAGTGCCGACGCTGGTGCACGCCTCGTCGGTCGGCGCGTACTCGCCGGGCCCCAAGGACGAGAAGGTGGACGAGTCCTGGCCGACGCACGGCTGGCCGGACGCCGCGTACTGCCGGGAGAAGGCCTATCTGGAGCGCGCGCTGGACACGTTCGAGCGCGACCGTCCGGGGACGCGGGTGGTGCGGATGCGGCCCGCCTTCCTCTTCCAGCGGGAATCGGCGAGCGAGCAGCGCCGCATCTTCGGCGGCCGCTTCCTGCCCGGCCCGCTGGCCCGCCCGGAGCTGCTGCCCTTCCTGCCCGACATCCCGGGGCTACGGGTGCAGGCGCTGCACACGGACGACGCGGCGAACGCCTACCGGCTGGCCCTGCGCTCCGATGTCCGGGGCGCCTTCAACCTGGCGGCCGACCCGCCGATCGACGCGCGACTGCTGGGCGAGATGTTCGACGCGCGCCCGGTGCGGCTGCCGCGCACCGCGGCCCGGTCGGCGATCGCCGCCGCCTGGGGCCTGCATCTGCTGCCCGCCTCCCCGCACCTGTTCGACGCGGTGCTGCGGCTGCCGCTGATGGACTCGACGCGTGCGCGTACGGAGCTCGGCTGGCGGCCGGAGCACACGGCTCCCGAGGTGCTGGAGGAGTTCCTGCTGGGCCTTCAGCAGGGGGCGGGGGCGCCGACAGAGCCGCTGCGGGGACGCAAGGTGGGCTGATCCTGGGCGCCCGCGAGCGCCCCGGGACATGCCCGAGGGCCGCAGCCGACCCCCACAGCCGGCTGCGGCCCTCGGTGGGATGCCCTCCTCAGGCGGAGGGCTCGTCCGGCACCGGGTGCTCGGGGTGGACCGTTCCCGAGCGCGGTGCTCCCTGCCGGCCAGTCCCCGCTTCGTCCGTGTCGGGGACGTCACCGGCGGGCTCTTCGGTCTCGTCGTCGCTCTCGCGCGTGTCCTTGCCGGTACCCGTGAAGCGCGGGGCGACCTCCCACGGGTCCTCGCCGTCGTCGGCCTGCTGGTCCGGCATGTCCCGCGGGATGGGCTCACCGTTCTCGCCGGGTCCTTCGAGGCGGTGGTCGGTCACGGCGTGCTCCCTTCTGTGGTCCGGGCGTCACGCGAGTACCTCCGCGGTGATCGGCGAAACCTCAGCGCGGTGTCCGCTCCTGAAGCGCCGTGCGCCAAGCGGGGAGCTGGTACTCCGGAGCCGGGTCGGGGCGCCGTCCGCCGCGTGCGAAGAAGTCGGCCAGCGGCAGGATAGCGGCGCCCACCGTGACCGCGTCCGGCCCGAGCCTCCCCAGGTCGACGGTCACTTTCCCGGCCGGGTGGCGCAGTGCGTACGACATGGCGTGGCGGCGTACGGCGGGCAGGAAGCGCGAACCGAGCGCCAGGCCCGCCCAGCCGCCGATGAGGATGCGCTCGGGCTGGAAGAGGTTGATCAGGTCGGACAGGCCCGCGCCCAGGTACTCGGCGGTCTCCTCCAGGACGGCCAGCGCGACGGGGTCGGCCGCAGCGCCCTCGGGCGGGTAGGCAGCGGCGAGCATCGTGGTGAGGGCGCTCTCCTCGTCGGTGCTCTCCGGGACCCGGCCACCCTCCTCCCGCCAGCGGGCGAGCAGCGATTCGGCGCCCGCGTACGCCTCCAGGCAGCCGAGGGCCCCGCACCGGCAGCGACGGCCGCGGACCCGTACGGTCAGATGCCCCCACTCGACCGCGCGGCCCTGCTCCACGTCGGGGGTGACGAGGCTCGCGCCGACGCCGGAGCCGAAGAGCACCACGACGGCGTTGCGGGCGCCGCGCCCGGCGCCGAACCACATCTCGGCCTGCCCCAGCGTCTTCGCGCCGTTGTCGATGAAGTACGGGACGGTGTCCGGCAGGGGCGAACCGGCGCGGAGCAGGGCCTCCAGCGGGACGGCGTCCCAGCCGATGGTCTGCCCGTGCACGAGCGCGCCGCGGTCGGGGGTGCGCTCGACGATGCCGGGGACGCCGACGCCGGCGCCGAGGAGCCGCTCGGGCGCGAGGCCCGCGGTGTCCAGCACCTCGGCGATGCCCTGACGGATGTGGTCGACGATGACCTCGACCTCGTAGCGCTGCGGCGTGAGCGGGTGCTCGGCGCGGGCGAGTTCGGTGAGGGTGAGGTCGAAGAGCTCGACGCGGACCCGGGTCTCGCCGACGTCGACGCCGATCATGTGGCCGCTGCCGGGCGCGACGCGCAGCAGGGTGCGGGGGCGGCCGCCGTCGGAGTCGACGCTGCCGGCCTCCTCGACCAGCCCGTCGGCGACCAGGTCGGCGACGACGTTGCTGACGGAGCCGGAGCTCAGGCCGGTCGCCGGGCCGAGTTCGAAGCGGCTGAGCGGACCGTCGAAGTAGAGCCGTTGCAATACCGCCGTGCGGTTGGCCCGCCTGAGGTCGCGTACCGTGCGCCCGTTGCGCGCCGCCATGTGAATCCCCTCGCATCCCCTGTCCGACCTGCAACATACCGTCGGGCGGGGCTCGGCGCGACATTCCTCCACCCCTTATTTCACGATGTGAGCTAACTGGTGTCCGGTCAGGCGGACCGGGAAGTCTCCTCGATCTCGTCCAAGGCCGCGACGAGCTCCGGGCCGACCCTCTCCCGCACCCAGCGCTCCTGCTCCTCGCCGGCCTGCCGGGGAACCGTCTCGGTGAGCATGATCAGGTACAGGTAGGCGCGGTACAGGGCGAGCCGCAGGCGGGCCGGGGCGCCGAACCCGGCCCGGCCGCCCTCCTCCCGGTAGCCCAAGAGGAACGCCTCGTCGTCCCTGATGTCGCCGAGCAGCGCCAGGGAGACGAAGTCGGCCAGGGGGTCGCCCCAGAACATGCGCTCCCCGTCGATGAGGCCTCCGATGCGGGCCCGTCCGCCGGTGCGGTCGACGAGGATGTTGCCCCGCCACAGGTCGAAGTGGACCAGACACGCGTCGGTGACCTCGTCGAGGGCTCCGTACGCGGACGCGGCGGCGCGGGCCACCGCGTCGACGGGGCGCGGCAGCCGGGCCCCGTAACGCCGGGCGTCGTCGAGGACGGCGTCGAACATCGTCGTGAACGCGGTCCGCCAGTCGGGCACGAGCGGGCCGAGGGCGCCGGAGGGATAGCCGAAGCCGGGTCCCCTCACGCGGTGCAGGCGGGCCACCTGGCGTCCCAGTTCCGTGCGCAGGGCGGTGTGCTCCGCGTCGGTGAGCGTGTCGTCCCACGGCTCGCCAGGGACGGCCGTCATCAGCAGGTAGTCCTCCCCCGCGGACACCTCCCGCGGGGCGGGGACCCCGGCCCGGGCGGCCGAGCGGTAGAACTCGGCCTCGGCGGCCAGCAGCCGCTTCTCGTGCCGCATGCCGGGGACGGCCGCGGCGGGCGGGATCTTCAGCACGTAACGGCCGCCGTCGGTGAGGCGGAGTTCCTCGACCGTGTTGTACGTGCCGCCGGTCAGCGGGGCGAGGTGGGCGAGACTGCCGGGGTCCAGGCCCGCCGCCCGAAGGATGTGCCGGGCCCGTTCCCAGGAGTCCACCACCGTGTGCCCACCCCTCCCCTGCCGTTTCGGTCAGCCGGCCGCGTACACGTCCTCGACGTAACGCCCGTCCGCGATCAGCCCGTCGAGCCACTGCTCGGCGGCCTTCTCGTCCGTGCCGTCGACGGCCCGCGTGTGCTTGCGGAACAGCGTACGGAACGCCTCCCGCACCCCGGGCGCCATTCGGGAACCGTCTCCGCAGACGTACACCCGGGCTCCGGCGTCCAGCAGGGCCCAGACCTCGTCGGCCTCGGCGGCGATCCGGTGCTGCACGAACCGCACCTCTCCCTCGGGGGTCTCGCTGAAGGCGGGCCGCAGGGAGACGGCTCCGGCGGCCTCGGCGGCGCGCAGTTCCCCGGCGTGCAGGAAGTCCGCGTCGGGGGCGTCACAGCCGAAGTAGCAGAGGGCGGGGGCGAGTTCGGCGCCCGCCGCGACGGCCGCCGCACGGTCGGCGATGACGCCGCGGAACGGGGCGAGGCCGGTGCCCGCCGCGACCATGACGACCGGTGCCGAGTCGTCGGCGACGTCGATACGGAAGGCCTCCCGGCAGGGCTGCACCCGCGCGTACACGGTGTCACCGGGCTCCAAGGTGGTGAGGTGGCCGGAGCCGGTGCCCCGGTAGACGCCCCTGCCGGAGCGGGCCGGTGCCTCCAGCAGCGAGACCATCAGGTCCACATGGCAGGGGTCGGCCGCGGGCGAGGAGGAGATGGAGTAGTGGCGCGGGCGCAGCGGGGTCAGGAGGTGCAGGAGCAGGGGCCAGTCCAGAGCGCCCCGCAGCGCCGGGTGGTCTTCCAGGATCTCCACGAGGGTGCGCGGGTCGTCGGTGAGGGTGGCCAGGGCCGCACGCTCCGGCGGGCACGGGTTGGCGGCGGCGAGCGCGGCCAGCTGCCCGGCGCTCGGGCGCTCCTGCAACTCCACGTGGTGGGTGAGGAGCTGCCGTACCGTCACGGGCCGGTCGACGGCGATGCCGTCGCGGCGCGGGCGGGTGGCGCGGATGTCCAGGACGGTGTCGAGGTCGGCGCCGAGCGCGGTGGCGACCCGAGTGACGACGTCAGGGGCGTTGGCGGGGAGCACGGTGAGGTGGTCGGCCGTGCGGTAGGTGACGCCGTCCGGCAGCGCGACGCGGACCAACCGCTTGCGGCGCGCGTAGCCGGGCGCGGTGAGGTCGCGTGCCTCGGTGACGCGCATGGGGACGAGTTCGTGCCGTTCGGCCAGCGCGTCCAGCGGGCCGCCGGTCAGGGTGCGGACCTCGTAGGCGGTCGTGGGCTCGGGGTCCGGGGTCGTGGCGTCCGGGTCGCCGTAGCGCTCCAGGAGGGCGGTGCGCAGGGATGCCGTGAAGGCGCGGACGGTGCCGGTGAGGTCGCCGGAGGCGTCGGCGGCGGCGCGCTCCAGCAGCCGGACGGCGCCGCACTCGGCGAGCCGTTCGTCGATCCGGGTGGGGACGTGCTGGTAGGTGGCGGCCCAGTTGCGGTCGCCGACGCCGAGGACGGCGTACGTCACGCCGGACAGGTCGTGGGTCTCCTCCAGCCGGGCGGCGAAGGCGGTGGCGTCGTCGGTGGGGCGGCCGTTGTAGGAGGCGGCGGTGATGACGACGGGCCGGTCGGCGGGCAGGCCGCCCGCGTAGGCGTCGAGAGGTGCCACCTCGGTGTCGCAGCCGATCGCTGCGGCCTCGTCGGCGAGCTGGGCCGCGAAGTCGCGGCAGGTGCCGTAGTTGCTGCCGTGCAGGAAGAGAGCGGCCGTGCCGGGGCGGACGCGGGCGGGCAGGCCCTGCGGCTCGGCCGACTCGGCGTCCTGGGCCGGGGCTGCTCCGGGCAGCGGGGTGTGGACGCGGTCGGCGGAGGTGCGCGGGGTGAGCGCGAGGGTGAAGCCCTCGGGCTTGAGGGTGAGGGTCTCCTTGACCGTGAGCCGGTAGTCGGCGTGATCGCGCAGCCGGTAGCGGTGGACGAGCATGGCCAGCAGCATGGTCGCCTCGTGCAGCGCGAACTGGCGCCCGATGCAGGCGCGCTCGCCGGTGCCGAACGGCTTGAAGGCGTGCACCGGGCGCTCCGCCTCCGCCTCGGGCGTGAAGCGGGAGGGGTCGAACAGCTCGGGGTTGTCCCCCCACACGGGCTGCCGGTGCAGCATCGGCGCGAGGACCAGGGCTGACTGTCCGGCGCGCAGCGGGATGCGCCCGCCGAGCAGGGTGTCCTCGCGGGCCTGCCGGGAGAAGACGGCGGCGGTGGGCCAGAGCCTCAGGGCCTCGTTGAGCACCTGGCGGGTGTAGGTCAGCCTGCCGACCTCGTCGTACGTCGGCTCGGGGTCGGCCTGGTCCCCCCACAGCTCGTCGACCTCGCGCCGCACCAGCTCCAGGGCGGTGGGGTGCTTGGCGAGGTAGTACAGCGCGAAGGACATGGCGCCGGAGGTGGTCTCGTGGCCCGCGATCAGGAACGTGATGACCTGGTTGCGGATGTTGGCGGTGTCGAGTGTGGTGCCGTCGGCCGGGTGCTCGGCGGTGAGCATCAGGCCGAGGAGGTCGTCGGCGTCGCTCTGGTCGGTGCCGGTGCGGGCGGCGATGACGTCGTCGACGACCCGGGCGAGGTAGGCGGAGTCGGTGCGGAAGGCCGCGTCCCGCGCCGAGTAGTCCTGGCCCGGCACCCGCGCGAGGCGGGTCATGCTCCACTCCAGGCAGCGGACCATCGACTCGACGAAGGGGTGCGGTTCGGTCCGCTCGAAGGAGCCGAAGTCGTAGCCGAAGCCGGCGAGTCCGATGGTGTCGAGCGTCATGCGGGTCATGTCGTCGGGGACGTTCACCGGCTGCCCGGCCCGGGCGTCGCGGTCCCAGGACGCGATGAGCCGGCGGGCCACCTTCAGCATCACCGGATGGTAGGTGCGCATCGAGCCCAGCGCGAAGGCGGGCATCAGGATGTCGTGCGCCTTGGCCCAGTTGGGCTCGTCGTTGTACGCGGTGAACAGGCCGTCGGCGGCGAACTCCCGGACGTTCTCCAGACCGGGCCCGATGTGCTTGGCGAACCGCTGCTCGTCCGCGAGGTCGGCCACCAGGTCCAGGTCGCCCACGAACAGGGTGTCCCGCCCGTACAGCCGCCGCACGAACACGGACCCGTGCTCGCGCATCAGGTCCATGGCCTGCTGGACGGGCGCACCGCCGGGTCCGGTGGCGGAGATGTCGGCGACGGGGACGCCGGGGAGGGCGTCGGCGGTCAGGGGAGTCTGTCCGGTGGGGGGCATGACGCGGCAACTGCCTTTCGCGGTACGGAAGTACTGCGCTCCAGCGTGATCCACGCGGCCCGGGGGGCGGTGCCGCGGCACTGCATGATTGTGTAGTGCGAGCAGATGCGCCGCTCTTGCGCGGGAGCGGCCCGGCGTGGCAGGAGAGGCTCGTGGACCTGGCCCGGCAGGAGGCCGTGACGTGGCGCAACCGCGCCCTGCTCCTGTTCGACCGGGTCGCGATGCCGGTCGCCGTGTGCGACGTGTACGGGGCGGTGCTGCTGGCCAATCCGGCAATGGCTGCGGAGTGCGGTACGACGCCGGGGCGGCTGCGCGGCCGTGACGTGCTGGAGTTGTTCAGCCCTCGGGAGACCACGCAGGTGGAGCGCATCGCCGAGGCCCTGCGACTGCGCCACCGCTCGCGCTATCAGGTGTCGGTGCGCTGGCAGGCACCCGGCAGCACCGAGCGCTACGGCGAACTGACGGCGGATCCCGTCAGCGACACGGTGGAGGACACCCCGGCCCTGCTGGTGATGCTCCGGGTGGACACCGAGCCCGCCCCCTCCCCCGCCGTACCCGCCGAGCGGGCCCGGGTGGCACCGATGGAGGCCCGCATCCTGGCCCTCCTGGCGGCCGGCGCCACGACGGCCCGGGCGGCCCGCGAAACC
This sequence comes from Streptomyces sp. NPDC093598, assembly GCF_044764825.1. Taxonomy (NCBI): domain Bacteria; kingdom Bacillati; phylum Actinomycetota; class Actinomycetes; order Kitasatosporales; family Streptomycetaceae; genus Streptomyces; species Streptomyces sp. NPDC093598. The sequence continues at coordinate 1,109,465 of NZ_JBIWIV010000002.1, read as the reverse complement.
GGCCTCACCACCGACGGCGTGACCTACCACCTGCGCCGCCTGTCGTCCCGCTGGGGTGCGTCGAACCGCACGGAGCTGGTGGCCCGGGCGTATGCGCTGGGGGTGCTCAGGGCCGGGGTCTGGCCGCCCGGTGTTCCGGCCGGCGAGGCCTGACGAAAATCCGGTGGCCCCGTGCCGGCGCGGCTGTCTACCCTGACCCGGCCCCCTGAACCTAGGACCCCTAGGTTTTGCGACGACCACTCCCGAGGAGACCTCCCATGAAGCCGCTCACGGAGCAGGACATCCGCGCCTCCTTCATCAACTGCTCGAAGGGAGAGGCCAAGCGCCTCGCCGTGCCCCGGGATCTCGGCGAGCGGCCCTGGGACGACCTCGACTTCCTCGGGTGGCGGGATCCGGGGGCGCCGGATCGGAGCTACCTGGTGACCGAGCGGGAAGGGCGGCCCGTCGGGGTCGCGATGCGGTTCCAGGCCGCGCGGCGCGGGTTCCTGCACCGCAGCATGTGTTCGCTGTGCCTGACCACGCACCCGCGGGGCGGCGTCGCGCTGATGACCGCGCGGAAGGCGGGGGCGGCCGGGCGTGAGGGCAACTCCGTCGGGGCGTACATGTGCACCGACCTCGCCTGCTCCCTGTACCTGCGCGGGAAGAAGGCGCTGGAGACCGGGTCCCGGTTCGAGGAGAGCCTCACCCTGGAGGAGCAGATCGAGCGGACCACGGGCCATGTGGCCGCCTTCCTCGACAAGGTGTCCGCCTGACCGCCCTCGGTCGCCCGCTGTTTCCCCCGGCATTAACGTCCTTCATGAGCGTCCCTCATGGATGTGATCATGGATGCGTTCGTTACGCCGGGGAAGGGGAACAGCCTGAGGATGCGAGAGGTACGTGAGTGGACGGCGCACGCCGAGCGGATCGTGAGGAAGCGTCGTGATCCCGTGGTCGTCCAGACGCTGCGGTCCGCGATCGCGGCGACGATCGCGTATGTCATCGCGCTGCGGCTGAGCCCCGAGCCGGCACCTCTCACCGCTCCCCTGACGGCGCTGCTGGTCGTGCAGGTGACGCTGTACGCCACGATCACCAACGGCTTCCGGCGGGTGAACGCCGTGGTGACCGGCGTCCTCGTCGCCATCGCCTTCAGCCTGCTGGTGGGCCTGACCTGGTGGAGTCTGGCACTGCTCCTCGTGGCCTCGCTGGCCGTGGGCCGGCTGGTCCGGGTGGAGGAGTACGTACCCGAGGTCGCGATCAGCGCGATGCTCGTCCTCGGCGTCACCAGCGTCGGGGACACCGCCTGGGCCCGGGTGGTGGAGACGCTGATCGGCGCGGTCGTCGGGCTCGCCTGCAACCTGCTGCTGGCTCCGCCGGTGTGGGTGGAGGAGGCGGGCGAGTCGATCGAGGGGCTGGCGCGCCGGCTGCGGCAGCTGATGCTGCGCATGGGCGAGGAGGCCGCCGGCGGCACGCCCGTGCACCGTGCGGAGAAGCAGCTGCACGAGGCGCGCCGCCTGGACCACGACATCGTCGAGGTGGACGCGGCCCTCAGACAGGCCGAGGACAGTCTGCGGCTCAACCCGCGCGTGCAGGACAGCGTGCTGCACCGGGTCGTGATGCGCACCGGCCTGGACACGCTGGAGATCTGCACGGTCGTCCTGCGCGTGCTCGCCCGCTCCCTCACCGACCTCGCGAAGGAGCGCGAACCCGAACCGCTGTTCGGGGCCGAGACGGGCGCCGCCCTGGAGCAGCTGCTGTCCCAGATCGCCGACGCCGTGGTGAGCTTCGCGGTGCTGGTGACCACCCATCTCAGCGCGAGCGCCGAGTCGGCGGAGGAACGTCTCGCCGCGGAACTGCGCACCGCGGCGGGCACCCGCGACAAGCTGGCCCTGCTGCTGCGCGAGGAGGCCGAGCGCGACCTCGGGCACTGGCAGCTGCCGGGTGCCGTTCTGACGGAGGTCAACCGCATCCTCGACGAGCTCGACACCGAGCACCGCACCCGGCGCCTGTTCGAGGAACTGGACCGTGTGTCGCGCGAACAGCGCGCCCGGATGCCCCGGCTGACGCGGCTGCGGGAGCGGCTGGGCGTCACGGAACAGATGTGGCGGAACCGCGCGGGCTTCGGCGGGCGTTCTCGCTGAGGGGAACGTCGGCAGGGGGCCGGCACCTGATGCGAGGAGCGGGCCGATGGCCGACACGACCGTGCGGATCGACGGGAACACACTGCGGCTGCCGGGCGGCGTGGCCGTGCGGTTCGTCCGCACCCTGCGCCTGCCGGAGACGGGCACCCATCCGCTGCCGCCGGGCCTGGGCGAGTTCCCGGTGCGGCGGGTCGCGGACTACGGGGACAGGGTGCCCGAGGCGTGGCGGGCGCGCGACGGTGTGATGCTCCCGGTGTATCTGCGCGAGGCGATGTGGCTGAGCTTCGCGGGCACGTCGGAGCCGGCCGCGCTCCAGGTCGGCGTCGGCAAGGTGTGCGCGGTCTCGGGCCGCCCCTGGAGCGACCGTCTGGCGCGCGGCCCGCAGAACTATGTGGTGCTCCCCCGCCAGCCGTGGCTGGACGGCATCAACTCCGGCACGGGCACGGTCCGTCAGTTCGTGGCCGTTCCGCTCGGCCTGGGGGCCACCGTCGAGGGGCAGGTCACGGGCGAAGAGGTGTTCGGCGGCGTCCAGTTGCAGTCCTTCGCGCTGAACGACCGGGAGCTGGCGCGGTGGCGTGAGGAGGAGCGGCAGCGGGCGGAGCGGAAGAGGTCGATGGCCCCGCCGAGTGGCTACGGCGCCGCGATGCCCATGGCGGCCCCGCCCTCGTCGGGAGGTTTCGGTGCCGCGCTGCCCATGGCGGCCCCGCCCGCGCCCGGGGCGGTCCCGGCGCCCGCCGCCGGTGCCGCCCCGGCGGGTCCGCCGCGCGCGGCGGTGGCGATGGGCCTCGGCGTCGGCGGATCCATGCGGCAGGAGGTCTACCAGGACGACCGGCCACTCACGGACTGGTCGGAGCAGCCGCAGGGGCGGGTGTTCGTGCACCTGGTGACGCCGCCGGAGTGGCGCCGCATCACCGGAGAGGCCGCGCCGCCGTCGCCGGTGGACCGGGCCGCGTACACCCGCGCGGGTCTGCCCTGGTTCGACTACTACGACGAGGACGCGGAGGACCTGGCGTCCACGGACACGCTCCAGTCCGTGAAGCCGGTCGGCGACTGGCTCGGCGACGACCACGACCCCTGGCAGCCGCCCACACCCGGGCAGGTGCAGCAGCTCAAGGACGCCCCGGGCAAGCCGGTCGAGGACGGGGACTGGTAGCCCGGCCCGTTGCGCTTCGTGCAACACCCTGCCGTTGTTGCACCCGACGGTCGAAGAACGTCAAGGTGGCTGTCACGACCGGGACGAGTGACGATCTGAGGGGCGACATGGACAGTGGTGGCTGGAGCAGGCGCCGGTTCGTCGGTGCGCTGGCGGGCGGGGCCGCGGCGGCGGCGCTGTCGGCCTGCGACAACACGCCGACGACCACGACGACTCCGACCCCGGCGCCCGAGGCCAGTACGAGCCCGTCGCGCGAGGCCCGGCGCCCCTCCGGGCCCCGCCCGCTGTACCTCGGCACCTACACATCCGCCGAGGGCGGTGGCAAGGGCATCGGCCTGGCCACGTACGACGAGGCGACGGGCCGGATCACCGGCACCGGCACGATCACCGGCGTCGGCGACCCGTCGTATCTCGCGGTACACCCGGACCGCCGCACGCTGTACGCGGTGGACGAGCGCGACGACGGTGCCGTGACCGCCGTCCGGCTGTCCGACCGTAAGGTCCTGGGCAGCCGTAGCACCGGCGGCGCGGCCCCCTGCCACCTGTCGGTGCATCCGGGCGGGCGCTGGCTGCTCAGCGCGAACTACGGCTCGGGAAGTGTGGCCGTGCACCCCGTCGGCGCCTCGGGCGCGCTCGGTGAGCGCACCGACCTCGTCCGGCACTCCAGCCCGCCGCCCGGCCCCGGCCAGGAGGGCCCGCACGCCCACCAGGTCGTCACGAGCCCGGACGGGGGTCATGTACTCGCCGTCAATCTGGGGACGGACACCGTCCACACCTACCGGCTGGACGAGAAGGCGGGCACGCTCACCGAGGTCGCGCAGGCGCAGACCCGGCCGGGCGCGGGGCCGCGCCATCTCACGTTCCACCCGGGCGGCCGGTACGCGTACCTCGCCAACGAGGTCGACAACACGGTGGCGGTCTGCTCCTACGACAAGGCCTCCGGCCGGGTGACCGTCGGCGAGTCGCTGTCCACGGGCACGGGTTCGGGCACGAGCTACCCGGCGCAGATCCTGGTGACCGCCAACGGCCGGTACGCCTTTCTCGCCAACCGCGGCCACAACAGCCTCACGCGCTACGCCGTCGAGGCGGACGGCGCCCGGCTCAAGCTGCTCGACACGGTGCCGGTGGGCGGGGACTTCCCACGGCAGATCGCCTTCTCACCGGAGGGCAGGCTGCTGTTCGCGGCGAACCAGAAGTCCTCCACCGTCACCGTCTTCCACGTGGACGAGACCAACGGTGAACTGCGGCGCGCGGGCGAATCGTTCCCCTCACCCGTCGCCGTCTGCGCGCTGCCGCTGTAGGGCCCGCGGGCAGGACACGGCACCGGCCTGGCCGAGCAGGACGTGCATGCGCTCGGTGAGCTGCGCGACGTCGTCGGCGGGCGCGTGGAACGCGAGGCGTACGTCGCCGTGGGCGCGGGCGCGTTCGATGCGCAGCGTCAGCCCGTGCCGGTCGATGGCGAGCGGCTGGACACGCACCGCGCCGTGCAGGCTGTCGGAGTCGACGAGCCGGGTCAGTCGCTCGACGGCGTCGGGGTGGCACTCGGCGAGGTGGGTCAGCAGCCGGGCCTCGGCCGTGGTGAGCGGGTCGGACGCGGCGGCGGCGAACTCGTCGAGGTCCACGACCACGGAGCCGGACGGCTGCCGGAGCACCACGCGCGTGGGCGTGAAGGCGAGCCTCTCTCCCTCGACGGCGAACCAGCCCGCGAGCCACAGCCGGGCGCGGATCCGGTTGCGGACGGGGACGGGCGCGACGTCGGCGAACTCCAGCACCGCGGACGGCTCGCCGCGGGGCGCGCAGATCGCGGCCGCGAGCAGGGCGCTGTCCTCGGGCACGTCCACGAGCACCCGGCCGTCCTCGCCCACCGTGTGCGCGCCGACCAGTTCCTGGCGCGTTCCCCCCGCGGTCACCGAGCAGGACCACGCGGCGGCGAGCACCGAGCGCGCCCGTTCCGCGGCGGCGGGAACCGCCGTCCAGCTGTGGCTGTCGTCACCCATCCCAGACCTCCTTAGGTAAGGCTCACCTAACCTACCGAAGATCGGCGTGCACGCCAACCATGTGGCGTGATCTTTGCGAGGCCTCTCAAGGAGTGAGGACGCCCAGCAGGGCGCGTGCACACAGCTCGCGCACCTGTTTCCGGCTCGACTCCGTGTCGCGCAGCCACTCCAGACAGACGGCCGCTCCCATACGGCGCGGGGCGTGGGCGCTGGTGCTGACGCCGATGCTGCACCGAACCCCGACGGACGGCTGACGCTGACGCCGGAGGGCCTGCGGCTGCGCCCGGAGCGCCGCACCGCGGTACGGGAGCCGGCCTCAGACCTGCGCTGTCCAGTGCCCGGGGCGGTTGACTGACCCGGGCAGCCGGGTCCCGGCGCTCCCCCGGGCCGCGTTCAGCTGCGGCTGGGTGAGGAAGAACGCCCCGGTCAGGTCGGCATCCGTGAGGTCCGCGTCGCGCAGGTCGGCACCGATCAGGTCGGCGCCCCGCAGGTCCGCGCCGGTGAGATCGGCGGCGATGAGGCAGGCGCCGCGGAGGCTGGCACCGCGCAGGTCGGCGCCTTTGAGACGGGCGCCCATGAGGTCCGCGCCCCGGCGGTCCTTCCTGCGGCCCTTGGTGCCGGCCCTGGCCAGCTCGCTCGTCCTCAGCAGCAGGACGTTGACCTCCTGACGGTGTGACGCCACGTCCAGTCCGGCGAGCTCCTCCGGGGTCCCGGCGGTGAACTCCCGGGTCTTCTCCAGCGCCTTGCGCAGCTCGGCATGGACGGGGCGGGCCGCCGGCAGGGCGAGCGCCTCGGTCAGGTACCAGAGCAGCTCGTGCAGCTGCCGGACGACCGGGAACACGTCGAACATGCGGCGGGCCTGCTCCGGCGATCCGGAGCGCCAGTCCCGGCCGCCGAACGTGATCTGCGAGACCTGCTGTCCGGCACCGAAGCAGTCGTAGACCGTGCAGCCAGAGAATCCTTTCTGCCGGAGCCTGGCGTGGATGCCGCAGCGGTGGTCCTCCCGGAGGTTGCGGCAGGGTGTGCCGGCGGCCTTGTCGACCGCGAAGTCGGCCGAGGCGGCGAAGGGCAGGGCGACGCAGCACAGCCCGAAGCACCGCTCGCAGTCGCCGCGCAGGTCCGCCTGCTCGGCCTGGTGATCTCGCATGCCGTTCAGCATACGGAACGACAATTCACCGGTGAGATGCGGTCACCCCGCCGCCCCAGGCGCCTCCAGCCGCTCCAGCCGCTCGGGGTCGGCCAGGATGTACATGCCGGTGATGCGGCCGTCGGCGATGGTGACGCCCATGACCGACCGGACGCGGCCCCCGGGCGCGTCGACCATCCCGATCGAGCCGTTGACCAGCACCAGCTCCGCGGACTGCACGAACGGGGTGAACATGAGCGCCTGCTCCGCCACCGCCTTCGCGCCCTGGACCACCTTGGAGGCGGCCGCGCCCCGCACGAGCGCGCCCGAGTCGGCCCGCAGCAGCACATCCGGGTGCAGGACGGCCAGCAGCGCGTCGAAGTCCCCGGCGCGCGAGGCGGCCAGGAAGGCGTCGAGCACCTCCTTCTGCCGGCCGAGGTCCGGATCCGTCGACGGCGTGGCGCCGCGTACCCGGCGCCGGGCGCGGCTGGCCAACTGCCTGGTCGCGGCCGGGCTGCGCTCCACGATCGGCGCGATGTCGTCGAACGGCACGGCGAACATGTCGTGCAGCACGAACGCGAGCCGCTCGTCGGGTGCCAGGTTCTCCAGCACCACGAGCAGGGCCAGGCCCACGGAGTCGGCCTGGAGCACCTCCTCGGCCGGGTCGATGTGTGACAGGGGCCGGAGCACCGGATCCGGGACGAAGGCCCGCACGGTGTCCTGGGTGTCGCCCATCGGCTCCTCGCGGCGCGCGGTGCGCGAGCGCAGCAGGTCCAGGCAGACCCGGCCGGTCGCGGTGGTGAGCCAGCCGCCGAGGTTCTGGATGTCGGCCGTGTCCGTGCGGCTGAGCTTCAGCCAGGCCTCCTGGACGGCGTCCTCCGCCTCGGAGAGCGATCCGAGCATGCGGTACGCCACCGCCTCGAGGTGTCCCCGGTGTTCCTCGAACCGGTCGGCCAGTTCCTCGCTGCCTGTCATGGTCTCCCCCGTCATCCGCTGATCAACCGCTGATCATCTGCTGAACAGTTCGAACGCCACCGCCGGCCGGCCCCCGAACCGCTCCCCCGTCCTCTCGGCGTGCTGCGTCAGGAAGCCGCGCACGTACGTCTCCGGGTCCTCGCTGGTCAACACCTCGATGTAGGTGCGGTGTTCCAGCAGGGAGCGCACCGCCCGTTCCATCCCGGGCGTCGCGTCGACGGCGTGGGTGGGGGTGCTGGAGCCCGCGACGGCGACCCAGCGCACGCCGTCCCAGGGGTCGAGGCCCTGTTCGATGAGCTCGGGGAAGATCCACCGGTTGCCGGCGTCGCCGGCCGCGTCGAGCGTGGCGCGGCCCACGGCCACGTGGTCCGGGGTGTTCCAGGCGACGCCGCCCCAGGTGTCGCGGTGGTTGAGCGTGATGACCAGCTCGGGCTTGTGCCGGCGGATCGCGGCGGCGATGTCGCGGCGCAGGGCGGTGCCGTACTCGACGACGCCGTCCTTGTGGTCGAGGAACTCCACCTCCGACACGCCGACCACCGCCGCGCTCGCCCGCTGCTCCCGCTCGCGCAGCGGCCCGCACCGCGCGGGTTCGATCGTGTCGATGCCCGCCTCGCCCCGGGTCGCCAGCAGGTAGGCGACCTCGCGGCCCTCGTCCGTCCAGGCCGCGATCGCCGCCGAGCAGCCGTACTCGAGGTCGTCCGGGTGGGCCACGACCGCGAGGGCACGCCGCCAGTCTTCGGGCATGGGCTGGAGTTGAGTGGTCGTCATGTCCGCAGACTAATCCCCGCCGCCGGCATCACCACGGGTCCGGCACGGCATCACGCCTCGCCCCGGACGAGCGCGAGCAGCCGGTCGAGCACGCGGGGGCCGCCGGTGCGGATGCCGTCGTGCTCGAACTCGTCCGTGATCCAGGTGCGCAGGCCGCGGATCGTGCGGGCGGTGCGCAGGGAGTGGGCCGTGTCGACGTACATGTCGTCGTGGTAGACGGCCGCCACCACCGGCACCGTGTTGGTGGCGAGGCGGGCGGGGTCGTACAGGGGCGTCCAGTCGGTGCGGGCGGCGAGCAGGTCGGCGGTCTCGCGCAGCGGGCGCAGGGCCGGGTCGCAGTCGAACATCCAGGGGTGAATCGATTCTCCGGTGAACAGGAAAGGCTCGTCGCCCGCGAGGGCCTTGGCGGCGTCGAACTGCGGGAACTCGGCGCGCATCCGCTCGGCCGACCAGGCGGTGGGCCGGGCGTCCTGGCCGTAGATGGACTCGTGGATCAGGGCGTACAGCGGGTGGCGGGCATAGGAGAGCATGGCCTGCACCTGCTCCTGGAACGCGTCGGAGAGCGTGAAGCCCCGCGGGGTGCGGACGAAGGCGTTCTCGAGGAGGTAGTGCAGGCGGTGGGTGCCGTCGCCGGTGCCGAGGGCGATGCCGAGGGACTGGAACGCCTCGACGGTGAGCCGGTAGCCGTTCGGCAGGACCACGTCGTGGGTCAGCAGGTGGTCGGCGATGCGGCGGGCACGCTCGGCGTCCTGCGGGTAGCGGGCGTAGTGGGCGGTGACCTTGCGTTCGATGCGCGGGAAGGCGGCCCGGTAGATGTCGTCGGCGTGGGCGTCCAGGGAGGGCAGGCCGCCGGTGATCACGGCGGTGGCCAGGCCCTCGGGAGCGAGGGACAGGTAGGTGGTGGCGCAGAAGCCGCCGAAGCTCTGGCCGAGGACGGTCCAGGGCTTACCGCCGGTGACCTGCGCACGGATGGCCTCGCAGTCGCGGACGATCGAGTCGGCGCGGAAGTGCGTGAGGTAGTCGGCCTGCTCGGCGGGGCCGCCGAGCAACGGGAGCGTCTGCCGGTTGGCGGGCGCGCTGTGGCCGGTGCCGCGCTGGTCGAGGAGCAGGACGCGGAACTCCTTCAGGGCCCTGCCGAGCCAGCCCGGCCGACCGACGGACCGGTCCGCGCCGAAGCCGGGCCCGCCCTGGAGGTAGAGCAGCCACGGCAGGTCCTGGTGCGTCTTGTCGCTCGCGACGACCTCGCGGGCGTACAGCTCGATCGTCTCGCCCTCGGGCCGGTCGTGGTCGAGGGGGACACTGAAGCGGCGGTCGGTGAGGACGACTCCGGGCTGGCGGTAGCTGAGGGTCAACAGGGCTCCCGGGACGGACGGATTTTCGGGCCGCGTCCCAGTTCATCACAGCGAACGTCCGGGCGGAGGCCCTTCGGATCATGAAATCCCGCTGAACGGCGGTTCAGGTTCAGCGGGCGGAGAGGCTGGAGCGGCGCACCACCAGCTCGGGCTGGAGGACGACTCGCCGGTGCTCGTGCGGCCGGGCCGTGCCCTCCTCCTCCGTCTCCTCCAGGAGCAGGTCGGCGGCCATGGCGCCCATGGTGACGGCGGGCTGCCGGACCGAGGTGAGCGGGACGGCCGCTGCGGCGGCGAACTCGATGTCGTCGTAGCCGACGATGGCGAGGTCGTCGGGGACGCCGACACCGGCCGCGTACATGGCCTGAAGGACACCGAGGGCCAGCAGGTCGTTGGCGCAGAACACGGCGGTGGGCCGGTCGGCGAGACCGAGCAGCCGGGCCCCGGCGTCGCGGCCGGCGGTGACGTCCAGCCGCTCGGTGGGCAGTTCGCGCAGCGCGTCGGGGCCGAGCCCGGCCTCGGCGAGCGCTTCGAGGGCGCCGGTGCGCCGGTCACGGACCTGGTTCAGGTCGGGCGGGCCGCTGACGTAGGCGAGGGAGCGGTGCCCGGCGTCGACGAGGTGGCGTACGGCGAGGGCCCCGCCCGCCACGTCGTCGACGGACACCGAGCACTCGGTGGTGCCCTCGGCGACCCGGTCGACCAGGACGAAGGGGATGCCGTGCCGGCGGAACGTCTCGATGTTGCGGCCGGTCGCGTCGGCGGGTGTGAGCAGCACGCCGCGCACCCGCTGCTCGGCGAAGAGCGACAGGTACTCGGCCTCCTCGCCCGGGCTCTGGGCGCTGTTGCAGACCATCACGCCGAGTCCGGCCTGCCGGGCGGCGCGCTCGGCGCCGCGCGCGACGTCGACGAAGAAGGGGTTGCCCATGTCGAGGACGAGCAGCCCCATGATGCGGCTGCGGCCCGCGCGCAGCTGGCGCGCGGACTCGCTGCGGACGTAGCCGAGCCGGTCTATCGCGGACAGCACGCGGGCCCGGGTCTCGGTCGCGACCGTGTCCGGGCGGTTGATCACGTTCGAGACCGTGCCGACGGAGACTCCGGCGACGCGGGCGACGTCCTTGATACCCACCGACTGGGCCATCGGGCAGGGACCTCCAGAGGGGAGATGAGGGGGTGGCGGCCGGGGCGGCATCACATTACCGGCATGCCGCCCCGGGGACCGGATGCGGTCAGGCGGGCAGCCGGAAGTCCGTCACGTGCAGCGCCGAGGGCGTCGTACCGCTGGACTTCTCCTGGTACATGAAGGACAGCACCCCGTCCTGCGCGACCCGCGTCTCGTCGATGACGACCTCGCCGAAGGCGCCCAGGCCGCTGCCGTCGAAGAGGAGCCTCCAGTCGGTGTATCCGGAGGCTGCGGAAGCCCCGGCTATCCGGCCGAAGGGGAAGATCGCGTACGCGTTGTCGTACTTGTCCAGGATCAGCTTGGTGCGCTGGCTGGAGTTCAGCGGGACCGGGATCTCGGTCTTCTGCCAGGTGCCGGAGGCGTTCCTGCGGACGTGGAAGGCACGGCCGTTGGCGGTCCGGTTCGCGACGTAGTTCGTGGTGCACTGGCCGAAGCGGCCGGGGACGTAGGAGATGATCGCGTGCGGCCGGCCCGCCGAGTCGGTGAACTGGCTCTCCTGGTTCATCAGGGAGTGGTCCGGGTTCAGCGGGTCCACGACCAGCCCGGCGTCGTTCACCGACACCTTGTCGGAGCCGCCGGTGACGCCGACGACGGTGCCCGCGTTGTTGCGCCAGGTGCGGCCGCGGTCGTCGGAGTAGACGTAGCCGGTGTCGTGGTTGGTGATGCCGCCGCTGTTGCACATCACGGCGCCGTTCTGCTCGCGCCAGGTGAAGAAGGAGTGCAGGCGGCCGTTGCGGTCGTAGTCGATGCCGTGCAGGTACATGTTGCGGGCCGTCGAGGAGCCGTGCTCGCTGGTGTACGTGCCGGTGGAGGCGGACCACTCGCCTAGGTTGGTCCACTTGGTGCCGTCGTACTCGGCGAGGGCGTTGCGGCCGTTGCCGGAGACGGCGACGCGGTAGCTCAACTGAAGCTTGCCGTCGGGCGTGGCGACGAACTGCGGGTAGGTGAACTGCGAGGTCAGCGCCAGCCCGTCGAGCGTCGACTGGGGCGCGCCGAAACGGCTCGCGGTCCAGCTCAGGCCCGCGGGGTTGTCCATGAGCCCGGCGACGGACTTGACGTAGGTGAAGCCGTCGCTGTGGGAGTCCATGTTGAGGTGCAGCCGGCCGTCGACCTTGGAGACGCCCATGGAGATGACGTTGTGGGAGTCGTTGTACCGCAGGGTGTGCCCGACCTTCACGGTCGACCAGGTGCTCGCGCCGAGGGCGCGGCGGCCGACGACGGCGTTGCGGTCGGCGGTGTACCAGACGGCGTACTGGTAGCCCTTGTAGGTCAGCAGGCCGTTCTTCTGGAACGCGTTGTTGTTGACCAGTCCGTCGTACGACACGAAGAACAGGGCCTGTCCGTCGAGCGTGGTGGTGCCGGTCCGGGTGACCGAGGGGCCGGGGTCGGCGGCCCGGGCGGTGCCGGCGGCGAAGGCGGGGGTCACCACTGCTCCGGCGAGGGCGGCGGCCAGCAAGGTACGTCTGTGCATCTCGTGGACTCCTTCGTCATGCGAGGTGGAACACTTCCGTGAGCGGTTTCATGGCCTCGTCGGGCCGGGCGCCGTCCAGCGACTCGAAGAACGGCGCCATCTCCGCCTGCCAGCGGGCGTTGACGTCGGTGGCTTCCATGCCGGCCTGGGCGGCCGCGAAGTCCTCGGTCTCGAGGTAGCCGACGAGCAGTCCGTCCTCGCGCAGGAAGAGCGAGTAGTTGTGCCAGCCGGTCTCCGAGAGCGCCCGGAGCATCTCGGGCCACACGGCGGCGTGCCGCTCGCGGTACTCGTCGAGGCGCTCCGCCCGGACCTTCAGCAGGAAGCACACGCGCTGCATCAACAACCCCTCAGGGACTAGAAGTTGAACTGGTCGATGTTCTTGGCGTCGAACACGGTCGGCTTGCCGAGGCTGATCACGCCGTCCTTGCCGATGGTGTACTCGCCCATGGAGCCGGCCTTGAAGGTCTCGCCCTCCTTGCCGGTGATCTGCCCGGAGGACAGCGCGACGGCGGTCCGGGCGGCCAGCTCGCCGAGCTTCGCGGGGTCCCACAGCTCGAACGCCTCGACGGTGCCGTTCTTGACGTACTTGCGCATGTCGTTCGGGGTGCCGAGACCGGTCAGCTTGACCTTGCCCTTGTACTTGGAGCCCGACAGGTACTGGGCGGCGGCCTTGATGCCGACGGTGGTCGGGGAGATGATCCCCTTCAGGTTCGGGTACTCCTGGAGCAGGCCCTGGGTCTGCTGGAAGGACTGCTGGGCGTCGTCGTTGCCGTACGCGACCTTCACCAGCTTCATGTTCTTGTACTCGGGCTTCTTCAGCTCGTCCTTCATGAAGTCGATCCAGGTGTTCTGGTTCGTCGCGGTCTGCGCGGCGGACAGGATCGCGATCTCGCCCTTGTAGTCGATCTGCTTGGCGAGCAGCTGCACCTCGGTACGGCCCAGGTCCTCGGCGGAGGCCTGGGAGACGAAGGCGTTGCGGCAGTCTGCGGTGGTGTCGGAGTCGTAGGTGACGACCTTGATGTCGTTCTTCATGGCCTGCTTGAGCGCCGTGCACAGGGCGCCCGGGTCCTGAGCGGACACGGCCATCGCGTCGACCTGCTGCTGGGTGAGCGTGTTGACGTACGACACCTGCCCGGCGGTGTCGGTCGCGCTGGACGGCCCGACCTCCTTGTAGCTGGACCCCAGCTCCTTCAGCGCCTTCTCGCCGCCCTTGTCGGCGCTGGTGAAGTACGGGTTGTTGACCTGCTTGGGCAGGAACCCGACGGTGAGCCCCTTCTTCGTGGCGGCGTTCGGGTCGGCCTTGCCGGCGGTGGCGGCGGAGGCGCCCTCGTCGGCGACGTCCTTCTTGGTGGTGCCGCCGCAGGCGGTGAGTGCCAGGGCCAGAGAGGTGGCGGTGGCGAGGGCCGCGCAGCTGCGGCGCACGGTGGACTTGCGCATGTCGATGGTCCTTTACGAGGAAGGGCTGGGTTACGAGGTGGGAGTCGAGGCGGCTCTGCGGCCCGCCCTCGCGGTGGAGAACTGCCGTACGACCCGGGGGCCGAGCACGGACAGAACGAGCAGGACGCCGGTGACGACGATCTGGGACTGGGCGGACACGTCCTTGAGGCTCATCACGTTCTGCAGCGCGCCGAGGAGGAAGACCCCGGCGATCGCGCCGCCCAGCGTGCCCTTGCCACCGTCGAAGTCGATACCGCCGAGCAGCACGGCGGCCACGACGGACAGTTCGAGGCCGGTGGCGTTGTCGTAACGGGCGCTGGCGTAGTGCAGCGCCCAGAAGATGCCGGTCAGTGAGGCCATCAGACCGGTCAGGGTGAACAGGATCAGCTTCTGCCGCTTGACCCGGACGCCGGCGAAGCGGGCGGCCTCCTCGCTCGCGCCGATCGCGAACAGCGACCGGCCGAACGGTGTGGCGTGCAGCGCGACCACGGCGATGGCGAGCAGGACGAGGAACGGCAGCAGGGCGTACGGGATGAACGTGTCGCCGATACGCCCGGCCGCGAAGTCCAGGTACTGCGTCGGGAAGTCGGTCACCGCGTCGGAGCCGAGCACGATCTGCGCGACGCCCCGGTAGACGGCGAGCGTGCCGATGGTCACGGCGAGGGACGGCAGCCCCAGCCTGGTCACCAGCAGCCCGTTGACCAGCCCGCACACGACACCGAGCAGCAGGCAGATCGGGATGATCGACTCGATGGTCATGCCCTGGTTCCACAGGGCGCCCATCACCGCGCCGGACAGCCCGGCCGTGGAGGCGACCGACAGGTCGATCTCGCCGGAGACGACCAGCAGGGTCATCGGCAGTGCGATCAGCGCGATCGGCAGCGTGTTGCCGATCAGGAACGACAGGTTGAGCGCGTTGCCGAACCCGTCGACGAACCCGAAGGAGAAGAGCAGGACCACGACGAGCAGGGCGCCGACGGCGGAATCCCACCTCTTCAGGCCGGACCAGCCGGCCGCTCGGCTCGGGGAGATGTCAGCCATGGCGGGCGTTCCTCTTCTTCAGGGCGGAGGCCACGCGCAGCGCGACGATCCGGTCGACCGCGATCGCGAGGATGAGCAGGATTCCGTTGATGGCGAGCACCCAGACGGAGCTGACACCGAGGGCGGGCAGCACGCTGTTGATGGAGGTCAGCAGCAGCGCGCCGAGGGCCGCGCCGTAGACGCTGCCGGAGCCGCCGGTGAAGACGACGCCGCCGACCACCACCGCGCTGACGACGGTCAGTTCGTAGCCGTTGCCGGTGCCGGAGTCGACGTTGCCGAACCGGGCGAGGTACATCGCGCCGGCGAGTCCGGCGAGGGCGCCGCAGAAGGTGTACGCGGCGAGGATCCGCTTGCGGACGGGGATGCCGGCGAGGCGGGCGGCCTCGGGGTTGGAGCCGAGCGCGTACAGCTCGCGGCCACTGGCGAAGTGCTTGAGGTAGTAGGCGGTGGCGATGAGCACCGCCAGCGCGATCAGCGCCAGGTACGGCACCGCCGAGATGCCGCCCGAGCCGAAGTCGACGAATCCGCCGGGCAGATCGGCCGCGGTGATCTGGCGGGAGCCGACCCAGATGGAGTCGATGCCGCGGATGATGTAGAGCGTGCCGAGGGTGACGACGAGCGCGGGCACCTGGCCGAGGCTGACGAGCAGCCCGTTGAGCAGTCCGAAGCCGATGCCGAGCAGCACGGCCAGCGCGATCGCCACGACGGAGTCGCCGCCGCCCTGGAGATAGGTGCCGGCGGCGAAGGCGCTGATGCCGAGCGTGGATCCGACGGACAGGTCGACGTTGCGGGTGATGACGACGAGGGACTGGCCGGTGGCGACCAGGACCAGGATCGTGGCGTTGAGCAGCAGGTCCTTGATGCCCTGTTCGGAGAGGAACTCGCTGTTGCCGGCCTGGGTGACGGCGATCATCACCAGGAAGACGAGCAGGATCGCGAGTTCGCGCATCTTGAAGACGCGGTCGACCAGCCGGGTGCCGCTCGACTTGGGCACCTCGGCCACAGGGGCCTCTCGGGGAGTGACGACCGTCATGCGGCGGCCCTCCCGGTGGCTGCGGCCATCACGGTTTCCTCGGTGGCGTCGGTGCGGGGGATCTCTGCGGTGAGCCGGCCCTCGTGCATCACCAGCACGCGGTCGGCCATGCCGAGGATCTCGGGCAGGTCGGAGGAGATCATCAGGACGGCCACGCCGTCGGCGGCCAGCTGCGACAGCAGCCGGTGCACCTCGGCCTTGGTGCCGACGTCGATGCCCCGGGTCGGCTCGTCGACGATCAGCACCTTCGGGCCGGTGGCCAGCCACTTGGCGAGCACGACCTTCTGCTGGTTGCCGCCGGAGAGGGTGTTGACGGTGTCGGCGATACGGGCGTACTTGACCTGGAGCCTGACGGCCCAGTCCAGGGAGCGGCTGCGCTCGGCGCCGCGGTCCATGAGCCCGGCCTTGACGGTCGTGCGCAGCCCGGTGAGGCCGATGTTCCGCTCGATGGACATGTTCATCACCAGGCCCTGGGCGCGCCGGTCCTCGGGGACCAGGGCGAGTCCGGCGGCCATGGCGGTGGAGGGCGCGCCGTTGACCAGCGCCTTGCCCTGGACGGAGACCTCGCCGGCGTCCCAGCGGTCGATGCCGAACACCGCCCGGGCGACTTCGGTGCGCCCGGCGCCGACGAGTCCGGCCAGGCCGACGATCTCGCCGTGCCGTACCTCGAAGGAGACGTCGGTGAACACGCCCTCGCGGGTCAGCCGGCGCACGCTCAGGGCGACCTCACCGGGCTTCACGTGCTGCTTGGGGTAGAGCTCGTCGAGGTCGCGGCCGACCATGCGGCGCACCAGGTCGTCCTCGGTCATGCCGTCCAGGGGCTCGCTGGCGATCCAGGCGCCGTCGCGCAGGGTGGTGACCCGCCGGCAGATCTCGAAGATCTCCTCCAGCCGGTGGGAGATGAACAGCACGGCGGCGCCCTGATCGCGCAGGGTGCGGACGACACCGAAAAGGCGGGCGACCTCGCTGCCGGTGAGGGCGGCCGTCGGCTCGTCCATGATCAGGACGCGGGCGTCGAAGGAGAGGGCCTTGGCGATCTCGACGATCTGCTGGTCGGCGATGGACAGACCGCGGGCGGGCCGGTCGGGGTCGAGTTCGACCCCGAGGCGCTCCATGAGGGCGGCGGTCGCATTGCGGGTGGCCCTGTGGTCGATACGGCCGAGGGCGCGGCGCGGCCGGCGGCCCATGTAGATGTTCTCGGCGATCGACAGGTCGGGGAAGAGCGTGGGCTCCTGGTAGATCACGGCGATGCCGGCGTCGCGGGCGTCACCGGGTCCGTGGAAGGCGACGGGCGCACCGTCGAGCAGCACCTGGCCGGCGTCCGGGCGGTGCACCCCGGCGAGCGTCTTGATGAGGGTGGACTTGCCGGCACCGTTCTCACCGGCGAGTGCGTGCACCTCCCCGGGGAACAGCTCCAGGGAGACGTCCCGCAGTGCGCGGACCGCGCCGAAGGACTTGGAGACGTCCTTCAGGGCGAGAACCGGGGCCGGACCCGTGGTGGACGGGTGGGTCATGAGGGCTCCTCGACGACGCCGGCGGGTCGGCCCTCTCGGCGTCGTGAAAGGTTTCAACTGGATTGCCGGGACGTTAGGCGGGCCGCGCATGTCACGTCAATGGGTTCCGGTCGAAAAAGTTTCGAGGACAGAAGGTCACGCATGAGTCACGGGAAACCGTCTTGGCCGGAGGGGTTGACACCCCTTCGGGGGGCCCATAACTTCCCCTCCTGAATCGTTTCATTCAGTGGTCGTCACGACCCGATGTCACAGGAGCCTGACGTGACCGAGCTCGCCGCGGTGAAGGCCGCTCTCAAGACCCAGGCCGTCGAGACGCCGTCGTGGGCGTACGGGAACTCGGGCACACGGTTCAAGGTGTTCGCGCAGCAGGGTGTGCCGCGCACCCCCTTCGAAAAGCTGGACGACGCGGCGAAGGTGCACGAGTTCACCGGGGTCGCCCCGACGGTGGCCCTGCACATTCCGTGGGACAAGGTCGACGACTACGCGGCGCTGGCGAAGCACGCCGAGCAGCGTGGGGTGAAGCTCGGGGCGATCAACTCCAACACCTTCCAGGACGACGACTACAAGCTCGGGAGCATCTGCCATCCGGAGGCTGCCGTGCGGCGGAAGGCCGTGGACCATCTGCTGGAGTGCGTCGACATCATGGATGCGACGGGCTCGGCGGATCTGAAGCTGTGGTTCGCCGACGGCACGAACTATCCCGGCCAGGACGACATCCGGGGGCGGCAGGACCGGCTGGCCGAAGGGCTGGCCGAGGTCTATGAGCGGCTCGGGGACGGGCAGCGGATGCTGCTGGAGTACAAGTTCTTCGAGCCGGCCTTCTACACCACGGACGTGCCGGACTGGGGGACCGCCTACGCGCACTGTCTGAAGCTCGGGCCGAAGGCGCAGGTCGTCGTCGACACGGGGCACCATGCGCCGGGGACCAACATCGAGTTCATCGTGGCGACGCTGCTGCGCGAGGGGAAGCTCGGCGGGTTCGACTTCAACTCGCGGTTCTACGCGGATGACGACCTCATGGTCGGGGCCGCCGATCCGTTCCAGTTGTTCCGGATCATGTACGAGGTCGTGCGGGGCGGTGGGTTCTCGCCCGACGTCGCTTTCATGCTCGACCAGTGTCACAACATCGAGGCGAAGATCCCGGCGATCATCCGGTCGGTGATGAACGTGCAGGAGGCCACGGCGAAGGCGCTGCTGGTCGATGGTGCCGCGTTGGGGGCGGCGCAGCGGGCGGGGGATGTGCTGGAGGCGAATGCCGTGGTGATGGACGCGTACAACACGGATGTGCGGCCTCTGCTGCGGGAGGTGCGGGAGGAGATGGGGCTGGACCCCGAGCCTCTCGCTGCGTATCGGCGGTCCGGGTGGGGTGAGCGGATCGTTGCTGAGCGGGTGGGTGGGCAGCAGGCCGGCTGGGGAGCGTGAGCGTCTGCCGGGTTCTGCTCGATGCGGGCTGCGGACCGGTTGTGGCTGGTCGCGCAGTTCCCCGCGCCCCTGAGATACACACTCTCTGTTGCAAAGGAACTGTTCATGGCTGTTCATCCCGAAGCTGATGCTCTGCTCGCCCGGTCGCACCGGCTCGGCAGTGATCCCCGGAACACCAACTACGCGGGGGGCAACGCCTCCGCGAAGGGCACCGGGACCGACCCCGTCACCGGCGGCGACGTCGAGCTGATGTGGGTCAAGGGATCCGGCGGTGACCTCGGGACGCTGACCGAGGCGGGGCTGGCCGTGCTGCGGCTGGACCGGATGCGGGCGCTCGTGGACGTGTACCCGGGGGTCGAGCGTGAGGACGAGATGGTCGCCGCGTTCGACTACTGCCTGCACGGCAAGGGTGGGGCCGCTCCCTCCATCGACACCGCCATGCACGGGCTGGTCGAGGCCGCGCACGTCGATCATCTGCACCCGGACTCGGGTATCGCGCTCGCCTGTGCCGCCGACGGGGAGAAGCTGACCGCCGAGTGCTTCGGGGACAGCGTGGTGTGGGTGCCGTGGCGGCGGCCCGGTTTCCAGCTCGGGCTGGACATCGCGGCCGTGAAGGCGGCCAATCCGCAGGCGATCGGGTGCGTTCTCGGCGGCCACGGGATCACCGCCTGGGGTGACACCTCCGAGGAGTGCGAGCGGAACTCGCTGCACATCATCCGCACCGCCGAGCGGTTCCTCGCCGAGCGGGGCAAGGCCGAGCCCTTCGGGCCGGTGATCGAGGGGTACGCCGCGCCGGGTGCCGCCGAGCGGCGAGAGCGGGCCGCCGCCCTCGCGCCGTACGTGCGCGCCCTCGCCTCCCAGGACCGGCCCCAGGTGGGGCATTACAACGACTCCGAGGTCGTGCTCGACTTCCTCGCGAGCGCGGAGCACCCGCGGCTCGCCGCGCTCGGGACCTCCTGCCCCGACCATTTCCTGCGCACCAAGGTGCGGCCGCTGGTGCTGGACCTGCCGCCGAGCGCACCGCTCGACGAGGCGATCGCCCGGCTGAAGGAGCTGCACGCCGAGTACCGCGAGGAGTACGCCGCCTACTACCGGCGGCACGCCGAGCCGGACTCCCCCGCCATGCGGGGCGCCGACCCGGCGATCGTGCTGGTGCCGGGCGTGGGCATGTTCTCCTTCGGCAAGGACAAGCAGACCGCCCGGGTGGCGGGCGAGTTCTACGTCAACGCCATCAACGTGATGCGCGGGGCCGAGGCCGTGTCCGCCTACGCGCCGATCGAGGAGTCCGAGAAGTTCCGGATCGAGTACTGGGCGCTGGAGGAGGCCAAGCTCCGGCGGATGCCGAAGCCCAAGGCGCTGGCGACCCGGGTGGCGCTGGTGACGGGTGCCGGGAGCGGCATCGGGAAGGCCATCGCGCACCGGCTGGTGGCCGAGGGCGCGTGTGTCGTGGTCGCCGACCTGAACGGGGAGAACGCCGCCGCCGTCGCCGAGGAGCTGGGCGGGCCCGACAAGGCCGTCGCGGTGACGGTGGACGTCACCTCCGAGGAGCAGATCGCCGAGGCGTTCCGCGCGGCCGTGCTGGCCTTCGGCGGAGTCGACCTCGTCGTCAACAACGCGGGGATCTCGATCTCCAAGCCGCTGCTGGAGACCTCCGCCAAGGACTGGGACCTCCAGCACGACATCATGGCGCGTGGGTCCTTCCTCGTGTCGCGGGAGGCGGCCCGGGTGATGATCGCCCAGGAGCTGGGCGGTGACATCGTCTACATCGCCTCGAAGAACGCCGTGTTCGCCGGTCCCAACAACATCGCCTACTCCGCCACCAAGGCCGATCAGGCGCACCAGGTGCGGCTGCTCGCTGCCGAGCTGGGCGAGCACGGGATCCGGGTCAACGGGATCAACCCCGACGGTGTCGTGCGCGGCTCGGGGATCTTCGCCGGCGGGTGGGGCGCCAAGCGGGCCGCCGTGTACGGGGTGGAGGAGGAGAAGCTGGGTGAGTTCTACGCCCAGCGGACCATCCTCAAGCGCGAGGTGCTGCCGGAGCATGTCGCGAACGCCGTGTTCGCGCTGACCGGTGGGGACCTCACTCACACGACCGGTCTGCACATCCCGGTCGACGCCGGCGTCGCGGCCGCCTTCCTGCGATGAGCACGGCCGTGAAGTCGTACGCCGCGGTCGACCTCGGCGCGTCCAGCGGGCGTGTCATGGTCGGCCGTGTCGGCCCGGACAGCCTGGAGCTCGCCGAGACCCACCGCTTCCCCAACCGGCCCGTCCGGGTGCCCGAGGGGCTGCGGTGGGACGTGCTCGGGCTGTACGCCGGGATGCTGGACGGACTGAAGGCGGCCGGGCAGGTCGACTCCGTCGGCATCGACAGCTGGGCCGTCGACTACGGGCTGCTGGACGCGGACGGGGCACTGCTCGGCAATCCCGTGCACTACCGGGACTCCCGGACGGAGGGTGTCGCGGAGAAGGTGTGGGCGACCGTGCCCGCGCGGGAGCTGTACGCCGCGACCGGGTTGCAGTACGCGCCCTTCAACACCCTGTACCAGCTGACGGCGGCGCGATCGACGGCTCAGCTCGCCCAGGCCCGGCGGGTGCTGCTGATGCCGGACCTGCTGACGTACTGGCTGACCGGCGAGCAGGGCACGGAGCTCACCAACGCGTCCACGACCCAGCTGATCGATCCGCGCACCCGCGACTGGGCGTACGGCCTCGCGGAGCGCCTCGGTGTCGACCTCGGGCTGTTCGCGCCGCTGCGGCGGCCCGGTGATCCGGCGGGGGTGCTGCGGCCCGAGGTGCTGGAGGAGACCGGGTTCGCCGGTCCCGTGCCGGTGACGGCCGTCGGGTCGCACGACACCGCCTCGGCGGTCGCCGCCGTGCCCGCCTCGGGTGAGCGGTTCGCGTACATCTGCACGGGCACCTGGTCGCTGGCCGGTCTGGAGCTGGACGCGCCGGTGCTGACCGAGGAGAGCCGGGCCGCCAACTTCACCAATGAGCTGGGGCTGGACGGCACGGTCCGCTATCTGCGCAACATCATGGGGCTGTGGCTGCTCCAGGAGTGCGTGCGGGCCTGGGGCGACCCGGATCTGGGCGCGCTGCTGCTGGAGGCGTCCAAGGCTCCGGCGCTGCGGTCGGTCGTGGACGCGGGTGACGCGGCGTTCCTCGCGCCGGGGCGGATGCCGGAGCGGATCGCCGAGGCCTGCCGGGTCTCGGGGCAGCCCGTGCCGGAGTCGCCGGCCGAGGTGACGCGCTGCATCCTCGACTCCCTCGCCCTCGCCCACCGCAAGGCCGTCGGGGACGCCCAGCGGCTCGCCGGGCACGCGGTCGACGTGGTGCATGTGGTCGGGGGCGGTACGCGCAACGCGCTGCTGTGCCAGCTGACCGCCGACGCCTGCGGGCTGCCGGTGGTGGCCGGGCCGACCGAGGCCGCCGCGCTCGGGAACGTGCTCGTGCAGGCGCGGGCGCACGGGCTGGTCGGGGACCTGGCCGGGATGCGGCGGCTGCTTGTGAACACACAGCCGCTCACGCGGTACGAACCCCGGGGCGGGACCGAACGGTGGCGCGCCGCGCAGGCCCGGCTCGCCCGGGACTGACGGGGTCTCCCCCGCGTCTTGTCCCCGGACTACGCTTCACTCATCCGATGATCGACCACAAGGAGCCGCGATGCGTGTCGCCCTGTTCCTGACCTGCGTCAACGACACGCTCTATCCGGACACCGGGCGCGCCGTGGTGAAACTGCTGACCAGGCTGGGCGTCGACGTGGACTTCCCGAGGGCGCAGACCTGCTGCGGGCAGGCGCACTACAACACCGGTTACCGCCACGAGGCCGAGCCGCTCGCCCGGCATTTCTCCGATGTCTTCGGCGAGTACGAGGCGATCGTGACGCCGTCCGGGTCGTGCGGGGCGATGGTGCGGGAGCTGTATCCACGGATGGGCGAGCGGGCCCGGGCCGAGGGGCGCGGGGACACCCTCGCGGCCGCACTGGCCCCGGTGGTGCCGAAGACGTACGAGCTGACCGAGTTCCTGGTGGATGTGCTGGGCGTGACGGACGTCGGGGCGTACTACCCGCACACGGTGACCTACCACCCGACCTGTCACGGACTGCGCGGACTCGGGCTCGGCGAGCGGCCGCGGCGGCTGCTGCGAGCCGTGAAGGATCTGGAGCTGGTCGAGTTGCCGGGGGCGGACGAGTGCTGCGGGTTCGGCGGCACCTTCGCGCTGAAGAACTCCGACGTCTCGGCGGCGATGGGTGCCGACAAGGTGCGCAACGCCGAGTCGACGGGCGCCGAGGTGCTGTGCGCGGCCGACAACTCCTGTCTGATGCACATCGGCGGGACGATGGCCCGGCTGCGGACCGGCATGCGGCCGGTGCACCTCGCGGAGATCCTGGCGAGCACGGAGGAGGAACCGGCCGTATGAGCGGAACGTTCGTCGGTATGCCGGCGTTTCCGGAGGCCGCGCGGGAGGCCGTGGCGAACACGACCCTGCGCGGCAATCTGCGGCACGCCACGCACACCATCCGCGCCAAGCGGGCCAAGGCCGTGTCCGAGGTGTCCGACTGGGCCGAGCTGCGCGAGGCGGGCAAGCGGATCAAGGACCACACGCTGCGCCATCTCGACCGCTACCTCGTGCAGTTGGAGGAGTCGGTCACGGCCGCGGGCGGCGTCGTGCACTGGGCCGCCGACGCGGACGAGGCCAACGAGATCGTCACCCGGCTCGTGAAGATGACCGGCGAGTCCGAGGTCGTCAAGGTCAAGTCGATGGCCACGCAGGAGATCGGGCTCAACGAGGCACTGGAGGCCGAGGGCATCCACGCCTACGAGACGGATCTCGCCGAGCTGATCGTGCAGTTGGGCAAGGACCGGCCCTCGCACATCCTCGTCCCCGCCATCCACCGCAACCGGGGGGAGATCCGGGACATCTTCGTCCGGGAGATGAGCGAGTGGGGCCGCCCCGCCCCCGAGGGCCTGACCGACACACCGGCCGAACTGGCCGAAGCCGCCCGCCTGCACCTGCGGGAGAAGTTCCTGCGGGCCAAGGTCGGCATCTCCGGTGCCAACTTCATGGTGGCCGAGACGGGCACGCTGGTGGTCGTGGAGTCCGAGGGCAACGGCCGGATGTGCCTGACCCTGCCCGAGACGCTGATCTCGGTCGTCGGCATCGAGAAGATCGTGCCGACGTGGCAGGACCTGGAGGTGTTCCTCCAGACCCTCCCCCGCTCCTCCACGGCCGAGCGCATGAACCCGTACACGTCGACGTGGACGGGTACGACGGACTCCGAGACGGCGGACGGGCCGAGCACCTTCCATCTGGTGCTGCTGGACAACGGCCGCACCGACACCCTCGCCGACGAGGTCGGCCGGCAGGCACTGCGCTGCATCCGCTGCTCGGCGTGCCTCAACGTGTGCCCGGTGTACGAGCGGGCCGGCGGCCACGCCTACGGCTCGGTGTACCCGGGCCCCATCGGCGCGATCCTCAGTCCCCAACTGCGGGGCACGGGCAGCGAGATCGACGCCTCGCTGCCGTACGCGTCCTCGCTGTGCGGGGCGTGCTACGAGGTGTGCCCGGTCGCCATCGACATCCCCGAGGTGCTGGTGCACCTGCGGGAGCGGGTCGTTCAGGGCGGCGAGGTCACCAGGGAGGGCAACAAGGTGGTGCTGCGGCCCGCGAAGGGGCATGCCGCCGAGCGGGCGGCGATGCGCGCGGCCCGCTGGGCCTTCACGCACCCGGGCGCGCTGCGCACCGGCCAGCGCACCGTCTCCCGGACGCGTCGCTTCCATCCCCGTACGCTGCCGGGCCCGGGCAAGGCCTGGAGCGGGACCCGGGACCTGCCGCCGGTGCCCGCCGAGCCGTTCCGGGACTGGTGGCAGCGGACTCGTGGCGGGAAGGACGGGGTTGAGTGAACAGCAGGGAACGGATCCTGGGGCGGGTGCGGCGCGCGCTGGCGGACGCGCCGGCCGACGAGGCGCCGATCGCGCGGGACTATCTGCGCGAGCACGGACAGCGGACCGTCGCGGAGACGGTGGAGCTGCTCGCCGAGAACCTGGCGGACTACCGGGCGGTCGTGCACCGCTGCACGGACGACGCGTTGCCGGACGTGCTCATGCGGCTCCTTACGGAACGGGGCGCGCAATCCGTGCTGGTGCCCCCCGGACTGCCACCGCACTGGCTCGAGGCGGTCGACGCGACACGCGTCCACGACCGGGCCGCGAGCACGCCGCACGAACTCGACCGGGTCGACAGCGTCGTCACCGGGTGTGCCGTCGCGATCGCCGAGACCGGCACCATCGTGCTGGACGGCTCGCCCGACCAGGGGCGGCGCCGGATCACCCTCGTCCCGGACCATCACATCTGCGTCGTACGGGTGCCGGACCAGGTGGTCTCCTCCGTGCCGCAGGGGCTCGAACGCCTCGACCCGGCCCGTCCGTTGACGTGGATCTCCGGGCCGTCGGCGACCAGTGACATCGAGCTGGACCGGGTCGAGGGGGTGCACGGGCCGCGCACGCTGGAAGTGGTGCTGGTCGGTCAGGGCAGGATCGAGTCCACGTAGCCGCCGTCGACCCGCAGGGCACCACCGGTGGGGACGGGCCTGGCCACGGCCCGGCGGGTGCTGCGCACTCCTGTGGTGCGGGCGGTGGCGTCTGCCGCGTGAGCGGAGGCTTGGCGAGGGGGGCCGTCGCTGCGGCGGCCGTCCCGTCAGCGCGTACCGCGGACGACTTCTCCAGTCGTTCCAAGACGTGCGGGATCCTCTCGCGCGGGCTGTCCGTCTCCTCCCGGGGGCCCCGGGGAAACCGATCGGTTTGCTGCCCGACCGGACGGGAACCCCGTGACAGCGTGAGTGAACAAGCGCTTAGATAGTGCCCTGCCCCGTCCGCTCCTCGCCGCCGTCCTGGAGGCCCCGTTGTTCACATCCGTCGACGACGTCTCCGCACGCCTCGCCGAGACCGGCTACCTCGCCTCGCCCGCCGTCGCCACGACCGTCTTCCTCGCCGCCCGTCTCGGCAAGCCGCTCCTGGTGGAGGGCCCGGCGGGCGTCGGCAAGACGGAGCTCGCCAAGGCGGTCGCCGAGGTCGCCCGGGCACGGCTCGTCCGTCTCCAGTGTTACGAGGGGGTCGACGAGTCCCGGGCGCTGTACGAGTGGAACCACGCCAAGCAGCTCCTGCGCATCAGCGCGGGCCGCGACGAGACGTGGGACGAGGCCCGTACCGACATCTTCAGCGAGGAGTTCCTGCTCACCCGGCCGCTGCTGACCGCAATCCGGGGTGACGACCCGAAGGTCCTGCTGATCGACGAGACCGACAAGGCCGACGTCGAGGTGGAGGGCCTGCTGCTGGAGGTGCTGAGCGACTTCCAGGTGACCGTCCCCGAACTGGGCACCATCACGGCGACGCGCCGCCCCTTCGTCGTCCTGACCTCCAACGCGAGCCGGGAGCTGTCGGAGGCGCTGCGCCGCCGCTGCCTCTTCCTGCACATCGGCTTCCCGGACGAGGAGCTGGAGCGCCGGATCGTACGGCTCAAGGTGCCGGGCCTGGACGAGGCGCTGGCCCGCTCGGTCGTGCGGGTCGTGGGCGCGCTGCGGGCGATGGACCTGCGCAAGGTGCCGTCGGTCGCCGAGACCGTCGACTGGGCGCGCACCCTGCTCGCGCTCGGCGCCGGCTCGCTGGACGAGACGGTCGTGCGGGCCACGCTCGGTGTGCTCCTCAAGCACCAGGACGATGTCCTCAAGGCGTCCGCCAAGCTCGACCTGGACGCCCTGTGACCACACCGGCGGGCGTCGCCGAGCGGCTGACGTCCCTCGTCGGGGCGTTGCGCGCGCACGGCGTGCGGATCGGCACCGGCGAGAGCGTCGACGCGGCGCGGGCGGTCGAGGAACTCGGCCTCGCGGACCGGGAACTGCTGCGCGAGGGGCTCGCGGCGACGCTGCTGCACGCGCCAGGGCAGCGGCAGGTGTTCGACCCGGTCTTCGACCTCTACTTCCCGAGCGGTGTCGGCGGCCCGGAGCAGCGGGCGGCGGGGCGGGAGGATCTGCGGGACCGGCTGGCCGACGCCCTGGCCGCCGACGACCGGGCGATGCTGGGCCGGCTGGCGATCGAGGCGGTCGACGGTTTCGGCGGCTACGGCTCCTCGTCGGAGTCGGACGGCTGGTCGTCGTACCAGACGCTCGAGCGGCTGCGGCCGCAGACGCTGCTGGCCCGCGTGCGCGACAACCTCCGGGGGCAGGGCGGTGAGGCGGGGTTCGCGGACCGGCTGCTGGAGGACGAGATCCGGCGGCGCATCGACGCCTTCCGGGCCATGGTGGCGGCGGAGGCGCGGCGCCGGGTCGCCGAGCGGCGCGGAGCGGACGAGATCGCCCGACGGGCGGTGGCGCCGACCGCCGACCGGGTCGACTTCCTGTTCGCCGGGCAGGACCGGCTGGCCGAGCTGCGCAGGACGGTTCAGCCGCTGGCCCGCAAGCTCGCGACCCGGCTCGCGGCCCGGCGCCGTCGCGCCTCCCGGGGCACGATCGATCTGCGGCGGACGCTGCGCGGCTCACTGTCGACGGGCGGAGTGCCGATGAAGCCGGTGCTGCGCAGACGGCGTCCCGCCCGCCCCGAACTGGTGCTGCTGTGCGATGTGTCGGGGTCGGTCTCCGGCTTCTCGGACTTCACGATGCTGCTGGTGCAAGCGTTGCACGACCAGTTCAGCAAGGTGCGCGTGTTCGCCTTCGTCAACCGGATCGACGAGGTGACGGGGCTGCTGGAGCACGGCAGGGCCGACCCGGAGGGGCTGGGTGTCCGCATCCAGGCGGAGGCGGCGGTCACGGGCTATCACGGCAGCAGCGACTACGGCATGGCGCTGGGCGAGTTCGCCGAGCGGTACGCGGACGCGGTCGGCTCACGCACCACCGTGTTCGTCCTCGGTGACGCCCGCACGAACCGGAGCGACCCGAACCTGCCCGCCGCGCGGCGGATCGCCGAACGCGCCCGCCGTGTGCACTGGCTGAACCCCGAGCAGCGCTCCCGCTGGGGCACCGGCGACTCGGTCGCGCCCGCCTACGCCGAGCTGGTCGAGATGCACGAGTGCCGGAACGCCCGGCAGTTGAGCGCGCTGGTGGCCCGGCTGCTGCCGGTGTGATCAGGCGGCGGTGAGCTGCGGGTAGAGGGCGGCGGGCTCGGCGGCCTACCCGGCCTTGACCTGCCGCGCCATGTCGTCGGCCAGGACCTCGAACGTGACGCGCGGTCGCCGCTAGTCCTTCTTGGCGTACTCCCTGGCCATGCTGCCCGCGAAGTCGTACACCACGCACTGCTCGTCGCCGACGACCCAGGCGTCGTGGCCGGGTGCGCAGACGAACACGTCGCCGGGTCCCACCTCGGTCTCCGCGCCGTCGTCCATGCGGATGTGCAAACGACCCGAGACGACATAGCCGTTGTGGTGGATTTGGCAGCTGTCCGTCCCGGCGATCGGGGCCACCGACTCGGACCAGCGCCAGCCCGGTTCGAAGGTGGCCACGGCGAAGTCCAGTCCCGTCATGTGGACGGCTTCCAGATGGCCTCGGGGGTAGTCGCGCCGCTCGTCCGGCTTGTCGAGCGTCTTCACCTCAAGCATGACGCTCCTCCTCGATGAGGGTGTGTTTCCATCGTCCGTCCGTCCGACGGGCGGCGCCATTCAGCGAGCGCCGCCGCCGCAGAGCTCGGCGAAGCGCCCGGCGTCGATGTTGCCGCCGGAGATGATCACGCCGACCCGCGGTGGCAGCGCGCCCGCCCGGCCGGTGAGCAGTGCGGCCAGCGGGGTGGCGCCGCTCGGCTCGACGACGATCTTCAGGCGTTCGAAGGCGAACCGCATCGCGTCGCGGATCTCGTCGTCGCCGACCAGGACGACCTCGTCGAGGAGCCGCCGGTTGACCGAGAAGGTCAGCTCTCCGGGGGTGTGCAGGGCCTGGCCGTCGGCGATGGTGTGCGGGACCGGGACGCTGACGCGCCGGCCGGCCTCCAGCGAGCGCTTGGTGTCGTCCCCGGCCTCCGGTTCGACCCCGATGGTCCGGATGCCGGGGTGCAGGGCCTTGGCCACCGTGGCGCTGCCGGCCATCAGCCCGCCGCCGCCGACCGGCGTCAGCAGCGCCCCCAGCTCCCCGGTCTCCTCGAGGAGCTCGAGCGCGGCTGTGCCCTGCCCCGCCATGACGTGCGGGTGCTCGTAGGGCGGGATGAGGGCGAGACCGCGCTCGGCGGCGAGGGCCTCGGCGATGGCGACGCGGTCGCCGGTGTAGCGGTCGTACGTGACGATCTCGGCGCCGTAGCCGGCGGTGGCCGCTCGCTTGGACGGCGGGGCGTCCTGCGGCATGACGATCACGGCGGTGGTGCCGAGCTCCCGGGCGGCCAGGGCGACGGCCTGGGCGTGGTTGCCGGAGGAGTAGGCGGCGATGCCGCGGGACAGCTGCTCGGGGGTGAGGCGGGAGGCGGCGTTGTAGGCGCCGCGGAACTTGAAGGCGCCGACGCGCTGGAAGTTCTCACACTTGAGGAAGATCTCGGCGCCCGCGAGCGCGTCCAGGGTGCGGGAGCGCAGCACGGGTGTGCGGTGGGCGACGCCCCGGAGCCGGGCTGCGGCGCCCCGGACGTCGTCGAGGGTGACCGGTGGGGTGGTGGTCGTCACGCGGGTCCTCCGGTGGAAGTGTCGTGGGCGGCCCGGGCCTGGGACAGGTAGTTGTAGGCGGAGGCGCGGGAGATGCCGAGCCGGGCGGCGACCTGTTCGACCGCACCGCGCACGGCGAAGACACCGCGGGTGTCCAGCCCGCCGAAGAGCTCCAGGCGCTCCGCGCGGTCGAGCTCCGCCCAGCTGCCCCGCTGCTGGGACTGGTGGGCGTCGACGAGGGCGTCGACCACGGCGTCGATGTCGTTGCCGAAAGTGGTGGTCGGCAGCTCCGCCGGGGCGGCACCGAGCCCGGCGAGCGCGCCGAGCAGGCCGTGCACCTGGGTGACGGCACTGACGTCCACGTTGACGCAGAGGGCGCCGAACACGGCTCCCCTGGAGTCCCGCAATACCATCGTGGAGGACTTCACCAGTGTCCCGTTGCGGGCGCGGGTGACGTAGTTCAGTTCGTCGGCCGCCGTGTCGCCGCGGGCCAGGACGCGCATGCCGATCTCGCTCATCGCGCCGCCGGCCGTCCGTCCGGTCACCGAACCGGCCACGGCGACCACCGACTGCTCCGGGTTCCGGTAGTCGTGCAGCACGACGTCGCAGATCGGCCCGAAGGTCGCGGCGATCCCCTCCACGACCGGCTTCAGCGCAGCGAGGATCGCGTCCCGCTCGGCATTCGGTTCATCTGCCATCCCGCCTCCTCTCACCTGTCCCACCTTAGACCACAAGTCCAGCTCTTGGATATACAGTCCAGCGGAATCTCCAACAGTTGGCAATGGTTTTCACATGACTTCGGCCTGAACCCGCTTGTGACATTCATTCCCATCTAGCGTGACGCCTGTCGAACACCCCTCGTGCACGTCCGTCCTGGAGGAGCCATGTCCCTGTCCACGTCCCGCCGCCTCGCGCTGCTGACCGGCGCGTCACTGGCCCTGCTCGCGGGCTGCGGCAGCTCGTCGGACCCGGCCGGGGGCAAGGGCGCACCGGCCCGCGTGGCCGTGGTCGCCTCGACGAACGTCTACGGCGACATGGTCCAGCGCATCGGCGGCGACAGAGTCGATGTCACCTCGCTCATCAGCGACCCCGACCAGGACCCGCATTCCTACGAGGCCGACCCCCAGAACCAGCTGGCCCTGTCCAAGGCGAAGGTCGTCGTCGAGAACGGCGGCGGCTACGACGACTTCGTCGACCGCATGCTGAAGGCCGGCCACAACGACTCCGCCCAGGTGATCAACGCGGTCGAGGTGTCCGGCAGGACCGCGCCCAAGGGCGGGGAGCTCAACGAGCACGTCTGGTACGACTTCCCCACCGTCGCCAAGGTCGCCGACCGGATCTCCGCCGCCCTCGCGAAGGCCGACCCGGGCGATGCCGCCGCGTTCGAGAAGAACACCGCCGCCTTCAAGGCGAAGCTCACACCGCTGGAGGCCGAGGAGGCGCGGATCAAGAAGGCGCACGGCGGTGAGGGCGTCGCCATCACCGAGCCCGTGCCTCTGTACATGATCGAGGCGAGCGGCCTGGTGAACCGGACGCCCGCACAGTTCAGCGAGGCGATCGAGGAGGGCGACGACGTCTCCCCGCGGATCCTCCAGGAGAGCCTCGCCCTGTTCAACGGCAAGAAGGTGAAGGCACTCGTGTACAACGAGCAGACCTCGGGCCCGCAGACCGAGAAGGCCGAGGCGGCGGCCAAGGCGGCCGGCATCCCCGTCGTGCCCGTCACCGAGACCCTGCCCAAGGGGAAGGACTACCTCGGCTGGATGACCGCCAACGTCGACGCGCTCGCCGGAGCGCTGGCCAAGTGACCCCGATACCCCGGCGGGACGGCGCCCCTGTCATCGATCTGCGGGGAGCCGCCCTGGCCTACGGCGAGCGCGAGGTGTGGAGCGGCCTCGATCTCGACGTACGGCCCGGAGAGTTCCTGGCCGTGCTGGGCCCGAACGGCGCGGGCAAGACCAGCTTCGTCCGGGCGCTGCTCGGCCGGCAGCGGCTGTCCGCCGGCACGCTGACCATCCTCGCCCGGCCCGCGCGCGAGGCCGCCCGGCACATCGGCTACGTCCCGCAGCAGGCGGCGCTGTCGGCGCAGGCCATGCTGCGCGCCCGCGACCTCGTCCGGTTCGGCGTCGACGGCCACCGCTTCGGGCCGCGGCTGCGCACGGGCGGCATCCGCCGCCGGGTGGACGAGATCCTCGAGGCGGTCGGCGCCTCGGCCTACGCGGACGTCCCGCTCGGGATGCTCTCCGGCGGCGAACGGCAGCGCGTGCGCATCGGACAGGCCCTGGCGACCGACCCGCGCCTGCTGCTGTGCGACGAGCCGCTGCTGTCGCTCGACCTGAACCACCAGCGGGCCGTCACCGAACTGATCGACGCCCGGCGCCGCTCTCACGACACGGCCGTGGTGTTCGTGACGCACGAGATCAATCCGGTCCTGGGCCTGGCCGACCGGGTCCTGTACCTGGCCCGCGGCGGCCACCGGGTCGGCACCCCGGACGAGGTGCTGACCTCAGAGTCACTGTCCCGCCTGTACGGCACACAGGTCGACGTGATGCGTGTCCGGGGCCGGGTGGTGGTCGCGGGAGCACCCGACGAGACCGCCGCCCCGCCGCACCACCCCGAGCAGCCGCACGAGACGGACGGAGTGCGCGCATGACACTCGCCGACGGGATCTGGCACCAGATCTTCGACTTCACCGACTACGGCGAACTCCTCGCCCTGGTCCGCAACTCCCTCGTCGCCGGCGTGGCGCTGGGCCTGGTGGGCGGGCTGGCCGGGGTGTTCGTCCTGATGCGGGACCTGCCGTTCGCGGTGCACGGCATCAGCGAGTTGTCCTTCGCCGGCGCCTCGGCGGCACTGCTGCTGGGCGCGAACATCGTGGCGGGCTCGATCGCCGGTTCGCTCCTCGCGGCCGGCGCCATCGGCGTCCTCGGGACACGGGCCCGGGACCGCAACTCGGTGATCGGCATCATCATGCCGTTCGGCCTGGGTCTCGGCGTGCTGTTCCTCGCCCTCTACAAGGGCCGGGCCGCCAACAAGTTCGGGCTGCTCACCGGGCAGATCGTCGCCGTGGACACCCCGCAGATGTCGTGGCTGCTCGGCACGTCCGTCCTGGTGCTGGTGGCCCTGGCGGTCATGTGGCGTCCGCTCGCCTTCGCCAGTACCGATCCGGATGTGGCGGAGGCCCGCGGGGTGCCGGTGCGTGCGCTGTCCTTCGCGTTCATGCTGGTGCTCGGGCTCGCCGTCGCCCTGTCGGTGCAGATCGTCGGCGCGCTGCTGGTGCTCTCCCTGGTCGTCACCCCGGCCGCGGCGGCCGCCCGCGTCACCGCGTCGCCGGTGCTGCTGCCCGTGCTGAGCGTGCTGTTCGCCGTGGCCTCGATCGAGGGCGGCATCCTGCTCGCCCTGGGCAGCAGCATCCCCATCAGCCCCTACGTCACGACGATCTCGTTCACGATCTACGCGGTGTGCCGGGTGGCCGGCCGGTACCGGAACCGGCGCTGGGGGGCGCGGCGGACGGTGCGTGCGGCCTGAGGACGCCTCACCGTTCGAAGACGACCTGTCCGTCGAACACCGTCAGATCCACCTGCACCTGAGTGATCTCGTGCGGGTCGAGGTCCAGCAGTGGCCGGTCCAGGACGCACAGGTCGGCGGCCCGGCCCGGTTCGACGGTGCCCTTGAAGTCGTCGGCGAAGTCCTGCCAGGCGGCGGTGGAGGTGTAGGCGCGCAGGGCGTCGGCGAGGGGGACGCACTGCTCGGGGCCGCTGGGGCGGCCGCTGGCCTTGGACTCGCGCAGCATCATCGAGGCCACCCCCTGGCGCCAGTCGGGCTCGGTGATGGGGGCGTCGGAGCTGGCGCAGACCCGCACGCCGGCGTCGAGCGCGGAGCGCACCGGCCACTGGTAGGCGGAGCGTTCGGGGCCGACGACCTCGTCCATCAGGTCGGAGATGGTCCACTTGATGGCGGGGTTCATGTTGACGCCGTAGCCGTGCGCGGCGAGCTTGGCCAGGCTGCCGGGACTGATGAAGTCGCCGTGGATGACGTAGTGCCGGGCGTCGGGGCGGGGTGCGGCCGTGTTCGCGGCGAGGAAGGCGTCCACCACGAGGTCGATGGCCCGGTCGCCGGTGACGTGCACGCCGAGCTGGAAGCCGGCCTCATGGCCGAGCCTGATCATCTCGCGCAGTTCGTGCGCCTGGAGGGCGGGAGTGTCGCCGTGCACGCAGAGGGCGCCGTGGCCGCCGTCCGGGTACGGCTGGCTCATCCACGCCGTGCGGTTGGGCGGGACGCCGTCGGCGAAGATCTTGACGCCGATGGCACGCAGCAGCCGGGGGTCGGCCGACTCGGGGCGGCGCAGTTCGGCCAGTCCCTCGCGGACGTCGGCGGCGGATCCGCCCATGGGTGCGGGCAGGAGCAGGACGCTGACGCGGGCCCGGAGTTCGCCGCTCGCGGCGAGATCGGCGTAGGCGGTCCAGTTGTCGGTGCTCAGGCCGCCGAGGAGAGAGCCGGCACCGCCGGGGCCGAGGCCGGGCTCGGTGTAGCTGGTGATGCCGCGGGAGTGCAGCTCGCTGATCACGCCCTGGATGGCCCGGCGGCGCTGGGCGGGGGTCGGGGCGGGCAGTTCGGCCTGGACGAGCCGCCCGGCGGCCTCGCGCAGGATGCCGGCCGGCCGGCCGTCGGGGTCGTGGTCGATGACCCCGCCGGGCGGGGCCGGGGTGCCGGCGTCGATGCCGCAGCGGCGCAGCGCTTCGGAGTTGACCCACACCATGTGCGAGGAGAAGTCGGTCAGGCAGACCGGGTGATCGGGCGCGACCGCGTCCAGGTCCCGCCGGTGCGGGAAGCGACCGGGGTCGGCCAGGCACTCGGCGAGGTAGCCGGGGTCCCAGCCCAGGCCGATGATCCACTCGCCGTCCGGTGTCTCGTGTGCCGCCCGCCCGACCGCCGCGGCGATGCCGGCGATGGAACGCACCGCCGGGTGACCGACGTCGAGGGCGAACGGCGGCTTCGTCATGCCGTAGGCGGCGCCGTGCAGATGCGAGTCGTTGATGCCGGGCAGCACGGTCCGGCCGCCCAGCTCGACGATCCGGGTGCCGGGCCCGGCCAGGGCGCGCATCTCCGGGTCGCTGCCGACGGCCAGGATGTCCCGGCCGCGCACGGCCACGCCCTCGGCGACGGTGAACCCGGCGTCGACGGTGAGGACCTGACCCCCGGTCAGGACGAGGGTGGGAGCGGTGTCGCTCACGGACGACCTCATTTCGTGGGGAGGGTGGGTCAGCGCCCCGTGCGGGGTGCGAAGTACGCCAGGGCCGCGCCGGCCACCAGCGCGGTGCCCTGGGCCATCTGCTGCCGGAACGTCGGCACGTTCAGCGGGGTCGGGGTGCGGCGGATGTCGACGAGGCGGCGCAGGACGGGGCCGTGCAGGCGCCGGCCGCCGAACCAGAGCCGGGGGCCGTCCGGGCCGGGGGCCTTGAGCTCGAACCAGGCGTTCCGGAAGGGGGGTAGTGCGGTCCGTCGTGGGAGAGCGGGGACGGGCCCCAGGCCTTCGCCCACACCTCCAGGTGCTCGCCGGGGAGCCGCCCGCGCCGGGCGAACGGCACGCCGAGGGCGTCGTACTCGTCCCTGCTCCAGCTGACCGTGCGCTGCACGACGAGACGTCCCTCGCTGATCAGGTCGAGGGTGACGAGTTCACGGGCGAGCAGCAGGGTGTGGCGCAGCGGGGCGAGGACGGCCGCTGCGGCCAGGCGCAGCATGGAGGTGACGGAGGCGATGGCGGCGAGCAGCAGCAGGGAGTCCGGCCAGGGGGTGCGGGGGTCCTGGTTGCCAGGGAGGGCGTAGTCGCGGGGGTTGCCCATGCTGCCGGCGGCTGCCGCGTCGGGGCCGAGGACGATGTGCTCGCTGACCATCACGGCGTCGAAGCCGGCGTCCTCGGCCTCGCGGGCCCGGCGGACGGCGGCGGGCAGATCGGCCCGGCCGCCGGTGAGGGTCCAGTTCTCGCTGAGGACGAGGAGCATGCGGGGAGGGCTGGCATGACGGGTCTCCCTTTCGACTTCGTACAATTTGAGTCCGAACGATCGGACGGCGAGGTTGAGCCGCCCGTGTGTGACGCGTCGCGAACAGACGAAGGAGCCACCCGTGCCGGGGCACCGATCCATCACCGAAGCCGAGAAGCTCGCCGCGGCGAAGCTCGGCGGCATTCCGATCCGCCGGGAGCAGATGGCGGCGGTGGCGAACATCTACCGGGCCGCCTCCGCGGTGCGGCAGCACCTGGAGAACTCGGTGCTGCGCGGCTCCGACCTGACCTGGACGGCCTTCGTGGTGCTGTGGGTGGTCTGGGTGTGGGGCGAGTCGGAGACCCGGCACGTGGCGGAGGAGGCGGGGATCTCCAAGGGCACGCTGACGGGTGTCGTGCGCACGCTGGAATCCCGGGGCCTGCTGCGGCGCGACGGGCATCCGACCGACGGGCGCCTGGTGCTGCTGAGCCTCACCGCCGAGGGTGAGGAGTTCATGGCGCGGGTGTTCCCGGCGTTCAACGAGGAGGAGGCCTTCGTCACCGCGGGGCTCAGCGACGCCGAGTGCCGCCGCCTCGCCGAAGGGCTGCGGAGTGTGGTGCTCCAGGTGGAGGAGCACGGTGAGGAGCGGCGGCAGTCTCTGCTGGGCGGCGCCGAACCCGCCCCGCGGCGCAGCGGACGGCGGCCCCGGGGCTGACTCGCGTCGCCGCCTCACCGGGTCGCGGCCCGCACGAGCGCGTCGAACAGGCCCTGCTGGGCCGGGTCCTCGTGGGCGGTGTCCTCCGGGTGCCACTGGACGGCCGCGAACCAACCGTCGGCCTGGGGGAGTTCGAGGGCCTCGATCGTGCCGTCGGCCGCCCGGGCCGAGACGCGCAGGCCCGCGCCCAGGCGGTCGACGCGCTGGTGGTGGTAGCAGGACGCGTCGGTCTTCTCGGCGCCCGTGGCCCGGGCGACGAGCGAGCCGGGTTCCAGGGTGACGGGGTGCACCAGGTGCCGGTGTTCGCGCTCGGGGCCGCCCATGTCCTGCTCCAGGGTGCCGCCGAGGGAGACGTTGACGACCTGGAGGCCGCGGCAGACGGCGAGCAGGGGCAGGCCCGAGGCCAGTGCGTGCCGGGCGACGTCGAGGTCGAAGGTGTCCTGGAGGGTGTCGACGTCGTAGACGGTGTCGTGGGTGTCGGTGGCGCCGTAGCGGGAGGGGGCGAGGTCGCCACCGCCGGGGAGCAGGACGCCGTCGAAGCGGGATAGCCGGGCGGCCGTGCCGGTGTCCGCCGGGTGGATGCCCGCCGGTTCGCCGCCGGCCCGCCAGACGGCCTCGACCAGGGCGCGGGCGTTGACCTCGGCGGCGTACCGGAGGGCGGAGGTCCGCGCGGAGAACCGGGCGGGGATCGCGATCAGGGGCCTCACAGCTGGATCCAGGTGGTCTTGAGCTCGGTGTACTTCTCCAGCGCGTGCGCGGACTTGTCGCGGCCGTTGCCCGACTGCTTCATGCCGCCGAAGGGCACGGTGAGGTCACCCTCCTCGTAGCAGTTGACCCAGACGGTGCCCGCCTTCAGGGCACGGGAGACCCGGTGGGCGGTGGACAGGTCGGAGGTCCACAGACCGGCGGCGAGACCGTACTCGGTGGCGTTGGCCAGACGGACCGCCTCGTCGAGGTCGTCGAAGGCGAGCACGGACAGGACGGGGCCGAAGATCTCCTCACGCGCCAGTCGTGAGCCGGGGTCCACCCGGTCGAAGACGGTCGGCTCCAGGTAGGTGCCGCCCGTCTCGGCGAGGACGCGGTCGCCGCCGGTGCGCAGCCGGGCGCCCTCGTCGACGCCGTGGCGGATGTGGCCGGTCACGCGCTCCAGGTGTGCACGGCCGACGAGTGCGCCCATCTCCGTCTCCGGGTCGAGCGGATCGCCGACCTTCAGTTCGCGGGCCCGCCGGACCACGGCCTCGGTGATCCGCTCGGCGATCGAGGAGTGCACCAGGAGCCGGGAGGGGGCGGTGCACATCTCGCCCTGGTTGAAGAAGATGCCCCAGGCGGCGGTGGCGGCGGCCCGGTCGAGGTCGGGGGCGTCGGGCAGCACGATGTTGGGCGACTTGCCGCCGAGTTCCAGCCAGACGCGCTTGAGGTTGGAGTCGGCGGCGTAGCGCAGGAAGTGGCGGCCGACGGCGGTGGAGCCGGTGAACGCCAGGACGTCGACGTCCGGGTGGAGGCCGAGGGCGCGGCCCGCCGTGGGGCCGTCGCCGGTGACGACGTTGAGCACGCCGGGCGGGAGGCCGGCCTCGGTGGCGAGGCGTCCGAGGAGCAGGGCGGAGAGGGGGGAGTTCTCCGAGGGCTTGAGGACGACCGTGCAGCCGGCCGCCAGGGCCGGGGCGACCTTCCAGCCGGCCAGGGTCAGCGGAAAGTTCCAGGGGACCACCGCCCCGACCACCCCGGCGGGTTCCCTGGTGACCAGGGCGAGGGCGTCCGGGGCGGTATGCGGGGACTCGTCGGTGAGCTTGTCCGCGAGCTGGCCGTACCAGCGGAAGGTGCCGATGACGGCGCGCAGTTCGATGCCGTACGCGTCCGAGATCGGTTTGCCCATCTCCAGGCTGACCGCGAGGGCGAGTTCCTCGCGCCGCTCTTCCAGCAGGTCGGCGAGGCGGAGCAGGGCCCGGCCGCGCTCGGCGGGTGCCAGGCGCGGCCACGGGCCGGTTCCGAAGGCCCGCCGGGCGGCGGCGACAGCCGCGTCCACCTCGGCGGCGCCGCCGTCGGCGACCTCGGCGAGGACCCGGCCGTCACGCGGGGACACGACCGGGAACGTCGCCCCTCCCCCGGCCTCCTCGGCGCCGTCGATGTGATGGCCACCGGAAAGCTGGAACACCTTGGCGCGGCGCAGCCACTCGTCGTGGGGGACGGCCGGCATGGTGGACCTCCTTTGATCTCAAACGATATGGGTACGGCTGTCCGCGGACGGCGGCGCGTACGGTCAGCCGTCGGCGGCTGCCACGGCCCGGCCCCGCACCCGTGCGGCGACCATGCCGAGGGCCATGACGACCGGGACGGAGAGGGCAAGCCACAGGGCGGTGGTGCGTTCGCCGCCGATGAGGGTGGTGAAGTTGGCCAGAATGAGCCAGATCGCCCCCGCGATGCCGAGCGCGCCCAGGGCGGGCGCGATCAGCGTGTTCCAGAGGCGGGCGTCGAGGCGACCGCGGCGGAAGAAGACGACGACGGACACCGACGTCAGCAGATACAGCAGCATCATCGCCAGCACGGCGACCCCGCTGAACCAGGAGAACAGCGTCAGCACCGGGTCCTTGCCCGCCAGCGCGAAGGGCACCACCAGGAGGACGGCCAGGACCGTCTGGACGCAGCCGGCGGTCCAGGGCGCGTGGCGGCGGTTGAGCCGGCACAGCCGCAGCGGCAGCAGCCGGTCCCGCCCGAGCGAGAACAGGTAGCGGTTGGCCGAGTTGTGGAAGGTGAGGATGCCGGCGAAGAGGGACGTGGCGAGCAGGACCGGCAGCACGTCGCCCACCCAGCCGCCGAAGTCCGCCGCGATGGGCGCGACGACGAACCCGGCGCCGTCGCCGCCCTCCAGGGCCTTGCCCGCGACCGCGCTGGCCTTGGATGCGCCGTAGGAGGAGATGAGCATCCAGGAGACCAGGGCGAAGAAGCCGGTGACCACGGCGACCGCGAGGTACGTGGCCCGTGGCACGGTCTTCCTGGGCTCGCGGGCCTCCTCGCCGTAGATGGCGGTGGCCTCGAAGCCGAACATGGAGGCCACGGCGAACATGACCGCCACACCCGGGGCGCCGTCCAGGGCGGCGGACGGGGAGAAGCTCTCCACGAGGCCGAGCCCCTCGGGTCCGCCGCCCTTGAAGAGGGTGACCAGGGCGAAGACGGACAGGATGCTGAACTCCGCGAGGACGAAGACGGCGAGGACCTTGGCGCCCATCTCGACACCGGCCGCGCCGAGTGCCTGCACGACGGCCATGGTGGCCAGCGTCCAGACCCACCACGGCAGGTCGAGGCCGGTGTGGCTCGCGACCAGGCCGCTGACGATGGAGCCGTAGAGGCCGTACATGGCGGCCTGGATGGTGCAGTAGGCGAAGAGCGCGAGGCCGGCGCTGCCGGTGCCGGTGGTGCGGCCGAGCCCCTTGCCGATGTACGTGTAGAAGGCGCCCGCGTCGACCACGTGGCGGCCCATGGCGACGAAGCCCACCGAGAACAGCAGGATCACCAGGCCCGCCACCAGGTAGGCGGCGGGCACACCGGGACCGTTGCCGAGGGCCACGGCGATGGGGGCCGCGCCGGCGATACCGGTCAGCGGGGCCTGGGCGGACAGGACGAAGAAGAGAATGCCCACGACGCCGAGGGCGTTGGGCTTGAGCGTGCCTGCGGTGGGCGCGTCCGGTTTCGCCGCGTGCCGGGAGACCGTCTGACTGTCCACTCGGATCACCTGCCAGAGAGGAGGAAGGGTCGTTTCAGGCCAAACGAGTTGCCTCATCGTGGGGCTATCCGTTTGGCAAGGGGTGAGGGACGAGGAATTCCAGCGCTGCGGAACGGGAGGCGGCGGGAGAGGGTCAGGCCTTTTCGTCGCGCCGCTCGGCAAGCAGCCGCAGCACCGAGCGCAGCTCGTCCAGGGCCTCGTCGATGACCTCGCGCTCACCGAAGACCAGCTGGTGCAGGACGAGTCCCTCCAGCGTGGCGAACACCATCCGGGACAGGCCCTCGCCGACCGGGCCGGGCAGCATCTGGGTGAGTTCGCGCCGGGTCGCGCCGAAGTACTCGTCGTACAGCGACCGCAGGTGGGCCAGGAGCTCGGGGCGGCGCCGGGACTCCAGCAGCAGTTCGTACTGGAACGCCTGGAGGTCGGGGCCCGACTCGACCATGTCCGTCAGACCGACCGAGAAGTCGGCGGCCTCGCCCGTCCCCGGTTCGAGCGCGCTGCTGCGGAGGGAGGAGCGGATGGCGTGGGCCACGGCCTCCTCGATCAGCGCGTCGCGGGAGCCGAAGTGGTGCACGACCAGGCCGTGGGTGACCCCGGCCTCCTCCGCGACGGCCCGGTAGGTGAGCCTGCGCAGCCCGCCCCGGGCCACGACACGCACGGCGGCCTCCAGCAGGGCCTCACGTCCCGTGCCGTAGTTCACACGCTTGCGGGGTCGGCGCCCGGCGGGCTCGGTCATGCCCGTGACCCTACCCGGGGGCTCCCGCAGAGCAACGGGCCGGCCGGGACCCACACCCCGTGTCAGCGGCGCGGGGGCCGGATGCCACGGAACTCCCAGTCGCCGCCGAGGGCGGTCGAGAGGACCTCCTCCGACTCCGTGGGCTGGGCGCCCACGTCGGTGCGGACGGCGGTCGGGCCGGTCACGACGTGGTTGGTGAGGCGCCCGAGGCCCTCGACCTCCACCTCCACGACGTCACCCGGCTGGACCGGCCGCGAGTTGGCGGGGGTGCCGGACAGCAGGACGTCCCCGGGGTACAGGGTGATGGTGCGGGCGATGTCCGCGACGAGGTAGTGCATGTCCCAGGTCATCTCGTCGGTCGAGCCGTCCTGCACCACCTCTCCGTTGACGTACGTCCGCAGCCGCTTGCCGTGGAAGTCCCAGTCGGTGACCAGACCGGGGCCGAGCGGGCAGAGGGTGTCGGAGCCCTTCACCCGCAGCATCGACCCGGCGTCGGTGTCGCGGAAGTCGTGCAGGCCGTAGTCGTTGGCGACGGTGTAGCCGGCGATGTACTCCCCCGCCTCGGCCTGGGAGATGTTCCGGGCGGTCCTGCCGATGACGATGGCGACCTCGCCCTCGTAGTTGAGCCACTTGCAGCCCTCGGGGCGGACGATGGCGCCCTGGTGGGCGTTGAGGGCCGAGGTCGGCTTGTGGAAGTAGGTGGGGGTGTCGGGAAGTCCGATCCGGAACTCGTCCACCCGGCTGCGGTGGTTGAGGTGAACGGCGATGACCTTGGACGGCACGACCGGCGGCAGATGCTGTGCCGTCTCGGTCTTGACGCGTCGGCCGTCCCCGGCGACGAGTTCGTCACCGTCGACGGTGACCTGGACGGCGGCGCCGTCGAGGAGGATACGGCGGTACTCAGACATGGGCGGACTCCTGCGCGGGGGTGTGGTCTGCGGTCCAGCCGCCGGCGGGGCGGTCGAACCAGAGGTGGGCCTGGCCGGTGCCGACGGAGTTCTCGTACTCGCCGTACTGACGGGCCCGGGCGACGCAGCGCCGCTCGCCGAGCGCGCCGGCCATCATCAGGTAGTGGAAGAACTTCGCCTCCGGCTTGTGGCGCCAGAAGTCGTCCATCGTGTCGAGGACCTTGTCGTGGCGGCCCTCCTTGAACCAGGCGATGCGTTCGTGGTCGGCGGCACGGGCCTCGGGGGTGCGGATGTGCACCGGGTCGCTGGCCTCGTGGTCGCGCAGTTCGCGCAGCGGCCAGAAGGTGTGCGAGAGGGCGCCGGAGGCGATGAGCAGCACCCGTCGCCCGGGGGTCGCGGCGATCCCGTCGGCCAGGGCCCGCCCGAGCCGCAGATGGTCCTCCATGTCGCCGGTCTGGCAGACGCCGATGGTGACCCACCGCTTGTCGGGCAGTCCCTCCCCCAGGTACTTCCAGAGGTTGAGGGTGGCGTAGTAGATCGGCAGGTACTCGTCGTCGATCGGCGTGATCCAGGTGCCGTGCTTGTCGGCGAACGCCGCCACGTTGTGGGCGAGTTCGGGATCGCCGGGGAAGTCGTAGGGCATCCTGCACATGCCGCGCGGCAGTTCCTCGGAGGTGAAGAGCCCGGCTCTGCGCTGCTGGGCGGTGACGACGAACTCGACGGTGGTCGCCCAGTGCGAGTCCAGGACGACGACGGTGTCGTAATCGGTGGCGGCATCCCGCGCGAAAACGTCCTCGCGCAGCTGCCGCAGCCCGGTGACGAGGGTGATCTCCTTGCCCTCGTTGAGCTCCAGCCGGTCGGCCTCGGGCAGCACGATGGTGGGCACGTGGGCGAGCAGCCCGGCCCCGACGATCTCACCCATGGTCCTGGCTCCATCCCTTCGGGGCGGTGACGGTGTTCTTCAGATCGCAGTAGAAGTCGAAGCTCCAGGTGCCGCCCTCACGGCCGACCCCGGACTGCCGGGAGCCGCCGAAGGGCGCCTGGAGGTCGCGCACGAAGAAGCAGTTGACCCAGACGGTGCCGGCGACGAGCCGCCCGGTGACCCGCTCGGCACGCTCCCGGTCGCCGGTCGCGACGGTGGCGGCCAGCCCGAACCGGGTGTCGTTCGCGAGCCGTACGGCCTCGTCCTCACCGGTGAAGGTCTGGAGGGTCAGGACCGGCCCGAAGACCTCCTCCTGCACGATCTCCGAGTCCTGGGCGACGTCGGTGAGCAGGGTCGGCGCGTAGTACTGCCCGTCCTTGCGATGTCCGCCGATGACCGCCCGCGCCCCCGCCGCGACCGCCCGCTGCACAAAACCGTCGATCTTCTCCAGCTGGCGGGGGTGGATGGTGGGCCCGATGTCGGTGCTCTCGTCACGCGGGTCGCCCTGCCGCAGGGCCGTGGCCTTCTCGACGAACCGGCGGGTGAACTCCTCGGCGACCGGTTCCTCGACGAGCATCCGGGTGGCCGCCAGGCAGACCTGTCCGGCGTTGTCGTACTGCTCGACGGCGAGGTCGACGGCCAGGTCGAGATCGGCGTCCGCGAACACCAACAGGGGTGACTTGCCGCCGAGTTCCAGGCTCAGCGGCGTGAGGTTCGCGGCGGCGGACTCCGCGATCCGCTTGGCCGTCGGCACCGACCCGGTGAAGCTGATGCGGCGCACGTCGGGGTGGGAGGTGAGCGCGTCGCCGATCTCGGAGCCGTATCCCTGGACGACGTTGAGGACACCGGCGGGCAGTCCGGCCTCCGCGGCGATGTCGGCCAGCAGGGAGGCGGTCAGCGGCGACCACTCGGCGGGCTTGAGGACGACGGTGTCGCCGGCGGCGAGGGCGGGGGCGACCTTCCAGGTGGCCAGCATGAGGGGCGCGTTCCACGGGGTGATCAGCACGCAGGGACCGGCCGGGTCCCAGCTGACATGGTTGGTGTGACCGCGCGTCTCGAAGTCCTCGTGGTCGAGCCGGAGCAGCCAGTCGGCGAAGAAGCGGAAGTTGTGGGCGACGCGGGGCATGACGCCCCGCCGGTGGGAACGGAGCAGGGCGCCGTTGTCCGTGGTCTCGACGATCGCCAGTTCTTCGATCCGCTTCTCGACGCCGTCGGCGATGGCGTGCAGGATGCGGGCGCGTTCGGCGCGGGGGGTTGCGGCCCAGGCGGGAAACGCGTCCCGGGCGGCGGCGACAGCGGCCTCGGCCTCGGCGGGCCCGCCCCGGGCGATCTCGCCCAGCGCGCTGCCGTCGATCGGAGAGTGGTCGGTGAAGGTACCGGCGGAGACGACGCGACGCCCCCCGATCCAGTGCCGGGTGTCGACGGAAACCCCGGCGACGGAGATGTTGTCAGACATGAGAAGAGCTCCATTCAACGAAGGGCATTGCACGTCCTCAGGGGCGCGGGGCTGTATCGATTTGCGGCTCCGCGCGACAAGCCACGACGAGCCCGCACCCGACCACCGCACTACTCGGCACCCGCTCCGGACGTACCCCCCTCCAGCAACCGCCCCCCGTCCCAAACCACCCCGACCTGCCGGTAGTACGCGGCGATCGGCTCCCGGATCTCCAGCCGCGCCAGCTCCTCCGTCGGCGCTTCGAACAGCTCCAACTCCGCCTCGCCCACCCACGCTTGTCCGGCCTCGAAGGACGCCGCCCCGGACTCGACCAACTCGTCGAGCGCCAGCCCCTTGCCCTTCTCGATCGACGGCAGCCACCGGTGATGCGCCATGGGATGCGCGTTGACGAACCCGCCGCTCTCGGACGGCTCCCGCAGCGTCACCACGGCCTGCGCGAGACGCCTGTCCGCGGCCGCCAGCGTCGCACCGAACCGCGCCCCCGCCTCGATCCGCGGGGCGGGCCCGTACGGGTGGGGCCGGGTCTGGTGAATGGAGCCGAGCTTCTTCGGATACCCCTGGTGCAGCCCCCGCGCGATCGCGAAGTCCTTGTCCACCCAGATGTAGACGCAGCGCGAGTACGTCCGCCCCCGGAACCGGCACCGCACCACCGCGAACGCCTCCTTGTACTGCGCCCGCACGGGGTCCAGCAGCTCCTCCCCCGACGCCGAGCACGACTGCCAGTCGGCCCAGATCAGAGCGACGGCCCCTGGATCCTCGTCCGCCAACTCCAGTGGTT
This sequence comes from Streptomyces sp. NPDC093598, assembly GCF_044764825.1. Classification (NCBI taxonomy): domain Bacteria; kingdom Bacillati; phylum Actinomycetota; class Actinomycetes; order Kitasatosporales; family Streptomycetaceae; genus Streptomyces; species Streptomyces sp. NPDC093598. The sequence goes on along the minus strand of NZ_JBIWIV010000002.1, from coordinate 1,065,069 downwards.
CGGGGAGCAGTTCACGCACGCGTGAGGGATCCGTCCGGTACTCGACGGTGAGCAGGTCACCGGAGTACTGCCAGGGCGGAGAGGGGATCAGCGACGAAGCGCCCGTCGCCGTCTTGGGATGGAAGTAACCACGAAGACCGGTCACGAGAGGGCTCCTTGCGAGGTGAGGGCGGGCTGCTTCAGCAGGTCGGCGCGGTACCGGGCGGCGGCACGGGCCGCGGAAGGCCCACCGAGCGCCACGACACCGACCAGCCGTCCGTGCAGGTGGTAACCGACCAGCACGTCCCCCGAGGGGTCACCGTCGAGGACCCGGACGTCGCCGAGACCCAGGACGGGCGCACCGAAGGACTGCAACCGGAAGTCGTGCTGGTCGCTCCAGAAGGTGGGCAGGGGCGCGAAGGGCGGCAGGCCGGCGTCGCCGACGACGAGTACCTTCGCCGCGTGCTTGGCCGAGTCGGTCGGCACGGACCAGTGCTCGACCCGCCGTGGCACACCGTCGTAGCGGGCGTTCGGGAAGCGGGCGACATCACCCACCGCCACGACCTCGGGCCGGCCGCCGACGCGCAGATGCTCGTCGGTGAGCACCCCGTCACTCAGGTCGAGGCCGTTGCCGTCGAGCCACTCGGTGTTCGCGACCGACCCCACGGACTCCACCACCACGTCGGCGGGCAGCACGGACCCGTCGCTCAGCACGACACCGTTCACCCGGTCGCCGCCCTCGAACCCGGCGACACCCGCACCGAGCACGAAGCGCACCCCCCGCCCCTCGTGCCGCGTGCGCAGCTCGCGCGCGAGCAGCTCCCCGAGCGGCCCGACCATGGGCAGGGGCAGCGGATCGACCACGGTCACCTCGGCGGCACCGAGCCCGACCGCCGTGGCGGCCACCTCGCAGCCGATGAACCCGGCGCCGACCACGACGACCCGTACGCCGGGCCGGGTCAGCTCGTCCCGCAGCGCTTGCGCGTCGTCGATGGTGCGGACCGTGTGGCGGCCGGCGACCGGCCCGGGGCAGCCGAGCCGGCGGGGCCGCATGCCGGTGGCGGCGACCAGGGCGTCGTAGGAGAGTGCCGAGCCGTCGTCGAGTTCGACGGTCCGCTCGGCGAGGCGGGCCGAGACGATCCTCGTGCCCAGCCGCCACTCGACGTCGGTCGCGGACGCTTTCGGCGTGAAGGCCAGCGAAGCGAAGGCCGCCTTGCCCGCGAGGACCTCCTTGGACAGCGGGGGCCGGTTGTACGGCGGGTGCGGCTCGTCGCCGATCACCGTGATGCCGCCGGTCCAGCCCGCGGCGCGCAACTGCTCGGCAGCCCGCAGTCCGCCGAGTGAGGCACCGGCGACGACGATGCGCCCGCTCATGTCAGTCCTCGATCCGGATGGCCTGCAACGGGCAGACGTCCGCGGCCTCCTCGACCTCGTCGCGCAGGGCGTCGTCGGGGTCGGGGACGTAGGCCAGCCGGCCGTCGTCGTCCATCCGGAAGACGTCGGGGGCCGAGAAGACGCACTGGCCGTGGTCCTGGCACTTGTTCATGTCGACGACGACCTTCATGGCCGGTCCTCCTGAATGTGAGGGCGTCGAAGCGGAAGGAAAGGGGCCCGGCCGGAAGGGGCCGGGCCCCGGCCAACGGGGTGCGGTCGAACGCGCCCCGAACTCGTTTGGCTTCAAACAAGGTAGGCAGGGGCAGGGGTCTGGTCAAGAGCTATCCGGATGGATAAATTTCTGCCCCGACCCTCTTGTGGGGCCTCTCGTCCAGCCTTACCGTTTGGCAGCAAACAAGCTCCGGGCGGTCCTGGCTCCGCCGCGCCCGGCTGCTCGCTCTCACGCCACCCGCCTCCCCGGCCCCGTGTCCCGGAGGTGTTCCGACGTCCGCCGAGGAGACAACGGTGAGCGCCCACGATTCTGAAGAAGTCCGCCGCCACATGAGCCGGCTCGCCGCCGACGGCATCGACGTGGTCCGGGTGACCTACCCCGACCTGATCGGCACCGACCGGGCGCGTGACGTGCTGCTCGAGGAGCTGCCCCGGGCCTGTGAGCACGGTCTGGCGTTCTGCCGGGCCGTCTACCACACCAGCCCGCAGGGCGATGTGGTCCCGGTCAGCGGCGGGCTGGACGCGGGGCTGCCGGACATCTGCGTCCGTCCGGACCTCGACACGCTGGTGCCGCTGCCCTGGGAGCCGGGGGTGGCTGCCTGTCTGGGCGAGGTCGTCGACCCGGCGACCGGCGCGCCCGCGCCCGAGTCGCCCCGCGACCTGCTGCGGTCCGTCCTCACCCGGTGCGCCGAGCACGGACTGCGGCCGGTCGTCGGACCCGAGCTGGAGTACTTCCTGTGCGAGCCGGACCCGTCGGGCGGCTGGCGCCGCTACGCACCCGACCCCGGTGTCGTCTACACCGCCGGTCTGCGCGCCGACCCGGACAACCACCTGCTGCGCACCCTGCGCCAGGTGCGCGATCTGAGGGTCGGGGCGATCAGCGGCAACCACGAGTTCGACGGCGGCCAGATCGAGATCAACCTGGCCCACTCGCAGGCCGTGTCGGCCGCCGACCGCTCCTTCCGCTTCAAGGCCGCGATCAAGGAGCTGGCCCGCAAGGAGGGCCGGCTGGCCACCTTCATGGCCAAGCCCTTCAACGACGCCGGCGGCTCCGGCTTCCACCTCCACCTGTCCTGCGACGACGAGGAGGGCCGCAACACCTTCGACGACCCGTCGGGCCCGTACGGCCTGTCCGCCACCGCCCGGCACGCCGTCGCCGGTGTCCTCGCCCACGCGCCCGCCCTCGCCGCGCTGCTCAACCCCACGATCAACTCGTACAAACGCTTCGGCCCGGACACCCTCGCGCCCTGGCTGATCGACTGGGGGCTGGACAACCGCAGCGCCATGGTGCGCATCCCGCCCGAGCGCGGCACCGGCGCCCGGCTCGAACTGCGCCTCGGCGACGCGAGCGCCAACCCCTATCTGGCGATCGCCGGGACGGTCGCCGCCGCGCTGCTGGGCGTGCTGGCCGGCGAGGAGCCGCCCGCCCCGCTGGAGGGCTACGGCTACGACACCGCCCGCTCCGCCCTCCTGCCGCAGACGCTGTCCGCCGCGCTGGACGCGCTGGAGGCCGACACCACCCTGACCGACCTGCTCGGCAAGGGCTTCACCACGTCCTTCCTCTCCTACAAGCGCGACGAGGTCGAACGCTTCCACCGGCATGTCACGGACTGGGAGTTCACCGAGTACGCCTACCACCTGTGACGCCGAGGAGCATGCCGATGACGACCGAGACCCCGACCGACGCCGTGCGCGAGCCGCTGCCCCTGGCCGAGGTGAACCTCGCCGACCTGGACCGGTTCACCGACGGCGTGACGCCCTGGCGGATGTTCCACACCCTGCGCCACGAGGACCCGGTGCACTGGCAGCCCGAGGAGGCGCCCAACTCCGGGTTCTGGGCGCTGACCCGGCACCAGGACATCGTGCGGGTCGACCGTGACGCGCAGACGTTCACGTCGACGAGGTTCGTCAACCTGGAAGAGGTCGACGACGACCAGATCAAGAAGCGCGCCTCGATCCTCGAACTGGACGGGGTGCGGCACCGGGCGCTGCGCAGCCTGATCCAGCGGCAGTTCGGTGCGAACGTGATCAGCGGCTACACCGACTTCCTGCGCGGGCTGACCGCGAAGACCCTCGATGCCGCCCTCGCCAAGGGCCGCTTCGACTTCGTCGAGGACGTCTCGGCGGACTTCCCCATCAACGTGCTCGCCCGGCTGCTGGACGTGCCCCCGGAGGACAACCAGCGGCTCATCGACTGGGGCAACCGCATCATCGGCCACACCGACCCCGACTACGCGGACGTCCTGCTGCACAGCGAGGAGAGCGAGCGGTACCGCGATCTGCCCTTCCGCTCCCCCGCCTCGCTGGAGGTCTTCGAGTACGGCCGTGAGCTGGCACGGCAGCGCCGGGGCGGTGACGGCACGGACCTGGTCTCCCGGCTGGTCAACACCACGCCCCGCGACGGGGTCCCGCTCTCCCCGCAGGACTTCGACAACTACTTCCTGCTGCTGGTCGTCGCCGGCAACGAGACCACCCGGCACACCATCTCCCACTCCATGCTGGCCCTCGTCCAGCACCCCGAGCAGCTGGCCCGCCTCCAGGAGGACCCCTCGCTGATCCCGGTCGCGGTCGAGGAGTTCCTGCGCTGGGCCTCCCCCGTCTACCACTTCCGCCGCACCGCCACGCGCGATGTCGAGCTGGGCGGCAAACGGGTGAAGGAGGGTGACAAGGTGGTGATGTGGTTCGCCTCCGGCAACCGCGACGAGGAGGTCTTCGGCAACCCCTACGACTTCGACGTCACGCGTCGCGACAACGACCACGTCACCTTCGGCAAGGGCAGCCCCCATCTGTGCCTGGGCAACCTCCTCGCCCGCACCGAGATCCGCATCATGTTCGAGGAGCTGATCCCGCGCCTGGCGGACATCCGCCTGGCCGGTGAGGTGCCGCGCGTACGCTCCAATTTCGTCAACGGCATCAAGAGGCTGCCGGTGGAGGTCACCCTGGCCTGACGCCTGCGCTCACCACCCGAGGTGCGGTGCGCCCAGCACCTCGCTGCCGATGTGCGTGCCCGCCTCCGGCTCGTCCGGCCATCTGCCGTGCCGTTCGATGGCGGCCGCGTGCTGGAAGGTCCCTCCGGGAAGGAGCCCCGGCCATCCGCCCCACCGCCAGGCTGGCCGGTCGCGGGCGCTGGGGGAACAGCGGAGCTCCGGACATGCATCGCTGCGCGGTCGGCGAGAGGCTGGTGAGGTCGGCACGGCACGCGTCCCGAGGAGATCGTCATGGACACCGCCACCCTGGAAGAGATGCGGACCACGCTGCGGGGGCCGGTGATCGGCCCGCAGGACGCCGGTTACGACCAGGCCCGCAAGATCTACAACGCGATGATCGACAAACGGCCCGCCGCCCTCGTGCCCTGCACGGACACCGCCGACGTGATGGCCGCGGTGACCTACGTCCGCGACCACGGCCTGGAACTCGCCGTGCGGGGTGGCGGGCACAGCGGCCCCGGCCTGTGCCTCGTGGACGACGGCGTGACGATCGACCTCTCGCCGATGCGCTGGGTGCGGGTCGACCCGGAGGCGCGGACCGCCGAGGTCGGTGGCGGCAGCCACCTCGGCGACCTCGACCACGCCACCCAGGCCTTCGGTCTCGCCACCCCGACGGGCATCATCTCCATGACGGGCGTCGGCGGCCTGACCCTCGGCGGCGGCCACGGCTACCTCACCCGCAAGTACGGGCTGACCGTGGACAACCTGATCGCCGCGGACGTGGTGCTGGCCGACGGCGGTTTCGTCACCGCGAGCGAGACCGAGCACCCGGACCTGTTCTGGGCGCTGCGGGGCGGCGGCGGCAACTTCGGCATCGCGACCTCCCTCACCTACCGGCTGCACCCGGTGGGCACGGTCGGGGTCGGCGTGACCGTCTGGCCGGTCGACAGCACGCGCGAGGTACTGGCGTGGTACCGCGAGTTCCTCCCGCAGGCACCCGACGACGTCTACGGCTTCTTCGCCGTCCTCGTCGTCCCGCCCGGCCCGCCCTTCCCCGAGGAACTCCACGGGCAGAAGGTGTGCGGCGTCGTATGGTGCTGCACGGGTGACCCGGACGCGGTCGGCGAGACGCTCTCGGTGGTGAACGACGCGGGCCGGCCGGCCTTCCACTTCACGACGCCGATGCCGTACGACGCGTTGCAGGGCATGTTCGACGAGCTGATCCCGACCGGCTACCAGTGGTACTGGCGGGGCGACTTCTTCGACCACATCCCCGACGCCGCCCTGGACGTGCACCTCGCGTACGGCCGGAACAACCCCACGCCGCTCTCGCTGATGCACCTCTACCCGATCGACGGGGCCGCCCACCGGGTCGGCCCGGACGACACCGCGTGGAGCTACCGGGACGCGCTCTGGTCCGGCGTCTTCGCCGGTGTCGATCCCGACCCGGCCAACGCCGAGACGATCAGACAGTGGTGCGTGGGCTACCAGGAGGAGCTGCACCCGTACTCGATGGGCGGCTCGTACGTGAACTTCATGGGCTCGGGCGAGGGCCGGGAGCGGGTCCGGGCGACGTACCGCGACCACTACGACAGGCTCGCCCGGATCAAGCGGACCTACGACCCGGACAACCTCTTCCACGCCAACATGAACATCGAGCCGGCGCGAGGATGACGGACACCGGCCACCCCCCAGAAAGGCCCGTCATGGGACAGATGATCGACGCCGACGGCGTGGAACTCTGGGTCGAGCAGCGGGGCGAGGGACCCGACGTCCTGCTCCTCGCGGGGCTCGGGGACCCCGCCGAGGCATGGCAGCCGCAGCTCGACGGGCTCTGCGACCGCTACCGGATCACCGCGTTCGACAACCGTGGCGCCGGCCGCACCCCGCTGCCCGAAGGCCCGCTCTCCGTACCGCGGATGGCCGACGACGCCGCGGCGCTGCTGCGCGCACTGCAGATCCCGGCCGCTCACATCGCGGGCTTCTCGGGAGGCAGTTTCATCGCCCAGGAACTGGCCCTGCGCCATCCCGGCCTGGTCCGCAGCCTCGTCCTGATGAGCACGATGGGCCGCTCGGATCCCTACTTCCGCACCATGACGCGCTTCTGGCACTGGATGGTCGAACGCGCCCCGGACGAGCGGGCCATGCTCGAGGCGTTCTACCTGTGGGTCTACACCCCGCGCGCCCACGCCGACGGCACGGTCGACCGCCTCGTCGACGAGGCCCTGACCTTCGAGCACCCGCAGTCCGCCGAGGCCTTCCAACGCCAGCTCGCGGCGTTCGCCGGCCACGACACCCTCGACCGCCTGGGCGACATCACCGCCCCGGCCCTCGTGCTCGCCGGCGAGATCGACCTCGCCACACCTCCGCGCTTCGGCCGCGCGGTCGCGGAAGGCATCCCGGGCGCCGTGTTCGAAGTGCTGCCCGGGGAGGCGCATCAGCCCTTCCAGGAGGTGCCGGAGGTGTTCAACGCGCGGGTCCTCACCTTCTGGAGGGAGGTGGAGGCGCGGGCCGACGGGTGAGCGCGACGGCCGTGTCGACCGTCCACCGGATCGGCGCAGGGCCGGGGCGGTACGCACCGCGGCGGGCCGCCCGGTGCCCGCCGGGCAGTGGCGGCGGACACCGGGCGGCCCGGATGTGTCAGGCCGCGACGAGGGCGGGGTCCCGTTCCTCCGCCGCGGCGAGCAGGGCGAGGAGCGTCGCCCGGGCGCGCGCCACGCGGGAACGGACCGTGCCGACGGGGCAGTTGCTCAGCGCGGCTGCCTCCGCGTAGGACAGGCCGAGCAGCTGCGTGAGGACGAACGCCTCGCGGCGTTCGTCCGGCAGTCCGGCCAGCAGCTCCAGCAGTGCCACACCCTCGTCGAAGCCGGGCAGGCCGCGCGGCTGGGCGAGTTCGGCCGCCGGCTCCCAGTCCGGCAGGTCGGCCGGGCGGGGCCGTACAGCGGTGTACCGGATGCTGTCGGCCACCGCGCGCCGGGCGATGGCCAGCAGCCAGGCCCGGGCCGAGGAACGGCCCTCGAACCGGTGCAGGCTGCCGAGCGCCCGCAGGAACGTGTCCTGCGCCAGATCGTCCACCGCCTGCGGGTCGGCGCACAGATGGGCGACGTAGCGGATGACGTCACGATGCAGGGCGCGCACGAAGTGGTCGACGGCCGCGGGGTCGCCGCCGCGGGCGGCCAGCGCCCAGGCGGTTATCGACGCGTCGGCCGACGCCGATCTCTCGTGCGGAAGAGGCAGGGCAGGAGTGATCACCTGAAGTCCTTCTCGGGCATCCGGAACCACGGGCACGCGGGCGGGCCGTGAGGTCGGACGTGCGCGCGTGAATGCGGTCCGGTGAGCGGGGGGTGCGGGCGTGCCCGTACGGCGCGTGGGAGGCGTGACCGCCTGCGGGTGCGCGCGGGTACGGGCGTACGGCCGCGACCGGGGCGCGCAGGGGCTGCCCCGGGTTACCACCGGCTGCCGTCAGGCGGCAGCGGGCCCCGCGGGTGGTCCCCGAGTGGTGATCGCGTGGACGAGGAGGAGGCGGCGCGGCGTGCGGTTCGACGGCCGTCGCCGTGCGCGCACGGGCGGGGGCGGCGGCGCGGGGAGGGCGAACAGGAGCCGCAGTGGCGCGGCGAGCCGGCTGCCCACGGCACGCAGCAGCCGGAAGACGGCCCGTTCCCCGTGGCCCAGCCACAGGCCGCACAGCAGCGCGGCCAGGAGGTGGGCGGCGAGCATGCCGAGGGAAGAGTCACCGCCGGGGACATGCCTCATGTGCGGGGACATGGACCCCATGGCGTCCGGGCCCATGCCGTGACTCATGGATCCCATGCCGTGAGTCATCGCCGGCATGTCCATGGAGTCCGTCCCCGGTGCGGCCGGCGTCGGCGGCCCGAGTGAGAACGCCGAGTGGAGAGCCGTCTGGACGGCGACGGCGACGGCCACGACCGTCCGGAGTCCGCGCTCACGGCCCGCCAGACACCAGCCCGCCACGCCCGTCACGGCCCAGCCGGCCACCAGCGTCGGCAGGGGCACATGGTCGCCGGACATCATGACGTGCCCCAGGGCGGCGAGCACGACACAGGCGGCCGCGAACACCGCGGCCCGTATCGTGCGAGCACACCACCCAGCTGTCATGGCGCCTCATCCTCGCATCCGGCCCCGCCCCGACACCCATGGGTACGGATGTCGCCCGGGCCGGGCACTCAATCCCAGCCATGTGATCCAGGCCACTGCCGTGCACCGAGGCGGTGGCACAGGCCGACGGTGACATCGCGTCAGTGGTGGGCGTGGACCACGGCGTGCCCCCGGCCGCGGCCGATCATCCACTTGTTGACCGGGGTCGTGATCAGGAAGGCGACCGCGAAACCGCCCAGCAGCGCGGACCAGAACAGGCCGTCCGACAGATGGGCGTCCATCGCGCCCGGGGTGAGCGCGATGATCGCGTTGTCCACGAATTCCATCACGGCGATCGAGACCGTGTCCGCGGCGAGCGCGACCCGGATCGCGGCCTTGAGGCCGAGGCCGGCCCGCAGAACCGCGAACAGGGTGAACGAGTAGCCGAAGAGGAACGCGAGCCCGATCGCCAGCACCATCGTGGGCACGTTGTCCCACTCCAGCGCCGTGCCGATCACCATGCCGAGGATCTCGCCGATCGCACACCCGGTCAGGCAGTGCAGTGTCGCCTTCACGGCGGTCGCCCAGGACGCCGTCCCGTGCGCATGCTTCTCAGGTCCATGAGCGGTGTGGTCCATACCCCGCACCATATACCCCCGAGGGGTACCTTCACGAGATCCGGATAGAGTGGGCTGCCATGACGACGCAGCCGACTCCACCGACCCGGCCGACGCAGGCCTACCTCGACGAACTGTTCTCCCTCGACGGCCGGGTCGCGGTGGTCACCGGTGGCAGTTCCGGCATCGGGCGCGCCATCACCCGCGCCCTGGCCTATGCAGGAGCGAGTGTGGTCGTCGTGGCCCGCGGCGAGGCCGGTCTGACCGCGACCGTCGAGGAGCTGACGGCACAGGGGTGCCGCGCCGCGTGGGTCAGCGCGGACCTGAGCAGCCGCGACGCCGTGCGGACGGCCGCCGAGCGGGCGGTCGAGGCGTTCGGGGAGCCCGACATCCTCGTCAACAGCGCCGGGATCAATCTGCGTCCGCCGATGGACGAGCTCACCGAGGACGTCTGGGACGCGACGATGGCCGTCAACCTGGAGGCGCCGTTCCTGCTGGGACAGCGCTTCGGCCCCGGTATGGCGGAGCGCGGGTACGGACGGATCATCCACATCAGCTCGCAGCAGGCGCACCGCGCGTTCGTCCAGAGTGGCGCCTACGGCGCGTCCAAGGGCGGGCTTGAGGCACTGGCGCGTTCCCAGGCGGAGGCGTGGTCGCCACGCGGCGTCACCTGCAACCTCCTCGTGCCGGGCTTCGTCATGACACCGCTCAACGCGCGCCTTTCGGCGGACCCGGAGAAGGTGGCCGCCCTCGCCGCCCGCACGATGACCGGGCGCAACGGTGTGCCCGAGGACTTCGCGGGCGCGGCGGTCTTCCTGGCGAGCGCGGCGTCCGCCTACGTCACCGGGCAGTCGGTCTTCGTCGACGGCGGGCTGTCCGTCCACTGATGCCGGCCCCGGCGGCCGGGTCAGCCGCCGGGTGAGTCCCTCCACCACACGAAGACCTCCGTGCTCGGCCCCCGTTCGGAGAACCGGCCGGACGGCGATGCCTCGCGCAGCGACCGCCGCAGGTCCGCCTCGAAGTCGGCCCGGCCTTCTCCGAACAGGTGCGGAGCGGAGAACGACATCGAGAACACCCCGTCGACGACGTCGTCACAGGTCCGCTCCAGCGCCTGCCCACCCGGGACGACGAGCCGGCGGGGGCCGGCGAACCCCGCCCGGACGAACACCTCGGCCTCCCCGCCCGGAGTCCCGTGCGGCAGCACCCCGCGCCCAGCGCGCCGCACGGGACCCAGGTACCGCTTGACCAGCTCGTCCACGGCCGCGTACGGGACCGGCGGGTGCGGCAGGCCGTCGGCGGTCCGGGGCTCGGTCTTCAGGTCCGCGATGTGCAGCAGGGCCCCGCCGGGCCGGAGCATGCCCCTGACGGTCGCCGCCACCAGGTCACGGTCCATCCAGTGGAAGGACTGGGCGAAGGAGGCGACGGTGAAGGTGCCGAGCCCCGCGGGCAGGGTCTCGGCGCGGGCCCGCACCCACCGGGACTTCCCGGCCACCCCGCGTTCGGCGGCGCCGCGTCCGGCTTCGGCGATCATCCCGCTGTCGGGGTCCACGCCGACGATCTCGCCGAACAGGTGCGCAAGGCCGAGGGCGACGGTGCCGGGCCCGCAGCCCACGTCGATCAGCCGCCCCCGCCCGTCCAGCCGCAGCGCCTCGGCGAGCGCGTCCGCGAGCCCGGGGGCGTACGGCAGCCGGCCGCGCGCGTAATGGGCGGCGGTCCCCGAGAACAAGGTGTCGTCCCACTCCCAGCCGGCCACCACGCCCCCCACCGCCCTCACCGCACAGAGATCCGCGACCACCCGTCCGGGTGATGACCTCGATGCTTCCACAGCCGCGCCGGTCACCGGGAATCCCCCGAACGGGGAGCTGCCGACGGGCGATGGCCGGTGCCCGGTGTCACGCTGGGCACACATGACCCGCGGAAGGGAAGCATCGCCATGATCACCACGGAGTACGTCCCCGGTTCCCCCTGCTGGCTCGACCTGGGCGCTCCGGACGTCCGGGCCGCCGCCGCCTTCTACGGTGCCGTCCTCGGGTGGGACTACGAGTCGATGGGTGAGAGCGAGGACTTCGAAGGCGGGATGTTCAAGAAGGACGGGAAGATCGTCGCCGGGCTCGGCAAGCTCACCGAGGAGGGGGCGCGCCCGGCCTGGATGCTCTACTACAGCGTCACCGACGCGGACGCCACGACGCAGGCCGTGCAGCAGGCGGGCGGCGCCGTGCGGGTCGCGCCGATGGACCTCGACGACTGGGGCCGGATGGCGCAGTTCAGCGACCCGCTGGGCGGCCAGTTCGCCGTCTGGCAGCCGGGGACCAACAAGGGCCTGGAGCTGGTGGACCAGCCGGGCTCGCTGTCGTGGACCGAACTGCTCACGACCGACGCGGCGGGCGCGCGGGAGTTCTACGGCACCCTGTTCGGCTGGCAGTTCAGCGACATGCCGCTGCCGGGTGACGCGGGCACGTACACCCTGATCACCCCCGCCGGGCTGTCCGAGGACCGGATGCACGGCGGCCTCATGCAGCTCCGCGCGGAGGACCTGACGCTGACGGGCGGGCGGCCGTACTGGCACCCGGTGTTCGCCGTCGACGACTGCGACGCCGCGGTGGCCAAGGTCACCGAGAGCGGCGGCAGCGTGCAGATGGGGCCGGAGGACGCGGAGGGCGTCGGCCGGCTCGCCGTCTGCCTCGACCCGGCGAACGCGGACTTCGTGGTCCTCTCCCCCTCCGAGACCTGACCGGGCCACCGAGGCAGCGGCAGGACTCGGTGCGGGGTGGCAGCAGCGCGTCACCACTGGACACCCCGCATCACCGCCTCGACACGACTACGGTCGCGGTATGAGCGAAAGGCCCGAGTCCGCGGACGCCCTCCAGCTCGCCCGCCTGGCGGAGGGCTGGGCCGAGGCGATCGTGTCCAACGACCCGGTGCGGATCGCGAGCTTCATGGCGGACGAGTGGGTCATCGTCTCCGATGCGGGGATCGACCCGAAGGAGAAGTTCCTCTCCCTCGTCGAGTCCGGCACGCTCACCCACTCGGCGATGGACCTCAGGACCGACCCCAGGGTCCGCCTCTACGGCGACACCGCCGTGGTGACCGGGCGGGTGACCAACACGGCCCACTACCAGGGCGAGCGCCACGACGCCGACGAGTGGACGACGGACGTGTTCGTGCGGCGGCAGGGCCGCTGGCTGTGCGTGCTGAGCCACATCACACCGGCGGCCCCCGACTGACCCCACAGCCCTCTTGCATATGATGCGCAAATGCGCGACTACAGCATCAGGGAAGCCACGGCGGCCGACATCGACGGGGCCCGGGCGGTGATGCTCGACGCCGTGTACCGCGACTTCGGCACGGGTTACGTGCCGCGGTGGCATGCCGACATCATCGATCCGGTGTCGTTCTACGTCACGCCGCCCCGGCACACCCTCCTGGTCGCCGTGGACGAGCAGGAGGGGGCGGTGGCGGCCACGGCGGCACTGGACGCGCGCGGCCCGGCGCACCCGCCGAACCCGCGCTGGCTGGCCGAGCGGTTCCCCTCGGGTGAGACCGCACAGCTCCGGCGGGTGTACGTGCGCCCCGAGCACCGGCGGCGCGGGCTGGCCCGCCAACTGGTGGCGGGACTGATGGAGTTCGCCCTGGCCGACGGCGGATACCGGTCCGTGTACCTGCACACGTACCCGCACTCCCCCGGCGCGATGGGTCTGTGGCGAGCACTGGGCAAGGTGCTGCACGACGAGCGGGAGGAGGTGCCCGGCGGGGGCAGCGGCGTCGTGCACTTCGAGATACCGCTCGTTTAACGAAAATGGTATTCATATACACTATGAGAACGCCCCACCGCCGACTCCTGTCCGGCCTGCTCGCGCTGCCCCTGCTCTCCGGTTGTTTCGCGTCCTCCGGTGACGACTCCTCGGCTTCCTCCGAGTCCGGCGGCGGCGCACGCCTGCGAGTCGCCCTCCCCTTCGCCCCGACCGAGAACTACTCGCCGTACGGCCAGGACGCGATGCTCCTGTCCCGGCTCGGTGTCATCGAGGGGCTGACCAAGCTGGACGCCAACGGCACGGCGGTACCCGCGCTGGCCGACTCGTGGAGCAGTGAGAACGGCGGCAAGAGCTGGGTGTTCACCCTGCGGGACGCGAGGTTCCAGGACGGCGAGGCGGTCACCGCCGAGGCCGTCGCCGCCGCCCTCACGGCCGCCGGGAAGGCCGACCCGGCACCGTCCGCGCTCTCCGGTGTGAAGCTGACCGCCACGGCCGAGAACGACAAGCGGGTCCGGGTCAGCACGGCCGAGGCCGACCCCGTACTGCCGTTGCGGCTGTCGAACCCCTCCCTCGCGGTGTTCGCGCCGAAGGCGTACGACAGTAAGGGCAAGGTGAACGTCGTCGGCACCGCCACCGGCCCCTTCGCACTCACCAGGATCGACGGTGACACCGCCGCCACGCTGAACCGTTTCGACGACTACTGGGGCGGCCGGGCCCAGGCGTCCGGCGTCACCGCCAGGTTCGTCTCCGACGGCACCGCCCGCGCCAACGCCCTGCGCACCGGCGAGGTCGACATCGCCGAGTCCCTTCCCGTCGCCCAGGTCACCTCCCTGGACAAGAACACCGTCAAGGAGGTCAACACCGCCCGCAACACCAGCCTTTACCTCAACACCAAGTCGGGCGCCTTCACCGACGCGGGGCTGCGGGCAGCCGCACGCGAGGCGATCGACACCTCGGTCATCGCCAAGGGCGCGTACGAGGGGTACGCCGTGCCCGCGCAGGGCCTGTTCGGTCCGGCCCTGACCTGGGCGGCCGGCAAGCGCGTCGAACCGGCCGGGCGGGCTCGGGCGACCGGCCCCGACGGCAAGAGCATCACCCTCGCCACCTACAGCGACCGGCCCGAGCTGCCGGAGGCCGCCCAGGTGCTCCAGCAGCAGCTGCAGAAGGCGGGGTTCAAGGTGAAGCTGGAGGTGCGCACGTACACGCGTCTCGAAGGCGACCTGCTGGGCGGCAAGTTCGACGCCGCGGTCTTCTCCCGCAACATGATGCTCGACACCGGCGACCCGGTCACCGTCCTCGCCGGCGACTACACCTGCGACGGTTCCAACAACCTGTCGTTCCTGTGCGACAAGAACGTGGACAAGCTGGTCGCCGACGCCCAGGCCGAGTCCGACACGGCCGAACGGCAGGCCGCCGCCATGAAGGCGGAGGCGGCCGTCCTCGGCACCGACTCGGTGATCCCGCTGGTGCATCTGAAGCTCGTCGCGGGCATCGCGACGTCCGTGCAGGGCGCGCTGCCCGATCCCTACGAGCGCACCCTCATTGGTACGGGGACCCGACGCTGAACAGCGACAAGACCCCCTCGTTGAAAGGGGCCGCCGCCGGGCTGCGCGCGGTCGCGCGCAGCAGCGCCCCGGCGCTGCTGTGGCGGGCCGTGCTCGTGGCCGCCCTGGTGTGCGGAATCGGCCTGCTGCCCTGGCTGTCGCGCACCGACCCCGCGCTGACCGTGCTCAGGGCGCGGTCGGCGGACCGCGACCCCACGCCCGAGACCCTGCGCGCCATCCGGGACCAACTGGGCCTCGACGACGGCCCCCTGATGCTGCTCGGCCGCTGGCTGGGCGGGCTGCTGCACGGGGACGCGGGCACGTCGTGGGTGTCCGGCAGCCAGGTGCTGCCGGGCGTGGTGCAAGCACTCGGCGTGTCACTGCTGTTGATGGCGGGAGCCCTGGTGGTCGCCGCGGGCACGGCGGCCGCCGTCTGCGCCCGCACGCTCCGGCTGGGCGCCCGGGGCCGGCTCGGGGAGCGTCGTCCCGGCGGGACAGGGACGGCCGTGCTGGCCGCGCTGCCCGAGTTCCTCGTCGCCTCGGTGCTGGCCTCGGTGATCGGTGTGCAGCTGGGATGGCTGCCCGCCCTGGGCTGGTACGGGCCGCAGTGGATGGTGCTGCCCTCGCTCGCCATCGGCCTGCCCGCAGGGGCGGTTCTGGGGCGGATGCTGGACGACCTGCTGCCCGGCGCGTTCGAAGAGCCCTGGGCCATGGCGGCCGCGGCGCGCGGCGTTCCGCCGAAGTCCGTGGCGCGGCAGGCGGTGCGCCGCTGTGTCCCCGGACTGCTGCCCAACCTGGCACTGTTCGTGGTCGGACTGACCGGCGGATCGGTCGCCGTCGAGCAGATCTTCGACATCCCGGGCCTCGGCCGGCTCACCCTGCACGCCGCACTCTCCCAGGACCTGCCCGCCCTGCAGACCGGCACACTCGCCCTCGTCCTGCTCGCGGCCACCGCCGGCGTTCTCGCCCGGCTCGCCGCCCGGCTGCTGATCGGTCCGGCGCTGCGCGACGGCGCCCTGCAGTCCCTGCACCGGCCCCGGCCCCCCGCGCCCCGTACCCTGCCGCTGCTCTATGGAGGACTGCTCGCCGCCGTCATCGGCTTCGGGCTGCCCCGCGACGCGCTCGCCCTGGACACGCTCGCCCGGCTGCAAGCCCCCTCCCCGGAGCACCCCTTCGGCACGGACGCGCTCGGCCGGGACGTCCTCGCCCGGATCTCCCACGGGGCGCTGACCACCCTCGGCACCGCCCTCGCGGTGAGTGCCGCCGCCCTCGTCGCCGGACTGCTGCTGGGGCTGCTGCCGAGGCTGTCCGGGCCGCTTGTCGACACCCTCAGCGCGGTACCGCCCGTACTGGCCGGCCTCCTCGTCACCGGCATCATGGGCAGCGGCCCCTGGACGCCCGCGTCGGCCGTGGCCGTCGTGGCCTGGTCCCCGCTGGCCGCGCACACCTCCTCCCTGCTGCGGCAGGAGCGCGCGACCACCCACCTGACGGCCACCCGGGCGCTAGGCGCCGGCCGCTGGTACCTGCTCGTGCACGAACTGCTGCCCGCTGTCCTGCCCCCGGTCGCCCGGCACGCCCTGCTCCGGCTCCCGGGCATCGCGCTGAGCCTCGCCGCGCTCGGCTTTCTCGGCCTGGGCGCCCAGCCGCCGTCCCCCGACTGGGGCCTGCTGCTCGCCGAGAACCAGCCGTACGCCGAGCGTGCCCCCTGGGCCGTCCTCTTCCCCGCCGCCGTACTCGCCCTGCTCGGGGCGCTCGCGGTGACGGCCGCGGGCGGCCTGCGACCGCCCCGGCGGCGTACACGGCCCGCCCGCCCGGCCCCCTCACCAGGGGAACGGGTCATGCCGGCCCCGCTGCGGCGACCCGACCGCCCCGACGCCCTCCTGACTTCCGTGTCCGCCTCACCGACAGAAGAACGATGACCCACCTCATCTCCCGCGTGCTGGGCCGCAAGGCCCCCCGCGCGTCCACCGGCAGTGCGGCGCCCGAGGCGCCGCGCGAGAGCACCTGGCGGCTCTGCAGGGAACTGTCGCCGCTGCTGCGGCTGCTGATCCTCACCCAGCTCGCCTTCAACATCGGCTTCTACGCCGTGCTGCCGTTCCTCGCCGAGCACCTCGGTACCGCGATCGGCATGGCGGGCTGGCTGGTCGGGTTCGTGCTGGGGCTGCGCACGTTCAGCCAGCAGGGGCTGTTCGTGGTCGGCGGCTGGCTCGTCGACCGGTTCGGGGTGCGACCGGTCGTGCTGGCGGGCTGTGTGCTGCGCATCGCCGGGTTCGCGTGGCTCGGCCATGCGGAGGCGAGCGGGGCCGTGATCGGGGCGGTGCTGGTGATCGGTTTCGCCGCCGCCCTGTTCTCTCCGGCCGTGGAGTCCGAGGTGGCCCGCCAGGCGGTGGTCTGGGAGGAGGACGGGCACGGCCCGCGCACCCGGGTCCTCGCCCTGTTCAGTGTGGCGGGCCAGGTCGGGGCGTTCGCCGGGCCGCTGCTCGGCGCACTGCTGCTCGCCGTCGACTTCCGCACGGCGTGCCTCGCCGGTGCCGCGGTGTTCGTGCTCGTCCTCGCCGGGCACCTGTGGCTGATGCCGCAGCACATCCCCGGCCGGGTCCGCGTCCGGGAGCGGGGCGGGGCCCGCGTCCTGCTGCGCAACCGCCGCTTCCTCGCCCTGTGCTGCGCGTACGGCACCTACCTGCTCGCCTACAACCAGCTGTATCTGGCCCTGCCGGACGAGGTGCAGCGCGCGGCCGGCTCCCAGGCGCCCCTGTCCTGGCTCTTCGCGCTGTCCTCGGTGCTGGTGGTCTTCACCCAGCTGCCGGTGACCCGCTGGGCGGGCCACCGGCTCGATCTGCGCCGCTCCATGACCGCGGGACTGCTGCTGATCGCATCCGGCTTCGCGGTGGTGGCCGCGGCGCGGCCCGCAGGCTGGACGGGCGCCGCCGGGCTGCTGCCGGCCGCGGGCTTCGTGATCTTGCTCACCGTGGGGCAGATGCTGGTCGTGCCCGCCGCGCGCGCCTGGGTGCCCGACCTCGCCGAGGAGGGCCGGCTCGGCCTCTACATGGGTGCGCTGTCGTCCGTCTCCGGCCTGATCGTCCTCGCCGGCAGCGCGGCCACGGGCTCCCTGCTCGACCTGGGCCTGCCTGCCGCCGTGCCGTGGCTGGTCCTCGCGGCCGTACCCGCGCTGGCGGTGGCTCTGCTGCCGCGCCGTGAGGAGGGGGCGAGCTCGGCGGCCTGAAACGGCGCCGGCGCCCTGCGGCGACCGGGCGCGCGGGAGCTTCACTCCGGCGGACGACCTCTTCGCTCCGGGATTTCCGAGACCGCACCCTCCGAGGACACCGCTGTGGAGATCAGTGGTCATGCCGCGCCAGTATCCTGGGTCGGCTGCGGCACCCCCCACCAATCCCCGTGCAGAAGCGGGGAGTTCGGCCTGCGGCGACGACCTTCCCACACGCATGAGACGAGGACGAGTGCTGCTAGCGGGCCGCTACCGGCTGGATGTTGAGATCGGGCGCGGTGGAATGGGAGAGGTCTGGCGCGCGTACGACGAGACGCTCGCCAGAGCGGTGGCCGTCAAGCTGCTGCTGCCCCAGGACACCGACGCCACGGCAACGTCCCGGTTCCGTCTGGAGGCGCAGACCGCCGGGCGTCTCAACCACCCCAACGTGGTCGGTGTGCTGGACTTCGGCGAGTACGACAACCGGCTGTACCTGGTGATGGAGCTGGTCGAGGGCGACAGTCTCGCCGGAGTGCTGACCGGCTCCGGCGCGCTGCCCGCCGAGCGGGTGGCCCGGCTCGCCGCGCAGGCGTCCGCGGGGCTCGCCGCCGCGCACGCGCAGGGCATCGTGCACCGGGACGTCAAACCCGCCAACCTGCTGCTGGACGCCCACGGCACGCTCAAGATCGGCGACTTCGGCATCGCGCGGTTCCTCGACGACCCGGGCGCCGCGCTCACCGCCACCGGCCAGATCGTCGGCACCGGCCTCTACCTCGCGCCCGAGCGGGCCCTGGGCAAGCCCGCGGGGCCCGCCTCCGACATGTACTCCCTGGGCTGCGTGCTCTACCAGCTCCTCAGCGGCCGCCCGCCGTTCCAGGCCGACACCGCCGTCGCCCTCCTCCACCAGCATCTCGACTCCGCCCCCGTGCCGCCTCGCGAACTCGGTGTCTCCGGACTCCCGCCCGCGTTCGAGAACTACCTCCTCGGTCTGCTCGCCAAGCAGCCCGAGGACCGGCCCACCGCCCAGCAGGCCGCCGAGTGGTTCACCGGGGGTGCCTGGCGGGGCCTGCCCGAGCCGCTCCCGGAAGTCTCGCCGCCGCTGCGGCCGACGACCACGTCCGCGGCGACGTCCGCCGGGCCGGGCCCGTACGCCGCCGCCGGGGCCGGCAACCCGACCACGTACGCGCTGCCCGCGACCACGGGGCATCGCACCGCGGCCCGGGCGGCCCAGGCGGGGCGTTCGGGCCGCTCGCGCGGGCGCGGCAACCGGTCGAGACTGGCCGCGACGGCCGCCGCCGCGGCACTCTTCCTCGCGGCGATGCTCATCGGCATGCGCTGGTTCTCGCCCGACACGACCACGGAGGGCACGGAGCCCGACACGTCCCCGTCCGCGAGCAGCCCCGCCGCCACGCCGTCCACCGACTCCGCGTCGTCTTCGTCCTCCGATTCCGAGGCCGATCCCGGGACCGGCCCGGCGGCCGGCCCGGGGGCAGCCGACACGCCGACCACCGGCACCGTGGCCGATGTCACTCCGCCCACGCCGACCGCTTCCCCGACGCCTCCCGCTCCGGCGCCCGGCGCAACGCCTCCGACGCAGGAAGCGGGTGACGGCGGCCCGGGGCAGCCGAAGCCGCAGAAGCCGCGCCAGGCCGGGGAGGACGGGGAGAGTGACGCCGGCGCAGACGACGGGGGCGACGACTGACGCGGCCGTGACGTCGTACGGCGGGGCCCTGCCAGCAGCGCGTGGATCAGCCGAGGGATGCGCCGGTGTGCGAGTGGGCGCCCCCTCGCGCGCCCCCTGGGGTGGCTTGTCATCGCCCTTACCCCGGCCTTATTGTCACCAGGCCTTGGTGAACGGGAAATCCGGTGTGATGCCGGTGCGGCCCTCGCCACTGTGAATCGGGAAGTCCGGCTCCGGCCCTCACGGGCAGCCACTGGGTCCTTGCGACCCGGGAAGGCGGAGTCCGGGCGGTGGTACCCGTCAGCCAGGAGACCGGCCAAGGCGCGTCAACCATCCACGAGGTGCTGGAGAGGGTCTGCTGAGCCATGCACATAGCCGAGGGTTTCCTTCCTCCGGCGCACGCGGTCGCCTGGGGCGTCGCGTCGGCGCCGTTCGTCGTCCACGGGGTCCGGTCGCTCACCCGTGAAGTGCGCGAGCACCCCGAGAGCACCCTGCTCCTCGGTGCGTCCGGCGCCTTCACCTTCGTCCTGTCCGCCCTGAAACTGCCGTCCGTCACGGGCAGTTGCTCGCACCCCACCGGCACGGGCCTCGGAGCCATCCTGTTCCGGCCGCCCATCATGGCGGTGCTGGGCACCATCACCCTGCTCTTCCAGGCGCTGCTGCTCGCGCACGGCGGCCTGACCACGCTCGGCGCCAACGTCTTCTCGATGGCGATCGTCGGCCCCTGGGCCGGATACGCCGTCTATAAAATGCTGCGGCGCTCCAACGCGCCACTGATGGTCACGGTGTTCTGCGGCGCGTTCGTCGCCGACCTGTCCACCTACTGCGTCACCAGCGTGCAGCTGGCGTTCGCGTTCCCCGACCCGGGCAGCGGATTCCTGGGCGCGCTCGGCAAGTTCGGCTCCATCTTCGCCGTCACCCAGATCCCGCTCGCGGTGAGCGAGGGCCTGCTGACCGTGCTCGTGATGCGGCTGCTGGTGCAGTCCAGCAAGGGCGAACTGACCCGGCTGGGCGTGCTCCTCGCCAAGAAGCAGGCACGGACCGAGACCGAGGCGGTGGCCCGATGAGCCGGAACACGAAGATCAACCTGCTGCTGCTGTTCGCCGTGGCCGCGCTCGCCGTGCTGCCCTTGGCGCTCGGCCTCGGCGACCACAAGAAGGAGCCGTTCACGGGCGCCGACGCCGAGGCCGAGACGGCGATCACGGAGCTGAAGCCGGACTACGAGCCGTGGTTCTCTCCGCTGTACGAGCCGCCGTCCGGCGAGATCGAGTCGGCGCTGTTCGCCCTCCAGGCGGCCCTCGGCGCCGGCGTCCTCGCCTACTACTTCGGCCTGCGCCGGGGACGCCGGCAGGGCGAGCAGCGGACGCTGGAGCGGGAGGCCGGCAGCGCGCTCGCGGACGCCGCCGGGAAGTCCACCGCGGAACGGGACTGAGCCCGGGTGCTGCCGATCGACGCGGCGGCGCACAGCAGTCGCTGGCGCCGCCGCCATCCCGTGGACAAGGCCGTGCTCGGGCTCGGCCTCACGGTGCTCGCGATCTCCCTGCCGCCCTGGCCGGGTGCGGCCCTGGTGCTCCTGACCGCCCTGGTGGTGCTGTTGGGGCCGGCCGGTGTGCCCGGGCGGCGGCTGTGGCGGGCCTACCGGGTGCCGCTGGGCTTCTGCGTGACCGGCGCCGTCACCCTGCTCGTCCAGGTGGGCGGTCCGGGCGGCTTCGTCTCCCTCGCCGCCGACGGGCCGGTCCGGGCCGGGGAGTTGCTGCTGCGCACCTCGGCGGCCTCCCTGGGCGTGCTGCTGTTCGCCTTCACCACACCCATGTCGGACCTGCTGCCGCGCCTGGTCCGGGCCGGGATTCCCACGCCGGTCGTCGACGTCGCGCTGGTGACGTACCGGATGAGCTTCCTGCTGCTGGACGCCGTGCGCCGCATCCGGGAGGCCCAGGCGGCCCGGCTCGGGCACACCAGCCGGGCCGCGGAGTGGCGTTCCCTGGCCGGGCTCGGCGCCACCGCGTTCGTCCGGGCCTTCGACCGGGCCACCCGTCTCCAGGCCGGGCTCGCCGGGCGCGGCTACGACGGCACGCTGCGCGTCCTGGTGCCCGAGGCCCGGGTCTCCGTCCGCTTCACGGCGGCCAGTTGCGCGCTGCTCGCGGTGCTGGCCGTCCTCACCTTCGTACTGGAAAGGCCGCTGACATGAGCGAGCCCGCCCTCGTCGCCCTGCGGGGCGTGTCCTTCGGCTACGAGGACGGTCCGGCCGTGCTCAGCGGCCTCGACTTCGAGATCCGCGAGGGGCGCGCGCTCGCGCTGCTCGGCCGCAACGGCAGCGGCAAGACCACGCTGATGCGGCTGCTCTCCGGCGGCCTGCGGCCCCACGAGGGCCGGCTGACGGTCGAGGGACAGCCGGTGTCGTACGACCGCAAGGGCCTGACCCGGCTGCGGACGACCGTGCAGCTGGTGGTGCAGGACCCGGACGACCAGCTGTTCGCGGCGTCCGTCGAG
Organism: Streptomyces sp. NPDC093598; assembly: GCF_044764825.1. NCBI lineage: Bacteria > Bacillati > Actinomycetota > Actinomycetes > Kitasatosporales > Streptomycetaceae > Streptomyces > Streptomyces sp. NPDC093598. The sequence continues at coordinate 1,043,177 of NZ_JBIWIV010000002.1, read as the reverse complement.
CAGGACGTGTCGTTCGGGCCGCTGAACCTCGGCCTGGACGACACCGAGGTGCGGGCGCGGGTGGCGGAGGCGCTCGCCGCGCTGGACATCACGGGCCTGGCCGACCGGCCCACCCATCTGCTCTCCTACGGGCAGCGCAAACGGACCGCCATCGCCGGGGCGGTCGCCATGCGGCCGCGCGTCCTCGTCCTCGACGAGCCGACCGCCGGACTCGACCCCGACGGCCAGGAACGGCTCCTGGCGACCCTCGACGGGCTCCGCGCGGCCGGCACCACGGTGGTGATGGCCACGCACGACGTCGACCTCGCCCTGCGCTGGGCCGACGACGCGGCGCTCCTCACCCCGTCCGGCGTCCGCACCGGGCCCGCGGCCACGGCACTGGCCCGCACGGATCTCCTCCGCGAGGCGGGGCTGCGCCTGCCGTGGGGGGCGGCGGCGGAGGAACTCCTGCGCGCCCATGGGTTGTTGACCGAGACGGAGCCGGGGCCGCGCACGCCGGAGGAACTCGCCGCTGTGACGCCCGCCCGACCGGGGGCGTCCGGAAGGTGAGGCTCACCCCCCGTGCCTCGCCGGGCCGGGAACGGCGAGGTCAGTCGAAGTAGGACTGGAGCGTGCCGCGGCGCCGGATGTCGAGGGTCGCGCAGTGGAACGAGCCGCCGAAGGGGGCGTAGTGCAGCAGGTCGCACGGGATCGGCTCGAAGCCCCACTTCTCCAGCGCGCGCAGCATCCCGGTGTGGTGCCGCTCCGCGATCACCTGCTTCTCGTCGAGCATGAGCACGTTCATGCTGAGCCACTTGCCGCACATCGAGGTGAGCCTGAGCAGCCGCTCGTCGATCGGGTCGGGCTCGGGAGCGACCAGGACGTCCCAGGAGCCGAGGACGTCGGGCAGGCGGTCGGCGTCGATGTACTCGGGGTTGATCAGCACCTTGCCGGGCGCGAGCAGGACGAACGTCGTGTCGATGTGCATCGGGGTGCGGCAGCGGCTGGCGATCTCGTGGATGCGGTACTCGGGGCCGAGGTGGCGTCGCAGCCAGTCGATGCCCGTCGCGTTGGTGACGTTGCTGCGGGTGACGAACAGGTCCCGTCCCGCCCGGACGAAGTCCGCCGCGTCGAAGACGGGCTCGAACTCGGTGAGGATGTACCGCATGGGCTCGCCCGGCTCGGGGACGCGGAAGTCCGGATCGAACAGCTCGTCGGTGAGCTGCGGCTTGGGGGCCGCCGTCCAGCGGGCGCCGCGCCGGAAGTAGTCCTTGAGGATCGGGCGGTAGGAGTGCGTCTCGAAGTAGCGGCACGGCCACGCCATCGGCGTCTCGATGATCTCGTCGCCGATCACGAGCATGCTGTCGCGCGGGCAGGTGTTGCAGAAGCCGCGCGAGGTCCAGTCGGGGGTGCCGAAGCGGCGCCGGTGGTCGACCGCCTCCGGTCGCCTGACCGTGACGCCGAGGGACTCCAGCAGGGCGACGAAGGCGTCGATCTCCTGCTGCGCCTTCTCGACGAGCAGCCGCGGATACCGGAAACCGGCCGCGAGCCCCTGCAACCGCCCTGCCCACGGCGGCACGTTGCAGGTCACCACCGCGTGGTCGGAGGGGATCGTCGCGCCCTCCAGGCGCCCGACGATGATCTCCTCCAGCGGATCCCACTCGGTGTGGGAACCGACCGGCGACACCAGCCGCTCCGCGCCCTCGCCGGGCGCGGGCGGTACTCCGGGATTCTGCAGGACGGTCATGCTCACCACTCTTCGAATCGCAAGCTCTGTGATACGCCGCAAGGTGCCGGATAACTCAACGTGACCCGCCGGAGTCGTGACGTCAACGGTCGAGACGCTCCCGGCTACTGTCCAGGTGCCCGGAACGCGCTTGTCCACGCTCGCCGCACCGCACTACGGTGCCGAGGTGGATCTCTTCTCACGCACCTGGACGGCACTGCGCGCGGCGGTCGACGACCTGTCCGACGAGGACTTCGGACGGCCCTCCGGCTGTACGGGCTGGCTGGTGCGGGACCTGGTGTGCCACCTGATCATCGACGCCCAGGACGTTCTGATCACCCTGGCCACCCCGTCCGGCCGGGAACCCACGCGTGACGCGCTGACGTACTGGGAGATCTCCGCCACGCCGCCCACCGGCGACGACCCGCTCGACGCGCTGACGGTCCGGCTGGCGGCCGCGTACGAGGATCCGCGCCTGCTCACGTTCCACCTGGACGACGTCGGTTCCGCCGCCGGCCGCGCCGCCCTGCTCGCGGACCCGGCCGGGAGGGTCGGTACCCGTGACGAGGTCCTCACCGTGGCCGACTACCTCGACACGTACGTCATGGAGTGGACGCTGCACCATCTCGACCTGATCGCCTACCTCCCGGACCCGGCGCAGCCGCCGGCGGAGGGGCTCACCCGTTCCCGCGAGATGCTGGAGCAGATCGTGGGGAGCCCGTTCCCTGCCTCCTTCCACGACGTGGACGCCCTGTTGATCGGCACCGGGAGGCGGGCGCCGACCCAGGCGGAGCAGGCCGAGCTCGGCGCACTGGCCTCGAAGGTGCCGCTGTACCTGGGCTGACTTCGCGGCCGCGAATCCGCTGCTCACGGGCCCGCCGTCGAACCCTTCCGGCTGAGGTGGGAGCATGGGCGGCATGGACATCCGCCGCAGGAACAATGTCAACGTCGTCGGACCCGACGGCGCGCCGGTGCTGCTCCTGGCGCACGGGTTCGGCTGCGACCAGAACATGTGGCGGCTGGTGGTGCCGGTGCTTGCCGAACGCTACCGGGTGGTGCTGTTCGACTACGTCGGCTCCGGCAGCTCGGACCTTTCGGTATGGAGCGAGGAGCGGTACTCCTCGCTGGGCGGCTACGCCGCTGACGTCGTCGACGTCTGCGAGGAGCTGGACCTGCGGCAGGCGGTGTTCGTGGGGCACTCGGTCAGTGCCATGGTCGGAGTGCTGGCCGCGCAGGCCTCGCCGGAGCGGATCGGGGCGCTCGTGATGGTGACCCCCTCGCCCTGCTACATCGACGACGAGGGCTACCGCGGCGGCTTCAGCACGGAGGACATCGACGAACTGCTCGCCTCCCTGGAGGCGAACTACCTGGGCTGGTCGTCCGCGATGGCCCCGGTGATCATGGGCAACCCGGAGCGGCCGGAGCTGGGCCAGGAACTGACCAACAGCTTCTGCGCCACCGACCCCGACATCGCCCGGGTCTTCGCCCGCACGACCTTCCTCACCGACAGCCGCGAGGACCTGAAGGGCGTGTCCGTGCCGACGCTCGTGCTGGAGTGCGAGCAGGACGCCATCGCGCCCCGCGAGGTCGGCGCCTATGTGCAGGCCTCGATCCCCGCCTCCCGTCTGGTCACGCTCGACGCCACCGGGCACTGCCCGCAGCTCAGCGCGCCGGAGGCCACCGCCGAGGCGATCCTGGACTTCCTGAAGTCGCTGAAGTGATGTGTCGTGCCGGCGGCATACAGGAGCCCGCCGGGACGGGGGACGAGGCGAGCACGGACGCGGCCTTCTCCGCACTGCTGGAGGACAGCGTGGAGGACCTGTACGAGTCCGCGCCCTGCGGCTACCTGTCCACGATGATGGACGGCACGATCGCCAAGATCAACACCACGCTGCTGGACTGGCTCGGCCTGGAACGCGAGGCCGTGGCGGGCCGCAAGCGCTTCGCGGACCTGCTCACCATCGGCGGGAAGTTGTACTACGAAACGCACTTCGCCCCGCTGCTGCGCATGCAGGGCGAGCTGCGGGGCATCGCCCTGGAGATGCGGCGCCAGGACGGCGGCCGGCTGCCGGTGCTGGTCTCCGCCGTGATCAAGTACGGCACCGAGGGCGAGCCCCTGCTGATCCGCATCACCGTCTTCGACGCCTCGGACCGCCGCGCCTACGAGAAGGAACTCCTGCACCGCCGGCAGGAGGCCGAGCGGGCCCGCGCCGAGGCGGACGAGGCCCGGCGGCAGGCCGAGGCCGACCGGACCAGGCTGGCCGACGCGCTCGCCGTCCTGCAGCGCTCCCTCGTCCCGGACTCGCTGCCCGCGGTGCCCGGCCTGGAGACGGCCGTCCACTACCACACGGCCGCGCCGGACCAGCTCGGCGGCGACTTCTACGACCTGTTCCCCGTCGCCGGCGACCGGTGGGCGTTCTTCCTCGGCGACGTGTGCGGCAAGGGCCCCGAGGCCGCCTCCCTCACCTCGCTGACCCGCTACACCCTGCGCGCCGCGGCCCACCACGACCCGGACCCGGCCTCGGCGCTGAGCACGCTGAACGCCGTCCTGCACGAGCGGTACACCGGCGATGGCAACCCCCGGTACTGCACCTGCATCGTCGGGATCGTCGAGCCGGGCGGCGAGCACGGGCCGACGACCGTGCGCCTCGCCTCGGGCGGCCACCCGCCGGCGCTCGTCCTGCGGTCCGACGGCCGTGCCGAGTTCCTGCCCACCCCTGGCGGGCTGCTCATCGGCGTCGTCCCCGGCGCGCCGATCGGCACCGCGGAGACCGTACTGGCGCCCGGTGACACGGTCGTGCTGTACACCGACGGTCTCACCGAGGCCCGCCTCGGCCCACGCCGCGACGACCTGTACGGCGAGGACGCACTGCACGCCTTCGCCACCGAACACGCCCCCGCCGCACCGCACGAGGTCATCGGTGCCCTCACCGCGCTGCTCGAAAGCTTCGGCGACGGTCTCGACGACGACACCGCCCTGCTGGCCCTCGGCGTTCCCGCCGCCCCTTCCCTCATGGCCCCCACGACGATTCACACCTCATGAACCCGCTCACCATCAAACGGAGCGACACCGCGACCGGCCCCGTTCTGCACGTCGCCGGCGACCTGGACTTCGACCAGGCTCCCGCCCTCCGCCCCCCTCTCGACCGGCTCACCCTCTCGCCGGGGCAGTGCCTGGTCCTCGACCTGTCCGGGCTCGACTTCTGCGACTCCTCGGGCATCACCGCACTCCTCGCCGCCCGCCAGCACGCCCTGGCCGCCGACGCCGACGTCGTCCTGGCCGCCGTACCGGCGAACCTGCTGCGCGTCCTCACCCTCGTCGGCCTACCAGGTCTTCACCCTGCGCCCGGACTCCAGCGCCGCGTCATGACGCCGACTCCGGTCACCTCGCCGAGGCCTGGACGATCGCGCCCGTCGCGGCCGTCCAGAACCACTTCCACGCCGGACAGCGCGACGACGCCCGGCTCCTGGCCGCCTGCGAGGAGGCCGGCATCGCCTTCGTGCCGTTCTTCCCACTGGGCGGCGGCATGAGCGATCTCACCGGTGACCGCATGGTCAAGGTCGCGGAACGGCACGGGGCCACCGTCCCGCAGATCGCGCTGGCCTGGCTGCTCGCGTCCTCCCCCGTCACGCTGGCCATCCCCCCACCCCGTCGTCCGCCGCGCCGTTCACCGGCGTGCGCCACCGTCCCACCCCGAGTCCCGAATCCGCCCGCCGCGCCCCTTGGCGCTCCCCGCACACCATTCCCCGGCCGGAAAACACTTGGACGCCGTGGTCGGTATCGCGGGACACTTCCGGACTCGACCCGAAACCTCACACATCCGTTGCGGCGATGGCCCCTGCCCGCACGCGCGGCGTGGCGGGCGGCCACAGGACGACACAGGGGTGGGATGGAAACGCCGGAAACACAGAGGGTTTTACCGGGCAGGCGCTCGGTGCTGCTCGCACTTCGCTACTACGGACGGGAGTTGTCCCGGCTCCGCCGGTGGACGGCACCCGCGATGGTGCTGTCGGCGCTGGGCAACATCGGAATCAACTACGTCGCGCCGCTGATCGTGGCCAAGCTCGTCGGCGACCTCGCCGGCGACAAGGACGTCACGGTCGCCTCGACGCTGCCGTACGTGCTCGGCTTCGCCGGTGTCCTGCTGGTCGCGGAGGCACTGTGGCGCATCGCCCTGCACTGCCTCAACCGTCTCGACGCCCTGGGCATCGAGCACCTGTACGTGATCGGGATGGACGAACTGTTCGCCAAGGACGCCGCGTTCTTCCACGACAACTTCGCCGGCTCGCTGACCAAGCGGGTCCTCAGCTTCGCGTCCCGCTTCGAGCAGTTCGTCGACACGCTGACGTTCCAGATCGTGGGGAGCTTCGTGCCGCTGGCGTTCGGCGCTGTGGTGCTGTGGCGCTACGAACCGCTGCTCGTCGTCGGTCTCCTGGTGATGATCGCGCTGACGGCGGTGCTGGTCGTGCCGCTCGTCCGGCGCCGCCAGGTACTCGTCGACCAGCGTGAGGAGGCGATCGCCCGGGTGTCGGGCCATGTCGCCGACAGTCTGATGAACATGGACACGGTGCGGGCGTTCGCCGCGGAGGAGCGCGAGGCCGCCGAACACCGGTCCCGGGTCGCGAGGTCACGCCGGCTCACCGTGCGGTCGTGGGACTACGGCAATCTGCGCATCGACACGCTGGTCGCGCCGATGTCCGTCCTCACCAGCGCGATGGGCCTGCTGCTCGCGGTGACGCTGGGCGGCGGCGCGCACGGCGTGGAGGCGATCGTGGTCGCCTTCGCCTACTACAACAACGCCACCCGGATCATGTTCGAGTTCAACCAGATATACCGCCGGCTGGAGAGCTCGATGACGGAGGCCGCCCAGTTCACCGAACTGCTCCTGACGCCGCCCACTGTGCTCGACCCGCCGGCACCGGAGCCGCTGCGGACCCGGGCCTCCGACGTCCGCTTCGAGAAGGTGACGTTCGCCCACCGGGGCGGGCGACCGCTCTTCGAGGGCCTCGACCTGGCCGTGCCGAGCGGGGCGAAGATCGGCCTCGTGGGCCGGTCCGGTGGCGGCAAGACCTCCCTCACCCGGCTGCTGCTGCGGATGACCGACATCGACGGCGGCCGCATCCTGATCGGTGGCCAGGACATCAGCCGGGTGCGCCAGGCCGACCTGCGCGGCCGGATCGCGTACGTGCCGCAGGACCCGGCGATGTTCCACCGCACCCTGCGGGACAACATCGCCTTCGCCCGGCCGGACGCCACCGACGCCGAGATCCGCCGGGCGGCCGAGGCGGCCCATGTCATGGAGTTCGCCGACGCGTTGCCGGACGGGTTCGACACCATGGTGGGCGAGCGGGGCGTCAAGCTGTCCGGCGGGCAGCGCCAGCGGGTCGCTCTCGCCCGGGCGATCCTCAGGGACGCGCCGATCCTGCTGCTCGACGAGGCGACCAGCGCCCTGGACTCCGAGAGCGAACTGCTGGTCCAGGAGGCGCTGTGGCGGCTCATGGACGGGCGGACCGCACTGGTGGTGGCGCACCGGCTGAGCACGGTCGCCGGCATGGACCAGCTCGTCGTCCTCGACCGCGGCCGGATCGTCGAGCAGGGCACCCACCAGGAGTTGCTCGCGATCGAGGGTGCCTACGCGAAGCTGTGGCAGCACCAGTCGGGCGGCTTCCTGGACGACACCCCCGGGCGGGCCGAGGTGCTGTAGCGCGGGCTCGCTCACCTCCGCGTGAGGGCCCGTGCCCGGGCAGCCAGGGCCTCCAGCAGAAGGTCCACCGCCTGCTCGAAGGAGCTGTCCGCCATCGCGGGCAGCTCCGCGCGCACCGCGGTCAGGGACGGGTACGTCGCCGGATCGAGGTCCTGGTAGACGTCTCGCCACGACCGGTGATCGGCCTCGCGCCGGTGTGGGGGCAGAGCGTGGAACGCCGCCTCCGTGGCGGCGTGGCTGAGCACGGTGTCGATGAAGGCGAGATAGAGCCGTGCTGCGTCGGCCGGTGGGAAGCCGGCGGCGAGCAGCAGGCCGATCCCGGTCTCCACGGCACGGATCTCGTTGCGGCGCCGGGTCACGCGGTGGGCGGCCATGGCGGCCGCCCGGGGATGGGCGAGGTACCCCGCGCGGACCCTGAGGGCCATCTCGCGCAGGGAGGCCACCCAGTCGTCCCCGGGGGTGAAGCCGGCCATGGCGTCGCCGATGATCCGGTCGGCGATGGCGAGGACCAGGTCGTCGGTGCCGTGGAAGTAGCGGTACAGCGCGGTCGGGTCGCAGCCCAGGGCCGCGCCGAGCCGGCGCACGCTCAGCGCCTCCGGGCCGTGCTCGCCGATGAGCCGCAACGCGGTCTCCACGATCAGGTCCTCCGACAGCAGGACCCCCGACCGGGTCGGTCTCCGACGCCGGCGTTCCTGCGGGACACGGGTGGTCATGACCGGGACTCCTCTCCTCGCGCACCGAAGGCTTCTCGCGCACCGACGGCATCCCGGCCGACCGGCGGCGTCTCGCGTAACGCAGTGAACGGCCCCCGTCGCCTTACGTCAACAGGGTTGACCCAATATGGACACCGGCTGTTCCATCACAGTCCCGCGCGGCTCTTCCCACCCCGTCCCCCGAGGAGCCTTCATGCCGTCCGCACCGCCCCCGCCCCGCCCCGTGCTGCGCCGTTCCCTCGGCGTCGTCGACGGCGTGGCCATCGCCGCCTCCAGCACCGCGGCCACCACCAGCATCGCCATCGGCATGGGCACGATCGCGACCGTCGTGGGCCTGCAGGCCCCGGCGCTGCTCCTGCTGGCGTTCCTGCCGGTGCTGGGCATCGCCCTGGCCTACGCCCGTCTCAACCGCTCCGAACCCAACTGCGGCAACGGCTACACATGGGTCGGCAGATCCCTCGGACCCTGGCCCGGCTTCCTCACCGGCTGGGTGACGCTGGTCGGCTCGGTCATCTTCTGCGCCTACACCAGCGCGATCATGGGCTCGGTCATGCTGGCCTTCGCCAACAAGGCGGGCCTGCGCAGCCTGGCCGGCATCGCCCTGGACCCGACGTCCACCGGTGTCTGCACGGCGGTCGGGCTGGTGATCCTGCTCGCCCTCACCGCCCTGGCCGTCACCGGCGTCCGGAGCGCCACCCGGTTCCAGTTCGCCCTGCTGGTCTTCGAGTACGCGGTGCTGCTCGGATTCTGCGGCTGGGCCCTGGTCACCGGCGACCACGCCGTCTCCCTGTCCTGGTTCAACCCGTTCGAGATCTCCAGCGGCACCGCCTTCGCCCAGGGCATGGTCCTCGCGGTGTTCTTCTTCTGGGGCTGGGACGCGGCGTTCAGCGTCACCGAGGAGACGAAGGACCCGGGCGACTCGGCCCGCGGCGGGCTCATCGCCCTGTTCGCGATGCTCGGCCTGTTCCTCTTCGCCTCGGTCGCCTTCCAGCGCGAGATGAGCCTGGCGGAACTCGTCCGCAACGGCCCGCAGGCCCTCGGCCACCTCGGGGAGAAGCTGGCCGCCGAGCCCTGGGCCACCCTGCCCCTGCTCGCCCTGATGTTCTCAGCGGTCGCCTCCGTACAGGCCACCCTGATCCCCACGGCGCGCGGCCTGCTCGCGATGGGCCGCGACCGCACCATGGGCCCGCTGTGGACCCGGGTCCACCCGCGCTACGGCACGCCCGCCGCCGGGACGGTCGTCGTGATGTCCGTCGCCGCCGTGATCGCCCTGCTCGCCTTCGCGATCCCCGAGCTGAGCGACATGCTGCTGGCCGCCGTCAACGCCATCGGCCTGATCGTGGCCCTCTACTACGGCCTCACCGCGCTCGCCTGCGCCGTGCGCTTCCGCGCCGCACGGCACGAAGGACCGCGCGAGGCGCTGCTCTGCGTCGGCGTGCCCGCCGCGTCCGGGCTGGTGCTGCTGGGCCTCGGCGGCTACCTCGGATACTCGTACCTCACCATGAGCGATCACTTCGAACTGAGCCCGGACAACGGCTGGTTCATGTTCTCGCTGCCCGCCGTGATCGTCCTCGCCGGCCTCGCCATGGCCGTCGTGGCCAAGTACGTCCGGCGCTCGCCCTACTTCACCACCGGGCGCGGCACCGACGCCGAAGCCCTCACCCTGCCGATGGACCGCGCGGCGGTCTGACCCTCCTTGGAGTTCACCCCGATGTCACACCCCCCTGCCCAGGGACCCGCGGACCTCGTCCTGACCGGCGGTCCGGTGCACACCGTCGACCCGGCCCGCAGCCGCGCCACCTCGGTGGCCGTACGCGGCGGGCGGATCGTCGCCGTCGGTCACGACGAGCTGCGCGACCTGACCGGGCCGCGCACCGAGGTCGTCGACCTCGCCGGGAAGCTGCTGCTGCCGGGCTTCCAGGACGCCCACGTCCATCCGATGGGCGCGGGCCTCGAACTCGGCCAGTGCCATCTCGGCGACACCGCCGACGCGGGCGAGTACCTGCGCAGGATCGGAGCGTACGCCGACGAGCATCCGGACGCCGAGTGGATCACCGGGGGCGGCTGGTCCCTGGAGGCGTTCCCCGGCGGCTCCCCGACGGCCGCCGCCCTCGACGCGATCGTCCCGGACCGCCCCGTCTTCCTGCCCAACCGCGACCACCACGGCGCCTGGGTCAACAGCCGGGCGCTGCAACGCGCGGGCATCGACGCCCGGACCCCCGACCCCGCCGACGGCCGGATCGAGCGCGACGCCGAGGGGAACCCCACCGGGATGCTCCAGGAGGGCGCGGTCCACCTGGTGGGCAGGCTGGTGCCGGACCCCACACCCGAGGAGCAGCTCGCCGGCCTGCTGCGCGCCCAGGCCGTGCTGCACTCCCACGGCGTCACCGCCTGGCAGGACGCCATCGTCGGCACGTACGCCAACCTGACCGATCCGGCTCCGGCCTACCTGACGGCCCTGGACCGGGGCCTGCTCACCGCCCGGGTCGTCGGCGCCCTGTGGTGGGACCGGGAGCGCGGCGCCGAGCAGATCCCCGAACTCGTGGCCAGGCGTGAGGAGTTGAGCCGGGACCGGTTCCGCGCCGGCACCGTGAAGATCATGCAGGACGGCATCGCCGAGAACCACACCGCCGCCATGCTGGACCCCTATCTGACCGGGTGCGGCTGCGCCTCGGACAACAGCGGCATCAGCTTCGTCGAGCCGGGCGAGTTGCGGAAGTACGTCACCGAGCTGGACGCGTCCGGATTCCAGGTGCACTTCCACGCGCTCGGCGACCGCGCGGTGCGTGAGGCGCTCGACGCCGTGGAGTCCGCCCGGGCCGCCAACGGCAACCGCGACACACGCCACCACCTGGCCCACCTCCAGGTCGTCCACCCCGGCGACCTGCCCCGTTTTCGTGCGCTGGGCGCGAGCGCCAACCTGCAGATGCTGTGGGCCGCCCACGAACCGCAGATGGACGAGCTGACCCTGCCCTTCCTGGGGCCGGAACGCGGCGCGTGGCAGTACCCCTTCGGGGATCTGCTGCGCGCCGGGGCGACCCTCGCGGCCGGCAGCGACTGGCCCGTCAGCAGCCCCGATCCGCTCCAGGCCATCCATGTCGCCGTCAACCGCGTCTCCCCCGAAGCCCCCGAGGGCACCCCGGCCTTCTTTCCGGAGCAGCGCATCGACCTGGGCACCGCCATCGCCGCTTACACGGCGGGCAGCGCGTATGTGAACCACCTCGACGACACCACCGGCAGCATCACCGTCGGCAAGTCGGCCGACCTCGTCGTCCTGGACCGCGATCCGTTCGCGGGCCCGCCCGAGGAGATCGCCGCGACCCGGGTCCTGGAGACCTTCGTCGAGGGCCGGCGGGTGCACACCGGCGCCTGAGGCGTGTTCCAGTGGGAGCAGGAGCTCACCGTGCGCGGCGCCGACATGCGCCGCGGGGAACGGGGCGAGACGCCGAAGGCGGAGTTGGTGCCGCCGTCCGGCGAGCGAGCCCCAGCCGCAGGCCTCGTGAGCCGCGTGACCCGCGGGTCCGCTCAGGTCTGCCGGGCGTGCACCGGATGGTGGGCGACATCGTCCGGGCACCGACGATGCGGCTCCGGCTTCCGCCGGTCGCGCCGCCAGTCGTACGCCGCGAGAGCCAGGGACGCGGCCATCCCGGCGAGCCCGGCGGCCATCGCCAGGAAGAGCGCACCGCGGTAGTCGTCGCTCCTGCTGCCGAGCACCAGGTAGTAGATGCCGGGCAGGGCGGCGGTGCCCACCGCGGCGCCGAGCCGCTGGCCGGTCTGCAGGGCGCCGCCCGCCGCTCCCGCCATGTGCACGGGCACGTCGCGCAGCGTCATGGTGATGTTGGGGGAGATCACGCACCCGCCGCCGACGCCGCCGAGGAACAGGACCGGGGCGGCGATCCAGGGGGCGATGTCGAGGGGCGCGAAGCGCAACAGCAGTGCGGCGCCGCCCAGCCCGAGGATCACGCCCGTGAGCCCGCCCACGGTGAGCAGGCGGCCCAGCCGGTCGACGAGGCGCCCGGAGACCGCGGCGGCGAAGGCCGAGCCCAGGGCGAAGGGTGTGACGGCGAGGCCGGACTCGAGCGGGGAGAAGCCCAGGCCGTGCTGGTAGAAGAGGGCGAAGACCAGCCAGACCCCACTGAAGCCGATGAAGTAGAGCGTGCCGACGCCGGCGCCCACGGCGTAGCCGCGCACGGTGGTGAACAGGCGCGGATCGAGCAGCGGCTGGGTCCCGCGGTTCAGCAGGCGGCGCTGCCAGCGGGTGAAGACGTAGAGGAGCCCGGCGCCGGCCAGGAACATCCACCACAGCCGTGTGAGGCCGCCGGTTTCGGCCTGGACCAGCGGATACATGAGCGCGAGGACGCCGAGGCCGAGGAGCAGGACGCCGGGCAGGTCGACGTGTTCCCGGCCGGAGCGCCGGGTGCGGGGCAGCAGGCGGCGGCCGAGGAGGACCGCGAGGATGCCGATGGGGACGTTGACGTAGAAAATCCACCGCCAGCCCTGGGCCCCGTCGGCCAGGGCGAGGATGAGGCCGCCGGTGAGAGGGCCGACGCCGGAGGAGATGCCGACGGTGGCGCCGAAGAAGCCGAAGGCGCGGCCGCGTTCGCCGCCCCGGAACATCTGCTGGATGAGCGCGGAGTTCTGCGGGGCCATGAAGCCGGCCGCCAGGCCCTGGGCGAGCCGGGCCACCACCAGCAGCGTGATGTTCGGGGCCGCCCCGCAGGCCGCGCTGAAGAGCACGAAGCCGCTGAGGGCGAACAGGAAGATGCGGCGCCGGTCCAGGGCGTCGCCGAGGCGGCCGGCGGTGACGAGGGCGAGGCCGAAGGAGAGGGCGTAGCCGGACACCACCCACTGCACCTCGGCCGCGGAGGCGTGCAACTGCTGCTGGATGGTGGGCAGGGCCACCGCCACGATCGACACGTCCAGCAGGCTCATGAACCCGGCGACCAGGGTGACCCACAGGGCCCGCCAACGGTTCGGGTCCGGCTCGTACCCGTCGTCCTGTGCGCCCTGGTTCCGGCCGCCCGCCGCTGACGCTGTCACTTGGGCTCCTCTCACCAGGCACGCACCCGGCGAATCAAGTTCCCCCGCCGGGGCACGGGCACACCCCCGTCCCGGAGATCCTCCCGGACGGCGCGGCGACCCGCCTCTCACTCTGAGCGCCCGTGCATCACCCTGCGTGATCGACCGGATGCCGCGCGAAGGGGATCGTTTGAGCGCGCGAGATCTGTGCAGGCGTGGTGCTTGGGAAGACGTACGGCGAAAGGAACCACGTGATGGCGGCGACCGACAACGACGAGTCGGTGGATCCCGCGGCTGTGAGACGACACCCGATGCTGTTCCGGGCGATCGAGAAACGACGTCATCCGAGACTGCGCCGCAGCGACATCACGGTGACCGACGATGCGGCGGTCAAGCGCGCCACCAAGGCCGCGGCCCTGGGCAACGCGATGGAGTGGTACGACTTCGGCATCTACAGCTATCTGGCGTCGACCATCGGGAGGGTCTTCTTCCCCTCCGGCAGCGACACCGCCCAGCTGCTCGGCTCCTTCGCGACCTTCGCGGTGGCCTTCCTGGTGCGTCCCCTCGGAGGCATGGTCTTCGGGCCGCTCGGGGACAAGGTGGGGCGCAAGCGCATCCTCTCCCTCACCATGATCATGATGGCGGTGGGGACCTTCGCCATCGGCCTGGTGCCCTCGCACGCCGTCATCGGCCTGTGGGCCCCGGCCCTGCTGATCTTCTTCCGGCTGGTGCAGGGATTCTCGACCGGCGGGGAGTACGGGGGCGCCTCGACGTTCATCGCGGAGTACGCGCCGGACAAGCGGCGCGGCTTCTTCGGCAGCTTCCTGGAACTCGGCACACTCGCCGGTTATGTCGGGGCCTCCGGTCTCGTCGTCGTCCTCCAGACGGTCCTCAGCGACGACCAGATGCTGGCGTGGGGCTGGCGCATCCCCTTCCTGGTCGCGGCCCCGCTCGGCCTCATCGGCCTCTACCTGCGGCTCAAGCTGGACGAGACGCCCGCCTTCCAGAAGCTGGAGGGCGGTCAGGCCAAGGCGAGCGAGGCCGCCGACGCCGTGGAGACCTCGGCCGCCGCCGACCTCGGCAAGATCTTCACCCGGTACTGGCGGCCGCTGCTGCTGTGCCTGGCGCTGGTCGCGGCGTACAACATCACCGACTACATGCTGCTGTCGTACATGCCGACGTACCTGTCGGACGAGCTGGGCTACGGGACCAACCACGGCCTGCTGATCCTGCTCGTCGTGATGGTGGTGCAGATGTGCGTCATCAACCAGGTCGGGCGGCTGTCGGACCGCTTCGGGCGCAAGCCGCTGCTGATGACGGGGATGCTCGGTTTCCTGTTCCTGTCCCTGCCGTCGTTCCTGCTCATCCGGCAGGGCAGCGTCGTCCTCATCACCCTGGGCCTGCTGCTGATGGGGCTCTCGCTGGTGGCGATGCTCGGCACGATGTCGGCGGCGCTCCCGGCGATATTCCCCACGCAGGTGCGCTACGGCTCGCTGTCGGTGGCGTACAACCTGGCCACCTCGATCTTCGGCGGCACGACACCGCTGGTGATCACCGCCCTGATCAGTGCCTTCGACTCGACCCTCATGCCGGCGTACTACGCCACCGGCGCCGCGGTGATCGGCGTCATCGCCGTGCTGTGCATGCGGGAGACCGCCAACAAGCCCCTGGCCGGCTCCCCGCCGTCCGTGGAGACGGAGGCGGAGGCGCGGGAACTCGTCCAGGCGCAGTCCCCCCAGCCCAGGTTCTGACCGACGCGGTAGGCCCCGTCCGCACCAGTGCGGACGGGGCCTTTCGCGGTTGGGTCCGGGCAGGGCGGGAACGCGGTGCGCGGTACGACCCCCAAGGTGAGGCCGGTAAGGCGATGACCGAGTACGAACGTTCCCGCACGATGCCCGCACAGCCCGAGCAGGTCTTCGACCAGGCCGCGAACGTCGGCCGGCTGGACAGCTGGCTGCCGGAGGCCCTGCACGTGGAGGCCGGGGAGCTGCCGGCCGTCACCGTGCACGAGGACCGCACCGACGAGGACACCTCCGCCCTGTTGCGCGCCCGGCGGGACCAGATGCGGCTCGAATGGGGCACCCGCGACCAGGGCGACTACGCGGGCTGGCTCCAGGTCGCCGGGCTGGACGGCGGGACCAGCGAGGTGACCGTGCATCTGTCGTTCTTCGACGACAGCCACGACCCGGGCGAGCAGGCCGTCGCCGATGCCCTGGACTCCAGCCTGAGGCGGCTGGAGGAGCAGGTGCGGCTGCACGTCGACCACGCGGCCGGCTGACGCACCGTGGCGCGCACCAAGCAGTACGCCGTCGCCGCGTCCGGGCAGTGGACCGACGAGGAGGAGGGCCGGCGTCGACTGCCCTCGGGTGAGGTGCACGCCTGGGAGCCGGGCCGCAACGAAACGGTCTGCGGCCTGTCCCTCAGCCGTTCCCGGCTGGTCCGCTTCCCGCACGTCGGCTGGCCGGACACCTTCCCGGAGTCCGGCGGCGCGGCGGACCGGGTACAGCGGCAGTGCCCGCGCTGCGCCTCGGTGGCGGGCCGCCGGGGGCCGGACGCCCGCCCGCGCTGGCAGCGCATCGATCCCCGGCCGTGAGCGCGCCCGCGCCGACGGGCCCGGCGTGGCGGCATCCCCGCGACCGGCCCCGTCGGCGGACGCGGGATCTCAAGGAGGGCCGGCGTCCGCCCCCGGAACCGGCCCGCGGTCCCGGCCGTCGCACACCGGGGCGGCGCCGCACGCGGCGGCCATGGGGCGGATGGGGACCCCGTTGGTGCGCAGCACCTCGCGCACGTCCAGGATCAGGGAGAACACCTCGCGATTGCGGTCCTCGCCCTGCTCGTCCCAGGCCCGCTGCTCGGCCTCGACGGCCATACGGTCCTCGGCGAACACCCGCTCGGTGAAGCGCCTGATGAGCGGCCAGGCCAGGTGCAGAGCGCCGGGAAGGCGCGGCTTCTCGATCATGAGGAGGCCGAAGGTGTGGCATCTGCGCTGCTCGGCGTCCTCGGGCACGTAGGCGGCCCAGAGGCGGAAGGCGGGCCGCTCGGCGTTCTCCGGGACCAGGTCGAGGGTCTGGTACGGGTACTCGGTGCGGATCGTCATGACGTCGCGGGAGTCACTGCCGCCGATGCCCTCGGAGGCCAGCAGGCTGGCCCCGCGGTTCCGCTTGCCCCCGGCGTGGCTGAACACGTACCTGGCCTCCACCGACCGCTCATCGGTGCGGTGGTCCAGCAGTTCGGGGTGGAGCCTGCCGACGACGCCCCGGTGGAGGAACTGGTGGTTCATGTCGAGCAGGTTCTCGTGCATGAAGGAGTAGTGGCAGCGCACCGTGCGGGAGTAGGTCATCGTCCTGTAGCGCGGCGAGCCGAACGCCGGCAGGTCGGGCAGCGGGGTGACGGCCGCCTTGTCCGGGTCGCCCGGGAACGCGAACACCAGGCCGTACGCCTCGCGGACGGGGTAACCGCGCACGCCACGCGGCGGCCGGCCGTCGCCCTTGGAGAGGTACGGGATCTGCGAAAGGCGGCCGTCGCCGCGGTAGGCCCAGGCGTGGTAGCAGCAGCGCAAGGCCTCGCCCTCCACGACGCCCATGCTCAGCGGGACCTGACGGTGGGCGCAGCGGTCCTCCAGCGCGTACACGGTGCCGCTCTCGCCTCGGTACAGCGCGATGCGCTCACCGGCGAACATCGTCGCGAACGTCCGCCTGCTCCGCACGTCCTTCGACAGCGCGACCGGGTACCAGTGGTCCGGGTTCGCCCCGACGCGCCGGAGGTCGACCATGCCGGTGACCGGGTCGCGGTGCGCCGGGGGCCACTCGCTCCCGGCAGAGAAGGTCCCGGCCTCGTCGGTCTCGGTCATACCTCTCCCTCGCGCGTACGGCAGCGACAGCCGCGCGTCACATCAGGCAGCACCGAGCTGCCGACGCGGACGCCCCGGCACCGCCCATCCTGGCCGTGAGGTGCCGTTCACGCCCTGCCCAGCGCGTACGGACGGGTGAGTCCGCCGGGGGCGTACTGGCCAGGTCGGCCACCGGGGCTAGAGATCGAGCGCGGGGAGACCTGCCAGGCCGGTGTCGCCCATGATGCGGTCCACGGTCTCCCGCAGGGTGCTGTCGGAGCCGATGACGGTCTCGACGCCGCCGGGCAGCAGGTCCAGTTCCCGGTACCAGTCCCGCAGCTGCGGCTCGCCGAACTCGTTCGCGATCGGCTTGGTGGCATGGCGGAGGAGGGTCTCCTCGAACGGGACGTGCAGGTAGTAGGCGTGGGTCGGCCCGCGGTGGTCGGCCCGCAGCCGGGTGAGCATCTCGCCGTAGCGGTCGGCGTACAGGATCCCTTCGACGAGGACGTGGTACCCGGCATCGAGCGCGTAGCGGGCCGTCAGGTCGATCAGACCGATGTTCGCCGCCCCGGGCCGGTCCCTCTCCCGCAGCACGACGCGGCGCAGATTGTCCTGTCCGACCAGCGCCAGCCCCCGCCCGAACCTCTCACGGACCCCGGCCGCGACGGACGACTTCCCCGCCGCGCTGTTGCCCCGCAGCACGATCAGCCGGGTCTGTTCGGTCCCCACCATCACGGTGGCCACCTCAGGCGGGACGGTGACGGTGTTCGGGCACGGTGCCGCCGACCGCCCACAGCCACGTGCGCCTGTGGGTGCGGCCCACCGGGTCCGTGCTGTGCGCGGCTGCCACCGCCGTCATGAACGGCCCTGCGAGGAAGGTCGTGCCGAGTGGGGCGATGGCCCCGTCCGTGCCGATCGCCACACCGCGCCCGACGGTGCCCTGACTCGTCACGCGCTCCACGTCAGGGCCTCACCAGTCCGCCGACCCACCAGTCGTGGGGCTGTCCGTCGTTGGCGATGCCGCGGTGGCGCAGTGTCCCTTCGACGGTGAAGCCGAGCTTCTCGGCGACGGCGCGCGAGCCGGTGTTCCCGGTCATGGCCCACCACTCGATGCGGTGGACGTCGAGCGTGGCCCACCCCCAGTCGCACAGCGCCCGCGCGGCCTCGACCGAACAGCCCTGGCCACGCTGCGCCTTGACCGCCCAGTAGCCCAGTTCGTAGACGCCCTGGCTCACCTTGGTGAGGCAGTAGGAGCCGACGAGCGCCGCGCTGTCCTTGCGGAACGCTCCGAGGATGTAGTCCTTGTCGGTGGCCCAGGCCTCGGGCCACTCCTCGCACACCCTCTTCTCGGCGTCCTGCCGCCTGAAGGGCACGGGGACCGGCGTGTAGAACTGGATGTCCTCGTCCTGGCAGGCGTCGTACACCGCGTCCACGTCGCCCGGCTCGAAGGGCCGCAGGACCAATCGCTCGGTCTCGAGAGTCACCGGATCCACCGCGTCAGTATGAGCGCGGCCCGTTGCCGGGGACCAGTGAATATCGACAGCGGACCGCGCCGCCGCGCGTCGTCCGCGGGTGCCGGAGTGGCGCGGCCCGCCTGGTGTCGAGGAGACGTTCCGCGCCTGGCAGTGTGGTCGCGGGCGGCGATCGCGACACGGGGAAGAAGGAGCGTGGCCGGTGTGGCCCGCAATCGCCCGGCACCGGCCCCGCGCGTCACTCCTCATCGCGCAGCCGGGCCGCCAAGGAGACCAGCGACTCCGTCTCCTCGCTGTGGTGGCCCAGGGCGGTGAGGTGGGCGATCGCCGCGTCCAGGCGGGTGAGGGCGGGGGCGGGGCGTTCCAGGTAGAGGCCTTCCACGGCTCCCGCGAGGCGGACGCACTCGGCCCACTCGCCGACACGGTCGTCTCCCCGCCCCGGCTCGCCGAGCAGGGCGAGAGCCTTCTCCAGAGCCGCCAGCGCGTCCTCGTACGCGCCGGCGTAGGCGTTCACCCGCCCGTGTTCGTAGGCCAAGGCCGTGTCCAGGGAACGGCCGTGGGCCTCGTACTCGGCGGCGCGGGCCTCGTCGGCGATCCGGCCGGCGTCGGCGAGAACGGCGAGGGCGTCGGGCAGACCGTCCGCACCCTGCTGCTGCGCCTGGAGGCGGGCGAGCTCGCGCAGGGAGTTGCTGAGGTGCTCGTAGCGCGGGGCCCGGGCGTGGGCGGCGAGTGCCTGGTCGGCGGCCTCGCGGGCCCGGCCGAACTCGCCGGACTCGGCGAGGAGTACGGCCGTCTCCGCGGCGATCATGGCGTGGCTGCCCGGGTCGTCGTCCCAGCCGGCCGACTCGGCGGCGAGGGCGACGAACTCCGCCGTGGCGGCCTTGAGGTCCTCCCCCGCGTGCAGCGCGCGGGCGCGGGTCAGACGCAGCTGGGCGACGAGCCGGTCGTCCAGCTCTCCGGCGGCGACGTCCGGTTCGGCCAGCAGGGAGTCGAGCAAGGCGATGCAGTCCTCGACGCGGCCCAGGTCGAGGCTGAGCTGAGCGGCGTTGCTGTACGTGCAGTACGCGTCGGTACGGCTGCCGCCGCGCAGGTCCAGCTCCGCCGAGCGCGTCAGGTGCCGCAGTGCCTCGTCGGGGCGGCCCAGGCGCATGCAGGCCTCGGCCAGGTCACCGTGGAGGCGGGTGGCGCCGACCGCCTCGGCCGGCCAGTCGGCGGCCAGTCGCAGCCCCTCGGCCAGGTCGCGGTACGCGGCCTCGGCGTCCTGGAGGACGAGCTGGAGCCGCCCGCGCAGTCCGAGCGTGCGGGGCAGGTGCCAGGCGGGGCCGTGCGCCTCGAGTCGTTCGAGGAGGGCGTCGGCCTCGTCGACCGCGGCGGGCAGGTCGCCGGAGATGGCGTACGTTGTGGCCCGCAGCAGCTGGGCGCCGGAGAACTGTCCGGCGATGTCGTGCCGGGTGGCGAACGCGCGCAGCAGGTCGGCCTCGGCGAAGACCGGTGCGACGTGCTCCTCACTGCGCGTCGTCTGCAGACGAAGGGCGAGCGCGGTCGCCCGCAGCCGCAGCAGCCGGGCCTCCTGGTGCGGGGTGAGGTGGGGCGTCTCCTCGTGCAGGCGGACCATGGACGCGTGGGCGGCGGTCAGTGCGGCGGCCTTGGCCTCGGGTCCGTCGGCGCCCTCGGCGGGGATCTCGGCCGTGGCGAGCAGGACGCAGGCACGGGCGAGCGCCGCGTCACCCGGCGCGCCGGCGTCGTCGTACAGGCCCGCGGCTTCCTCGTGGAGGGCGGCGGCGTCGGCGAACTCGTCCTTCTCGCCCGCCCTGTCCGCCTCGTCGGCCAGCAGGTCCGCGCGCAGCCGTGCGAGCGGGCCCACGGCCGGGTCGTCGGGGTGGGTGTAGTCGCGGGCGGCGACGAGCGTGCGCAGCCGCGCCCAGCAGGCCGCTGCGTCCGGGTGCCCCTGCTCGTCCAGCGCCCGCGTGGTGAGGATGAGTTCGGGCAGCGCGTCGGGGATGTCGGCGGCCGTGCGGGCGGCGGGCGCGGCGACCGGGGCGGCCGGGGCCACGTCGTCGAGGCTGCGGGTGCGCAGGGTCAGCCCGAGTGTGTCCAGGAGCGGGGTGCGGTCGAGGCGGGCCCGGCGGCGGTCGGTGTGGGCCGTGGTGCCGTTGCGGGCGTCGAAGCGGGCGGCGAGGTCGCCGGCGCGGTCCCGCACCTCCGCGCGCAGGCCGGTGACGGTCCAGGTGCGGCCCGCGTACCCGGCGGCGGGCAGGTCGCCGTGGCCGAGGAGCTCGACGCGCTGGAGGAGGACCTCCACACCGGTGAGGAAGTCGAGCTGGTCCAGAGGCGAGTCGACCTCGTCGAACAGGCTGCGGTTCTCGGCGAGCAGTTCCAGGCCGCGGGCCTCGTTGCCGGTCAGTGCGCAGAACTCCAGGTGCCGGCCGACCTCCCCGGACATCGAGGGGTTGCGGCGGCAGCCGCGGTAGCCGGCGAGGTGCAGTTCACGGGCCCGGTCGGCGCTGCCGGTGCGCAGCAGGGGGAGCAGCACGTACGACAGGGAGCGGGCCGGCTCCTCCTGGCAGGACTCCTTGCCGGCCAGGACGGGCTCCCAGGCGCGCAGCGCCCGCTCGTCGTCGCCCGCCCTGAGGTGGTGGAGGGCACGCTCGCAGATCTCGCAGGCCTCGCAGTCGCTGAGCCGGGTGCGGGTGCGGCCCGCCCACAGCTCGTAGGCGAGGGTGGTGTCCTCGCCCACGTGTGCGGCGAGCTGGTGCGCCTGCCCGTAGTAGGGGTGCAGGCCGAGGCCGGCCTTCTCGTAGCGGTCGCGCATCTCCGTCAGCCACTGGCGCAGGCTGGCCAGTGGTATCTCGGGCAGGGCGCGCAGGGCGTTGGACACCCACTTGAACCGCCAGAACAGCATGTGGCGCAGGCGGTCGTCGAAGACGTCGGGCTGCTCGTCGAAGAGGGTGAGCAGGCGGGCGAAGACGACGGGCGACTTCCGGGGCTCGGAGCCGTAGGTGTACGCCTCCTGGAGTTCGAGGAGCGCGTGGACGAGCGGGACGGGCTCCGCGAACTGCTCGGCGGTGTCGACGAGCTCCTCGGCGGTGACGGTGCGGGTGCGGCCGTAGGGGCGCCGGCCGTTCTCCTGGAGCGCCTGGTACAGCTCGTCGGTGGTCTGGGGTGCGGTCGTCGGCATCGTCAGCTGTCCTTGCGGAGGGCGTGGGCGAGAAGGTCGAGGAAGGAGCGGTTGATGAGGCTCGACTCGGCGGGCCTGAGCGGGCGCCGGGACAGCATCGCGGCCTGCCCGTAGAGAGCTTCGGCGCTGGTGCGGGCCAGCTCGGGCTCGTCGATCGACACGGCCGTGCGGACCAGCGGGTTGAGCTGGTTGAGGATGAGCTGGGCCCGCGGTGCCTCCTGGCGCAGCGCGCCGAGGATGTCACCCCACAGGCCGCCCTCCTGCTCACGGGCGAGCTGGGAGCGGGTGCGCTCGTGCCGGGCCTCGCGGCTGTCGATGAGCAGGGCGGGCGCGGAGACGGGCTGGAAGGTACGCAGGGCGACGTCGCAGTCGAAGACGGCGAGGGCGTCGCGGGCCTGGGCGAGGTAGGCCGCCGCGGCGAGTTCGGTCTCCCGGTCGACGGGGTCGAGGTGGGCGGTGAGGGTCGCCGGGTCGAGGTCGGCGACGGTGGCCTCGGGCCTGATCTCGGGCAGCCGGTGGACCAGTTCACGGTCGTAGGTGTAGCCGCCGTTGACGACGCCGAGGCCGGCGGCCGAGGCGATCGCCGCGACCTGCCGGAACTCCTCCACGCTGGATGTCACGAGCACCGTGCGGTGGGTGCGTGCGAACTCGTCGAGGGTGGTGTGCCCGTCGGTGGTCTCGAACGGCAGCCAGGGCAGCAGCATCCGCAGGATCTCGTCGTCGTGCACCGCGAGCGACTTCACGGCCAGGTGGTGGGCCTGGAGGAAGCGGTGCAGCAGGTCCGGGTCGCTGGCGGCGGCGCGGGCGATCCAGGCGCGCAGCCGCTCGGCGAGGGCTTCGCGGACGGCGGCGAGGGTGTCGTCCTCGTACAGGGACTCACGGGACGCCGTCGGGCGCAGGCTCTCGGCGTCGACGACGCAGCGGACGAAGAACGCCCAGTCGGGCAGGATCTCCTCGGCCTGCTCGGAGAGCAGCATGCCCTTGACGTGCACGCGGTGGCCGTGACGGCGCCCGGCCGGCACCGTCTCGGGCAGCACACATGCGATGCCCTTCAGGCCCACGGCCGGCAGGTCCAGTTCGATGGTGTCCAGCGGCTTGAAGCCGAAGACCTCCTCGCCGTACGCGGCCAGTGCGCGGGAACGGGCCCCGGGTGTGGGGTATGTACGCGCCCAGGGGGCGGGCTCGGAGTTGACGGACGCGCCCGGACCGCCTGTGCCACCTGTGCCGCCCGTGCCGTCGTCGAAGGTCACCGGGTGGCGCAGCAGGGAGCCGAAGTGGCGGGCCAGCGCGTGCACCTGGGCCGGGCGGGTCCACTCCCCCGCGTCGGCGCGCGGCGTCAGCGTGACGGTGGTGCCGGGCCGTGGGCGGGCGGTGGCGGGCAGGGTGCGGACGGTGTAGCTGCCGTCGCCGCGGCCCCGCCACTCCACCGCGGGTGCGTCGGGGGTACGGGCGGAGCGGCTGAGGACGTGGATCTCGTCCGCGACGAGGAAGCAGGAGAGCAGTCCGATGCCGAACTGCCCGATGAAGTCGCCGCGTTGTTCGGCGATCCTCTCCGCGCGCTTGCTGCTGCGGCCGATGGTGGCGAGGAAGCTGTGCACGTCTGCCTCGGTGAGACCGACGCCGTCGTCCTCGACGCGCACCACCGAGCCGTCGGCGTACAGACGGACGCCGAAGGCGTCGGCGGGGGCGGCCGGTTCGAGGGAGTGCCGGGCGGTGAGCGCGTCCACCGCGTTCTGCATCAGTTCGCGCAGGTAGACGCGGGGGCTGGAGTAGAGGTGGTGGGAGAGGAGATCGACGAGGCCGCGCAGGTCCACCTGGAAGGTGCGGTCGGCGCCGGGCGGGGTGTGGGCGGTGTCGGGAAGAGTCATGGGGCAGTCCGGGGTGGGAGGGGTGGCGGGGTGGCAGGTGGGGCGCGGGGGGGCGGGAGGCGAGCGCGTGCTCGGACGCGGGCGGTGAGGCGGGGCGCCGGGGCGATGCGGGCTCAGGCGCGACGTGCACGGGCGCGGGTGGCGGCCGAGCGCTTCGACACGCGGGTGCACGCGCGGGCCCGTGCGCCTCGTTGACCGAGCGGGCGCTCGCTTCGGTGCTCAGGCGCGGCGGTGCGCGCGGGCGAACTGCTTCTCGGGCTCGGCGAAGTACGTCCAGGGCCACTCGGTGTAGGCGCCGTCCAGTGTCCGGAAGACGCGCCGGACCGTGTGGCGCTCACCGGCCAGGGACAGGGCCATGGCGAACATGTTGAAGTCGTTCTGCCAGCCCGGGCGCCACACGTAGGCGGGGTGGAGGATGCTGTGGTCGGCCGCCTCGCGCAACTGCGCCTGGATCTCGGGGGTGACGAGGTAGTCCCCGCGGTCCGCCTCGACCCACTCCTCGATGTACGCCATGGCGATCACGCAGCCGAGACGGTGGCCGTGCGGGGCGCGGGCGAACGCGTCCTGGGCGAACGCCAGGGCCTGCCCCGGCTCGCCGCCCCAGCGGGGCTGGAGCTGCGACAGCCACCCGAGGTGGGTGTCGAGATCCAGCGGGTCGCGGCGCAGGGCGGCGTCGCGGCGGGTCTCGTTCACGGCGCGGCCCAGTGACATGCCGCGGCCGGAGGTGAGGAGGTGGCACCAGGGCGTGACCCATTCCGGCCGCAACTCGGCGGCTTCCAGCAACTGCTCCTCGGCGATCTCGAGCCGCTCGTGGAAGACCCGCCACTGCTCCTGCGTGACGTTCACGGCCAGCTCGGCGGTGCGCGCCTCCCAGCCCCAGGTGATGTGACGCGCCCCGGATATCAGCAGGGCCGTCGCCCGGTGCTCCTTGTCCTCCTCGACGGCCCGGCCTATCCAGTCCTGCACGCCGTCCAACCCGGCTAGCTCACCCAGGACTCGGTGGTCGCGGCCGAGATCGAAGGGGACCAGCGCCGCCTTGACCGCCTCCCAGTCGCCCGCGTCGGCCGCCTCGATCAGCGCGAGCACCCGCGCGTCCCCGAGCGCGCGCAGCGTGTACATCCCGTTCTTCTGCCTGCGCGGCGCAGGAAGGACATGCGGATCCGGCGCCGGTCTCTCCGCACCCCTGCCGAACAGCTTGCCGAACATGCCGCGCCCTCCCCTGGTCCCGCGTGATCTTCCGGTGCAGCATAAGCGGACCCACCGACATGGTCTCCACCGGGTTTTCACCGTCACTTCACGAGGCCGGACGGCCCCCCACGGCGGGCCGACCTGCGCATGAGTCGGGGATGGCGCAGGTCAGCCCTCGGGGACGCGCAGCGCCAGGAGGGCCACGTCGTCGTCGTTGCCGGAGGGCCGGACACGGCGCAGGAGCTCGTCGGTGAACGAGGCGAGGGGCCGGTGCGCGAGGGCGGCGGCGTGCTGGCGCAGTCGGTCGAGGCCCTCGTCGAGGGTGCGGCGGGGCGCTTCGATGAGGCCGTCCGTGTACAGCACCAGGGTGGAGCCGGGCGGGAGCAGAGCGGTCGCGTCAGGGCGTCGGGTGCCCGTCTGGGTGCCCAGGAGGATGCCGTGGCCGTCGGTGAGGTAGCGGGCCAGACCGTCCCGGCTGATCAGCAGCGGCGGCGGATGGCCGGCGTTGGTCCAGGACAGTTTCCAGTGCCCGTCGTCGGCCGGTTCGACCCGGGCGAAGATCGTCGTGGCCATGTCGACGTCGGTGATGTGCTGAATCGCCTGGTCGAGCCGTTCGACGATCCGGCTGGGGGGTTCGTGCTGGGACCAGGCGTAGGCGCGGAGCATGTTGCGGACCTGCGCCATGCCGGCCGCCGCCTCCAGGTCGTGGCCGACGACGTCTCCGATGGCCAGGGCGGTGGACGCGTCGGCCAGGGCAAAGGCGTCGTACCAGTCACCGCCGACCTGTGACGCGTCGGGTGCGGGCAGGTAGCGGACGGTCATCTCCAGACCCGTGACGCCCGGCATCTGCGGCAGCAGATGGTTCTGCATGGTCTCGGCCACCTTGCGCTGACGCTGGTAGAGGCGGGCGTTGTCCAGGGCGAGACCGGCACGGCGTGCGATGTCCTCGATCAGGGGAAGGTCCACGGGCGTGAAAGCCGCCCGATTCTCGTCGCGGCCCAGGGTCAGCGCTCCGAGGACCGCACGGGTGCTGCGGATGGGCGCGATGGCCGCGGAGTGCATCCCCGTCGCTTCGAACAGGCGGCGCTGCTCGACCGCGATGCCGGAGTCCGGTGGCCCCTGGTAGGTCTGCGGGCCGGCCAGGTTGGAGGCGACGCCGCGCAGGGCCCGGGACAGGGGCATCGGGGATTCCTCGGGAACCGGCGGCATCGGCCCCTGCAGATCCTCGTGGTGCACGAGGGTGTCACCGTCGGCATGGACCACGACGGTACGCCACACCTCGTCACGTTCCGTGATCAGATCGACGATCGCCCAGTCCGCGAGGCGGGGCAGGACCAGGGTCACCAGCCGCCGCAGCGCCTCCTCGACGTCGAGCGTGGAGGTCAGCTGCGCGGTGGTCTCGGCCAGCAGGGCCAGCCGGTGCAGCTCCGACAGCGGCTGGGCCGCCGGCTCCGGTTGCGGCTCGGTGACCTGTGGGTGGTCGGGGGTGTGGAAGACGACGAGCGTGCCGCCGTGCCGGCCGCCGAC
Organism: Streptomyces sp. NPDC093598; assembly: GCF_044764825.1. NCBI lineage: Bacteria > Bacillati > Actinomycetota > Actinomycetes > Kitasatosporales > Streptomycetaceae > Streptomyces > Streptomyces sp. NPDC093598. The sequence goes on along the minus strand of NZ_JBIWIV010000002.1, from coordinate 1,016,973 downwards.
GTCGTACGGCGTGATCAGCCAGGAGATGCGCAGCAGGGAGCCGTCGGCGCGGGCGAAGTAGTCCTCGTCGGCCTGGGCCGTGCGTCCGGCGTGGAACGCGTGCCGCATGGCGCACTGGGTGCGGGGCAGCGGCTGCCCTTGCGGGCCGCGGTGCAGCAGGTCGTGCGCGTCATGCCCGATCAGGTCTTCGGCGGACCGGCCCAGCAGGTACTCGGCGCGGGCGTTCGCGGCGATGATGCAGCCCTGCTCGTCCACGACGTAGGCGCCGGCGCCGATGGCTTCCAGAGACCCGGCCAGCACGATGGACGCTGTCGGCACGGACGGCCCGTGAACGGTCTCCGTGCGCTCCGGCCCCGTCATCGCGGCCTCCCTGCCGATCGGGCCGGCGTCCCGCTCGCCGGCTTGCCCTGCTTGCTTGCCTTCCCCGTATGCCCATACGAAGGGAAATTCCACGTCGTCACGGTGACGCGCCTCCCCACGCGGCCCGCACGGGCCGCTGACCTGCGGCACCGGGGGCAGAGGGGGCGCTCAGCGGCAGAGCCGGCCGGGACGGCCACTCACGTCAGGTCCAGATCGGTGTGCAGCAGATGGTGGTCCGAGTACGGACTCGGAAGGACACGGTGCTCGAGCGGGACGATGCCGCGCAGGAACACGTAGTCGAACTTGGTCTGCCAGTCGGTGGTCGGCCCGCAGGTCCCGGTGGGCGACGGACGGCACTGCGGGTCCGCATCCGTGGCCAGCGCCCAGATCCCGCCGAGTTCGGGGGCGTCCGGCACGGCGTTCAAGTCGCCGAGAAGGATCGCGCGGTCGTGCCGGGCGAGCTCCGCGGCGAGCACGCGGGTCTGATCGGTGCGGACCGCCTCTTGCCGTCGTTGGGCGAGATGCGTGTTGAAGACCCGGACGGACCGGTCGCCCACGGTGGTGGTGACGGCCATGTACCCACGGTCCTCGGATCCGCCGTCGGGATACTCCACGGCGACCGGGTCCGTCATCGGTGCGGCCGAGAGGATCGCCTGCCCGTAGGCCCCCGGGCTCCACGGCGTGCCGCCGCAGCGGCCCCACTTGCGAAGCACCGTCCCGTACTCGACGTGGTAGACGAGCCCGTGGAGGTTCTCCAGATACTCCCGGATCCTCTCGACGTCACGCACGCACGCTTCCTGGAGACCGACGACCTGGGGCGCGTACGCGGCGATCTCCGCGGCCCGGTGGACATCGCTCACCTCGCAGGGGTTGCAGATGTTCCACGTCATGACCCGGTTCGGTACGACGTCGCGGACGGCGCCGGCGGGCCGTGACCCGGCGAAGAGGGCACCGCTCGGTGCGCTGGGGCCGACGAGCACCATGCAGACCGCCACCATGGCGCCCGCGAGCAACCGCGCACCCGTGCCGCTACCGAGCACCCTCGCCTCCTCACGGTGGATCCACCTGACGTCTGACGTTGTTCTGCACGAGGTTATGGGACGGGCTCGTCGGCGACACAGGTGCGGTGCCATCTCGTGACCGCGACCTTGACGGAGAAGGTGACGCTCCGCGGTCCTGGCGCCTTCGACGGTGAAGGACCAGGCTGAGCGTAGGGTGGCTGAACTGGTGATCGACACGGGCGGTGGCGCATGGAGTGGCAGAAGTTCGCCGAGGACATGGCCGTGCTCGCGCGGACCCTCCTGAAGCAGGACTCGGTGCAGCAGACGCTGGACGAGATCGCGGCGTCGGCCGTGAAGCTGGTGGACGGCTGTGACGCGGCCGGGGTCCTCGCGGTGCGCAAGGGCCGTGCCGTGACGCTGTCCTCGTACGGCGACATGGTCGAGGAATCCGATCGTCTGCAGGGCGAACTGGGCGAGGGGCCGTGCTTCGATCTGGCCCGTCGCGCGGAGAAGGAGCGGGTGTTCCGGATCGCGGACATGAACAGGCCCCAGCCGGACTGGCCGCGGTACGCCGAGGCCGCGCGCGGGCTGGGCATCGGCAGCATGACCGGCGTCCTGCTCTACACCCACGACGAGGACTTCGGGGCGCTGAACCTGTACGCCCGCCGCCCGGGGATCTTCACCGAGGAGAACGCCACCGCCGGCTGGCTGCTGGCCTCGCACGCCGCCGTCGCCCTCGCGGACGCCCGTACCATCGACCAGCTCGAGCACGCCCTGGAGACCCGGCACGCCATCGGCGAGGCCATGGGCATGCTCATGGAACGTCACGGGATGAGCGAGGACGACGCCTTCAACGTCCTGCGCAACATCTCCCAGCATCACAACATCAAGTTGCGCGACGTCGCCCAGCGGATCCGTGACAAGCGCGCCGACGGCCCGGCGTGAACATCGCGGGCGACCGAGGCCCGTCGGGCCGGGCCGAGGCCGGACGGGCCGTGAACCGACGGCTCCTCAGGTCAGGTTCAGCCCGCCGTCGAGCACGACGACCTCGCCGGTGAGATAGGTGCTGGCGATCATCGATGCCACGAGGCCGGCCACGTCGTCGGGCAGGGCGGGGCGATGCATGGGGGCCCGGTCCCGCCACAGTTCGTGGGCCTGTGCCCATTCCTTCGTCATCGGCGTGTCCACCAGCCCCGGCGCCACCGCGTTCACCCGCACCTCGGGCCCGAGCGCGGCCGCGAGCAGCCGGGTCACATGGTTCAGCGCGGCCTTGCTCGCCGCGTAGGGCACCGAGGAGCCCTTGGGCCGGACGCCGGCGTGGCTGGTGATGTTCACGATGCTGCCGCCCGCCGGGGAGCGGCGCAGCGCCGGAAGGGCCGCGGTACACAGCACCCAGGGCGCGATCAGGTTGACCTCCAGCAGTTGCCGCCAGTCCGCCGGTGTCGCCGCAGCGAGGTCGTCATGCGGGATCGGCCGGCTGATGCCCGCGTTGTTCACCAGCACGTCCAGCCGCCCGTACCGGTCGAGAGCCGCCTCGACCAGTCCCCGGGCCTCTTCCTCCTGTGCCAGATCCGCCCGTACGTACGCCCCACCCAGCTCCGCCGCCAGGGCCTCGCCGGCCTCCGCACTGCGCCGCGAGTGCACGACGACGCTCATCCCGTCAGCCGCCAGCCGCCGCGCGACGGCCTCCCCGATCCCCGACGTGGACCCGGTCACCAGGGCTACGGGCCGATCCGCTCGTTCGAACTCCATGTCCGCGGATCTTGCCACGCCTGCCGGGTGGCACGGGCACGGCGCGAGCGATCTCACGGTCCTGATCGTCCGGTCGCAGGTGCAGGTGGAGCCGGTTCTTCACGGTCCCACTCCAAAGCCGTCCGCGAAGTCCAGGCCCGCGTCCGCGCTCGTCCGGAGCGGCATGCTGTCAGCCGGACACGACGCGAAGGGTCGCCGAGGTTGCGCCGGGTCACGACGGCGCCGGGGTGCTCGGCGAGCCACGCCTGCTCGGCGGTGTCGGCGAGGGCGCTGCTCACCGAAGGAGCTCCGGTCGTGCCGTGCTTTCAGGAACGCAGAACACCCGGCTTCACGCAATCGCGTCTGTGGGCACCTCAAGGCCGCGGGCGGTGACCAAGCGGGCCGTTCCGTCGGACAGCCGGTACGACAGTCCGGCCACGGCGGCCTGCCCCGCATCGACCGCCTGGGCCAGGACGCGGGAACGCTCCAGCAGAATGTCGACGGTGTGCCGGATGTGCTCGGCGATGAAGTCGGCGTCCTCGGTGCGCCCGGCAGCGCGGGCGGCCAGCACGCTGGGAGTCACCCGCTCGATCACGTCCCGCACATAGCCACCCGCCGGCGTGCCGTCGTCGACGGCGGAGCGGGTGGCCGCGACCGCGCCGCACGCGTCGTGGCCCAGCACCACGACCAGCGGGGCGCCGAGCACGCTCACCCCGTACTCAATGCTGCCCAGTACCTCCGACCCCGCGACGTGTCCGGCGGTGCGGACCACGAACAGGTCCCCCAGGCCGCGGTCGAAGATGATCTCGGCGGCCAGGCGGGAGTCGGAGCAGCCGAAAAGCACGGCGAACGGGTTCTGGGCCGGGACGACCTCGGTGCGGCGCGCGGCGTCCTGGTTCGGATGCTCCGGCGAACCGGCGACGAACCGCTGGTTGCCGTCCAGCAGCATCTCGAAGGCTTCACGGGGCGTAAGTGTCTGTGCGTCGGCCATGTCAGGCAGACTACGTCCATGTCCGGGCACGGCACAGCGAGGCCTGGCCGTGGACGATGTGGGACTGGGGCAGGACCGAGACCTTCGGCGCGTCCCGGTACCGTGCCGCCACCCTTGCGATTCAGCGTGGGCCGGGCGGTACACGTGTCGGAGAACCGCCCGGCCACCGAGCGGTCTCAGGTGTTCGCCGTGACCTTCACGGGTTCATCGCTGACCGCACTGTGCCGCTCGGCCCAGTTCTCCAGGGCCGTGCGGCAGGCGTGGTCGAGGTGGTGCAGACCCGACAAGTCCAACTCGACCGGGCGGTCCTGGGGCAGCGTCTCCAGGCTGTCGAGGATCTTCGGCAGCCGCAGGAACGTCGCGTTGCCCGTCAGGTGGACCTGGATGGGACCCACGCCCTTGTCGACGATCTCCGTCCTGCTGTGCGAGGTCTCCCAGGCGGTCTTGACGACCGACAGGGCCAGACCGATGAGCACGCCCTCGAACATGTTCACCGCGACGATCGACACGGCCGTGACGACCAGGATCAGCGCCTCACCCTTGTGCGACCGCCACAGCACCACGACCTGACGGAACGGAATCAGCTTCCAGCCCGCGTGCACCAGGATGCCGGCCAGGGCGGGCAGCGGGATCAGCGCCAGGGCCCACGGCATCGCGGCGGCGAACAGCAGCAGCCACACGCCGTGCATCACCCGCGACGCCTTGGTCTTCGCACCCGCGTTGACGTTGGCGGAGCTGCGCACGATCACCGCGGTCATCGGCAGCGCGCCCAGCAGGCCGCACACGGTGTTGCCCGCGCCCTGGGCGATCATCTCCTTGTTGTACTGGGTGCGCGGACCGTCGTGCAGGCGGTCCACGGCCGCCGCGCTGAACAGGGACTCGGCGGAGGCGATCAGCGCGAACGCGATGATGGTGCCCCAGATGGCCGGGCCGGCCAGCTCGCCGAAGGCCTCGGACCCGGGTACCTGGATGACGCCGAGCAGACCCTCCACCTGGACGGTGGCGACGGGCAGGCTGAAGGCGAGCGTGGCGACCGTGGCCAGGACGACCGCAGCGAGGGCGCCGGGCACGGACTGCACGGCCTTCGGCAGTTTCTTCCACAGCACGATGACGGTGACGGTGCCCGCCCCGATGGCGAGGGAGGTCAGGGCCGTGGTGTTGCCGAGGGCGTCGGCGAACGCCCCGGGCAGGCCCGCGATCTTGCCGGTCCCGGACTCCGGTGCCTTCAGGCCCGCCGCCGCGTAGATCTGCCCGGCGATGATCACCAGGCCGATACCGCAGAGCATGCCCTCGACCACCGACACGGATATCGCCCGGAACCAGCGGCCTATCCTGAAGAAGCCCATGGCGAGCTGGAGCAGGCCGGCGAGCAGCACGATCACGCCGAGCGTGGCCACCCCGAACTGGCTGACGGCCTCGAAGACCAGCACGGTGAGGCCGGCGGCGGGTCCGGACACCTGCAGGCTGCTGCCGGGCATGAGCCCGGTGACGAGCCCGCCCACGATGCCGGTGATGAGGCCCAGCTCCGCGGGAACGCCGGAGGCGACCGCCACGCCGACGCACAGCGGCACGGCGACCAGGAAGACGACGATCGAGGCGAGGAAGTCCTGCCTCAGGTGAGGGAACTTGGACAGCATGGTCACCAGCCCCCTCGGAACATCTGGAACGTATCGGAGTAGCGGAGCATTCGAGGGCTGTCGATATGGGGTCGCATGAGTGTGGTGACTCCTCCTGACGCGCAGTGGGGGCGCGTCGGACCGGCATGACAGGGGTGGGGGGAACCGCTCTGCTCCTCAGCAGCGGAAGACCTGAAGCGCCGGTGGTTTGTGCGCGGTCGCGGATCTCGACGCACGGTGATGCGCGGTGGCGGGCGCGGACAGTGCCTGTGCGGCCGTCACGTGCTGCCGCGGCAAGAGCCGCCCTGATCCGCCGAGTGCGGCTGCGCTGCCGCGGAACCTGTCGCGAGCGCGCAGAGGACCGGTCGCATCTCCGGCATGGCCACCTTCGCGACAGGTGGCGACTTCGTTCGGGAGTACGTCGCGAAGTGCCTTGCCGGAGGGCTGGATCTCCAGCTGAGCCTTGGTCTCCGGGCGGCTGACGGCGTGTGCTGACGTGAAGAACGCCGTGAGTGCGAGGGCTTGGAAGCCCAGCAGGACGGCGACGAGGATCGCCGTCGCGGTCCGTGTCGTCCCACCGCGCAACTGACACCTCCTTCCGGCCATCGCCACGTCAAGTACGTACCTGTAATGGGCAAATGAATCGTCAAGGGCCGGCTAAGTGTGCATGGCTGTCTAAAGGGTTCGCTAAGCGCGGCAAGCTCCGGGGAGCCTCAAAACCGACGCGAGTTGACGCGAACCCGCTAGCCGGTCGAAACAACCGGCGGCCGGTCTCGTTTCGTTCCGATTCCGAGCAGGGGTGCCCGGTGGCGAAGTCGGACGGATCTCCCTCGGGCGCTTTGTGCTGACGTAACAGTCGGAGCTGTTGCCCGAACCGACCATCGCCGGCCGTGGCCGTTGATCGCGCCGATGAGGACGTCGAAGAGGATTCACAGCCGCACGGCCATGCCCACCGCCCGGCGGCCGAGGAGGTGTAGAGCGTCGCCTCACCGCCCCTGGAGGTGGGCAGGACGTACGCGCCGACGACCTCGCCCTCGCGGATCTGATCCTGCGCCTGGTCGAGCGAGGTGCTCGTGGTCAGTGGGAAGGCGGCCCCCGCGAAGTTCCACATCCGCTTGGACCGCACCGGGCCGCCGGACGTCGCGGGCCGGGGAGCATCGGGATCCTCGGCCCCGGCGCGTTGGAGATGGCGAGGCTGCCGGCCCGGTGAACGCTGTTATGTGACCGATGGGTTGGACCGCCCGGTGTGTCAGCTGCCTCAGGCGTCGGTGTCGTCGTGGCCGAGGTTGCCGCCCAGTTCGCGGGAGGCTTCGGCCTGGGCGAGGAGTTCCTTGGCCTTGGCCGTGGCGCCTTCGATGGCGTCGGCGCCGGCGAGGAAGCGCAGCGGCGGCTCGATCTGGTCGGCGATGGTCAGCAGGGCGTGGGCGAGCTTGGCGGGGTCGCCGGGCTGCTGACCGTTGATGCTCTTCCACGCCTCGACCGTCGTGGTGGTGCGCTCGGCGTAGTCGTCGATGGTCGGCTCGGGCCAGGTGGTGGAGGCGTCCACGAGCAGCTCGGTGCGGAAGAAGCCGGGCTCCACGATCGTGGTGCGGATGTTGTACGGGGCGATGTCCTGGTGCAGCGATTCCATCCAGCCCTCGACGCCGAACTTGGAGGCGGCGTAGGCGGCGTTGAACTCGGCGCCGACCAGGCCGGCGATCGAGGAGAGGGTGATGATGTGGCCGTCGCGCTGTGCGCGCATGACGGGCAGAACGGCGCGGGTGACGTTCATCGGCCCGTAGAGGTTGGTCTCGATCTGTCGGTGCATGTGCTCCGGGGAGATCTCCTCGAAGAAGCCGGCGTAGAAGTTCCCGGCGTTGTTGATCAGGACGTCGATGCGGCCGAACCGGCCGACAGCGGCCTGCGCGGCGGCCTGTGCGTCCTCGAGGCTGGTGACGTCCAGCTTGGTGGCGAGCAGGTTGTCCTGCGGGCCGCCCAGGGTCTTCTCGACCTCCTCGGGGCGACGGCCGGTGGCGACGACCTGGTGGCCGGCCGCGAGGGCCTGACGGGCGATGTCGGTACCCAGACCGCGTCCTGCACCGGTGACGAAAACGACCTTGCTCATGGGGGATTCCTTTCCGGGGCTGTATGCGGCCCGGGTGGATGGGGGACTTGATGCGTTGCCTTGGCCGGGGAGACCGGGCGTGGAGGTGCTCAGGCCTGCTCGGTGGGCATGATCCACAACTCGCCGACGGCGGCGTGGCGGGGACGGGTGACCATGTAGGCGACACCGTCGGCGATGTCCTCGGCGGCCAGGACCTCGGTCCCCTCGAAGAAGGGGTCGATCATCTCGCCGCGGACTTCGGGCTTGTTGTGCGTGCCCAGTTCGCTCTCCACGGCGCCCGGTTCAAGCACACCGACGCGCACGTGACGCTCGGTGACTTCCTGGCGCAAGGACTCGGTGAAGGCGTGCACGCCGAACTTGGTGGCGTTGTAGACGCCGAAGCCCTTGCTCGCCACGCGGCCGGCGTAGGAGCCGATATTGACGATGTCGGCGACCTGGCGCGGGCCCTGTTCGGCTGACTTCAGCAGGTGCGGCAGGGCGGCGCGGGTGGTGTAGAGCAGGCCCTGGACATTGACGGCGATCATGCGGTCCCACTCCTCGGCATCGGCGCCGAGGACGGGGCCCAGAAGCATCAGGCCGGCGTTGTTGACCAGGGTGTCCAGTCGTCCGAACCGCTCGATGACCTGCTGAAACGGCGTCCTCGGCCTGGACACGATCGGTGATGTCCGCTGCCACCACCAGCGCGGTGCCACCGGCCTGCTCGATCTCGGCCGCGAGAGCTTCCAGGCGGTCCTTGCGGCGGGCCACGAGCGCCACCGAGGCGCCCTGCTCGGCGAGCCGGCGGGCGGTGGCGGCACCGATACCGCTGCTCGCACCGGTGACGAGTGCGACCGTGCCGGTCAGGTTCAAAGCCATGGGGGTGTCCTCATCTCCAGACGTACGGTGTGAGGGCAGACTGCGGTCAGCGGCAACGACGATCTCCAACGTGCCGTTACGGCGCGTACCACTCGAACGATCAGTGCCGTGCAGCAGGCCCGCTGTCCAGGCAACCACCCGCCGGCCCCGCCCGGACCCCTGTACGGGGCACGGCTCTTCCGGGGGTCTGCCAGACCCCCTTCGCCGGCTCCGGCGAAGGGAGGCCCGCCGTACGGTGGACCTATGGACCGCAGCAGTGAGATCCGCGAGTTCCTGCGCACCCGACGGGCCCGGGTCACCCCCGAACAGGCGGGCCTCGCCCCCCATGGCGGCGCCCGCCGCGTGCCGGGGCTGCGCCGCGAGGAAGTCGCCCAGCTCGCCGGAGTCAGCGTCGACTACTACATCCGCCTGGAGCGGGGCCGCACCCAGGGCGTCTCCGAAAGCGTCCTGGAGGCCGTCGCCCGCGCCCTGCACCTGGACGACACCGAACGCGCCCACCTCTTCGACCTCGCCCAGCCCACCGCCACCCGGACACGCCGCAAGCGCCCCCTGGCCCCCCAAAGGGTTCACCCAGTCCTGTACCGAACCCTGGACTCACTCAGCGTCCCCGCGGTGGTCCAGGGGCGACGCACAGACGTCCTGGCGGCCAACCGGCTTGCCCACGCCCTCTACGCCGACTTCGAGGCCCGGCCCCGTCGCGAGCGCAACTTCGCCCGCTTCGTCTTCCTCGACGAGGCCGCCCGCAGCCTGTACGCCGACTGGAACCAGGTCGCCGGCGACTGCCTGGCCATGCTGCGCCTGTACGCCGGACGCCACCCTGACGACCCGCAGCTCACCGAGCTGATCGGCGAACTGTCCTTGCACAGCGACACCTTCCGCCGCATGTGGGCCGACCATGACGTCCAAGCCCACACCAGCGGCACCAAACGCCTCCACCACCCTCTCGTCGGCGATCTCACCCTCGACTACGTGGTCCTGGCCGTCGAAGGCGACCCCGAACAGACCCTGGTCATCTACACCCCGGAACCCGCGTCGCCCTCTGCCGAAGCCCTCAACATCCTCGACAGCTGGACCAGTACGTCCGCCGCCACGGAGCAGCCCGCCCCCGCACAGACACCCGATCCAGCCGACTGACGCCCGCGGACACCCGCAGCACGCACCATGGAATTCGCCAAGCAGCAGCCCACCGTCAAGGGGCCGACCGACTGGTGCACCGGTGACGTGCTTTGAGCCTTGCAGTGAAGGTGGGATTCCCCGGAAGGGAGCTGATGACGCGTCAGCAGAGTCGGCGAAGGGGCAGCAAGAGTACTGCGACACCTTTCCGCACGTCAGCGAACTCTTCCTCGTGGCTTCAGAGGGGTCACCGGCAGCTCGGGGGCCGGCAGCGGGGCACCGTCATACCCCTTCACCTCTCCGAACCGCGTCCCTTCCATCCAGTCCCGCCGCGCCTGCTCGATCTCCCCCTGCGACCGTCCGATCCAGTTCCAGAACATGATCAGCTCCTCCTCGAACGGTTCGCCGCCCAGAAGCATCAGGCCCGCGTCCGACTCCGCCCGCAGGGGCAGTTCGCTGCGGCCGCAGCCGAGGTAGAGCATGGAGCCGGGGAGCACCGGGACGCCGTCGACGTGGGCCTCGCCGGACATGGAGAGCACGGCGTACTCGAAGTCAGGCTCCAGGGGCAGGCGTACGTCCGCGCCTCGGGTCAGGGCCAGGTCGGCGCCGACGATCGGGGTGTACGCCGTGCCGGGTGAGGTCGCGCCGTCGAGGTCGCCGAGGAGCAGCGTGGCCGTGAGGCCGGGGGCCGTGACGACCGGCAGATCGGCGTGGTGTTCGAAGCGCGGGTCCGTGTGACGGTGGCTGTCGGGGAGGGCGACCCACAGTTGCGCGCCGTGCAGGAAGCGGGCGTGCGAGCGCGGGCTCTCCTCCGAGTGGCTGATCGCCCGGCCGGAGGTCATCAGGCCGAGTTCGCGCGGGCGGATCGTCTGGAGGCTGCCGGTGGAGTCGCGGTGCAGCACCTCGCCCTCGTGCAGCCAGCTCACCGTCTGCAGACCCATGTGGGGATGCGGCGGCACCTGCATGCCGGGCTCGTCGGCGATGTCGTCGGGACCGTAGTGGTCGACGAAGCACCAGGCCCCGACCATACGGCGGCCGAGGTTGGGCAGCAGCCGGCGGACCTCGCTGGACTCGCCCAGCTTGACCCGGCGCGGGCTGAGGAGTTCACGCACCGGCTCCGCCACCACGAAGCCACGGCCACCGCACGGGGAGGGGACCGCTTCGCGCTCAAGATTGCTCATGGCGCCCAACCTAGTCCGGCACGAGGCCTTGCGTCAGCGTCACGTTCGGGTCGCGCGGCAGGCGTCGCGAAAACAGTAGCCATGGACATAGTAGCCATGTACTGTATTTCCCATGAGCAACGGTTCCGAAGGCGCGACGCCCGGGTTCCTGGTGTGGCGGCTGTCGATGAAGTGGCGGGTCGCGGTCGACCGTGCGGTGGCCCCGCTGGGCCTCACCCACGCGCAGTACTCGCTGGTGGCCTCGCTGCACGGCATGCAGCGCTCCGGCGAGCGGCCCAGCCAGCGCCGCCTCGCCGACCGCACCGGACTCGAGCCGCTCTACGTGTCGAAGCTGGCCCGCGCGCTGGAGACCGCCGGTCTCCTGGAGCGCACCCGCGACCCGCGCGACCCACGCGCGGTGCAGCTCGCGCTCACCGAGCGGGGCCATGAGGTCACCCGGCGGGCGATCGAGGTCGTCCACGGCCTCCTTCAGCAGCTCCTCGACCCGCTCGGCGGCCTCGACAGCGCACGCACCCGGGAGTTCACGCGCGAGTTGACGACCCTGCTCGACGCGCCTCTTGAACCCTTCAGCGAGAACGAGACGGAGCAGTCATGACCACCACCCCCCTCGTCGACCCCCGGGTCATCGCCCTGGCCCACTACGCCGGCCGCGCTCTCCTCGAGCACGTGCTGGACCGGCACGGCATCACCTTCCAGCAGTCCGTCACCCTCCGCCTCGCCGCCCTGGCCGACGGCCCGGTCGGACGCGAGCAGCTCGTCGACGGCGTCACCGGCGCCCTGAAGATCGACGCGGCCGAGGTGCACGGCGTGCTCGACGAGCTGATCGCCGCGCGGTTGCTGACCCCGGACGGGGCGTCGAGCCTACGGATCACGGACGCCGGACGGAAGCTGTACGCCACGACCTCCGGCGAGACGACCCCCATCACCGCCCGGATCTACGACGGCATACCTGCGGAGGACCTGGCCGTCACGGGCCGGGTGCTGAGCCTGATCACCGACCGGGCCGGTGCCGAGCTGAGCGCCCTGAGCCGATAGTCCCGGGCCTCGTCCGGTCAGCGGAATATCCAACGGGCAGGCTCGGTTGTCGGCCTCGAAGGAGGCACCGAGTGAACACGACCCAGGACACGACGTACTACGCCCACGGAACCCCGGCCGAGCGCTGGGAGCGCGCGCAGCTGTTCTTCGACGCCAAGGACTACGCCGCCGCCGCGCGCGTCCTGGTCGGGCTGGTCGAGGAGGTGCCCGAGCAGACCGGGCCCCGGCTGCTCCTGGCGCGCTCCTACTACCACTCGGCCCAACTGCGTCGTGCCGAGGGCGAGTTGCGGACGATCGTCGAACGGGACCCGGTGGAGCAATACGCCCGGCTGATGCTCGGCCGCACCCTGCAACGGCAGAACCGGCACGAGGAGGCGGAGTCGCACCTGCGGATCGCCTCGGCGCTCGCCGGTGACTTCGAGCAGCGCTGACCCGCGCCGCACTTGAAGGTGCCCGGCTCCGTGTGGAGCCGGGCATCCGTGTGCCGGCGGGTCCGCTACGCGACCGGTGTGCCGTAGGACCGCCGCCCTCGCCGGTAGGCGATCTCCCCCAGCAGGACGTCGACGGCGAGGAAGGCCGCCAGCGGGATGCCGAACAGGGGCAGGAAGTACCCCAGTACGGCGACGCCCGCCAGCAGCGGTACGAGGATCTGGGGCGGGACCTGCTGCCAGGCGCCGCGCGGGACCGGACGGCCGAAGGCGGTGCCGCGGCCGCGCTGCCACCACATGCGGTACCCCCAGACGATCAGCAGGATCAGGGACAGCGCGAGCAGCATCAGGGCGATCTGGTTGGCCAGGCCGAACAGGATGCCGGTGTGCAGGTCGATGCCCCACCGGGTGAGCTTCGCGAGCACGGGATGGTCGGCGAAGCGCAGCACGTCCATGACCTTGCCGTCGGCCGGGTCGATCGCGGCGGCGTCCTGCTTCGAGGGCCAGCTGCGCTGCACCTGCTTGACGACGTACGCGGAGTTCGCGTCCGCGGGCGGCACGATCTCCACCGGGTCGCCGAGCCCCTCGGCCCGCGCCGCCGCCAGAACCTTGTCCAGGCCCACGCCGTGCGCGGCGTCGCCCGCCTGCCCGGCGGCGGAGCCGTGGCCGGAGTGTTCACCGCCGGCCGCCGCCGACACCGACGGGGTGGCCTGGCCCAGCGAGGTCCGCAGCTCGTCAATGGTGGCACCGGCGTAGGCCGACCAGGTCAGACCGGTCGCCGAGAGGAAGAAGAACCCGGCCGCCGCCCACACGCCGACCGTGCCGTGCAGGCCGAGCGTGCGCCGCCGCCCCTTCGTCCCCCGCACCTTGCGCAGGGCACGGCGGCGGGAGAACCACAGCACCAGCCCGCCCGCCGAGATCACCCACAGCCAGCTGGCCGCCAACTCGCTGTAGAGCCGCCCCGGCTCACCCAGGTGCAGGTCCCGGTGGAACTCGTCGATCCAGGTGCGCAGCGGCAGCGCGCCGGTCGAGCCGTACTGTTCGAGGGAGCCGCGCACCTCGGCGGTGTAAGGGTCGACGAACACGGCGAGCGCGTGGCCCTCGTCGACGCCCGGGACGCCGGTCAGCATCACCCTGGTCGTCGCGTCGGCCTCGGGTGAGGGGCGTACGGCCGAGATCGCGCCTTCGGGGTGGGCCTTGCGGGCGGCGGCCACCTGCTCGCTGATCGGCAGCTTCTCCTCGCCGACGGGAACGGTCAGTTCGTGGTCGTACACGAGCTTTTCGGCCTGGAACGAGCCGGCGTACAGCAGGCCCGTGACGGCAGCGACGAGGAGGAACGGCGCCACCAGCACCCCGGCGTAGAAGTGCAGGCGGAGGATCAGCGGGCGCAAGGGGGCCCAGCTGCTCTTCGACGGTGCCGGGGCGGCTGGCTGCGGGGCCTCGTCCGTGGTGGTCGAGGGAGCGGTGGTCATCGGCGGGCTTCTCCGGGGGACGTCTTCTGGGCCGTCGCGGTGTTGGCGGTGGCCGTGGCGGTCCAGTAGTCGGTGCGGCGGGGCGTTCAGTTCCCGGAGAACATGTGTGACGTGCGTCACGCGGTGGTGGGGGGTGCCGTGCCATCCTGACGCGATGGGAACACCGAGCGATCGCGCACCCCTGGCCGAGCGGGTCGAGCAACTCCTCGACCGTGGCTTGCCGTTGACCATCGTCGCGGCCGGCGACCCGGTGCTGCGGCACGGTACCGAGCCGTACGACGGTCAGCTGGAACCCGCCCTGCTGGCCCGGTTCGTCGAGGCGCTGCGGATCACCATGCGCGCGGCGCCCGGGGTCGGCCTGGCGGCTCCGCAGGTCGGGGTGCCGCTCAGGATCGCGGTGATCGAGGATCCGGCGCCGGTGCCGGAGGAGGTGCGGCTGGTGCGCGGGCGGGTGCCGCAGCCGTTCCGCGCGCTGGTCAATCCCGCCTACGAGCCCGTCGGCGACGCGCGGGCCGCGTTCTTCGAGGGCTGCCTGAGCGTGCCGGGCTGGCAGGCGGTGGTGGCGCGGCCCGCCGCGGTGCGGCTGATCGGGCAGGACGAGCAGGGGCGGGCGCTGGACGAGGTGTTCACGGGGTGGCCGGCACGGATCGTGCAGCACGAGACGGACCACCTCGACGGCGTCCTCTACCTGGACCGCGCCGAGTCGCGTTCCCTGTCGTCCAACCAGGCGATGGCGGAGCGCTGGACTCAGCCGACACCGCAGGAGGCAGCGCGGGCGCTCGGCTTCGAGCTGCCGTAGCGCGCGGAGCTCCGCCGAAAATCGCAGGCGCCGGGCAGGGGCGCCTCCGTTACGGTGACCGCATGTCCACGCCCCGAATTCCCTAGCCGAGGACCAAGCGGGTCGGCGTCCTGTCCGGCGGCGAGAAGACCCGGCTCGCCCTGGCGGGTCTGGTGCACTCGGGCGCGACCGCCATGGTCACGCACGACGAGGGCGCCGTCGACGCGCTGCCGCCGGACCTGGTGCTGCTGCTGCCGGAGGCGGAGGAGGTCGTGTGGGACGACGACCCCCGTGAGCCGGCCGTGCCCGCGCACACCTGGAGGGTGTCGCCCCTGCCTGACCCGGCCCGGACGGACCGCAGGTCACGCGTCGCGGTACGCCTCCAGCAGCCGCAGCCACACCTCGCTGATCGTCGGGTACGACGGGACGGCGTGCCACAGGCGGCTGATCGGGACCTGGCCGGCGACCGCGATGGTCGCGGAGTGGATGAGTTCGCCGACGCCGGGGCCGACGAGGGTGACGCCGCGCAGGGTCTCGTCATCGAGGTCGACGACCATGCGGGCGCGGCCCTGGTAGCCGTCGGCGTACAGGCCGGCCCCGGCGACGGAGGACAGATCCACGTCGACGGCCTTCACCCGGTGCCCCGCCTGTTCCGCCTCGGCCAGGGACAGGCCCACGGCCGCCGCCTCCGGGTCGGTGAAGACGACCTGGGGGACGGCGGCGTGGTCGGCCGTCGCGGCGTGGGCGCCCCAGGGCTCCGCCAGGAGGGTCTCGCCGGTGCCCCGCGCGGCGATGGCGGCACCCGCGATGCGGGCCTGGTACTTGCCCTGGTGGGTGAGGAGGGCGCGGTGGTTGACGTCGCCGACCGCGTACAGCCAGTCGTGGCCGGTCACGCGGAGGCTGTCGTCGACCGGCAGCCAGGAGCCGGGGTCGAGGCCGATCGTCTCCAGGCCGATGTCGTCGGTGCGCGGGGCGCGGCCGGTGGCGAAGAGGATCTCGTCGGCCTCGATGCGGTCGCCCGAGTCGGTGACGGCCACGACCGTCCCGTTCTCCCGGGTCACCGACTCCACCGACGTGCCGGTACGGACGTCGGCGCCGGCCTCCGTGAGCGCCTCGGCGATCAGTTCCCCGGCGAAGGGCTCCATCCGGGGGAGCAGGCCCTTGCCGCGGACCAGCAGCGTGACCTTCGAGCCGAGTGCCTGCCAGACGGTGGCCATCTCGGTGGCGACCACGCCGCCGCCGATCACGATCAGCCGGCCGGGCACGCTCTGCGAGCTGGTGGCCTCCCGGCTGGTCCACGGCTTGACCGCGTCGAGCCCGGGCAGGCCGGGCAGGGCGGCGCGGCTGCCGGTGCAGACGGCGACGGCCTGCCGGGCGGTCAGGACGCGCTCGCCGCCGTCCGGGCCGGTGACCGTCACGGTGCGGGGGCCGCTGAGGCGCCCGTGGCCGCGGTACAGGTCGGCGCCGATGGAGTCGAGCCACCCGACCTGACCGTCGTCCGTCCAGTTCGAGGTGTAGTAGTCCCGGTGGGCGAGGACCGCGGAGGCGTCGAGGGGGCCCTGCACCGACTGGCTCAGGCCCGGTACGCGGCGGGCGTCCGCGCGGGCGATGACCGGCCGCAGCAGGGCCTTGCTGGGCATGCACGCCCAGTAGGAGCACTCGCCGCCGACCAGTTCGCTCTCCACGACCGCGGTGGTGAGTCCAGCGGCGCGGGTGCGGTCGGCGACGTTCTCCCCCACGGGCCCGGCCCCGAGCACCACGACGTCGTACGCGTTGGTTTCCGTTTCCGTCATGGGGTCAGTCTGGTGGGTGGTGTGCGCCCTGGCCACATGGGTAGGGGCGCGGAATACGTGTCCGGTCGGCCGTGTTGTGCCGACGGCTTGACCCCACACCAGGAAGAGGGATTGACGCCATGAGCAGCACCGTGGAGCTCACCAAGGAGAACTTCGACCAGACGGTCACGGACAACGAGTTCGTCCTGATCGACTTCTGGGCGTCCTGGTGCGGGCCGTGCAAGCAGTTCGCCCCGGTCTACGAGAAGGCGGCGGAGGAGAACCCGGACCTGGTGTTCGGCAAGGTGGACACCGAGGCGCAGCCCGAGCTGGCCGCGGCCTTCGGCATCCAGTCCATTCCCACGCTGATGATCGTCCGGGATCAGGTCGCCGTGTTCGCCCAGCCGGGCGCCCTGCCCGAGGCCGCCCTGACGGACGTCATCGGGCAGGCCCGCAACCTCGACATGGAAGAGGTTCGCAAGGCGATCGCCGAGCAGCAGGCCCAGGAAGGCCGGCAGGCGGGCTAGAACGGATACGGAGCCACGTCTCCGCGTACCGTCGTCCAGCGCAGTTCGGTGAAGGCCTCCAGATTGGCTTCACCTCCGAAGCGGGCGCCGGTGCCGGAGGCGGCGACTCCGCCGAAGGGCGCCACGGCCTCGTCGTTGACCGTCTGGTCGTTGATGTGGACGATGCCGGTCGGTATGCGCTCGGCGAGGTCCAAGCCGCGGGCCGGGTCCCTGGTGATGATGCCCAGGGAGAGGCCGTACGGGCTCTGCGCGGCCAGCGCCGCCGCCTCGTCGGTGGTGGTGAAGGAGCGCACGGGCGCCACCGGGCCGAAGACCTCCTGCGCGTATGCGGGCGTGCGGTCGTCGACATGGGCGAGGACCGTCGGCCGGTAGAAGAGCCTGTCGTGGGTGCCGCCGGCGGCGAGCTTGGCACCCGCGCTCGTGCTGGCCTCGACCAGTCCGCTGATCTTGGTGAGCTGGCCCGAGTCGATGATGGGGCCCAGATGGACGTGGTCCCGATAGGGGTCGCCGACGGCGAGTGAGTCCGCCTTGGCGGCCAGCCGCTCGACGTACTCGTCGTACAGGGACGCGTGCACCAGATGGCGTCCGGTGGTCATGCAGATCTGGCCCTGGTGGAAGAACGAGCCCCAGGCGGCCGTGGAGATCACCGCGTCGAGGTCGGCGTCCTCCAGCACGATCATGGCGGAGTTGCCGCCCAGTTCCAGGTGGGCCCGCTTGAGGTGACGGCCGGCGGCCTCGCCCACGGCCCGCCCGGCGGCGGTGGAGCCGGTGAAGGAGATGACCGGCACCCGCGGGTCGGCGACCAGGGCCTGTCCGGCGTCCGGGCCGCCGGGCAGCACGTGCAGCAGGTCCTCCGGCAGCCCCGCGGCGGCGAAGACCGCGGCGAGTGACAGCCCTCCGCAGACGGCCGTGCGCGGGTCCGGCTTCAGCAGGACCGCGTTGCCCAGGGCCAGGGCCGGTGCGACGGAGCGGATGGACAGGATCAGCGGGGCGTTGAACGGGGAGATCACACCCACCACACCGGCCGGGACGCGGCGCGTGTACGACAGGCGCGGTGCCTCGCTGGGCAGGACCTGGCCGGCCGGGCGGGAGGCGAGGGCGGCGGCCTCGTAGCACTCCTGGGCGGCGACGTGCAGTTCGAAGTCGGCTTTGCCGGGGACGGAACCCGATTCGCGGACGAGCCATTCGCGCAGTTCGGCGGCGTGCTCGGTGAACAGGTCGCCCGCCTTGCGGAGGACGGCGGCGCGGGCGAAGTGCGGGGTGCGTGCCCACGCGTGCTGGGCGGTGGCCGCCCGCCCCGCGGCGGCACCGACGTCCTCGGGGCCGGCGAGGGCGATGGCGCCGAGGGCTTGGCCGGTGGCGGGCTCGGTGACGGTGTACCCGGGCCCGGTGAGGCTGCGGGGCTGCCAGCTCCTGGTGTCGAGCAACGGCATGACGGCTCTCCGATCGATCGGTCACCGGCGGACGGGATGGCGGAACTCCCGTGCGTGCGCGGCCGGTTCGGCGGTCACATGGCGGGACGCGCCGAGCGGGCGCAGCGGTGTGCCGCGGTCCGCGGGTGCACGCGCCCCCGTTTTGTTGAGCATGCAACATCCTAGCCGTGCCGCGGCACGAAAGCCGGGTCGCCGGCGCCTGTCGGCCACTCAAGTGCCCTTGCGTCAGGTCGATTCGCGCTGCAGCACCGTCGCGCCCAGCACCTTGTGCGTCTCGGGCTCGGTGGTGGGCTTGCGCACCGTGCGGTCGACCAGTTCGGCGAGTTCACGGCCGGAGGGCAGCTCCAGACGGACCGTGCTCAGCCGGGGCCGCAGCAGCCGCCCGAGCACCAGGTCGTCGGCGCCGATCACGGCCGTCTCCTCGGGGATGCGGATGCCCTCGTCCAGCAGGGCCCGCATCAGCAGCATCGCGTACTCGTCGTTGTAGGTGAACACGGCGTCCAGGCCGAGGCCGCGCCAGCGGGCGGCGAGGCGTGCCGCGGCCTGCTCGTCGTAGGCGAGGGGCAGTTCGGTCACCGTGGCGTCCGTGCCGCGCAGCGACTGGCGCACGCCGTCGAGGCGGGGTGCGGAGAACGCCTCGAGACCGGGTTCCTGCGGGACGACGACACCGATCCGGCGCCGGCCGCGGTCGTAGAGGTGGGCGCCCGCGCTGTGGCCGACGACGTCGTGGTCCATGAGCAGGGCGTGTGCGCCGTCGATGGTCTCGGGGCCGAGGGTGACCACGGCCCGCGCCCCCGAGCGCTTGAGCACCGCCACTCCGCGCGGGCCGAGCCCGGAGCCGGGCACGAGCACGGCCACGGGCCTCAACTCGGCCCAGGCGCGGGCGGCTTCGTCGCCGTGCGGGCCGCCGGTGCCGTACTGCACGACCGTGTAGTCCAGGCCGGCGAGCGAGTTCTGGAGATCGGTGAGGAACCGGCTGTAGAGCGGGCCGACGGGGAAGGTCGGTGCGGGGATCAGGACCATGCGGCTGTGCCCGGCGCGCAGGCTGCGGGCCGCCGCGTGCGGTACGTACCCGAGCTCCTTCGCCGCCTCGTGCACACGGCGGCGGGTGGGTTCGCTGATCCGTACGGCGCTGGTGTTGTTGAGGACGTAGGAGACGGTCGCGCGCGAGACGCCGGCCAGGCGGGCCACATCGGCGCTCGTGGGCACGGAGCGCGACGGTGCGGGGGACGGGGGCGCGGGCGTTTTCGGTATCTGCACCATGACGTACGGCATCTTGGCAGAAGCCTCAATGCGCCCTTCCGGCGGGGGAGTTGTGAGGGAGCCGTGAGCGGTCACGGGGATCCGCGAGCGGACCTCAGCGGGTCGGGGCCGTACCCGTCACCCGGTCGACCAGGTCGATCCACGCGTCCTCGAGGCGGGTCATGGGCAGCCCGCGCTGTTTGGTCAGGTGGTGGATCAGGGCCGGGTCGAGCTGACCCATCAGCGTGTGGGAGAGAAGCTCGCAGTCGGCGTCCGGGACCGCCTGCCGAAGCAGCATGACCACGTGGTGGCGCAGCACGCCGCGAGCCGGATTGGTGAAGCGGCGGGGCGCGCACGGCTCGGCGGCCAGCTGGAGCTCCAGGTCGTCGGCCGACCGGCGCAGCATCGCGCAACCGAAGGCCCGCAGCCGGTCCACGGGCGGCGCTCCGGGGCCGAGCGGCGGCGGGCCGCCGAGGAACGCGGCCTGGAACTTCTTCTCGGAGTGGTCGAGCAGCGCCGTCAGCAGACCGGTACGGTCGCCGAACCTGCGGAACACCGTGCCCTTGCCGACGCGGGCCTCGGCGGCCACCGCCTCCATCGTGACGGCCTCCGCGCCGCGCTCCGCCACCAGCCGTCCGGCGGCCTCCAGCAGCCGGGCGCGATTGCGCGCGGCATCGGCCCGCAGGCACGGTTCGGCGGCCTCGACGGCGGTGCCGAGCTGAAGCAGCTCGAGGTGGTCGACGGGCTCCTGGGGCGTCGGGAAGGGCGGCGGGGCGGTGGACATGAAGCCAGCGTAAAGCATCGGGAACAAAACTGGACCGCGGTCCGGTTAGGGTGCTAGAAACATAAACGGACCCCGGTCCGGATCGATACGCAGTACGTCAGAGCAGCGCCTCATACGTGGGAGTCAGCATGTCCGTTCGTATCCTCGCCCTCGTCGGCAGCCTTCGCGCCGGTTCGCACAACCGCCAGCTCGCCGAGGCGGCCGTCAAGCTCGCCCCCGAGGGTGCCGAGGTGGACCTGTTCGAGGGTCTGGCCGAGATCCCCTTCTACAACGAGGACATCGACGTGGAGGGCGGCGTCCCGGCCGCCGCCGCGCGACTGCGCGACGCCGCGAACGCCGCCGACGGCCTGATCCTCTTCACTCCCGAGTACAACGGCACCATCCCGGCCGTCCTGAAGAACGCCATCGACTGGCTGTCCCGCCCCTACGGCGCCGGTGCCCTCAGCGGCAAGCCGGTCGCCGTGGTCGGCACCGCCTTCGGCCAGTACGGCGGCGTCTGGGCGCACGACGAGACCCGCAAGTCCGTGGGCGTGGCCGGCGGCAAGGTCCTGGAGGACGTCAAGCTGTCCATCCCCGGCTCGATGACCCGCTTCGCCGAGACGCACCCGGCCGACGACGCCGAGGTCGCCGAGCAGCTGACCGAGGTCATCGCCCGCCTGCACGGTCACGCCTCGGAGCCCTCCGCGGCCTGATCGTCCGCACCTCGCGCCCACGGAGGGGCCGCGGCCCGCAACGGCCCCGGCCCCTGCGGCATGCCGCAGGGGCTGCGCCGGCCGGGCCGGCTGCGGGCTCGGGGCACGGCCGGGACGGACGGCCGCACCCCGGGCGAGCTCCGGACCGGCCCCGGGGCGAAGCACGCGGCCATTCGCCGGGCGGCCGGCCGACCCCGGGCATACGCGCGGCGCCTCGGCCCTCGCCCGACCGGTGGGGCTGCGGCAGCGGGCGGGCGGGGGCATTCACCGCCGGGTCATGACGACCCCGACCGGGCGCTGCGGGACGGTCGCGGCCATCAGGCGGGTCAGGGCCTCGGACCGCACAGGCCCCTCAGGCGATCGCCGTGGGTGCCAGGTCCCGCAGTTCCTCGAAGCGCCGCAGCCACCGCCGGTCGGGCGTGCCCCCCGTCCCGGGTGCAGGTCAGGAGCTTGCGGCTGGGGTTGCCGGTGCAGCGGACCCGGGTGATCGGCAGGTGCGGGGTCAGATGCCGTACGCGGGCAGCAGCCGCCGTACGCCCGGCCGTGAGCTCCGTCGCCTCGCGCCGTTACGCGCCGTGTCGCGCCGGTGAAAGTCGCACCCCATCGGCATCACCGCCCGCGAAACCACCCGTCGGCGTGATCCGGATCGCGTCGGCGGCCCGCCCCGACGTCCTCCCCCTGCGGCAGACTGTCCGAGCGCCCTCCGTACACGATTCGGGAGCTTGAGGCATGAGCGTGCAGCGGTATCCCCTGGCCGGGGTCACGGTGGTCAGTCTGGAGCAGGTCGTGGCCGCGCCCTACGCCACCCGGCAGCTCGCCGACCTCGGGGCCCGGGTGATCAAGGTGGAGCGACCGGGCGGGGGCGACTTCGCACGCCGGTACGACACGACCGTGCACGGCCACTCCAGCTATTTCGTCTGGCTCAACCGCTCCAAGGAGTCCCTCACGCTCGACCTGAAGGACCCGCGCGGCCACGAGATCCTGCACGACCTCCTCGACGGCGCCGACGTCTTCGTGCAGAATCTCGCCCCGGGCGCCGCCGCCCGGCTCGGCCTGGACACCGCCGGTGTCACCGGCCGTCGCCCCGGCCTGATCGCGTGCACGATATCCGGCTACGGCACGACCGGCCCCTGGGCCGACCGCAAGGCCTACGACCTGCTCGTGCAGTGCCAGACCGGGCTGGTGTCGCTGACCGGAACCCCTGAGGGAACCGCCCGGACCGGGATCTCGGTGGCCGACATCGCCGCCGGGATGTACGCCTACAGCGGCATCCTCACCGCCCTGTACACCCGTGCCACCACCGGCGAGGCGCACCCCGTGGAGGTGTCCCTGTTCGAGGCGCTCGCGGAGTGGATGGGTCAGCCCGCCTACTACACCCGGTACGGCGGCGCCCAGCCCCCGCGCCTGGGCACCCGGCACGCCACCATCGCGCCGTACGGGACGTACACCGCGGCCGACGGCAAGGAGGTGCTGTTCTCCATCCAGAACGAGCGGGAATGGGCGGCCCTGTGCGCCGAGTTCCTCGCCCGGCCGGAGCTGGTCGACGATCCGCGCTTCGCCACCGGATCCGACCGCGTCACCCACCGCGAGGAGCTCGACGCCGTCGTCGCCGAGCGTTTCGCCCGGTCCGGCTCCGACGAGATCCTCAAGGACCTGGAGCGCATCGGCATCGCCTGCGCCGGAGTCAACGACGTCGCCGCCTTCCTGGACCATCCCGTGCTGGCCGCCCGCGGCCGCTGGAGCGAGGTCGAGGTGCCGGGCGCCACCGTGGAGGCCCTGCTCCCGCCCGCCGACCTCGTCGGCGTGCCCGCGCGCATGGACCCGGTCCCGGCGGTGGGCGAGCACACCGAGGCCATCCTCACCGAACTGGGCCGCACGGCCGAGGAGGTGGCCGCCCTCCGGGCTGACGGAGTCGTCTGACGAGCCGGTCCTCCCCCGGTGCCTACCGGGACTCCGCGGCCGGCGGTGCCGCCGCCTCGGTCTGCTGCTTCTTCGACGCCCGCAGGCTCGTGAACGTCGTCACCGCCAGGACGAGCACGATGAAGCCGAGCGAGAAGGGGATGCTGATCTCGGGGACATGCACGCCCGACTCGTGCAGCGCGTGCAGCACCAGTTTGACGCCGATGAAGCCGAGGATGATCGACAGGCCGTAGGAGAGGTGGACCAGCTTCTTCAGCAGGCCGCCGATGAGGAAGTACAGCTGGCGCAGGCCCATGAGGGCGAAGGCGTTCGCGGTGAACACGATGTACGGGTCCTGCGTCAGGCCGTAGATGGCCGGGATGGAGTCGAGGGCGAACAGCACGTCGGTGGAGCCGATCGCGAGCATCACCACCAGCATCGGGGTCATGATCCGCTTGCCGTTCTCGGTGATGAACAGCTTGGTGCCGTGGTAGCGGTCGGCCACGCCGAAGCGCCGCTCCGCCATCTTCAGCAGCTTGTTCTCCTGGTACTCCTCCTCGTGGTCCTGCTTGCGCGCGTCCTGCACCAGCTTCCAGGCGGTCCAGATGAGGAAGGCGCCGAAGAGGTAGAAGACCCAGGAGAAGGTGGAGATGATCGCCGCGCCGGCGGCGATGAAGACGGCCCGCAGCACCAAGGCCATGATCACGCCGATCATCAGGACGCGCTGCTGGTACTGCGAGGGCACCGCGAACTTCGCCATGATCAGGACGAAGACGAAGAGGTTGTCGACGCTGAGCGACTTCTCGGTGATGTACCCGGCGAAGAACTCCCCCGTGGGCCCGCTCCCACCGAAGTACCACAGGCCGACACCGAACAGCACAGCCAGGACGACCCACACCACCGTCCATGTCCCGGCTTCTCTGAGGGACACGTCGTGCGGCTTGCGGCCGACGAAGAAGTCGACGGCGACGAGCACGCACAGGGCTGCCACGGTCAGCAGCCACACGGACAGCGAAACGTTCATCTGTTACTCCTGGTACAGGTGTGGGGAAGGCACATCCTTATCCGCAGTGGCTGATTTCCGCCACTCCTGCCAGGTGAACAATGGGTCAAAGCTGCACGTGAAGCGCCTCGAGGACGTCCTGGTCCGTCAGCTGGTCGAAGTTCTCGTACCAGAGGCCCACGGCCATGAACGCGGCCGGCCGGTGCAGGCAGATCACCTCGTCGGCCTCGGCGCGCATCAGGTCGGCCCCCTCGGGGGAGCACACGGGCGCGGCCAGCAGGACCCGTCCGGGCGCCTGACGGCGTACGAAGCGGAGTGCGGCACGGGCCGTGGAACCGGTCGCCAGGCCGTCGTCGACGACGATCACGGTCCGTCCGCGCAGGTCCGGGGCGGGTCGGCCCTGCCGGTACAGCCGCTCGCGGCGCCGCAGTTCGGCGCGTTCCCGCTCGATGACGGGAGCGAGGGCAGCCTCACGGATGCCGAGGTGACGCAGGGCGTCCTCGTCCAGGAGCGGCACCTCGTCCCCGGCCATGGCGCCGACGCCGAGCTCCTCCTGGTAGGGCGCCCCGATCTTGCGTACGACGAGCACGTCGAGCGGGGCGTCCAGCGCAGCGGCGACCTCGCGCGCCACGGCGACACCCCCGCGGGGCAGGGCGAGGACGAGGGGATCGGGCAGGGCGCCCTCGCGCTGCCGGGTGCGCAGTGTTTCGGCCAGTTCCTCACCGGCCTGCCGGCGATCACGGAACCGCATGACGGTCACCTCTGCTTCCCGCACGGACAGGGCCCTCCGCCGGTGCGGCTCCCGCGTACCCCGGGGCCCGCCGGACGATGCACGCCGGCCGGTCACCGGCCTGTGGCGGTCCGCAGCTGCTCGTCGCACCACTGCCGGGCCGTCTCGGTGACCTGGTCGAGTGCGCCCGGCTCCTCGAACAGATGGGTGGCGCCGGGCACCACATCGAGGGTGTGCGGACCGGGCAGCCGCCGGGCCGCCTCCTCGTTGAGCCGCAGCACGTGCGTGTCCCGGCCGCCCACGATCAGCAGCACCGGGGCCCGTACGGTGTCCAGGGCCTCGCCTGCCAGGTCGGGCCGTCCGCCGCGCGAGACGACCGCCCGCACCCGGTCGGGGCGTTGCGCGGCGGCGACCAGGGCCGCGCCCGCTCCGGTGCTGGCGCCGAACAGGATGACGGGCAGGTCCGAAATGCCCGGTTCCCGCGCCAGCCAGTCGAGGGCGGCGACCAGCCGGCGGCCCAGCAGGGGGATGTCGAAGCGCAGTTCGGCGGTGACGGCGTCCTGGCGTTCCTCCTCCTCGGTGAGCAGGTCGATGAGCAGGGTGCCGAGTCCGGCGGTGCGCAGACCGGCGGCGACCTCGCGGTTGCGGGGGCTGTGCCGGGAGCTGCCGCTGCCGTGCGCGAACAGCACGATCGCGCGGGCGTCCGGCGGCACGCTCAGATCGCCGGTGAGTCCGGCGCCGCCGACGGGCACGGTGACGGTCCGGGAGATCATCGTCAGCCTCCTCTCCCCCGGTTCCCGTGGTACCCACGCCGACGGGGACGTCCCATGGCGCGATCTGTGGGATGCGTGTCGTTGACGCCATGCGGCGGGCCGGTGGAACGTGAGGGGCGTGACCGATCGCCGTATCGTCTTCGTCGTCTTCGACGGCTTCCAGCCGCTCGACCTCACCGGGCCGCACGAGGTGTTCCACAGCGCGGGCGAGTACGCCTGCGAGGTCGTGGCGACCCGGGCGGGGCCGGTGCGGTCGGTCAGCGGGCTGGTCATCCATGCCGCCCACGGCGTGGCCGACCTCGACCCGGCCGGGACGGACACCCTCGTGGTGGTCGGCGGCCGGGGCGTCGACCGGGCCCGGGAGGACGAGGACCTGGTCGCGTGGGTCGCCGCCGCGGCGGCCGGTGCCCGGCGGGTGGCCTCGGTGTGCAGTGGGGTGTTCCTGCTGGCGGCCGCGGGGCTGCTGGAGGGGCGGCGGGTCACCACGCACTGGGCCCGCGAAGAGCAGTTGGTCCGGGAGCATCCCGAGGTACGCGTGGACTGCGACCCGATCTTCGTGCGGGACGGGCGGGTGTGGACGTCGGCCGGGGTGACCGCCGGGATGGATCTGGCGCTCGCCCTGGTGGAGGACGACCTCGGCCGGGACGTCGCGCACGAGGTGGCGCGCCGGCTGGTGCTGTTCCTGCGCCGCCCGGGCGGCCAGTCGCAGTTCAGCGTGGCGCTCTGGTCGCGGCAGCCGGCGACGGACCCGGTGCGGGCCGCCGTCGGCGCGATCCACGCCGATCCCGGTGCCCGGCACGACATCGCGGGTCTCGCCGCGCACGCCGGGCTGAGCCCGCGTCATCTTCAGCGCCGCTTCACCGCCGAACTCGGCGTGCCGCCGGCTGCCTACGTCGAGCGGGTGCGCGTCGAGGCGGCCCAGCGCGCGCTCACGGACGGGGACGAACCGGTCGAGGCCATCGCCCGTCGCTGCGGCTTCGCCACCGCCGAGACCCTGCGCCGCACGTTCCACCGACGGCTCGGTATCGCGCCGTCGGACTACCGCGCCAGGTTCCGCACCACCGCGGGACCCCTGGCAGATCCCGCAGAGGAAGGAAGAAGCGCGTGACGACCTACGGCCTGCTGGTCTTCGAGGACGCCGAGGAGCTCGACTTCGTGGGGCCCTGGGAGGTGTTCACCGTCTCGGCCCGGCTCCGGGACAGCGCCGACACCGCCGTGCTCATCGCCGAGCGCCCCGGGCCGGTGCGCTGCAACAAGGGCCTGCGCGTCCTGCCCGACCACACCTTCGACGACCATCCGCCGCTGGACGTGCTGCATGTGCCGGGCGGGCGGGGCGCGCGTGAGGACCAGCTGCGCAACCCGGTGGTCATCGACTGGATCGGGAAGACGGCGGAGCAGACCGCGTGGGTGCACGGCGTGTGCACCGGCACCTTCCTGCTGCATGCCGCCGGGCCCGCCCGGGGACGCCGGGTGGCCACGCACTGGAGCCAGGAGGACACGTTGGAGGCGCGGGGGGACGTGACCGTGGTCCGGGACGCCCGCTACGTCGTGGACGGCGACCTGGTCACCAGCCAGGGCGTCTCGGCCGGTATCGACAGTGCGTTGTGGCTGGTCGGGCGGCTGCACGGCCGTGAGCACGCACGGGCCGTACGGCGCTGCATCCAGTACGAGCCGGCGCCGCCGTACCTCGCGGACGAGCCCGTCTGATCGACATGCCGGTGCCGGGGCCGCATGGGTGGGCGTGCCTCGGGCAGGTGATGTTCATGGGCGGTGACACGGGCGACGGCGGGCAAGGGCGGCAGCCGGGCGAGTGCGGGCACCGGGCAGTGCCGCATGCAGGCGATATCCGGATCGAGGCGTGGGCGGCGTGCCGGGAGCATTGTCTGGCGGAGGCGGTCCTGGCGATGGTGGAGTCTTTCGCGGACGTATCCGGGGTGCGGCCCACGGCCGTGGACCGGGTGCGGCTGGCCGAGGCCAGCGACGACGACCTGCTCGCCTCGCTGCTGGACGAGATCATCTTCCGGCTGGAGGCGTACGGCCAGGTGCCCGTGGACGTGGAGGCGGACGAGGCCGACGGCGGCCTGGACGTACGGCTTGCGGTCACCGGTATCGCCGACGTGGAGATCACAGGGGCGGTTCCGACGGCGGTGGCGTGGAACGCGCTGCGGATCGGGCCGGATCCGTACGGGTGGTCGTGCGCGGTGACGGTCGACGCCTGACCCGGCGGGGTGAGCGTCAGCCCGCCCAGACCACCAGCCGTTCGCGGTTCTCCGGTTCCCGCAGCCGGGCGAGCGACTCCTTCTCGAGTTGGCGTACTCGCTCCCGCGTCAGGCCGACGCGCCGTGCGACCTCGTTCAGGGTGCGGGTGTGACCGTCGTGCAGCCCGTAGCGCAGGCTGAGGATCATGGCCTCGCGTGGCGCGAGCGTGCCGACGGCCTCGCGCAGTTCCTCGGCGAGTGCCCGGAACTCGGCCACCTCAGGGGCCTGGAGCACCTCGGTGTCGGCGATGAGGTCGCCGACGACGGTCTCGCCCTTCTCGTCCACCGGCGTGTCCAGGCTGACGGCGTCCCGTCCGACATGGCGCAGCCAGCCGATCCTGTCCTCGGCGAAGCCGCTCTCCCGGGCCACCTCCTCGACACTCGGCTCCCGCTCCAGGTCGAGGCGCAGCCGCCGCTCGACCTTGGCGATCTTCTGCAGCTGCTCCACGACGTGCATCGGCAGCCGCACCGAGCGCGCGTGTGCGGCCAGGCCCCGTTCGATGGCCTGGCGGATCCACCAGGTCGCGTAGGTGGAGAACTTGAAGCCCTTGGTGTGGTCGAACTTCTCCACGGCCCGGATCAACCCCAGGTTGCCCTCCTGGATGACGTCCAGCAGGGGCAGTCCGCGGTGGGCGTGCCGTTTGGCCATCGACACGACGAGCCGGAGGTTGGCCCGGACCATGTGGTCCTTGGCCGCCTGCCCGTCGCGGACGGCCTCCTCCAGTTCCCGGCGCCGCTGCGCCGTGAGGCCGTGTTCACCGGCGTCGGCGAGGTCCAGTTCCTCCAGCGCCCGTACACCGGTCTCCATCCGCCGGGCCAGCCGGACCTCGTCCTCCGCGGTGAGCAGCGGGGTCGCCGAGATCTGCGCGAGGTACTGGCCGAGGAGATCCGGCTCCTCGTCGGGCTCGGGGATGCGGCTGCGCAGCCGTGCGGTGCGGGCGGGGGCGCGCCGGTCCTCCCGGACGTCGTCCGCGGGGTCTTCTGCCAGGGGAGACATCGTCGGGTCCCTTCCTCCCCCGCCTCGTTCCGGCTCGCCCTGGCGGGTACCCGGGGGATTCCGTGCCGAACCGTGTGCCCCGGGATCCTCGGGGGTACCCCGGGGCACATGACCGGCATCGAACTCAGCAGCGACGCGTTCAACGACCACTCCTTCATCGCGCGCCGGTATTCGTACGAGGGACCGAACGTCTCTCCGCCGCTGACCTGGAGCGGTGTACCGGACGACGCGGCCGAACTGGTCCTGCTGTGCGAGGATCCCGACGCCCCGTCGGGGACCTTCGCGCACTGGGTCGTGGTCGGCATCGACCCGCACAGCGACGGCGTCGAGGCCGGGCAGAGCCCACCGGGCGGCACGGAACTCATCAACGGCTACGGGCAGCACGGCTGGGGCGGTCCGCATCCGCCGCCGGGTGACGACGCCCACCACTACTTCTTCCGGCTCTACGCCCTGTCCGAACCGTGTGTCCTGCCGGACGCCCCGCGCGCGGACCAGGTGCACGAGGAGGTCGAGAAGCGCCGTATCGCGGACGGGACGCTGGTGGGGCTGTACCAGCGCTGAGCCTCCGCCTCCTGCCGTGGCGTCACAACGGTCGGTTGTGGCGCGAGTGACGTGTGGTTGTTTGCCGACCTCCCCGCTTGTCGCTTGGATGACTCCCGGACAACACCGGGTTGTCCAGGAGAGCGGGGAGTGCGCCGTGGCGGGCAGACGGTCGCTGGGGCGGCGGTTCGGGTGGCTGTGGGGCGCGTACGCGGTCAGTACGGCCGGCACCTGGCTCGCGTTCGACGCGTTCGCCCTGATCGCGGTCCTGGCGCTGGACGCCGGGCCGGCACAGGTGGCGCTGCTGGCCGCCGTGGGACCGGCGGTCGGCGCGGCGGTGTCGGTACCGCTCGGGCCGTGGGTGGAGGTCCGCCGCAAACGGCCGGTGATGATCGCGACGGACCTGGTCCGGTGCGTGGTGCTGCTGAGCATCCCCGTGGCGTTCGCCCTCGGCCGGCTGAGCTTCGGCCAGTTGCTGCTGGTGTCGGTGGCCGTGGCGGCGGCCGACATCACCTTCAACGCGGCGGCCGGGGCATTCCTCAAGGACCTGCTGCCGCGGCAGGACCTGCTCGTGGCGAACGGACGGTTCGAGGCGACGACCTGGACCGCCAGCATGGTCGGCCCGCCGCTGGGCGGGGCAGCGATCGGCCTGTTCGGCCCGGTGACGACGGTGGTGGCCGACGCCGTGAGCTATCTGCTCTCGGCGATCGGCATCCGGGCCATCGGCGACGCCGAGAAGGACCCGGTACGGCCGCAACCCGCAATGACCCGGGCCGGTGACCTGCTCGACGGCTGGCGCCACATCCTGGCCGACCCGGCGCTGCGCCCGCTGTTCTTCAACACGCTCCTGGTGAACTCCCTGATCATGGCGGCGTCTCCACCGCTCCTGATCCTGATGGTCGACGACCTGCACTTCGCGCCGTGGCAGTACGCCCTGGCCTTCGCGGTGCCCTGCACCGGCGGCCTGCTCGGCTCCCGCCTGGCCCCGCGCCTCGTCGCGCGCCACGGCCGGCATCGCGTCCTGCTCACCGCGGGGATGCTCCGGGCCTGCTGGCCGATCGGCCTGGCCTGCACCGCCCCCGGGGCATCCGGCCTGGCCCTGGTCATGCTGGTCGAGTTCGGCCTGATCACCTGCTGCGGCGTGTTCAACCCGGTCCTCGCCACGCACCGCCTCGACCGCACCCCCAGGGACCGGGTCACCCGCACCCTCGCCGCCTGGTCGGCCACCGGCAAGGCCACCACCGCGGCGACGACCGCCCTGTGGGGTGTACTGGCCGCGTGGACCGGTCCCCGGACGGCCATCGCACTGGCCGGTGTACTGCTCCTCCCCACCCCGTTGCTGCTGCCCCGCCGGGAGCACGCCACGGGGGCCGGTCCTGAACCGGCCCCCGTGGCAGTGCAGTCGGACGGTGGCTGACCGGCCGGAGCCGGCTCAGACCGCCCCGGGCACGTCCTCCGTGACCCCGTTCAGCTCCGAGGCCGGGTCCGTTCCGTACGGGCGGGTGAGTATCTCCATGCCGTGGCCCGCCGGGTCGAGGAAGTAGACCCCCCGGCCGCCGTCGTTGCGGTTGATGCGGCGGGGATGGTTGCCGTGCGGGTCGGCCTGGATGGGGATCCGGGCCGCGACGAGGCGCGCCAATGCCTCGTCGAACTCTTCCTCGGAGACGAGGAACGCGTAGTGCTGCATCGGGATGTCGGCGTCGATGGTGAGGAAGTCCAGCGTGACACCGTTGGCGGTCGTCACCGGCAGGAACACCCCGGTGGGTGCCCCGACCTCCAGTCCCAGGATCTCCGCGAGGAAGTGAGCGGACTTCTCCCGGTCACGGGACAGGACAATGGTGTGGTTGAACTCGACTGACACGGTTGAATGCCTCCACGGGCATCTCCGCGGCGCCTCCATGCCTCACCCGGCCGGTGACCGGCACGCGATGCCGCGCGGTGGATCGTAGGCAGCGGCGGCAGCGGTCGTCGAGCGGTTTTCGGCCGTGTTCGCGTCACCGGCCGGGGGCTCCCCCGCCCCTGTTGTCGCGGCCGACGGCTGCGACCCGACCCTCACCGACGTCTGCATCTGGGCCACCGACGTCAACCTGCGCCAGCAGCCGACCACTGACTCCCCGCGGCTCGCGGTCCGCTCGCAGTGGTGGGCGGACGCCCTCTGCCAGAAGCAGGGCCAGACCGTGCACGACCCGGCCGTCGGCACCAACAACTGGTGGACCGCCGTGGTGGAGTTCTCGGGCAGTGACGTCGCCTGGGTGAACAACCTGTACATCCGGGGCGGCGAGAAGATCGCCGGAGTCCCGGACTGCTGACGCACCGTCCCCTGCACACGCCTGCGGCGGGCCACCGGGAGATCCGGTGGCCCGCCGCAGTCAGTTGCCGGTCAGCAGTAGCCCATCGGGCCCATGTCCGCCGCCGTTCCAGCAGGGCGCGGTGAACGTCTCGCGGTAGGTGCGGCTCAGTACCAGCCGGTCACGGCCAGATCGTGGCCGTCGCACGAGAGCAGGGCGCGCGAGACCCGGCCGTTGAGGTTGTTGCCCATCTGCGTGTAGGCGTAGTTGATGCCGGAGTCCACGGTCTCGGAGACCCAGCCGTCGTTCCGGCCCGAGCTGTTGTTGGAACGCTGCAGTACGGCAGCGCAGCCGGGCCGGGAGTTCTCGATCCGGGCGAACGAGCCGCACTTGTCGGAATAGAAGTACTTCAGGGCCATGCCCTCGGCGTACTGGGTGGGCCCGATCTGCCGGAACGTGCCCGTGCAGTACGAGGTGGTGGGGTACTGCCCCTCCATGCCGTAGAGGCCGTAGTTGCCGCCCGAGAACGCCTGGGCCTGGGCGGAGGTCGGAAGGAGCGCCATCACCGCGGCGGCGCCCCCCGCGGCCAGCAGTGTCGTGAGTGATCGGCGGCTCATGAGCCCTCTTTCGTTTCGTGTGGCGTGGGGTGGTCCGGTCATGCACGGCGACCGGCCCCCCGGGCCGGCCGTCGCTCGCTGGTCGTGACCGTACGGGGCGTCACCGCACCGCGACACCTGACACCTATCAGGGTCGAAGCCGCAGGCCGCCCGCTCTGCGGGAGCCCTGACATCCGTCAGGAGCGCCCGCCCCGCCAGGGCTCCTATCGTGGCGCCGCGGGCCGAGGTCCCGTCGGAAACCGGGCGATCCAGGAAGGGCAACCATGCGCATGCTCCTGCGCGGCGCCGCCGCGCTCGCGGCCGTCGTCACGGTCGCGTCAGTCACGAGCGGTGCTGCGGCGCATCCCCGGACGGAGAGGGCCGCCGGAACCGTCCAGACCTCCGCAGCCGCCCAGATCCCGCCCGGCGTCACCGCCGGCGTGGCCGTCTACGACCGCGAAGCCGGCATGTTCACCGAACAGGTCAACGAGAGCGCGCAGTTCCGGTCCGCCTCGGTCGTCAAGCTCCTGCTGGCCCTGGACTTCCTGTGGGACCGCGGGCCCGACTACACCATCCCCGCGGCCGACCGCGCCCGGCTGGAGCCGATGCTGCGCAGCAGCGACGACGACGCCGCGGACCACTACTGGTCGACGTACGGCGGCTCGGCGATCATCAAGCGGATGCTCGACCGGCCTTCGCTCGGTCTGCGTGACACGGCGCCACCGCCCGCCGAGTACGCGGGCTTCTGGGGCTACACCGCCCTTTCCGCGCGGGACACGGTGGCGATCTACCGGTACATCCTGGAGAAGGCGCCCGCGCCCGTGCGCACCTTCATCATGGACAACCTGCGCCGCTCCACGCGCTGCTCCTCCACCGACCACTTCGACCAGCACTTCGGCATCGCCGGAGCGTTCGACCGGCCCTGGGCGGTCAAGCAGGGCTGGTCCGGGAGGTACGGGGAGGGCACGTGCGGCACTCAGGCGGCGTCCTCGGGAACGCAGGCGGAAGCAGCCCCCGCACCCCGGGCCGCCGCAGCCGTGGACCTCACCCGCCCGGCACTGCACACCACCGGCACGGTGGGCGCGAACGACCGCACGATCGTGGCCGCGCTGACACTGCACCAGGTCGGCACGTCGTACGGCAAGGCGTACACCGACCTCGGCCGGCTGACCCGCTCGCTGAACGTGCCGGGCGGGGTACGTCCCGCCGGGAGCTGGTTCGGCACCTGGGGCGAGCTCGTGAGCGTCCGCAGGGGTCCGACCACGGGAGACGAGCGGATCACCCGGCTCCCCGCCGGGGTCGAGGTGCTGGTGAGCTGCCAGACCCGGGGCGAGGTGGTCGACGTGCCGCCCTACACCAACGATTGGTGGGCCTATCTGCCCCAGTACGGGGGCTACATGTCCAACATCTACATCAGCTCGCCGGACAACCGGCTGCCGAACGTCCCGGAGTGCGGCTCGCCGCGGCCGTGACGGGAACGGGGGACGAGCGGTGGGCGGGGCCGCGGCTCCGCCCACCGCTCGCGTTCGTGCGGTTCAGCGCTCGTACTCGGCGAGGTAGCGCATCACCTTGTCCACGTGCGGCTGTACCCGCTCCGGTACGCCGCGCTCCTCGATGACCGTGCGGTCACTGGTGCGGTAGCCGGCCGCGACCAGCGCGGGCAGGTCCTTCTTCGGCAGCCCGGCCTGCTTGAAGCGCTGGTCGAGCCAGCACACGTACAGGCTCATGGTGGAGATCGCGTCCGGCGGCGACATGTGGTCCTTGTCGCCGTCACCGTCCCCGTCCACCGCCCAGGCGCGGAACACCGACGGCGTCCACATGGCGATGCCGTACTCCTCGCTCTCCGGGCGGGAGGCCTTCGCGTCGAAGTTGCTCTCCGCTTTGAGCATCGCGGCGAGCAGGGCGGGCGTGATCTCCTCGTCGGTGCAGCGGTGGGCCGCGCGGGCGATGACGGGGCGCAGCGCCTCGGGTACGTCGGAGTCCTCGGGGATCTCACCGGCCGGCGGCGAGCCGGCCGTACCGGTGACGGCGGGGGTGTCACGGTCCTCGTCCTGGTTGCCGCCGCCCTCGCCTCCCCCGAGGAGGGCCGCCCCGGCGACCGCGGCGGCGGTCAGGACGACGAGCCCGGCCGCGGCAGCGGGCACCAGGCGTCTTCGGCGGCGGTGCGGGCCGCCCGTGACGGCCTCGACCCGGGCGGCGACGCCGGCGGCCGTGTGCGGGAGGCGGGCGGCGTGGTCCGGGGCCAGGCAGTCGGCGATCAGCCGGCGCATGTCCTCGTCGAGGCCGGCGTCGAGCCGCAGGGGCGCGGTGCCGCGGGCGTAGGTCTGGGCCGCGAGCGAGCGGGCCCGGGCCGTCGCTCCCGGGAAGGGATGGAGTCCGCCGGTGAGCACCTGGTGGGCGAGGACGCCGAAGGCCCAGATGTCGGCGGTGGGCCGGACGACGGCGCCCTGGGTGCCGGTGCGCTGGGACCACCACTCGGGCGGCAGATGGTCGAGGGTGCCGAGCGGGGGCAAGTGAGCGTGCGTGCCGTCGAGTTCGGTGGCGAGGCCGAAGTCCGCCAGCCACACCTCACCGCCGGGGCCCAGCAGGACGTTGGCGGGTTTGAGGTCGCCGTGCACCCAGCCGGCGTCGTGCATGTGGGCGAGTCCGGCGGCGACGCCGCGCAGGACACGGTCGGCGTCCGCGATCGGCCCGCCCGTCGCGGCGGCGTCCAGTACGTCCTTCAGGCTGGCCTCGGCCCGGTCCATGACCAGCGCGATCGCGCCGTCCAGGGCGGGCAGTTCCGGTGCCTCCACGGTGCACACGGCGTGGGTGCGGACGAGGTGGGGGTGGTCGGCCTCCGCGCTGAACCGGACCTCGCGGGCCACGAGTTCACCGAGGGCGGCGCGCTGCCCGGGGCCCAGGGCGCCGGTCGGCAGCACCTTCACCGCCGCGGGCGTGCCGTCGGCGACCGTACGGGCCTCGTACACGGTTCCCCAGCCGCCGGAGCCGATGACCGGGCCCACCTCCCAGCCGTCGATACGGAACCCCTCCGGGAGGCCGGGCGCGCGGGGCGCCTCCAGTTCGTCGTCCCGTTCCTCGGGCGTCGTCATGCGCCGGCCTCCTGCGGGTCGGTGAGGCGGCCGGCGCCGCGCGGCGGCAGCAGGCTGAGGTGTTCTTCGCGGACCAGGCCGAAGCGCAGGGCGACGGAGGCGAGCCGGGTGCGCTTGGCGCCGGTGCGGCCGCCGTCGGCCGCGGTCGTGGCCTCCTCGCCGAGGTCCAGGCGCAGTTTGGCGAAGGCGAGGTAGTCGATGTGGTAGTTGACCGCGGAGCGCGTGAGGTCCCGGCAGGACTCCAGCGGCCGCAGCCGCTCGACGATCTGCCCGACGCCGGGGAGTGCCGAGTCGGAGGGGTCGCGCAGCCGGGGTTCGCACAGGGCCACCAGGACGAGGAAGTACTTCGACGTCGGGTCCAGGGCGAAGGGGTGGACGGTCTGTTCACCGCCGCCCGGCATGGACTGCTCGCCGAGATAGGCGTGCTGGGGTGCGAACACCTTGAACGTGGCGGTGCCGGACAGGGCGGGCAGCACCACGCGGGAGAACTCGAAGGGCACGGGCGCCCCGAGCCGCCCGGGCGCGACGGTGAGGTACTCGCCGGCTCCCTCCAGGTTCTCCACCACGTACGACACGCTGCGGCTGAAGTTGGACAGCCGCCAGTAGTCCCCGGCCGCTTCCAGTTGCCCGGCCCGGCGGGAGATCCCGGGGTCGGTCAGGACGATGCGGACCCCTGCCCCGCCGCGTCCGAAGTCTGCGATGTCCCCCGGTCCCAGGTGGATCAGTTCGGGACTGCCCGTCTCCTCCGCACCCCACTGGGTGGTACCGGGCAACTGCACGATGATCGTTTCCACGCGGACTCCCCCGCTGATGTCGCCCCCGATTTGGTCGCGAGGATTGTACGGTCGGCTTCCGCTTGCCGCGGAGCCGGCGGGGCCGCCTCTGGGGGCGGTTTCCGGGCGTTGCGCGACGAGCTGGGAGACGGTCGTACGGGGCCTCGCGGTTCCGGTCCGGCAGGGCAACCGCGCGCGGCCACCGGTTGCCGGCGGCCGCGTGCCGTCAGCCGAGGCAGATGACGAGCAGGCAGAGCTCCTTGGGCTTGGAGTCGGAGGCAGACGTCTCGGGTGGGGTGGTCGCCGCGGGCGGGGGTGTGGAGGGGGAGGTCGGCTGCTGCGCGTCCGAGCCGCCATCGGCGGCCGGCGGTGTCGTCGGCTCGGTGGCCGTCGACCCGGACGAACCGGCGTTGCCGGTGACGGTGTCGACGGTGTTCTGGACCGTCTTGCGCTGCGGCGGGGTCGTCAGCGGCAGCTCGCGAGGCGCGGCGGCCGCGTCCGTCCGGGTGTCCGCCGGCGTGATGCGGGGGTCGGCGGCCCGGGACTGCTGGTGGCGCGACGCGCGGTCGGCGTGCGACGGAGCGGTGGGGGTGGGCGCGGAACGCGGGGTGTCGGCCTGGCTCGACGTCGGTTCGGTGTACGTGGGCGCTTCCCCCGCGGCGCCGCCCATGGTCGTGTCCTGCGGCGCCGTGGCCGCCTGCACACCGGGCTTGGCGTTCCCGTTCATCGCGGCGACGGTCAGACCGCCTCCGACGAGCGCGACCGCCGTCGCGACGACGGCCCGGCGCTGGTTCTTCTTCCAGCGGGCCATCTGACGACGCCGGGCCGCCCGTCCCTCCGGCCGGGCTTCGTAGTCCTCGGCCGTGTCGGCGTCAGGGGAGTCGTACGTGCCGTCGGGGGAGTCGTACCCGCCGGACGAGCCGGAGCCGGGGCCGTCCTGTGCAGGTACGGGGGTCTCGTCCCACACGGTGCCGTCGTGCCAGGTGCCGGTGGCGGCCGGGTGCTCCCAGGCCGCCGGTCCGACCGGGGCCATGACGGGGGCGGGGGCCGGGCCGGTACGGCCGTCGACGGCACGGGGGTCGATGTCCGGGGCGTAGGCGCCGCACCCCGGGCAGACCAAGGCGCCGTTGAGGTGCCGACGGCACGAGGAGCAGTAGTCCATGTGTGGTTTTCCCGATCTGGCTGTTCCGGCGGCTCGCCGGCCGCGACCTGTTCACGTTCGCACGTGGGATCGAGCCGTAACGCTAACGAGACTTTGGAGGGGCGGTGTGCAGTCTGTGTGATACCCCTGCACAGATCCTCTGGATCTCGCGTGTGCCACAGGCGACTCGCGAGTAAAAGGGACGAACTCTGGGAACGCTCGGGCACCCGCTGTCACGGCACGCGGCCTCCGCTCGCACTCACCCCCAACTCCCCTCGTTTTTCTGCGAACTGACGCACAACCCTTTGGACGGCCCGAGGGTCACACATGCAGGAGCAACCACCTCGAAGAGTTGCAAGGGGGAAATATGCGATTCACCCGTTCCGTCCTGGCCGCGTCCGCCGTGGCGGCACTGTCCGTGGGGACCATGACCGCCCTGGCGTCGCCGGCCTCGGCCGCGCCCAACACCACCCCGCAGAAGGTTTGCGGAAGTGGGTACAAGACGGTCAACTCGGCGAGCGTCGGCTCGCTGGGGACCGTCTACCTGACCTACAACGCCTCCAACGGCCGTAACTGCGTCGCGACCATCCGCAACAACCCGGGCACGGCCGTGAACATGTCCGCCTGGATCTACGTCCCGGACACCGAGGAGAGCCACTACGACGAGGGCGTGTTCACGTCGTACGCCGGACCGACGTACGTCTACGGCAAGGGCCACTGCGTGGACTGGGGCGGCAGCATCGCCAACACCTACGTGCAGGTGTACGGCTCCAACTGCGGTTCCCTGAAGGAGCACCGGGTCACCTTCACCCGCTGACCCCCTCCGGCCGGGCCCCACGGGCAACCGTGGTGGCCCGGCTTCTTCGTGCCGGTCCTACGTCCAGGCCGTCACCGGCACGAACGAACTGTCCTGCCGGAACAGGTCCGTTCCGTCGGAGCGCTCCACGCGCAGTTGGTAGGCGTAGTGGCGCAGGTAGTGGCCCGGGTAGTTGTACGACTCGAAGCGGACCGCACCCGAGGCCGTGCCGGTCCGGAGGATGAAGGTGGCGTCCTTGGCGAAGGTGCTCGTGCCGTCGTCGGGGTCGAAGCGGGCCCGGAAGTCCCAGTGGCGGAGGTAGTTGCCGGCCGCGTCCCGGAAGGAGCAGCCGCTGCTGTCGGCGAGGCCGGCGACGACCGTGAAGGTGGCGGCCCGCTTCTCGGCGGTGGTGCTGGAGGAGCTCACCACGGGCAGGTTGAGCAGTGAGGTCTGCTGCTGCCAGTAACGGGTGGAGTAGTTGGCCGAGCAGAAGGAACGCGTGACGTTCCGGGCCAGGGCCGGGCCGCCCGCGATCGTCTCCTTGACGACCGTGAAGTGCCGTGCCGTGCCGGAGATCGCGGGCAGCGCGGCCGGGGCCGACCAGGTGGCGAAGGTGTCGTAGCTGTCGCTGTAGTAGTAGTTCCCGTCGCCGTAGCCGTCGAAGAAGATTCGCCAGCCGCCGTTGTCGAGCCGCACCAGCGCCGGGCCCTCGCGGTAGCTGCCCCAGCCCGCCCAGTCGCCCGTCCGGCGGATCGTGTACGGGCCGGTGAGGTTCGAGGCGGTGGCGTACTCGATGTACTTCGTCGTCTCGTTCTTCGGGAAGGCGTGGTACGTCGAGCCGATCTTGACGATGAAGGTGTCGATGTGGTTGGCGCCGATACCCGAGAGGGCGACCGGCGAACTCCACGCCGTGAGCGCCGGGTTCGTGGCCCTCATGAGGTACGGCGTGAAGATCCACTCGTCGTCGGTGGTGGAGCAGGACACGACGATGTGCACGCTGCCGTCGCTGTCCACGAACCACTCGGGCGCCCAGGCGCGGGAGAGGCCCGCGATCGGGACGGTGTGGTCGTACAGGAACGTCCAGTTGACGCGGTCGGAGCTGCGGGCGAAGCCGATGGTCGTGCTGGGGTCCTGCCAGGTGTGGGTGGTGTAGGTGACGTAGTAGAAGCCGTCGGTGTGCCTGATGACACTGGCATCGCGGATCCGGTTCGCGGGCGGGGTGTACGCGGAGGAGCGCAACAGCCGGAAGTCGGTGGCGTCGTCCGACTGGTAGACGTTGACCGTGCCGTCGTCGCTGTTGAGGAACGGCACGATGGTGTAGCGGGTGGCCGAGCCGTTCGGGGGTGCGGCGGCCAGGGCGCTGCCGAGCAGCCCGGGGGTTGCGCCGAGCACGACCGCAGAGGCGGGCAGGGCGGCCAGGGCGCG
Organism: Streptomyces sp. NPDC093598; assembly: GCF_044764825.1. Classification (NCBI taxonomy): domain Bacteria; kingdom Bacillati; phylum Actinomycetota; class Actinomycetes; order Kitasatosporales; family Streptomycetaceae; genus Streptomyces; species Streptomyces sp. NPDC093598. Next base: position 977,547 of record NZ_JBIWIV010000002.1, on the reverse strand, counting down.
CAGCAGGGTGCGGCGGGACGGTACGGCGGGGCGTGGAGTCACGGGCGGCTCTCCCTGGAACACCAGCGTTCGATATACCGAACAGAGTTCGGCAAATCGATCAGAAGTAGGGCTCAGAAGGTAAGGGCGAGGCAGAGGTGCGTCAATGGTTTGAACAGGTGCCGATGTGCCCAGTGAGGGAGATGTGGCCGATGGGTGAACTTCCACTCTCGTCGTCGGCATTCCCTCACCGGCCACCGGACGTTACCGTTCGGTAGACAAGCCGCTTCCGGAGGTGTCCGATGACGCTCGACCGTTCCGAAGGCCTGGCGGAGACCGCCCGTGCGCTGGCCGCCGGGGAGGTGACGTCGCGGGCGCTGGTCGAGCGGACGCTGGCGCGGATCGCGGCGACGCAGTCCGGCCTCAACGCCTTCCGGATCGTGCGGACCGAGGCCGCGCTCGCCGAGGCCGAGGCCGCCGACCGGGAGCTGGCCGCGGCCGCGGACCGGGGCCCGGCCTCGCACAGCGCCCACAAGCCGCTGCTCGGCGTCCCCGTCGCGGTGAAGGACGACATGGACGTGGCCGGGGAGCCGACCGCGTTCGGCTGCTGCGGGGAGTTCCCGCCGGTCCCCGAGGACGGCGAGGCGGTACGGCGGCTGCGCGCGGCCGGGGCCGTGATCATCGGCAAGACCAACACCTGCGAGTTCGGGCAGTGGCCCTTCACCGAAGGACCCGCCTTCGGCGCCACCCGCAATCCGTGGAGCGCCGAGCACACGCCCGGCGGTTCCTCGGGCGGCTCGGCCGCCGCGGTCGCCGCGGGCCTGGTGCCCGCCGCACTCGGCTCGGACGGTGCCGGTTCGGTGCGGATCCCGGCCGCCTGGACCCATCTGGTCGGGATCAAGCCGCAGCGCGGCCGTATCTCGACCTGGCCGCGGGGTGAGTCCTTCCAGGGCATCACCGTCAACGGCACCCTGGCCCGTACGGTCGCCGACGCGGCCCTGCTGCTGGACGCGGCGAGCGGCAACCACCCGCAGGACCCGCACAAGCCCCCGGCCCTCGACGTGTCCCGGGCCGTCGGCCGCGACCCCGGGCGGCTGCGCATCGCGCTCTCCCTCAAACCGCCCTTCACGGCCGTGCCCGCCCGGCTCCTGCCGGAGGTGCGGACCCGGGTGGTCGAACTGGCCGAGCGGCTCGCCGCGCTGGGGCACTTCGTCGAGGAGGCGGACCCGCCGTACGGGCAGATCGGGCTGACCTTCGTGCCGCGCGCCACGGCCGGGATCGCCGAGCGGGTGGGCGAGGCGCCCTTCCCGGCGCTGCTGGACCGGCGCACCCGGGACGCGGCCCGGCTGGGCCGGCTGCTCGGCGGTGCCCCGCTGCGGGCGGCCCGGCGTGCGGAGACCGTGCTGCACCGGCGTATCGGCTCCTTCTTCACCTCCTACGACGTCGTTCTCGCGCCGACGACCGCCGCTCCCCCGCCCCGGATCGGCGCCCTGCTCGAACTGAGCGGGTTCGCCACCGACCGGGCGATGATCGCCGCCTGCCCGTACGCCTGGCCGTGGAACGTGCTGGGCTGGCCCGGCGTCAACGTGCCCGCGGGTTTCACGCCGGACGGCCTGCCGGTCGGCGCGCAATTGCTGGGCCCGGCCCACAGCGAGCCGCTGCTCGTGCAGGTGGCCGCGCAGCTGGAGGCGGAGCTGCGCTGGGCCGAGAAATGGCCGTCGCCGCCGGTCACGGAACGTTCCGCCGCCGCCTGAGCGACCGTACGCTGTCCTCATGGCGGACGCGTCGATGGTCGGGCTCATGGGGCGGGTCACCGGAACGATCGGGCCCGGACTGGTCGGTGAGGTGATCGTCCGGGTGCGCGGCGGCGCCGAGCACTTCCTCGCCCACCCCGCCTCCGCGAGCGACCGCATCGAGACGGGCACGGTCGTGATGGTGGTCGAGTACCTGCCCCCGAGGACCGTCTACGTCACGGCGGCGTACGACAGTTGAGCCCGCTGCGACGCAGGTGAGAGCCGTACGCGTCAAGCTTCGGCCAAGGATGCGCCGGTGTCTGTACCCGGGCTCCGCGCAGGAGCACACTCCCCTTCGTTCGGTGCCGAGAGGGCACCATGCAAAGGGGGCGAATGCCGATGGTCGTCGGCGTCGTTGCGGGGGTGGCGGTTGCCGCCGTCCTCGTTCTGATCGGTCTGTTCAAGCTCATGTGGCGGGTCGCCGAACCCAACGAGGCACTGATCATCTCAGGGTCCAAACACCGCACGGAGGGCATCGAGGAGGGCCTGGGGTTCCGCATCGTCACCGGACGCGGCACGCTCGTGATGCCCGGGGTGCAGGCGGTTCGCAAGCTCTCGCTCGATCTCAACGAGACCGAACTCCAGGTGGACTGTGTGACCCACCAGGGCATCCCGTTGAAGGTGCGGGGCGTGGTCATCTTCAAGGTGGGCGACGACTTCGTGTCGATCGCGAACGCGGCCCGCCGGTTCCTCGACCAGCAGAAGCTGATGTCGGAGCGGGTGCACAACGTCTTCGCCGGTCATCTGCGCTCCATCGTGGGCGGGTTGACGGTCGAGGACATGATCCGGGACCGGGAGAAGCTCACCGGGCAGACCCGGGCCGCGTGCGGCACCGAGATGGAGAAGCTGGGCCTGATCGTGGACTCGCTCCAGATCCACGAGATCGAGGACCCGACCGGGTACATCCAGAACCTCGCCATGCCGCACGCGGCTGCCGTGCAGCGCGACGCGCGCATCGCGCAGGCCGAGGCGAACCGGCTGGCCACCGAGGCCGAGCAGCAGTCGTTCGCCCGGATGGCGGAGGCGACCCGGGACAGCGAGATCCTCCAGGCCGGCTACCAGGCCGAGCGCGACAAGGCGGCCGCCAAGGCCCGGCAGGCGGGGCCGCTCGCCGAGGCCGGCGCCCGGCAGGAGGTGGTCGTCCAGGAGACGCGGGTGGCGGAGCTGGAGGCGCACCGGCGCGAGCAGCAACTCCAGGCGGACGTGCGCAAACCCGCCGACGCGGCGGCCTACGAGACGCGCACCCTGGCCGAGGCCGACCGCGACGCGCGGATCTCGTCGGCCCAGGCGCAGGCGAAGGAGACGGAGCTGGCGGCGGCCGCCGAGGCGACCCGGGTCAAGACGGCCGCGGGCGCCGAGGCCGAGGCGACCAAGGCGCGGGGCGAGGCGGCCGCGCAGGCGACCCGGGCCACCGGTGAGGCCGAGGCGGCAGCGGCGCAGGCCAGGGGTCTCGCCGAGGCCGAGGCGGCCAAGGCCAAGGGCCTCGCGGAGGCGGAGGCCATCAAGGCCCGCGCCGCCGCCCTGGCCGAGAACCAGGAGGCCGTCGTCGCGCAGCAACTCGCCGAGAACTGGCCGGAGATCGTGAAGGCCGGCGCGTCCGCCTTCGGCAACGTCGACAACATGGTGCTGCTCAACGGCGCCGACGGCATGGCGGACATGTTCGCCAAGGCGCTCACCATGGGCGGCACGGGTCTGGGACTCGCCCGTCAGCTGCTGGCGTCGATGGACCGGAACGGGCAGGCACCGCAGGGCACCACGTCCCTCAACGGGCAGACTGGGAAGGTGCCGATGGACGACAAGTGACCCGGGCGGCGTGCTCACGGGGGCAGCCTCTAAGGTGCCCCCGTGAGCACGTCTGCCGACGAGAACGTCCCCGGCCGTCACGGCCCCTCCGCCACCGTCCAGGCCGACCCGCGCGCGGTGGGCCGGGTCCGCACGGAGTACTCGCCCGCCCACGACGGCGACCCGGACCCCGGGGAGATCGTCTGGACGTGGGTGCCCTACGAGGAGAACGACGGCCGCGGCAAGGACCGCCCGGTGCTGGTCGTCGCCCGCGAGCCGGGCGGGACGTTCCTCGCCGTGCGGTTGTCCAGCAAGCGGCATGACGGCGACCGGGAGTGGGTGCCGATCGGCAGCGGGCCCTGGGACCGGACGGGCCGGGACTCGTGGGTCGACGTGGACCGGGTGCTGCGCCTGCACGAGGACGGCATGCGCCGGGAGGCCTGCGCCCTCGACCGCATGCGCTTCAACCTGGTCAGGCGCCGCTTGCAGGAGCGCTACGGCTGGAGCTGAACGCCTGGTCGAAGGCGCCCAGCACCGCACGGTCCCGCGTCCGGTCCAGGATCCCGAACGCCACGTGCTCGAAGGCCTGCGCGAACCGGCCGCCGGGCTCCAGCAACGCCCGGAACGCCTCCGCCACCTGCGCTGGGTCGTTGCGGAACACCCCGCAGCCCCAGGCGCCCAGGACGACTCTGCGGTAGCCGTGGGCGACGGCCGTCTCCAGGACGCGTTCGGCGCGCACCGCCAGGGCCCGCGGCAGTTCGGCGGCCCGTTCGGGTGCCGTGCGCAGCACCACGCCCGCGTTGGGCGCGGGCGAGGTCAGGAAGCCGGCGGTGTACGGCTCGGCCAGCAGCCCGCCCCGGTCGTCACGGAAGACGGGCACGGCCGGTGAGTGGATGACGCGGTCCGTGTAGAACGGGTCGCGGTGGGCCCGGTGGTGGTCGTAGAACGGGCGGGCCTCGAGGAGGCAGGTGTACAGCGCGGAGGCGCGGCACAGGGCCTCCTCCTGGGCCTGGGCGCCGTTCAGGTAGCCGCCGCCGGGATTGCGTGCGGAGGCGAAGTTCAGCACGGCCACGTGCCCGCCGAGCCGGCGGGCGGCCTCCAGGCTGCTCTCGCCCGTGACCTCGATCAGCGTCTCCCGCGTCCCGGTCACCCGATCGGCGGGCACCGGAACCGGCTGCGGCCCGTACAGGCGGGTTCCCTCGCGCGCCGCCCGCAGCTCCGCCGCGATCGACACCTCGCGCCCGTCCGGCGCCCGGTAGGCCCCGGCCGCGACGATCTGCTCGGTCTGCTGGGCGATACCGCGCAGACGCGCGCTCACGGCGCCACCCCCGTACGCGCCGTGACCGCGCGCCGCGCGGCCCCTCTTGTCGTGCTCACGCAGGCATCGTGAGTGATGCCTGCTACCCGACGCAACGGAGTTTTCGCTGTCGGAGAACGCCGGGGAAATCGGCGGGAAACTCCGGGGCGGACCGTATGACCGCCCGGGAACGCCCCGCTTCGCCCCCTTGTGCCGAGCGACGTGAGCGTCTTGGGTGGACGGGTGATCCCGGCCCGGGCCACCGAAGAGCCCGGACCGGTGGCATGGTGGAATCTCAGGAGGATCCCGACATGTCCGATTCGGTAAGTGGCTGTACCCGGCCACGCACCTCACTGTCCGAAGCCGAGGTCGAGGCTCTCGTCCGCGGCATCTGTTTCAAGACCGGCCCGCCACGCCGCCTCGGTGTCGAGGTGGAATGGCTCGTCCACGAGCTGCGCGCACCGCAGCTCCCCGTCACACCCGAACGACTCGAAGCGGCCTACACCGCACTGCGGCCGCTGCCTCTGAGGTCGGCGCTCACCGTGGAGCCCGGCGGCCAGCTGGAGCTGAGCTCGCCCCCCGCCGCCTCGCTGACGGAAGTCATCGACACCGTCTCCGCCGACCTCGACGCCGTCCGCGCGGTTCTGCGCCAGGACGACCTCGTCCTTGTCGGCCTCGGTCAGGATCCCTGGCACGAGCCCCGCCGGTTCCTGCGCGAACCGCGCTACGACGCCATGGAGAAGTGCCTTGACCGCGCGGGCCCCGCCGGCCGCGCCATGATGTGCGCCTCCGCGTCCGTGCAGGTGTGCCTGGACGCCGGCCATGAGGAGCCCGGGCCGCAGGGCCTGGTGCGGCGCTGGTGGCTGGCCCACCATCTGGGCGCGGTCCTGGTGGCCGCGTTCGCCAACTCCCCGCTCGCCGGGCACCGGCCGACCGGCTGGCTGTCCTCCCGGCAGCTGACGTGGACCCGGATCGGCGCCGGCCGGGCGGGCGGACCGCGACTGGACACCGACCCGCGCGGCGCCTGGGCCCGGCACGTGCTGGACTCCCCCGTGATGTGCGTACGGCGGGACGGCGGGCCCTGGGACGTCCCCGAGGGGCTCACCTTCCGGGACTGGATCCGCACGGGCGCGCCCCGGCCACCCACCCGTCAGGACCTCGACTACCACGTCACGACGCTGTTCCCGCCGGTCAGACCGCGTGGCCATCTCGAACTCCGCATGATCGACGCGCAGCCCGGCGACGACGGCTGGATCGTGCCGCTCGCCGTGACGGCGGCGCTGTTCGACGACCCGGAGGCCACCGAGACCGCCTACCGGGCCGTGAAGCCGCTGGCCGAACGGACGCTGGGGCTGCCCGCGCCGCACAACCCGCTGTGGCTCGACGCGGCCCGCTGCGGCCTGGCCGACGCGGAACTGCGCGAGGTGGCCGTCACCTGCTTCACGACCGCGCTGGACGCCCTGCCCCGGCTCGGCGCCGCCCCCGAGGTCGTCGAGGCCGTCACGGCCTATCTGGACCGCTATGTCGTCCTGGGCCGCTGCCCCGCCGACGACCTGCTCGACCGACAGCGCGGCACGGACGGTCGCGCCCACGGGAAGGACTTCCGCCGATGACCGACACCGATCCCGCCGTCGACGCCGGGACCGTCGACCCCGAGGTGCTCCGCGAGCGGGCGGTCGCCTCACTGATCGTGGCCCGTGACCGCACCACCCTGCTGACGAGCTGCGTCGAGGATCCCGATCTGACCGCGCAGCACTCGCCACTGATGTCTCCGCTGGTGTGGGACCTCGCGCACATCGGCAACCAGGAGGAGCAGTGGCTGCTGCGGGCCGTCGCCGGGCACGAGGCGATACGCCCGGAGATCGACGGCCTCTACGACGCCTTCGAGCACCCGCGCGCCGAGCGGCCGAAGCTGCCGCTGCTGTCGCCGGCGGAGGCCCGCACCTACGCGGCCGACGTGCGCGGCCGGGCACTGGACGTGCTGGAGCGGCACACGTTCCACGGGACGCGGCTGACGGAGGCCGGGTTCGCCTTCGGGATGATCGCGCAGCATGAACAGCAGCACGACGAAACGATGCTGATCACCCATCAGCTCCGCACGGGGCCGCAGGCCCTGACGGCGCCCGACCCGGAGCCGGCACCGCTGTTCACCGGCCCGGCCGAAGTCCTGGTCCCGGGCGGCCCGTTCACGATGGGCACCTCCGATGAGCCGTGGGCGCTGGACAACGAACGCCCCGCGCACCGGCGCGAGGTGGCGCCCTTCCACATCGACACCACCCCGGTGACGAACGGCGCCTACCAGGCGTTCATCGAGGACGGCGGCTACGGCAACCCGCGCTGGTGGGCGGCCGACGGCTGGGCGCACATCCAGAAGCACGGCATCGACGCCCCGCTGTTCTGGCGGCGCGACGGGAAGCAGTTCCTCAGGCGCCGCTTCGGCGTCACCGAGGTCGTCCCGCCGGACGAGCCGGTGCTGCACGTGTGCTGGTACGAGGCCGACGCCTACGCCCGCTGGGCGGGACGCCGGCTGCCCACGGAGGCCGAGTGGGAGAAGGCCGCCCGGCACGACCCGGCCGGCGACCGCTCGATGCGCTACCCGTGGGGTGACGCCGACCCGGGGCCCGAGCACGCCAACCTCGGCCAGCGGCACCTGCGTCCGGCACCCGCCGGGAGCTACCCGGCCGGTGAGTCCCCGCTCGGCGTACGGCAGCTGATCGGTGACGTGTGGGAGTGGACGGCGAGCGACTTCCTGCCCTACCCGGGATTCAGGGCGTTCCCGTACAAGGAGTACTCGGAGGTCTTCTTCGGGCCCGAGTACAAGGTGCTGCGCGGCGGTTCGTTCGCGGTGGACGCGGTGGCCTGCCGGGGCACGTTCCGCAACTGGGACTACCCGATCCGGCGGCAGATCTTCTCCGGGTTCCGCACGGCCCGGTCGGAGGACGTCTGATGTGCCGTCATGTGGCGTACGTGGGACCGGAGGAGGCGCTGGGCCGGCTTCTCGTGGAGCCCCCGCACGGGCTCTACCGGCAGTCGTGGGCGCCCCGGCACCAGCGGTACGGGACGGTCAACGCCGACGGTTTCGGCGTGGGCTGGTACGCCGAGGGCGACCCGGTGCCGGCCCGCTACCGCCGGGCCGGGCCGATCTGGGCCGACCTGTCGTTCGCCGATCTCGCCCGGGTCGTACGGTCCACCGCGCTGCTCGCCGCGGTGCGGGACGCGACCCTCTCGGGCGCGGACGCGGAGGCCGCGGCGGCCCCCTTCGCCGCGGGAACCTGGCTGTTCAGCCACAACGGGGCGGTGAAGGGCTGGCCCGGCTCGCTCGCCCCGTTGTCCCGGAGCCTGCCGCCGGAGGACCTGCTGTCGCTGGAGGCCCGCAACGACTCGGCGCTGGTGTGGGCGCTGGTGCTGGCACGGCTGCGCGGCGGTGACGAGGAGGGCCAGGCGATGGCCGACACGGTCCTGGAGGTCGCCGCCGCGGCCCCCGGCTCCCGGCTCAACCTCCTGCTCACCAACGGCGACACCATCACCGCGACCGCCTGGGGCGACGCCCTCTGGTACCTCACCCGGCCCGGCGGCGGCACCGTCGTGGCCTCCGAGCCCTACGACGACGATCCGCACTGGCAGGAGGTCCCCGACCGCACCCTGCTCGCGGCGAGCCGCACCGACGTGCTGCTCACGCCGCTGAAGGAGCCGACCGACGCCTCCGTGCCCTCCCCATCGCCGAAGGAGCCCCGTACGTGAGCCCGTTCCACCTCACCCGCACCCTGCCCGAGGACGCCACGGACGCCGCGCTGCGCGCCGACGTCCACCGGGGTCTGACCGGCCGCCCCAAGACACTGCCGCCGAAGTGGTTCTACGACGCGCACGGCAGCGACCTGTTCGAGAAGATCACGGAACTGCCCGAGTACTACCCCACACGCGCCGAGCGGGAGATCCTCCTCGCGCACTCCGGCGACATCGCGGCGGCGACCGGGGCGCGCACCCTGGTCGAGCTCGGTTCCGGCTCCTCGGAGAAGACCCGGCATCTGCTCGACGCCCTCACCGGCCTGCACACCTACATCCCGGTCGACGTCAGCGGGAGCGCCCTCACCCAGGCCGGGCGGGCGCTCGCCGCCGAGCGGCCGGGGCTCGACGTGCACGCGCTGATCGCGGACTTCACCGCGGAAGTGACCCTGCCGGACACGCCGGGACCCCGGCTGGTGGCGTTCCTCGGCGGCACGATCGGCAACCTGCTGCCCGCCGAACGCGCCGCGTTCCTGGCGTCCGTACGCGCCCTGCTCGCCCCTGGCGACGCCCTGCTGCTGGGCACGGACCTGGTCAAGGACGAGGAGGTGCTGGTCCGGGCGTACGACGACGGGGCCGGGGTGACGGCCGCGTTCAACAAGAACGTCCTGACCGTGATCAACCGCGAGCTCGGCGCCGACTTCGAGCCCGCCGCGTTCGACCACGTGGCGCTGTGGGATGCCGAGCACGAGTGGATCGAGATGCGGCTGCGGTCCCGTACGGCGCAGACGGTCAAGGTCCCGGCGCTCGACCTCGCCGTCGACTTCGCGGCGGGCGAGGAGATGCGGACCGAGGTGTCGGCGAAGTTCCGGCAGGAGGGCGTGCGCGCGGAACTGTCCGCGGCGGGGCTGGACCTGGCCCACTGGTGGACGGATGGTGCGGGCCGGTTCGCGTTGTCGCTGAGCGTGGCGCGCTGACACCGGTAGGCCCCGGGGCGGCGGCGACGGCGGGAGACGACGTCTCGCGCTTCGCCGCCGCTTGGGGCACGGTGGAGTGACGCGTGACATACCCGTCACTGGAAGAGGAGCAGCGGCATGTCGAACCACACCTACCGGGTCACGGAGATCGTCGGCACCTCCCCCGACGGCGTCGACCAGGCCATTCGCAACGGCATCGGCCGGGCTTCGCAGACGCTGCGCCACCTGGACTGGTTCGAGGTGACACAGGTGCGCGGCCAGTTGGAGGAGGGGCGGATCGCGCACTGGCAGGTGGGCCTGAAGGTGGGCTTCCGGCTGGACGAGTCCGAGTAGACGGGGCGCGGCTCTCCCCGGCAGGCGCTCTCAGGTCCGGCCCTCGCGCTCCTGCGCCGCCTTCATCTCGGCGGACCGGGTCACCCAGTCGGCCCGCACGACGGCGAAGCCTGCCCGCCGGGCGTCCGCGCAGACCAGTTCGTCGTCGTCCACGAGGACGCGGACCTCGCGGGTGCGGGCGAGCCGCCGCAGGATCTCCAGCTTGGTGAACCGGGCGGGCCGGCGGTCGGCGTCCCGCCGCATGTACACACGGCCCTCGGGCAGCCCCTGGGCGGCGAGCCAGTCGAGCGTGTCGCGCCGGCAGCGCTCGGGCCGCCCGGTGAGGTAGACGATCTCGCACTCCCGCGCGCTCTCCTCGACCAGCGCGATGCCCTCCGGGACCGGCGGGTCCTGCGGGGCCGCCGAGAAGAATCCGTCCCAGTCCTTCGGCCTGCGTTCCAGGAACCTCTGCCGGTGCGTGGTGTCGGCGAGGGTGTTGTCCAGGTCGAACACGGCCAGCGGGGCCTTGCTGCGGTCGTCACTCACGCTGCCCAGCCTAAGCGCATTCAAGACAGCGCGAAGCCGGGAAACGGTCCGTACTATCCCCCCGATGGGCGTGAACGAGCCATGGGCACAGGCAGATTCACGTTCACAGTTGATGGCTCAAGCACAGCACTGACATACTCCGCTTTCAGCCTCGCCACCACCCGTGGCCGGGGCTGGTCGGGGACTCCACACAGAACCCCGAGGCCGTCCGCGTGAATCCGAACCATGGCTTTTTCGGATTCACGAAGCCCCCCACAGAGCCCGCACCCCACCGCGCGTCCGGCATCCCTTCACCCTGCCCGAAAACCGGACGCGTCCACCGACCCGACGGGGTCGAGTGCGGGGCACGATGCAGCGAAGAAGGTGCGCCTGTGCCCGAATTCCCACCGCGGCGGGATGACACTCCCGCATTCCCGCTTCCGCACATCGAACACACTCCGCCGTCTCGTATATCCGACCACCCCGAATTTCACTCTCTGCGTCGCGCGCAGCGCCGGTTCGGCATCCGGGCGACGATCCTGTCCGTCGGTGGATTCCTGCTGTATGTGCTGCTGTCGAGTTTTGCGCCCGCGGTGATGAACCAGCCACTGTTCGGCCGCCTCACGGTCGGACTCACCCTCGGCCTCGGGCAGTTCGTGATCATGGGCGTGACCGCGTGGTGCTACGTCCGGCACATGCGCACCCGGGTCGATCCGCTCGCCCGCGGCCTGAGGTCCCGGCTGCGCGAGACCGAGCACCGCCGCGCCCGTTCGGCGGCATCCCCGCAGGGGCCCGGGCAGCCGATCCAGCACGGAACGAGGGGGTTCCGCACGTGGTGACCGCCGCCGCCATCGACGACAGCAGCCTTCAGCTGACGTTCGTCCTGTTCCTGACCGTGGTCGTGATCACGCTGTTCACGGCTCTGCTGACGGCTCCTCAGCGCGACGAGATCAGTGAGTTCTACCTCGGCAACCGCGCCATGTCCCCGCTGCGCAACGGCCTCGCCATGTGCGGCGACTACCTGTCCGCCGCCACCCTGCTCGGCAGCACCGGTCTGGTGGCGCTCACCGGCTACGACGGGCTGATGTACCTCGGCGGCACCACCGTCGCCTGGATGATGGTGCTGCTGCTGATCGCCGAACCCCTGCACCGCACGGGCAAGTTCACGCTGGGCGACACCGTGGCGCTGCGCCTGCCGCGGCAGCAGCGGCCGGTGCGGGTCGCCCTGGCGGTCTGCATCCTGGCCATCGCCACTCTCTACCTGGTGGCCCAACTGGTCGGCAGCGTAGCCCTGCTGACCCAGTTCACCGGTGTGCCGAGCGGCACCACCCGCACCCTGTGCGTGGTCGTGATCGGCACCTTCGTGATCCTGTACGCCTCGCTCGGCGGCATGCCCGGCGCGACGGTCATCCAGATCATCAAGGCCGTGATGCTGGTGGTGGGCGTGCTGTTCACGGCGGGCTGGGTGCTGTACCACTTCGACTGGAACCCCGACGCGTTGCTGGCGCAGGCGTCCCAACGCAGCGGTTCGGGTCTGAGCTTCCTCGAACCCGGGCTGCGCTACGGCGGCACCGTCAGCAACAAGCTGGACTTCCTCAGCCTCGAACTGGCCATCGTCCTCGGCCTCGCGGCCCTTCCGCACGTGCTGATGCGGCTGCTCACCCCGCGCACCAGCGGCGTACTGCGTTCCTCCGTGCTGTGGGCCGTCGGGCTGGTCGGGGCGGTCTGCTTCGGCGCGGGCATCATGGGCCTGGGCGCCACGGCCCTGCTCGGCCGGGAGACCATCGAGAGCACGGACCGCACCGGCAACGCCTCCGTCCTGCTGCTCGCCCACGAACTGGGCGGCAGCGTCCTCACCGCGCTGCTGACCTGCCTGGCGTATCTGACGCTGCTCGCCGTGGCGGTCGGTCTCACCCTGGCCGCGGCCTCCTCCCTCGCGCACGACCTGTACAGCGAGGTGATCCGCAAGGGCCGGGCGAGCGAGACGGAGGAGCTGACCGTCGCCCGGCTGTCCGGGGCGGTCATCGGTGTCCTCGGCATCCTGCTGGCCCTCGTCGCCTGGGGGGCGAACACCGCGACGCTGGCCTTCCTGGCCTTCGCCATCGCGGCGTCCGCGATCCTGCCGACGATCATCTACACCCTCTTCTGGCGGCGCTTCTCGGCGAAGGGAGCCCTGCTCAGCCTCTACGGCGGACTGCTCTGCTCCGTCCTGCTGGCCGCCTTCTCCCCCGTCGTCTCCTCGGTCCCGGGCTCGTTCTACCCCGACGTCGACTTCGCCTGGTTCCCGCTGCAGAACCCCGGCATCGTGTCCATCCCCGTGGGCTTCCTCCTGGGCTGGCTCGGCACGGTGCTGGACCAGGGACCGGCGGAAGAGGCCGGCACTCACGAGGAGTTCGAGGTGCGGATGCTCGTGGGCGCCGACGACTGACGCACACCGCGGACGTCGGTCACCCGGCCCGAGGACGCGCATTGTTAATGGGATCCATTTTCATGTAGCGTCCTCGGTGCCTGCCCACCGAGGAGGAGTCACCATGGCTGTCCCCAAGCGGAAGATGTCCCGCAGCAACACCCGTCACCGTCGCGCCCAGTGGAAGGCGGCCACGCCGACGCTGGTCCCCGTCACCGTCGACGGCGTCCGGCACCTCGTACCGCAGAACCTGGTCAAGGCCTACGAGCGCGGCCTGCTACGCCCCGACGGCTGAGCAGGCCGCCTCCGAGTAGAAGTGCGCGCGGACCCGGCGCAGCCACGCCTCCACCGGCGCCTCGCCCGGCTCGTCCGGCAGTGCCGTGGGGCCCTCGTCGAAGGCGGCCTCGTAGCGTCTGAGCAGGGGCAGCGCGGCCGACGGGTCGGCGGCGACGCGCTCCCCGAAGGCGTGGTACTCCTCCGGGTCCTCCACGCGGATCGTCAACCGCCCGGTGGTGTACAGCTCCAGGCCCTGCGCGCACAGCCGCTTGAGGTGCCGGGCGTGCTTCGCGGTGCGCCCCCGGGTGTCCGCGGAGAACGAACCGTCGCCGCGTGCCTCGAGCCGCCGGAACTGCTGGGTGGCGTAGCCGAGGTAGGCGTCCCTGACGCGCCGGGCGCTCAGGAACTCGCCCCGGATGGCGATGAGTTCGTCGCCGAGCGGGGTGCGCACCTCGTACAGGTCGTCCGGGAGCCACACCAGCTCCATCGCGGTCGGGTTGCCGCCCAGGGCCAGCCGGCACCACTTGGCGGCCTCGTGCAGAGTGCGGTCCGGCGCCGTACTGACGTGCGACTCCTTCGGCCTGCGCAGACCGTGCAGTTCCTCGGTGGGCGCGGCGAAGAGGCCGAGGCGGTCGATGTCCGAGCCCGGGCGCGCGAGGCCGTAGGCGGTCGATCCGACGATGCCGGAGAGCAGGACGTTGGGCACGGTCACGGTCGGCCGCCTCTCGCTACTACGGGGTGCCGGACCATTGTCCTGACCTGCCCGGACGCGGTCACCCGGTTTTCCGGCGACGCTCCCGCCGCCGCGGCGGCGGAATACCGGCGGCCCCGCCCGGCGTAGAACCCGGTATGGAACCCGTGCGCCTGTCCGTCCTCGACCGCTCCCGCACTCGCGAGGGGCACACCCACCCCGAGGCGCTGCGTGACACCGTGCGGCTGGCGCGGGAGCTGGAGCAGCTCGGCTACCACCGGATCTGGGTCTCCGAGCACCACGGAGTGCCCGGGGTCGCCGGTTCCGCGCCGACCGTGCTGGCCGCCGCCGTCGCGGGCGCGACCCGGTCGATCCGGGTCGGCACCGGCGGGGTGATGCTGCCCAACCACCGTCCGCTGGTCGTGGCCGAGCAGTTCGGGGTGCTGGAGTCGCTGTTCCCCGGGCGGATCGACATGGGCCTCGGCCGGTCCGTCGGCTTCACGGACGGGGTGCGCAGGGCCCTGGGCCGTGACAAGGGCGACGCCGAGGACTTCGAGGCCCAGCTCGGGGAGCTGCTCGGCTGGTTCCGGGGCACCTCCCCCACCGGGGTGCACGCCCGGCCCGCCGAGGGCCTGAGTGTGCCGCCGTTCGTCCTGGCCATGGGCGAGGGCGCCGGTATCGCCGCGCGTGCGGGCCTGCCCATGGTCATCGGCGACCTCCGGAACCGGGACAGGATGCGGCGCGGCATCGACCACTACCGCGACCGGTTCCGCCCCTCCCCCTGGGCCGCGGAGCCCTACGTGGTCATCTCCGGCACGATCGCCGTGGCCGACACCCGCGACGAGGCCCGGCGGCTGCTGATCCCCGAGGCCTGGTCCATGGCGTACTCCCGCACTCACGGCACCTTCCCGCCCCTGCCGCCCGCCGAGCGCGTGGAGGCGCTCACGATGACCGGCAAGGAGCGCGGCTTCTACGAGTCCGGCCTGACCGGGCACATCGCCGGCACCGAGGAGCAGGTCGCGCACGAGCTGGCGACGGTGCTGAAGGAGACGGGCGCGCAGGAGGTACTCGTCACGACCAGCACGTACGACCGTGAGGCCCTGCTGGACTCCTACCGGCGGCTGGCCGCGATCACCTCCGGTTAGAGTCGTTTCCCATGCACGACCGCGACCCCCATGACCCGTTCGTCCGTGTCCGCGGCGCCCGCGAGCACAACCTCCGGGGCGTCGACGTCGACATCCCCCGGGACGTACTGGCCGTGTTCACCGGCGTGTCCGGCTCGGGGAAGTCGTCGCTGGCGTTCGGCACGGTCTACGCGGAGGCGCAGCGGCGCTACTTCGAGTCGGTCGCGCCGTACGCGCGCCGGCTGATCCACCAGGTCGGCGCCCCGAAGGTCGGGGAGATCACCGGTCTGCCCCCGGCCGTCTCGCTCCAGCAGCGCCGTGCGGCGCCCACCTCGCGTTCCTCCGTCGGCACGGTCACCAACCTGTCCAACTCGCTGCGGATGCTGTTCTCCCGGGCGGGCACCTACCCGCCCGGCGCCGAGCGGCTCGACTCCGACGCCTTCTCGCCGAACACGGCGGTGGGGGCCTGCCCGGAGTGCCACGGGCTCGGTCGGGTGCACCGTACGAGCGAGGAGCTGCTCGTTCCCGACCCGTCGCTGTCGATCCGCGACGGGGCGATCGCCGCGTGGCCGGGTGCCTGGCAGGGCAAGAACCTGCGGGACATCCTCGACGCGCTCGGCCACGACGTGGACCGGCCGTGGCGGGAGCTGCCGGCCGGCGAGCGGGAGTGGATCCTGTTCACCGACGAGCAGCCGGTGGTCACCGTGCACCCGGTGCGGGACGCCGACCGTATCCAGCGGCCGTACCAGGGCACCTACATGAGCGCCCACCGGTACGTGATGAAGACGTTCTCGGACTCCAAGAGCCCGGCCCTGCGGGCGAAGGCCGAGCGGTTCCTCACCAGTGCGCCCTGTCCTGCGTGCGGCGGCAGCCGGCTGCGCCCCGAGGCCCTGGCGGTCACCTTCGGCGGCCGGACCATCGCCGAGCTGGCGGCAGCGCCGCTGGTGGAACTGACCGCCGGTCTCGACGCGACCTCGGAGGCCGCCCGGGTCCTCACCGAGGACCTGAGGTCGCGTATCGCGCCGGTCGTCGAGCTGGGGCTCGGCTACCTCAGTCTCGACCGCCCCACTCCCACCCTCTCCGCGGGCGAACTGCAGCGCCTGCGCCTCGCCACCCAGCTGCGCTCCGGGCTGTTCGGTGTCGTCTACGTCCTCGACGAGCCGTCGGCCGGACTGCACCCGGCCGACACCGAGGCACTGCTCACGGTGCTGGAGCGACTGAAGGCGTCAGGGAACTCGGTGTTCGTGGTGGAGCACCACCTGGACGTGGTGCGCGGTGCCGACTGGCTGGTCGACGTGGGCCCGGACGCGGGCGAGCACGGCGGGCGCGTGCTGCACAGCGGCCCGGTGGCCGGGCTGGCCGGTGTCGAGGAGTCGGCGACGGCCCGCTACCTGTTCGGCCGCTCCCCCGTCCCGGCCCGGGACGTACGCGAGGCGACCGGATGGCTGAAGACCGGCCCGGTCACCCGGCACAACCTGCGTGGCGTGACCGCGGAGTTCCCGCTCGGCGTGTTCACCGCGGTCACCGGGGTGTCCGGCTCCGGCAAGTCCACGCTCATCGGCGAGATCTCGCAGGACACGGCCGGGGTGGGCCGGCTGGTCTCGGTCGACCAGAAGCCGATCGGCCGCACCCCGCGCTCCAACCTCGCCACCTACACGGGCCTCTTCGACGTCGTACGCAAGGTGTTCGCGGCCACCGACGGGGCCCGCGCACGCGGTTTCGGCGTCGGGCGGTTCTCCTTCAACGTGGCGGGCGGGCGCTGCGAGACCTGCCAGGGCGAGGGGTTCGTCAGCGTGGAGCTGCTGTTCCTGCCCAGCACGTACGCGCCCTGCCCGGACTGCGGCGGGGCCCGCTACAACCCAAAGACCCTGGAGGTGACGTACCGGGGGCGGAACATCGCGCAGGTGCTCGATCTGACGGTGGAGAGCGCGGCGGAGTTCTTCGCGGACACCCCGGCCGTCGCACGCAGCCTCGGCGCCCTGCTCGACGTGGGTCTGGGCTACCTCCGCCTCGGCCAGCCCGCGACCGAGCTCTCCGGCGGCGAGGCCCAGCGCATCAAACTGGCGAGCGAACTGCAGCGCGGCCGGCGCGGCCACACCCTCTATCTCCTCGACGAGCCCACGACCGGCCTCCACCCGGCCGACGTGGACGTCCTGATGCGCCAGTTGCACGGCCTCGTCGACGCCGGTCACACCGTGATCGTCGTCGAGCACGACATGTCCGTCGTCGCGCGCGCGGACTGGGTGATCGACCTCGGCCCGGGCGGCGGCGAGGCGGGCGGCCGGATCGTGGCCTCGGGACCGCCCGCGGACGTCGCGCGCTCGGCGGAGAGCCGGACGGCGCCGTATCTCGCGCGCACGCTGTCCGGCAGCCGTTGAAGCACGTCCGGTGTGGGCAGGGACGTCCCGCGTGGGCCCGGCCCCCGCGCGGGACGGGACGCCACCGCCCGGCCGGCGCACGTCCTACGCCACGAGCACCGTGTGCGTCCAGGACGGCGCCGTCGTCTCCGGTGACTGGGCGGCGCGGGCCAGAGCGCGGCGGTCGGGGCTGCCGCCCGGCGGGATGGGGGCCTGTACCTCGACCTCCGCGATCAGGCCGCGGGCCGTCGTCACCCGCCACAGGGAGGCCAGCAGCGTGTCCTCGCCGACGTACGCGGGGGCCGTGGTGGCCGTTCCGCCGCCGAGCCGGTAGCCGATGCGCACCGGCTGGACCGGAACCCCCGCGTCCAGGGCGGCCTGGAAGACGGCCCGGCGGAAGGTGCCCTGGGCGCGGCCGCACCAGGTGCTGCCCTCGGGGAAGGCCGCGACCGCGGCGCCCTCGCGCAGGGCCCCGGCGATCCGGGCGACCGTGACCGGGAGGGCCCGCAGCCGGTCCCGGTCGATGAACAGGGTCCCGCCGCGCGCGGCCAGCGCACCGGCGACGGGCCAGCGCCGTACCTCGGTCTTGGCCAGCATCCGCGCGGGGCGCACGGCGGCGAGCAGCGGGATGTCCAGCCAGGAGATGTGGTTGGCGACCAGCAGCAGTCCGCCCGTGGGGGCGGCGGCACCGGTGATGCGGACCCGGACCCCTGCGGCCCGCACGATCCACCGGCACCACCGCCGGACCAGCGACGCAGGTATCCGGGCGCCGAAGGGCGTCAGCGCGATCCCCGCGAGAAGGAGCAGGACGACCGCCGTGAGCCGCAGCACGGCACGCGGCACGGCCCGCACCCGCACGGCCGCCGACGCCTCGACACAGGCCTGCGGCGTGCAGGGCGCGGTGGGCAGCCAGGCGCTCATCAGGCCGGTACGAGGGAGAGGAAGTGCCGCAGGTAGCGCCCGTTGACGCGGCTCATCGGCAGCAGCACGTACAGGTCGGCGACGCCGAAGTCCGGGTCGTGGGCCGGTTCGCCGCACACCCAGGCACCCAGGCGCAGGTAGCCGCGCAGCAGGGCGGGCAGTTCGACGCGGGCGGCGGGGGCGGGGCCGGGCGTCCACGGCAGCAGCGGCCGCACCCGGAACTCCTCCGGCGAGAGGTGCTTGTCGCTGACCCGGTCCCAGGTGGCGGAGGCGAGGGTGCCGCCGTCGGCGAGGGGGATGGAGCAGCAGCCGGCGAGCCACTCGTGGCCTCGCTCGACCATGTAGCGGGCGATACCGGCCCAGATGAGGCTGATGACCGCGCCGTCCCGGTGGTCGGGGTGCACGCAGGAGCGGCCGACCTCGACGAGCTGCGGCCTGATCCCGTCGAGCGGGGTCAGATCGAACTCGCCCTCGGAGTACAGCCGCCCGGCGACCGACGCACGCTCCGGCGGCAGCAGCCGGTAGGTGCCGACGACCTGGCCGGTCGTCTCCTCCCGGACGAGCAGATGGTCGCAGTACGCGTCGAACGAGTCGACGTCGAGGCCCGGCTGGGGTCCGGTGAGCAGGGCTCCCATCTCCCCGGCGAAGACGTCGTGCCGCAGCCGCTGGGCGGCACGCACGTCCTCCTCGTCCCGGGCGAGGGCGACGGTGTAGCGGGTGGGGGCCGTGGGCTGCGCGGGACGGTCGACGGTCAGTACGCCGGTCATGGCTCTCTCCTGGTCACGGGCCGGAGGCGGCGAGCGGTGCCACCACTCACTGTTGTGCCCATGCCGACTGAAGCCCGCGTGACCGGTGCCAGGAGAGGGGATGTGCGGCTGTTGAACTACCGCTCGGCGGACTTCCGCGCAGCCCTCAGCCACTCCTTGTTCATGCTGGTGATGGACATGAGCGGGATGCCCTTGGGGCAGGCGGTGGCGCACTCCCCGGCGAGGGTGCAGCCACCGAACCCCTCCTCGTCCATCTGCTCCACCATGTCCAGCACCCGCGTCTCCCGCTCGGGCGCCCCCTGCGGCAGCACGTTCAGATGGTTGATCTTGGCGGAGGTGAACAGCATCGCCGCCCCGTTGGGGCAAGCCGCCACACACGCCCCGCACCCGATGCACTCGGCATGCTCGAAGGCGAGGTCGGCATCCGGCTTCGGCACCGGCGTGGCGTGCGCCTCGGGAGCCGCCCCCGTCGGCGCGGTGATGTACCCGCCGGCCTGGATGATCCGGTCGAACGCCGACCGGTCCACGACCAGGTCCTTGATCACCGGGAACGCCGAAGCCCGCCACGGCTCCACGTCGATCGTGTCGCCGTCCCGGAACGACCGCATGTGCAGCTGACAGGTCGTCGTCCGCTCGGGCCCGTGCGCGTCGCCGTTGATGACGAGCGAGCACGCCCCGCAGATGCCCTCGCGGCAGTCGTGGTCGAAGGCGACGGGGTCCTCGCCCTTGACGATGAGTTCCTCGTTGAGGGTGTCGAGCATCTCCAGGAAGGACATGTCGGGCGAGATCCCGTCCACCTCGTACGTGGACATCGTGCCGTCGGCGTCGGCGTTCCGCTGCCGCCAGACGCGCAGGGTGAGCTTCATGCGTAGCTCCGCTGGGTGGGGTGGACGTACTCGAAGACCAGGTCTTCCTTGTGCAGGACGGGAGCCTCGCCGGTGCCGGTGAACTCCCAGGCGGCCGCGTACCCGAACTCCTCGTCCTTGCGGGCGGCCTCGCCGTCGGGCGTCTGGGACTCCTCGCGGAAGTGGCCGCCGCAGGATTCCTCGCGGTGCAGCGCGTCGAGGCACATCAGCTCGGCGAGCTCCAGGTAGTCGACGACGCGGTTGGCCTTCTCCAGCGACTGGTTGAACTCCTCGCCGGTGCCGGGGACCTTGATCCGCCGCCAGAACTCCTCGCGGATCTGCGGGATGCGCTCCAGTGCCTTGCGCAGCCCCGCGTCGGTGCGGGCCATGCCGCAGAACTCCCACATGAGTTCGCCGACCTCGCGGTGGAAGGAGTCGGGGGTGCGGTCGCCGTCGACGGACAGCAGCAGGTTGAGCCGGTCCTGGGTGTCGGCCAGCACCTCCTGGACGACGGGGTGTTCGTCGGTCACCGCCTCGTGGTGGGGGTTGCGGGCCAGGTAGTCGTTGATGGTCGAGGGGAGGACGAAGTAGCCGTCCGCGAGTCCCTGCATCAGCGCGGAGGCGCCGAGCCGGTTGGCGCCGTGGTCGGAGAAGTTGGCCTCGCCGATCGCGAACAGTCCGGGGATCGTGGTCTGGAGGTCGTAGTCGACCCACAGGCCGCCCATCGTGTAGTGCACGGCGGGGTAGATCCGCATGGGCACCTGGTACGGATCCTCGTCGGTGATCCGCTGGTACATGTCGAAGAGGTTGCCGTACTTGGCCTCGACGGCCGCCCGGCCCATGCGTTCGATGGCGTCGGCGAAGTCGAGATAGACGCCCTGGCCGCCGGGCCCCACTCCCCTGCCCTCGTCGCAGACGTTCTTCGCGGCGCGGGAGGCGATGTCCCGGGGGACGAGGTTGCCGAAGGACGGGTAGATGCGCTCCAGGTAGTAGTCGCGCTCGTCCTCGGGGATGTCGTTCGGGGGCCGCTGGTCGCCCTTGGCCTTCGGCACCCAGATGCGCCCGTCGTTGCGCAGCGACTCGCTCATCAGCGTCAGTTTGGACTGGTGGTCGCCGGTGCGCGGGATGCAGGTGGGGTGGATCTGGGTGAAGCAGGGGTTGGCGAACCAGGCGCCGCGCCGGTGGGCCCGCCAGATCGCGGTGGCGTTGGAGTTCATGGCGTTCGTCGACAGGTAGAAGACGTTGCCGTAGCCCCCGGAGGCGAGCACGACGGCGTCCGCGAAGTACGTGTCGATGCGCCCGGTGACGAGATCCCGGGCCACGATGCCGCGCGCCCGCCCGTCGACCACGATCAGGTCGAGCATCTCGGTCCGCGGGTGCATCTCGATGTTCCCGGCGGCGATCTGCCGGCTGAGGGCCTGGTAGGCGCCGAGGAGCAGCTGCTGGCCCGTCTGGCCGCGGGCGTAGAACGTGCGCGAGACCTGCACACCGCCGAACGACCGGGTGTCGAGCAGCCCGCCGTACTCACGGGCGAAGGGCACGCCCTGGGCCACGCACTGGTCGATGATCTCGACGGAGATCTGTGCGAGCCGGTGCACGTTGGACTCGCGGGCCCGGAAGTCGCCGCCCTTGACGGTGTCGTAGAACAGGCGGTGGACGGAGTCACCGTCGTTGCGGTAGTTCTTCGCGGCGTTGATGCCTCCTTGCGCGGCGATGGAGTGAGCGCGGCGGGGCGAGTCCTGGTAGCAGAACTGGACGACGTGGTAGCCCTGTTCGGCGAGTGTGGCCCCGGCGGAGCCGCCGGCGAGGCCGGTGCCGACGACGATCACGGTGTGCTTGCGCCGGTTGGCGGGGTTGACCAGCCTGGCCTCGAAACGGCGCTTGTCCCAGCGCTCGTGGACCGGCCCGGACGGGGCCTTGGTGTCCGCGACCGGCTCACCGGTCGCGTAGCCCGTGTACTCGCTGTAGGAAGTCATCTTCAGCTCACCACTCCGGTCATGACGCCCACGGGTACGGCGATGAAGCCGGCCGTGAGCAGCAGCGCGAGGACGTCTGCGACGGTCTTCAGGGCGCGGTCGCGGGTGCGGCTGCCCACACCGAGGGTCTGGGCCGCGCTCCAGAAGCCGTGCCTGATGTGCAGGCCGAGCGCGAGCATCGCGACGATGTAGATGACGTTGCCGTACCAGGTGGAGAAGGTGTCCACGACGTTCTGGTAGGGGTGGCCCGCCTGGAAGCCACCGGAGTGCACGGTGCCGGTCGTCAGGTCGAGGATGTGCCAGACGATGAACAGCCCGAGGATGATGCCGCCCCACCGCATGGTGCGCGTCGCGTAGCTCGCCCGTGCCTTCTTGTGCACGTACTTGCTCGGCCTGGCCCTGATGTCGCGGCGGCTGAGCTGGTACGCCGAGGTGGCGTGCGCGACGACGGCGACGACCAGCACGATGCGGACGAGCCAGAGCGTCCACTCGTAGTGCATGAACGGCTCGCCGACGGTGCGCAGCCAGTGTGCGTAGTGGTTGAACTCGCCCGCCCCGAAAAAGATCTTCAGGTTCCCGATCATGTGGACGACCAGGTACAGCAGCATGATCAGACCGCTGACCGCCATCACGGTCTTCTTGCCGACGGTGGAGTCCCACACGGTGCGTGCGATGGACGGCCGCCGGTCCGTCCGCGTTGCCAGAGCCATGGAACAGCACGCTACGGACCTGCGGCCGATCGGTCCAAGACATGGTCCGGCTTGATTCCATAGGCAGGGGCTATCGTAGAGGGATGCAGTTCCAGCAGCTCCAGTACTTCGTGGCCGTCGCCGAGACCCGGCACTTCACCCGCGCCGCCGATCTGGTCCATGTCGCGCAGCCGTCTCTGTCGCAGCAGATCAAGGCGCTGGAGCGGGAGCTGGGGGCGGATCTGTTCCTGCGCGCCCGGGGCAACATCACGCTCACGGACGCCGGGGAGGCGCTGCTCCCGCTGGCCCGGCGCATCCTGGCCGACGCGGACACGGCCCGGCACGAGGTGCTGGAACTGGTCCAGCTGCGCAGCGGACGTGTGCGGCTGGGGGCGACGCCCAGTCTGTGCACGGGTCTGCTGCCGGATGTGCTGCGTGCCTTCCACGACCGCTACCCCGGCATCCGGCTGCTGATCGAGGAGGGCGGCTCGCACGATCTGGTGCGGGAGCTGGCGCGCGGGGCGCTGGATCTGGCGCTGGTGGTGCTGCCGCTGCCGACGCCCTCGCCGGCGCTGACCACGGTGGAGCTGCTGCGGGAGGATCTGGTCGTGGTCTCCTCACCGGATGCCCCGCGTCCCGGTCAGGGGCGCCGCACCGTGCGGGTCGCCGACCTGGAGGGTGAGCGGCTGGTGATGTTCCGGCACGGGTACGACCTGCGGGAGCTGACGGTGGCCGCGTGCCGTGCGGAGGGGTTCGAGCCGGACTTCGCGGTGGAGGGCGGGGAGATGGACGCGGTGCTGGGGTTCGTGCGAGCCGGGCTGGGGGTCGCTGTGGTGCCCCGGATGGTGGCGGCCAGGTCCGGGCGGGGACTGCGGGTGACTCCGCTGGCCCGGCCCGGACTGCATCGCGTGATCGCGCTGGCTCACCGTAGTGACGTGGCTCCGCCGCGGGCCGCTCGGGAGTTGCAGCGGATGCTGCTGGAGCGGTGACAGCCCGGCCTGATCGTGATGCCCCGTGGCAGGCGGCGGCTACGGCATCGAGAGGCCGTCGGCCGCGTGGCGGGAGGACGCCAGGTGCAGGAGTTCGTCCACCGGCCACTGGTCGTAGACGTGTTCGCCGTACTTGACGGCGAGGATCCGGCCGTCGGGTGCGATCAGGAAGTCGGCGGGCAGACCGAGCCGTCCGCCGGGCTGACGGGCCGCGGGAAGCCGCTCCCGGCCGCCCAGCACCTCCCTTGCCCCGCGCAGCACCGCCCGTACGACCGGCCCCCAGGCGTGCGGGCTGAGCAGCGCGCGGGGCGCCGACTCGACGCCGAACTCCACGTACAGCCGCTTGCCGGGATCCGCGACGACCGCGAACGGCAGGTCGGCGGTGTGGCGGCGCAGCTCCTCGGCGGACGAGTGGAACACCACGACCTCGCGGACGCCGGCGGCCTCGATCTCCGCATGCCTGCGGACCACCGACCGCAGATGCAGATGGCACACCGGGCACCCGGCGAACCGCCGGAACTGCAGATGCACCAGCCGCCCGGGATCGGGAACGGAGACCGGGCCCCCGGAGACGGTGGCGATCCGGCGTCGGGTGATGGTGGAACCGGGCTGTAACGGCCGTGCGGGCATGCGCATGAGCATGAGTGGACCCCTCGTAGGCGTACGGCGTACTCCTACGGATTGTAGGCGTATGCCGTACACCTAACAAGGTAGGTGTATGGCGTACGCTGAACCGGTCATGCCACGCCCCCGCTCACTCAGCCACGCCAAGCTGGCCTCGGCCGCCCTCGCCGTCATCGACCGCGACGGACTGGCCGGGCTGTCGATGCGCTCGGTCGCCGAGGAACTCGGCATGAGCACGATGGCGCTCTACCGGTACGTGAACGGCCGCGAGGAACTTGAAATGCTCGTCGTCGACCACGTCCTCGCCACCGTGGACACCGAGCCGCCCGGCCCCGAGGCGCCCTGGCAGGAGCGGATCGAGGTGCTGGTGAGGCGGTTGCGCGACGCCATGGGCGCCCATCCGGAGGTCGTGCGCCTGACCATCACCCACCGGCACCGTTCCCTCGCCGGGCTGCGCTGGTCGGAGTCCGTGCTCGGCGTGCTCGGCGAGGCGGGGTTCGAGGGCGAGCAGCGGGTGCTCGCCCTGCGGGGCCTGCTCGGCTACGTCATCGGCGCCATCCAGCTGGAGCACCTCGGGCCCTTGTCCGGCGAGGGCACGGTCGCCCTCACCGAACTGCCGTCCGACGCCTTCCCCCACATGACCGAGACCGCCCGGCACGCCCGATCGGTCAGTGTCGACCGGGAGTTCCTGGGCGGTCTCGCGCTGCTGCTGCGCGGGCTGGGCACCTGACCCGCGCTCCGCGCGGCGGTCCCCCGGCGCGTCAGCCCGTCGCGTCCACCAGGGCCAGTTCGTGCAGCCGCTCCGGCGGGCCCGGCCTCGCGTAGTACCAGCCCTGGGCCGTGTCGCAGCCGAGTATGCGCAGTTGTTCGGCCTGCGCCCCCGTCTCCACGCCCTCCACCGTCACCGCGAGATCCAGGCTGTGGGCCAGTGAGACGATCCCCTCGACGATCTTCAGGTCGACCGGGTCCGCCGGGAACTGCTGCATGCTCTGGGTGAAGGACCGGTCCAGCTTCAGGATGCTGACCGGCAGCCGGCGCAGGTTGGCGAGGTTGGAGTAGCCCGTACCGAAGTCGTCCAGGGCGATGTCGACACCCATCTCCGCCAGCCGCCGCAGCGGCTTCAGCAGATCGTCGTCGGCACCGATCAGCGCCGACTCCGTGACCTCCAGGCACAGGGCGTCCGGCTCGATGCCCGTGCGTTCCAGGACGTCGACCGTGTCCTGGACCAGCCCGGGGTGCGTCAACTGGCACGGCGACAGGTTCACGTTGATCCGCAGCGGTCCCACGGCCTCGACGCCGCCGTGCAGTTCCCGCCACTCGCGGGCCTGGCGCACCGACTGCTCCAGCACCCACCGCCCCAGCGGCACGATCAACCCGGTGTGCTCCGCGAGCGGGATGAACCGGTCCGGCCCGAGCACCCCGTGCTGCGGGTGCAGCCAGCGCACCAGGGCCTCGGCGCCCCGGACGCTGCCGTCCCCCAGATGCACCAGCGGCTGGTACTCGATGAAGAACTCGCCCCGCTCCAGCGCCGTCGGCAGCGCCGTGGTCAGTCCGTGCCGCGTGATGGCCCGGGCGTCCGCCTCCGGATCGGCGAGTTCGAAACGGTTGCCGCCCGCCGACTTGGCCCGGTACATCGTGATGTCCGCGCTGCGCAGCACCTCCGCCGGGCTGCGCTCCCCGGCCGGGCCCTCGACGATGCCGATGCTGCCGCGCACGGTCAGCTCCCGGCCGTCGACACTGATCGGGGCGAGCAACGCGTTCATGATGCGGGCGGCGAGTTCGTCCACCTCGCGCTGGGTGTCGGGTCCCGTGGTCAGCGCCACGAACTCGTCGCCGCCGAGCCGCGCGACCATCTCGCCGGGGGCGGTGGCGCAGGACTGGAGCCGGTCGGCGACCTCCACCAGCAGCCGGTCGCCGGCCGCGTGGCCGAGGCTGTCGTTGACGGTCTTGAAACCGTCGAGGTCCAGGTAGCACAGCCCGAACCGCTGGCCTTCCCCGGCGCCCAGTGCCTTCTCCAGCCGCTCGAAGAAGAACGTGCGGTTCGGCAGTCCGGTCAGCGCGTCGTGCGTGGCCTCGTAGCGCAGCCGGAGGTTGAGCAGTCGCCGCTCGGTGGTGTCCTCCATGAGGGCGAGCTGGTACTGCGGCTCACCGTCGGCGTCCCGCAGCAGGGAGACCGTCAGATTGGTCCACAGCACGGTCCCGTCCGGGCGGTAGAACGCCTTCTCCAGGTGGTAGTGCTCCCGCTCGCCCCGCACGAGTTCGTCGTAGAGCCGCCACGTCTGCGGAGCGTCGTCGGGGTGGGTCCACTCCCGGACGTTGCGACTGCGCAGCGCATGCTCGGAGACCCCGAACATGCGCAGCAGCGCGCCGTTGACCTGCAGTATGTTGCCCTCGAGGTCGGCCATGCCGATACCTATGGCCGCGCCCTCGAAGACCGCGCGGAAACGCGCCTCGCTCGCGTGCAGGGCCTGCGCCACCACGCCCTGAGCCTTGAGGGCGGCCTGTGCGATGGCCTCCTGCTCGGCCAGGGTCCGCTCGCGCAGGGCCCGGGCGAAACCGGCGGCCATCGCGTGCTGCAGCCGCGCGCACCGCGCCCGCAGGCCCTCCTGGTCGCCGTCGCCGCCGCAGTACAGGACCAGGTAGGCGTCGACGCAGTCCAGGGTGCGGCTGAGCGCCTCAGGGTCGGTGCAGTGCACGTCCACGAGAGCGGCACCGACCGCCCTGCCCGCGTCGGAGTCGAAGGTCCGGGCCAGCAGTGCCTCGCTCAGCCGCCGGGCCAGGGGCAGCAGTTGCGCCTCGAACTCGGGGCGGGTCGACGACGTCGAGGTCACCGGGAAGACGGCCCGGCTCCAGATCGTCGCGAACCGCCGCAGTCTGTCCTCCGGCCCGTCCGGTTCCGCGATCACGCCGTACGCCCCACGCCCGCGAACCCGGAGAACGCGTACGGATCCTCGTCCTCCGGTGCGGTGTCGGGCCGCCAGCGCGGCATCGCCACCAGTCCGGGTTCCACCATGTCGTACCCCTCGAAGAACCGCGCGATCTCCTCGCGCGAGCGCATGATCAGCGGGTTGCGGATGTCCTCGTACACGTCCACCGCACCCCCGGCCCGCTCGGGCGGCAGCGGGATCCCCTCGTAGGAGGCGTGGGTGAGCACGAGCAGGCTGCCGGGCGCGAGCGCCTCGCCCAGTTCGGCCACCGCCCCGTACGGGTCGTCCTCGTCTTCCACGAAGTGCAGTATGGCAACGAGGAGCAGCGCCACTGGCCGATTCAGGTCGATCAGCCGCTCCACCTCGGGGCTGCGCAGGATCTCCTGGGGCTTGCGCAGGTCGGCGGCGACGATGCCCGCGTGCTCGTTGCCCTCCAGGACCGCCTCGCTGTGCGCCACGGCCACCGGGTCGTGGTCGACGTACACCACGCGCGCTCCGGGCCGGGCGGCCTGTGCCACCTCGTGCACATTGCCGAAGGTGGGGATGCCGGATCCGACGTCGAGGAACTGGGAGATGCCCTGGTCGGCGGCGTAGCGCACGGCGCGGCGCATGAACGCGCGGTTCGCCTGCATGATCTTGGGGAGTCCCGGCATGAACTCCATGGCCCTGCGGGCCGCTTCCCGGTCGACCTCGAAGTTGTGCGATCCGCCCAGATAGTAGTCGTACATCCGGGAAACGCTGGGCACCGAGATGTCGATGCTCCGTGGGGCCCAGGCGGGACGCTCCATCTATCTCTCCAAGGCGTAGGCGATCCGGTGTTCGAGCAGAGGCTACTGATCGCCCGCCAATGGAGCGACCCGAAACGGAAATTGACCATCCGTTCCCGGTCACTGCCTGCGGCACGTGCCGAATTGATACCCCTCCGCATGCCCTTCGAACATATGACGAGTTCAGGTGAAGCACGGCAAAACGGTCCGCCCCTCCGTGGGGCACGGAGGGGCGGACCGGGTCTGCGCTTCGGGTGGACGAGATGATCAACCCTGGGGAGGTTTCTCTACTTCTCCGGCGCGCCGACCAGCTTTCCGTCGGGCCGCACGGCGTACCAGGTGCCGCCCACGCCCTGGCCGTTGGTGTCGCCGGGAGCCTTGTCGCCGGCGAAGGTGTAGATGGGCGAGCAGTTGATCGTCTGCTGCTTGCCCTTGCCGTCGGTCCGGTCGAAGATCATGTAGCCCTTCTTCTGGATGCCCTTGGTGTCGGCGAAGTCGACGGGCTCCACGAGCGGCCACTTCTCCAGGCACTCACCGCTGCAGTTGGAGACGGGCTTGGGCCAGGCCTCGTCCTTCTTGAACCGGTAGACGGTCATGCCGTTCTTGTCGACGACGATCTCGCCGAGCTCGGGGTCGTTGCGCGTGGACAGTCCGGCCTGGGCCACCTCGCCTCCGCCGCCGGCTCCGCCCCCCTGCGCCTTCTTGCCGTCGGGTGCCAGCGCGTACCACTTGCCGCCCACGCCCTGGCCCTTGACGTCACCCGCGTTGACGTCCTTGGCGTAGCGGTAGGCGGGCCAGCCGCCCACCGTGAGCTGCTTGGTGCCGTCGGCCCGGGTGACCGAGCCGAGCAGCGCCTTGTCGATGCCCTCGCCGGCCTCGGCGTCGTCGGCCGGGACCGGCGGCCAGGTCTTCGCGCAGTCGCCGTCGCAGTTCGACTTGGGCGGCTGCTCGGTGTCCTGGTCGAACCGGTACAGGGTGAGTCCGAGACTGTCGGTGACCACCTTGCCGACCTTCTCGGCGGTGGAGACGGACAGCTTGCCGGCGGGGTTGGACGGGCTGGAGGCGCTCGGTGCGGCCGGCTGGCCGGTCGGCGTGGCGCCGACTCCGCTCCCGGTGCCCGCGCCGATGCTTCCGTAGTCCCCGGGCGCGGCCGTGGCGCCCACGTTCTGGCTGGCCGCCGGTGGGCTGTCCTGACCGCACGCCGTCGTCAGCGCCAGGACCGCCGCGGCGCTCGCCACGAGTGAGGCGCTCCGCCAGGAGGTCTTCATCGTCAACTCCCCATAATCGCAAGGGTGTTGCAGCGCCCTGCTGCGCCGCCGCACGGCCATGAGTACGCATGGGGGCGGTGATTGTGTTCAACCGTCGGCCGAATTTCTTTCCGGAACTTGTGACGGGCGCCGCGCACCGCCGTACACACGTGCGCGTCGAGCACCCTGCGGGCTGCCGCCGATCAAACCGACGGCACCCGGGTTTCCCTCTTTCGGGGCAATCCCCTTGCACCCCGGCACGTCCTGGCGGCACAGGGCTCATGATCTTCGTCGTGCATGGACCCCTCTCGATTCAACCGGCCCTTGCCGCACGTGTCTTGGCGATGGCGACGCTGACCTGGGCGCTCGTCGGCGCACCGGCCGGCGTGGCGGTGGCCGACGCCTGCGCGTACGCCTCGACGGGGCCGGGCGGCACCGAGGCGGTGGCGTACGCCGGAAGCAGGAAGACCTGGCCGACCAAGCCGCCGTGCCCGCCTCCCGCGCCGACCCCCACGCCGACTCCGACCCCCACCCCGACTCCACCGCCGCCGAAGCCGACGCCCCCGCCGAAGCCGACACCGACACCGGATCCGCCGCCCTCATCGAAGCCCCCGCCCCCGCCGAAGCCGGCCCCCACGGCCAGGCCCGAGCCGCCGCCTCCACCGCCGCCGCCCGCGCCACGCCCAGCGCCGCCCCCGCCCCGGCAGGCCCCGAGGCCGGTGCCGCCACCGCCCGCTCCCCCGCCACCGCCCGCTCCCCCGGCACCGGCTCCGCCGGCCACACCCGCACCGCGTCCGTCCGCGACGCCCGTGCACTACCCGCGGTACCGCGCCGCGCCGCCGCGGCCACGGCCGGCGAACGGCACGATGTCGCCGCTCACCTTCGTCCTGCTCGTCACGGTGCCCGCGGTGGTGGCCGTCGCCGCGCTGCGCGCGCGCTGATTCCTGAAGCCCTGGAGGTACCTCTTGCCGGAATGGCTTGTTCTCACCCTCGCGATGCTGGCCGCCTGCGCCGTGGTGGTCGTCATCACCTTCGTACGCCACCGCACGGCGTCCGAGGACGAAGACCCCAGTGAGACCCCGGACGTCATCGAGTACATGACGATGTGGATCGGCGTGGTCTACGCCATCGTCCTGGGCCTGGCGATCGCCGGTGTCTGGGAGGGACGCAGCGCCGCCCAGGACCACGTGCAGGCCGAGGCCACCGCGCTGCACGAGATCTCGGAGCGGGTACGGGTCTACCCGGCCGGCGAGCGCGACCGCATCCGGGACGACATCCACGCCTATGTGAGCCACGTCGTCACCACCGAGTGGGACACCATGGCCGACAAGGGCGAGATGACCGAGCGCGGCACCGAGCGCTTCGAGCGGATCCGCCGGGACGTCACCGACTACGAGCCGGCGACGGACTTCGAGGCCCAGGCCTACCAGCCGCTGCTGGACCAGGTGACCGCGGCGAACCAGGCCCGGATCGCCCGGGCGGAGTCGACCGGGGAGACCATGCCGGGGGTGGTGTGGTTCGGACTGATCGCCGGGGCCGTCGTCACCATCGGGATGATCTTCGCGCTGCAGATCCGCAGAACGACACGGGAACTCGTCCTCGCCGGGCTCTTCTCGGCACTGATCGCCTTCCTGCTGTTCCTCATCTGGGACTTCGACTCGCCCTACAGCCGGGGCGTGACCGCGTCGGCGGACCCGTTCCTGAACCTCTTCCCGGGCGTCAAGGACTGACGGCGTCCCACAGCACGGATCCCGGCCGAGGGGCGCGCGACACACCGCCGCCGTCCCCCGGCCGCGCCGACGGCGTTCCCCCGGGCGGCCCACACGCGTGCCCCATTCGCGCTACTGCGATCGCGCCACCGCGCGCGTCTTTCTAGCGTTTCCGGCATCGAGGTGCATTTGTGACGTGAGCGGAACAGGTCCGCGATTGCTCCTCGGGGACCCGGAGGATTCACCATGCGCGCGATATGCGTCGCTTCGGCCGTACTGCTGGGCGCCGGCGCCCTCACCTCCTGTGTGCCCGCCGACGCGGCGATCCGTACCGACTTCGGCTTCAGCGTCGAGCCCTCGACCGTCGCGGCGGGGGGTGAGGTCACCCTGCGGGTGGAACGCAACCACGTGTGCCGGGGAAAGGCGGCGGTCAACTCACCGGTCTTCGACGTGGTCATCATTCCGCCGGGTGAGTCCTGGGCGACGGCCGTCGTCGACTGGGACGCCAGGCCCGGCGTGTACGACGTGTCGTTCGAGTGCGACAAGTCGAGCAGCACCGCCCGCCTGAAGATCACGGACGGGCGTCCGGCGCACCACCCCGCGCACCACGGCGCCCACCGCCCGACGCACCACCCCCAGAAGGGTGTGCACGCCGGTGAGGGCGGCACTCTCGCCGGCTTCGATCTCAAGGAGATCGGTCTGGGCGCGGCACTGATCGCCGGGTCGCTCGGCGTCGCCTACCACTTCTCGCGCCGCCCCGACGAGGACGCCGGCTGACGCGCCCCGCGGCCGCAGGCCTTCGCCCCGGCTCCCCTGGTGAGGGGAGCCGGGGCGAAGGCCGTTCACGTGCGAGGCTCGCAGAAGGATCGGGCCACGGGGCGTCAGATGCGCCGCTCGGCCCGGCGACGCATCCAGAACACACCGCCGCCGACGACCGCCGCGGCCACGAGACCGCCGCCGATGGCCATGTCCGTCGGAGTCGCACCGGTGGTGCTGCTGCCGCCGATGCCGCCGCGGACACCGCCGATGACGGTGAAGGCGTGCGGCTTGGTCATCCGCCGGCCGTTGCAGTCCACGGTGATGTCGTACGAGCCCGGTCGGGCGTTGTTGTGGATGGTGGCGGTGCCCCGCGCCGTCTCGTTGGCGCCGCGGACGGGCGAGAGTCTCGTCGGCGAGAACGCGTTGGACGTCGCCGTGCCGCCGTGGCGGCAGCCGTCGACCGTGATGGTCAGCTGGCCGCCACGGGCGATCACGCTGGGCAGGGCGACGATGTTGCGGGGCGAGTCCCACGCGGTGGCCGCGGGGGCGGAGAGGCCGAGGGCGGCGACCGCTGCGCCGGCGACCGCCAGGGCACGAGTGTTACGCATGTGAACCTCCGCGGAAGACGCCCCGGGACCCGTCCCCGGTCGATCGGCGAGAAAGCGCCTCCCAGAAAGACAGTCAGTTGCCCTGCCACGAGCCGCACTTCGGGGATGGTCCGTCCTGGTGAGAGAAGGCTGTGCGGGAAAACCGCACAATCGGATATCACCGCAGGTCACGGACTGTCAGAAATTTCCTCGCGGTGGCAACTCGGATGGCGCACCTCCTGTCCCCACTGCGCCCCTTCCGGCCCGCCGGGCCACCCGTTCGCCCCCGCCCCGTCGCCGGTTTCGTGCGTGCCGCTTAGCGTGCTGATATGCGCGATTGACACGGCGACGGCCGCGTCGAGAGGGGATGGCGAATGTCTGCGTCCGAGCTGGCCGAGGCGGAGGAGGAGGCGCGGCGGAAGAAGCGTGCCCCGTGGGGCGTGATAGCGCTTGTCCTGCTGACCGGCCTCGCGCTCATCCGGAATGGTTCGGGTGAGTTCGACGAGGGCCCGCCGCAGCCGGCGACGGCGGCCGCCGCGGACAGCAGGGTGCCCGGCGGCACCTCCGCCGCGACCGTGCCTCCCCTCCCCTACGCGCTCCCGGACCGGGTCAGGATCCCGGCGATCCAGGTCGACGCTCCGATCATCCCCGTGGGCCTGGACGCGGACGGCTGGGTCGGCGCGCCGCCGCCGGAGGATCCCAACCTGGCCGGCTGGTTCACCGGTGCCGTCACCCCCGGCGAGAAGGGCACCGCGGTCGTGGTCGGCCATGTCGACAACCAGCAGGGCCCCGCCGTGTTCTACGGACTCGGTGCCCTGAAGAAGGGACATCGCGTCGAGGTGGCCCGGCAGGACGGAAAGACCGCCGTGTTCGAGATCTATGGCATCGAGGTGTTCGAGAAGAACAACTTCCCCGGCGACCGTGTCTACGCTTCCAAGGGCGCGCCGGAACTGCGGGTCATCACCTGCGGGGGCGGATTCTCCGAGCAGGAGGGCTATGCGGGGAACGTCGTCGCCTTCGCCCGCTTGGTCGAGGTGCGCTGAGCGTTCCCGGCCGGGCGGGCGAAAGTCCCGACGGTCCTCCTTACGCGTAGTGCCGCCGGGGCACGGTGACGTGGTAGCCGGAATCGAGCAGTTCGGGCAGATAGCGCCGCAGGGCGCGCACGCTCTGCGAGCGGTCGCCCCCGGCGTCGTGGGCCAGCACCACGACGCCGGGGGCGGCGCCGTTCTCGACCCGCTCGACGATGGACCGGGTGCCGGGCGCGGTCCAGTCGAGGGTGTCGACCGTCCAGGCGAGCGGTTCCATGCCGAGTTCGGCGCCGAGCTGGAAGGCGGTGCGGTTCCAGGCGCCGTACGGGGCGCGGAACCACTCGGGGCGCTCCCCGTAGGCGTCCTCGATCACGTCGCAGGTGCGTTCCATCTCGCTGCGGATCTGCCGGCGGGTGAGACGGGTGAGCAACGGGTGGGACCAGGTGTGGTTCCCCACGACGTGGCCCTCGTCGGCCATCCGGGCCAGCAGGTTCTTGTTGCCGACGGCCATCTCGCCGCACACGAAGAACATCGCGCGCACGTCGTACTCGGCCAGGGTGTCCAGGATGTCCGGGGTGTAGCGGGGATCGGGGCCGTCGTCGAAGGTCAGCACCATGGTGCGGCCGCGGCCGGACACGCGCAGCAGCGGTTCGCGGCGTACCAGGGTCCGGCGGGGCGCGGCGTGCGGCGGGCCCCAGCCGGTCAAGGGCTGGAGGCGGTACGCGGAGGACGTGAGGGGGCGGCGGGCCTGGGAGCCCGCGGCCGGAGGGGAGGTGGCGGGTCCGTCCCCGGTGACCGCCGTGAGCACTCCGGCCGTCGCGGCCGCTCCCACGGCGCCGGCACCCGCGATCAACGCCCGGCGCCGGGTGAGCAGCCGGGAGAGCAACTGATCCTTCTTCATGACTCATCAGTCGCCCGGCGGACCGCCGACGCACCTGAGCAACACCGGTGCAGCGGCACGCATTCACCCGTTCGGCCCACGCAGGTGGGTCAACGGCGGCGCACCAGGGGGAAGGGCAGGGTCTCGCGGATGGTCAGTCCGGTGAGGAACATGACCAGCCGGTCGACGCCGATGCCGAGGCCACCGGTGGGCGGCATGGCGTATTCGAGGGCGTCGAGGAAGTCCTCGTCGAGTTCCATCGCCTCGGGGTCGCCACCGGCGGCGAGCAGTGACTGGGCGGTGAGACGGCGGCGCTGCTCCACGGGGTCGGTGAGCTCCGAGTAGGCGGTGCCGAGTTCGGTGCCGAAGGCGACGAGGTCCCAGCGTTCGGCGAGGCGCGGGTCGGTGCGGTGCTGCCGGGTGAGGGGGGAGACGTCGGTCGGGAAGTCCTTGTAGAAGGTGGGCAGCCGGGTCTTCTCCTCGACGAGCCGCTCGTACATCTCCAGGACGACGTCGCCGGGTCCGTCGTCGGCGGTGTACGGCACGCCGGCGCGGCCGCAGAGGCGGAGCAGCTCGGGCAGCTCCGTGCCGGGGTGGATCTCCTCCCCGAGGGCCTCGCTGATGGCGCCGTGGACGGTCTTGACGGGCCACCGGCCGGAGATGTCGTACTCCGTGCCGTCCTTGTGGGCGACGGGTCTGCCGAAGGCGGCGGTCGCGGCGCCCTGGACGAGTTCGCGGACGAGGTCGAGCATCACGTCGTAGTCGGCGAAGGCCTGGTAGGCCTCCAGCATCGTGAACTCGGGGTTGTGCTTGTAGGAGACGCCCTCGTTGCGGAAGGTACGGCCCAGTTCGAAGACCTTCTCCAGGCCGCCGACGCACAGCCGCTTCAGGTACAGCTCGGGGGCGATGCGCAGGTAGAGGTCGAGGTCGTAGGCGTTGATGTGGGTGGTGAAGGGGCGGGCGTTGGCGCCGCCGTGGATCTGCTGGAGCATCGGCGTCTCGACCTCGAGGTAGCCGCGTTCCAGCAGGCCCTGGCGCAGGGCCTGGACGGCGGTGGAGCGGGCGCGGATCACGTCGCGGGCGTCGGGGCTCGCGACCAGGTCGAGGTAGCGGCGACGGACCTTGGCCTCCGGGTCGGTGAGGCCCCGGCGCTTGTCGGGCAGGGGGCGCAGGCATTTGCCGGTGAGCTGCCAGGAGGTGACGAACACGGTCGGCTCGCCCTTGTCGCTGACGCCCGCACGGCCGGTGACGGTGATGTGGTCGCCGATGTCGGTGTCGGCGGTGAAGCGGTCCAGTGCGGGGCCGGAGCGGTCGCGGGTGAGGGCGAGTTGGTGGTCGCCGGACCAGTCGCGCAGGACGACGAAGACGATGCCGCCGAAGTCGCGGACCAGCATGATCCGGCCGGCGACGGTGACCTGCTCGCCCTGCCGGACCTCGGCGAGGGTGTGGGTGCGCGCCGGGATGCCCACCGGGTAGGGGTCGGTGCCGTCGGCGCGCAGCCGGTCGAGCTTGCGGTGCCGGAGCCGGACCTGGTCGGACAGGCCGGAGAGGGGGTCGGCGGGCTCGGCCCCGTCCCCTCCGGCGAGGCCGAGCGCCGCCAGCGACGGCAGCCCCTCCGTGGTGGCGGGCCGCCGTCCTCCCTTCGGGTGCCCCTTTCCCCACAACTTGCGCATCGACGGTACGGAGACGAAGCCCTCGGCGATGCCGGAGGCGAGGCCGACCCGGGCGAGGGAGGCGGCCTCCGCGTAACAGAGGAAGCGGGGGTACCACTCGGGGTGGTACTTGGCGTTGGAGCGGTACAGGGCCTCCAGCTGCCACCACTTGGAGAAGAACAGCAGCAGGCGGCGCCAGAGGCGGAGCACCGGTCCCGCGCCGATACGGGCGCCCTCCTCGAACACGGAGCGGAACACGGCGAAGTTCAGCGAGACCTTGCGCACGCCCAGTCCGGGAGCGGCGGCGCACAGTTCGGCGACCATGAACTCCATGACGCCGTTGGGGGCGGTGCGGTCACGGCGCATCAGGTCCAGGGAGACGCCGTCCCTGCCCCAGGGCACGAAGGACTGGACGGCGAGGAGCCGGCCGTCCCGGTCGAGGGCCTCGGCGAGGAGGCAGTCGCCGTCGGCCGGGTCGCCGAGGCGGTCCAGGGCCATGGAGAAGCCGCGCTCGGTCTCGGTGTCGCGCCAGGCGTCGGCCCGCTCGACGATCTGCCGCATCTCCTCCTCGGAGAGGGCGGCGTGGCGGCGGACCCGGCAGGTGACGCCGAGGCGGCGGACCCGGTTGACGGCCTGGCGGGTGACGCGCATGTCACGGCCGTCGAGGTCGAAGTCGAGGACGTGCAGGATCGCCTCGTCGCCGAGCTGGAGCGCGCCGAGCCCGGCGCGGACGAAGGCCCGGGCGCCCTCTTCGGAGGCGCCCATCACGGCCGGGACCCAGGCGTGGCGGCGGGCCACGTCCTGCCAGGCGGCGATCGCGTGCGGCCAGGCCTCCCGGTCGTCCACCGGGTCGCCGCCGGCCAGGCACACCCCGGCCTCGACGCGGTAGGTGACGGCGGCTTTGCCGCTGGGTGAGAAGACGGCGGCCTTGTCGCGGCGGGTGGCGAAGTAGCCGAGGGAGTCCTGGTCGCCGTAGCGGCCGAGGAGGGCGCGGATGCGGGCCTCCTCGTCGTCGTGCAGGGCGGCTTCGAGGCGCTGGGAGCGGAACAGGGTGGCGGCGGCGTTCAGCAGGGCGAGCGCGCCGAACAGGCCGAGCAGGAAGAACAGGGCGTGCGGCGGGCGCCCGTCGAAACTGCCCGCGGGCACGAGGCCACCGCAGACCCGGTTCGCGGCCCAGGCCAACCGCCGGCCGCTGGGCAGGGTCCCGGGGAAGGCCTCCACCAGGGCCCAGCCGACCAGGATCGCCACGACGAGGCCGGCGACCAGGACGGCGAGGGCCCGGCGTACGGCGGCGCGGCGGGAGGCGGCGTAGAACTCCCCGCGGGCGATGACCAGCAGGATCAGGGCCAGGCCGCACACCACGAAGGAGGGGACGGACCGGGCGAAGTCGCCGACGGCCATGCCGAGGATGTCGGTGAGGACCAGCAGGCCCAGGTAGACGACGACCAGCCACCAGGCGATCTTCTTGCGGGCGCCGGTCGCGGCGGCGAGCAGGAACAGGAAGACGGCGTAGGCGAGGTTGGCGCTGACCGGGACGAGCAGCAGGTCCAGGAAGCGGACGAGCGGGCGAAGGCCGGTGCGCAGCGGCGGGATGACGGCCAGCAGGGCGCAGAGCAGGCCCAGGGCGCCGAGGAAGACCGCGAAGCCCTCGGGTACCCGGCTGAGGAAGCCGTGCGCCCGGTGGGGCGGCCGTATCGGGCCTGCGGTGTCCTCGGCCGCCCCGGTGCCCGCGCTGACGCTCATGCTGTCGACTGTAGGAACCCGGGGGCCTCCCCGCCCGTCGAGCGCCCGGCGGGCCGGCGGGCCCATACGGTTCCGATAGCCTCGCGGCGTGAGCGAACAGCACTCCCATCGGTTCGAGCGCGGCACGGACGGGCCGAAGGTGATCGTGGCCGGGGTGGACGGCTCCGACTCCTCCCTGCGGGCCGCGGCCTACGCCGGTGGCCTGGCCCGGCGCCAGAACGCGCTGCTCGCCCTGGTGTACGTGCAGCCGGTGCTGGCGGCGGGCGCGGCGCTGGGTGCGCCGGTGGCCGAGACGACGGACGAGATCGCCGAGGACTTGGTGGCGCAGATCCGCGACGCGGCCGAGCGGCTGAAGGGGATATTCGAGGTCCGCTGGGAGTTCCACACGTTCCGCGGCGACCCGTACAACGGTCTGGTGAGGGCGGCCGACGAACTCAAGGCGGACGCGGTGGTCGTGGGCGCCTCGGAACAGGCGGGCCACCGCATCGTCGGCTCGGTGGCGGTCCGCCTGGTGAAGGCGGGCCGGTGGCCGGTCACGGTGGTGCCGTAGGGCGTCCCGGGGTTTCGTCCGATCCCTGCGAGCCGGTGTAGGCGCTACTCCCCCATCACCAGTCCGTCCTCGGCCGCGCCGCGGCTGAGCACGACGTCGCGGATGCGGTCGCGGACGGCCCGGACGTCGGCGCCCTGGGCGAGCGCCCGGTTGAGGTTGACGACCCGGCCCGCGTCGACGTCGAACAGCTGCGGGACGAACTCCGCCTTCGTCACCTCCCAGCGGTCGCCGGGCCGTGCGGGCGGGGCGAAGGTGAAGCGGCCGAGCGTGGACTGGTTGCCACGCGGGTCCTTGGCGCCCTCGTGGTTGGTCATCTCGCCGGCGATCTGGTCGCCCATGCCGTAGATCACCCAGGTGCCGTTGACCTTTTCGTAGGCCTGCGGGACGTGTGCGTGGGTGCCGAGGATCAGGTCGATGTCGGGGCGGCCCGCGGTGCGCGCGGCGGTGAGGTTCCGGGCCAGGGTCAGCTGCCGGTCGTCGGGGGCGTCCTGCCACTCGGTGCCCCAGTGCAGGGAGACCAGAACCACGTCGGCGCCCTCCCGGCGTGCGGCCCGGGCGTCCGCGAGGATCCTGGTCTCGTCGATGAGATTGACGGCCCAGGGCTGCCCGTCCGGGAGGGGGAGGCCGTTGGTGTCGTAGGTGTAGGCGAGGTGGGCGACCTTCGCCGGGCCCGCCCGGAGGACGGTCGCCGTGCGTGCCTCCTCCTCGGTGCGAGCCGAGCCGGAGTGCCGGACGCCCGCGCGGTCGAGGGCGTCGAGGGTGCGGCGGATGCCGTCGGCGCCGGCGTCCAGGGTGTGGTTGGAGGCGGTGGAGCAGCCGTCGTAGCCGGTGACGGCGAGGGCCTCGGCCACCTCGGGCGGGGAGGTGAAGGTGGGGTAGCCGGTGTAGACGCCGTCCGCGCCGTAGACGGTCTCCATGTGGCACAGGGACACGTCGGCGCGGGAGACGACGGAGCGGATCCCGGCGAGCATCGGCCGGAAGTCGTAGCCGGTGCCGCCGGCGTCGAAGCGGGCCCGGTCGATGATCGAGTCGTGCGGGAGGACGTCACCGGAGGCGACCAGCGTGAAGCCGCGGGGTTCGGCGGCGGCCGGTGCCGGGCGGCCGCGGTCGGGCTTCTCGTGGTCGCGGGCCTGGCAGGCGGCGCCTGCGGCGAGAACGACGGTCAGGGCCAGGGCGATCTGTCGACTGCGTGCGAGCATGCATTCACCCCACTGTGGGCGTTGTGGTCGTATTTACACGCAAATAGGAAAGAAGGCGCACGCCGCCCCATGCGGCTCCGACACGCTCATCAGCCCGTCCGGCACCCGCATGGCCGGGCACCTGACCGTTCGTCGAACCGTTCGTCGACGCGATCGACCGTCCGCCGCACAGCCGGGTACGTGCCCTGTCCCCCCGCCGTGCCCTGCGGTGGCATACGGCCATGACGGCCGGATCCACTCTCACGAACGGAACGACCGCCGAGCACGAGCTCGCCGCACTGCAGCGGGAGCACGGCCGGCCCCTCTTCGCGCTGCTGCTGCGGCTCTGCGACGGCGACCGGCAGCGCGCGGAGGACCTGGTCCAGGAGACGCTGGTGCGCGCCTGGCAGCATCCCGAGGCCCTGCGCGCCGACGACTTCGACTCCGTGCGGCCCTGGCTGATGACCGTCGGGCGGCGGCTCGCGATCGACGCCCGGCGGGCCCGCCAGGCCCGTCCGGCCGAGGTCGGCGACGCGGTGCTGGAGAACGCGCGGGTCATCTCCGACCACGCCGAACGGGCGGCGGCGATGCTGGATGTCCGCCAGGCTGTGAAGACACTCACTCCGGAGCACCGTGAAGTCCTGGTGCTCGTGTACTTCCAGGGGGCGAGTGTGGCGGAAGCAGCGGCGACCCTCGGGATCCCGCCCGGTACCGTGAAGTCCCGCGCGTACTACGCGCTGCGCGCCCTGCGCAGGGTGCTACCGGGATACGCCGCCGACCTGCGGTGAAACCAATGGATGGGTCAAGCCTCCGTAAAGCGCCTTGCCGATGACCCCGGTTGAGTAATCGGGTGTTCTCATCCGTGTTCCGCAGGGGGCCGTCAGCGTCCCCGGGGGCCCGGTGTCGGGCGACGCGCACGTACCGGAGGAAGGCAGGAAGGGATGCTGCACGAAGAGCAGGGGAGCACGGACGGTGCCGACGGCGAACTGACCGTTCCCATGGCGTGGTTGTACGCCGAGTACATCGCCGACGAGCTGCTGCGGACCGGCGATCTGATGCCGCCGACGTCCTTCGAGTTCCGCGCCGGACGCGATGCCCTGGCGCTGACCGTCTTCCTGTCCGACACCGACGGGGAGCTGTCCGGCATCCGGGTCGTCACGCAGCTGGAGACCTGGCTGTCGCTGACCGCCTACGACCAGCCGTGGCAGGAGTGGGTGCGCGAGCGGCTGGCCGAGCTCGCCACCGGCGCCGCGCGGTCGGGCCGGCCCGCGCCGGACCTGGACCTCGCGGAGGAGGCGTGGCGCTGGTTGCAGGAGACGGAGCTGCTCGCGCCCGATCTGAACGCGGTGCCGGGGGGCGCGCCGGTGGTCGGGGAGGACGACGGGCCGAAGGTCTGGACACCCGCGTGGCAGCTCGGACTGCCGTTGGGACACCTCGCGATCCATCTTTTTTAGATTTCCGCGGCCCTGGACCAATCCGGGGGCCGGAGGGCTCCGAATCCTTTGGTTGCGATTGTGTCACCGGCTTGAGTGATTCCGCTGCCTGGTCCGTACCGGTGGGAGCAAGGAGTAACCCCACCCGCACCCAACGGCACGAGGATTCGGCATGAGGTCCCTGGAGAGGCATCGCGACGTCGCGGCCTACGCGCTCGGCGTGCTGGACGAGGCGGAGGCCTTCCGCTTCGAGGACCACCTCATGGAGTGCCCTCGGTGCGCTGCAGAGGTGACGGAATTCGGCCCGACCACACGGCAGTTGATGCTGTACCGGCGGGCGACACCACGGTTCGTGCACCCGATGGCGCAGCCCGGGCCGCGCATGCTGGACGGGTTGCTGGCCGAGGTGGCGACCCGGCGCCGAACCGGACGCAGACGCCTGCTGTTCGCCCTCGCCGCCTCGGTGGTCTTCGCGGCGTCGGTGCCCGGCATCGCGATGATGGCCGAGGGCAGCGCGGAGGAGCCCCGGACGGTCGCGGCGACCGACGCGCGGACGGGCGTGTGGGCGCAGGTCACGACGGAGGACGAGGCCTCGGGCAGCCAGGTCGAGCTGAAAGTGAAGGACGCCTCGGGTCCGCGCGCCTGCCACCTGGTGATCGTCGGCCACGACGGCACCGAGGAGACCGCCACCAGCTGGCACGGGCCCGGCCACGGCGATGACCCCGACACCATGATGGCCAGCTCCTCCATGCATCCGGAGGACATCGCCCGCTACGAGATCCGCTCGGCGGCCGGCGAGCTCCTGTGGAGACTCCAGCCGAGCTGACCATCCGTCCGCCCCTGTCGCCGGGCGCTCCCCGCGCCCCGGTGTGAGACTGCTGGACGAGGCACCCGGACAGCGCGCGAGGGGAGACGAAGTGGCGACGGCGGAGACCGGCGACGGTCGTCTGGAGGAGTTCCTCGCCGACCCGCAGACCGCTGCGCTGGACCTGACCACCGCCGCGGCCCGCTGTACCAAGGCCCTCGGGATCCCCCACTCCGTGGTCTACCTGGCCGACATCCAGCAGCGCCGGCTCGTGCCGCTCACCGACGTCACCTCCTCGCTCCTCGTCGACGACTCGCTCGCGGGCTGGACCTACCGCACTCAGTCGCTGCGTGTGGCGGAGTCCGAGTCGGGCGGCATGACCGCCTGGCTGCCCCTGGTGGACGGCGCGGAACGCCTCGGCGTCCTCGCCGTGCACGTGCCCGCGCTGACGCCGGCCGTCCTGCGCAGCGCCCGGGCCCTCGCCACGCTGGTCGCCATGATGATCACCACCAGCCGGGCGTACGAGGACTCCTTCGTCCGGCGTACCCGCATGCACCGGATGCGCCTTCCCGCCGAGATGCTGCGGGCCTTCCTGCCGCCCCGCACGATCGGCACCGCGCACGTGGTGTCCACGGCCGTGCTGGAACCGGCCTACGAGCTCGGCGGCGACGCCTTCGACCACTCCCTCACCGAGACGACCCTGCACGCCACGGTCCTCGACGCCATGGGCCACGACCTGGCCAGCGGGCTCACCACGGCCGTTTCGCTGGCGGCGTGCCGCAACGCCCGGCGCTCCGGTGCGGACCTGCCGGAGCTGGTGGAGTGCGTCGACGACGCGCTGGCGCAGTGGCTTCCCGACCAGTTCTGCACGGGCGTCCTGGCCCAGCTGGACCTCGCCTCGGGAGTGCTGCAGTGGACCAACTGCGGTCATCCCACCCCGCTCGTGATCCGCGACCGGCGGCTGCTCGTCGACGCCATGCTGCGCGAGCCGGATCCGCCGATGGGCCTGCCGTCCCTGCTCGCCGGACGGAGGCGGCCGGTGCACGAGATCGCGCTGAAGCCCGGCGACCGGGTGCTGATGTACACCGACGGGGTCACCGAGGCGCGGTCGGAGGGCGGCGGGGAGTTCGGCCTGGAGCAGTTCGCCGACTACATCATCAGGGCGACGGCCGCCGGTGAGCTGGCGTCCGAGACCCTGCGGCGCCTCATCCACTCCATCCTCGACTCCTCCACCAGCCGGCTGCGGGACGACGCGACCATCCTGATGTTCGAGTGGACACCGCCGTCCCGGTGAGGCGGCCCCGGTCACTTCAGCAGGCGTGACATCCTGCGGTCCGCGAGCGGCTTGCCGCCCGTCTGGCAGGTCGGGCAGTACTGGAGCGAGGAATCGCTGAAGGACACCTCGCGGATGGTGTCGCCGCACACCGGGCAGGGCTCGCCGGTGCGGCCGTGGACGCGCAGCCCGCTCTTCTTCTCGGCCTTCAGCCGACCGGCCGCCACGCCCCGGGAGCGTTCGACCGCCTCGGTGAGCGTGTCGCGCAGAGCCGCGTACAGCCGCCGGGTCTCCTCCTCGCTCAGGGACGCCGCCAGTTTGAAGGGCGACATCTTCGCCGCGTGCAGGATCTCGTCGCTGTAGGCGTTGCCCACGCCCGCGATCAGGCTCTGGTCCCGCAACGCGCCCTTGAGCTGCCGCCGTTCACCGGCCAGGAGCTCCGCGAGGCGCCCCTCGTCGAAGTCGTCGGCGAGCGGATCCGGGCCGAGCCGGGCCACGCCAGGGACCTCCTGCGGATCGCCCACGACGTACACCGCGAGCCGCTTCTGGGTGCCGGCCTCGGTCAGATCGAATCCGGCGCCGGTCTCCAGGGCCACGCGCAGCGCGAGGGGCCCCTTGCCGGGGCGGGGCGGGCCGTCGGGGAGGCGGTCCTTCCAGTGCAGCCAGCCCGCACGGGCCAGGTGCGTCACGAAGTGGGGGCCGTCCGCGGTCTCCAGGTCGAGGAACTTGCCGTACCGGCGTACGGCGGTGACCTCGTGGCCCTCCAGCGCGGACAGGGGCGGTTCGTACGTCTTCAGGACGCTGATCGCGACGGGCAGCACCCGTACGATCTCGTGGCCGACGAGGTGCTCGGTCAGGAAGTCCTTGAGCGCCTCGACCTCGGGGAGTTCCGGCATAGGTCCAGAGTGCCACGTGGGGTCAGTCGTGGTCGGGCACCACGAACTCGCACCACACGGCCTTGCCGCCGCCCCGGGCCTCCACCCCCCACACGTCGGTGAGCAGCTCGACCAGGAGCAGGCCACGGCCGGAGACGCCCGACTCGCCCGCCTCGCGGCGGCGCGGCAGGGCGCTGGAGGAGTCCTCGACCTCGACGCGCAGCCGGCGCTCGGAGCCGGTGAAGGCCCGCAGGGTGACGACGGCGGAGCCCTCGGTGTGCATCAGGGCGTTGGTGATCAGCTCGTCGGCGACCAGTTCGATCTCGTCGGCGCGATCGCCCGCTCCCCAGGCGGCGACCGCGCTGCGGATCATGCGCCGGGCCTCGGTCAGGGCGGCCGGGTCGCCGGGGGCCACGTGGTGCTGGAGCCGGCGGCCGGACTGCGGGCTGTCGGGGCCGCGTCGGCGCAGCAGGAGCAGCGCCACGTCGTCGTCGCCGCCGCGCTCGGCTGCCACGTCGATGAGCCGCTCGGCGAGGTCCCGTACGTCGTCGGGGCCGGTGGCGACGAGCGCGCTCAGGGTGCGCATCCCGTCGTCGAGGTCGGCGCCGGGCTGCTCCACCAGGCCGTCGGTGCACAGCAGCAGGGTGTCGCCCGGGTCGAGCTCTATGGTGCCGACGGGGTACTCGAGGCGGCCGAACTCGGCGGACAGCCCGAGCGGCAGCCCGCCGGGGACGGTGACACGGAGGCAGGAGCCGTCGGTGTGGCGCACCAGCGGATCGATGTGGCCGGCCCGGACCATCTGGAGCACGCCCGTGGTCAGGTCGGCCTCGGCGTAGAGGCAGGTCGCCGAGCGGTCGGTGTCGAGTTCGTGCAGGAAGACGGAGGCCCGGGCCATGACGGTGGCCGGGGGGTGTCCCTCTGCGGCGTAGGCGCGCAGCACGATGCGCAACTGGCCCATGACGGCGGCCGCGTGGGTGTCGTGGCCCTGGACGTCGCCGATGACGGCGCCGACCCGGCCGCCGGGCAGCGGGATCAGGTCGTACCAGTCGCCGCCGATGTCCCGGCCGACGGAGCCGCCGATGGTGGCGGCGCGGTAG
Organism: Streptomyces sp. NPDC093598; assembly: GCF_044764825.1. Classification (NCBI taxonomy): domain Bacteria; kingdom Bacillati; phylum Actinomycetota; class Actinomycetes; order Kitasatosporales; family Streptomycetaceae; genus Streptomyces; species Streptomyces sp. NPDC093598. Next base: position 932,983 of record NZ_JBIWIV010000002.1, on the reverse strand, counting down.
CGGACGGCGACGTCGGCGCCGGGCACGCTCGGGATGGTCCGGGGCAGCATGGCCTGCTGGAGGCCCTGCGCGAGGTCGCTCTCCTGCTCGAAGAACATGGCCCGCTGGAGGCTCTGCGCGATGCTGCTGCCGAGGGCGACGAGGATGTTGCGCTCCTCGGAGGTGAAGCCGTACCGGTCGCTGTAGAGCAGGCCCATCGCGCCGATCGGCCGGGCCTGGACGATGAGCGGCAGGTAGGCGGCCGAGGTGATGTTGAGGTCGGTGATGTGGGGCCACAGGATCGGGTAGCGCTCGGCGAACTCCTCCGGTGACTCGATGAAGCACGGGCCGAGGGTCCGTACGGCCTCGCTCATCGGGTAGGGCTCGTCGATCCGCGTGACGCGGGTGCCGGGCACGAAGCTGTCCGAGGGGCCCTCGGCGACCAGGCGGATACGGCCGGCCTCGACGAGGCCCATGACGAGGCTGGTGGCGCCCAGGTGGACGAGGCCGTGGGTGTCCTTGAGGACGTCGATGACGTCCTGGACGGTGCGGGCGTGGGCGAGGGCGGCCGTGGTCAGTTCGACCACGCTGGTCTGCTGCCGGCGCGCCTCGTCCTTGGCGGCCTGGTCGCGGCGGGCGTCGCTCTCGCCGAGCTCCTGGGTGGCGTCCCGGATGATGCCGATGATGCGGCGAGGGCGTCCGGTGTCGTCGCGTCGGATGTAGCCCTGGGTGTGGGTCCAGCGCAGGGTGCCGTCGCGACGGCGGATGCGGAAGTAGGCACCGTAGTTCTCGCTGCCGTTCTTCAGTGCCTGGGAGACCGCGGTGTCGAGGCGCCGGGATTCGTCGGGCGGGACGCGCTTGGCGAGGGTCTCGGGGTGGTCGTCGTACTCGTCGGGGCGCACGTCGAAGACCTCGTGGGCCTGGGCGTCCATCTGCATCAGCCCGGTGTCCAGATCCCAGTCGAAGCTGCCCATCCGGTTGAGCGCGAGGATCGGGTCCGGGTGGGCGGGCCAGTCGTCCGGGAGTGACAGAGCGCTCGCTCCCCGATCAGCCATGGGCCCACCTTGCCAGGATTCGTCCGATTCTTCGACCGGATGGATGTGCCGAGTGTACGAGCCGTTCCGCCGGATCGGCCCTCAGTTGGTGAAGACGCCTGTGGGGCTGCCGAGGATGCGGTCGACGGCCCGGTCGTCGGGAATCAGCCCGGCCCCGTCGGGCGGGTCGGGGTTGTCCGGCACTGCGTCGGGGCCGACCTCGTCGAGGCCGCCGGGGTCCTCCGGGGCGGCCGGCTGGTCGGGCGGCGGGGCGGTCTCACCGGCGGGTGGCACGGCAGTGCCCGGGCCCGTGTCCTGCTGACCCACGTCGGCCGGGGTGTCCCAGGGGGATGCGCTGCCCGGGCCCGGGTCCGCCTCCGGGTACGGGTCCGGCTCCGGCTCCGGCTCCGGCTCCGGGGGGACATGGGTCTGCTGCGGGGGTGGGAGCGGCTTTCCCGACGTCTCCGGGGGCGCCGTCGTCCAGACCGGTGGGGGCAGGACCCGGTCGTGGCGTACGTCGTGGCCGGTACGGCGTTCGATCCAGGTCCGCGTGGTGACGTCGATGATCGTGAAGCCGGTGACGAGCCGCGGGGCGGGCGTCACGACGATCACCTCGCCGGGGCCGTAGCCGGGCCAGGGGGTGCCCCTGGTGACCGGCGTGCGGGACTGCGCCGCCGGTGGGCGCAGCGGGTTGCCGCAGGCACAGCGGACACGCGGTACGCCACGGTCGTCGACCAGGACGGCGGTCCCGGCCTGGAGGACGGACTGGTGGCGGAGGACGCGTCCGGCCCGGAAGCCGTGACCGGTGACGCGGGTGTCGGCGCGCAGCACGACCGGGGTCAGCGCGCGCACGTAGTCGGGGACGGACGCCGGGGAGACGCCCGCCACCCCGGCGAAGGCACGGCCCCTGGCCCGGTCGCGGGTGAGGTGGCCGATCTGCCGGCCGATGTCACAGCTGCCGGTCCGCTCGATGCCGCCGTAGAGCCCGGGCGTTCCGCCGGAGAGGGAGCGCGGCCCGCTCCGGGCGGCGAGGGCCCGGCCGGTGCCGCCCGGCGTTCCGGGGGCGGGGGACGGGGTAGCCGCCCTGAGGGCCGTGGAGTCCGTGAAGGGGTCGGGCCCCGGGGCGGCGGCCGGCTGGAGGAGAAGTTCTTCCCGGGTGCCCGCGTCGTCGCCGTGGCCCCTGGTGCCGCAGCAGCCCGAGAGGAGGAGCGCCGCCGAGAGCACGCAGGCCAGGACGAAGGTCCCGGTGGGTGTCCGCACCTCGTCCTCCCGCTCACCTCGGCCCGTTTCAGGCGATTCATCACTATTGTTTGCTTCGCTCACTTGGGTTACGCAACCGGAGCGGCGGTACACGGAGGGTGACACCCGGGTCCGGCGCCGCACTGGGAGGAGGACCGCACGGCCGTGGACTGGTTCACCGCATCCGACTACTGGCTGACCCGGCTGGTCTTCCAGCGGGCACTGGCCGCCGTGTACCTGGTGGCGTTCCTGACGGCGGCGCTGCAGTTCCGCGCGCTGATCGGGCGGCGCGGCATGCTGCCGGTGCCGCGGTTCGTCGAGCGGGTGCCGTTCCGGCGGGCGCCGAGCCTGTTCCAGCTGCACTACTCGGACCGCTTCTTCGCGCTCTGCGCCTGGGCGGGCTGCGCTGTGTCGGCGGCGCTGCTGGCCGGGCTGGACTCGCTGCTGCCGCTGTGGGGCGGCATGCTGCTGTGGCTGGTGCCGTGGGTGCTGTACCTGTCGATCGTCAACGTCGGGCAGACCTGGTACTCGTTCGGCTGGGAGTCACTGCTGCTGGAGGTCGGCTTCCTCGCCGTGTTCCTCGGCAACGACGAGGTGGCGCCGCCGCTCGTGGCGCTGTTCCTGATGCGGTGGATCCTGTTCCGCGTGGAGTTCGGCGCGGGGCTGATCAAGATGCGCGGCGACGCGTGCTGGCGGAAGCTGACCTGTCTGGATTACCACCATGAGACGCAGCCGATGCCGGGCCCGCTGAGCTGGTTCTTCCACCATCTGCCCGCGCCCCTGCACCGCGTCGAGGTGGCCGCCAACCACGTCACGCAGCTCGTGGTGCCGTTCCTGCTGTTCACCCCGCAGCCCGTCGCCACGGCCGCCGCCTCGCTGATGATCGTCACCCAGCTGTGGCTGGTGCTGTCGGGCAACTTCTCCTGGCTGAACTGGATCACGATCGTGCTGGCGCTGTCGGCGGTGCGGTTCCCGGCCGATCCGCCGGACGTGCCCGCCGCCCCGCTCTGGTACGTCGTCGTGGTGCTCGCGGTGTCCGCGCTGCTGGTGGGTCTCAGCTACCGGCCGGTCCGCAACATGCTCTCCCGCCGCCAGGTCATGAACCGCTCCTTCGACCCGCTCCATCTCGTCAACACCTACGGGGCGTTCGGCAGCGTGAGCCGGGTGCGGTACGAGGTCGTCGTGGAGGGCACCGCCGACGACGTGCCGCGTGCGGACTCGGACTGGCGGGAGTACGAGTTCAGAGGCAAGCCCGGCGATCCGCGGCGCTGGCCGCGGCAGTTCGCGCCCTACCATCTGCGGCTCGACTGGCTGATGTGGTTCGCGGCCCTCTCCCCCGCCTACGCCGACTCCTGGTTCGGGACGCTGGTGGAGCGGCTGCTGGAGAACGACCGGGACACCCTGAAGCTGCTGCGCCGCTCGCCGTTCCCGCCGGACGAGCCCCCGCGGTACGTGCGCGCCCGTCTGTTCCGCTACCGCTACACGACGTGGCGCGAGCTGCGGGAGACGGGCGCGTGCTGGGAGCGGACGTACGTACGGGAGTTCCTGCCGCCGACGCGGCTGGCGGAGCCGGTTCAGAGGCCGTAGACGCGGGTGGCGGTGACTTCGAGGATCTGCGTGTGGTCGTGCGGGTCGGTCAGCCGGCGGGCGAGGTCCAGGGTGTCGCCGTACGGCACCGCCAGGGTGGACACCGGCCAGTCCGAGCCGTACATCAGCCGGCCGGGCCCGAAGGCCTCCAGGGCCACGTCGGCGTACGGGCGCAGGTCCTCGACGGTCCAGGAGGAGAGGTCGGTTTCGGTGACCAGTCCGGACAGTTTGGCGACCGTGTTCCGCAGGGCGGCGAGGGCGCGCAGGCCGGACGCCCAGGGTTCGAGGGAGCCGGAGGCGATGGGCGGTTTGCCGAGGTGGTCGAGGACGAAGGTGAGGCCGGGCAGGTCGTCGGCGGCCCTGACGCAGGCGGGCAGTTGGTGCGGGAGCACCACCAGGTCGTAGACGAGCCCGGCGTCGGCGACGGCGGCCAGTCCGCGGCGCACGTCAGGGCGCAGCAGCCACTCGGGGTCGGGTTCGCCCTGGACCTGGTGGCGGATGCCCTTGAGGTACCGGCCGCCGGGGAGGTCCCGCAGCCGGGCCAGTTCGTCGGCGACGTCGGGGCGTGTCAGGTCGGTCCAGCCGACGACGCCCGCGATCAGGTCGTGCTCGTCGGCCAGGGCCAGGAACTCGGGGGTCTCCTCGGGCACGGTGATCGTCTGAACGAGGACCGTGCGGCCCACTCCGGCGGTCCTCGCCTCGGGTTCCAGGTCCTTCATCGTGAAGTCGCGGCGGAGCGGGGCGAGTTCGGGGCCCGTGATCCAGTCCTGGTCCCGTACGGACAGGTCCCACACGTGGTGGTGGGCGTCGACGACGGTCATGCCGGCAGCTCCCAGACGACGGGCAGTCCGGCGTCCGCGCCCTCGCCGGAGTAGTCGTGCACGACGTCCAGGAGTTCCGCCATGCGGGCCTGCCAGGCGACGTTGACCGGCAGCTTCTCCAGTTCGGCGAGGAGACGGGCGTAGTCCTCGCACTCCAGGACGTGGAACAGGTCCGTGCCACTGCGATAGATCGTCCAGGAGGTGGCGCCGGCGGCGCGGATGGCGTCGGTGAGTTCCGCCGGGACCTCGCGGTGGGCCGCCTCGTACGGGGCGATGCGGTCGGCGCGGACCTTGGTGTGCAGGGCGACTCTCATGACGGCTCCTCGGGCGCCTCGCCGGGGACGGGTGCGTCGGCGGGCAGCAGGCCCTTGGCGCGCAGGTCCTGCCAGAACCCGGCGGGTACCCGGGCGGCGAACTGGTGGGCGCAGTCGCGCACTTCGTGCGCCGAGCGGGCCCCGACAAGGACGCTGGCGACGGCCGGGTGGGCGGCGCAGAAGGCCAGGGCGGCGGCGCGCAGGGTGGTGCCGTGGCGGTCGGCGACGGACTTCAGGCGCAGGGCACGGTCGACCAGCTCGGAGGGGGCGACCGTGTAGTTGTACGTCGCCCCGGGCTCGGGGTTGGCGAGCAGGCCGGAGTTGAAGGCGCCGCCGATGACGACGGACGTGCCGCGTTCGTGGGCAGCGGGCAGCAGGCGGCTGAGGGCGCTCTGGTCGAGCAGGGTGTAGCGGCCGGCGCACAGCACCACGTCGACGTCGGTGTCGCGGACGAAACGGGTGAGCATCTCCGACTGGTTCATCCCGGCGCCGATCGCACCGACCACGCCTTCGGAGCGGAGCTTCTCCAGCGCCGGGTAGCCCTCCCTGAAGGCCGCTTCGGCGTGTTCGTCGGGGTCGTGGAGGTAGACGACGTCGACCCGGTCGAGGCCGAGGCGTTCCAGGCTGGACTCCAGGGTGCGGCGGATGCCGTCGGCGGTGAAGTCCCAGACGCGGCGGTGGGTGGCGGGTACGGCGAAGCCGTTCGCGAGGTCGTCGCCGGTGCCGTCCGCGGGTTCCAGGCGGCGGCCCACCTTCGTGGAGATCGTGTACCGCTCGCGGGGGTGGTCGCGCAGGGCGGCGCCCAAGCGGCGTTCGGACAGGCCGAGGCCGTAGTGCGGGGCGGTGTCGAAGTAGCGGATGCCCCGCTGCCAGGCGGCCTCCACGGCCTCGTGCGCCTGCTGCCCGCCGACGTCGGTGTACAGGTTGCCGATGGCGGCGGCGCCGAAGGACAGGGCGCTGACCTCCACGCCGCTGCGGCCGAGCCGGTTCACCGGGTCACCGGGCGCAGCCGCAGGCCCTGCATGCCGCCGTCGACGGCGAGGGCGGTGCCGGTGGTGGCGCCCGACAAGGGGCTCGCCAGGTAGGCGATGGCGCCCGCGACCTCGGCCGGGGCGACCAGGCGGCCGGTGGGCTGGCGGGCCTCCAGGGCGGCGCGTTCGGCGGCCGGGTCGGGGGCGGCGTCGAGGAGACGGCCGACCCACGGGGTGTCGACGGTGCCGGGGTTGACGCAGTTGACGCGGATGCCCTCGCGGACGTGGTCGGCGGCCATGGCGAGGGTGAGGGAGTACACGGCGCCCTTGGTGGCGCTGTACAGGGCGCGTTGCGGCAGGCCGGCGGTGGCCGCGATGGAGCAGGTGTTGACGATCGCGGCGTGCGCGGAGGCGCGCAGGTGGGGCAGGCAGGCGCGGGTGGTGCGGACCATGCCGACGACGTTGACGTCGTAGACGCGGTGCCAGTCGTCGTCGGGGTTGTCCTCGACGGTGCCCTGCGCGCCGATACCGGCGTTGTTGATCAGCACGTCAAGACCGCCGAGGTCGGCGACCGCGACCCTCACGGCCTCGCGCACGGACGCGTCGTCGGTGACGTCCGCGCGGTGGCCGCGCAGCGGCTTGCCGACCGGCGACGGGTCCAGGTCGAGGACGGCGACCTGGGCACCGCGCTCGGCCAGGAGTTCGGCGGTGGCCCGGCCGATGCCGGAGGCGCCGCCGGTCACCAGGGCGCTCAGGCCCTCGAAGTCGCTCATTGAGCCTGCTCCTTCCGGAGGTCGGCGGCCCAGAACTCGCCGCCCGGGTAGGTGTACCGCGCCAGCGACTCGGGCCGCATGGCCGCCGAGAAGCCCGGCGCGGTGGGTGCCGTGTACCGACCTTCGCGGATCACCACCGGGTCGAGGAAGTGGTCGTGCAGATGGTCGACGTACTCGATGACACGGTTCTCGGTGGTGCCGGTGAGGGCCACGTAGTCGAACATCGACAGGTGCTGGACGAGTTCGCACAGGCCGACGCCACCGGCGTGCGGGCAGACCGGTACGCCGAACTTGCCGGCGAGCAGGAGGATCGCGAGGTTCTCGGGGACTCCGCCGACGCGGGCCGCGTCGATCTGGACGATGTCGAGCGCGCCGGCCTGGAGGAGCTGCTTGAAGACGATCCGGTTGTGCACGTGTTCGCCGGTGGCGACCTTCACGGGGGCGACGGCCCGGCGGATCGCCGCGTGGCCGAGGATGTCGTCGGGGCTGGTGGGCTCCTCGATCCAGTACGGGTCGAACTCGGCGAGGGCCTTGGTCCAGCGGATCGCCTCGTCGACGTCCCAGCGCTGGTTGGCGTCGACGGCCATGCGCACGTCCGGGCCGATGACCGAACGCGCCACGCGGCAGCGGCGGATGTCGTCGTCGAGGTCGGCGCCGACCTTGAGCTTGATCTGCCGGAACCCGTCGGCGACGGCCCGGGTCGCGAGCCGGGTGAGTTTCTCGTCGTCGTAGCCGAGCCAGCCGGGCGAGGTGGTGTAGGCGGGATAGCCGCGCTCCAGCAGGCGGGCTGTGCGCTCCTCGGCGCCTTGCCTGCCCCGGCGCAGGAGGGCCAGGGCCTCCTCGGGGGTCAGGGCGTCGGTGAGGTAGCGGAAGTCGACCTGGCGCACGATCCATTCGGGCTCGGCCTCGGCGAGCAGCCGCCACAGCGGCCGGCCGGCGCGCTTGGCGGCCAGGTCCCACACGGCGTTGACGACGGCGCCGATCGCCATGTGCATCACGCCCTTCTCGGGTCCGAGCCAGCGCAGCTGGCTGTCGCCGATCAGGTCGCGGTTCAGGGTGGAGGGGTCGGCGCACAGCTCGTCCACGTCGCGGCCGACCAGGTGTCCGCGCAGCGCCTCGATCGCGGCGACCTGGACCTCGTTGCCCCGCCCGATGGTGAAGGCGAATCCGTGCCCCTCGTGCCCGTCGGCCGCGTCGGTGCGCAGGACGACGTAGGCCGCCGAGTAGTCGGGGTCCGGGTTCATCGCGTCGGAGCCGTCGAGCTCGCGCGAGGTGGGGAAGCGGATGTCGTGGGTGTCGACCGCGGTGATGCGGGCGGGCGTCGGGGACACGGAGGTCCTTTCGGGTCGGGTGCAGGGGGCGGGGAGGTCAGTCCTGGGCGCGGCCGGTGGTGACCCGGGCGATCATGAGGGCGACCAGGATGATCCCGCCGTAGATGGCCTGGATCCAGAACGACGGCACCTGCGCGAGGGTGAGCAGGTTCTGCACGACACCCAGAAGGAGTACGCCGGTGAGGGCGCCGAACATGGTGCCCTTGCCGCCGTCGAGGGCGATGCCGCCGATCACCGCTGCCGCGAACACCGTGAAGATCATGTTCTGGCCCTGGTTGGCGCTGATCACCCCGACGTAGCCGGTCTGCATGATGCCGCCGACCGCGGCGAGGACGCCGGCGACGACGAACACGCCGAGCATGACGCGCTCCACGCGGATGCCCGCCGCCCGGGCCGCGTCCGCGTTGCCGCCGATGGCGTACAGGGCGCGTCCGACCCGGTGGTACCTCAGGACCAGCCCGGCGACCGCGAAGGCGATCGCCGCGAGCCACACCGACAGCGGGACGGTGAGGAAGGTGGTGGTGGCCAGGGAGTAGAAGCTGTCGGGCATGCCGAACAGCGTCTTGCCCTTGGTCGCGCCGACCAGCAGGCCGCGCAGCACGATCAGCATCGCCAGCGTCACGATGAACGCGTTGAGCTTGAACCTCACCACCAGGACGCCGTTGAAGGCGCCGACGGCCGCGCCCGCCACCAGGACCGCCGACAGGGCGACCGCGGCGGGGAACTCGGTGCCCCAGCCGGACTGGGCGGCGGGCAGCACGAGCAGCGCCCCGAGGGCGGGCGCGATACCGACGACCGATTCCAGGGACAGGTCGAACTTGCCGGTGATGAGGACGAGCGACTCGGCGAGCACGACCATCGCGAGTGCGGCGGAGGCGCCGAGGATCGAGATCAGATTGCGCTCGGTGAGGAACGAGTCGTCGACGATCGTGCCGAGCACCATGAGCAGCAGCAGGGCAGGCACGAGGGCGAGTTCGCGGGCCCGGCGCAACAGCACGGTCCGCGCCGACCCGGTGCCCGGCACGCTCACCGGCGTCACCGGCGCAGCCTTGGTGTCAGCCATGGTCCACTCCTTCGATGGAGGCGATGAGCTCGTGGTCGCGCCAGCCGGCCGGGTGCTCGGCGACGACACGGCCGTGGAAGAGAACGAGGACCCGGTCGCAGCGCCTGAGGTCGTCGAGTTCGTCGGAGACGACGAGCACGGCGGTGCCGTCCTCCCGGGCGCTGTCGACGCGGGCGAGCAGGGACTCCTTCGACTTCACGTCGACGCCCGCGGTCGGGTTGACGAGGACCAGGAGCCGGGGGTCGGAGGCGAGGGCCCGGGCCATGACGACCTTCTGCGCGTTGCCGCCGGACAGGTCCGAGACGGGCTGCTCGGGGCCCTCGGCGTGGATGTCGAGCCGTTCGATCAGCGCGGTGGCCACGCCGCGTTTGCGTTCGGTGCCGACGAAACCGAAGCGGCCGAGCCGGTCCAGGACGCTGAGGGTGGCGTTGTCGCCGATGGACATGCCGAAGACCAGGCCCTGCTCGTGCCGGTCGCGGGGCACGAAGCCGACTCCGGCTTCGAGGGTCCCCCGGACATCGCCGAAGGGCAGCGGCGCCCCGTCCAGCCGGGCCGAACCGCTGGTGGGCGTGTGCAGTCCGGTGAACGTCTCGGCCAGCTCGATCTTGCCACTGGCGCTGGACCCGGCGAGTCCGACGACCTCCCCGCGGCGGACGGTGAGGTCGACGTCCTCGTACGCCGTCGAGCCGAGGCCGCGGACGTCGAGGAGCACGGGGCCCGCGGCCTCGACTGCCCGCCGCCGCTCGGCCTGTTCGGCGATCGCCTCCCCCGCCATGGCCTCCACCAGTGCCTGGCGCGGGAGGTCGGCGACCGGTGCGGTGGTGATCCAGCGGGCGTCGCGCAGGACCGTGACGGTCTGGCAGACCTCGTACACCTCCTGGAGATGGTGGGAGATGAACAGGAAGGTGACGCCCGAGTCCTGGAGGGCCCGCATGCGGGTGAAGAGGCGCTCGATCTCCCGGTTGTCGAGCTGGGCGGTGGGTTCGTCGAGGACGATGAAGCGGGCGCCGAAGCTCAGCGCCCGGGCGATCTCCACCATCTGCCGGTCCTCGACCTTGAGGTCGGCGGTGCGGGCCTCGGGGTCGACGCGGACGTCCCAGGTGTCGAGGAGGGCGGCGGCCTCGGACTTCAGCCGGCGCCAGCTGATGAAACCCCGGTGCAGCGGCTGCCGGTTGATGAACAGGTTCTCGGCCACGGTCAGTTCGGGGACGACCGTGGGGTGCTGGTAGACGCAGGCGACCTTGCGGCGCCAGGCGTCCCGGTCGGTGAGCGGCGGCGCGGGCTCGCCGTCGAAGCGGACGGTGCCCTCGTCGGGGGCCTGGAGGCCGGTGAGGATGCGGACCAGGGTCGACTTGCCGGCCCCGTTGCGGCCGACGAGGGCGTGGGACTCGCCGGGCAGGACGGTGAGCCGTCCGTCGGCGAGGGCGGTGGTGGGGCCGTAGCGCTTGACGACGCCCTGTGCCTCGACAAGTGGGCTGCTCATTCGACCGTGTTGCCCCACAGCTCGGGGTCGTCGACGTTGTCCTTGGTGACCAGCGGCGCGGGCAGCTGGTCCTCCAGGATGCCGCTGGGCAGCTCGACGATGGTCGAGTCGTGGTCCGTCGGGCCGGGCTTGAACGTCTTCCCCTGCATCGCCGCCTTGATGTAGTACATGCCGTACTTGGCGTAGGCGTCGGCGGGCTGGGAGACGGTCGCGTCGATCTCGCCCTTGCGGATCGCGTCGAACTCCTGCGGGATGCCGTCGTTGGAGACGATGGCGATGTGGCCCTGCTGCCCGGCCTTCTTCAGCATGCCCTTGGACTTGAGGGTCTGGAGGGTCGGCGCGAGGTAGACACCGCCCGCCTGCAGGTAGATGCCCTTGATGTCGGGGTTGGCGTTGAGGAGGGTGTCCAGTTTGGAGGCCGCCGTGTCGGACTCCCACTTGGCCGGGATCTCCAGCACCTTCAGCTTCGGGAAGTTCTTCTTCACGCAGGCGCGGAACGCCTCGGAGCGGTCGCGGCCGTTGACCGAGGCGAGGTCGCCCATGATCTGCACGACCTTGCCGGAGGTGAGGTGCTCGCCGAGGTACCGGCAGGCCTTCTCGCCGTACGCCACGTTGTTCGCCCGGACCACCATGGCGACCTTGCCCTTGTCGGGCGCCACGTCCACGGCGACGACCGGCACGCCCTTGCGCTCGGCCTGGTCGAGTCCCGCCTCGATGGCGGCGCTGTCCAGCGGGGCGACCACGAGTCCCTCGACGCCCTGGTTGAGTTGGTTGTTGATGTCGGTGATCTGCTGCGAGGGATCGCTGTTGGAGTTGACGGTCTTCATCGCGTCCACGCCCTCGGACTTCGCCATCTTGGGCACGTAGTCGTTGTACGACTGCCAGAACGGCGAGGTCAGCAGGGGCAGCACCACCCCGACCTTGCCGGTGCCGTCACCGCCTCCGGACCCGGAGGCGCCGGTGTCCTTGGTGCTGCCGCAGGCGGCGAGCGCCAGGCAGGCTCCGGCGGCCACGGCCACCGCGCCGAGGATCCGTGATGTGTTCCGCTTCCGCACTGTGCTTCCGGGCATCTCAGGGGGCTCCCATCGACCGGTGGTCCAGCAGATGCCCGCATACTTATCAGACCACTCCCCCGCCGGAACACCCTTCGACCGCGAGTTTTCCCGCATCTGGCCCATAGTGGTCCGACCACCCTGCTGGTTAGACTGCGCCGGAACGCTTGATCGGAGGAGTGGCGTGGACGACGAGACAGCCCCGCAGAAGGGCACCGTGACGCAGCGCGCCATCGAGCGGATCAAGGCGATGATCGGCGAGGGGCGGCTGGAACCGGGCCAGCGGTTGCCGACCGAGCGTGATCTGGCCGCCCAGCTCGGCATGTCCCGCAGCTCGATGCGGGAGGCGATCCGCGCGCTCACGGTGCTGGGCGTGCTGGAGGCCCGGCACGGCTCGGGCATCTACGTCACCCGGCTGGAGGCCGGCGACCTGCTGGAGACCTTCGGTGTCGTGGCGGACCTGTCGCGCGGCCCGCAACTGGTGGAGCTGCTGGAGATCCGGCGGATCCTGGAGTCGACGGCGACGGCGCTGGCCGCCGCGCGGATCACCGCGGACCAGCTGGCCGAGGTGGAGAAGCACCTGACGGCGATGAACGCCACGGACGATCCGGAGGAGATCCTCGCCCACGACCTGGCCTTCCACCGGGAGATCGCGGCGGCCGCGGGCAACGAGACGATGGCGGCGATCCTGGAGGGCCTGTCGTCGCGGACGTTCCGCGCCCGCGTCTGGCGCGGATACCAGGAGGAGGGCGCCTTCGCCCGCACCCGCCGCGAGCACGCGGCGATCCACCGGGCCTTGGCGGCCCATGACCCGGAGGCGGCCCGCGCGGCGGCTGCCGCGCACGTCGGTGAGGTGGAGGAGTGGCTGCGAGCGCAGCTCGGGCCCTAGGGGGTGTCCCAGGGCCCGGTGCGTCGTGCTTACTTGAACTGGCCGGGCTGATAGTCGCCCGCCGGCTGCTCGAGGATCACGTTCAGCCGGTTCGCGGTGTTCATGAAGGCGATCAGGGTCACCAGCGCCATGAGCTGTTCCTCGTCGTAGTGCTTGGCGGCCCGCTCCCAGACCTCGTCGGGCACTCCGCCGGCGCCGTCCGCGATCCGGGTCCCCTGCTCGGCCAGCTCCAGCGCGGCGCGTTCGGCCTCGGTGAAGACCGTGGCCTCCCGCCACGCCGCGACCAGGTGGAGACGTACGGAGCTCTCACCCGCGGCGGTGGCCTCCTTGGTGTGCATGTCGATGCAGACCGCGCATCCGTTGATCTGGCTCACCCGCAGCGAGACCAGCTCCCGGGTGGCGGCCGGCAGCGGTGACTCCACCACCAGCCGCCCCACGGAGGTGAACTGCTTGATGAGCCTGCTCGCGCTCGGGGTGGCGAAGACGTCCAGTCGTGCGCTCATGATGAGCTCCTCTGCCGTTGTCGGTGCGTACACCCCTATGAGGCAGCGGCTCATCACGATGTGACATGGACGAATGTGACCTGCGTCTCCCGCCGCCGTCCAGGCGCGCCGGAGCCGGAGCGTCACCAGTTCGAACGGGCGCAGCCGCAGCGCGATCCCCCCGTCCCGGAGCCCCGGTGCCCCGCGTCGGCGAGCGGACGTTCCAGCAGGTCCGTCACGCATCGGCGGCCGACCCCCATCCGGCCGCGCCACCCACCTGTCCGGTCAGCACAGCTGGGCCGGACCTTCCGTCCCGTACCCGGCGGGGTCACACTGGACCGTATGCGGCTTCGGGGCACCGCCTGCGCGGCCGCCGGACTGCTGCTGGCCGTCGCGGTGGGCTGCACCGGCGGTGCGGAGGACGGCGCGCCCGGGACTTCCCCGGCGCCGACCCGCTCGACCGGCGAGAGCCCCCGCGCCACGCCCGCGCCCTCCCCGGCCGACCCCGTTTCCCTCGCGGCCCTGATGCGGCGCGAGCACACCGGCTCCGGACTGCGCCTCGGCGCGGTGCTCGACCGTACCTCCGCCTACACCCGCTACGCCGTCACGTACGAGGCGAACGGCCTGACGATCTCGGGGATCATGAACATCCCGGAGGGCGAGGGCCCCTTCCCGGCGCTGGTGCTGGCGCACGGCTACATCGACCCGGACGTCTACGTCAGCGGCCAGGGCATGCCCCGCGAGCAGGACCGCCTGGCCCGCGGCGGCTACGTCGTCCTGCACACCGACTACCGCAACCACGCCCGCTCCGACGAGGATCCGGACAACGACGTGAATCTGCGCCTCGGCTACACCGAGGACGTCATCGGCGCCGCCCTGGCCCTGCGCGACTCCGGGCGCCCCGAGATCGACGGCGACCGCATCGGGCTGTTCGGACGGTCCATGGGCGGCGGGGTCGTGTACAACACGCTGGTCGTGGCGCCCGGCCTGTTCGACGCGGCGGTGGCGTACGCCCCGGTCAGCGCACGGCCCGAGGAGAACATCGACCACTTCCAGCGGTCCGACGGCGACCCCGTCGTGTCCGAGATCGAGGAGAAGCACGGAACGCCCGAGGAGAACCCGGCCTTCTGGCGCGGGGTCACGCCCCTCAGCCACGTCGACCGGGCGCGTGAACCCCTGCTGATCCAGCACGGCACCGCGGACGACACCTGCCCCCTCGCCTGGTCACGGGAGGCCGCCGCCGCGTTCGAGGAGGCCGGCAAGGACGTCGAGCTGCGCACCGTCCCCGGCGAGGGGCACACGTTCGGGCCGAAGTGGGCGGCCTCGATGGACGTCACCGAGGCGTTCTTCGAGCGGCATCTGCGCTGAGCCCTCCGCCACAGGGACGCGAGGAAACGGTCGGTGACCTCGACGTGCGCCCCGGACCGGTGCACAGTTCTCCCTACGTACTCGTCAGTAAGTCCGCCCTCTCCCCTCCGAGGAGCCGCTGTGACCACGTGGGCCGGCCGCACCGCCGCCGAGATATCCGCCGCCGTACGCGAGAAGCGGGTGACGCCACGCGAGGTGGTCGCCGAGCACCTCGCCCGCATCGAGCGGCTCGACGGCCGGGTGGGGGCCTTCCGCGCGGTGCGCGCCGAGGCGGCCCTGGCCGAGGCCGACGAGGTGGCCGCGCGGGGCGACTTCGCCGAACTGCCGCTGGCGGGGGTGCCCGTGGCCGTCAAGGACAACCTGGCCGTGCGCGGCGAGTCCCGGCGTGTCGGCTCGGCCGCGACACCGGACACACCGGCCGCGCGGGACCATGTGACCGTGGCCCGGCTGCGGGCGGCGGGCGCGGTGGTCGTGGGGCTGACGAACGTGCCCGAGCTGTGCGTCTTCGGCACCACGGACGGTGTGCTGGGCATCGCCCGCAACCCCTGGGACCCGGCGCGCTCGGCGGGCGGTTCGTCGGGCGGCAGCGCGGCCGCCGTCGCCGCCGGGATGGTGCCGATCGCCCTCGGCAACGACGGCATGGGTTCCCTGCGCATACCGGCCGCCAACTGTGGCCTCGTCACCATCAAGCCGGGGCACGGCGTGGTCCCGACGGAGACCGGCGACAGCACCTGGTTCGGCATGGCGGAGAACGGGCCGCTCGCCACGACCGTCGAGGACGCCCGTCTGATGCTCTCGGTCCTCACCGGCGCCGAACAAGGCGCCGAACCCGGCCCCGTGTCCGCGCCCGGCGTCCTCAGGGTCGCAGTGTCGCTGCGCAGCCCCCTGGCCGGCGTCACCATCAGCCGCCCGTACGCGGCGGCCGCCCGGGACGCGGCCGGGCTGCTGATGCGGGCGGGCCACCAGGTCCGGCGCGCCGACCCGCCCTACCCGATGTCCCTCGCCGCGACCTCCCTGGCGCACTGGACGGCGGGCACCGCCGCGGACGCCCGGCCCCTCGACCCCCGGCTGCTGACCCGCCGCACCCGCGTCCACGCCAGACTCGGCCGGCCCTTCCTGCGCGCCGTGAGCTCCGGGGCGAGCCGGGAGCGGTTGCGCCGGCGGCTGGAGCCGTTCTTCGCCGAGCACGACGTGCTGCTCACGCCCGCGCTCGCCCGCCGCTCCCCGAAGGCCGGACCCTGGCACGAGCGGGGCTGGCTGAGCAATGTGCTGGCGAACACGAACTACTCGCCCCTGACGCCCTTGTGGAACCTGACCGGCTGGCCGGCCATGTCCGTCCCCTGCGGCACGCTCCCGTCCGGCGCCCCGTGCGCCGTGCAGCTGGTGGGCCGCCCCGGCACGGAGTCCCAACTCCTGGATCTGGCCGGGCAGCTGGAGGAGCGAAACCCGTGGCAGCGTACGGCGCCGATGAACTAGAGTCGGCCGGGTGACTGCCGGGTCGGCCGTAGGCCATGCACGAGTGAGGCGCCCGGCCTCGGCGTGAGCGCGGCGGGGGTGACCCCGCCCGGGCCGGTCCGAGAGCCGGAGAGGGCACGCGCCCCGCCTCTCGTCCTTGGTGTCTTCCATCCCTCGCGCCTCAGCGGCGCTTCACCACGGACCTCACGACCCGGAGACGAACCCACGCATGTCCCACACCCAGCACGCCCCCGAACTGCCGACCACGATCGCCCACCTGAACCACACCGCCGTCTACGCCTCCGACCGCCGCTTGTCCGCGGAGTTCCTGGCGGCCGTCCTGGGCCTGCGGGTGGGCGCCCCCTTCGGCCCGTTCCTCCCCGTCGACCTGGGCAACGGCGTGACCCTCGACTACTACGAGAAGACCGACGAGCCGATCCAGTCGCAGCACTACGCGTTCCTCGTGCCCGAGGAGCGGTTCGACGGCATGATCGACCGCCTGGAGGCGATCGGCGTCACGTACTACGCCGACCCGAACCACACCCGGCCCGGCCGGGTCAACGACCTCTTCGGCGGTCGCGGCGCCTACTTCGACGACCCGGACGGCCACAACATGGAGATCATGACCCGCCCGTACGCCCGGCCCTGACGGCCTCCCGAGCGACGTTCCGGGACACCACCCAGTGGCGCTTGCCGAGGCGCCGGATCCGCTCGAAGCCCTGACTCTCGAACAGCGTCATCGTGCCGCTGTAGAGGAACGACGCGGAGACCGACCGGTCGCCGGTGTCCTCCGGACAGCCCTCCACGGATCCGCCGCCGAGCCGCGCGATTTCGTAAAGGGCGCCTTCGAGGGCAGCGGCGGCCACGCCCCGGCGACGGTGGGCGCGATCGACGAAGAAGCAGGTGATCCGCCAGCAGCCGCCCCAGACGCCCTTGTGCCGCTCGACGAGTAAGGCGAAGTCCGGCCAGGTGGCCGCTTCCAGGGGCTTTGCCCGAAGACCGGCCATGGGATCCTCCTCGGCTCTACAGCGCCCGGTGCATGATGTGGAGCCCCACCCGGCCGTGCCGGGGGTGGTCGAACGCGTCGGGCACGGTGCCGAGGATCGTGAAGCCGAGGGAGGTCCACAGCCTCACGGCCGGGTTGGTCTCGACGACGGCGTTGAACACCATGCCCCGGTAACCCGCTGCCCTGGCCTCGGTCAGGAGGTGTTCGGCGAGGGCCCGTCCGTAGCCCCGGCCGCCCTGACCGGGGTCGACCATGAAGCCGGCGTTGGCGATGCGGGCGGCGGGGCCACCGTAGTTGGGGGTGAGGTAGGCGGAGGCGACGATGACGCCGCTGTCGTCCTCGACCACGTAGACGCGTTTCGCCGGGTTCATCCACAGGACCCGGGCCTCCTCCTCGGAGGTCCCCGGGTCCCATGCGTACGTCTCGCCCGCGGCGACGATGCGGTGCCAGAACGGCCAGATGCGAGGCCAGTCGTCAGCCGTCGCTTCCCTGATCAGCATGGTCATGAGTCTGGCACGTCCATGCGCTGCGATCGCGGTGGGGTCTGCCCGCTGTCAGTCGACGCTGGGCAGGATGTGGGGCTCCGCGAGGTCGTCCTCGTAGCCCGCGAGGCGGATCGGGGCCGAACGGGCCCACACGTCGAGGCTGCCGAGCTCGTCGGCCCGTCGGCCGGCGCGCTCGCTGCGTTCCTTGGGGCGCTGCTCGCGATTCGTCTTCTCCGGTGTCACCGCGCACTCCTTATGTGTCGGTCACCCTCGGGACGTACGCGCCGGTCTGCTGCGCCTGACGCCCGCTCGGGCCTCTATGCCAAATGCAGTTCGGACGCGGTGGCGCCGGTCGACTCACGGGAGAGCGGGCCGTGGTGAACCGGCTGGTCCCATGACGGACTGTGGGTGTGGGTAGGACCCCGTGTGGCTGTCCGTCCGCATCAGACTAACCAAATGAGCGGGGCCCCGCTCGATGGGGCTGAAAACAGCCGGTAACGATCGCGCGTCATCTGCCGTTCAACTCAAGTTTCTGTACCGATTTGTAGGCAAGAGGGCGTTGTCTGCATCACTCGAACGGCGTACGTCGACGACGGCGCTTTCCAGACGGTTGCGCAGTTCAAGTGCCGTTGGCTGAGTCGCAAGCTCGCCATGCTCTGCTGCCGTACGGCAACGGCTGTCTCGCAGGAGGACTGACGCATGGAGCTGCGCAGCGTCGAGGAGCTGATGGATCTGCTGTACGCCTGCCGGGGCACCTGGGACGCCCCGGACCGCGCCCGCCCGCCGGTCGACCTGCACGACCACGCGCTGCGCACCGCCGCACTGCTGCGCCGCGGCCGCCCGGCCGACAAGGAGCTGCAGGTCGCGGGTCTGGTGCAGCCCATCGGCGGGCTGCTGTGGCCGGGCGACTCCGCCGGGCGCGCGGACCACGCGGCTGACGCGGTGCGCACCCTGCTCGGTGAGCGGGTGGCGGGTCTCGTACGCCGCTGCCCCCGCCGGGCCGCACCGGCCGACGACGACCTCCTCACCCTGCGCCAGGCGTTGGAGGAGGGCCGCACGGCCGGTTTCGACGCCGGGGTCCTGGAGGACTGGCGCACGGTGCTGGAACTGCTGGCCGCACGCCATTCCCGCCTCGGAGCCGTCGACTGACGACCCGTCACGGAAGTCGGACGACTACCACTTCCCGGGCGCGTAGTCCTTCATGAAGACCCCGTACAGGTCCTCCCCCGCCTCACCCCGCACGATCGGGTCGTAGACCCGGGCCGCACCGTCGACCAGGTCGAGCGGCGCGTGGAACCCGGCCTCGGCCAGGCGCAGCTTGTCGTAGTGAGGCCGCTCGTCCGTGATCCAGCCCGTGTCGACCGAGGTCATCAAGATGCCGTCGGTCTGGAACATCTCCTGGGCGCTGGTGCGCGTGACCATGTTCATCGCGGCCTTCGCGGCGTTGGTGTTCGGATGCCCCGCACCCTTGTACCCGCGCCCGAAGACACCCTCCATGGCGGAGACGTTCACGACGTACGCGCGCCCGCTCGCCGCCTTCTTCGCGGCCTCGGCCATGGCCGGCCGCAGCTTGCTGATCAGGATGAACGGCGCCGTGTAGTTGCACAGCTGGGTCTCCAGCAGCTCCACGGGCGAGATCTGCTCGATCGTCTGCACCCAGGTGTTGGAGTCGACCACGTCGGGCACGAGCCCGCCCGCGTCGATCGCCGTGCCGTCGAGGTGCCGCTCGACGCTGGCGTTGCCCGCCACCAGGGCGAGGTCGGCGACCTGCTGGGCGTCGAGCCCGCTGGTCCCGAGGGGCAGCGCGGCGATGCCGTCGACCGCGCCGGAGTTGAAGGCGCCGATGACGTGATGGGCGGGCAGCTCACCGGCGGGAAGCGGGGCGCTCTCGCCGTCGACCAGGGCGGCGTAGGCGGAGGGCAGACGGCGCACGGTCTGCGTCGCGTTGTTGACGAGGATGTCGAGCGGGCCCGCCTCGGCGACCTGGTCGGCGAGCGCCACGGCCTGGGCCGGGTCGCGCAGGTCGATGCCGACGACCTCCAGGCGGTGCATCCAGTCCGCGGAGTCGTCCATGGCCTTGAAGCGGCGGATGGCGTCCTTCGGGAAGCGCGTGGTGATCGTGGTGTGCGCGCCGTCGCGCAGCAGCCTCAGCGCGATGTACATGCCGATCTTGGCGCGCCCCCCGGTGAGCAGGGCCCGCTTGCCGGTGAGGTCGGCCCGGACGTCGCGCTTCTCGCGGTTCACACGGGCGCAGTCGGGACAGAGCTGGTGGTAGAAGTAGTCGACTTCCACGTACCGGCTCTTGCAGGTGTAGCAGGAGCGCGGGCGCTGGAGTATCCCGGCGATCCTGCCCTCCTCGGTGTTCGACGACGGCAGCAGGCCCTCGGTCTCGTCGTCGATGCGCTGGGCGGAACCGGTCGCCGTGGCCTCCGTGACCGCCTTGTCGTGGGCGGTCTTGGCGGCCCGGCGCTCCTGGCGACGGCGCTGCTTGACCGTGCGGTAGACGCCGGCCGTGGCCCGGCGCACCGCGATGGCGTCCGGGTGGTCGACCTCCAGCTTGTCGAGTTCCTCGAGCACGCTGAGGCAGACGGCCAGCCGCTCCGGGTCGATGCCGGGTCCGTACGAGAGCCCGCTCGCCTCGTCCATGGCCTGCGGGCCGTCCTCTGTCACCGTCATCGCCGCTGTCGTTCCCTGCTCTGCCGTCGCGCGCGCCGGTCGCGCCCGCTTTCGAACGGCGAATTTTACGGAGCGCCGGGCCGCACCGCCAAACTCGCCTTGATCACGACCGGCAGGCCTTGATCAGCGTCGCCACCTCCTTCGAGACGGCGGTGGCGAACAGGTCGAGGTCAGGGACGGCCTCCCCGTCGGCGACGAGGCCGTAGTGGACGCTCCCCCGGTAGGTGGAGACCGCGACCGCCAGGGAGTGGCCGGGAGCCAGGGGGGCGAAGGGGAAGACGGCGGTGAGCGGGTGGCCGCCGAGCTTCAGGCCCAGGCTGGGCAGGGGCACGCTGGTCACCAGGATGTCGAACCAGAGCCGGGCCGCCTGGCCGACCAGGGGACCGCCGAGCCGGTGGGCCAGGGCGGGGACGTGGTCGGCGAGCAGGGCGACGGCGCCCGCGCCCCGGTTGGGGCCGGCGTCCTTGTTGCGGTCCATGGCGTCCCGGACCGAGGCGAGGCGGGCCAGCGGGTCCGGGTCGTGCACCGGAAGCCGTATCAGGTACCCGGAGAGCCGGTTGCCCTGTGGGTAGGCGGTGCGCGGGCGGCGCTTGGAGACGGGGATCAGGGCGCGGGGCGCGACGTGCTCGCTGCCGTCGCCGCGCTCGTCGAGCCAGCGGCGCAGGGCTCCCGCGACGACCGCGATGAGGACGTCGTTGACGGTGCCGCCGACGGTCTTGCGGACGCGGTGCACGTCGTCGAGGTCGAGCACCACTCCGGCGGTGCGGCGGGTGCCGCTCGGCTCGCAGGTGAGCGCGGGGGTGGAGCGCACGTCGAGCGAGGAGCGGGCCACGGAGGCGCCGATGTCCAGGGCACGGCTCACGTCGGACAGGGCGCCGCGCATCATCCCGGGCAGATCGCGCACGTCCGGCACGAGGCCGCGCGGGGGTTGGACGGGGCGGGGCCGCGGTGCGGGCATGTCCATCGGGTCCATGACGCCCGCGGCGAGAGTGAGCGCCCGCAGTCCGTCGGCGAGGGCGTGGTGGAACTTGAACAGCACCGCGAAGCAGACCCCGTCCTCGCCCGGCAGTACATGGGCCTCCCAGGGCGGCCGGCCGCGCTCCAGCGGACGTCCCATGAGCCGGCCGGCGACCGCCTGGAAGTCGGCGGTCGGGGCGTGCAGCCGCACGTGGTTCAAGGGGTCGAAGTCCGGGTCCGCCTCGCGGGCCGCGCCGCCGAAGGCGAGCGGCCGGCGAAGGGCGGAGGGCAGCGGCTGCCACACGTCGCGGATGCGCATCCGCAGTCCGGGGACACCGGCGGCCCGGGCCGCGAGCAGGTCCGCCGCGTGGGCGCCCGCGGCGGGCGAGTGAGCCGAGAAGATCCCGAGCGCACCGAGGTGCATCGGATGCTCGGCGGACTCGATGTTCCAGAACGCCAGGTCGAGAGGAGCGAGCAGGTCAGCAGTCAAGGGCTTGCCTCGCGTCGACGACGGGTGGGCCAGCAGTCAACCGCCCCCAGCCGATTACGGTCAAGTACGATCGAGCTACGCACAGTTAACAGCAGACTAAGTCCCGCCCCGGTGAAAGGGGCGGGACTTATGGTGCATGTGCGGCCAGTTCAGCACAGGTTGCGCCGCCGGGCACCCCGTGGGAGTCACCCGGGAGGCGTCATGGATCGACGCGGTGGTGGAAGATCACCCGCATGACGGCCGACGGGCCGGCGATGCGCTCGCCGATCCGCTTCATCTCGCGGGCATGTCAGGACAAACCGACCGGGCTGCCCCGTGTCAGGTGACCAACTGCCCCTTCCCGAGGGCGATGACCCCGCCCTTGGAGACCGTGTACAGCTCCGCGTCCCGCTCCGGGTTGACGCCGATGGTCGCGCCCGGCGGCACCTCGACGTTCTTGTCGAGAACGGCGCCGCGCACCACCGCGCCCCGGCCGATGTGCACGTTGTCGTGCAGCACCGAACCCTGCACCACGGCCCCCGGGTCGACCACCACACCCGGCGACAGCACGGACCGGGTGACCTGCCCGCGCACCAGGCAGCCGGCGCTGATGATCGACTCGCTGGCGATGCCGCCCGCGTTGAAGCGGGCCGGCGAGAGCTGGTACGAGTGCGTGTAGATGGGCCAGCTGCGGTTGTACAGGTTGAAGGCGGGGCGCTCGGCGATGAGGTCCATGTGGGCCTCGTAGTAGGCGTCCAGCGTCCCCACGTCCCGCCAGTAGCCCTGGTCGCGGGTGGTCTCACCGGGCACGTGGTTGGCGCTGAAGTCGTACAGCGCGGCCTCGCCCCGGTCGGTGAGCTGGGGCAGGATCGAGCCGCCCATGTCGTGCACGGAGGACTCGTCCTCCGCGTCCCGCTTGAGCGCCTCGATGAGGGCCTTGGTGGTGAAGATGTAGTTGCCCATCGAGGCGAAGACGCAGTCGGGGTCGTCCGCGAGACCCGGCGGGTCGGCCGGCTTCTCCAGGAAGCGCTCCACCGTCTGCCCGTCCGAGCCCGGCGTGATCACCCCGAAGGAGGAGGACTCGGTGCGCGGCACCCGGATCCCGGCGACCGTCACGCCGGCCCCGCTGTCGATGTGCTGGGCGAGCATCTGGCGCGGGTCCATGCGGTAGACGTGGTCGGCGCCGAAGACGGCGACGTACTCGGGGCGCTCGTCGTAGATCAGGTTCAGCGACTGCAGGATCGCGTCGGCGCTGCCCAGGTACCAGCGCGGGCCGAGGCGCTGCTGCGCGGGCACCGGTGTGACGTAGTTGCCCAGCAGGTTGGACATCCGCCAGGTCATGGTGATGTGCCGGTCCAGCGAGTGCGATTTGTACTGCGTCAGGACGCAGATGCGCAGGACGTCGGCGTTGACCAGGTTGGACAGGACGAAGTCGACAAGGCGGTAGGTGCCCCCGAAGGTCACCGCCGGTTTGGCACGGTCCGCGGTCAGGGGCATCAGCCGTTTGCCCTCGCCGCCCGCCAGTACGATCCCCAGGACCGAAGGACCACCACCACGCATGGCCGCTCCCCTCACGCCGATTTCCCGATGCCTGCCCCTGAGCAGCACGGACTAAGCCTGTTTGACGATCTCCTCGTAGAGCCGGACCGTGCGGCGGGCCACCGCGTCCCAGCCGAACTCCCCGACCGCGCGCTCCCGCCCGGCCTCGCCCATTCGCCCGGCGGCCTCCGGATCGCCCAGGACGGTGTCCATGGCCCGGGCGAGGCCCGCCTCGAAACCGTCGCCGGGCGCAACGAGCAGGCCGGTGGTGCCGTCGTCCACGACCTCCGGGATGCCGCCGACCGCCGAGGCCACCACGGGGGTGCCGCAGGCCATCGCCTCCAGGTTCACGATGCCGAGCGGCTCGTACACCGACGGGCAGACGAACAGGGCGGCATGCGTGAGCAGCTGGATCACCTCCGGACGCGGCAGCATCTTCGGGATCCAGAACACGCCGTCGCGGACCCCGCTCAGCTCCCCGAACAGCTCGCGGAACTCCTGGTCGATCTCCGGCGTGTCCGGGGCTCCCGCGCACAGCACGACCTGCGCGGCCGGGTCGATGTCCCGCACCGCGCGCAGCAGGTGGGGCACGCCCTTCTGGCGGGTGATCCGGCCGACGAACAGCACGTACGGGCGGGAGCGGTCGAGGCCGACGCGGTCCAGGGCGTCCGTGCCGTGGTCGGGCCGGTAGAGCGTGGTGTCGATGCCGTTGTGCACGACGTGGACCCGCTCGGGGTCCAGCGCCGGGTAACAGCCGAGGATGTCCTCGCGCATGGCGGCGGACACGGCGATCACCGCGTCGGCGGCCTCGATCGCGGTGCGTTCCGCCCAGCTGGACAGCTCGTAGCCCCCGCCGAGCTGCTCGGCCTTCCAGGGGCGCAGGGGCTCCAGGGAATGCGCGGTCATCACGTGGGGGATGCCGTACAGGAGCTTGGCGAGGTGGCCGCCGAGGTTGGCGTACCAGGTGTGGGAGTGGACCAGTTCGCGGCCTTCGAGGGCGGCGGCCATGGCGAGGTCGACGGAGAAGGTGCGCAGCGCGTCGTTGGCGCCGTCGAGCGCGGACCAGGGCCGGTGACGCAGCACGCCGTCGGCACGGCCCTCGCCCCAGCAGTGCACGTCCAGGTCGACGAGCGGTCTGAGCTCGCGGGCGAGGAACTCCACGTGGACGCCTGCACCGCCGTACACATCCGGCGGGTACTCCCGGGTCAGCAGTCCCACTCGCACCCGCAACTCCCTGCTCTCAGCGGCCTACCCCTTTCATGGTCACCCAGAAGGGGCGCGTGGGGAAGAGCGAGGCGGCCGTGTGAAGCAACAGTCGCCGCAGACGCCCCCGCCGGGCACCCGGTAGTACAGGCAGCAACTGCGGCGCCGGAAGGCGGTGCCGGCGAGGGTTCCGGTGCCGGCGAGCAGCGGGTGCGCGAGGAGTTCCGCGGCCAGGGAGCGGGCCCGGGAGGCGACGTCCTCGCGGCCGTGCCGGCGGGCCCAGCGGTCGAGTTCCCCGGCGGCGCCGGCCAGCGCGGAGGCGGCGTTGCCCCGCAGCAGGCCCGGCGCCAGGCGGTGGTCGGCGCGCAGGGCCGCGGCCAGCGGGACGAGGTGGCCGTGCAGGACGACGTCCGCGACGGTCGGCGCGTCCCCGGGAAGGGGCCGTACGTCCGTGAGCCACAGGTCGTCGGGGGCGCTGCCGTCGGCGTCCCATCGCAGCAGCCGGGCGTCGAGGTCGGGGACACCGCCGTACAGCGCGGCGCAGCCGAGAGCGACCGACCAGAGCCGGGCCGCGAGCCCCTGGTGAGTCACGGACGCGGCTACCCGCGCCTCGGGAGCGCGCAGGGCGGTCGCGACCTTCCGCACACGAAAAATCAGGGGATTTCCCGACACATCCGGTGACGCGGCGGCATAGGCCTGTGCGAGAGTGGGAAGGGCCCCGGCCGAAGCTCCTTCCGTGCGCAGCACGAAGAAGCCGCCGAGCGGGCGGAGCGCGGCAAGGCCGGGGTCGAGGTCCACGAAGAGCAGTAGTACCAAGGCCCCTAAGGGATGCGACCCGGTGACCCCCGACCGGAGCCGCCCACCCTGGGGATGACGGGGCTCCCCTCGTACTCCATCGGCAGTAGGACCCAATGAGTGCTCAGGGACGACGACGGGAAGACCTGGACACGGCAGGGTGTTGGTCATGAAAGCCCACCTTTCGCCGCGCCGGGCCGAGCGCCCCCGCCTGACGCAGAGGAGCAGCCGATGAGCGCCCTCGCGTTGTCCGTTCTGCTCTCCCTCGTCTCCGCGTTCGCCTACGCGGGCGGGGCGATCGTGCAGGAGCGGGTGGCGGAGTCCTCGCCGGGCGAGCAGTACGCGCCGCTGCGCCGGGCGGGCTGGTGGGCGGCGGTCGGGCTGAACGGCCTCGGTGGTCTGCTGCACGTGGTGGCGTTGGCCTACGGTCCGCTGAGCCTGGTGCAGCCGCTGGGCGCGCTGACCATCGTGGTGGCGCTGCCCATGGCGGCGCTGTTCGTCGGTCGCAAGGCCGGTGCCACGGCGTGGCGGGGCGCCATCATGGCGACGGTGGGGCTCGCCGGTCTGCTGTCCCTGGTCGCCGCGTCCGACGCGCGGTCGCTGGACACGACGCAGCGGGTGGCCGTCGCGGTCGTCACCGCGGGCGTCGTGGTGGCTCTCATGATCGCCGCCCGGGCTGCGCACCGGCACCCGGCGGTGCGCAGCATGCTGCTGGCGACCGCCTCCGGTATCGCGTTCGGCATGTCCTCGGTGTTCACCAAGACCGTCGCCGTCGACTGGGCCGGCGGTGTGTCGGCGGCGGACGCGCCGTCCCTCGCCGTGATCGGCGTCCTGGCCACGGCCGGCATGCTGCTGTCGCAGGCCGCCTACCGGGGTGCCGGCCTCGCGGCCCCGCTGGCCACGCTGACCGTCGTGAACCCGGTGGTGGCGGCAGCGGTCGGCATCACGATGTTCGGAGAAACCTTCCGCTACGGCACGACGGGCACGGCGCTCGCGCTGAGCTGTGGTGTGGTGGCGGCGGGCGGTCTGATCCTGCTGACGACGGAGCGGCTCGCGCACGGGGAGCCGGCGAGCGCGGAGGGCCTGCCGGCGGCGGGCCTTGCGTCAGAGGCCGTGGGCGGTGGTTCCGAGAAGGTGCCCGCACCGGTGGGCGGCGTCCCCGGGAGCCTGGGCGGCCGGCCCGAGCCGGTGGCCGCCGCAGCCGAGATCGTGCCCGCCGGTGGGCGACTGCCCGTGGCGAACCTGCTCGCAGCGGGGCAGGGGGCACCTACGGCGGTGCTCGTGCCGGGACCGAGGTCACCGGCGGCGGTGCTCGTACCGGGGTCGGAAACGCCAGGGCTCAAGGCCCGGCCGGAGGCACCGGCCGCGGTGCTTGTGCCCGGGCCGGACACGGCGGCCGCGGTGCCCGGGGCAGGGGCAGCCGTGGGGGATGCCTCGTACGAGAGCGGGGAGCCGGCGGTGGCGGTGGCCTCCGACGACGAACGCCCGCTCTCCTACGTGCCCTTCCACGGCATCCCGTACGTCCCGTTGCCCACGGTCGACCGGCACCGCATGCGTGTCAGATCCTGACGCCGCCGGCCCGGAGGTACGCCACCGGGTCGACGTCCGAGCCGAACCCGGGCCCCGTCCGCACCTCGAAGTGCAGATGCGGGCCCGAGCTGTTGCCGGTGGAGCCCGAGCGGCCGATGCGCTGGCCGGCGCTCACCGACTGCCCGTCCCGCACGGAGATCGCGGACAGGTGGGCGTACTGGCTGTAGCGGCCGTCGGCGTGCCGGACCACGACCTGGTAGCCGAACGAGCCGCCCCATCCCGCGCTGACGACACTGCCCGCCGCGACCGACTTGACCGACGTGCCCGTGGGCACGGGGAAGTCGATGCCGGTGTGGTAGCCCTTCGACCAGGAGGAGCCCGCCTTGCGGTAGGGCGTCCCGAGGGAGGCGCTGACGGGGGCGGAGAGGCCCTGCCGGGTGGCCGTGGACCGGTCGGCGCGCTCCTTGCTCTCGCCCTCGGACCGCTCCTTCGGCCGCTCCTTGGCGCGGTCCTGGGCCGGCTTCTTCGGCGAGGGCTTGGCCGACGGCGCCGGCCTGGGCGCGGGTCGCGTCTTCGTGGCGCCCTCGCCGCGCAGCGCGAGGCGCTGGCCGGGCACGATCAGATCGGGGTCGGACCCTATGGCCGAGCGGTTGGCCGCGTACAGGCCCCGCCAGCCGCCCCGGACGTCCTGGTCGTCCGCGATGCCGGAGAGCGTGTCGCCGCGCACCACGGTGTACATCTCGGCGTTGCCCGCCCGGGACTGCGGCGTGGACTGCGGCCGTACGTCCTCGATCGAGGTCTTCTTCGCGTCCTTCTGCTTCGTGCGCCCGGCGGCCGGCTTGATGTCGGGCTCGCCGCCACCCCGGGTCAGTCCGGCCCGTACCGAGCAGACCGGCCAGGCGCCCGGGCCCTGCCCGTCGAGCACCTTCTCCGCGACGGCGATCTGCTGGTCCTTGCTCGCCAGGTCCGCGCGGGCAGCGTAGGCCCGGCCACCGTAGGCCTCCCAGGTGGACTGGGTGAACTGCAGCCCGCCGTAGAAGCCGTTGCCGGTGTTGATGTTCCAGTTGTTGGTGGACTCGCAGGCGGCGACCTTGTTCCAGGTGTCGACGTCCGCCGCCTGGGCGGCGCCGGTGCCCATGAACGGCAGCGCCATACCCGCGCCGCCCGCCGTGACGGTGAGTGAGGCGCGGTTGATCCTGTTCGGCTGATACCGGCGGTGCCGGCCGCGTACGGCCATCGAAAGCCCCCCTAGACATGCGTCAGGAGGGGCAAAAGTAAGCGCTGCGAACCGGCCGGAACAAGACGGCTATCGGCCGCCCGGGAGCCCGAATGGCCGGTATGAGGCCCCTGTTGCGCGACGTGCGCCACGATGGTGCACCGTGGACGGCACTCGGTGCGCGGGTGCGACGTGCGCGGG
Organism: Streptomyces sp. NPDC093598; assembly: GCF_044764825.1. NCBI lineage: Bacteria > Bacillati > Actinomycetota > Actinomycetes > Kitasatosporales > Streptomycetaceae > Streptomyces > Streptomyces sp. NPDC093598. The sequence continues at coordinate 905,065 of NZ_JBIWIV010000002.1, read as the reverse complement.
GACGCGTACGTCGGCTGAGTGCGACGGGGGCTCTCGTGCGTATCAGCGTGCGCGACGTCGCACGACCCGCGCGTGCGGACGAAGTAGCGGCACGTCAGGATGGTCGCCGGGGGATGCCCGCGGGCACCGCCCACCGTCAGCACCGATACCGAGGTCTTCAGGAGCGAACCGAATGAGCAGTACAGCGCAGATCGGCGTCACGGGTCTCGCGGTCATGGGCCGCAACCTCGCCCGCAACTTCGCCCGCAACGGCTACACGGTCGCGGTGCACAACCGGACGCCCGCGCGCATGCACGCCTTGGTGGAGGAGTTCGGCGGCGAGGGGGAGTTCGTCGCATGCGAGAGCGCGAAGGACTTCGTGGCGGCGCTGGAGCGGCCGCGCCGTCTGGTCGTGATGGTGAAGGCCGGCGAGCCGACGGACGCGGTGATCCAGGAGTTCGCGCCGCTGCTGGAGCCCGGCGACATGATCATCGACGGTGGCAACGCGCACTTCGCCGACACCCGGCGCCGGGAGCGCGAGCTGCGTGAGCAGGGCATCCACTTCGTCGGCATGGGCGTCTCCGGCGGTGAGGAGGGCGCGCTGAACGGGCCGAGCATCATGCCGGGCGGCCCGAAGGAGTCCTACGACTCGCTGGGTCCGATGCTGGAGAAGATCTCGGCGAAGGCGGCCGACGGCTCGCCGTGCGTCTCCCATGTCGGTCCGGACGGTGCCGGGCACTTCGTGAAGATGGTGCACAACGGCATCGAGTACGCGGACATGCAGCTCATCGGCGAGGCGTACCAGCTGCTGCGGGACGTCGCCGGGTACTCCCCCGCCGAGATCGCGGAGATCTTCCGGACCTGGAACCAGGGCCGTCTCGACTCGTACCTGATCGAGATCACGGCCGAGGTGCTGTCGCACGTGGACGCGGAGACGGGCAAGCCGTTCGTGGACGTGGTGGTGGACCAGGCCGAGCAGAAGGGCACCGGCCGCTGGACCGTGCAGATCGCGCTGGACCTGGGTGTGCCGGTGTCCGGTATCGCCGAGGCGGTCTTCGCGCGCTCGCTGTCGGGCCACGCGGAGCTGCGGGAGGCCTCGCGGGGGCTGGCCGGCCCGAAGGCGCAGCCGCTGAGCGAGGCGGAGGCCCGAGCGTTCGCCGACCGGGTGGAGCAGGCGCTGTACGCGTCGAAGATCGTCTCGTACACGCAGGGCTTCCACGAGATCGACGCGGCCCGTGGTGAGTACGGCTGGGACATCGACCTGGGTGCGGTGTCCGCGCTGTGGCGGGGCGGCTGCATCATCCGCGCGGCGTTCCTGGACCGGATCCGCGCCGCGTACGACGCCCGGCCCGACCTGCCGAGCCTGCTGTCGGACGCGACGTTCGCGCAGGAGATCGCGGACGCCCAGGACGACTGGCGCGAGGTGCTGATCGCCGCGACCCGCCAGGGTGTGCCGACGCCCGGCTTCGCGGCTGCTCTCGCCTACTACGACGCCCTGCGCGCGGAGCGGCTGCCGGCGGCGCTGACGCAGGGACAGCGGGACTACTTCGGTGCGCACACGTACCGCAGGGTGGACCGTGACGGTTCGTTCCACACGCTGTGGGGCGGGGACCGGTCGGAGACCTCCGCGTAGGCGCTGCCGCTGAGGGACGTGCGCGGGGCGGTGGACGGCAGGATGTGCCGTCCACCGCCCCGTTCGCGTACGGGTCGAGATCGGGTCAGGACAGCGGCGGGCCGGGCTCCGGGTTGGGTACGGGATCCGGTCCCGGCGGGATCGGCGACGGGTCGGGGCCCGGCACGGGGTCGGGGCCCGGGGGCGCCGGCGGGGTCGGGCCCGGCGGCGGGGTGGGCGCGGGCGGCGGCGGGATCGGCTCCGGGCCCGGCGGCGGCTGCGGGTTCGGCACCGGGTCGGGGTGCGGGTCCGGGCGCTGGGGATCCGGGCCCGGTGTCGGCGCCGGCGGCACGGGGTCGGGAATCGGGTTCGTCATCAGGTCCTCCAGCCAGTGGGACGACTCCGGCTCTGGATCAATCCCCCGCCTACCCGGCACTCGCTTCCGCAGTCACTCCCCCGCAGGACGGGAGGGGACCAGGTGGGGGTAGGGGGTCGGGGCAGCGGGCGGAGGACGGGCCACGATGTGCCGGGGCAGCACGGGCTCCTGCCGGGCGCGCCCCGGCAGGAGGTGCACCGACACCTGTCGGCGATCGACCGGCGGGGGCCCGGCCACGGCCCGACAGCGCGCACCCGCCCGGACGGTGGGCACCGGACCGCAGCCCGCCCATGCCGCCCGTCGTCAGCAGCAGCCGCAGGGGGGCGCGGGGACGCGTCCCACCAGGAGGTGCGCCCCTCCTGCCGACGGCAGGCCGGCGCGATCGGCCCGGGCGGTGGGTCCGGGCCGCCGCCCGCTCCGCCGCCCGTCGTCAGAAGCGCCCGGGGTGGGCCCTCAGCCAGTCCTTCGCCGCCGCCAGCAGGTCCTGACCGGCGGGCGAGGCCTCGTCGGGGTGGCGTTCGGCCCACTTGGTGACGTAGGGGCAGAGCGAGGCGACCGCACGGTGCTCGCGGCCGGCGAGGGCGTACAGCTCGCGCGCGAGCGAACCGGCGATGCCCTTGCCCTCGTGAGCGGGCTCGACGACCGTGTGGACGGGCACGAGGGCGCGCTCGGGGCTCTCGAGCACGAAGTACTCGACGCGGCCGACGACTTCACCACCGGACACGGCCTCCAGCCGGCCCGCCGCCCGGTCGTCGCGGATCTCGGGGTCGCCGGTCTCCGGGTCGCTCATCGCCACGCTCCTCCTCTGCTTCGGTCAGGCCCCGACGGCCTGCGGGCTGCGCTGCTGGTCCGAGCCGGGCACCGGCTCGGACGGGTCGGCACCCAGGGCCACGATCCGGTTGTCGCCGTCGACGTGCACGACCCGGGGGGTGAGTGCCCGCGCCTCGGCGTCCGTCACCTGGGCGTAGCTGATGATGATCACGAGGTCGCCGGGGTGGACGAGATGGGCGGCGGCCCCGTTGATCCCGATCACGCCGGAACCGCGCTCGCCCTCGATGACGTACGTCTCCAGCCGGGCGCCGTTGGTGATGTCCACGATGTGCACGAGCTCGCCGGGCAGCAGATCGGCGGCGTCGAGCAGATCGGCGTCGATGGTCACGGATCCCACGTAGTGCAGGTCGGCCTGGGTGACGGTGGCTCGGTGGATCTTGGACTTGAACAGAGTACGCAGCACTTTGGACTCCTGGAAGACGGCTCCCTGCCAGCTTTCTGCAGGTCAAGGGCGGTCTTCACTTTACAACTGGCACGCACCCGACTCGAAGACTGTGAGGAACATCGCTTCACTCCGACAAGAAGCCTCCCGGCCTGCACTTTCACACGAACCAGGCTGTTGCAGGCCTCCGAACAGGCGCCTGATCACAGTTGCTCCTCAGATCCCCGGCTCGCACCTGACGTCAGTCGGACGCGGACGCGGGCTTCGCTCCGGGGCCCGGGACCGCCGAGACCTGGCCGTGGTCCGCGGGCCTTCCCGTCCCTGAAGGACCCCTCGTGGGAAAGCCGCTATCCGGGACGCACCACCATCGACATCGCGGGCCTGACCACCTGGTCGTTGTTCGAGCCGTACGCGGGAAGCGCGTGGATGCGCAGGGGCGCCGACTACGAGCGCCTCGAGGACAGGCTGACCGAGGAACTACTGGCCCAAGTATTCCGCTCCTGCCCCCAGTTGCAGGGCCGCATCGACCACACCGAACTGGCGACGCCGCTCAGCTTCAACCACTTCCTCGGCAGGGAGAGGGGCGACTTCATGTCTCTCGCCCACACCCCGCAGCGGTTCGCCCTGCGTGACCTCGGCGCCCACACCCACGTCCCCGGCCTCCTCCTCACCGGCCAGGACGTGGCGTCGGCCGGCGTCAGCGGCGCCGTCATGGGCGGCGTCGTCGCGGCCTCCGCCGCCATGGAACGCGACGCCCTGGAAGACCTCGCGACCGGATGAACGGCGGCGGTGAGGCAGCGCATGCGGCGCACGCGCGTGCCGGACCGGATCTCAACACCCGAGGACCGCTTCCGCGCCGCGCCTGACGGCAGGCACCACCACGCCCCTGAGGACACCGATTTCGCCACCCCGGTTCGCTGCCGCCGCCCTCCACGTACACCGGTGTAACGCACCCGGGCACTGCCCCGACGCTTTCACCGGCGCGCGGAGGTCCCGCCGGGTGGAGCAATGGCGGCGGACCTCCACCCGGCGCTATCGCACCCGTTGAAGTGATGTCGACCGTGTCCACCGCGTCGGAGCCGACCTTGCCGAACCTGGCCAACCTCGAGGAGATCTTCTCCGACGAGGGTGACGGCGCCTTCGGGCCCGTGCGGTCGCCCGGCTGGCACAGCAGCGTCTCGCCGCAGGGACTCGCGGTGACCTTGATCGCCGACTACACGTTCCCCGTCCGGGCGTGGTTGCCGTCGGCCGCGATCGTGGCATTGCTCGGTGAGTTCCAAGTGACCGCGGGCGCCGCCCGTACGACGATCAGCAGGCTGATGCGCCGAGGGGTGCTGGAGAGCAGCCGGCACGGGCGGTACAGCTCCTACCGGCTGACACCGGAGGCCGCCGTCGACCTGTGGAGCGGCGCCGGCTCGATCGCCACCTTCACCACTCAACCCGACTCATGGGACGGACAGTGGACACTGATCGCCTTCTCCGTCCCGGAACAGGAGAGCACCCGGCGGCGCGCGTTGCGCACCGCGCTGCGTTGGCGCGGATTCGCGCCACTGTACGACGCGCTCTGGGTGTCGCCGCACCCCCTGACCCCCAAGGGGCGGATCGAGGTGGCCGACCTGGCGCGGGGAGCGGTGACCGTGTTCCGCGCGCGGCAGGAGGATCTGGATACGGAGGCTGACCGCAACCCGGTCGAGGCGTGGGACCTGCCCGGCATCGCCGAGCACTACCGGGCTTTCATCAGCCGTTGGAGCGGCTTGCTTCCGCACATCAGCGCCGACGGCGTCACCGGTGCCGACGCGGTGCGCGCCCGGACCGAGGTCATGCACGCCTACCGGCACTTCCCCATCCTGGACCCGTTGCTCCCCATCGGGCTGCTGCCGCCCGGCTGGCCCCGGTCACGGGCACGGGAAGTCTGCGTCGCGGTGTACGACGGTCTCCTCCAGCCGGCCCAGGATCATGTCCGCGCTGTGGCGACCCGATTCGCGGAGGGACCGCACCTCGACATCAGGGCCCATACGATCGCCGGCATGAGCGCAGGTATCGGCCACGGCTGACGGCAGCGCCGCAACCGGCCGCTGGTCGTCGTGCACACGGAGGCGGACGGCCGCGAGCGTGATCGGGCGGTCCGCGGAGCGGCCACGCGACGCTCTCCCGCCCCGCGATCTGTCGAATGCGCGTCGAAGGCAACAGAGTTGGGCGTCAATGATTGACAGATCGGCACCCGATCGGGACTCTGACTGTTGCAAGACCATGTGGGAACGCTCCCAGAAGCGCAGCACGCGACGAGTGGGAAGGAGAGGCACTCCGCTGCGACGCTTCCGCCGAATTCCCACCTCCCCATCAGGGCGGGCAGGTGGGCGCGAAGGGCTTCTTCCCTGATCGAGTCACCGGTCGGCCGGTGTTGAGCGGCTCGCCGTGCCTGCTCGCAAGGCCCACACCGCACCGCTCACCACCACGGTCACCGCCCCACGGGCAGGACCGGAACGTCCTCCACCGTGCGCGATACGCCGACCTGACGACCCCCACGGCTGCCACCCCCACCACCTCGGTCAGCGTCACCGCCGCGGCATCGCCGATGCCTCTTCCCGGCACCTGACCGAGCAGCGCTCCGCACCCCCCACACCAGGAGTCCTCATGACCATGCAACGGCGTAGTTTCCTCACCCTGAGCGCAGCAGGAGCCGCGGGCGCAGGCATGTCCCTGCTCGGCACGGGACAAGCAGGTGCCACCGCGAGGGCCGGCGCTCCGACCCGGCGGTTCGCGGTCGGCGTGCGCCAGTACGCCTGGAGCCGCGGCAGCCGCCGGTGGACCACCTACGTCTACTACCCCGCCGCCGGCGCCCCCGGTGGTTCCCCGGTCGCCAACGCCCCCGTCGCCCAGGGCGTTTTCCCGGTCTGTGAGTTCATGCACGGCTTCAGCAGCAGCCCGCAGAAGTCCCTGGCGGTGATCCGCCCCCTGGCCGAGGCGGGGTTCATCGTCCCCGCCCCCCACTTCGCCAACCTCAGCGGCCAAGACGTCCGCGACGGCAACCAGTCCAAGGACGTCTCCGAGGTCATCACCCGGACCCTCGCCCTGAACACGGCCGGAGACCCGCTGGCCGGCCACATCAACACAGCGGTCGGAGTCGGCGTCTCCGGTCACTCGATGGGCGGCATGACCACCCACGGCCTGCTGACGGCCTGGCCGGACGCACGGATCACCGCCGCGGTCCCCATGTCCTGTGTGGACATGGGCAACCCGAGCCCGTCGGTCCGCGCCAAGGTCCTGTTCATGCACGGCGACCGGGACGGAACGTGCCCGATCTCCTCCGCGCGTCAGGCGTATCGGGAACTGCCCGCCGCCAAGGCGTTCCTCACCTTCCGCGGCGCCGGCCACAGCAACTACTTCGGCGACTCCCGCACCATCAACACGTTCGTGGACTGGATGCGGTGGAGTCTGTACGGCGACACCGCGGCCCGCGACCGCCTTCGCGCCGACGCCACCTCCAGCACCACCACCTGGGAATCCGTCCTCAGCTGAGGAGCGACCAGGCACTGCCCCGGGCGCGCGTCGGCCGTGTCGTGGCGCATCCGGGGCCGTGCGGGATGCGCGCCCCATCGACGCGCGACTGCGGGGCGCCCGGTCCCCGCCCCCAGCACGGGCGCGCCGCTGCTCCGGCCACTTCCCGGCCGCCCGCGAGGTCAGCCGCGCCCCTGGACTGTGTACGTTCTCAGAGAGAGAGGAAGCTCATGGTTTCACAAGCAGGGAAGATCAGAGCCGTTCTGCTTGCCGTCCTGCTGACGGTTGCCGCAACTGTGTACGGCGCGACGCATCAGGCATCGGCCGATACCGCTGCACGGTCGAGCGCTTCGCAGATCGTCGCCGACATGGGCGCGGGATGGAATCTGGGGAACCAACTCGAAGCCAACACCAACGGGTACCCCAGCGAAACGGCGTGGGGCCAGCCGACCGTCACGCAAGCCCTCATCGACAAAGTGCGGGCGTCAGGGTTCAGAACGATCCGGATCCCGGTCTCCTACCTGGGACACATAGGTCCCGGCCCGAATTACACGATCAATCCCTCCTGGCTGAACAGGGTCCAAGAAGTCGTCAACTACGCCTACAACAGGGGTATGCATGTCATGATCAACATGCATGGCGACGGCTACAAAACCATCAACGGCTCCTGGCTGATCTGCGATTCGCCCTCCCAAGCGACGATCAAGGCCAAGTATCAGAAGGCCTGGCAGCAGATCGCGAACAAGTTCAAGAACTACGACCAGCGCCTGATCCTGGAGTCCATGAACGAAGAGTTCGACGGACAGTACGGCCGCCCGACCCAACCGTGCTACTCGAACATCAACAGCTACAACCAGATCTTCGTGGACACCGTGCGCAAGACCGGCGGAAACAACAGCTCAAGGTGGCTCCTCGTTGCCGGCTGGAACACGAACATCGATTACACCGCGGGGAACTACGGCTTCACGCTTCCGTCCGACCAGTACCGGTCCCCCTCCATTCCCGCCAATGAGCGGCGGATCATGATCTCCGTTCACCACTACGCTCCTTGGGACTTCGCCGGGGAAGAGAACGGCACCATCACGCAATGGGGACGAGCGGCGACCAGTCCATCGAAAACGTCGACGTGGGGACAGGAAGACTATCTGGATGCGCAGCTGAAGCTGATGTACGACACATTCGCCACGAAGGGATATCCGGTGGTTGTCGGCGAATACGGTGCGATCGACAAGTCTGCTTTCGACGCGTCGAACAACCGGTATCGCGCGGACTTCGCACGGGCCGTCACGGCCACTGCCAAGAAGTACGGTGCAGCCACCATCTACTGGGACAACGGTGCGACCGATCGGTACGGGTTCGGGCTGTTCAACCGGCGCTCCCTCGCGGTGACCCAGCAGGGCATCATCAACGCCATCATGAGCGGCGTCAGCGGCGGTGTTGCCGTCAAGGGCCTTCCGTCCGGCGCATAGCAGGACCAGGGACGCGGCGACCGGCTACACACCTCGGGGGGCGCGCAGTTCAGTCGGGCTGCGCGCCGGCCAGCCGGAGAAGCTACGCTGCTTCGCATCTGCGATCACGTTTGACAAATGGAGGACAGTGATGTCTTCACATGTGGCGCCCGGTGACAAGGTGATAGCCGGACTTGACCGGCGCGCCGAGCTCAGGGAGTTCCTGCGTTCTCGCAGGGCCCGGCTCAAGCCCGAAGACATCGGTCTGCCCTCGTACGAGCGGCGGCGGGTACCCGGCTTGCGACGCGAGGAGCTGGCGCAGCTGGCGGGAGTGTCATACGCGTACTACGCGCGCCTGGAACAGGGGTACGGCGAAACCATGTCGGCCGAGGTGCTGGACGCCGTGGCCCACGTCCTGCGCATGACCGAGGAGGAACGGGACCATCTGATCCGGCTGGCCCAGCCCGACCGGAGCCGCACACCGCAGGCCGCGCCCCCGCCGCAGCGGCTACGGCCCACCGTCCAAAACCTCCTCGACACGCTCGGCGTACCCGCCTACGTCGTCAGCCGGCGCCTGGACATCCTCGGATGGAACCGGCTCGCCACCACCGTGTTCGGGGACTGGGCGCAACTGCCGCCCGAGGAGCGGAACGTGGCCCGGCTGATCTTCCTCTCGCCCGATGCGCGCGACCGGTTCGCCGAACCGGACCGCATGGCTGCGAGAGTCGCCGGCGTTCTGCGGAGAAACGCCGGCAAGAGTCCCGAGGACGCATATCTCTCGTCGCTGATCCGCGAGTTGACGCAGAGGAGCGAGCAGTTCCGGCGGCTGTGGGCACGGCACGAGGTGAGCTGTGGGAGTGTCGGCGAGGTCGTACGCATGCGGCACCCGCTGGCGGGAGAGTTCGACCTCGTCCATGAGCCCATGGCGCTGCCGGGGGGCGCCCCCATGCGGCTGAACACCTACCACGCGGAGCCGGGCTCACGGTCGGAGGAAGCCCTGCGCATGCTGGCCGGTTGGGACATGGAGCGGCAGGGCTGAGCCATGGGTCGGCCAGGTGACGGCGCTGCGCGCCGACCCGCTCGTCGTCGGTGAGCAGGCCGGGCCGGACCGTTCCTCGGTCTTCTCGATTCTCGTGGCTCGTCGCGAGCGGGCGGCGGCTCGGCGCGGGCCGTCATGCGGCCGGCACCGAGGCCGGTGCCATCGGGGCCACCGGGGCGGAACCGTGGACAGGGCCGGGGACGCGGGACAAGGGCAGACCGGTGCCGTTGTGGGTGTGGGCGATGATCTCGGCGGTGATGGAGATCGCTGTCTCCTCGGGGGTGTGGGCGCCGAGGTCGAGTCCGATCGGCGAGTGCAGGAATGACAGGTGTTCTTCGGGCACATCGGCCTCACGCAGACGCTCGAGGCGGTGCTCGTGGGTACGCCGGGAGCCCATCGCACCGATGTAGCCGACCGGGAGACCGAGGGCCAGGCGCAGCAGGGGGATGTCGAACTTGGCGTCGTGGGTGAGGACGCAGATCGCGGTACGGGCGTCGACTTCCGTGTGCTCCAGGTAGCGGTGGGGCCAGTCGACGACGACCTCGTCGGCGTGGGGGAAGCGCTCGGGTGTGGCGAAGGCGGGACGGGCGTCGCAGACGGTTACGTGGTAGCCGAGGAAGCGTCCCGCCTGACTGAGGGCGGCGGCGAAATCGACTGCGCCGAAGATCAGCATGCGGGGCCGGGGCGCTCGGGTGTGGACCAGAAGCGTCAGCTTCTCCGGACGGATGCCGGTGTCCCCGCCGATCTCGATGCGGGCGGTCCGGCCGGCTCGCAGCAGCGCGCGCACCTGCGTGGCCACCCTGCGGTCCTCCTTCCGGTCGCCCAGTGTCCCGTCGTAGGCGCTGCCGCCCCCGAGAACGGACAGGGTGCGGCCGAGAAGGCGCTGCGGACCGTCCACCACCTGGGCCACGGCGACGGGCATGCCTGCCAGCACGTCCTCCAGGGCGGTGGTGAGATGGGGCCGGCCGGCGGGATCGATCCGCTGAACCAGGACTTCCAGCTCGCCGCCGCAGGTGAGGCCCACGGCGATGGCGTCGTCGTCGGAGTAGCCGAAACGGCTGCGCACCGGGGGTTCGCCCGACTCCAGCACCTGTTGGCACAGTTCGTAGACGGCGCCTTCCACGCATCCTCCGGAGATGCTCCCGACTGCCGCGCCCGTGGTGTCCACGGCCAGTGCGGTGCCGGGTGGCAGGGGTGCGCTGCCGCTGACCTGGACGACGGTCGCGAGGGCGAAGGGGCGGTTCTCGCGGCACCAGCGGTACAACGTGTCCGCGATGTTCAGCATGAGTGGCTCTCCTGGAGGCGGTTGGAAGCCCGCCACCGTGCCGACCGGGGGATCAGGAGGCACGGTGGCGGGCCGATCAGCGGGACGGCGTTCAGGACCCGTCCACGTGGCGGGAGGGGGCCCCTGCCGCCCGGGTTCACAGCAGGGCTTCAGCGGTGATGGGCAGTTCGCGGACGCGGCGTCCGGTGGCGTGGAAGACCGCGTTGGCGATGGCGGGTGCCACACCGATCTGCACGAGTTCTCCGAGGCTCTTCACGCCGATGGGGGCGGCCTTGTAGTCCTCCCCGTCGAGGTAGACGGCCTTGAGGTCGGGGACGTCGGCGTTGACGGGCACGAGGTAGTCGGCGAGATTGGCGTTGACGATCCGGCCGTCGCGGTGGTCGGTGACCGTGTGCTCCAGCAGGGCCGAGCCGATGCCGCCCACCATGCCGCCGATGGCCTGGCTCTCGGCGAGTTTGGGGCTGATGACGCGCCCCGCGTCGTACACGCCGAGCATCCGCCGCACCCGGACCAGGCCGAGCCGGGCGTCGACGGCGACCTCGGCGAACATCGCGGCGTAGCCGTACATCGAGAACCGGCTTTCCGCTTCCGGGGTGTACGACCCACGCGCTTCCAAGTGGGTGCGGTTGTTGCGGGTGAGGAGCTGCCGGTAGGTCTCCCCGCGCGCGGCGTCGCCCTTGATGTGCAGCCGTCCGCCGCGGACCACGACGTCGTCGGCCTCGACCCCGTGCAGCGGTGAGCGCTCGTCCTCGACCGCGAGCCTGATGGCCTGCTGCCGCAGCTTGTCGCAGGTGTCCTGAACGGCGGATCCCACACTGAGCATGGTCTGTGAGGCGCCTTGGGCAGGGGCCGGCGGCATGGCGGAGTCGCCGAGCCGGAACTCGACGTTGTGTACGGCCAGGCCCAAGGCGTCGGCTGCGACCTGGGTCATGGAGGTGTATGTGCCCGTGCCGGTGTCGTGGGTCGCTGACTGGAGCACCGCGGTGCCGTCGGCGTCGAGCCTGACGTGGGCCTGGGCCTGGCCGCGGAAGACGTCGTAGCAGCCAGTGGCCACGCCCGTGCCGATGAGCCAGTCGCCGTCTTGTGTGGACCGTGGCCTGGGGTTGCGCCGGTGCCAGCCGAACTCACGGGCGCCGACACGGAAGCACTCACGCAGTCGCCGGGTGGAGAAGGGCTGCTGCGTGGACGGGTCTTCGCCGGGTTCGTTGCGCATCCGCAGCTCGATCGGATCGATGCCGAGCGTGTGGGCGAGTTCGTCCACCGCGGTCTCGATGACGAAGGCGGAGCCGCTGTAGCCGGGGCCGCGCATCCACTGTGGGGTGCTGACATCGAGCGGCACGATCTTGACCGTCTGGCTGACGTTGGGCACGGCGTAGAGCATCTGCCCGAGCGCCTGGTTGGCCTCCCAGAACTGCTCGTAGCGGGACGTCTCGTACTTCATCTCGTGCGTCATCGCGGTCAGCCGCCCGCGCCGGGTGCTGCCCAGCCGCAGCTTGTACTCGTACGCGGGCCGGTAGCCCACCGTGAAGTACATCTGCCTGCGGGTCAGCGCGAGTTTCACCGGGCGGTCGGTCTCGCGGGCGGCGAGGGCCGCGATGGTGACGTGCGGCCAGGCCCGCAGGGCGTTGCCGAAGGCACCGCCGATGAACGGCGAGAGGACGCGCACGTTCTCCTGCGGTATGCCGAACACGGCAGCCAGCTCGTTGCGCGTGCCGATCACGTGCTGGGTCTTGTCCCACAGTGTGAGCTTGTCACCGTCCCAGCGGGCGATGGTGGCCTGCGTCTCCATCGGATTGTGGTGGTTGCGCGAGAGCCGGTAGGTCATCTCCAGCCGGACGTCCGCGGCGCCCAGCGCATCCGTCGCGTTGCCCCGCGCGTAGGGCCGCGCGAAGGGCGCGGGCCCGTCCACGGCCGGGCTGCGGGTCAGGTCGGTCGACGGCTGCTCGACGTCATAGGAGACCTCGACCAGGCCGGCGGCGTGCTGCGCTGACTCAAGCGTGGTCGCCACCACGACCGCGACCGGCTGGCCGAAGAACCGGACGGCGTCGTCCTGGAAGACACGCAGCCGCCGGCCCGGAATGGGTCCCGGGTTGTCGCGGTAGGCCAGCGTGGGCTTGTCGAGGTGGCTGATCACGCCGATGACGCCGTGCTGGGCGTCGGCGGCGCGGGTGTCGATGCCGGTGATACGGCCGCGGCCGATGGTGCTGTCGATGATGACGGCGTGGACGACGCCGTCGATGTCGTGGTCGGCGGCGTACTTGGCCTGGCCGGTGACCTTCAGTCGTCCGTCGACCCGGGACAGCGGTGCTCCGACGGCTGCCTGCGGCTGCCGGCTCACCTGCCACCTCCCACGATGCGCAGCTGGCGCTCGACGGTTCGTTTGAGCAACTCGACTTTGAAGCGGTTGTGCTGGAGGGGCCGGGCCCCGTCGGCGGCCCGTGCGGCGGCCTGGGTCCACAGGGCGTCGGACGGCCGCTTCCCGATGAGCTGCCGCTCGACGGCGGTGAGTTTCCACGGCACGGTGCCCACGCCTCCGGCGGCCACCTTCGCTTCCTGGATGACTCCGCGGCGAATGTGCAGGGCGACGGCCGCCGAGGTGAGCGCGAACTCGTAGGACTGCCGGTCACGCACCTTCAGGTAGCCCGAGAGCAGCGGGCGAGGAAGGGGCGGAAGCTCGACTGCAGTAATCAACTCACCTTTGTGCAGCGCCTGTTCGTGGTGCGGTGTGCTGCCGGGCTTGAGCAGGAAGTCAGCGAAGGGCACGGTCCGCTCGCCGGCGGGCCCCTGCAGGTGCACGGTCGCCTCCAGGGCGGCGAAGGCCACCGCGACGTCGGACGGGTGGGTGGCCACGCAGTCGTCGGAGGTGCCGAGGATGGCGTGGGTGCGGTTGACGCCGTGCAGGGCGGCGCAGCCCGAGCCGGGTTCGCGCTTGTTGCAGGCGGCGCTCACGTCACGGAAGTACGTGCAGCGGGTGCGCTGCATGATGTTGCCGCCGATGGTCGCCATGTTGCGGAGCTGGGCGGACGCGCTCAGCTCCAGCGCCTGGGAGATCACCGGGTACAGGGCGCGCACCCCCCGGTGGGCGGCGGCCCCGGACATGCGTACCAGGGCGCCGATGCGCAGGCCCCCGCGCCGGGTGACCGTGATCTCGCGCAAGGGCAGGGCGCTGATGTCCACCAGTGCGCGAGGGCGTTCGACGGTCTCGCGCATCAGGTCGACCAGTGTGGTGCCGCCGGCGATGTAACGGCCCCCGGCGCGGCCCGCGTCGAGGGCTTGCCGCGTGCCGGCGGCCCTGGTGTAGGAGAAGGGATGCATGGGATCCGTGCCTCATTTCCGGCCGGCAGCGGTCTGCTCGACCGCGCGCACGATCTTCACGTAACAGCCGCAGCGGCAGATGTTGCCGCTCATGAACTCCCGGATCTCACTGGGTGAGCCGGTGTGTCCCTCGTCGATGCAGCCGACGCCGGACATGATCTGGCCGGAGGTGCAGTAGCCGCACTGGAAGGCGTCCTGGTCGATGAACGCCTGCTGCAGAGGGTGCAGTTGCTCTCCCTTGGCCAGGCCCTCGATGGTGGTGACCTCGGCGCCCTCCAGGCGGACCGCCAGGGTCAGGCAGGAGTTCACCCGGCGGCCGTCGACCAGGACGGTGCAGGCGCCGCAGGCACCGGCGTTGCAGCCCTTCTTCGAGCCGGTCAGGTTCAGGTGTTCGCGCAACAGGTCCAGCAGCGAGGTCCGGTTGTCGACCGTGACGGTGTGCCGCCCGCCGTTGACGGTCAGGGAGACGCGGCTGCCGGGTGGCGCCTCGGCGGCGTCCGCGGGCTCGGCGCCGAACACGGACGGCCCCGCTGCCAGACCGCCCGCGACGACAGCACCGCCGACGGCGGTGGACGCGATGAACGTACGCCGGGACGGCGCCGACGCGGATTCCCCGGGAGGCTGCTCGGGAGATCCCTCGGGTCGAGAAACAGGTGACTCGGGTGGCTCGGGGGACATGACCACTCCCTCGGTCGATGGAAGGCGGATGGCGGTACCGGCCATGTCTTCGCGCCCGCCGGTGCCTCGGTGCCCGTCCTGGTCGGGCCGCGTGGGGTGCGCCGTGCCGTGCCGCAGGTCGTCGACGTCGGGAAGCGGATGCTCCGGGAGTGAGGTCCACCGCTGCCCGCTGCAGGCGGGCAGCGGTGCCTGGCTGCCGAGGACCGGGTGAAGGCGGCGCGACAATGGGGGATCTCCCTGCTCGGTGCGTGGACGACTGCTGCGGGTGAGCAGTCCCGCCCGGCGTGGTGGTCTGCGTGTCCGGCAGTGCCGGTCGGGCCGACGCTGACCAGGACTTCGATGGGGCGCGACATCCACTGTGCGGCACCCGGCGCGATACAACGAGCCGACAGTTTTGAGACGTCTCCGCTATGTATCACTGCCGTTGGTACGACTGGCAGTAGCAGGCTGAGCGGTCCGGCGGCAATGGTTCTCATGACGCCGCAGCCGGCAGCCGTGCATGCCGAAACGGCGGCCGGCATGCACGATTTCGGTGCCGTCGTCGTAGCCGACCAGGCGAACGGCGCGCGGAGTTGAACTGTCGACTCCGGCCCCCGGCGGTGCGCGACCCGTCCAAGGCAGGCCGCATGACCCTCACCAGCTGTGGATGTCCACCCCCAGGACCCCTGCCTCGCCGGAACAGGACTCACTGAGCCGGACCGCGCCACCCGGCATGAGCGCGGCAGGACAGACGCCGTCGACGCGGACTGCGGGCCATCCGCGCGGTACTGTCCGGACCGCCAAGGCCTACTTCATTCCCGTGGTGGCGATTCCCTTGACGAGATAGCGCTGGCCGACGAGGAAGACGAGGAAGACCGGGATCAGCGTGATGACGGACATCGCGAACAGGGATCCCCATGACGCTCCGCTGGTGGCGTCGACGTAGTTGCGCAGGGCCACGGGCGCCGTCTGCAGTTCGGGTTTGGTCAGGTAGATCAACTGGCTCAGGAAGTCGTTCCACGTCCAGATGAAGGTGAAGATGGCGGTGGTGGCCAGAGCCGGCACCGAGATCGGCAGCAGGATGCGGAAGTAGATGCGCCAGTACCCCGCCCCGTCGATCTTGGCCGCCTCGTCCAGCTCGGTGGGAAGACCCCGGAAGAACTGGACCATCAGGAAGATGAAGAAGGCGTCCGTGGCCAGGAACTTGGGAACGATCAGCGGGAGGAACGTGTTGACCCACTCGATCTTCGAGAACATGACGTATTGCGGGATGATGAGCACGTAGACCGGCACCATGAGGGTCAGCATCATCATGCCGAAGAAGAAGGCCCGCCCGCGGAACTTCAGCCGGGCGAAGGCGTAGGCCGCCATGGAGCAGCTGACCAGGTTGCCGAGCAGCGCCCCCAGCACGACGATCGCCGAGTTCAGCAGGTACAGCCCGAACGGGTGCGAGAGGGCGTTCCAGCCGTCGGCGTAGTGGCTGAAGTCGGTCTTCGTGGGCAGCAGTGAGGGATCACGGAAGATCAGGGCGTCGGGTTTGATCGAGCTGGCGATCATCCACAGCAGCGGGTAGACCATCACGAGCCCGAAGGCGATCAGCACGACGTGCTTGAGCGTGGCGCGTATGCGGGCCGCCCGCCTGTATCGGTGCGCGGCGGGCGCGGGAGCGGGCGAAGGGGCGGCTTCGGCCTTCAGAGGTGTCATCTCACTTACCGTCACCGTAGAACACCCATCTCTTGCTGAAGTAGAAGTTGATCGCGGTCAGGACGCCGACGATCATCACGAGCAGCCATGCCATGGCGGAGGCGTAGCCCATGTGGAGCCGGCCGAAGCCCTCGTCGTACAGGTACAGCGAGTAGAAGAGGGTCGAGTCCGAGGGGCCTCCCGTCCCGCCGCTGACGACGAACGCCTGCGTGAAGGACTGGAAGGAGCTGATGACCTGCAGAACGAGGTTGAAGAAGATGATCGGGGTGAGCAGCGGCAGGGTGACGTGCCGGAACTGGTGCAGGCGGCCGGCGCCGTCGAGGGCGGCTGCTTCGTAGTACTGCTCGGGGATCTGCCGCAGTCCGGCCAGGAAGATCACCATGGAGGAGCCGAAGGTCCACACGTGCAGGACGACGAGGCTGTACAGCGCGGTGTCCGGGTTGGAGATCCAGCCGGGCCCGTGGACGCCGAACAGTCCGAGGAACTTGTTCACCAGGCCGTCGGTCCCGAAGACCTGTCGCCACAGGATGCCCACCGCCACCGAGGCGCCCAGGAGCGACGGCAGGTAGTAGACGGACCGGTAGAACGCCAGCCCCTTGATGCCCCGGTTGAGGACCATCGCCAGGGCGAGGGCGACCGCGAGCAGCAGCGGCACGCTGAGGGCGACGTAGATGAAGGTCACGCTGAGGGACTGGCGCAATCGTGGGTCGTCGAGCATCTTGCTGTAGTTCTCGAAGCCCACCCACTTCGGAGAGCTCAGCAGGTTGTAGTCCGTCATCGAGAAGTACAGCGAGGCGATCATCGGACCGAGCGTGACGCCGGCCATGCCGACGAACCAGGGCAGGAGGAACACCCATGCGGTCCGTTCTTCTTTTCTGGCCGCCCGGCTCAGGGGTCTGCGGAGCACAGTCATCGTCCTCGGGTTCTTGGAACGGGTGCGGGATTCAGGAGTCGCCCGACGGCGGCTCGGTGGGGGGCGACGAGGCCGCTGGGCTGCGCACGACGGCTACGTCCGCCGCGTCGAGGACGAGCGTTTCCCCGGCCTCGACGCGGCGCCCGGTGATCAGGTCGGTGCCGGAGCGGTCGAGCGTGACGTTCGCCTTGTCCTGCCGGTGGTTCAGCAGGAACAGGTACACGCTCGTCCGGGTCCGTCGCTCGGTGACCTCGACGCCCCGCGGTGCGGCGTGCACCGGTCGCACGCCGGCCAGGTCCAGCACGTGCCGCACCAGCGCCTCGAGGGCGTCGTCGTCCAGACGGGTGCCGATGTAGACGGCACGGCCCCGGCCGAGTTCGTGCTCGATCACCGCCGCCTTGCCGGCGAGATGGCCCTCGCGGTAGACGGCGAGCGGTCGGGCGGTTTCCGTTTCGAGGTCGTCCTGCCACACCGAGGCGGTCGCGAAGAATCCGCTGAGCCCGTCCTTCTCGGCCGCCGCCTGGACCGGTACCGCGGCCCCCACGGGCAGCGGGGAGAACTCCTGGACGTGCGCTCCGATGATCTCGCGCAGGGCGCCCGGATATCCGCCTTCGACGATCCGGTCGTCCTCGTCGACGATCCCGGAGAAGTACGAGACGACGAGATGGCCGCCGTCCTCCACGAACTTCCGCACAGCCGCGCTTTGTTCACGCGTCATCAGGTACTGGTTGGGGACGACCAGGACGCGGTAGGGCGACAGGTCGTCGTCGAGGGTGACGACGTCGACGGCGACCTGGCTGTTCCACAGGGCCCGGTGGTGCCGGGCCACGGTGTCGCGATAGTCGAAGGTGTTGTCGGGGTGGGCGCAGCCTTCCACGGCCCACCAGTTCTGCCAGTCCCACACGATCGCCACCCGGGCGCCGGTACGCGCCGTGGCGACCTCGTCCATGGCCCGCAGCTCGTTGCCGAGCGCCTTCACCTCCTGCCAGGTCCGGGTCTTCTCACCCCCGTGCGGGAGCATCGCCGAGTGGAACTTCTCCTGACCCTGGCGTGAGGCCCGCCACTGGAAGAACATCACCGCGTCGGAGCCGTGCGCGACGGCCTGGTAGGAGCCCAGGCGCATCCGGCCGGGCTGCTTGACCTGGTTGGTCTTCCACTGGCTCACCGCCCCGGCCGCCTGTTCCATCAGCATCCACGGCCGGCCGCCGCCCAGTGAGCGCATCAGGTCGTACTGGAAGGCGGCGACGGCCATCGAGTGGGGCTTTCCCGGGTCGGGGTAGCAGTCGAAGGCGATGACGTCGAGTTCCTTCGCCCACCGGTGGCTGTCGGTCAGCCGGCAGCCGAAGAAGTTCGTGGTCGCCGGCACATCGGGGGTGATCCCGTGCAGCAGGTCGCGTTCCTGTGTGACGAGTTCCAGCAAGTTGTCGGAGGTGAAGCGGGAGAAGTCCAGCTCACGGGAGGGGTTGCCCCAGCCGCGCACGGGCTGCGGCAGATGCACCTGTGACCAGTGGCTGTAGCGCTGGCTCCAGAACGCCGTACCCCACCGGTGGTTGAGCTCGTCCAGCGTGCCGTACCGCTGTCGCAGCCAGGTGCGGAAGCGGTCGTCGCACCGGTCGCAGAAGCAGTCGGAGTGGTACTCGTTGCCGATGTGCCACATGGCCAGAGCGGGATGCTTCCCGTACCGCTCGGCCAGCTTGGTGGCGATGCGGCGGCTGCGGTCCCGGTAGACCGGGGAGGACGGGCAGAAGTGCCCCCGGCTCCCGATGCCGTGCCGCACTCCTTGCCGGTCGACCGACAGGATCTCGGGGAATTCCGCGGCGAGCCACGGCGGCGGTGCGGCGTTCGGCGTCGCGAGGTTGACATGGATGCCGTTCGCCCACAGCAGGTCCATGATCTCGTCGAGCCACGAGAAGTCGAACCGGCCGTCGGCCGGCTCCAGCACGGCCCAGGAGAAGATGCCCAGGCTCACGAGCCGCACTCCTGCGGCCCGCATGAGCCGGACGTCCTCCTGCCACACCTCCCTCGGCCACTGCTCCGGGTTGTAGTCCCCGCCGTAGACGACTCCCGGCAGTCGACGGCGAAAGCTGGTCATGCGCGGATCGTTCCTGCGCGGATCGGACACGGCGGGGATTCCTTCCGGAAGCGGTACTACAAGTGGCTGCTCAGAGCTGGGACTTGATCTCGGAGATGAACTTCTCGGCTGCCGCCTTCGGCGACAGACGGTTGAACAGCACGTCCTCGTTGAGTCGCTGGAAGATCTCGGGGACAGCAGGGCCGGCCTCCGCGTTGGGGAGGTGCAGAGCGGTCGGCTTCAGGGCGTTGACACGGCCCAGGTAGTCGGCGATCCGCTTCTCCGTGGCTGACAGCTCGGGCATGATCGCCTTGAGCACGTCCGGGTTGTTGGGAACGCCGCGGTCGAACTTCTGGATCTTGGCCGCCTCGGGCGAGTTGACCAGGAAGTCGAGCAGCTCCGCGGCCTCCTTGGGGTGTTCGGTCCGCGCGGAGGCGCCGAAGAAGATGCCGGGCTTGCTGTAGGCGCCGACCTGGGAAGCCCCCTTCTCCCCGGGGAAGAGGAGCAGCTTGGCCTCGCGTCCGCTGGCGCCTTCGAGCGCACCGAGCTGCGTCACGGATATGTCGGTCATCGCCGCCTTGTGCTGGGCGACCAGGCTCTGCTCGACACCGGCTCCTGACGACAGCGCCTCGACCGCCGCGTCCGCGCTGGTCGTGCCGCCGCTGTCACGCAGCTTGACGACCCATTCCCAGTAGGCGGTCATGGTGCCCTCGGTGAAACCGATCTTGCTGCCGTCCTTGGTCCAGTAGTCCTCGCCGTGCTGCCGCAGCCACGGATACAGGTCGTTGGGGTAGAGCGGCATCACAGTGCCGACCAGGCCCTTGGTCTTGGAGATGGCCTTGGAGATCTTCACGTAGTCGTCCCACGACCACTTGGTGTCGTCCGGAAGGGGTACGCCGGCCTTCTTGAACGCCGCCGGGTCCGCGGCGATGCCGAAGGCGCTGTCGCCGGCAGGGACGCCGTACAGGCCGCCCTTCACGGTCGTCATCGCCATCGAGTTCGCGGGCAGCTTGTCGGTGTGCAGTACGTCCTCGACCTTCTTCAGGTCCATCAGCTGCCCGTTGTCGATGTAGGAGTACATGAACGGGTCGGTGATCTGCAGGACGTCGGGCATGTCACTGGCGGCCGCGCTGGTCGACAGCTTCTTCCAGTAGTCGTCCCAGTTGGAGTACTCGGGCTGGACGTCGATGTTCGGGTGCTCCTTCTCGAACACCGCGATCATCTGCTTGGTCATCTCGTGCCGGGAGTCCGATCCCCACCAGTTGAACCGGATGACGGTCTTGCCGCCTTCGCTCCCGGAGGAGTCTCCGGCGCAGCCCGCGGTCAGGACGAGGGCGAAGACCGAACAGGTCAGCCCGACCGCCCGAAGTCGGAAACGTCTGCTCGAACGGGACGAGTGGTTCATGGTGGAGCTCCTCTGCTGCCATCACTGGGCGATGCGCCCAGACGGGGGGAACGTCGTCTCAAGAAGCCGGCGTAAGACGCCGGCCGGCTCGCCGCGTGGCGGCGGACTGCACAACTCGTCTGCTTTGCGGACCGCGAAAGTTACTTGCGCTCCGGGTGCCGGCAGTCGGCCCGGCTCTTCGGGATCCCGGATGGGCTGCAGCGGCTCTGACAGGGGTTGTTGTGAACGTACGCTGGATCCTTGAGTCGGTGAGCCGAGCTGGTCCGCGGGGTTGGCCGCGAGCATCGCACCGAGTTGAGGGCTGTGTGCGTCAGCAATAGTGAACGTTCACGCGGCGAGCGTAGTAATCGACCACATCTCGGTCAAGGGTTCTGTACGTAACACTTCGGTGCTTGGTGAGACTTCACCGGTTCCGGGCCGGTACGGAACCGGCACGGACCGCGCGGGGACACGCCAGGTCAGCGCGTTGCGCCCAGTGCGGACGGGGCGTCGGGCGCTCGCGTCCGCCCGAATGCCCTATGCACGTCGGCTGGTTGGTGGGGCCGACGGACTAGAGGGTGTGGTTCGCCCTCGCCGGTCCGGACGACTCGCGCAGCACGAGGCGGCAGTCGAGGTCCAGATGCAGTTCCGGCTCGGTCTCCTCGCGGATGCGGGCGACGAGGGCCTGCATGGCCCGCCGGCCCATGGCCTCGCGGTCGAGATCCACGGTGGAGATGGAGGGGTTGAAGTACGCGGTGAACTCCTGGTTGTCCCAGCCGAAGACGCTCACGTCCTCCGGGACCCGCCACCCGCGGTCCTGGAAACCACGGATGACGCCCATGGCGACGTCGTCGTTGGCGGCGAGAACCGCCGTGACACCGGAGTCCGCCGACAGTCCCCGGGCCGCGTCGTATCCGGACCGCACGGACCAGTCACCGTCGATGACGGCGTAGTTCTCCAGGCCCCGCTCGGCGACCGTCCGCAGATA
The DNA here is from genome assembly GCF_044764825.1 of Streptomyces sp. NPDC093598. Classification (NCBI taxonomy): domain Bacteria; kingdom Bacillati; phylum Actinomycetota; class Actinomycetes; order Kitasatosporales; family Streptomycetaceae; genus Streptomyces; species Streptomyces sp. NPDC093598. The sequence goes on along the minus strand of NZ_JBIWIV010000002.1, from coordinate 883,583 downwards.
GACCTCGCGTCGCTTGCGTGCCGACATCCAGTCCGTACTGCCGGCGACATGGACGAAACGCCGGTGCCCCAGGGAGACGAGGTGATCGATGATCATGGCGGCAGGCTCGCCGTCAGCCGTGATGCCATGGGACCGCATCTGGTCGTCGTACTCACCTATGACGACGGTCGGAGTATGGTCCAGCCCCAGCTTCTCCAGGTCGCCGATGGGGGTGAAGGTCAGCACTCCGTCTGCCTGACCGGAGTCGAGCAGAGCGCGGACGCGGTCGCCCCTGACCCGTTCGTCGCCTTCCAGGCCGACGATGTCCAGCAGGTAGCCGGCCGCCTGCGCCTCGGCGGACGCTCCCCGCAGGATCTTCGAGGGCACGAAGGTCGTCATGGCCGGCAGGACCACGGTGACCCGGTTCGACTTGCGGGTGCGCATCGACCGCGCCACCAGGTTGGGCCGGTAGTCCAGGTCGGCCACGGCCTGCTCGATGCGGGCCACCGTCTGCGGCTTCATGCCTCCGTTGCCCCGCAGGAAGCGCGAGACGGTCTGATGCGACACTCCCGCGTGCGCCGCGACGTCGAGAATGGTGGGACGCTTTCCGGACGGCGGCTTCGGCCGTTTCACGTCCCGCTCCGAACTCTTCGGTCCCGGCTCCGCGTCCACCGTGCTGCCCCCCGCCGCATCTCCACGCCCCGCACGCTCATCGGTACTCTACTGTCGAGTACGCCATGGCGGGCCGGGCCCTTGACTCTTGCTGTCACGCCGGAGCCGACCGCATCGGCCGGTCGAGCCCGGCTGCCCTGCGGATCGTCCGGCCCGGCCGGCCGCATGGTCCCTGTCCGGGCCGTGCGGCGGGCCGCCGAGTCCGCCGTCACCGGGCGGCACGCGTTCCTCATGTCAGACCTGCAGAGTCCAGTGCTGGTTCGTGTGCTGCTCGTCGTTCCAGCAGGCGTACTGCAGCAGCCGGGCCCCGTCCGTCGTCAAGGCCCGGTCCACGTCGAGGCACTTGCCGGAGTGACGGGCGATGATCTCGACGTAGCCGGTGCCGGTGTCGCTCAGCCGCCACTGCTGGCTGGTGCGGCCGTCGCAGGTCTGCTGGACGATCGCGGCCTTGTCCGCCGTGGAGGAGCCGGTCACGTCCAGGCACAGTCCCGAGTGCCGGGAGAGGATCTGGTAGTAGCCCCCGCCGACTTCGTGCAGCTGCCACCGCTGGTCGTCGCCGCCCGAGCAGCCGGCCTGCTCAATTGCGGCCCCGGCCGCGGTCGAGGAGCCGACCGCCTCGGCGCACTTGCCCGAGTGCCGCGCCTTGAGCGTCGTCGTGTCGGCCAGCTGCGACAGTTCCGACGAGAGCACGGGGACGTAGAAGTCGGTGATCCCGGCGATGTTCGGATGGGTGCCGCTGCCGCCGCTGCCCGGGTAGCCGCCCACGAGTCCGTCGAAGGTGTACGCCACCCGCTGGGCGTCGACGCGCGTGTCGAGCGTCGCGTCTTCGAAGACGTCGGCCACCGTGACGCCCCACTTCTGGGCGGCCTGCAACTGCACTTGGCGCAGGGCGAGCTGGGTGTCCCAGTCGCGCGAGCCCATCTTGTGGGCGGCCACATACACCAGCTGGGCGGTCGGCCACTTCTGCCGCATCGTGTAGATGGTGGTTTCGAGCGCCCCGGCGTAGGTGCCGGGGTCGAGGGTGGCGGGGTCCTGGGAGCCGCTGACGGTGCCTACCTCGTAGGTGTGCGAGTCGTGGATCTCCATCGCGTCGTTCGTGCCGCCGTCGAAGACGACGAAGTCGGGCGCCTGCGAGCTCGCCGACTTCACCTGGTTCAGGATCTGTCCACCGCTGGCGGTGGGCGCCGGTCCCACGGTCGCGCCGTTGCGCGCGTACTTCGTCAGCGTCATGCCCTCGCGTTCGGCGACGAAGTTCACGAAGCTGCGCGCGTACTGGTGCCCGTAGACGATGCTGTCACCGAAGGCGTAGACGGACGAGCCGGCGAGGGATCCGTAGGCGGGGTTCGCGGGGCGGGTCAGGCGGAAGTCGTCGATCGACTGCACGCCGGTGCCGTAGTAGTTGCAGGCGACGAGCTTCGCCAGGTTCTGCCCCGTGATGCTCTGCGTGGCGGAGACCAGCACCTTCGGTGCGGATTCCTTGCTGGTGACCGTGTACTGGACCCTGCCGAGGGTGAAGTCCATGTGCAGATCGACCGTGTACCACTTGGCCCGGTCGAAGCTGATCTTGGTCCAGGTGGGGTTGAGCGAGTCCGGCGCCGAGGTGGAGTCCGAGTCGGGACCGGTCGCGGCGTAGCGGAACTCCGCGCTGGTCGCGGCGATGCCGAAGACAAGGCGTCCGGCGGTGTCGCGCAGTTCCAGACCGGTCTTCATCCCGGTGCTGGCGATGGCCGTCTTCCAGTCGAACCGCAGGTCGAGCGTCTTCTCCTGGACGATCGACGACGCGAACGGCCGCACGGACGTCGTGTAGTTGCCCATGCCCTTCGTGACATCCAGTACGCCGTTGCCGATGGCGGCCCCGACCGGGAAACCGAAGTTCGCGGGGGTCGTCTGAGCGTCGAACGTCTCGTTGATCATCGTCGCGGCCGGGGTTTCGGCGGCGGAGGCGGCCGGAGCCGTGAGGAAGGGCGCGAGGAGCAGGATGCCGGCGGCAAGGGAGCCGGCCCATCTTCGGGGCCGGCGGCCCGTTCTGCGTATGACCGTATACACGTGATCTCCCTTGATCTCTGGTGCTACCGACCGGTGCCGGCGGGGAGGGAAGGGGGCCCGGCCGTGGCTCAGCCCGAGGGCCGCACAGAAAAGCCACGAAGTACCGGGAAGGATGAGGTGTCCGACAACAGCAGGGGCAACGTAGTGATCGTTCACCCGGGCGGTCAAGAGGTCTGGGGGTGATCGTTCACTTCACGGTGGGCCCCGTCGGCACGGCCGGAGCCATTCGCCCTGAGCTGCGACGAAACTTCTCCCGTTCACGCCATTGACACACAAGCGTTTCAGCCAGTCTTATGTGCGCCATCGTTGGTTTCAGTCAACCTCTGATCGCCAGGGCCCCGCCATCGCCTGTCGGCTCGATCGCGCTGCGCGCCCGACGCCCCTGCTGCGAAGGTTCCTGACGGGTGCCATCGACCCTCAATCGTGATCGTTCACTATCCGGCAGAAGTTCACCTGACACGGAGGTAGTGCAATGCAGTCGAACACCGGCCATTGGTCACGCCGCAGATTTCTCGCCACGAGCGGGGCGGCAGCCCTCGGGGGCATGGCACTGAACCTCGTCGGCGGCCTCCCTCGGGCCGCCGCGGCCGGCACCGTGGTGTCCTACGTCGACACATCGAGGTCCACGTACGACAAGATCGTGCTGATGGCCGACGGGAAGCCCTTCTTCCACAGTGGTGTCCAGTTCCGGTACGAGAAGCACAAGTACACGTTCGGCTGGACGGACGCCCAGCTGAAGCCGGTGCTCGGGATGATCCGCGACGACGGGTTCAACGTGGTGAACATCCCGATCTGGTGGTCGAAGGTCGAGACCTCGAAGGATGTTTTCGACTGGACCGACATCGACCGGTACCTGGCCTGGTGCGGGGAGTACGGCCTCAAGCTGGAACTCCTGTGGTTCGGCCATGAATCGACCGGTTCGTCCATGGCGGCCCGGATGCCGGCCTACGTGATGAACGACTACCAGTGCGTGGTGAGGTCCGACGGCACCAAGCTGACCCTGAACGGCAACCCTCTCCTGGACAAGACCGATCCGAACCTGCTCGCCCGGGAGAAGTACGTACTCGGCCGGCTCATGGCCCACCTCGCGTCCGCCGACACCGCTCACACCGTCGTCGGCATCCAGGTGCTGAACGAACCGAACGTGGCCAAGCAGCAAGGCGGCTCGTCCATCGACCGGAGCTACAGCACCTACAGCACCAACAGGTGGAACAGTGGCGGGTACACCGACGCGTCGAAGTTCCGCAAGGACGTGCTGCTGGACTACCTGACCCAGCTGGGACAGGTGATCAAGCAGTCGGATTACTCGGTGTACACCCGGGTCAACATCGCCGGCAGCGGGGACACGGTGCCGGTCGCCGAGAACGAGGCCCTCAGGGCCCAAGGAACGTCGACCATCGACTTCTTCGGGAAGGACCCTTACACCACGGGCCTCGACACGCTCTACAACTACGGGAGGGACGCCGTCTGGGCCCAGGGGAAGAACTTCCCCATGATCATGGAGAACTTCGGAGGAACCGCGGCAGCGGACGTCGAGAAGTTCAACGGCATCGCCGGCAACACCGCCTTCAACCTGTACGCCGCCCTGGACCCGGACTCCAGCACGGGCAGCAGCAACTACGGCTTGTACGACTTCAACCCCACCACCAAGGTCGTCACCCGCAAGGCCGTCTCGGACAAGGTCGCCCGACTCAACCACGTGCTGAACAAGATCCAGCGGGACCTCGCCGGCAAGCTTCCGGTGGAACGCGGCGGAACCGACCTGCAGACGTTCAACCGGGGCGCGACCGCCGGCACCACCACCACCAAGCCCGTGGGCGGCGTCGACATCACGTTCACGACATCGAGCGGTGCGCAGGCATTCGGCGTCAGGCGCGGTGCGGCCGAGTTCGCTTTCGCCACCACGACCCAGGCCACGTTCACACTGCCGGGAACCATCGGCGTCGTACGGTCCGTCGAAACCGGCCAGTACGACGCGAACGACAACTGGGTGAAGTCCGGCACCAAGGCGTACGGCACAGGGTCCGGGGACACCGTCATCGCCCTGGCGGCCGGCGAATGCGTGCGGGTCACCTACCTCGTCAGCGGCGCGCGGTACAAGCTGAGGAACACCTCCTCGGGCAAGTACCTCGACACCGACGCCGAGGGTGCGGTCATCCTCTCGTCCGCGACCACGTACGACGACCAGGACTGGATCGTCGCCAAGGACTCATCCGGATCCTGGACCATCAAGAACGTGCGATCGGGACGCTTCTATCTGGAAGCCGGCGCCACCGACAACAACGTCGTCTGGAACACCGGCACCGTTTCGGACGCCTCGCTCTGGAACCTGGAAGGGGTCGCGGCCGGCGGGCTGCGCGTCAGGAACACCCACACGGGAAGGGCGTACCTGTACGGGAACTCCGCGGATGAGGCGAAGTGGAACACGGGAACGCAGGACGCGAACACGGTCTGGGAATTCCAGCCCAGGTAGCCGCCCTCCCGCCGCCCCTCCCCCGCGAGGCCGGAAAGCGGTACACGCGGGTGAAGACGGCGCAGGGTGCCTGTGTAATGATTGCTGAATGAGTCAGGCCGACGTGTTGCGGGCTCTGGACGCCAGGGCCGCCGGCCAATGGGGTCTGGTGACCACCGCCCAGGCGAAGCTGGACGGCGTGCAGGGGGTCCAGCTCCTGCGGCTGGAGCGGTCCGGGGCGCTGGAGAGCGTCGGCCACGGGGTGTACCGCCTGGCCGCCTCTCCCCCGCCGGAGCACCTCAGGATCAAGGTCGCGTGGTTGCGGCTGGATCCCGGGACCCCGGCGCGGGACCGCCGTACCGACGGGCCCGGGTCGGGCGTCGTCTCCCACACCTCCGCGTGTGCGGTGCACGGCCTGGGCGGCCGGCCCCACGACCCTGTGGAGCTGACGGTCTCGTCACGCCGTACCACGCGTGACGAGACCGTCGTGCTGCACCGCGCGCGCACGGACGCCGAGGACATCACCGTCGTCGACGGGCTGCCCGTCACGACCGTGCCGCGTACCGTCGTCGACCTGTTGGAAGACCGTGCCGACGCGGCCCGTACGGGCACGTTCGTCGCCGAGGCCGCCGCCCGTGGCCTGGTGCGCGTCGACGACCTCGCGCCGCGGGTCGCGGCCTTCGCCGGTGCCTACGGGCTGCCCGCGGAGGCATCCGGCGCGGAACTGCTGGAGTTTCTGTGCGAGCAGGCGGGGCGTCCTCTGCCGGTACGGAAGGCCGGTCGGCCCGCCGCGAAGGCCTCCGGCCCAGGGGCGGCCTCCACCCCGGAGAGGAAGCGGCCGACCATCTGGGAGGTCGCCGAGCGGGCCGGCGTGTCGCACCAGACCGTGTCCCGGTTCCTGAAGAACGACAGCGGCATGAAGCCGGCGACGCGGGCCAGGATCGAGCGGGCCGTCGCCGAACTGGGCTACCGGCCCAACCTCATGGCGCGGTCGATGCGCACGCAGCGGTCCCATCGGATCACCATCGTGCTGCCCGAGTTGAGTGGCTTTGTTCCGATCCCTCTCCTGAGGGGGGCCTCCGCTGCGGCGCACGAGGCCGGGTACATGACCGACGTCGTCGGGCTGGAGGGCGGCGAGTCGCGGCGCGCCCGCAGCGTGCTGTCCCTGCTGGAGACCCGGCAGGCGGACGGGGTGCTGTCGCTCGTGCCGCTGGGGGACCTCGCCGGCGGCCAGGGCGCCGGTCAGCGGCCCGTGGTGGTGCTGGGCGAGTACGACGACAACCTCCAGTCCCGGGGACGGCTGGCCGACGGACGGCCCGCCGAGGAGATCCTGCGTCACCTCGCCGACCAGGGACACCGCCGGTTCCTCCACGTCGCCGGCTCGCAGGACTGGGCTTCGGCACGCAACCGGCGGGCGGTCTACGTGGAGGCGATCGAGCGACTGGGCCTTGAGTCCTACGGTGTCGTCGACGGCGACTGGTCCGTGCGCTCCGGCTACGAGGCCGCGCGGGACCTGCCCGCCGATTCCGGCGTGACGGCCGTGCTGGCCGCCAACGACTATGTCGCCCTGGGAGTGCTCCGCGGCTTCCAGGACCGCGGTGTGCGAGTGCCCGAGGAGATGAGCGTCTTCGGCTGGGACGACGAGGAGTTCACCCGATACTTCTCTCCGAGCATCTCGACGGTGCACATCAACAAGGAAGAAGTCGGCCGCCAGTCGATGCTGTCGCTGCTCGCTCTTCTGCGCGGCGAGCCCGAGCCGGAGTCCGTGGTCACGGATCTGTTCCACCTCGTGCCGCGAGGGTCGAGCGGTCCGGTCTCCCCCCGCTGAATCCCGCCGTCCCCCGGTCTTCCCGGTAGGACGTCACGCAGAATGTGAACGATCACTGCGCAACTCTTGACCACAATGGTGATCGTTCACTACGTTCGGCCTGCCGCCTCGTTCATGTCGACGAGAGCCGTGTTCATCCGACAGTGCCGTTCCCCTCGACCGCACGGCCACGCGTGCACGCCTTGGGCAACAGCTCGAACCGACCTTCTTCGTCAGCGGTTTGCCGACCCCCAGTGCCGCGCCCAGGCACCGCCCGAGCTTCCACGAAAGAGCCAGATGACCGAGTACAGCCAGCCCGCGCGGGTGGTGATCGTCGGCGCCGGAAACATCGCCGACGGCTGCCACATGCCCGCCGTCCAGGCCCAGAGCGGCGAGGCGACCGTCATCGCCGTCGTCGACGTCGACCTGCGGCGCGCCGAGGCCTTCGCCGCCCGCTGGGGCATTCCAGCCTCCTACGACAGCCTCGACCGGATGCTCCAGGAGCAGCACCCGGACCTGGTCATCGTCTGCACGCCCCCGATCGCCCACGGCGAGGCCATCACAGCCTGTCTGGACGCCGGCGCGTCGGTGTGGTGCGAGAAGCCTCCGACCCTCTCGGTGGCCGAGTACGACGCCGTCGCCGCCCACGAGCGCGAGGGCGGCCCGTACGTCTCCTACGTCTTCCAGCACCGGTTCGGGTCCGCCGCCCGGGCCCTGCGGGAGCACATCCGCACCGGCCGCCTCGGCGCTCCCCTGGTCGGCGTCTGCCACACCCTGTGGTACCGCGACGACGCCTACTTCGAGGTCCCCTGGCGCGGCAGATGGGCGACCGAGGGCGGCGGGCCCACCATGGGCCATGGCATCCACCAGATGGACCTCATGCTGTCCCTGATGGGCGAATGGACCGAAGTCCGCGCCGCCATGGGCACGTTGGCCCGTGACGTGGAGACCGAGGACGTCTCCATGGCGATGGTCCGCTTCGCAAACGGCGCCATGGTGTCCATGGTCAACAGCCTCCTCTCCCCCCGCGAGACCAGCTACCTGCGCTTCGACTTCCCCGAGGCCACCGTCGAGCTGTCCCACCTCTACGGCTACGACAACTCCCACTGGACATGGACTCCCGCCCCGCACCGGGCCGGCGCGACCGCCGCCGAACTCGGGGCACCGCCCGACGACGAAGCCAGTTCCCACGCCGCGCAGTTGCGCGTACTGCTGGAGTCCCTGCGCGCCGGACAACGCCCCGAGGCCAGCGGCGACGACGGCCGCCGCGTCCTGGCCTTCATCGCGGCCCTGTACGAGTCGGCGCGGACCGGACGTCCCGTCACCCCGGACATGATCACCCCGGCAAGCCCCTACTACCACTCCATGAGCGGTCGCCCCAGCGCCGCCCGGGACAACGCCGCCAAGGAGAAGACCGGTGTCTGACACCCACTTCCGCATCGACCACGACGCCGCCGGAACCCAGTGCGTGGTCTCGGCCGCGGGCACGGACCTCGCCACGTACGTCTACCGGCCGGACAGTCCTGTCGAGGAATCCCCCAAGCCGTATCTCCACCCGCTGAAGACACTTTCCGGTGCGCCCGTGGGCGTCTACCGGCCCTGGGACCACCGCTGGCACAAGGGCCTGCAGATGACCTGGTCGCATCTGTCCGGCGACAACTTCTGGGGCGGCCCGACCTTCCAACGGGGCGCGCCCGGCCACGGCTACGTCTGGCGGGAGAACCACGGCCGGCAGGTCCACCGCGCCTTCGAGCCGCAGGACCTCGGCGGCAGCGAGGTGTCCCTCGTCCAGGGCCTGGACTGGATCTCCTCCCGGGACGAGGTGTGGATCGACGAGACGCGCACGCTCCGCTTCCACAGCGCAGACACCGGCGACGGCGTCTGGGCGCTTGATTTCACCACCGCCCTGATGAACGTGCACCACGAACCCCTGCAGATGGGCAGCCCCACCACACACGGCCGCCCCGATGCCGGCTACACAGGGCTCTTCTGGCGCGGGCCCCGGGCCTGGACCGGCGCGGACGTCATCGCCGACGGGGGCCACGAGGGCGACACCGTCATGGGCACCCGGGGCGCCTGGGCTGCCATCACCGGTGAGCACGACGAGCTCGACGGCGGCGCCACGGTCCTCGCGTATGCCGGCACCACCAGCGCCTCCACCCCGCTGACGTGGTTCGCCCGCACCAGCGCCTTCGCCTGCCTCAATCCCTCGCCCGCCTTCGACACGGAGATCAAGCTGGAACCCGGCGAGACGCTGCGCCTGAACCACCGCTTCGTGTTCCTCGACCGCATGGTGGACCGCCACGAACTCGAAGCGATCGCACAGGAGTTCGCGCTGTGACCTCACTCCCCGACTTCCCCGGAGCCGTGGGGCTCAGCCAGCTCGAGGTGTACCCCTGGCCGACAGCGGACGACGAACACGGCGGCTCGCCGCACATGCACCTCACCTGCGCGGAGTGCTACGTCGTCGTCAGCGGCCGCGGCCGACTGGAGACCCTCAACTACAAGGGCCATACGACGACCGAGCTGCATCCCGGAGACGTCGTCTGGTTCACCCCCGGCACGATTCACCGAGCCATCAACGACGGGGACCTGCGCGTGATCGTCGTCATGCAGAACAGCGGTCTCCCCGAGGCAGGCGACGCGGTCATGACGTTCCCGCCCGAGTACCTGTCGCCCGAGACCTACCCGGACGCGGCCTCACTCCTCGACGCCGACGGCAGCCCCGGCCACGAGCGCGCGCAAGCTCGCAGGGATCTGGCCATCGCGGGCTTCACCGAACTGAAGCGGCAGTGGCAGCGAGGAAACCGCTCGGCGTACGAGGACTTCTGCGCGTCGGCGGTGCGTCTCGTCCAACCCCGCCTGGACACCTGGGAGAAGACGGTCAGCGACGGGGCGCTGGCCGCCGCGCACACGGCATTGCGGCAGATCGACGCACTGCGGCAGCGCCGCTTCGACCACTTGTTCAGCGCGGAGATCTCGCGTATCGCCCAGCCTTCCCGACAGACGCTGGGCATGTGCGGTTTCCTCCGCGCCTACGACCCGGCCCGCCGGGCCGGCACATCGGCCGAGCAGCGGTGAGGCCCCACCAGGAGGACTCCGGCGTGGCGTCCCTGTTCTGCTCCGGGCGCCCAGCGACTCAGGCAGCCGCCAGCTTGCGGATGCGCGGGGGGTTCTCCAGTGCCCACCGCACGGTTCTGGGCGGGCGCCCGAGCAGGGTTTCCAGCTCGTCGGTGACGCCGCCGTATCCTCCACGGCCGATGATCCGGGTCAGGGTCTTCAGGTCCCGTGCATGTCCTTCAGCTCCGGGCCGGTGAGCGCGTAGGACTTGGAGATGTGCGGCGCCGGGTCGGCCAGGGTCTTCGCGCACAGTCCCGCGACGTCGTAACCGGCGATGGGTGCGAGCCGGTGGTCGCCGAAGGGCAGGCGCAGTTCACCGTCGGCCAGTGAGCTCGCCGAGTCACGCGCGCCGCTCCTCCTCCGGCGCGGTCATCTTGTCGAAGGTCATGAACGACTGCTCGTACTCGGAGATGTCGACGAACACCTGGATGTCGCCCTGAGCCCGCGCCGCCGCGGCCATCAGGCTGACGGCGTCGGTGCAGTACGGCGACAGGCTCATGCTCTGGGCGGCCACCGCCGTAGCCGTCTCCGGGTGAGTCTGTGCGTCAGCCGGCCAGGCGGTTGATCTTGCGGATCTGCTGGTCGAAGACCCGGGCGGGAACGAGCCGGCGCAGTGTGCTCACGCGTCCGGCCGTGGGGCCGGCCGTGTAGCGCAGCTTCGGCCTGGCGTCGGTTGCCGCCGCGACGATCGCCTCGGCGACGACGGCGGGCGCGTCGCCGTCCCTGATCGCCTGCGCCATGACGCGGTCGACGATCTGCCGCTGCTTCGCGTAGGCGTGCAGGGGTGTGTCCGGCTTCGCGCTGTTGGCCTCGAATCCGGTCCTGGTGTAGGCGGGTTGCACGAGAAGCGACCGGACGCCGTGCTCACGGACCTCGTGGTCCAGGGATTCGGAGTAGCCCTCGATCGCGTGCTTGGAGGCGGCGTACACGGCCATGTACGGCTGGGGCATGAATCCGAGTACGGACGAGATGTTGATGATGCGCCCGCGTTTCCGGGCGCGCATGTACGGCAGGACTCCCGTCACCATGCGCATGACCCCGAAGACGTTGGTATCGAAGACGGCCTGGGCCTGCTCGACGGAGGTTTCCTCCGCGGCACCCATCGAGCCGACGCCGGCGTTGTTGACCAGGACGTCGATCCGCCCGAACCGCTCGCTCACCTCTTGGACCGCGGCGGCGACCGAGGCGTCGTCGGCCACGTCGAGGTCGAGGAGCGTCACACCGTCGAGCGGGGTGACTCGGGCGGTGTCGCGACTTGTGCCGACCACGTCGAAACCCGCTGCGACCAGTGCGAGCGCGGATTCTTTCCCGATGCCGGATGACGCACCCGTCACGAGTGCCACCGGCCGTTCTGTCGTCATCATGCACTCCACATCGCTTGAAAAAACCGATCGGTTTCCGGCACTGTAAACCGATCGGTTTCCGGCATGCAAGCTCAGGCGGGGATAACGACGGCATGGGCAGGGTCAGTGCGCAGGAGAGGCGCGAGAGCGTCATACGCGCGGCGATCGCCAGGCGGGTCGGAGCATGGAGGACACTCGCCTGGCTTTCGAGGCAGCGGCCGACGGGGCGGAGGACGGCGAGCGGGCCCTCCAGTCCATGATGAACGCTTACATGCAGCTGATCTCGAGGCGTCCCGAAACGCTCCTGACGCCGATGCGCGGATACGTCACCGTGGCGGCCGCCGAGGCGAAGGGCGACCGCCTGATCGGCGAGGTCGTCCGGGCCGGTGGATGAGGATCTGGAAGACCGTGCACCCGCCGCTGGGTGCCGATGCCGACCGGACCGCGAGCTTCTTCGCCTGCTGCATGCCCGGCAACGCTCTTGCGGCTATGGGGCTTTCCCCGAACGACGGGCGGTGGGGAGGCGTTCCGGGGGCGATGCGTCAGCGCATGCCCGCCGCGTCGAGCAGGGTGATCACCGTGGGCGCGATGAGGCCCGTCAGTTTGTCCGCCCCGATGCCCGCGCGGGCGCTGGCGCCGTCGAAGACCAGGCTGAGCTGCCGGGCCAGCAGACCGGGATCGCTCGCTCCGCCCTGCTCGGCCTCGGCGCGGAAGAAGGCGGTCAGGTTCTCCTTGACGCCGTGGGCGACCCGGCTCGCGGGGTGGTTCTGGTCCTTGAGCTCGATCTGCGCGGCCAGGAAGGGGCAGCCGTAGAACTCGGGCGCGCCCGACAGCGATTCCACCTGCTCGAAGACGTGCAGGATCCGCTCCCGGGGTGAACGGTCGTCGTCCGCCGCGGGCAGGAGTGCCGACACGTAGGCGGACGTGCGCCGCTCCAGACTCGCCGCGAGCAGTTCGTCCTTGCTCTCGAACAGCTGGTACATGGAGCGCTTCGACACTCCCGCCGCCTTGCACAGCGCCTCGACGCCGATACCGACGCCGCCTCTGTAGGTGAGCGTGGCCGCCGCCTCCAGCAGCCGCTCCCTCGGGCTTGGCTTCACTTCTGTGGTCATGCTGCGAGATTAACTCGATCCCGGCACAATGAAAACTGATCGGTTTCCACGGTGGATCCCGGCTGATGGTGGGCAGCTGGATTCATCTCGCCGGAAAGGGCGGGCGCCGTCCGCTGGCCCTGCTGAACACTCCGGTCCAGTGGGGCGATGCCCCGCAGATGATCGACGTCGAACGGACCATCAACCGGCTCAAGAACTCCCGGGCTGTCGCGACCCGTCACAACAAGCGCGCCTACGTCGTCCACGGCACCAGAATCGGCACCCCGGCAGGGGGCGGAAACGCTCAGCGCGCGTCGAATACCGCCTGCAACGCCTCCGCCGTGGGAGCGATGACAACCGCGTCCCCCTGAAGCTCCGGAGAAAGATGCCGGCGCTCCTCCTCGTGAAAGATCATTGCGCCACCGCTCTGGGGGACGATCGAGGCTCCGAGCGCTGCCCCCAGCCGGGCAAGCACGCCGAGCATCGCGCCACGGGCAAAGTGCGTAGCCGTCACACACGACATCCCACGGTCGCCGTGGGCCTCGTGGTAGACATCCGCTTCACCCCCGTCCTCCGCGCGGAGCTGGGAGAAGCCCTCCTCAGGACCGCCCGCCACGACGTACGGCTCCGTCATCCGCCGGAACCGTTCGGCGTCCAACGCGACGACCTCACCGTCGACGAAGCGAAGCAGGAAGATGCTGTAACTCACGGACACACGCTGCCATGGTCATGATCTGCCGGACAGGGCGGGTCAGCATTGGCTCGCTCGGTGGAGGCGGGACGCTTCGCCGGGGGCTGCCAGCCGCCGGTGACTTCCTTGACGGGCTTGTGGGGGAAACGGCGCTGGGCGTACTCCTGCGCCTGCGAGCCCGGCAGGACGTACAGGGTTTCCTTCTTGTCCTGGAGCGGTCGCAGCACGGTGTCCATGAACGTCTTGCGGTCGTCCAGGTACGGGCCCAGGACGTCCTCGCCGCCGGGGCAGACGGCAAGGCAGTAGCCGGACTTGTAGCCGGGGGGCGAGCTCAGGCTCTGCCACATGGAGGCGCTCTCGGAATCGGTGACCCGGGAGCGGTAGTCGGCGGCGTCCTCGCTGTCGGCCACGGTCTGCGCCCAGTCGGTGAACCCGCTCATGAATTCGCGGTAGTTGTGCGTGGTGCAGGCCAGCGCGTCGAAGGCGCCGTCCTTGGCGATGGCGCCGACCGGGCAGGCGGCGACGCACAACTTGCAGTCGATACAGGGGTTGTAGTCCAGCGCCTGCCCGTACTCGCTCACCTCCGCGTCCACCAGGACGGTGACCAGCAGGATGAAGCTGCCGAACTTCGGGTGGATGACGTTGCGGTGCAGGCCCATCACGCCGAGCCCGGCGGCCACCGCGACCGTCTTGTGTGCCAGGACCCAGATGCGCTCACTGGGGAAGTGGTCCATCTCCTGGGGGAAGCCGACGGATGGATTGAGTGCGCGGTAGCCGGCGTCCTGGAGCGCCCGGGTGACACTGCGCGCGGCATGGTTGGCCTGTTCGTCGGTCTGGTGGAACTCCTGGTTGGCCACGCTGCGGGCCGGGGAGCGGCAGTTGTCACGGTTCATCCGGACCGCCATCGCGATCAGGGTGCGGGTGCCGGGCAGCGCGGACTGCGCATGCTCGCGCTCGCCGGCCAGGTCGGGGTGGTCCAGGCTCACCGCGGCCGCGTCGTCCGCACCGGCCGCCAGGCACAGCTCGCGCAGCCACGCCGCGTCGATCACCGCGGGCGGGCGCGCCGGGTCACCGGCCCCGCGCCGGGCGAGTACGGCCTGTACCGACGGGTGGGCGGCCAGCTTCGCCGGGAGCCGGGGACTCGACGGCTGCCCCTCGGCGTCGCGCGCGGAAGTCATCCGTGCTCCTAGTGGTTCGGGGTCGGGATTCGCCCGCCTCCATGACGAGAAACCGATCAGTTTCACCACTGTAAACCGATCGGTTTCCGCACGCAAGCCCGAGCTAGGGGCCTCCCGGTTCCACCCGTCATTGAGGCGTGGCGGCAGCCGGTACGCAGAGCAGGCCGAACTTGCGCCTGAAAACCGATCGGTTTACTGTCGTGGAAACCGATCGGTTTCCGACTTTTCGTGGAGGCAGTCATGACCGCTTTGAAAGGCGCGAACGTCTTCGTCACCGGCGGCAGCCGGGGCATCGGCAAGGCGCTGGTGGAAGAGCTGTACGCGCGTGGAGCCGCCAAGGTCTACGCCACGGCCCGCGACCCGCGCAGCGTGACGCACCCCGACGCGGTCCCGGTGGCGCTGGAGGTCACCGACCCGGCCTCCGTGGCGGCGGCCGCCGCACAGGCGCGGGACGTCACCGTGCTGATCAACAACGCCGGTGCCGCGGTCGGCGCTTCCTTCCTCGATTCCCCGGTCGACGACGTACGCCGGGAGTTCGAGACCAACTTCTACGGCCCGCTGCTTCTCTCCCGGGCCTTCGTGCCGGTCATCGAGCGCAACGGCGGCGGCCACATCCTCAACGTGCACTCAGTACTCTCCTGGCTGGCCCTCGGCGGCTCCTACAGTGCCTCCAAGGCCGCCCTGTGGTCGCAGACCAACTCCCTGCGCCTGGAGTTGCAGCCGCGCGGCATCGCCGTCACGGGACTGCACGTCGGATACGTCGACACGGACCTGGCGGCGGACGTCGACGCACCCAAGTCGGACCCTCGTGACGTCGCCGCACTCGCCCTCGACGGGGTCGAGTCGGGTGCGTACGAGGTGCTCGCCGACGACATCTCGCGGCAGGTCAAGGCGGGCCTGGCCGGCGACCTGGCAGGGCTGTACGCCCAGCTGGCCGAGTAAGACAGGACCAGGAGACAGCGAGATGCCCGGCCAGGAGTCACGTCCCACGATTCACATCCCGGGGACCACCAGCCACACCCTCGCGCCGCGCGCAGGACGACACAGCCGCGAGGGAACGCTGCGTTACCTCAGCAGGACCGGAGATGCCGGGCTGCTGGTCCCGCGAGCCGGCGGGCCGGTCTCCCGGCCCGGCCCGCCGGCGCCTCGGAACAGCCGGACGTCAGATCGCTACAGGTCGCGGCATTGCGCCGCCTTCGGCCCACTCACCGTGTTGGTCGATCCGTTGTTCACCGGTGGCTGAGCGTTTTCCCTGCACGTCAGCGGGCCGTTGATCGTGTTCCCGGCGATCACGTTCCACCAATGCGTCCGCGTCACCGTCACCGGGCCGGTGATCCTGTTCGAGGCACATCCCAGCACCGGGTTGCCGATCGTCACCGACGAGGTCCCGGACAACGTCACCGGGCCGGAAACCCGGCTGTCGCAGATCACCACCTTTGCCGCGCCGTCGGCCCGCACCGGGCCTGCGATCGTCGCACCGTCCACCTGGAGCGAGCCACCGGCACGCACCGACACCGGGCCCGACACCGTCGCTCCGTCCAGGCAGGTCACGCCCTCGGTCACCGTCAACGGCCCGGCATGCCGACCGGTGATCACCCGGTCACAGTCGAGGCCGGCATACGATGCGACCACGTCGATCAGCGCCGTCACCGGACCGTGCTCGGTCGAGCCGTGGACCGTGAGCCGGCCGGCCTTGTCGGTGGCGCCGTCCGGTACCGGGTCCCATTTCACCGGTACCGACTCGGTCGAACCATCGGCCATGGTCAGCACCCGCACTGAACCCGGCAGCACCACCTCGTCGCTGACCAGTGCGGACGTGTACACGGTGTCCTCCACTGCGTGGGACGCCCGGCTCTCGGTGAAGATGTCGATCGACGCGTTCGGCTCCCAGGTGCGCGGCATGCCCGGTACGGCGGTGAACAAGGACTGCCATCTCGCCGGCTCCCACGCCAGCACGCCCAAGCCCTGGTTGTTCGGGATGTCGTTGGCGATCCGGAACACGCGCTGGAGGGCGTCCGCCTGACCCTGAACGGTCCGCGGGTAGGTCGAGTCGGGCATCGGGGCCCCGCCGCCGCCCGACGCCGGGTACGAGGTCTCGGCGATCTCGATCTTGTACCCCGGGTGTGCCGCCGCCACCGCATTGATGTTGCGCTCGTAGTGGTCGGGCGACCCGTGGTACTGCGGGTAGTACGAGTGGGCGAGAACGTCCGGGGCGGCGCCTTTGGCCTTCACCCGGGTCAGGTACTGGTCCCAGAACTCGAGCGTCTTGGCGCCCCTGTCCTTGCCGATGATGATGTGCGTCTCGACGTCGATGTCCTCGCCCTGGTCGGCCGAGACGTCGCGGACCGCGCGGATCCCCGCAGCGGACAGCGTCGTGAACCGGTCCCACGCCTCCTCGTAGAGCCGCTGCTCCTCCGGGTCGTCGGAGCCCCAGTAGTTCCACAACAGGCCACCGCCGGGCTGTGACTGGTAGATCTCCGGCTTGTTCCGGAAGTACGCCGGATCAGTGGTGCCGATCAACGCCGCCTCACTGCCGTACATGAAGCCATTGACGATCTCGTTGCCGATCGCGACCTTGTCCGGCGTCGTGCCCTGCTCGATCAACCGTGCGACGTAGTCGTAGGTGTAGTCGTACACCGCCTGGGTCAGGTCGTCGAACTTCAGCTGGGCCCAGGCCCGCGGCTTCGGCTGCTTGGCCGGGTCGGCCCACGAGTCCGCGTAGTGCAAGTCGATCCCCAGGCCCAAGTCCCGTTCGGCCTTGACCCACTTGGAGACCTTGAGTGAACGCTCCGGGCCTTGGTACGGGACGTCCAGTACGTCGCCTGAGGACTCGCTGCGAGGCTCGTTGAAGACCCGCAGCCGGAGGTACTCGACTCCACGGTCCTGGAGCACGTCGAGCAGGTGAGGACCCGCGCCTGGGTCCTCCTCGGTCGGACTCACCCAGTATCTGCGTCCTTCGGCGACGTCGTTGTCCACCCAGGAGGCATCGGCGCCGAGGATCAGGTCGTCGCGCAGATAGTTGTAGACGCTGAGTTCGCTGATGCCCAAGGCTGCGCCGGGTGAGGCTCCCGTGAACGTCACCCGCACGAATCTCGTCCCCGGCCGGGTGAAGAGGTCGACCGAGCCGCGGGCGGGCCGGTGGTTGTCCGAGTGGTCGGCGATGACGTTCCAACTGTCGCCGTCCGCGGACGACTCGACCAAGTACTGGTAGGCAGCCCCCGTGCCCGGGAAGACGACCTCGACCTTCCTGACGTTGTCGTAGGCGCCGCCCAGATCGAGCGTCAGCCACTGGTTCGCGGACGTGCCATCCGCCAACCACGCGGTCTTGTCGTCCTGGTCGATCGCCAGGTCAGCGGTGGACGCCCCACTGCTGACATCGACGCTCGCCCAGGATTTCGCGCTGATGTCGCTCTCGATCGGCGAGATCTCGGCCTCGCCGAAGTATGCGGAGGCCGGGGCAACCGGTCCGAACGCTGCTGCGCCGCAAGCCAGAATGACCGCGGTCGTGATGCTGAGTGCCGTGCGGAAAGGGTGTCTTCGCATCCTTGCTCACTCCTCATCTACCGAACAGGTCGGTGACTTGGACACACGCCGTCAGAGGTGGATTCGGCGAGTCACGAGACCGGCACACGTCCCGACCGGGCGTGACAGGTGCCGGCGCGATGTCGTGCGGCTCGTCGCGACGCCAGAGCGGTCGTTGAGATTCTTCCGGTTCTGTTGACAATTGAGGACGGTACTCAGGCACCCGTCATACGGCAAGGCGTCAGCCCGCCAGGTTCCCATTCTCACCACAGGGCAGGAATGGGCCTGATCAGAGACTGCCTGTCCCCTCATTCCAGGTGGAGAACAGTCGGCACGCTGGCGTGAATCGGTCGCATGCCGGGATGACCAAGCGTGCCCCTGCGAGGAGAAATCCACTTGATCAAACAGATTGCCACACCTCGCCCGCCACTCCACTAAGGTTAGGCTAAGCTAACTCGAGCTCACCCCTGGCCCAGGCGTGCCCGGCCCCCGCCACGAAACGGAGTGACCGCGTGACCGTGACTGCCGCCCGTGACGGGGGTCCGCTCGACGGGACACTTCCCTGGCCCGAGGAGTTGCGGGGCAGTGTGGTCGTCGTCAAGCTCGGCGGCAACGCCATGGTGGACGCGAAGCTCCAACTCACCTTCGCCCAGGACGTCGTGGAGCTGTGGCACGCCGGCCTGCGCCCGGTCGTCGTGCACGGCGGCGGGCCGCAGATCAGCGCGATGCTCGACCGGCTCGGCCTGGAGACCCGCTTCGAGGCGGGGCTGCGGGTGACCACACCCGAGACCATGGACGTGGTGCGCATGGTGCTGACGGGGCGCGTCCAGCGGGACCTGGTCGGTCACATCAACGCCCATGGGCCCTTCGCGGTGGGCCTGACCGGGGAGGACGCGCACACCATGACGGCCGTGCGGCGGCCGGCCCGGGTGGACGGCCGGGCGGTGGACATCGGTCTTGTCGGCGACGTCGTGGACGTCAACCCGGTAATGGTGCGCGCGCTGCTGGAGCAGGACCACATCCCCGTCGTCTCCCCCGTGGCACGCGGCGCGGACGGGCAGGTCTACAACGTGAACGCCGATCTCGCGGCGGCGGCCCTCGCCGTCGCCCTCGACGCCGAGCGGCTGGTGATGCTCACCGATGTCGAGGGGCTGTACGCCGACTGGCCGCACAGCACCGAGGTGATCGGGCGTCTGACGGCCCGTGCGCTGGACGAACTGCTGCCAGGGCTGGCGAGCGGGATGCTGCCGAAGATGGAGGGGTGCCTGCGGGCCGTCCGCGGCGGGGTGCGCAAGGCACACGTGGTGGACGGGCGCGTGCCGCACGCGGTGCTGCGCAGTGTGCTCGCCGGGACCAGCCCCGGCACCACCGTGGTTCCCGACGTTGTCACCAGGTCCTGACCAGGACTTGCGCGTCGCGCCGCGGGTCCAGGGACTGAGCCCAGGGCCGCGGCGCGCGGTGCGCGGTCGTGGGTGTGAAGCCGTAGCGGAGGAACAGTCCGCCGCTCCCGGTGGTGGCCGTGAACAGGGCGTCGAGCGCCTGGGCGCGTGCCGTGGCGAGCACGGCGCGTAACAGTCCGGCTCCCGCTCCGCTCCCCTGCCGGTGCGCGGCCACGCAGAAGTTGTAGACCACGCCCGCGCGTTCGCAGCCCTCCCGCGTGTCCGCGGGGTACGCGCGCAGGCCCACGCAGCCGTCGAGAGTTCCGTCAGGGGCCTCCAGCACCAGGAAGTCGGCCGCGTGGGCGGCGTAAAGGGAGACGGGGCGTTCGCGCAGCGCGCCCGAGCGCACGAAGGGCCGGGACAGGGCGGCGAGGGCGTCGGCCTCGTCCGGGCGGGCGGTGCGCGCGGGGGGGCGCCGGTGCGACAAGTGCGCGCGGCAGCGACGCAGGGCGCGGCGTGGCCGTGGTCAAGGGGTTCCTTCCTCGGTTCCGGACCGGGGATCAGGCGCGCGGACGGCTCGGGCGGCCGTCGACGTACGTCTCCACGACCTCGATGTCGCCGATGCGCCAGGTGTCGACGCGCCGGGGGTCGTCGCCGAGGACGGCCAGGTCGGCGTGTTTGCCCGGGGTGAGGCTGCCCAGGCGGTCCTCCCAGTGGCAGGCGCGGGCGCCGGCGACGGTGTAGGCGTGCAGGGCCTGGTCGACGGTGACGGCCTCGTCCGGGCCGATGAGCTGCCCGGAGGTGGAGGCGCGCTCGGTCATGAACTGGACGGCGCGCAGGGGTGATCCGTCGGCGACCGGCCGGTCGGAGCTGCCCACCAGGGGAATGCCGTGGTCCAGGAAGGCCCGGCCCCGGTACATCCAGGGTGCCCGTTCCTCGCCCATGATCGAGGCGTAGTCGTCGCCGAAGCAGCGCAGGAAACTGGGCTGGACGACGGCGGTGACGCCGAGTCGAGCGAAGCGCGGGAGCTGGTCGGGCCGGATCAGACCGGCGTGTTCGATGCGGTGGCGGGCCTCCGGGCGGGGGCGCAGGCGCTGGGCGCGTTCGAGGGCGTCCAGGGCCACGTCGGCCGCGCGGTCGCCGATCGCGTGCACGGCGAGCTGCCAGCCGGCCAGGTGGCCGTCCACGATGAGGTCGGTGAGCACGTCCGGGTCGTCCTGCAACTGCCCGGCGTGGTCGAGCCCTTCGTACGGGCTGGTCAGTGCGGCCGTACGGGCCATCATGCCGCCGTCGGTGTAGATCTTCAGCGCGCCCACGGAGAGCCGGTCGTCGCCGAACCCGGTGCGCAGGCCGAGGTCGAGGGCGCGCGGGATGCCGTCGCTCTCGTGCGCGGTGACCGGGCGCAGCCGGTCCGCGGACACCATGAGCTGTACGCGCAGCGGCAGCAGGCCCTTGTCCCGGGCGAGTTGGTAGGCGCCGAGTTCGACGGGGCTGTGGCCGAAGAGGGTGCCGCCGATGCCCGCTTCGGCACAGGCGGTGACGCCCTCGGCCAGGCAGGTGCGGGCGGCGCGGCCGATCGCGTCGGCCAAGTCCTCCTGGGAGTGCGGCAGGCGCAGGGCGCGGGCGGCGCCCATGGCCTGCTCGGCGAGGAAGCCGTTCTCGTGCGGGATGTCGGCGGGGAGTTGGTCCAGGACGGCGGTGTTGACCACGCAGCCGTGCCCGGAGTCGTGCAGCAGGTAGAGCCTGCGTCCGTCGCTGACCCGGTCGAGGTCGGCGGCGGTCAGGTGGCGGCCCAGGGCCCGCTGGTCGTAGCCGGCGATGCTCACCCAGTCGCCTGGTGCGCGGGTGCGGGCGACGGCCTCGGCCACCACCGTGAGCACGTCGTCGATGCGGGTACGGCCCGCGATGCTCGGGGTGTTCTGCTTGAACCCGGTCCAGGCGAGGTGGACATGGGAGTCGATGAATCCCGGCAGCACCGTGGCGCCCTGCAGGTCGACGACCTCCCGGGCGGGCAGGGAGGTCACGGCCTCGTCGAGGCCCGCGATCCGGCCCTGCCAGATGCCCAGGTCATGAGCGACCGGACGGTCCGGATCCATGGTGAGGAAGCGGGCGTTGGTCAGCCTGGTGCACAGCATCGGCGGGATCAGGCGTCCTGGGACGCGGCGAGGGACCGGGGGCGCAGGTCCGTCCAGTGGGTCTCGACGTACTCCAGGCATGCCTCTCGGGTGTTCTCGGCGAAGGCGATCGTCCATCCCCCGGGCACCTCGGCGAAGGAGGGCCAGAGGGAGTGCTGGCCCTCGTCGTTCACCAGGACCAGGAAACGGCCTTCGTTGTCGTCGAAGGGGTTGGTGCTCATGTGCGGTGCCTCCTCGGAGGGCCAAGATTAGGTTAGGCTCGCCTAATTGACGGAGCTTAGCCTTTGGCCCTTCCCTCTCACAAGGAGACGTTCATGCGCGTGGCCGCGGCCGACAGTCAGGACGCGTTCGCCGGGTTCGGGCTGCCGGGCGAGCCCGGCAGTGACGCGTTCTGGGCCGTTGTGGGGGCGCCCTCATCGGTGCCCGCCGAGGGCGGCGGTTGGGTGACCCTGTTCCTGTGGCGCGGGTCGTCGCCGGTGACCATCGAGTTCGAGAGCTGGTCGGAGCCGGTTGCCCTGCGGCGCTGGAAGGACACGGACTGCTGGTACGCCGAGGTGCGCATGCCCGCGCGGCTGCGGGTGACGTATCGGTTCGTGGCGGGGGACGTCTCCCATGCCGACCCCTTCAACCCGGCAGGGGCGGGCGGCGAACGCTCCATCGCCGCGACGCCGGACGCCCCGGAGCAGCCGCACTGGCCCCTCCTCCGGGCCGATGCGGTGCTGCCCGTGCCGCGGGCGCGGATTCGTTGGGCCAGTGAGCGGCTGGGCGGCCGGCGCACGGTGCGGGTCCATCCGGCGGGGGGCGGCGGGCCGGTGGTGCTGCTGCTCGACGGGGATGACTGGCTGTATCTGCATCCGGCCGTGACCGCGTTCGACGCGGCCGTGGCCGCTGGTGACATGCCGCCGGTCACGCTGATCTTCCTGCCCGCCAAGGACCGGGCGGCGGAGTTCACGTGCCGGCCGGAGTTGTGGGAGGCGGTGCGCGACGAACTGATGCCGCTGGTGGCGGAGTCGGGCGTCACCGCCGACCTGGAGCGGCTGGTGGTCGCCGGGCAGAGTCTCGGGGGGCTGAGTGCGGTGTACGCGGCGCTGGAGTTCCCCGAGCTGGTGTCGCGGGTCGCCTGTCAGTCGGGGTCGTTCTGGTGGGCACCGGATGCCCAGGGGTCGGCCGATCCGCTGGGCGGGCCGGTCGGTGGCGCGGTTGCCGAGCGGCTGCGGGAGGGGGCCGATCTGTCGGGGCTATGGGTCGCGTTCGATGTCGGGGAGCACGAGGACCGGATGCTGCCTCACTGTGAGGTGACCGAGGGCTTGGTAAAGCGGGCCGGGGCGACCGTGCGGGTGTCCCGGTCCGCGTCGGGGCACGACCGGGCCGGGTGGCGTCATGCGCTGCTCAGGGATGTCGGTTGGGCGCTTCGCGGGTAGCGCCGTTGTCGGGTGCGGGGGCGTGCGGGCTGGTCGCGCAGTTCCCCGCGCCCCTGAGGGCATGTCCCCCTGGCCCCCCTAAGAGTTACCGTGCGACCGCCTGACAGTAGGCCTCGTCGTTCGCCAGCAAGTTGCGGTGGGTGTCCTCCACGGCGATGGCTCCGTCGTCCAGGATGAGGACCCGGTCCGCCGCGTCCAGGAACGCCGGGCTGCTGGTGATGACGATCGTCGTGCGGCCACGGCGCAGTTTCGCCACGTTGCGCGCGATGAGCTGCTCGGTGAGCGCGTCCACCGCCGTCGTCGGGTCGTGCAGGACGAGGACGTCGGTGTCGGCGGCCAGGGCGCGGGCCAGTGAGAGACGTTGGCGCTGGCCCCCGGAGAGGTTGGCGCCCCGGTCGCGGACCCCGTAGTCGAGGCCCTCGCGGTGCAGGGCCACGACGTCGGTCAGCAGGGAGGCCTCGACCGCGTCGGGGACCGTCCGGCTGGTACCCGACGGGTCGATGTTCGTGCGGAGGGTGCCGGCGAAGATCTCCCCGTCGTACGGGTTGACCAGCATGTGCTCGCGGACCGCCTCGACGGAGAGGTCCGCCAGTTCCTGGCCGCCGATCCGGACCGTTCCCTCGTACGCGGCGGGCGGGACGTGCACGGCCAGGACGGCGGCGAGGTCGGCCGCCGCACGGGGCTGGTAGGGGGCGATGGCGACGAACTCCCCTGCCTTCACCTGGAACTTCAGGTTGGTCAGGGTTCCGTGGCGGACGCAGTCGATCTCCAGGCCGCCGCCCGCGCAGGGGCGTTCGGAGCCCGGGGTCATCACCGGCGGGGCCGACAGCACTAGCGCCATCCGCTCGGCCGAGGCGCGCGCGATCATCACGTACTTGGGCATCTCCGAGAACAGTTTGAGCGGCTCCATGATGAACTGCGCCAGGCCCACGGCCATGACCAGTTCCCCGATGTTGATCCGGCCCTCGAACGCCAGCCAGCCCGCCGTCAGGGTCACGGCCCCGGCGAGGACCGCGTTGAGGGCCAGCGCGGTACCCGCGTAGGCGCCGTTCACCTTGGCGACGGTGATCGACTGGTGTTTCGCCTCGGTGCTGACCTTCCGGTAGGATCGGAACGCCGCGTGGTTGCCGCCGAAGCCGTGCAGCGGGCGCAGGCCGGTGATCAGATCGGCGACCTTCGCACCCGCCCGCGCCACCCGGGCCTGCTGCTCCTGGGTGCTGCTGCCGATCCGTTTGGACATCACACTGAGGATCGACAGGATCGCGACGGTGCCCGCGATGACCAGAAGTCCGAGCCGGATGTCGGCCAGGCCCAGTGCGACCGCCGCGACCAGCACCGCGACGAGCGAGCTGATCAGCAGCGGCACCACCTCGATGATGTCGGCGGTCTGGTCGGCGTCCTCGGTGGCGATGGTCAGCACCTCGCCGGACTTGAGGTCGACGTCCCTGGCCACGGGTTGCAGGCCGCAGGCGGCGACCTTCACCCGCCAGCGGTGCGCCTCGGTCGTATTGGCCTTCTGCAGGATCCGCATGCCGAACCGCCACGACAGCGACACCGTCGTGATGATCACGGCGAGCGCGCCGATCGACAGGGCGAGTGCCTCGAGGCTGCGGCCGTCCCGCATCGTGTGCTCGACGATCAGGCCGAGCGCGATGGGGAAGGCCGTCTCGCCGGCCTGGTAGAGGCCCATGAGGAGGGTGCCCCAGGCCATGGCGCCGATGTTGCGGCGCAGGGCGGTGCGGAGGATGGCGGCCCCTTCACGGGGCCGCTGCGTGTCAGTTGTCATCGAGGTGGCGGGCAATCGCTTCCGGGGTTCGCAGGGTGAACAGATCGCGGATCGTGATCACGGGACCGTACTCGCGGCGGAGCAGCCCGACGAGCCGTACCGCCAGCATGGAGTGTCCTCCGAGGGACACGAAGTCGCTCACCGCGCTCACCTCGTCGTCGTCAAGATCCAGTGCCTCGGCGAAGTACTCGCACACCACGGTCTCGGTCTCGGTCTGTGGGCCCCGCTCCCCCGCCGTGGTCAGCGCGCCCAGCGGCTTGGCCTCGGGCAGCGCCTTGGTGTCAGCCTTCCCGTTCACCGTCAGCGGGATGCTGTCGACCTGTGCGTAGTGCGTGGGCCGCAGGAAGTCCGGCAGCCCGGCGCCCACCTCGGCGGCGACGGCCGCCAGCTCCGCACCGTCCAGCACCAGGTAGGCGGCCAGCCGGTGGGCGCCGTCGACCTGCGGGTCGGGCTGGGCGACCGCGGCGGCGAACCGCACCGCCGGGTGGGCCGCGAACACGGCTTCCACCTCTCCGAGTTCGACCCGGTGACCGCGGATCTTGACCTGCTGGTCGGTGCGGCCCAGGTACATCAGGTTGCCGTCCGGCCGGCGGACCACCAGGTCCCCGGTGCGGTACATGCGCGTGCCGGGCCCGCCGAACGGGCAGGCGACGAAGCGGTGCGCGCTCTGGGCGGGCTGCCCGAGGTAGCCGCGCGCGATGCCGATGCCCGACACGTACAGCTCACCGGGAACGCCGTCCGGCAGGGGTCGCAGCCAGGGGTCCAGGACGTACACGTCCGTGTTGTCGATGGCAACGCCCACCACCGGGTCCTGGCACTCGAAGGTGCCGACGCCGAGGGTGTTGATGGTGTACTCGGTGGGTCCGTACAGGTTGTATCCGACCGTGCCCTCGGTGTCGGCGAGCCGCTGCCACAGCGTCGGCGTGACGGCCTCACCGCCGAGCAGCACCAGCGCGGGCCGTCGTGCCGGGTTGTCGAGCAGGCCTTCGGCCACCAGTTGCTGTGCGTAGGTCGGCGTCACGTTGATGACGTCGATGCCGTGCTCCAGGCAGTACGCGACCAGCCGGGGTGCGTCCCGGCGCAACTCCTCGTCACAGATGTGCACTTCGTGGCCGTCGGCGAGCCACAGCAGCTCCTCCCACGACATGTCGAACGCGAACGACACGGTGTGCGCGATCCGGAAGACCCGGTGGCCGTGCTCCGCCAGCACCGGCTCGAAGATCCGGCGCTGATGGTTGATCAGCATGTTGGTGAGCCCGGCGTACTCGGTCACCACGCCCTTGGGCTTCCCGGTCGAGCCGGAGGTGTAGATCGTGTACGCGGGGTGGCGCAGCCGGTCCGGGTCGTCCGGCGTGAACGTCCGATACGGCTCGGCCTCGGGAAGCGGCCGGTCGAGTTCGATCAGCTCGCCGGTCAGCCGGGGCGACACGGTGCTCACGGTGAGGATCACGTCCGGCCGGGCGTCCTCGACGATGGCGGCGATCCGCTCGTCGGGGTGGTCCAGCTCCAGCGGCACGTACGCGGCGCCGACCCGCAGGACGGCGAACAGGGCCGCGATCCAGTCGAGGGAGCGCGGGATCGCCAGGCCCACCGTCGTCTCCGGCCCGATGCCGCGCGCGGCGAGCACACCCGCCACGGCCCGGCTGCGGTCCCGGAGTTCGGCGAACGTCATCGTCGCGCCGTGGGCGACGAGTGCCACCCGCTGCGGGTCGCGGTCCGCCGCCTGGTCGAACCGGTCGACGACGGTGTCCGTGCCCACTTCGGTGCGTGCGGCCGGCTCGGGCACCGGGCCCAGTCCCCGCAGCGCGCCGACCGGCCCGGTCGCCCGGGCCAGGTCCTCCAGCACGCTCAGGTAGTCGTCGAGGAGACGGCGGGCGTTCCCGGTGTCGCCGTCGCGGTACTCCAGCTTGACCGTGAGCCGGTCGCCGGGGGTGACGACCCAGGTGAAGGGGTAGTGGGTGGAGTCGTCGGCCCTGACCGAGGTGATGCCGTGCCGGGCGTTCATCTCGGCGAAGGCGTCCATGTCCAGGAAGTTCTGGAGCACGAACAGGTTGTCGAACAGGGTGTCGTGCCCGCTGGCGCGCTGGATCTCGCCGAGCCCGAGGTGCTCGTGCTCCATCGCCTCGACCCGGGCCGCCTGGACGGCCGACAGGTAGTCGCGGACGGTGTCGTCCGGGCGGGCCCGGGTCCACATCGGCACGGTGTTGAGCAGCACGCCGACGATGTCGGACAGCGACTCGCCGTCGCGGCCGGAGACGGTCACGCCGAACACCGCGTCGCTGCGGCCGGTGTGCGCGCCGAGCAGCAGGCCGAACGCGCCGGTCAGCACCGAGTTCAGGGTGACGCCGTGCACCCGGGCCGCTTCCCGCACCAAGTCGGACTGCTCGGCGGTCAAGGTGTGCACGAGGGCCTTCGGCAGGTCGTCCGAGAAAGACGGCGCCGGTCCGGCGAGCAGCGTCGGGCCGGGCAGAGCGGTCAGGTGGTCCGCCCAGAAGCGCTCGGACACCGCCGGGTCCTTGGCGGCGAGCGCCCGGGCGTGCTCCTCGAAGCTCGGCGTGGCCGGCGTCGGATCGAGGGACTCGCCCGCGAGGACGGCACGGTAGGCGTCGAACAGGTCCCGCAGCACGATCTCGCGGGACCAGCCGTCCCACAGCAGCAGGTGGTAGCTGAGCAGCAGGCCGTCCCGGTCGCCGGGCAGATGCACGACGGTCAGGCGGATCAGCGGCGGCTCGCCCGGGTCGAAGCCCGTGTCACGGTCCCGGGCGCGCAGGGCGTCGACCTCCGCGTCCGTCGCCAGAGCGACCGTACGGACGTCGACCCGCCGGCCGGCCTTGAGGACCTGCACCGGGTTGCCGTCGTCGTCGGTGCTGAACCCGGCGCCGGCGACCGGGTGCCGCGCGATCACGTGGGCCATCGCCTCGGCCAGCGCGTCGGTGTCCAAGCGCCGGTCGAAGGTGAACCAGTTCTGCGCGACGTAGTGTCCCGCCGAGCCCGCCATCTGGGCCTGGAAGAACAGGCCGCGCTGGAGGGGGGTGACCGGTGCGGTGCGTTCGGCCGTCGTGGCGGCATCGGCGATGTGCCGGAGGGCGGCGCGCCAGTGCTCGGTGAGCTCGTCGGGTACGCCCTCGGCCAGGATGAACTCGGCGAACAGGCTGCCGGTGGCCTCGTCGGTCCACGCGTTGACCTCGACGGC
Source organism: Streptomyces sp. NPDC093598 (assembly GCF_044764825.1). Lineage (NCBI taxonomy): Bacteria > Bacillati > Actinomycetota > Actinomycetes > Kitasatosporales > Streptomycetaceae > Streptomyces > Streptomyces sp. NPDC093598. The sequence continues at coordinate 855,768 of NZ_JBIWIV010000002.1, read as the reverse complement.
GTACGGGCTGCCCTGGTCGCCGCCGGTGAGATGCAGCGCCTGGGACTCGCTGCCCCGGCCGAGGTAGTTGAACAGCACCTGCGGGCGGGCGGTCAGCAGCGGGGCCGTCTGCGGGTTGAGGTACCTGAGCCGGCCGTAGGCGACGTGTCCGTCCTCGTCGGGCTGGCGCTCGGCGACCTCGCGCGCGGCCGCGACGGGGTCGGTGTGCGGGGTGAGCCGTACGGGCGCGATGGAGGTGAACCAGCCGACCGTACGGGTGTAGTCGTGCTGTGCGCGGGCCGGGACCCGGCCGTGCCGCTCCAGGTCGATCGCGAGGTCGGTGGGTGACGGCTGGATCCGGGTCAGCGCGGTGCGCAGGGCGCCGCACAGCAGCTCGGTGAGGCCGACGCCGAGTGCGGCGGGCGCGGTGCGGGTGAGACTCTCGCTCACGTCGGGGGCGAGGACGACGGTGGTCTCGCGCAGAGCCCCGGGCGCGGGCAGCAGTTCGGGCGCCTGGAGTGTGGTGACCCAGCGGCCGAGGTCGCCGACGGACCACGCCGACTGGAGAGTGAGTGCTTCCGCGTACTCGGCGTAGGGCGTGGTCGGCGGGGCCAGGGGCTCCCCGCGCAGGGCCGTGGCCAGGTCGTCCAGCAGGATCAGCCAGGACACCGAGTCGACGGCGAGGTGGTGGACGGTGACGACGAGGGTCCTGCTCGACTCCAGCCACGCGAACGCGATGACGTCCCCGGACTCGGGGGCGAGCCGTCCGGCGGCTTCGTTCGCGACGGTTGTCGCGTCGGTGGTGTCCGGGCGTACGACGGTGATCTCGCGGGCGGGTTCGGTGCGCAGGGTCCACACGCCGTGCTCGGTGTGCAGCCGCAGTCGGAGGGCGGGGTGTGCGGCGACCACGGCGTTCGCGGCGCGTACGGCGTCGGCGTAACCGGTGCCTTCAGGAGCCTGGAGAGTCCTGGCCTGGGCGAAGCGGGCGAGGGAGCCGCCGAGTTCGCGTTGGCGGAGGATGATCGGGGTCGGGGGCAGCGGGCCGTCTTCGCGGTGGACGGTGTCCGGAACGGCCGGGGGTGTGTTGGTCGCCAGGTGTTGGGCGAGTGCGCGGGGGGTCTTGAGGAGGAAGACGTCCCGGGGTGAGATCGGCAGGCCCAGCGTCCGTGCCCTGTTCACCACCGTGATGGCGATGATGCTGTCGCCTCCGGCGCGGAAGAAGTCGGTGTCTGCGGTCACGGTGGTGCCGGGCAGTGTGTGAGTGAAGATCTCGACCAGTGTGGCAAGTGTTGTGTGTTCACCGGCGGGTGCGTTGTGGCTTGTCGCGCAGTTCCCCGCGCCCCTAAGGGCGCGCTCCACCAGGGCCTTTCGGTCCAACTTGCCGTTCACCGTGAGCGGCAGGGCATCGGTCGTCAGGACCCTGCCTGGGACCATGTGGACAGGCAGCTTCTCCGACAGCCTGCCCTCGAGATCGCCCGGCACGCTGCCCACCACGTGCGCGACCAGGTGGTCTCCGGTGTCCGCCACCGTCACGGCCACGTCGGTCACACCGTCGAGAGCCCTGATCGCGGACTCCACCTCGCCCAACTCGATTCGGAAGCCCTTGAGTTGGACCTGGTCGTCGGCGCGGCCGGTGAACTGCAGTTCGCCGTCGAGGGTGCGGATGGCGAGGTCGCCCGTGTGGTACATGCGGGAGCCGTCGCTCCTGAACGGGTTCGCCACGAAGCGGCCCGCGGTGAGCCCGGGCCTGCCCAGGTAGCCGAGCGACACCTGGTCGCCTGCGACGTAGATGGCGCCCTCCCGGCCCGGCGGCACCGGGCGGAGCCGGTCGTCGAGCAGGTAGGTGACCAGGCCGGGGATCGGGCCGCCGATGGGGCTGACGTCGTCGCCTGGGCCGAAGTCGGCCTCGGTCAGCACCCGGTGGGTGACGTGGACGGTGGTCTCGGTGATGCCGTACATGTTGACCAGCTCGGGGGCGGCCGTACCGTGCCGCTCGACCCAGCCGCGCAGCCGCCCGAGGTCCAGCGCCTCGCCGCCGAAGACGATCCGGCGCAGGGCGGGCAGCGGCTCGCCGGCGAGCCGGTCGGCCTCGATGAACTGGTAGAAGGCCGACGGGGTCTGGTTGAGAACGGTGACGCCGCGCTCGCGGACCAGCCGGTGGAAGTCGACCGGGGAGCGCGTCAGCCCGTACTCGGGCACCAGCAGCTCACCGCCGTGTGCCAGCGCGCCCCACAGCTCCCAGACGGCGAAGTCGAAGGAGAAGGAGTGGAACTGGACCCACACGTCGTCCGGGCCGAAATCCATGTCGGGCCGGGTGTGGGCGAGGAGCGACACCACGCTGGAGTGCGGGACGACGACGCCCTTGGGGCGGCCCGTGGATCCGGAGGTGTAGATCACGTAGGCGGGGGTGTGCCAGTCGGGTTCGGGAGCGGGGTCCGTGAGGGCGGCCGGGGGTTCTTCGCCCTGCACCAGCACACGCGCGGGCACGCCCGCCCGGGCCAGGAGTTCCGTGAAACGGTCGCGCTGGTCACGGTCCACGAGGACGACCTGCGGGGCCGCGTCGGCGAGGATGTACTCCAGGCGTTCGTCCGGGTACGCCAGGTCCAGCGGGACGTAGGCGCCGCCCGCACCGACGATCGCGACCAGGGCGACGACCTGCTCCAGGGAGCGCGGGACGGCCACGGCGACCCGCTTGCCCGGGCGGACTCCGGCGGCGCGCAGGGCGGAGGCCAGGTCGTTCTTCGCCTCGGACAGTTCGCCGTAGGTGAGGGACCGTGTGGAGCCGTCGAGGCCGCACTGGGTGACGGCGGTGGCCGCCGGGTCGCGCCGGGCGGCGGCGTCGAAGAGTCCGCCCAGGGTGGTCGGCGTGATCGGTGCGGGACGCCTCTCGCTCTCGGGCGTCAGGCCGTCGACCAGGGTGTCCGGGTGTGTGAGCAGGCAGGTCAGGGTTCGGGCGAAGGTGCGCAGGATCGCCTGGGCGGTCGGCTCGCGCAGGAGTTCGCCGTCGTAGATGAGGTTGAAGCGCGGGCGGCCGTCGGGTGCGCGCTCGACCACCAGCGTCAGCGGGTAGTGCGGGGCGCCCTCGTTGACGAGGTCCGTGATGGTCAGCGTGTCGCCGGGCCGTCGGAGCGACGTGACGTCGGTGGCCACGTCGAACACCACGAGGGTGTCGAAGAGGGCGCCGGCTCCGGTCTGGCGGCCGATGCGCGCCAGGGAGACGTGCTGGTGCGGCAGGACCGCGCTCTGGTGGTCGCGCACCGAGGTGAGCAGGCCGCCCGCCGTGGTGCCGGGGGCCCAACGGGCGCGCACCGGGATGGTGTTGATGAACAGGCCCACCATGTCCCCGATGCCGGGCACCTCGGCGTCGCGGCCGGAGACGGTGGAGCCGAACACCACGTCCCGGACCTGGAGGATGCCGCCCAGGGTGAGGGCCCAGGCGCTGTGCACGGCGACGCTCAGCGGCACGCCGGCCTCGCGGACGGCGGCGTCGATGTCGTTCTCGGGTTCCAGGGCGGTGTCGGCGAAGCGGTCGGAGGGGGTGTGTCCCTCGGCGACGAGCGAGGGGCCGGGCAGTTCGGCGAGTTCCTCGCGCCAGACGCGGTCGCTCTCGTCGGCGTCGCGTCCGGCGAGCCAGTGCACGTAGTCGGCGAAGCCGCCGGTCGGGTGGACGGTGCCCGGGGCGTGGTACTCGGTGAGCAGCGCGCGGAGCATGGGCGGTACGGACCAGCCGTCGGCGATGATGTGGTGCACGGTCTGCACCAGGATGCTCCGGGCGATGCCGGTGCGGATGAGCGTGTACCGCATGAGGGGGCCGGTGGCCAGGTCGAAGCCGGTGCGGCGGTCCCGCTCAACCAGGTCGCGTATCTCCTCGTCGGTGATGCCGGGGCGGTCCAGCGTGGTGAAGGGGGCCTCGGCGCCGTTCTCCAGCACGGAGACCACACGGCCGTCGGCAAGGGCCGTGAAGCGCGCGGCCAGGTTCGGGAAGAGGGTGAGCAGCCGGGTGGCGGCCGCCGCGAGCCGGTCGGCGTCCACTTCGCCGTGCAGCGTGAGCAGTTGCTGCTCGACGTAGGCGCCCGCGGAGTCGTCGTCGAAGACCGAGTGGAAGTAGAGGCCTTCCTGGAGCGGGGTCAGCGGCAGGATGTCCCGCAGCGACGGGCCGTCCAGGGCGTCGATGTCGCTCTGGGTGAGCGGTACCAGGGGGAAGTCGCTGGGCGAGTGGCCGCCCTGGTCGAGCGCGGCGATTCCGGCCAGGGCGGTGCGGAAGTAGTCGCCGAGTGTCGCGATGTCGGCGTCGGTGAACATGCCGTCGGGCCAGGAGATGGTCGTGACCAGCTCGTACGCGCCGGTGGCGGCGGGTTCGGCGATCGCGTTGAACTCCAGGGCGCGCGGCAGGCGCATCCGCGGGTCGCGCTTCTCACCCAGCTGGCCGGTGGTGCCCGCGAAGCGCCAGTCGCCGGGGGCGCCGGCGGCGAAGCGGCCGAGGTAGTTGAAGAGCACCTGGGGTGCGGGCGCGTCGAACTCGCTGTGGGTGAGGTAGCGCAGGGCGCCGTAGGAGACGCCGTTGTCCGGGACCCGGGCGAGGTCTTCCTTGACCGCCTTGAGGGCGGCGGTCAGATACGCGGGGGTGGTGAAGTCGGCTGCCGTGCCGGGGTCCACGGTCACCGGGAAGAGGGTGGTGAACCAGCCCACGGTCCTGGACAGTTCCGGTTCGAAGCCGGCCGAACCGGCGACGAACTGCCCCTCGCGGCCGTGGCCTTCGAGTTCGATGTGGGCGAAGGTCTGGTCCTGGCCGAGGTCGCGGCGCCGGCGGGCGAGGGCGACGGCGAGCGCGGTGAGCAGGACGTCGTTGACGCCGGCGTGGAACTTCGCGGGGATGTCGTTCAGCAGGGCGGCCGTGACCTCCGGGCCGACGGAGACGGTGCGCAGGCGCTCGCTCGCGACGGTGTCAGTCGCGGACAGGGCACGGCGGGCCAGCGGCTGGTCCTCGCCGGGCAGGGGACGCCGGTAGGAGGAGCTGTCGGCGTCGAACGCGGCGCGTTCCAGCAGCTGGGTCCAGCGCCGGAACGAAGTGCCCACCGGGGGCAGTTCGATGGGCTCGCCTGCGGAGAACTGCCGCCAGGCGGTGGCCAGGTCCTCCATCAGGACGCGCCAGGAGACGCCGTCTATGACCACGTGGTGGGCGACGAGGACGAGTTGGTGTGCCTCGGGGCGCCAGACGGCCCGGAGCATCACGCCGTCGGCGGGGTCCAGAGCGTCGGTGGCGAGGGCGATGCACTCATCGAGCGGACGGTCGCTGCGCTGCCAGGCGGGCTCGGCCCGGTCCGCCTCGGGGATGTCGAAGCTCCAGCGGCTGCCGCGCACCAGCCTGGCGCGGAGCATGTCGTGCCGGGCGACGAGGGCGGTGAGGATCGCGTCGAGGGCGTCGGCGGTCAGGTCCGCGGGGGTGTTGAGGACGACCGACTGGACGAAACCGTCGATGGCGTCCGTGGTCTCGCCGAGCCACTGCACGATGGGCGAGCCCACGACGGTGCCGGTGGCGACATCGGCGTGGTCGACGGTGGAGACGTCCTCGCGGCCGGCGACCGCCGCCAGCGCGCCCACGGTGCTGTGGGTGAAGATCTGCCGTGCCGTGACGTGCAGGCCCTGCTCGCGCAGTGCGCTCAGCAGGGAGATCGCCAGGATGCTGTCGCCGCCGAGCTGGAAGAAGTCCTGGTCGACACCGACCTCTTCGAGGCGCAGCACCTCCGCGACGGCGGCGCACACCGCGCGTTCGTCGTCGGTGGTGGGGCGGACGAGCGAGCCGGTCTCGACCGCGGGCTCGGGCAGCGCGTTGCGGTCGAGCTTGCCGTTGGCGGTGAGGGGGAACTCCTCCAGCACGACGATGTGGGCGGGCACCATGTACTCGACCATGTGCGCGCCGGCCCACGCCTTGACCTCGTCGGCCCGCAGGTCCTCGCTGCCGGCGGCGGGTATGACGTAGCCGACGAGGTAGGTGCCACCGGCGGCGTTCTTCCTGGCGACGACGCAGGTGTGCCGTACGCGGGGGTGTTCGGCGAGGCCGACCTCGACGTCCTCGATCTCCAGTCGCATGCCGCGGATCTTGATCTGGTTGTCGGCGCGGCCGAGGAAGTCCAGCGATCCGTCGGGGGCGAAGCGGGCGAGGTCGCCGGTGCGGTAGAGGCGGGAGCCGTCGTTCGCGAAGGGGTTGGCGACGAAGCGGGAGGCGGTCAGACCGGGTGCGCCCACGTAGCCGCGGCCCAGGAGGAAGCCGCCCACGTACAGTTCACCGCCGACGCCGACCGGGACCGGGCGCAGTTCGTCGTCCAGGACGTAGAGCTGGGTGTCGGGGTTGGCCTTGCCGATGGACGTCGACAGGCGTTCGGCGGCGCCCCGGTAGATGACGTGGGAGACGCCGATGGTCGTCTCGGCGGGGCCGTAGCCGTGGTACATGGGGACGCCGTCGAGCTTGGTGCGGAACCGCTCGTACAGCTCGGGGGTGAGAACCTCCCCGCCGCACCACACGTGCCGCAGGCTGTCCAGGCGGCCGGAGTCGCCGGCCATCTCCAGCAGCACGTCCAGCATGGACGACACCAGATACGTGAAGGTGACGCGCTGTTCGGCGATGACGCTCAACAGGTGGTGCGGGTCGCGTTCGCCGCCGGGCCTCAGGACGACGAGCCGGCCGCCGGAGACCAGCGGCAGGAAGATCTCGTTGATGGAGATGTCGAAGGACAGCGGTGCCTTGAACAGCGAGGCGTCGTCGTGGCCGAAGCCGAGGATCTCGTTCACCTGCCACAGCAGGCGCTCGCTGATCGCCTCGTGCCGGATCATCGCGCCCTTTGGGCGCCCGGTGGAACCGGACGTGAAGATCACGTAGGCCAGCGCGTCGCCGAGGACCGCGACGCCGGGCCCTTCCGCCGGGTACGAGCCGTACTGCCAGTCGCCGAGGTCGACGGCCACGGCGTCCGGTTCGGCCGGGTCGTGCTCGCCCGAGGCGTTGAGCTGGACGACTACCCGGGCGTCCTCGATGACGACGGCCCGGCGCGCGGCGGGCCACTGCGGATCGAGCGGTACGAAGGCGCACCCGGCCTGGAGCACCGCGAGCAGCCCGATGACCATGTCGGCGGAGCGGGTCAGGGAGATCCCCACGACCTGTTCGGAGCCGAGTCCGCGCGCGAGCAGGTGGTGGGCCAACTGCCCTGCGCGTTCGGCCGTTTCGCGGTAGGTCAGCGTCCGGTGCTCGTCGACGACGGCCACGGCGTCCGGTCTGGCGTCCGCCTGCTCGAGGAACATCTCCACGATGGTGGGGCGGACCCGGTCGGCCCGGTTGTCGTTCCACCCGGCCAGGGTCCGGAGCCTGGCCGCGACGCTGGACGGGCCGATGGTGCCGAGCGGCCGGTCCGGGAAGTCGGCCAGGTCGTCCAATGCGAGCTGCGCGTCTTCGGGTGTGACGCCGTCGGGGACGATGATGCCGTAGCCGTCCCGGGCGACCTCCCAACCACCGGGGGCGGTACCGCCGTTGTCGACCCAGCCGAGGACGTCCGCGAAGAGCGTGCCGGGGGTGAGGTCGATGCCCTCGGGGCTGCGGCCCGTCGCCCAGTACGACAGGCCGATGGCGCAGGCCTCGGTGATGGTCCGGTCCGGGTAGTCGCCGGTCCGCCGGCGCACATCGGCCAGGCGCCTGGGGGTAAGCAGTGCGAGACGAGCGCGCGGTTGCATCATCGAAGACTCAGCGTCCCTTCCAGAATGTGGAGTTAGGCTAACCTAAATAAGGGTTGCCTAACTACCCTCTCGCCAGGCCCGCCACAGTCGCGCGTACCGGCCGCCCAGAGCGACCAGTTCCTCGTGCGTCCCCTGCTCCACGACGCGTCCCGCGTCGAGCACGGCGATGCGGTCAGCGGCCATGGCCTGGGTCAGCCGGTGCGCCACGAACAGCGTGGTCCTGCCCGCACAGGCGGCCAGTACGGCCCGCTCCAGCTCGGCGGCGCCCTCGCTGCCGGCTTCCGCGGTCGACTCGTCGAGCACCACGACCGGCGCCCGGCCCAGCACCAGCCGCGCCAGGGCGATCTGCGCCACCTTGGTGACGTCCAGGCGCTCGCCGCCCTCGCCGACCGGGGTGTTCAGCCCGTCGGGCAGCGCGCGGACCCAGCCTTCCGCACCGACCGTGCGCAGCGCTTCCGTCAGCTCGGCGTCGGTCGCCCCCGGCGCGGACAGCCGCAGGTCGTCGGCGAGCGGGCCGGAGAACACGTGTGTCTCCTGCGTCAGGATGCTCACCAACGCCCGTGCCCCGGCCTCGTCCAGGTCGGAGAGGTCCGTCGTCCCGATGCGCACCGACCCGGCATCCGGGGTGCCGATACCGGCGATCAGCGCGGCCAGGGTCGTCTTGCCCGCGCCCGTGGCGCCCACCAGGGCGAGTGACCCGCCCGCCGGGATCGTCAGATCGACGTCCCGCAGCACCGGCTCCTCGGAGCCTGGGTAACGGAACGTCAGCCGCTCGACCGTCACCGGGTAGGCCCCGGCTGCCGCGACCGCGACGGATTCGTCGCCGACCAGCCGCTCCTCGGCGGACTCCCCGAGCACCCCGACCAGGCGGGTCAGGCTCGCGCCCGACTTCTGCGCCTCGTCGAAGGTGAACATGATGGCGCCCAGCGGGGTGAACAGCCGGTGGAACAGCAGCGGGGCCGCCGACACCTCGCCCAGGCTGGCCGCGTCGGCCTCCAGCAGGGCGTATCCCACCACGAGGATCAGGACCAGACCGATGAACTCGGCACGGTTCTCCCGGCCGACGAACCGGCCGAAGAAGCGGAACACCTCGATACCGAGCTCGCGCACCCGCCACGACTCGGTGGTGACCTTCTCGCGGAAGGCGCCCTCCAGACGGTAGGCGCGGACCGTGTCGATGCCGTTCAGGCCGCTGATGAACGCCTGGGCCCGGTCGGCCTGGGCCACGCGCTGCTTGCGGTAGAGCGGTGCGGACCGGGGCAGGTACCAGCGCAGCGCCAGGGCGTACGCGGGCAACGCGCCTGCGCCGGCCAGGCCCAGCCGCCAGTCCAGCCCGAACATGCCGAGGGTCGCGATGACGACCAGCACGCCCGCGGAGAACACGGTGGGTACGGCCGTGCGGATGCCCTTGGAGATGACGGCCACGTCGTCACCGACCCGGGAGAGCACATCCCCCCGGCCGACCTGCTCGATCCGCGCGCTCGGCATGCCGAGCACCGCCCGGACGGCGCCTTCGCGCAGCCGCGCGAGCAGATCCGCGCCCAGCCGTCCGATCAGGTAGGTGGACACCGCGGTGGCCGCCGCGCCGAGCAGCGCGGCGGCCCCGATCAGCACCCCGATCGTGACCAGGACCGAGCGGTCCTCGCCCCCGACGACCCCGTCGACCACCCGGCCGAGCAGGAGCACCGGGAGCACCTGGAGCGCCGCCCCCGCGACCGTGGTGAACACGGTGGCGACCGTGAGCCCGGGCATGGCACGGCAGTGTGCCGCGACCCAGCGGGCGGCCTCGCGTCCGGTCGTCGTGCGCAGGGTCGCCGGGGCGACGCGCGTGTCGGTGGTGCCCACTCCCTACTCGACCGACTTGACGAGCTCGTCGATCGCGTACGGCATGGACAGCAGAGTGCCCTGGGAGATGGCCGCGCCGACCGCCGGTCCCTCGCTGTCGAGCAGGTAGGACACGTTGCCCTTCTTCACGGCGTCCAGGTTGGCGAAGAGCTTGAACTTCTTGAGCGCTTCGGTGTCGGCCTTGTCGTTGATGACGAAGATGTGGTCGACGTCGACGAGGTCGATGCGCTCGGGCGAGAGCGTGGTGTAGAAGTTGCCGCCCGCGACCTTGTCGATCTCGGTCTGGTACTTGTAGCCGATGCCGGTGACGAGCCGGCCGCGTACGTCGGTGGAGGTGAAGGGTGCCACCGAGTCCTTGTACCAGGACAGCGCGACAGCGGTCTCCTTGCCGAGCTCCGGGTGCTCCTTCTTGGCCGTGTCCAGCTGACCCTGGATGTCGTCGACCATCTTCTGGCCCTCGTCGGCCTTGCCGAGGGCCTTGGCGATGTGCAGGGCGTTGTCCTGCCAGGGAGCGCTGAAGGGCTCCTTCTCGCCCTTGGTGCGGGCCACCGTCGGGGCGATCTTGGAGAGCTTGTCGTAGGCGGCCTGGTCGATCTCGGAGTAGACCGCGACGATCAGGTCGGGGCGAAGGGCCGCGATCTTCTCGTAGTTGGGGCCGGTGTCGCCGTTCTTCATGACGACCTCGGGCTTGGTGTCGCCCCACTTGTCCTTGACCCAGGGCCACTGGGTGTTGATGTCGGGGCTCTTGCCCGGCGGGTTCGGGTACTGGTCGACCATGCCGACGGGCTTGATGCCGAACGCCAGGATGGTCTGGTCGTCGGTGTAGCCGACGGAGACGACCCGCTGGGGTGCCTTCTCGACCTTCGTGGATCCGAACGCATGCTCCACGGTGACCGGGAACGCGCCGTCGGCCTCGGCCTGAGTGCCCTCGCTCTTCTTGTCCGCCGTGTCCGAGCCGGAACCGCATCCCGCGAGGAGACCGACGCCGAGGGTGACCGCGGACAGTGCCGCCGCCAGCCGCCGCCGTGGCTTCCCGGCCGTCGTTCGATGGAGGAGCATCCAAAACCCCTTGCTTTCGCGCTAGTTCGCTGCACCCTCGCCTAAGGGCAGGCAAACCTTATCGCGAGCTATGAGGTTAGCCTAGCCTTACTTGCGTTCGTTCATCGGGATGTGTCCCGGCCGCACATGCGTCCGCCCGATCGGCACGATCAGCGGCCGGTCCCCGACCGGGTCGTCGATCACATGGGCGCGCAGACCGAAGGCCTGGTGCAGCAGCTCGGCGGTGACGACGTCCCGCGGATGCCCCTGCGCCAGGATCGAACCCTCCTTCATCACCACGAGGTTGTCGCTGTAGCGCGTGGCGAGGTTGAGGTCGTGCAGGACCATGACGACGGTGCAGCCGGACTCGTGCAGGTCGTCGACGAGGTCGAGGACGTCGAGGGCGTGTGCCAGGTCCAGATAGGTCGTCGGCTCGTCCAGCAGCAGCAGATCGGTGCCCTGAGCCAGCGTCATGGAAATCCAGACGCGTTGCCGCTGCCCGCCGGACAGCGCGTCGACCGGGCGGTCGGCGAGGTCGGACACCCCGGTCATGGCGAGTGCGCGTTCCACCACGTCGGCGTCGTCGGACGACCACTGGCGCAGCCAACTCTGGTGCGGGTGACGGCCCCTGGCGACCAGGTCGGCCACGGTCAGCCCCTCCGGTGCGACCGGCGCCTGCGGGAGGAGGCCGAGTTTCTTCGCCACGTCCCGGGTCCTGAGCCTGCCGATGTCCTCGCCGTCCAGGACGACCGTCCCCCTGGCCGGCTTGAGCAGCCGCGACAGCGTCCGCAACAGGGTCGACTTCCCGCAGCCGTTGGGACCGATGATCGTGGTGATCACGCCGGGCGGTATCGCCACGTCGAGGTCGTCGATGACGGCCCGGGCGCCGTAGCCGACCGTGACGCCTCGGGCTGCCAGCCGCGAGGCGCCGCCGACCGCGGCCTCGGTGACGGACTGTGCGACCACGGGTCCCCCCTTGCTTAGGTTCACCTGACTCTTGTACATCTACCGGAGGTTCGCGCGCACCAGCAGGTACACGAGGAAGGGGCCGCCGATCGCGGCGGTGACCACGCCGACCGGGAGCGAGACCGGCAGCGCCGTACGCGCGATGAGGTCCGAGCCGATCAGCAGCAGCGCGCCCACCAGTCCCGAAGCCGTCATCGGCGGTGTGGGGCAGCGCGCCAGGCGCATCGCCACCTGCGGCGCCACCAGCGCGACGAACGGGACCGGGCCCGCCGCGCTCACCGCCACACCGGCCAGCAGCACCGCGCACAGCAGCAGGACCGCCCGCACCCTCCCGTACCGGACGCCCAGGCCCGCGGCGACCTCGTCACCGAAGTGCATCGGCTTGAACTGGAAGGCCACACCCGTCACGACGACCAGGAGGGCGAGCGCGCCCCAGAGCGCCACCCGGACCTCGCCCCACGACCGGTTGTCCAGGGAACCGACCAGCCACGTCTGGGCCTGGGCCACGTCCCTGATGTCGGCCGTGACCAGCAGCCAGGTCGTGAGGGCCTGCATCACGGCGCTCACCGAGATGCCGATGAGGATGAGCCGGAAGCCGTCGATGCCGCGCCGCCAGGCCAGGAAGTACACCAGCAGACCCGTGCCGAGGCCGCCCGCGAGCGCCGCGGCCGAGAGCCCGACGGAGTCGACGATCGCCGCGGCGGTCCCGCCCGACACCGTCACCAGGAACACCGCGACCGTGCCGGCGCCCGACGTGATGCCCAGAACGTCCGGGCTGGCCAGTGGATTCCGGGCGATGGACTGGGTGATCGCCCCGGACACCCCGAGCGCGACGCCCACGACGATCCCGGCCAGGGCACGCGGCATCCGCAGGTCCATGATGACGAACTGGTCGACCTGTTCGCCCCGCCCGAAGATCGTGGCGATCACCTGCGGGAGGCCGATCGGGAAGTCCCCGACGCCGATGGACACGCAGAACACCAGGAAGGTCGCCGCCGCGAGCAGCAGCGTGACGCCCACGATCCAGGGCCGCCAGACGAACGACACCCGGCCGAGCCGCACACCCGGCGGCAGCGACGGCTTCACATCGGTCACGTTCATGCTTTCCTGAACTTTCCGCGCCACACGAGAACCGCGAAGAAGGGGGCGCCGAGGAGCGCCACGAGAACGCCGGCGTCCAACTCGCCCGGGCGCACCACCAGTCGGCCGACGATGTCGCAGAGCAGCAGGACCACGGCTCCGAGCAGACCCGCGAACGGCACCAGCCAGCGGTAGTCCGGCCCGGTCAGGTAGCGGGCCACGTGGGCCACCATGAGCCCGAGGAAGGCGATGGGCCCGCACGCGGCCGTCGCCGCGCCGGCCAGCAGGGTGATGGCGGTGATGCCGACGGTCCGGCTCAGCGCGATGTTCACGCCCAGTCCGCGGGCCACGTCGTCACCCAGGTTGAGCAGATTGAGGGACGGCAGTGTGGTCAGGGCCAGCACCAGCCCGGCGCCGATGAACGCGGTCACCGGCCAGATGACGTCGAATCCGGTACCGGCGAGGGATCCCGCGTTCCAGAACCGCAGGGCGTTCAGCGCCGCCTGGTCCGACAGTGCGACGGCGGTGGTCATCGCCGCGAGGAACACCGTGACGCCCTGGCCCGCCAGGGCGAGGGTCAGCGGATTGCCCGCCCCTCGCCCGATGCTCGCAAGACCGAACACCACGAGACCGGCGACGGCCGCCCCGGCGAAGGCGAACCAGACGTACTGGAAGGGGTTGCCGAGGCCGAACACGGAGATCGCCACCACGACCGCGAAGGAGGCGCCGGAGTTCACGCCCAGCAGGCCCGTGTCGGCGATCGGGTTGCGCGTGAACCCCTGGATCAGCGCCCCGCCGACGCCGAGGGCGATGCCCGCGACGATCCCGAGGACCGTGCGGGGCACCCGCACGGTCTCGACGATGAGCCTGATCTCGGTGAGCCGCTGGCCGGAATCCGGGGCGCCGAACAGCCCGTGCCACACCTCGGCGGGGCTCAGGGCGCGTGCGCCGACGGCCAGCGACAGGACCGCGGCGGCCACGAGGACCGCCAGGAGGGTGCCCAAACCCATGACCCGTCGCCGGCGGGTCCGTGTCGAGACCCGGGGTGCGGGGCGCTCCACTGCAGCAGTCGTGCCCATGTCGTCGTACGTTATCCCTTGCGCGGTCGGCGACTTGACCGGACGGTGCCTCGGATGCCCGAAGGGCGCGGGAAATTGCGCGGCCGGCCACGACGGCGCCGCCGGTCGACGACCTCCGCCCCCCGCCGGAGCGTCTAGCGGGCCGTGCTGCCCGTGCCGTCGGCGAGCGTCCGCGTCCGGTCCGCGGCGGGCTCGGCCCCGCGGCCCAGGAGCGAGTCCAGGATCTCGCCCACCCTGATGGCGGTGTTGGAGAGCAGGGACGAGGTGATGCCGTGCGTGTGCTCCGTGCCGCCTTGCAGGTAGATGCCGCAGCGCAGGGCCGGGTCGGTCGTGATGCGCCAGTCGCGCTCGACACGGACGCGGCCCTCGTCGTCGCGCAGGCAGCGGTCGGCGACCTCACCGAGCAGGCTGGTGGGGTCGGCGGGACTGTAGCCGGTGGCGAAGACCACGACGTCCGCGTCGAGGTCGGTCTCCTCGCCGGTGACGAGGGAGGTCACGGTCGCCCGGACGCCGGACGGGGCCTCCTTGACGCCGGTGAGGCGGGAGACGTTGAGGAACCGCAGGCGCTCGGTGCCGAGGACCTTCTCCTGGTACGACTGCCGGTAGAGGTCGTCGATCAGGTCGATGTCCACCACGGAGTAGTTGGTGTTGCCGTGGTAGCCCATCAGCCGGCGCTTGACGTCCTCGGGCGCCGCGAAGTACTCGTCGACCGCCTGGGGGTCGAAGATCCGGTTGGCGAAGCTGCTGTCGTCGGCGGGGCTGTAGCCGTAGCGGGAGAAGACCGCGCAGACCTCGGCCCCGGGGAAGCGGCGGTGCAGGTAGGCGACGTTCTCGGCGGCGCTCTGGCCGGCTCCCACGACGACGAACCGGGAGGGCGAGGTGCCCTCCAACTCGTCGACTTTTGCGAGCAGTTCGGAGGTGTGCCAGACGCGTTCGCCGCGCTCCACACCCTCGGGCATGAGGGGGCGCAGGCCGGTGCCGATGACGAGGTTGCGGGCCCGGTGGACCTCGAGGCCGCCGCCGGAGCGGACGGTCACCTCCAGGTACTCCACGACGCCGTCCCGGGTCACGGGCGCGACGCCGACGACCTCGTGGCCGTAGGAGACCATGTCGTCGACCTGGGCCGCGGCCCACTCGAAGTAGTCGTGGAACTCCACGCGCAGCGGGAACAGGTTCTTGTGGTTGATGAAGTCGATCAGCCGGCCCTTGCTCTGCAGGTAGCACAGGAAGCTGTACTCGCTGGCAGGGTTTCGCAGCGTCACGAGGTCCTTGAGGAAGGAGACCTGCATGGTGGCGTCGTCGATGAGCATGCCGCGGTGCCAGCCGAAGCGGGGCTGCTGCTCGAAGAAGTGAGCGGTGACCGCCTCCTGCCTGCCGACGCGGGTGTTGTGCTCGCGGAGCGCGATCGCCATGGCCACATTCGACGGCCCGAAGCCGATACCGATCAGGTCGTGGACCGGTGGTGTGTCACCGGGAAGAGCCTGCGACATGTCACTCCCATCGTGCGGGGCAGCCGCGTGTCAGGTGTGGAGGGAACGAAAGACGGGCATGCCAACGGAGCGGCACCCCAAGGAACTTAGGTGAGCCTAAGCTAAACCCGTGGAGGTGTCGACAGGGCAAAACGGACACACCTTGGAGCTGCTCCCGTCAACTGGCGCATGGCGCGCGCCCGTTGCCAACTAAGGTAAGCCTTGCTTTACTGACGTCGGTCAACACCTTGCTCTGAGGAGGAACCCCATGCGGGTCGTCATGTTCGGTTACCAGACCTGGGGGCACCGCACCCTGCAAGCCCTCCTGGAGTCCGAGCACGACGTGGTGATGGTCGTCACCCACCCCAAGAGCGAGCACGCCTACGAGAAGATCTGGAGCGACTCCGTCGCCGACCTCGCCGAGGAACACGGCGTCCCGGTGCTGATCCGCAACCGCCCCGACGACGAGGAGCTGTTCGAGCGCCTCAAGGAGGCCGACCCGGACATCATCGTGGCCAACAACTGGCGCACGTGGATCCCCCCGCGCATCTTCGGCCTGCCCCGGCACGGCACCCTGAACGTGCACGACTCCCTGCTGCCCAAGTACGCCGGCTTCTCCCCGCTGATCTGGGCGCTCATCAATGGTGAGCCCGAAGTGGGCGTCACGGCGCACATGATGAACGACGAGCTCGACGCCGGCGACATCGTCCGGCAGGAGGCGGTGCCGGTCGGCCCGGCGGACACCGCGACCGACCTCTTCCACAAGACCGTCGACCTCATCGCCCCCGTCACCATCGGCGCGCTCGGCCTGATCGCCTCCGGGCAGACGGAGTTCACCGAGCAGGACCGCTCCCAGGCGTCCTTCTTCCACAAGCGGGCCGACGAGGACAGCCGCATCGACTGGAGCTGGCCGGCCGAGGACCTGGAGCGCCTGGTGCGCGCCCAGTCCGAGCCGTACCCCAGCGCCTACACCTTCCACAAGGGCAAGCGGCTCGACGTCCTGGCCTCGTTCGTGTCCGAGGGCCGCTACGGCGGCACGCCGGGCCGCATCTTCTACCGCGAGGGCGAGGGCGTGGTGATCGTCGCCGGTGCCGACGCCCGCACCGGACGTAACCACGGCCTGGCCATCACCCGCGTACGGACCGAGGACGGCCGGGAGTTGCCCGCGGCCGAGTACTTCACCTCCATGGGCGGCTACCTCACCAACCGCCCCTGACGCGGCGCCGGCGGCCCCGAGTGGTCGGCTCGCAACCGGCGTTCACAGTGAGGGAACAGCCGGGCCAACGTTCACGCATGACGCCGCCCAGCGTGCTGAACCTCAGCGCGTCCCTGATGTACGCGACGGGAAAGGCCGCCCGCCGCACCCTGTCGGAGAAGCTCAGCGCCAGGGGGCTGCGGTTGTGGCACCTGACCGTGCTGACCCTCGTAGCCGACCTCGGTCCGCAGCCCAAGGGCGTGCTGGCCGCGCGGCTGGACATGAACGCCAGTGACCTCGCGAAGATCGTGAAGGACCTGGCCGACGCGGGGCAGGTCGAGTGCGTCCGCAGCCTCACCGACCGCCGCCGCGTCGACGTCCGCATCACCCCGGAGGGCAGGAGGGCCCTCGACCATCTCAGCGCCGACATCGCGTCGGCGGACGACGACCTCCTGACGCCGCTGAGCGAGGCCGAACGGGAGCAACTCACCTCCCTGCTGCGGCGCGTGCAGACTCACCACGAGGGCACGGGTTCCTCGGCCGGGTTCCGGGTGGCGGCTCATGCCCGCCAGCCGTAACGGCGTTCGGGCCGCCCCGCGGCGCCGTAGCGCAGGGACACCTCCGCGCTGCCCGTGCCGTGGAAGTACTCCAGGTAGCGGCGTGCGCTGACCCGGGACACGCCGGTCAGGGCCGCGCACTCGGTGGCGGACAGGGTGCCCTCCGCCTCGCGCAGGGCCCGCTCGACGAGGTCGGCGGTCTCCACGCTCATGCCCTTGGGCAGGGTGGCCGCCGGCGCGGGCACGAACGCGCCGGCCAGGACGCGGTCCACGTCCGCCTGACCCCGGACCACCGTCGTGAGCAGCCGGCCCCGCTGTGCGGCGTAGCGCTCCAGGCGCAGCCGCAGATCGTCGAACTCGAAGGGCTTGAGGAGGTAGTCGACCACGCCGCGACGGACCGCGCCGCGCACGGTCTCGGCCTCCGTCGCCGCACTGATGACCATGACGTCGCAGTCGTGCCCGGCGGTGCGCAGCCGGGGGATGACGTCCAGTCCGAAGAGGTCGGGGAGGTACAGGTCGAGCAGGATGAGGTCGGGGCGCAGTTCGTCGACCGCCTCGATGGCACCTCCGCCGGTGTGGGCCGTACCGACGACGCGGAACGGCTCGACGCGTTCGACGAACGCCCGGTGGACCCTGGCCACCATGAAGTCGTCGTCGACCACGAGGACGTCGATCGTGCCCGCCTTGTCGCTCGCCGCGGTCATGGGGCCGCTCCTTCCGCCACCGTGCCGGTGAGGTGGCTGACGGTCATGCGTGCGGTGAACACGGCCCCTTCGGGGGTGTTGGCCACCGAGATCTCTCCCCCGTGCCGTTCGCAGACCAGCTTGGTCAGGGCCAGTCCGATGCCGCGCTCACCCTCGCGCGCGGCCTTGGTGGTGAAACCGTGGGAGAAGACCTCACGGGCCAGTTCGGGAGCCACGCCCGGCCCGGAGTCGCGGACCGCGATCTCCACGCTGGAGGCGTCCTGCCGCAGCGCGACCTCCACCCAGGCGTCGTCCTGTGCGCACGCGGCGTCGACGGCGTTGTCCACCAGGTTGCCCACCACGGTCGCCACGTCGGCCGCGTCCTCCGGGGCCAGCCGCTCCAGCGCGGTGTCGTCCGAGATCCGCAGGCTGACCTTCCGTTCGGCCGCGAGGGACGCCTTGGCCATCAGCAGCGCGGCCACCGCGGTGTCCCGGACGCGGCGGCTGAGGGTGACGTCCAGGGACTGGCGGTGCCGGCTCAACGCGCGGATGTAGCTGACGACTTCGTCCTGCTCGCCGATCTGGATCAGCCCGGAGATGGTGTGCAGCTGGTTGGCGAACTCGTGCGCCTGAGCGCGCAGCAGCTCCGAGGAGCTGCGGAAGGAGCCGATCTCCCGCTCCAGCCGGGCCAGTTCGGTGCGGTCGCGCAGGGTGGTGACCGAGCCGAGAGGCCGGCCGTCCTTGGTGACGGTCATCCGGTTCATCACCAGGACCCGGCCTCGGCGCACGACGACCTCGTCGCGCTCGCCGGCGGCGGTGCCGGACAGCACGTCGCGCAGCCGCCCGTCGATGCCGAGCCCCTCCAGGCTCTGGCCGACGCAGTCCTCGGGCAGGTCGAGCAGGCGGCGGCCCATGTCGTTGACGAGGGTGAGCCGGTGCTGCGGGTCCAGGGCGATCACGCCCTCGGCGATCCCGTACAGCATCGCCTCCCGGTGCTCGGCGAGCCCGGCGATCTCGCCCGGCTCCAGCCCGAGGGTCTGCCGTTTCACCCGCCGGGCCAGCAGCCAGGAGCCGGCCACGCCGAGTCCGCTGGCGATGCCCAGGTAGGCGAGCAGGTAGGAGGAGGCACCGTTGAGCCGCTGCCACACCGTCGGATCGGCCTCGCCGATCATCACCGTGCCGAGGATCCGGCCCAGGTTCTCCTCGGTGGCTCCGAGGACGGGGACCTGGGCGGCCAGCTCGCGGTTGCCGTCCAGGGTGAACTGCCCGGACCAGCCCCGCCCCCGGTCGGTGCCCGGCCCGAGCCGCATCCGCTCGCCGATCACCGTCGGGTTCGTGGAGCTGACGATCCGCCCGGCCCCGTCGGCCACCGTCACCGACGTCACCCCCGACTGCGCCTGCGTGGCGAGCACCAGCGGGGCGAGCGCCTCCCCCGGCGCGGGACGCACCAGTTGGCTGCGCACCAGCGGGTTGGCGGCCAGCTGCTCGGCGAGCGCGCTCACCCGGCGCCCCTCGACGCGGGCGAAGGTGGCCTGCGACTGGGCGAGGGAGACCGCGGCGACAGCCAGCAGCACCACCACGACGATGGCGAGCTGGAGCACCAGCATCTCGCCCGCGAGCGAGTGGCGACGAAAGGTGGCGACCACGACGAACTCAATCTCCGAGGCCGCCGCGAGGGGGCGGCTCATCTGCCGAGTCGCACCATCATGACGTCCACCAGCGGAAATCGAAAGGGAGATGCCGGGGGAAGGTCCGGACCGCGGTGACGTCAGGAGGCGTTCGCGCGCGGGCCGACGCCCGTCAGCTTCCGGACGGTGCCGCCGAGTTTCACCCGGAGCGGCTCCAGCATCCCGGGCTTGGCGCTGACCACCCAGCGCATGCCGACCAGGTACGTGCCCCCGTACACGCGGGCCGATTCCAGCCAGGTCTCCTTGAGCCTCTCCTCCGGGAAGGTGGTGATGAGGTAGTCGCCCTTCCGGGTGTGGCACACGCCCTCGCGCAGCTCGTCCGCCTCGGTGCGGATCTTCGCCTTGCAGCCGGTCAGACCGGCGATGACCTCCACCTTCGCCGGCGCGACCACCCCGGCGGCGGGAGCCGCGGACACGCTCGGCGTCGCCGCTGTCCCGCCGTCGTCACCGCCGCCGCAGGCTGTGAGAAGCGCAAGCACGGCCAGGACCCCGGCCGTGGCGGCGGCGCGACGCCGGGCACGGCACGGGGTCAAGCGGGTGGATCGTACGTGCGGTCGCTGCTGGAACACTTCACCTCTCCGGGTACGGCTGTCGGCAGGAGTACTCGGCAGGAGTACGGACAGGTCCCGGCAGGTGTTCACCGTTCTAGGCGGCCTCCTCCACCGCGGCCACCCGCGTCCCGCCGAACTGGGTGCGGTACAGCTCCGCGTACCGCTGCCCCGCCGCCAGCAGTTCCTCGTGCGTGCCCCGTTCCACGATCCGGCCGGCCTCCACCACCAGGATCTGGTCCGCCGCGCGGACGGTGGAGAGGCGGTGGGCGATCACGACGGCCGTGCGGCCTTCGAGAGCTTCGGTGAGAGCTTCCTGGACGGCGGCCTCGGAGGTGTTGTCGAGGTGGGCGGTGGCCTCGTCGAGGATGACGACGCGCTGGCGGGCGAGCAGCAGCCGGGCGATGGTCATGCGCTGGCGTTCGCCGCCGGAGAGGCGGTAGCCGCGTTCGCCGACGACGGTGTCGAGGCCGTCGGGCAGGGACCGTACGAGGTCGTCGAGGCGGGCCCGGCGCAGCGCGTCCCACAGCTCGTCCTCCGTGGCCCCGGGGCGGGCGAGCCGGAGGTTGGCGCGGACGGTGTCGTGGAAGAGGTGGCCGTCCTGGGTGACCATGCCCAGGGTCTCCCGCAGCGACTGCGCCGTGAGGTCGCGGACATCGACGCCGCCGATGCGTACGGCCCCCTCGTCGGTGTCGTACAGGCGCGGCATCAGCTGCGCGATGGTCGACTTGCCCGCGCCGGAGGAGCCGACGAGCGCCACCGTCTGGCCGGGTTCGGCGCGGAAGGACAGGCCGTGCAGGACCTCGTCGCCGCCTCGCTTGTCCAGGGACGCGACCTCCTCGAGGGAGGCCAGGGAGACCTTGTCGGCGGCGGGGTAGCCGAAACGGACCCGGTCGAACTCGACCGCCACGGGCCCGTCGGGCACCGGGCGCGCGTCCGGCTTCTCCTCGATGAGGGGCCTGAGGTCGAGCACCTCGAAGACCCGCTCGAAGCTGACCAGCGCGCTCATCACCTCGACGCGCGCCCCCGCGAGCACCGTCAGCGGCGCGTAGAGCCGGGTCAGGAGCAGCGCGAGCGACACGACAGCGCCCGGTTCCAGGGCACCGCGCAGGGCGAACCAGCCGCCGAGGCCGTAGACCAGGGCCAGGGCGAGGGCCGAGACCAGGGTCAGGGCCGTGATGAAGGCCGCCTGGGCGGTCGCCGTCCGGATCCCGATCTCCGCGACCCGGCGGGCCCGCTCGGCGAACTCCTCCGACTCCTCCTCCGGCCGCCCGAAGAGCTTGACCAGCGTGGCACCGGGAGCGGAGAACCGCTCGGTCATGCGGGTGCCCATCGCCGCGTTCAGCGTCGCCGCCTCCCGCTGCATCCGGGCCATCCGGCTGCCCATGCGCCGGGCCGGGATCACGAACACCGGCAGCAGCACCAGCGCGAGCAGCGTGATCTGCCAGGACAGCGTGAGCATCACCACGAGGGTGAGCAGCAGGGTGACCAGGTTGCTGACCACTCCGGACAGGGTGTTGCTGAACGCGCGCTGGGCGCCGATCACGTCGTTGTTGAGCCGGGAGACGAGGGCGCCCGTACGAGTGCGTGTGAAGAACGCGACCGGCATGCGCTGCACATGGTCGAAGACGGCGGTCCGCAGATCGAGGATGAGGTGTTCGCCCAGCGTCGCCGACAGCCTCCGGCCGAGGATGCCCAGCGCCGCCTCCGCCACCGCGATCAGCGCGATGAGCAGCGCGAGCCGTACGACCCTGCCCTCGTCGCCGCCCGACACGATCGTGTCCACGACCCATCCGGCCAGGACGGGGGTCGCCACGGCGAGCAGGGCGGTGCCCACGCCCAGCAGGACGAAGAGGGCGATGCGGCGCCGGTGGGGGCGGGCGAACGCGCCGATGCGGCGCAGGGTCGCCAGGGCGAAGGGGCGGCGCTCGCGTTCGGCGTTCATGACGCTGTGCAGCTGTGTCCACGCTGTGGTCTCCATACTCATGGGAACGACGGTAGAACCTCAAGCAATCTTGAGGTCAAGAAGCTCGCGCATCGCCCCGACATCCCGCACAATCAGCCCGATCCCCCTCTTCCCCGTCCCTTCGCGCAAAGGCCCCGATGACGCTCCCCACACAGCCGCTTCCCGCGCGCAATCCCCAGTCCCCGCTCCCGCAACCCGCAGTTGGCACGGCCTGGACAGCCTCAGGAGACGTGACAGCGGTACAACTCCCCGAACTCCGACCGGGACGACTCCCCCGTCGCGTCCCGGTCCGCCGACTGCGGCAGATCCTGTGTCTGCTCCCGCTCCTGCTCGTCACCGTGGTCGCGGTGCAGCACCGGTCGGTGCTGGCCGCGGGTTTCGCGCATCTGGGCACCGCCGAGTGGCCCTGGCTGCTGGCCGCGGCCGGGACGACCTGTCTGACCTGGGTCGCCGCTGCCTGCACCCGGCAGGGCGCGGTCGTCGAGCGGCTGCCCCGACGGCGGCTGCTGGCCACGCAGTTCGCGGCGGGCGCGGCCAACCACCTGCTGCCGACCGGGCTGGGCGCGAGCGCGGTCAACCTGCGGTTCATGACGGTGTGCGGGCTGCCGCTCGCCCGCTCCTCGGCCGCCCTCGGCCTGTACCTGCTGGCCGAGAGCGTCGGCCGGGTGGTGCTGCTGGGTGCCCTGCTCATCGCGTTCCCCGACGCGCTGCGGCTCGGCACGCTGGTGCCGGAGACGGCGTTCGGCCCGCTGCTGGCCGGCGTCGCAGTGGTGCTCATGATCGGGGCGGCCGTGCTCGCCCTCGTACAGCGGCTGCGCTCGGCCCTGGTGTCGTTCCTGCGGACGGCACTCGGCGAGGCGCGCTCGGTGCACACCCGCCCGGCGCGGGCCCTGGCGCTGTGGGGTGGCTCCTTCACCTTCCCGGCGCTCCAGGCGTCCGTCCTGGTGCTGGTGGGGCGGGCGCTGGGACTGGACATCCCGGCCGCGCACATGGCGGTGGCCTACCTGGCGGCGACGGTCGCCGTCGCGCTGGTGCCCACGCCGGGTGGGATCGGCTCGGTGGAGGCGGCGCTGGTCATGGCGCTGGTGGCGGCGGGAGGCCCGGCCGATGTGGCCACCGCCGTGGTCCTGGCCTTCCGGGTCATCACCGTCTGGCTGCCGCTGGTGCCGGGCGCGCTGACGCTGGGGGCGCTGGTACGGCTGAAGGTGATCTGACCCGGTGGCGCGCCGGCTCGGTCACGCGGCAGGGGCGCGCGTGACCGTGCGTCATGTGCACTAACTCACCCTCCCCCGACCCCCGTCCGCGGTTCGGAACCCCGTGCGGGATGCGGCAGGATGAACGATCGTGCCGACCGCAGGTCAGGGTGGTCGGGCACCTTCGAGCATCCCGGAGAACGAGCAGGTGACGACGTGACGAGAATGCACATCCGGCCGTTGACGACGGCGTTGGCCGTGGTTCCCCGCCCCGGAGGTGACCGGTGAACCGGGCACTCACCGTGGACGACCTGCTGTTCGCCGGCATCGCCCTCGGCTCGGGCCTGCTGGCGGCGTTCGCGCTGCGCATCCTGCTGCGCTGGCTGGGAAGGCACGCCGACCGCACCCGCTGGAGCGGGGACGACGTCATCGTGCACGCGCTGCGGGCCGTGGTGCCCTGGGCCGCGGTCGTGGGCGGCGTGGCGGGCGCGGCGGCGGTGCTGCCGCTGACCCGGGCGGTGCAGCACACCACCAACCAGGTGCTCACCGTGCTGCTCATCTTCGTCGCGACGGTGTCGGCGGCCCGGGTGGTGACCGGGCTGGTCCGTACGGTCACGCAGTCCCGCTCCGGGGTCGCCGGATCGGCCACGATCTTCGTCAACATCACCCGGATCCTGGTCCTGGCGATCGGCTTCCTGGTGGTGCTCCAGACCCTGGGCATCTCGATAGCGCCGATGCTCACCGCCCTGGGTGTGGGCGGTCTGGCGGTCGCGCTGGCGTTGCAGGACACCCTCGCCAACCTCTTCGCGGGCATCCACATCCTCGCCTCCAAGACCGTCCAGCCCGGTGACTACATCCGGCTCAGCAGCGGCGAGGAGGGCTACGTCGAGGACATCAACTGGCGGCAGACGACGATCCGCAACCTGTCCAACAACCTCATCGTGCTCCCCAACGGCCAGCTCGCGCAGGCGAACATGACCAACTTCATGCGCCCAGAGGAGCAGCTGACCATCCTGGTCCAGGTCGGGGTGGCCTACGACAGCGACCTGGACCACGTGGAGCGGGTGACCAACGAGGTCATCGCCGAGACGATGACCGAGGTCGAGGGCGCCGTGCCCGACCACGAGCCGATCATCCGGTTCCACACCTTCGGCGACTCCCGCATCGGCTTCACCGTCATCCTGGGCGTCGGCGAGTTCAGCGACCAGTACCGGATCAAGCACGAGTTCATCAAGCGCCTGCACAAGCGCTACCGCGCGGAGGGCATCCGCATACCCGCCCCGGCCCGGACGGTGGCGCTGCAGCAGGGCGCGGTCGTCATCCCCCAGCAGCGCACCGGCGCGATCGAGCCGGGCGAAGTGGCCTCCGTCCGGCTCGACTAGCGGCTCACGGCGTCACAGCGTCGCGGAGTTGTCGTGGTGCCCGCTGTCCCTCCGGTTGCGCGGCGCCGAGAGGGACGGCGCGACCGGCGTCACGGTCCAGTCGGGGTGGCCCGGCATCCGCGGCGTCTTCGTGCCGTACAGCCACTCCCGCAGGAATCCGGAGAGGTCCTGGCCGGAGATTTCCGAGGCGACCGCGATGTAGTCCTCGGTGGAGGCCGAGGAGTCGCGGTAGCGCTCCAGGAAGGCACGCTCGACGGCGCTGAAGGCCGCCTCGCCGATCTGCTGCCGCAGCGCGTAGAGGACGAGGACGCCACCCAGGTAGCGCTGGCTGTCGAACAGATTCGCCGCGTTGGGCGCGGCGACCGGCCCCGAGGTGCGGCGCCACTGGTCGCCCATGGCGTAGGTGTCCTTCATCCGGGCTTCCATGGTGGTCATGCCCTTGGAGTCGGGCCAGCCGCGCTCGTAGCGGTACAGCAGCCCGTAGAAGTCGGCGTGCCCCTCGTTCAGCCACAGGTCGGCCCAGGTGGCGGGGCTGACGCTGTTGCCGAAGTAGGAGTGGACCAGCTCGTGCATCATGTGCGAGCCGATCTTGCTCTCCTCCTGGAGGAGGTAGTTCGGCTTGTAGATCGTGAGGGTCTGGGTCTCCAGGCCCGTGAAGTCGAAGGCGTCCGGGGCGTCGTTGTTGCAGGGCAGCAGGCCGTACGTCTCGAAGGGGTAGGCGCCGAGCCGCTGCTCGACCCACGACACCAGGGCCGGGGTGAGCGCCAGGGCCGGTTCCAGGGCGGCGGCCCGGGCGACGGGGACGACGTCCCGCAGCGGCAGGCCGTGCGGGCCCTGCCGGTCCTTGATCACGTAGTCGCCGACGGTGATCTGCACCACCTCGGTGGCGATCGGCGAGCGGGAGCGGTACGTGTACGCGGTCCGATCGCCGGGAAGCTGTTCGGTGCGCTCGAGGCTGCCGCTCGCGACGCCCCGCAGTCCGGCGGGAACGGTGAGGCGGAAGGTGAAGTCGGCCTTGTCGGAGGGGTGGTCGTTGCAGGGGAAGACGGTGTGCGCCAGGTCCGGCTGACAGCACACCGCGAATCCGTCCGGGGTGGCCACCCAGCCGCCGGCGGGCGGCGGGGTACGGCGCGGGTCGGCGCCGTAGGCCACGCACACGGTGACCCGGGCCTTCGCCGCGAGCTTCCGTGCGGGGGTGATCCGCAGCTTCTCGGCCACCTGCTCGAAGGTGGCGGTGCGGCCGTCGATCCGGACGGAGCGTATGTCCAGGCCGCGCGCGTCCAGGGAGAAGCGGCTCAGGGCCTGGGTGGTGCGGATGGTCAGGGTCGCGGTGGCCTCGACGAGCCTGGTCGTGGCGTCGTACGCGAAGTCGAGGTGGTAGGCCGAGACGCGGTATCCGTCGTTGCCGAGGGCGGGGAAGACGGGGTCGCCGAGGGTCTCGGGGCCCGGGGCGGCGCCGGTCCTGCCGGCCGCCTGGGCCGGGATCCCCGTGGTCAGAGCCGCCGCCGTGCCGATGAGGGCGACCGCGGGGGCCGTCACTCTGGTGCGATATCTCATGGTCCGCTTTCGCTCGGACGGCCGGGTGGTCAAGTCCGGCCGTGGCTTGGAGTGAGTGATCTCTCTCCAGGACACGGGAACGGGCCGATCGGTTGCACGAAACTGGGCGCCGACCCCTGTCGAGACGAGGTCGATCACGAGATATCTTGATGTCGAGCAATGTTGCAGACGTGGAGCGGAGCACCCGGTGACTGACTCGACCATCATCTATACGCACACTGACGAGGCCCCCGCCCTGGCGACGTATTCCTTCCTGCCGGTGGTCCGGGCGTACGCGTCACAGGCGGGTGTCCCCGTGGAGACCCGCGACATCTCGCTGGCCGGACGCATCATCGCCCTGTTCCCGGAGTACCTGACCGAGGACCAGCGCATCCCGGACGCCCTCGCGGAGCTCGGTGAGCTGGCCAAGACGCCCGCCGCCAACATCATCAAGCTGCCGAACATCTCGGCGTCCATCCCGCAGCTCAAGGCCGCCGTGGCCGAGCTGCAGGGCCAGGGCTACGCGCTGCCGGACTACCCGGACGACCCGAAGACCGACGAGGAGCGCGAGATCCGCGCCCGCTACGACAAGGTCAAGGGCTCCGCCGTGAACCCTGTCCTGCGTGAGGGCAACTCCGACCGGCGCGCCCCCGCCTCGGTCAAGAACTACGCCAAGTCCCACCCGCACCGCATGGGCGCCTGGACCGCCGAGTCCAAGACGAACGTGGCGACCATGGGGCAGAACGACTTCCGCTCCACCGAGAAGTCCGTCGTGATCGCCGAGGACGGCGCGCTGCGCATCGAGCTGGTCGGCGACGACGGCACCACCACGGTGCTGCGCGAGTCCGTACCGGTGCTCGCCGGCGAGGTCGTCGACGCCTCCGTGATGCGCGTCGCCGCGCTGCGCGAGTTCCTGACCGCGCAGGTCGCCAAGGCCAAGTCCGAGGGCGTGCTGTTCTCGGTGCACCTGAAGGCGACGATGATGAAGGTCTCCGACCCGATCGTCTTCGGCCACGTGGTGCGCGCCTTCTTCCCGAAGACGTTCGCGCAGTACGGCGACAAGCTCGCCGCGGCCGGCCTCACCCCGAACGACGGTCTGGGCGGCATCTACAAGGGCCTGGAGTCCCTGCCGGAGGGCGCCGAGATCAAGGCCTCCTTCGACGCCGAGCTCGCCGAGGGCCCGGAGCTGGCGATGGTCGACTCCGACAAGGGCATCACCAACCTGCACGTCCCCTCGGACGTCATCGTCGACGCCTCCATGCCGGCCATGATCCGCACCTCCGGCCACATGTGGGGCCGGGACGGCCAGGAGCACGACACCCTCGCGGTGCTGCCGGACTCCTCCTACGCGGGCGTCTACCAGGCCGTGATCGACGACTGCCGGGCCAACGGCGCCTACGACCCCTCCACCATGGGTTCGGTGCCGAACGTCGGTCTGATGGCGCAGAAGGCCGAGGAGTACGGCAGCCACGACAAGACCTTCGAGATCGCCACCACGGGCACGGTCCGCCTGGTCGACCAGAACGGCACCGCCCTCATCGAGCAGAGCGTCTCGGCCGGCGACATCTTCCGCGCCTGCCAGACCAAGGACGCGCCGATCAAGGACTGGGTGAAGCTGGCCGTCACCCGCGCCCGCGCCACCGGCGACCCGGCGGTGTTCTGGCTGGACGAGACCCGCGCGCACGACGCCAACCTCATCGCCAAGGTCAACACGTACCTCGCGGAGCACGACACCGAGGGCCTGGACATCCGGATCCTCAACCCGGTCGAGGCGACGAAGCTGTCGGTGGAGCGCATCCGCCGCGGCGAGAACACGATCTCGGTCACCGGCAACGTCCTGCGTGACTACCTGACCGACCTGTTCCCGATCCTGGAGCTGGGCACCAGCGCCAAGATGCTGTCGGTCGTCCCGCTGATGGCGGGCGGCGGCCTGTTCGAGACGGGTGCGGGCGGCTCGGCGCCGAAGCACGTGCAGCAGCTGGTCAAGGAGAACTACCTGCGCTGGGACTCCCTGGGTGAGTTCTTCGCCCTGGTTCCGTCCTTCGAGCAGTTCGCGAAGGTGACGGGCAACGCCCGTGCCCAGGTCCTGGCCGACACCCTGGACCGCGCCACGGCGACCTTCCTCAACGAGGACAAGTCCCCGACCCGTCGCGTCGGCGGCATCGACAACCGCGGCAGCCACTTCTACCTGTCCCTGTACTGGGCGCAGGAGCTGGCCGGGCAGACCGACGACGCGGACCTGGCGAAGGCCTTCGCCCCGCTCGCCGAGACGCTCGCCGCGAACGAGCAGAAGATCGTCGAGGAGCTGATCGGCGCCCAGGGCAAGCCGGTGGAGATCGGCGGCTACTACCAGCCCGACCCGGCGAAGGCCGCGGCGGCCATGCGCCCGTCCACCACGTGGAACGAGGCCCTGGCGTCCCTGAGCTGACGCCCCGGCTCCGCCCCGGCCGGCACAGCGCCCGGCCGGGGCGGAGCCATGTGCGCTCCCGGCCCTCACCACTCCCGCGTGGCGATCAGCTCCTCCACGTCCGCGTCCGGGAAGCCGTACGCACGCGCGACAAAGCCGAAGTCCTCGGCTGTCTCCTCGCGGGCCACCGTCTCGATCACACTGCCCGCCGCCTCGAACGCGGGTTGCTGATCGGCATGGCGTCCTCGGCCTCGATGGTCGGGCGATGTGGCACCTTGATCCTGCCGGACACCACTGACAACGCCTGGGAGCCGCCCCGTGACCGACGCCCCGCCGCCCTTCGAACTGCTGCCGGGGACCACGGACTCCCCGGTGATCCTCCATGTGCCGCACGCCGCGCGGGAGATACCGGACGCCGTGCGGGCGGGGATCGGGCTCGGCGACGAGGAGCTGGCGCGCGAGCTGGACCTCATCACGGACGCGCACACGGACCGGATCGCCGAGGTGGCGGCCGGGCTGTCGGGCGTCACACCGTGGCGGTTCGTCAATCGGCTGTCGCGGCTGGTCGTCGATCCGGAACGGTTTCCGGACGAGCGGGAGGAGATGCTCGCCGTGGGGATGGGCGCGGTGTACACGCGGACCACGCACGGCGACGCGCTGCGGTCCGAGGGCGTCGATGCCGGGCCGCTCGTCGAACGGTACTTCCTGCCCTACGCACGGGCGATGACCGAGGCCGTGGCGGACCGCCTGGACTCCACCGGGCGGGCCGTGATCATCGACGTGCACTCGTACCCGAGCCTCAGGCTCCCGTACGAGCTGCACGGGGAGGGCCCCCGCCCGGCGGTCTGCCTCGGTACCGACTCCTTCCACACGCCTCCGACGCTGCTGGACGCCGCCCGGGAGGCGTTCGGGGAGACGGAGCTCGACACCCCGTTCAGCGGGACCTACGTCCCCCTGGAGTTCTACGGAACACGGCGCGAGGTGAGCGCGCTCATGGTGGAGATCCGCCGGGACACGTACATGACCGAGCCGGGCGGTCCCGCCGGACCCGGCGTGGAGCGGCTCGCCGCCGCGCTGGCCGGCCTGGTCGAGGCCGTGTCCCGCGGAACAGGCTCACGACCGGGCGTCTAGGCCCGCAGCCACTCCGTCACCACCACGTCCCCGCCGGTCCGCAACCGCAGGGCGAACGGGCCGGACAGCGGCACGTCGCCCGTGAAGCGGCCCAGGTCGTCGGCGGTGAGCGGGGAACCGGGCCGTGGCCCGCCGAGGACCTCGATCAGGGCCGGCTGCGGCGGCAGCACCTGCCCCATCAGCCCCTGCGCGGTCACCTCGACGTCGACGGTCACCTCACCCGCCCGGAAGGTCAGCATCCGGGGCACGTCGGTGACGCCCCGGACCGGGAGCGCGTCGACCAGCGAGTCGAAGGTCAGCTCGGCCACGCGCGCGTCGAGGTCGTGCAGCGCGTAGGCGTCGACGGCGATCTGCTGGAGCTCCGCCGGCACCGGGTCGAGGACGGCGGCGGCCTGGCGCAGCTCCTCCTCCAGCAAACCCGCGTCGAACTCCTCGTCGTCGAAGTCCTCTTCGCCGGACAGGTCGTCGTCCATGCCGCTGTTCATGTCGCTCACATCGCTCCCCGTGCCTCGAGCCGGGCCCGCAGACGCCGCAGACAGCGCTGGCGCAGCGGCCCGATGCTGCCCACCGCGATCCCCAGCGCGGCGGACACGTCCTGGTAGCTGGGCGGCGGCGTGGCCATCAGCACCCGCAGCAACTGCCTGCACCGCTCGCCCAGTTCCTCGAACTCCTGCCACAGCCGCCGGACACGTTCGCTCTGCGCGGCGGCCTCCTCGGAGTCGAGCAGCGACTGTTCCGGCGTGCCGTCCTCACTGACCCGGTCCAGCAGCTGCGGATCGTCCGTGAGGGTCAGCCGCTGGGAGTTCCTGATGACCTTGAGGCACTCGTGGCGGGCGGTGCTCGCCAGCCACGCGCCCGCCTTGCCGGGCTCGCGGATCCGCCCGAGGTGCTGGGCGAAGCGGAACCAGGCCGTCTGGTAGACCTCGTGGGCGTCGGCGTCGGAGAGCCGGTGGGCCCGGACGACGGACCACACCAGGGGGCTCAGCCCTTCCACGAGCGTCTTCCAGGCCGCCGCGTCACCGTCGGCGGCTGCCTGGACGAGCGCGCCGGCATCAGTACGGTCCACGGCAGCCCCACCCCTCGAGTACGGCACGTCATCGTACGCGGTGGCGGGGGCGGCTTCGGCCCTCACCGCCCGGGGCCGAGGCGCACGACCGGGACCGGGCGCCAGGTGGGCGGACGCAGCGCCGGGACGTGCGCGCCGCGCACTTCCGCGAACTCCGCGTCGGCGGCGAGGAGTTGCCGCCGGGCCGCGCGCGGGTCGGTCTCCTTGTGCGCCGTCATGTGGGCGGCGACCAGGCCCGCCGTCACGGGGGTGGCGAAGGAGGTGCCGCTCCACTGCGCGTACCCCTCGAACATCACCTGGTCCGGCTTGGCGGCGTTGCCCTCGTCGCTCAGCACGCCGCTGTGGCTGGGGTGCTGACAGGTGCAGCCGTACGAAGAGCCGTAGCGGCAGGCGTCGTACGTGGAGTGCTGGTACACGTACGGGACGGGCGAGTCGAAGCCGGTGAGGGCGCTGGTGAGGCGCTCGCCGGGGGCGTAGACCTTCACCCAGGGGCCGTGGTTGGTGAAGCAGGCGCCGTGTTCGCCGTCGCTGCGCAGGGCGCCGACCGACAGCACGGAGTCCTCCCAGCCGGGCAGATCGGCGTAGGCGGCGGGCCAGAACGGCGCGGCACCGGCGTTGTTGCCGGCGGCGGCGACCAGCAGGGTGCGCTGCTCGCGCAGTTCCCGCATGAAGTTCTCGACGCCGAGCAGGCCGTCGGTGCGGCCGTTGGAGGTGCCGGCGGAGAGGCTGAGGACGTCGGGCCAGCCGCCGGCGTCGACGGCCTCGAAGAGCTTCTCGCCGAACTCGGACTCGAGGATGGCGCCGGCGTCGTTGAGGGTGCCGCGCACGGTGATGTCGGTGTTGGGCGCGACGGCGGCGACGAGCCCGGCGATGAACGTGCCGTGTCCGACGTACTGCTGGAGGATCCCCTGGTCGTCGCACTCCTGGACCTGGGCGTCGCCGTCGGTGTGGGCCAGCAGGCCGCAGGAGCGGTAGTCGTGCATGAGGCCGGTGTCGACGACGAGGACGCCGACGGCGGTGTCCGGGTCGTGGGGAGTGTCGGCGGCAGCCGGGTTGGGCGGCTCGCTGAGCGGGGCGGGGACGGGCTCGTCGCCGGGGCAGGCGTTGACCGCGATGTGCACCACGTGGTTGCGGGCGACCATCCGGCGTCCGGCCCGGGACTCGTGCTCCCGTACCGAGCGCAGGGCGTGGGCGACGGCGCGGTCGGTGTCCCGGCGGCCCTCGCCGGGGTCGCCGACGCGGATCCGGGTGATGCCGCTGCGGTTGCTCTGCGGTCCCGCGCGGCGGACCTGCTCCTGGTCGAGGTCGGGTGCGGCCGTGAAGTGCGCCCGTACCGTGTCCTCGACGACCCGGGCCTCCTCGCCGTCGCGGACGAGGACCACGCCCTTCTCGTACATGAACTCCGCCGAGTCGTCCGGGCCCATCGCCAGGGGGACGTCCGGCATCGAGCGCTGGATCTGGTCGAACTGCTCGTGGAATCGCTGAGGTGCCATGGCGGGTCCTCCCGTTGGTGCGACGGCGTCGGCCGGTTCCGCTGAGCGGTCGTCAACAAGAGCCGTCTCGCCGTCTCTTGATACAGCTCGACACCTGTGTGGTGCGCTCCGGGGCCACTACCATCCGAGGAGTGACAGCGGGAAGCGACTCGGTTACGGAACTGCTGCCGATGGTGTTCGCCGACCCGGGCGAGGCTCTCGCGAGGGCCCGGGCGCTGCTCGACGCCGATCCGTCCCCGCTGGACGCCTCCGTCGCCCACCAGGTGATCGGCATCTGGCAGCGGGACTTCGGCGATCTGCGGCTCGCGCTGCGCCATCTGCGGCGGGCCCGGGAGTGCGCGGCGCGCGCGGACTCGGCCGACCGGGAGGCGGACGTGCTGGCCACGCTGGGCGTGGCGCTGGTGCACGCGGGCCGTACCCGGGAGGGCCTGGCGGCGTTCGAGCGGGGTGTGGCGCGGGGCGCGGGGCACACCAGGGCGCGGGTGCTGTACCGGCGGGCGTACGTGTGGTGGGTGCTCGGTCACCACCGCGAGGCGCTGGAGGACGTGCGCCGTGCGGTGCCCGTGCTGCGGCAGGCTGAGGACGTGATCTGGACGGCGCGGGCGCTGACCCTGCGCGCCACCGTGCATCTGGCGCTGGGGGCGGTGGATCGGGCCGAGGCGGACTTCACCGCGGCCGAGGCGCTGTGGGAGACCACCGGCCAGGAGCACGACAAGGCCGACGCGGTGGAGAGCCGGGGCCTGGCCGCGTTCCGGTCCGGGGACGTGCCGGCGGCGCTGCGGCTGCTGGACGAGGCGGAGGAGCGGTACGCCCGGCTCGGCACGCCGACGTTCATGCTGAACATCCGGCGCTGCGAGGTGCTGATGGCGGCCGGTCTCGCACCGGAGGCGCTGGCCGAGGCGGACGCGGCCATCGGGAAGCTGGACGGGATCGGCGGGCAGTCCACCCGCAAGGCGGAGCTGCTGCTGGCCGCCGCGCGGGCCGCCCGGCTGGCGGGCGATCCGCACACGGCGATCGCCCGCGCGGCGCTCGCGGTCCGGCTGTTCGCCGGGCAGCGGCGCACCTGGTGGGAGACGCACGCCCGGCTGGTGCTGATCGAGGCGCGGCACGCGGCCGGGCGCGGCTCGGGGCGGCTGGTCGCCGATGCCGCCTCGGTGGCCGGGAAGCTGGCGTCCTTCGGCGCCCCGGCCGCGCCGGAGGCGTCGCTGCTGGCGGGCCGGATCGCGCTGGGCCTGGGCTGGACGGCGGACGCGGAGCGGCACCTGGCCGTGGCCGCGCGCAGCCGGCGCAGCGGTCCCCCGCTGGCGCGGATGACGGGCTGGGCGGCGCAGGCGCTGCGGGCGCAGGCCGCCGGGTCGGCCCGCGGGGTGCTGGAGGCCTGCCGGCGCGGCCTGGACGTGCTGGACGACCACCGGATGACGCTGGGCGCCTCGGAGCTGAGGGCCCGCGCCACCGAACAGGGAGCGGAGCTGGCGGCGTTGGCGCAGCGGGCCAGCCTGGTCTCCGGCGGCCCCCGGCGGCTGCTGGTGTGGAGCGAGCGCTGGCGGGCCACCGTGCTGTCCACCCCGCCGACCCGGCCGCCCGCCGACCCGGAACTGCTCAGCGGCATGACCGCCTTCCGCGAGATCGCCTCCCGTGCGGAGGCCGCCCGGATGGAGGGCCGGCCGGTCCCGGCGCTGGAGCGCGAACAGCGGCGCCTGGAGCGGGAGATCCGCTCCCGCACCCTGCACATGCGGGGTGAGGCGCCCGGGGGCGGGGACCGGTTCGACGTCGGCCGGCTGCTGGAGCACCTGGGTGACGAGGTCCTGCTGGTGGAACTCGCCGTGCTCGACGGGCGGGTGCACGTGCTGTTGTGCGGGCGGGGGCGGGTGCGCCGGTTCGAGGCCGGGCTGCTGGCCGAGGCGGAGACCGAAGCCGAGCATGTGCAGGCCGGGCTGCGGCGGCTGGCCCACCCCGGGGCGGAGGCCCGGCTTCCCGTGGTGGAGGCGGCGGGGCGGCGGCTGGAGGAACTCCTCCTCGGACCGGCCGCGGCGCACCTGGGGGGCGGGCCGGTGGTGATCGTGCCGCCGGGGCGGCTGCACCGGGTGCCGTGGGCGCTGCTGCCCTCGCTGCGGGAGCGGGTGCTCAGCGTGTCGCCGTCGGCGGGCAGCTGGCTGCGGGCCCGGGAGACCGCGCCGCCACCGGACGGCTGCCATGTCCTGGTGCGCGGCCCGGGCCTGGCGACCGGTGGCGCCGAGGTGCCCGAGCTCGCCGCCCGGTACGGCTGCGCCACGGTCCTGGAGGACGGCGAGGCACGGGTGCCGCGTGTGCTGGAGGAGCTGGACGGGACGGCGCTGGCGCACATCGCCGCGCACGGCACGTTCCGCGCGGACAGCCCGCTGTTCTCGTCCCTGCGGATGGCCGACGGGCCGATCGTCGTGCACGACTTCGAGCGGCTGGACCGCAGCCCTTACCGGATCATCCTGTCCTGCTGCGACACCGCCCGGCTCGCGTCCGTCGGAGCCGACGAACTTCTCGGCCTGGTCACGGCGTTGCTGCCGCTCGGCACGGCCGGGGTGGTGGCGTGCAGCGCCCCCGTCAACGACGCCGCGGTGGTGCCTTTGATGCTCGCGCTGCACAAGGGCCTCGACGCCGGCCTGTCCTTGGCGGAGGCGCTGCGCGATGCCCGGGCCGCCCTGCCGGGCGACGCGCTGCACCAGGCCACGGGCTGGGCGTTCTCGGCGTTCGGGGCGGCCTGACCCGTCCCCTGTTCGGGTCAGGCCGCCGGTCCTGGTGCCGGCTCAGGCCGGTTGGGCCTCCGGCGTCCGGTCCAGCCACGGCAGGGCGCCGCGGTCGCTCGCGCCGAGCCGGGCGTAGGCGCTGTACAGGTGGTTGCCGACGGTGCGGATCGACAGGGTGAGACGTTCGGCGATCTGCCGGTTGGTCAGGCCGGCCGCGGCGAGGGTGACGATCTGCCGCTGCCGGGCGGTGAGTTGGCCGAGGGCCAGCCCGGACAGGGCGGGGGTGCGGGCTCCCTGGCAGCGCCGGGCCAGGGCGACGGCCCGGGTGCGGGAGTGCCGGGCGGCGCGCGGATCGCGGTGAGCGCCCACGGCCTGGGCGTACGCCTCGGCGGCGAACAGCAGGAAGCCCCGCCGCTCCAGTTCCCCGGCCACCTCGTCCAGGTCCGGTCCGTCGGCACGGGTGAGGGCGTCGGCGTGCCGGGCGAAGACGCCGCCCAGCCGGTCGACGACCTTCTCGGGGGCGCCGAGGCGGACGGCGTCGTAGGGGTCGGTGAGGGCCTCCGGGTCCAGGTCGCCCCGGCTGTCCACGGCCGCCGCCGCGCGGGCGAATTCCGCCCGGCACGACGCGTCCCCGGGGTCGCCCCGCAGGCCTTCCCGCGCCCAGGCCGCTGCCTGCCTCACCTCCCCGCGCAGCCGCGCGAACCGGGCGCGCACCGCGGCGTACCCGCCCGGCAGCGGTCCGCCCTCGGCGACCATCCACTCCCCCACCGGTGTGGGCATCGCCCGTACGTCGTGCTGGTCGATCCGGTGGGCCAGAGCGGCCGACTCGGCGTCGAGGGCGGCGGCACACTGGTCCGGCGTCCGGGCCAGTCGCCGCGCCCGCAGCCGGCCCGCCGCGGCCCTGAGCACCGGTCCGTACAGGGGGTGGGCGAGACGGACGGCACCTCGGTCGTCGACCTCGATCAGGCCGTCGGACTCCAGGACTTCCAGGGCGCCGACGTCCAGGGCGTCCAGGTCCGACGGCAGGGGTTCGGCGAAGGCGAGGCGGTCGAGGGTCTCACGTTCGAGTGGGCAGTCCCGGCCGAGGACGGGCGCGGTGCGCTCCCGCACGGCCGGGGTCAGCGGCACGGGACCCCGCCACGCGCGTTCGCCGGTGTCCGGAACGGGAGTCAGCAGCCCGCGCACCGCCCCCAGCAGGTCGCGCAGCAGCCGCAGGTCGCCCCGGCTCAGGCGGCGCAGCCGGTCGGCGGTGAGCGCGTCGAGAGGGCCTGCGCCGGCCGTGAGCAGCTGGGCGGTCTCCTCGTCGGGCAGTGGCTCCAGCGTGAGGCGCGGCAGGAGTTCACCGGTCCAGAGCCGGGCGACCGCGCCGGGCACCGGGCTGCCGTCCGTGGCGACGACCAGCAGCCGGGTGCGCCCGTGCACGGCGAGCTGATGGACCAGGGCTGCGGAGGCGTCGTCGAGAAGGTGCGCGTCGTCCACCAGCAGCGTACGGATGCCGGACAGCAGCTGGACCGCGCGGTGCAGTGTGACCGACTCGGGCAGCAGATGGGCGAACGCCGCGAAGGGGATGGCCCGGCTCTCGGGCGTACCGGCCGCCCGGGCGCAGTCGGTGCCGCGGATCGCCTCGGTGGCGAGGCGGGTCTTGCCGCAGCCGGCCGGGCCCGTCACCACGATGCCGCGCCGCACACCGGCCAAAGACCGGCGGACCAGCTCCCGTTCGTCCTCCCGCCCGGCGAACGGCCAGGGCAGTTCCAGCGTCGTCGCGTCCCTCTCGTAGGTCATCACACAGATATGAGCGCGGCTACTCACTCCTGATACAGGGTGACTTGAGTAGCCGCCGACTCAGGCGCCCGGGACGGGCCGCAGGGCAGGCTGTGGCCCATGACCGCACGCTACTGCTCGCTGGCACAGGCGCCGGCGCCCGCCTTCGCACCGGGGCTGGCGGCCGAGCGGCTGAACGTGCTCGCGAGCGGACGGCGGATGTGGGTCAACGGCACCGTCGTGCACTACTGGTTCTTCGACGGTGACACCGACGCGTCCGTCATCCCCGTGCCGGGGAGGGGGATGACGCGACGGGTGTCGTGGGCCGGCGCCGAGGAACAGCGGGACGTGGTGCGCGCGTGCTTCCGGGAGTGGCAGGACCTCGGCATCGGGATCACCTTCGCCGAGGTCGACGACCGCTCGGAGGCCGAACTGCGCATCGGATTCCAGGCCGGCGACGGCTCCTGGTCCGCGGTGGGCCGGGCGGCACTGCCGGCCGGCCGGCACGAACGCACCATGAACTTCGGCTGGGACCTGACCGCGCCCGGGGGACGCGCGACGGCCCTGCACCAGATCGGGCACGCACTCGGCCTGCTGCACGAGCACCAGAGCCCGTTCGCCGGGATCCACTGGGACGACGAGGCCGTGTACGCCGAGCTGGCGGGCCCGCCCCACCACTGGAGCCGGGAGCGGACGCACTACAACATCCTGCGCAAGCTCGGCTCCGACGAGGTCGGCGGCTCCGTCTGGGACCCGCAGTCGATCATGGAGTTCCCGTTCCCGCCGGGGCTGATCCTGGAGCCGGAGGAGTACCGGGGTGGCTTGAACCCGCCCGGCACCCTGTCCGCCGCCGACAAGGAGGCGGTGCTGCGCTGGTATCCGCCGGCGCATCCGCAGGGTGCGCCCGCGCTGGTGCCGTTCCGTTCGGCGCCGCTCGGGCTCGGCCCGGGCGAACAGGCGGACTTCGTGATCGACCCGCCCGAGACCCGCACGTACACGCTGGGCACCTTCGGCGACTGCGACGCCGTCGTCGTGCTCTTCGAGGAGCGGGGCGGAGAACCCCGCTACCTCGCCGGACAGGACGACGGGGGAACTCCGCACAACGCCACGATCGGCGCCCGGCTCGTCAAGGGCCGCCGCTACGCCGTCCGGGTACGCCTGTACTCCGCCTGGGGTTCCGGCGAGACGGCGGTGATGTGCTGGTGACGGCACGGATCCGCCGCGCGGACACCTGAGCCGCAGTCCGGCACCGGGGGAGCGGTCGAGGACGTCGCCCATGGGGGTGGGTGACGTCCTCGACCACGCCACACGGGCTCGCGTGCCCGAACCCGGGGCATGGCCACGCGGCCGGATTCACGCCCGGGGCTCGCTGCACACCCTGAGTTCCTCGATGTCCTCGTTCTGGTCCGTCACCTCCTGGACTTTTTTGACGCCGCCCAGGATGTCGTCGAGGTCCTCGTCGGACAGTCCGCCTCCGGCAACGGCGGCGACGGTCCGCAGCACCGCCTCGTGGAACGCGTCCCGCACGGCGGGCCGCATGACATCGGAGGCGTCGAGGCAGCGCGGCACCGCGGTCTGCCGGAACCGTCCGTAGATCGCGCGGGCGGTGGAGTCCACATCGCCGTGGTCGGCGATCTCCGTCATGACCGGGAGCATCGCCGAGTACATGGTGCCCTGCCCCGCCCACCTCTCCTGCCCGTCCTCGGAGAAGAGGGCGCGCAGCGCCTTGCGGGCAGGTTCCCGGTCGTTGAAGAGGGCGGCGAAATCGCCGGACACCTCGTAGGCCCGTGTCCGGTAGGGCCCGCCCGGGAGCAGTGGTGCGGCGTCCGTGAGGCGGGCGCCGTCGTCACCCTGCGCGAAGGAGCCCTGGTGTTCGAGGGCGCACCGGGGGGTGGTCTCGCGGAAGGCGGTGTTGCGCCGTTTCAGAGCGGCGGGGCCACGCCAGTCGGTGGTCAGTGCCTGCTCTGCCCGGCCGCGGTCCGTGGCGAGGAAGCGGGCCCACTGCCGCCATGCCTCCCGGACCGGTCCCTTCGTCCACA
The DNA here is from genome assembly GCF_044764825.1 of Streptomyces sp. NPDC093598. Taxonomy (NCBI): domain Bacteria; kingdom Bacillati; phylum Actinomycetota; class Actinomycetes; order Kitasatosporales; family Streptomycetaceae; genus Streptomyces; species Streptomyces sp. NPDC093598. Next base: position 817,225 of record NZ_JBIWIV010000002.1, on the reverse strand, counting down.
CCGTGGAGGCGTTCTTGCCGCTGCCGCGGGCCCAGTCCGCGTAGACGCCCGGTCCGGCCCGCTGCAACACGATGTCCTCGATCCAGTCGGTGCCGGGCCAGCCGGCGGCGCCGTCCTCACCCATGCCGAGGCACCAGGAGGACAGGTTGCCGGGGTGGCCGACGGCGTCGCGGGACTGCCACACGATGCTCTTGAGGTTGGCGTTGACCGGCCACCAGTAGGTTTGCCCCTTGCCGTCCGGGCGCCAGGGGCCCGCGTATCGCAGCTCCTCGACCAGGTCGTCGAGCGGCTTCAGGTGCTTCTCGGCGCGGTACTCGGCCAGTTCCCCGATGCCGGGCATGATCGCGATGTCGGGCGGGTCACCGGCCTGGACCCGCGAGAGCAGCACCTCGCGCTGGGCGGGGGTGCCTTGATAGCTGACACGGATGCCGGCGGCTTCCATCAGGCCGCGGAAGCGCTGTTCCTCCTTGCCCGTCCACGGGCCGAGTACGGTGACGACGGGGTTGCGCTCCAGGAGTTGCGGGGTGGCGATCGCCGCCAGGACAGCCAACGCGGCCGCCGCGGCGATCCAGCGGCGCCCCCTCGTGCGGGTCGCCCGGTTCCACGAGCCGCGCGCCCACGACCAGTCGACCGGGCGCTCCGGGTAGTCGGTGGTGAGCCGGGCGACGAGGCCGGCGACGGCGGCGCAGATGCCGGCCAGACCCACGACGACGTAGACACCGTTCCACCAGCCGAAGGCGGACAGGTCGGGCAGGCCGGTGGCGGCGACCTGCTGCTGTGCGGCGGTCAGGGCCCGGGCGTTTCCCTGCAGCGAGTCCGTCAGGGCGATGTGCAGGATGTCCCTGAGATGGTCGCGTGCGGTGTTCAGGCCCTGGGCGGTACGCCACGCCAGGAAGGCCGGCACCGTGGCCAGGGCCATGGGAGCGGCGGCGCCGGCCAGGATCCAGGGGGCCAGCAGCCGACCACAGCGCCGGCTGATGACACGGCACGCGAGGCCCGCCACGGTGGCGGCGGCGGCCAGCGAGGCGGCTGCCACCACCCAGGCGGCCGTCAACAGCACGCCCGGCTCGGACAGTTCGCCGGCCCGGTGTCGTTCGGCGTTGGCGACCTTGTCGAGGCGGTCGAGCAGACCGGTGTCCGGGCGGTTCAGCAGGGCGTCGGCTTCGGCGAGTTTCTCGCTCCGCATCTCGCCGTCCGCCTGGTATTTGACCGTGGCGAGCGTGATGGCGTTGCTGTAGGCCTCCAGCAGGCCGTTGACTGCGGAGATGTCCTGGTCCATGCCGCTGCCGACGTGGTCCGCGAGCTGGGTCAGGCCCTGGTCCGCGGCGGCGAGCTGGCTCTGGGCCGTCTCGCCCGCCCCGACCGTACCGGCGACCTCCCGCTCGATCGAGTGCCGGGCCGCCTCGTCGGCACGCAGCACGGCGAGCCTGACGGCTGCCGAGCCACGTACGGACGGCGCGACATCGTCGCGCAACTCCCGCACGCGCGCATCCAGTTGTGGCACGGCCACGGCGGTGAGCAGACTGACGCCGACGGCGGCGCAGCCGAGGAAGGCCCACAGGTGACGCAGCAGCAGCCGTCGTGTGCTCACGCCGCGCCGGGCCGCGCCGGGCCGCTGCTCGCGCCCTCCCCTCACGACAGTTCCTTTCCGCAGCGCACGCAGTAGAAGGCCCCGGGGGCGGCCGGCTCCCGGCAGTCCGGGCGGGGGCAGGCGGTGCGCTGTCGGCCTGCCGTGCGGCCCGTGCTCCCGTTCGCCGACCGGGCGCCGAGGCGCAGCAGCGTGACACTGACCCGGTGGGCGTCGGCGGGCAGGCTCACGCTCACGGATCCGGCGGCGGCGTCGTGGATGTCGCCCCAGGCCTCGATCTCGTCGAGGACCCAGCGCACCCGCAGCCGGTGGGCCACCGCGGCGGCCTGACCCAGGTGCCGTTCCGCGTCCGCTCTTCGACCGGCTCCCAAGGAGGTGAGGCCCTTCTTGAGATGGGCGATCATCCGGTTCTGCGAGTCGAGGAAGCGGCTGCTGTCACCGGTCGTCTCGTCGCTCGCGTTCGAGGCGGTTCGTGCGGGTGGGAGGCCGGGATCACGCCAGCAGGCGGTGACGGCTTCGTGCCGGGGTCCCAGCGAGACCATGGCGAACTGGAGTACTTCGCCGAGCGGATCACCGGAGCCGTCGACGCGCAGGTCGAGCAGGAACTCGCTGCCGCTGCCCGCCGGGTCCCACGGCAGGGCATGGAACACGTGACGGTGCGGTCCCGACGACGGCTCGGCGGCGAGTTCCAGGTGCTGGGGCTTGAACTGGACGAACGACTCGACGCGCACGCCGGGGCGCACGGTGACCTCCAGCGGCAGCGCGGGGACGGCCCGGCGGCAGGCCCGGCGGACCGCCGCGGCGAGTTCGGCGGCGAAGTCCGGTCCCGCGGCGTCGGCCGTCCCCCGCAGACGGCTGACGATCCGCTCCAGCGGCTGGTAGTCCCAGTCCGCGCCGACGGCCACGACGTCGCAGGTGAACGCGGTGCCGCACGCCGTCAGTTCCTCGGTGAGCGAGGCGTTCTCGTATCCGGTGCTCCCGTCGGTGACGAGCAGCAGTCTGCACAGCGGCCGGTCGCACCCGGCGAACGTCCGCCGGGCCACGGCCAGCCATCCTTCGTAGCCGGAGGATGCCGGTGCGCCGTCGGCGGCCAGCGGGGCCGCGCCCATCGCGAAGGCCGCGTTGACCCGGTGCTTCCGGTCGGCCGACGCCCATGCACCGGGCTCCGCCGGGTAGTAGCGCACGGGCCCGCCTCCGCGCCCGTCGGCCGCCGTGAGCACGGCGAACGACACACCTGAGGGCATGGCGGCGAGCGCTGCCCGCATCGCCGTCACCATGCGCTCCCTGCGGTGTTCGGCGAGGTCGAGCGCGATGAGCAGGGCGAGCTGCCCGGGGTCCGCGTGGTCTCCCTCTGCCCGGTCGAGGACGGTCACCTTCACCTGCGCGAGCAGCCTGACCGACTCTCCCGGTATCCGCGGCACGAGCTCGGGCTCGTCGACGTCGACGACGAGGGTGGTGGCGTACGGCACCGCGGTCCCGCCGCCGCCCGAGGGGGGCGCCGTCGGGGCCTGCTCGGCCGGAGATCTCATCAGTGCCTCCTGACAGGTGCTGCGGTACGGCGGCAGGGCACCGGCGGCGTCTCATGTCAACGTCGTCGGGCGGACGGCGTGGGCGCGCTCCACCAGGGCCTCGCTGAGGTCCGGATCGGCGGCGGCGAGGTCCAGGTAGTCGCGCTCCAGTAGGACGCGGACCTCCACCGCCCGGCGTTCCTCGGGGGTCGGTTCGTGCGCGGGGCGCCACCAGCTGCGCAGGCGGTGCAGGCGGCGGCGCAAGGTGGCCTCGCCCGCGTCGGTGATGCCGTGCTTCAGGTGCAGCGCGGCGAGCTGCCACTCGTTGACCTCGATGCGCAGCCGGAGTTCGTCGAGCGGTGCGAGGACCAGCTCCCGTTCCTGTGAAGGGCGGTTCCGGTCCGCGACGTGTGCGGCGAGCACCGCCTCGGCGGCTTCCGGCGAGGGCAGATCCTCGGGGCCGTGACCCAGGCAGGCGGCCCGGATCCGGGTGGCGGCCCGCTGGGCGAGGGTGCGGCCACGGGTGCCACGCGGTACCCGTTCGAGGGCGGCCAGCGCCTTGTCACGGTCGTGCTCGTCGAGAGCGAGGCGGGCCAGGCCCAGGGCGGCGCCGCAGTGCGCCGGGTTGCGCAGATGCACCGCGTGGAACAGATCGCGGGCCCGGGCCCGTGCCGCGGCGGCGTCCGGTGCCCGTGCTTCCGCGTGGGCGGCGCACTCGTAGGCGTAGGCGAGGGCCAATTTCGGTGCGTACTCGCCCGGCAGGTCGGCGCGGACCAGCTCGAAGCTCCGGCACGCCTCGGCCAGGTCCGCCGCCCGGCCCGCGGGACGCCCCGACGCACCCGTGCCGAACCGGGCGAGCGCGATCAGCCCCCGGTGCCACTCCAGGCGCCAGCGCCGCACTTCCTCGGGCCCCGGGATGCCCTCGGCCAGGGCCAGTTCCGCTTCCGCCGCGTCCACGTCGGGCGGTGCGGGATCGGTGGCGAGGGCGACGCGGATGTTGTGCAGGCAGATCTCGGCGGAGGGCTCGTCGTCGGGGATCTGCTGGAGCCGCACCGTGCGGGCGTAGCCCCCGCTCACGCCGAACTCCGGGGTCCTCGGGTCCTTCGAGAACGGCTTGGGGACCGGGAGCCGTCGGGCGATCTCGACGGGCGTGGGCCGACCGTGGTCCAGGATCCGCAGGACGGGCGGGGCTCCGCGACGCGGGGGGTCCTCGTCAGGACGCGCGAGGTCGGACGTCGCCGGTACGTCGCCGAGCCGCTCACCCAGCCAGTCCGGCGACGGGTCGAAGTAGCCGGACGGCTCGGGTGAGCCACCCTTGCCGCGCAGCGCCCTGATCTCGCGCAGAGCGCCCCGGAGTTGGTCGGCCATCTCTTCCGCGTCCTTGAACCGCGGCCCTTCCTCCACCGTGCGTGTGGCACGGTCGATGACGGCGTCGAGCGAACCCGTGCCGAGGCCGGGCACGTCGTCGCGGACGGCGGGGGCGGCGAGGCAGCGCAGGGTCACGCCGACGGTGTGCAGGTCGTTGGCGAGGGTGAGTTCGCCGGCCAGCTCCGGCGCGTGGAAGCCGGGTGTCACATGGGGCGGCGGCTCGGTCTGGTGCAGCTTGCGCACACTGCCCATGTCGATGACCTTGACGTGGTCATCGACATGGACGACGTTCGACGGCTTCATGTCGCCATACAGAAGATCCTGCTGGTGCAGGTGGGAGAGCGCCGTCAGGATCTGGATGCCGTACGTGGCGACGTGCTCGATGTCGAGCGTCTCGTGTCCCCGGCGGACCTCGTCGATGATCGACTGAAGGGTGTGGTCACCGACGTCCTCCATGACGATGTGACCGCCCCGGACGCGGAGCTCGGGGTTCGGGACACTGTCCTCGCCCGATGTGGGGGCTCCGTAGGGGAGGAAGTCGCGGATCCGCACGATGTACGGGTGCCGGCTGGCCACGAGGGTGCGCCGCTCGAGGTCGGCGAGGGCGGCGCCGTGCGCGCCGTAGCGGTCCCTCAGGGTCTTCACGGCGACGAGGTCGTCGAGGTGGGTGTCCTCGGCGAGGTACACCCAGCCCTGACCGCCACGGGCGACAGGGCCCTTGATGTGGTACTGGCCGCTGAGCGTGGCGCCCCGTACGAAGTCGGGCCGCATGGCGTGCGGCTTGCCGCAGCGCGGGCAGTACTGCCGGTCGGGGCTGTCGGCGAGGACGGGGATCGTGGCGCCGCAGTCCGGTGTGCGGCAGCGCTGTGCCTGGTCCGCGATGTGCGCGCCGCCGTCGAGCCGCTCCTCGGGCGAGCGCGGCGTGCGGGCCGGCAGTGTCAGCAACTGCCGGGGGCCCCGTGGTCCGTCACCCGGCTCCGGCAGCGGCCGCGCGTCCCGTCGTCGGCCGCACCGATCGCAGTACCCGGTCGGCAGGATCTCCCCGCCGCAGGGCCCTCCACTGAGCCGTCGCTGACGGCACGGCTCCGTGCTCACGCGCATGGTCCTCCCCCGTCCTGCCCCACGGCCGTCGGCATCGCTGCCACGACGGCGGGCCGCGCCGTTCCCTCTGCGATGCATGCACGCCCGCGGCTCACCCGCCGGACTTCCCGAAACCCGGCGGTTCGCCCGTCCGGCGCACCGCCGACCCCGCACCCACTCACGTGCCCCCCGGATACGCCGCCCGCAGCCCGTCCACGAACTCCCGTAAGGCGCGCAGCCGTTCCGCCGGATCGGTCATGGCCGCGATCGCCTCTCTGCGCCTCATCAGGTCCGCGGTGGCAGCGGTGGCGTGGCGCAGGGACTCCGCGTCGACCATCCCGGCCTCGCGCGCGCGGCGGGCCTCCCACTCCTTCCCACGGGCCAGCAGGTCATCGGCGCAGGCGAGGAGGCCGGGCTCGAGCACCATGTCGCGCACCTCCCGCCATCCCGGGCCGCCGCTGTCGCGGAACACCAGCAGCAGCCGCACGCCGCACGTGACGAGCCGGGCGAGCAGCCCGGCGAGGCGGGCGGGGCTGCGGGCCTCGTCCACGCCGTCGACGAGGACGGTGATGCCGGGCTCGGCGGCGTACGGGGTGGTGCCGGCCGGGCGCACGCCCCGGCCCAGCAGCCACTCCCGGCACGCGGGGTAGCCGCCGGGGGCGAAGGTGAGTGCCCGGCCCAGGAGCCGGTCGACCAGCTCGGCCCGGGAAGCGTCGGCCGGCCGGTGCACGCAGGCGGCGAGGTGTTCCAGGTGGCGCAGGGTCCGCTCCCGGCCGCCCCCGCGCTCGACCACGCTGACCTTGACCGGGGGGCCGGACGGGTCGGCCAGCCAGCGCCGCGCCCGCTTGTCGAAGCCCCGGTCCCAGGCATCGGGACGCGCCAGCTCACGGACGACGGGGGAGAGTTCGGCCATGCGCGCGACAGGGATGAGGTACGAGTACGCCAGCACGTTGTCCTGCGGCAGCGGCTCGTCCAGGTCGCCCCGCCAGCTGACCACGATTCCCACCACGACCGGTTCTCCGTCCGCGGACACGGCCCATGCCCCGGCCCCGCTGAACCCGCGGCGCACCACTTCCCTGCGGTGCCGCGCATCGAACTGCACCCGGTGTCCCCTCAGGCCACGCACGGTCCCGGTGAGCACCATGCCGTCGTCGAAGCGCTCCGCGTACCCGGTGACGGTGACCTCGAGACCCGCGGTGAGCTCCGTCGACAGACTGGCCGGGAGGGCCTGCGGACGGGGGCTGTCCAGGCGCAGCACCGCGAGGTCCTCACCGTTCCCGTCCGGCAGGTCCGGCAGCCAGCCGCCGTCGGCGACGCGCGCGGCCACCGGCTCGACGCGCGCGTTCTCCACGAACTCGACCCACATCACCGCGTCCCGGTCCCGGACCACATGCGCGCACGTGAGGACGGTCCGCGCATCGATGAGGATGCCGGCGCCCCGTACCTCGCCCGCCGCTCCCCCCCACCGCAGGCGCACCCGCCAGTCCGCAGCCAGTTCCCCCATCCTCATCACGCTACGCATCAGGACCCGCCGGGACTAGACTCGTGCTCTTGCCGGATCAGCCAAAAGCCGTTCGGGGGAACAGACATGACGGGAAATCAGTCCGAACCGATCGGACTCGCGCAGGCGATCGACTCGATCCGCAAGGAACTGGCGCAGGCGGAGCGGGACGGCGCCGGCAGTGACTGGCGGTTCACCGTCGAACAGGTGAGCGTGGAGTTCTCGGTGCAGTTCCACCGGGCCGGTGAGGGCGGTGCGGGGCTGCGCCTGGGCGTCGTGGAGGCGCGCCTGGGCGGCGCGGTGAGCCACGACTCGGTGCACCGGGTGCAGGTGGACCTCAAGCCGGCGCCGACACCGAGTGGTGTCGAGCGGGTGGTGGGCCGGTAACCCGGCCGCGCCGTGACCGGCCCGGTTCGGCCCCCGTTCGGCCTCGAAAAGACCGCAAGGCCATTTCGGAGTGATCCGAAATGGCCTTGCGATCCGTACTTCACCCGTCGGGACGACAGGATTTGAACCTGCGACCCCTTGACCCCCAGTCAAGTGCGCTACCAAGCTGCGCCACGTCCCGATGCGTCTCGCGCGGTGAACCGCATGATCACGCAGGTCAACCCTACCGCATGTGGGGGGCGGGGCTCAGCCCCGCGACCCCTGGGGCGGCAGGGGCTCGGAGTGCGGGGCGCGGAGCGGGCAGGTGCCGAACATCTGCTCGCCGGGTTCCGTGGAGTCGCCCCGGGGCCGTCGCCCGCGACCGAGGTGGGCGTTGGTCCAGCCGGCGAGGCCCGCTGTCGAGACGGCGACGGCCAGGACCGCCCACCAGGGGAGCCCCGCCGTGGTGGCATGACCCGCGAAGGCCGCGACGGCCAGGAGCGCCGTGACGGCACCTCCGGTCGGTCCGGCTCGCCGGACGGGTCGGTGCCGCGTCTCGTCCACGTGCTGTCCCCCTTCGCCTGCGCATGCGCATGCCCGACGCATCTCAACAGGCGGGCATATGCCGCAAACAATACGCCAGTCGGCGGAAACTCCCGACCAGAGCAAAGGGGTTGAGACGGGTACCAGGACACCGGGAGCCGGTCAGGGTGCGCCTGTCAGCACCCTGCCCGTGCTGTCCCCTCCCACCCGCCGCGACCCTCGTACGGCGGCCAGGCCGATGAACACCATGTTGCCGGTGGGCAGCAACTTCCCCTCCCGGGGCGAATTCGACTGTCGCCGGGCGGCGGTGCCGGGCACGCCGGCGATCTCGGTGTCTCCGGCGAGGACGACCACCGGCACATTGAGCGCAGACGGACGCCGTCGCCGACGACAGGACGACGGAGTGTCCGCCCGCGCCCACCGGCACCCCACACTCTGTCGGGACCACTCCCCCGCTCACCGGGGCTAGGGTCGCCGCATGACGCACAGCTTCGTACTCCACATCCCCGACGCCGAGCTCGAACCCGAGCCCCTCGCGCCCGAGCAGATCGTCTCCGGGACGCCCGAGGTGACCGGGAAAGTGGTCTGGGAGTCGGAGGACGGCCGCCAGGTGCGGGGCGTCTGGCAGATCACCCCCGGCGTGGTCACCGACACCGAGGCCGACGAACTGTTCGTCGTGATCAGCGGGTCGGCGACGATCGAGGTCGAGGGCGGGCCGACGCTCGCCGTCGGGCCCGGCGACCTCGCCGTACTGCGCGAGGGCGACCGTACGACGTGGACGGTGCACGAGACCTTGCGAAAGGCCTACGCGATCAACCTCTGAACCTGGTGCGCGATCAGGGCGCCGGCGCCGTCGATCCCCGGATCTCCAGGGTGGGCGTGGCGAGTCGGACGCGGCCCTCGCCGCCGGCGCCTTCGAAGCGCTCCAGGAGGCAGCGGGCCGCGCGGCGGCCGACCTCGTGGCTCGTGTTGTCGACCGTCGTGAGCCACACGTGCCGCAGCCGGGCGATGCTCGTGTTGTCGTAGCCGACGACGGACAGGTCGCGCGGGACGCGCAGCCCCAGTTCCTCGGCCGCCGAGAGCACGCCGATGGCGGCGATGTCGTTGACGGCGAAGACGGCCGTGGGCCGGTCAGGACGGCTGAGCAGCCGGACGGTCGTGCGGTAGCCGCCCTCCTCGGTCATGTCGCTCGGCTCGGTCACCACCTGGTCCGCGAGGCCGTGCCCGCGCATCGTCGCCTCGAAGCTGCGGCGCCGCAGCTCGCCCACCGCGCCGTAGCCGGCGATGTGCGCGATACGGCGGTGGCCGAGGCCGATCAGGTGCTCGGTGGCCAGGCGGGCGCCCCGCTCGTCGTCGCCCGCCACGACGTCGACGCCCGGCGGTGCCGGTTCACGCGAGCCTGCCAGGACGACGGGGATGCGCTCGGCCACTGCCCCGAGGGCCGCCGGGTCGGGCAGCGTGCCGACCACGACCAGGCCGTCGACGCGCAGCTCCAGCAACGGGTCGGCCGGGTCCTGGCCGGTGCGGCGGTTGAGACGGGCGTCGGCGAGCAGCATCCGCAGGCCGTTGGCGTGCAGCAGGGAGTTCAGGCCGTCGAGGAGATCGACGAACCAGGGGTTGCGCAGGTCGTTGAGGAGGACGCCGACGGTGCGGGTGCGCTGCTCGCTGAGACTGCGGGCGGCGGCGTTGGGCCGGTAGCCGAGCTCCTGGGCGGCCCGGAGCACGGCGTCCCGCTTCTCGGGGCGCACCTGGTCGGAGCCGCGCAGCACCAGGGAGACGAGCGACTTGGAGACGCCGGCCCGGTCGGCCACGTCTCGGATCGTCGGCGGTCTCATGCGATGGACCGTTCCATGAGGCGCCACGGCTTGTCAAAAGGTTGACAGGGTCGGTGAACCCCGCTCAGGGTGGCCTGGACAGGTTCTGGAACGGTCCAAAGAGGGGCTCTCATGGTGGACACGCTCGGCGTCGCCGTCATCGGATTCGGCTGGATGGGGCGGGTGCACACCCAGGCGTACGCCCGCGTGCGGCACCACTATCCGCACCTCCCCCTCGTTCCGGAGCCGGTCACGGTCGCGGAGGAGGTGCCGGGCCGGGCGGAGGAGGCCGCCGCGCAGTTCGGGTTCGCCTCGACGACCCGGGACTGGCGCGAGGTGGCCGCCGACCCACGCGTGCAGGCGGTCAGCATCACCGCACCGAACTTCCTGCACCGCGAGATCGGTGTCGCCATGGCCGAGGCGGGCAAGCACATCTGGATCGAGAAGCCGGTGGGTCTGACCGCGGAGGACGCCGGCGCGGTCGCGGACGCGGTGGCCACAGCGGGCGTGCAGGGCACGGTCGGCTTCAACTACCGCAACGCGCCCGCCGTGGAGGAGGCCCGCGAGCTGATCGCCTCCGGGGAGATCGGCACGGTCACGCATGTCCGCATCCGGCTGTTCAGCGACTACGCGGCCCACCCCGAGGGGGCGCTGACGTGGCGGTACGAGCGGGAGCGGGGCGGCAGCGGCGTGCTGGGCGACCTGGCCTCGCACGGCGTGGACCTGGCCCGTCATCTGCTCGGCGACATCACGTCCCTGACCGCCGACACCGCGATCTTCCTCCCGGAGCGGGCCCGCCCGACCGGTGCCACGGCGGGGCACAGCCGCGCCGCCGGGGGTGACCTCGGCCCGGTCGAGAACGAGGACTATGTCAGCTGCCTGCTGCGCTTCGCCTCCGGGGCGCGCGGTGTGCTGGAGGCCTGCCGGGTCTCGGTCGGCGAGCAGAACAACTACGGCTTCGAGGTGCACGGCACGAAGGGTGCGGTGTTCTGGGACTTCCGCCGCATGAACGAGCTGGGGGTCAGCCGCGGCACGACGTACCAGGACCAGTCCGTCACCACGGTCCACGTCGGCCCGGGGCACGGCGAGTTCGCCGCGTTCCAGCCGGGCGCGGCCAACGCGATGGGGTACGACGACCTGAAGGTCATCGAGGCGTACCGCTTCCTGAAGTCGGTCGCCGAGGGCAGGCCGCACGGAGCGACGCTCACGGATGCCGTGCGCAGTGCGGCCGCGCTGGACGCGATGGCGCGGTCGGCGCGGAGCGGTACGTGGGCGGAGGTGGCAGGGCCGGTGTGATGCGGCTCCTCAGCCCGGGGTCTGGAGCCGCCGGCCCAGGTAGATCTTCGTCGGTACGAGGACGAGCCACAGCCACATGATCTCCGGTCCGGTGACGAAGACGAGCGGGACGGTGGCGAGGAAGACCACCACGATCGTGGCGCTGTCGAGGAGGTAGAGCGTGGTCGTCGCCTCGGTGGGCGTGCCGTGGCGCAGCCAGGGGCGCCTCGCCAGGACGGCGGCCACCGCCAGGTGGCAGGCGCCGAGCGCGGCGACGGCCCCCGCGTAGACGGCGACCGACACGGGCTGGTCGCCGTACTCGGCGAGCAGCCGGGTCGGGAAGGGCACGAGGGCCGCGACGCCGAAGCCGACGACGGACAGGCTGATCACCTGTCCGTCGACCTCGCGCACCCCGCGGAAGATCCTGCGGTGGTCGCGCCAGAAGCTGCCGAGCACGGCGACGCTGAGCGCGTAGGCCCCGAGGTCGGGGAGCACCCGGCGCAGGGCCTGCCGGTACTGGTCGGGCTCCAGGCCCCGTGGCACGTAGAGATCCAGGACGAGCAGTGTGATGGCGATGGCGAAGACGCCGTCGGCGAGTGTCAGCAACCGGTCCGGCCCACCGTCCGGGCGCGATGTCCACATGGGCCCGACGGTAGGGGCAGCGCAGGCTCCGCTTCCGGATCCACGCCCGGTCGTGCCGCCCGGATCACACGGCCGCCTGCGGCGGCATGTTGTACGGCGTCACCACCTGGATCGCCGAGGGCAGGGTCGGCCCCGCCGGCGGCAGCGCGCCGTGCGCGCGCATGACGGTGTGGCAGGCCTCGCGCACGTCCTGGCGAAGGTCGTGGTGGAGCACGGCGGACAGGCGGTGGTCGCGCAGCAGTCGGGTGTTGTCCTGGTCGAGGTCGTGCGCGACGAACACGGCGCATGCGCGGCCGAGGTCGTCGAAGGCCCGCAGCGTGGCGATGTTGCCGCCGCCGATGGAGTACACCGCGCGGATGTCCGGGTCGCGTTCCAGCGCGGCCCGGACGAGGTCGTACTGGGTGGCGTCAAGACCCTGCCCCTCGGCGATCTCGACCAGCGTGCGCTCCGGGTGGCGGGCGCGCATGGCGCTGCGGAAGCCCATCTCGCGCTCCTCCTCGTTGCGGAAGAAGCCGCTGCTGAGGCTGGTGAGGATGTTGCCCGGGCGGTCCCCCAGCCACTGGCCCATCAGATACGCGGCCGTCGCGCCCGCCGCCCGGTCGTCTATGCCGACGTAGGCGAGCCGGGCGCTGGCGGGCAGGTCGGTCACCAGCGTCACGACCGGGACGCCGGCGGCTTCGAGGCGGCCTACGGCGGCGGTGACCTCGGGCACGTCCGGGGCCTTGAGGATCACGCCCTGCGAGCCGCGCCGGGCGATGCGGTCCAGGATCCGCACCAGCTCCCCGGCGGGGCCGGTCTCGCGGAAGTGGAAGCGGGAGCGGAGCACCGCCGGATGCAGGGACGGCAGCTCGGCTTCCAGGGCGGCCCTGATCGCCGTGGTGAACCGCTCGGGTGCCTGCATCACGATGTCGACCATGAACGTCCGGCCGACGAGCCGGACCTGCGTGCGCTGCCGGTCGAGATCGGCGACGGCCTGGCGGACCTCCCGCGCGGTGCTCTCGCGCACCCCTCCCCTTCCGTTCAGCACCCGGTCGACGGTCGCCTCGCTCAGGCCCGCCTGACGTGCGATCTCCCGGATCGGGAACGGGTGGCCCATACGTCGGCTCCTTGAGGGGTTTTTGATGGCTCACTGCTGGTTGTTCGAGGGGTTTGTACTGACAAGAATGACAGGGCTGCGTCGCTCCAGTGACCCCCGAAGGGACGACGATGTCCATCACTTCCGTACGCCACCGTGCCTGGCTGTCCGAACAGGACTGCGACCTCGACGTGTTCCGCGCGCTGGTCGAGCAGGCGACCGACCCCGCCGACTATCCGCACGCCTCCGCCGTGGAGCGGAACGTGCCGGTCTACGACTGCGGGCTGCTGGAAGGCGACCGGGTGGTTCAAGCCGAACTCGTGCGGGCGCTCGCCGACGGGCCCGGCATCGTGGTCTTCCGCGGCGCCTTTCCCGACCTTCAGGTCGTGGACCGGGCCACCGACGTGTTCGAGGCGCTGATCGCCGAACAGCGCGCCTCGGGCGTGACGGCCGGTGACCACTTCGCCAGGCCGGGCGCCAACGACCGGGTGTGGAACGCGCTGGAGAAGGCGGCCCTGTACGACGCGGAGACATTCGCCGACTACTACGCCAACGAGATCCTCGCCCTGGTGTCCGCGGCCTGGCTGGGCCCCGGCTACCAGGTCACCTCCCAGCTCAACGTGGTCAACCCGGGCGGCGCCGCCCAGACCGCGCACCGCGACTACCACCTGGGCTTCCTGTCGAACGAGGTCGCCGCCGCCTATCCGGCGCACGTGCACCGCCTCTCCCCCGTGCTGACGCTCCAGGGCGCGGTCGCGCACTGCGACATGCCGGTGGAGTCCGGGCCGACGATGTACCTGCCGCACTCGCAGAAGTACGAGCCGGGCTATCTCGCCTGGCGGCTTCCCGAGTTCCGGGCGTACTTCGAGGCGCACCAGGTGCAACTGCCGCTCGCCAAGGGCGACGCGGTCTTCTTCAACCCGGCCCTCTTCCACGCGGCCGGCACCAACCGCTCGGCGGACATCCGGCGCATGGCCAACCTGCTCCAGGTGTCGTCCGCGTTCGGCCGCGCGATGGAGACGGTGGACCGAGTGGCCCTCGCGGGTGCGGTGTACCCGGTTCTCCTCAAGCGCAAGGCCGAGGGTGCCGACCAGGCGTGGCTGGACAACGTGGTCGCGGCGAGCGCCGAGGGCTACCCCTTCCCGACCAACCTCGACAGCGACCCTCCGGTCGACGGCCTCGCCCCGTCCTCGCAGGCGGATCTGATGCGGCGCGCACTGCGCGAGGAGTGGACGCCGGAGGCGTTCCGGGCGGAGCTGCGGGCCGGTGCCGGACGGCGAGAGAGCTGAGGAACTCGATGGAACATCTCGGACGTAGCGGACTTCTCGACGACAAGGTCGTTCTGGTCAACGGCGGCAGCCAGGGGGTCGGCGCGGCCATCGCGCGGGCCGCCGTGCGCGAGGGGGCGGTCGTGGCCGTCACCGGGCGGCGCGCGCAGCCCGGTGAGGCTCTGGTGGCCGAGCTGGCCGCGGGCGGGGGCAAGGCGCTGTTCGTACGGGCCGATCTCGCGGACGCGGAGCAGGCCAAGGGAGCCGTCGCGGAGGTCGTCGCCGCGTACGGGCGGATCGACTGCCTGGTCAACTCGGCGGGGCTGACGTCCCGGGGCACGCTGCTGGACACCACGCCCGAGCTGTTCGACCAGCACATCGCGATCAATCTGAAGGCGCCGTTCTTCGCGATGCAGGCGACTGTCGCGGACATGGTGGGGCGCGGGGCGCCCGGCACGATCGTCAACATCATCACGTCGTCGGCGCACGGCGGGCAGCCGTTCCTCGCGCCGTACGTCGCCGCCAAGGCGGGGCTGATCGGCCTGACGCGCAACGCCGCGCACGCGCACCGGTTCGACCGGGTCCGGATCAACGGCCTGAACATCGGCTGGACGGCGACCGAGGGCGAGGACGCCACGCAGAAGACCTTCCACGGGGCCGGTGACGACTGGCGCGAGGAGGCCGCCGCGAAGCTGCCCATGGGCAAGCTCGGCCAGCCGGACGAGATCGCCGACTTCGTGGTCTTCCTGCTGTCGGACCGGTCCGGGGTGGTCACCGGGTCGGTGATCGACTGGGACCAGAACGTCCTCGGCGGACTCGACTGAGCACTTCCCCCGCAAGAAACCCGCACTTCCTCCAGGAGCACACCCCCATGCGTATCGGAATCCTCGGCCTCGGCCGCATCGGCGCCTTCCACGCCGAGACCCTCTCCGGACTCGACGCCGTCGACTCCCTCGTCCTGACCGACCCGTTCGCGGACGCCGCCAAGGCCGCCGCCGAGCGGTTCGGGGCCGATGTCGTGGATTCGCCGGAGGCGCTGCTCGCCGCCGGCGTGGACGGCATCGTCGTCGCGGCCGCCACCGACGCCCACCCGGCGCTGATCCTGGCCGGTGTCGAGGCCGGTGTCCCCGTCTTCTGCGAGAAGCCCGTCGCCCGGACCATGGCCGAGGGCGTCGAGGTGCTCAAGGCCGTCCGCGGCCGGGACGTGCCGATCCAGATCGGCTACAACCGCCGTTTCGACGCCGGGTTCGTCAACGCCCGCGCCGCCGTGCGCAGCGGTGAGCTCGGCAAGCTGCACACGGTCCGCTCGACCACGCTGGACCCGGCGCCCCCGCCCGCCGCGTACATCGCCGCCTCCGGCGGCATCTTCCGCGACTGCTCGGTGCACGACTTCGACATCATCCGCTGGGTGACCGGCCGCGAGGTGACCGAGGTGTACGCCGTGGGCGGCAACCGGGGCGCCGAGTACATCAAGGCGGCGGGCGACGCCGACACCACCGGCGCGATCCTCACCCTCGACGACGGCACCATCGCGGTGGTCTCCAACTCCCGCCACAACGCCCGGGGTTACGACGTCCGCATGGAGATCCACGGCTTCCAGGACTCCATCGCCGTGGGCCTGGAGGACAAGCTGCCGCTGCGCTCGGTCGAGCCGGGCGCGACCTTCCCGGCGGGCACCCCGCACGACTTCTTCATGGACCGCTTCACCGCCGCCTACCGCGCCGAACTGACCGCGTTCACCGAGGTCGTCGCCGGCACCCGCCCCTCCCCCTGCACGATCGAGGACGCCCTGGAGGCGGGCTGGATCGCCGACGCGTGCACCCTGTCGCTGCGCGAGCACCGGCCGGTGACGATCGAGGAGGTACGGGCGGTCTGACGTGCCGCGGCGGGGCGGGGCCCGGCTCCCGCCCCGCCATCACCCCGACGGGCCACGGACGAGGGCGATCAGCCGGTGCGGCGCGGTCACCGCCCGCGGGGCGCGCAGGGCCGCACTCTCGGGACTCACGGGCCCGCGGGAGCGCGGGAGCGCGACGGTTCACGCGCCGCGCCAGACGTTGGCGAACGCCGCGTCCTCGACGGCCCGTCGCCGGCGCACGGCGTCCAGCTCCGTCACGGCGCCGACCACCGCGGCGAACACGGTCTGGGCGACGCCGGGGGGCACGGCGAGGTCCTCGGGCACGTCGTCGCGCGCTCCGACGGCGGCCGCGAGGGTGGTGAGCACCGGCTCGTCGGTCGCCCGGCGGTGCCTGGCGCGCTGCCGGGCAGGAGAGTCGACCGGCGTCGGCCCGGCGGCGCCGCGGAAGGGGATCCAGGAGGCGCGCGGCCGCGCGACCAGTCCCTCCTCGGCCAGGACGGTCAGGTACCGCTCGGCCAGTCCGCGGCCCCTGCGCCACAGCCAGTCCTCGACCGTCTCGTACGGCTTGTCACGCACGAGCCCGGCCGCGGCCTGTTCGAGCAGAGGGTCGTCGAGGGGCGGAGTGCGGCGGGGCACGATGCGGTCGTCGTCCAGCGTCACCGCTTCGACGCCGAGGAGGTCGAACACCTCCGCCCCGGCCAGTCCGAGCGACAGGTCACCCTGCGTCACCGGTCGGCTCGTCGCCCCGTCCATCGCCACGATCATCAGGTCGCGTGCCGTGCCCATCACCGCTCCCCTCTACGACACTGTTCACGCTACATGCGGCAAGGGGCCGGGGCAGCGGCCCGAACCCCTTGTCACACGTACAGCGCCGGCTTCTCCGCCAGTTCGATCTCCACCCGGCCACCGTCCTCCAGGGCCCGGACCCCGGCCTCGCACACCGCCGCCGCCGCGTAGCCGTCCCAGACGCTCGGGCCGGTGACCTCGCCGCGGCGGGTGGCGTCGATCCAGGCCTGGATCTCGTGGTCGTAGGCCGTCTCGAAGCGTTCGGTCCAGTCCTGGGCGATGGTGCCGCCCCAGCGGCCGGCCATGTGGGTGACCAGGGCGTGGCCGTCGCCGATGCGGGCGGTGCCGCGTTCGCAGACGACCTCGGCCTGGACCTGGTAGCCGAAGCCGCAGTTGACGAAGATCTCGACGTCGGAGAGAGCACCGCCGTCGGTCTCGAAGACGACGAACTGGGGATCCTGCAGTGCGTCCGGGGCACTGGCCGACGGGGTGGGGCGCAGCACCGTGACGGCGGTGATCTCGTGGCCCAGCAGCCAGCGGGTCGCGTCGGCCTCGTGGGCGACGGAGTCGCTGATGAGCATGGAGCTGGTGAAGAAGGGCGGGCTGGCGACGTTGCGGTGCCGGTTGTGCAGCATGAGCGGGCGGCCCAGCTGGCCCGTCGCCAGCAGGGCCTTCAGCTTCGCGTACTCGGGGTCGTAGCGGCGCATGAAGCCGACCTGGACCCGGCGGTGGCCGAGGCGCAGTTCGGCTTCGAGGACGCGCAGGGCGGAGGCCGCGTCGGGGGTGAGCGGCTTCTCGCACAGGACGGGCAGGTCCCGCTCGAAGGCGGCGAGCAGTGTGGCCTCGTGGGCCGGGCCCGGGGAGGCGATCAGGACGGCGTCGACGTCGGCCGCCGCCATCGCGGCTGACGGGTCGGTGTGGGCCGTGCAGCCGCCGACGCGGGCGGCGACGGCCTTCGCGCGCTCGGCGTCGACGTCGGCGACGGCGACCACCCGTGCTCCGCTGGTGACTTCGTGGATGCGGCGCACATGGTCGGCGCCCATCCTTCCGGTACCGATGACCGCTACACCCAGGACTGTGCGGGGGGCGCGCTCCGTCATGGCCGTCCTTTCGGGTCGTCAGGCGCCGCAGGACCTCAGGAACTTGCGGGTGCGCACCGCGATCGGCAGCGGCTTGTCCGGCTCACAGGGGTACATGTCCTGCTCGACGATGGCGAACAGGTCCACGCCCAGCTTCTGGGCGGCCGTGAGGACGGGACCCAACTCCGGGACACCGGCGGGCGGTTCGCACATCACACCGCGCGCGACGGCCGGGCCGAACGGGACCTCGTTCTTGACGACGTCGGCGAGGATCTCCGGGTCGACCTGCTTGAGGTGCAGATAGCCGATGCGCTCGCCGTACGTCTCGATCAGCTTGACGCTGTCGCCGCCGCAGTAGGCGTAGTGCCCGGTGTCCAGGCAGAGGTTGACGGCGTCGGAGTCGGTGGAGTCGAGGAACTGCTCGACGTGCTCCTCGGTGTCGATGTGGGTGTCGGCGTGCGGGTGGACGACGATGTCCAGGCCGTACCGGTCCTTCACCTCGCGGCCGAGGCGCTCCATGCCCGTGGTGAGGTTGCGCCACTGCTCGGTGGTCAGCTCCGGGGGCTCGAGGATCTCGGCGGTCTTGTCGTCGCGCCAGAAGGACGGGATGACGACCAGGTGCCCCGCGTCCATGGCCTGGGTGAGGGCGGCGACCCGGCTGACCTGCTCCCAGGTGGAGTCCCACTCGGAGGGGCCGCGGTGCAGCCCGCAGAAGATCGTGCCCGCGGAGACCTTGAGGTTCCGCTTGGTCACCTCGTCGGTGAGCCGGGCAGGGTCGGTCGGCAGGTAACCGTACGGGCCGAGTTCTATCCAGGAGTAGCCGGCCTCGGCGACCTCGTCGAGGAAGCGTTCCCAGGGCACCTGCCGGGGGTCGTCGGGGAACCAGACGCCCCAGGAGTCGGGGGCGGAGCCGACCCGGATGCGGTCGAGCGCGAAGGCCATGTCAGGACTTTCCTTCCGAAGACGTGGCTACGGGAGCGGTGAGGTCCCCCTCCTCGGGGAGCTCCTCGACGTCGACGCCGCGAACCTGTGCCAACTCGTGCTTGAGGGAGGCCAGTTCGGCACCGCCGGCCATGTGGTTCGTCAGCTCTTCGAGGCTGACGTCGCTGCGGGAGGCGGACAGCTCCATGGTGCCGAGGCGCAGCACGCTGAAGTGGTCGCCGACCATGTAGGCGTGGTGCGGGTTGTGGGTGATGAAGATGACGCCCAGGCCCTTCTCGCGGGCGGCGGCGATGTACTTCAGCACCACACCGGACTGCTTGACGCCGAGGGCGGCGGTCGGCTCGTCCAGGATGAGGACGCGGGCGCCGAAATAGACGGCGCGGGCGATGGCGACGCACTGGCGCTGGCCGCCGGAGAGCGTGCCGATGGGCTGCTCCAGGTCGTCCAGGACGATGCCCATGTTGCGCAGTTCCTCGTCCGCGGTCTTCTTCATCCGCTCGATGTCGAGACGGCGCACGGGCCAGGGTCCCTTGGTCATCTCGGAACCGAGGAAGAAGTTGCGCCACACCGGCATCAGCGGGACGACCGCGAGGTCCTGGTAGACCGTGGCGATGCCCTTGTCGAGGGCCTCGCGCGGGGTGGAGAAGCGCACCGGTTCACCGTCGACGAGGAACTCGCCCTCGGTGTGCTGGTGCAGACCCGAGATGATCTTGATGAGGGTGGACTTGCCGGCGCCGTTGTCGCCGAGGACGCAGGTCACCTTGCCGGGGTGGACGGTGAGGTCGACGCCGTGCAGGGCGCGGATGTTGCCGTAGGACTTGCCGGCACCGCGGAGTTCGACGAGGGGGCGGTCTCCGGCGGGCGGCTCGTCCTCGAGGACGGCGCCGTGGGTGCCGGTTGTGTTGCTGGTCATTGCGGTCACCTCCGGGTCACCGTGCGCTGGACCCACAGATTGATGAGGACGGCGCCGAGGAGCATCACGCCGAGGAAGGCCTTGAACCAGTCCGGGTTCCAGCCGGCGTAGACGATGCCCTGCTGCACCATGCCGAACATGAAGGCGCCGAAGACCGGGCCGATCGCGGAGCCGTAGCCACCGGTGAGCAGACAACCGCCGATGACGGCCGCGGCGATGTAGATGAGCTCCTGGCCCACGCCCTCGCCGGACTGCACGGTGTTGAAGGAGAACAGCTGGTGCATGCCGACGAACCAGGCGCCGAAGCCGACCAGCATGAACAGGGAGATCTTGGTGAAGGTCACGGGCACACCGACGGCCCGCGCGGAGTCCTTGTTGCCGCCGACGGCGAAGATCCAGTTGCCGTACTTGGTGCGCAGCAGCACCCAGGTCGCCAGGGCCGCGAAGACGAGCCACCACACGACGGTGATCTTGACGTTGACCCCGCCGACGGTGAAGGTCGAGGCGAAGAGCTTCTGCGCCTGGGTGAAGCCCTCCATGTCGCTGATGTCGTCGGTGGCGACATTGCCCGTGACCAGCTTGGTGATCGCGAGGTTCACGCCCTGGAGGATCAGGAACGTGCCCAGGGTGACCAGGAAGCTCGGCAGGCCGGTCTTGACCAGCAGCCAGCCGTTGAAGGCGCCGATCGCGAGCGACACCAGCAGGGCGACGATCACACCGACCCAGACGTTCATGGTCAGCTGGTAGCTGAGCATCGACGCGGTCAGCGCCGAGGTGACCACCGCGACACCGGCGGACAGGTCGAACTCGCCGCCGATCATCAGCAGGGCCACGGGCAGCGCCATGATCCCGATGGTCGACGACTGGTACAGGATGTTGGCCATCGAGCTGCCGTCGCGCACCGGCGGCGCGGCGAACAGGAAGAACACGAGCACGGCGACGGCGCCGAGGAAGACACCGACCTCGGGCCGGGCGAGCAGCCGCAGCGCCGGCGGGCGCTGCCGAGTCCGGCCGTCGGACTGCTTCGGGCCGGGGGCCGGCGGTGTTCCCACCGCCGGCGTGGCCTGCTGGGTCATGCTCATCACCGGGTGCCCTTCGCGGCGAACTCCCCGATCTTGTCGACGTTGGACTTGTCGACGAAGGCCGGGCCGGTCAGCACGGGCTGCTCGCCGCCGCCGCTGTAGTTGCCGTTGTTCTTGTAGAGCCACAGGCCGTCGACGGCCAGGTAGCCCTGGAGGTAGGGCTGCTGGTCGACGGCGAACTGGATGTCGCCGGCCTTGATGGACTTGATGAGGTCCTTGTTGAGGTCGAAGGTGGCGATCTTCGCCTTGCTGCCGGCGTCGCCGACCGACTGCACGGCGGTCAGCGCGAAGGGCGCGCCGAGCGTGACGACGTAGTCGATGGACGGGTCCTGCTTCAGCTTGGCGGTGATCGTCGACTTCACGGACGGCATGTCGGTGCCGTTGACGTTCTGCGGGTCGACCTTGCCGTCGAAGGTCTTGGCGACGCCGTCGCAGCGCTGGGTCAGGCCGACGTTGCCCTGCTCCTGCATGACGCACAGGACGTGCTTGGCGCCGACCTCGTTGAGCTTCTTGCCGAAGGCCTCGCCCGCGACGGACTCGTCCTGGCCGAAGAACTCCAGCAGGTTGAGCTTCTTCCAGTCGCTCAGGCCGGAGTTGAGGCCGACGACCGGTATGCCGGCGCTCTCGGCCTTGCCTATGACGCCCTTGAGGGCGTCCGGCTTGGCGAGGGTGACGGCGATGCCGTCGACCTTCTGGTCGATCGCGTTCTGGACCAGGTTGGCCTGGTTGCCCGCGTTGGGGTCGGCCGAGTAGACGAGCTTGATGTTGTCCTTGGCGGCCGCGGCCTCGGCGCCCTTGCGGACGGTGTCCCAGAAGGTGTCGCCGGGCGCCTGGTGGGTGACGAGGGCGACGGTCATGCGGGGCGTGTTCGCCTTGCCGGCGGAGGCGTTCGCGCCGCCTTCCTCGGACTTCTTGCCCCCGGAACTGCTGGAGCAGCCGGCGAGGGTCAGGGCCGCTGCCGCGGCCACGGCGACGACGGGCGCGAACCTGCGAGAGCGGGGGTGAGAAGAGCGGTCCATCTTTCCTGGCACCTCACTGTGCTACTGCGGGGGAAAGGAAGGGATCACGAAGGGATCCGTGGTCCCGGAGCCTTACGGAGTCCGGATCATGATGCCGCAAACCGACTGTTGCGATGGCACGGGATACAAGTCCCTGCCGCGCCCGCTGTCAATACTTTGTTAAGACATCATTTCACAAGCAGGTCCGAATGTAAGTACAAACTATTGACAGTGCCGCCCTCCGAGACCTACACCTGGGAGGCGGCAGGTCCCGTCCCTCCACGCCCCCACCGTGTCAGGGCGCCTCGGGACCCGCATCCCCAGCTTCCCGAGGAGGTCGCGCATGGCCGAGCCAGCCCAGTATTTCGATGTGATCACGATGGGCCGCATCGGGGTCGACCTGTATCCCCTCCAGACCGGCGTCCCCCTGGCCCAGGTGGAGACGTTCGGGAAATTCCTGGGAGGTTCGGCGGCCAATGTGGCGGTCGCGGCGGCCCGCCTCGGACGCCGCACTGCGGTGATCACGCGCACCGGCGACGACCCCTTCGGCACCTATCTGCACGAGGAGCTCAAGGGCTTCGGCGTCGACGACCGCTGGGTCACCCCGGTCGCCGCGTATCCGACGCCGATCACGTTCTGCGAGATCTTCCCTCCGGACGACTTCCCGCTGTACTTCTACCGCCGCCCCAAGGCACCGGACCTGGAGATCCACACCGACGAGCTGGACTTCTTCGCCATCCGCGGAGCCCGTATCTTCTGGATCACCGGCACCGGCCTGAGCGAGGAGCCCAGCCGCTCCGCCACGCTCGCCGCCCTCAAGGCCCGCGACAAGTCGGGCACGACCGTCTTCGACCTCGACTGGCGGCCGATGTTCTGGCGCGACCCCGAGGAGGCCCGGCCGTACTACCGCGAGGCCCTGCGGCACGCCACGGTCGCGGTCGGCAACCTCGACGAGTGCGAGATCGCCACCGGCGTGCGCGAGCCGCAGGCCTGCGCGGACGCGCTGCTGGAGGCCGGAGTGGAACTGGCCGTCGTCAAGCAGGGCCCCAAGGGCGTCCTGGCCGTGCACCGCGACGGCACCCGGGCCGAGGTGCCGCCGGTGCCGGTCGAGGTGGTCAACGGCCTCGGCGCGGGCGACGCCTTCGGCGGCTCGCTCTGCCACGGTCTGCTCGCCGGCTGGGACCTGGAGCGGACCATGCGCCACGCCAACGCCGCCGGCGCCCTCGTCGCCTCGCGCCTCGCCTGCTCCTCCGCGATGCCCACCGAGTCCGAGGTCGAGGACCTCCTCGCCGGGGTGCCGTCGCCGAGCACGAGTCATTGAAACGGAGCCTTCCTTGAACATCGGCCTTCCCGACCTCACCACGATCAGGGCCCGGAACCCCGAGGCCGTCGCCGAGGCGGCGGCCCGCCGGACGCGGCGCCCGCTGCTCGGCGACAGCGGTCGCCTGATGATCGTGGCCGCCGACCACCCGGCGCGCGGCGCCCTCGGGGTCGGCGACCGGCGCCTGGCCATGGCCAACCGCGCGGACCTGCTTCAGCGGCTGTGCACCGCGCTGTCGCGGCCCGGCGTCGACGGGGTGCTCGCCACCGCCGACATCCTGGAGGACCTGCTCCTGCTCGGGGTGCTGGAGAACAAGGTGGTCATGGGCTCGATGAACCGCGGGGGCCTCGCCGGCGCCGCCTTCGAGATGGACGACCGCTTCACCGGCCACCGCGCCGAGGACATCGCCCGGCTCCGCTTCGACGCCGGCAAGCTCCTGGTCCGCATCGACCACGACGACCGGGGCTCGCTGACCACCCTGGAGTCCACCGCGCGGGCGATCGACGCCATGGCCGCCCACCAACTGCCCCTGTTCGTCGAACCGTTCCTCTCCCGGCGCATCGACGGCAAGGTCCACAACGACCTGTCCGCGGAAGCCGTCACCCGGTCCATCGCCATCGCGTCGGGCCTGGGCGGCACCTCCGCCTACACCTGGCTGAAGCTGCCCGTCACCGACGACCCGGACGACATGGCCGAAGTCCTGGAGACCTCCACCCTGCCGGTCGTCCTGCTCGGCGGCGAGGTCGGCGAGGACCAGGAGGGCGCCTACGAACGCTGGCGCAAGGCCCTGCGGCTGCCCACCGTCCAGGGCATGGTCGTCGGAAGGTCGCTGCTCTACCCGGCCGGGGGCAGCGTGGAAGAGGCCGTGGACACGGCCGTCGGTCTGCTGTGATCCGGAGGATGCCATGACGTACCACCTTCCCGCCGGCAAGGCCCTCGGCGGCCCCTACACCGTCGACATCACGCCCGAGAAGGCCGGCTGGGGCCACTCCAGCCTGCGGGTCCTGGAGCTGCCGCCGGGCGGCGCGCACTCCTTCGACACCGGCGACAGCGAGTGGATCGTCGTCCCGCTGAGCGGCGGCTGCACGGTGACCGCGGCGGACGACTTCGGCCAGGACAGCTTCGAACTCCAGGGCCGTGCCGACGTGTTCAGCGGCGTCAGCGACTTCGCGTACGCGCCGCGCGACGCCCGCGTCACCGTGACGTCCGCCGGCGGCGGCCGGTTCGCGCTGACCGGCGCGCGCTGCACCCGCCGGCTGCCCGCCCGCTACGGCCCGGCCTCCGAGGTGCCCGTGGAGCTGCGGGGCACCGGGAACTGCTCCCGGCAGGTCAACAACTTCGGCGCGGCCGGGGTCTTCGAGTGCGACAAGCTCATCGCGGTCGAGGTGATCACCCCGGGCGGCAACTGGTCGTCGTTCCCGCCGCACAAGCACGACGAGCACCGGCCGGGTGAGGAGTCGGTGCTGGAGGAGATCTACTACTTCGAGTTCGCCGGCCACGACGGCGTCCCCGGACTCGGCTACCAGCGCGTCTCCCCCTCCGGCCCCGGCCGGGACACCGACGTCCTCGCCGAGGTACGCGACGGCGACGTCGTCCTGATCCCGGACGGCTGGCACGGACCGTCCATGGCCACGCCCGGCCACCACATGTACTACCTCAACGTCATGGCGGGCCCGGAGGCCGAGCGCGCCTGGCTGATCTGCGACCACCCCGACCACGCCTGGGTCCGCGACACCTGGCCGGACCAGCCGGTCGACCCCCGGCTCCCCCTCTACACCGCCCCGGAGACCTCCGCATGAGCGCCCCCACCCGCCGACTGACGACCGCCCAGGCCCTGGTGCGGTTCCTGTCCGCCCAGTACACCGAGCGGGACGGCGAGCGCCGCCGGCTGATCGCCGGGACCTGGGGCATCTTCGGCCATGGCAACGTCGCCGGGGTCGGCCAGGCGCTGATGGAGGCAGGCATCGGGCCAGGCGCCGTCATGCCGTTCCACCAGGGCCGCAACGAGCAGTCCATGGTGCACGCGGCCGTCGGCTACGCCCGCCAGCTCAACCGCCTCTCCGCCCAGGCGGTGACGACCTCCATCGGCCCGGGCGCCACCAACCTGGTCACCGGCGCGGCCCTGGCGACGATCAACCGGCTGCCGGTGCTGCTCCTGCCCGGCGACTACTTCGCCTCGCACGCCCCCGACCCGCTGCTCCAGCAGCTGGAACACCCCGTCGAGGCCGATGTGTCGGTCAACGACAGCCTGCGCCCGGTGTCGCGCTACTTCGACCGGATCACCCGGCCCGAGGCGCTGATCCCCTCGGCACTCCAGGCGATGCGGGTGCTGGCCGACCCGGCCGAGACCGGCGCCGTCACCCTGGCCCTGCCGCAGGACGTGCAGGCGGAGGCGTACGACTGGCCGGAGGAATTCTTCGCCGAGCGCGTCTGGTACGTACGGCGTCCCGCGCCGGACCCGGTGGAACTGACCGCCGCGGTCGAGGCGATCCGGGCGGCGGAACGCCCGCTGATCGTGGCGGGCGGCGGCGTCCACCACAGCGAGGCCGAGGAGGCCCTCAGGGCCTTCGTGGAGGCCACCGGCATCCCGGTCGCCTCCACCCAGGCCGGCAAGGGCTCACTGCGCCACGACCACCCCGCCGACCTCGGCGGCATCGGCCACACCGGCACGGCCGTCAGCGACGAACTCGCCCGCACCGCCGACCTGGTGATCGGTGTCGGCACCCGCTACACGGACTTCACCACCGCCTCCGGCACGCTCTTCCAGAACCCGGACGTGCGGTTCCTCAACCTCAACATCACCGGCTTCGACGCGCACAAGCTGGCCGCGCGGACGCTGGTGTGCGACGCGCGGTCCGGTCTGGAGAAGCTGGCCGAGGGGCTGGCCGGGCACCGCGTGGCGGAGGCGTACGAGGCCGAGTACCGCGCCGGCACGGAGCGCTGGGACGAGGTCGTCGAGGCCGCCTACCGGGCCGACGACGAGAACGCGGTCCCGACCCAGACCCAGGTGCTCGGCGCGCTGGACGCGGCCGTCGGTGACGACGACGTGGTCATCAACGCGGCCGGCTCGCTCCCCGGCGACCTGCACAAGCTGTGGCGCTCGCGCAGCCCGCGCCAGTACCACCTGGAGTACGGCTACTCCTGCATGGGCTACGAGATCCCGGCCGGCATCGGCGTCCAGCAGGCCGCCCCGGGCACCCCGGTGTGGGCGCTGGTCGGCGACGGCACCTACCTGATGATGCCGACGGAGATCGTCACCGCCGTCCAGGAGGGCCTGCCGGTCAACATCGTCCTCCTCCAGAACCACGGCTACGCCTCCATCGGCGGACTGTCCGAGGAGACCGGCGGTGAACGGTTCGGCACCGCCTACCGCTTCCGGGCCGCCGACGGCACCTTCACCGGCGCCCCGCTCCCCGTCGACCTCGCCGCCAACGCGGCCAGCCTCGGCATGGACGTGCTGCGCGCCAAGACCGTGCGCGAGCTGCGCGATGCCCTGGCCGCGGCCCGCGCCTCCGACCGGCCGACGTGCGTCTACGTCGAGACCGACCCGGCCCCGACCGCTCCACCGGCCGAGGCCTGGTGGGACGTGCCGGTGGCCGAGACCGCCTCCCGTGAGGCGGCCGTCGAGGCCCGCGAGCGCTACGACCGCCAGGTGGCCGGACGCCGCCGCCACCTCTGACCCTCCCGCTGCTCTCGAACCCAGGCTCCACGAAAGGCCCTTGCGCACCATGAAGACCATCACCCACTGGATCGACGGCAAGCCCGTCGAGGGCACCTCCGGCCGGTTCGGCCCCGTCTACGACCCGGCGACCGGCGCCCAGGAGAAGCAGGTCGCGTTCGCGACGGTCGACGAGGTGGACGCCGCGGTCGCCTCCGCGAGGACCGCCTTCGAGAGCTGGGGCCAGTCCTCCCTGGCCAAGCGCACGGCGATCCTGTTCAAGTACCGCGAGCTGCTGGACGCCCATCGTGACGAGATCGCCGAGCTGATCACCGCCGAGCACGGCAAGGTGCACTCCGACGCCCTCGGCGAGGTCGCGCGCGGTATGGAGATCGCGGAGCTCGCCTGCGGGATCTCCGTCCAGCTCAAGGGCGAACTGTCCACCCAGGTGTCCAACCGGGTCGACGTCGCCTCGATCCGCCAGCCGCTGGGCGTGGTCGCGGGCATCACGCCGTTCAACTTCCCGGCGATGGTGCCGATGTGGATGTTCCCGCTGGCCATCGCCTGCGGCAACACGTTCGTGCTGAAGCCCAGCGAGAAGGACCCGTCGGCGTCCCTCAAGCTCGCCGAACTGGCCACCGAGGCCGGTCTGCCGGAGGGCGTCCTGAACATCGTGCAGGGCGACAAGACGGCCGTGGACCGCCTCCTGGAGCACCCGGACGTCGAGGCGGTGTCCTTCGTCGGCTCGACGCCGATCGCCAAGTACATCCAGCTGAAGGCCGTCGAGCACGGCAAGCGGGTGCAGGCCCTGGGCGGCGCCAAGAACCACATGCTGGTGCTGCCCGACGCCGACCTGGAGCTCGCCGCCGACCAGGCGATCAACGCCGCGTACGGCTCGGCGGGCGAGCGCTGCATGGCCGTGTCGGTGGTCGTGGCCGTCGGTGACATCGGTGACGAACTGGTCGGCAAGATCGCCGAGCGTGCGAAGAACCTGCGGATCGGGCCCGGCAACGACCCGACGTCCGAGATGGGCCCGCTGATCACCCGCGAGCACCGCGACAAGGTGGCGTCGTACGTGGCGTCGGCCGCCGAGCAGGGCGCAGAGGTCGTCGTGGACGGCACGGGCTTCTCGGTGGACGGCCACGAGAACGGCTTCTTCCTCGGCGTCTCCCTGCTGGACCGGGTGCCGCTGACGGCGGACGCCTACCGGGACGAGATCTTCGGCCCGGTGCTGGCGGTCGTACGGGCGCAGACGTACGAGGAGGCCATCCAGCTGATCAACTCCTCCCGCTGGGGCAACGGCACCGCGATCTTCACCCGGGACGGCGGCGCCGCCCGCCGCTTCCAGCTGGAGGTCAAGGCGGGCATGGTCGGCGTCAACGTGCCGATCCCGGTCCCCGTCGGCTACCACTCCTTCGGCGGCTGGAAGGACTCCCTCTTCGGCGACCTGCACATCTACGGCAACGACGGCATCGCCTTCTACACCCAGGGCAAGGTCGTCACCACCCGCTGGCCGGACCCGTCCGACGGGGGCATCAACCTCGGTTTCCCGAGCAACTCCTGACACGCGGAGGGGGGTTCATCCATGGCCAAGACCGGTGACCGGGCCCGCACCACGGCCGCTTCGGCGCTCGGCTCGCTGGACTTCGCCCTGGACCGGGGCAGTCCCGTGCCGCTCTACCACCAGCTCGCGCAGCAGCTTGAGGCGGCGATCGGGCACGGGCTCCTCGCCCCGGGGAACCTCCTGGGCAACGAGGTCGACCTGTCCGTGCGCCTCGGCCTGTCCCGCCCCACCGTCCGCCAGGCCATCCAGTCCCTCGTCGACAAGGGCCTGCTGGTACGGCGGCGCGGGGTGGGCACGCAGGTGGTGCACAGCCAGGTCAGGCGCCCCCTGGAACTGAGCAGCCTCTACGACGACCTGGAGGCGGCCGGGCAGGCTCCGGCCACCGAGGTCGTACGCAACGAGGTCGTCCCGGCCTCCTGCGAGGTGGCAGCTGCCCTCGGTGTCGCCGAGGGCAGCGAGATCATCGCCCTGGAACGGCTGCGCCGCACGCACGGCCAACCGGTCGCCCTGCTGTGCAACTACCTGCCGGCGTCGCTGCTGGACCTCGACGACGCCCGCCTGGAGTCCACGGGCCTGTACCGGATGATGCGGTCGGCGGGCATCACCCTGCACAGCGCCCGGCAGAGCGTCGGCGCCCGCTCGGCCACCGCGGAGGAGGCCGTCCGGCTGGACGAGGAGGCGGGCGCGGCGGTTCTCACCATGCGGCGCACGGCCTACGACGACACCGGGCGCCCGGTCGAGTACGGCAGCCACATCTACCGGGCCTCGCGCTACACCTTCGACTTCCAGTTGCTGGTCAGGCCGTGAGGAGGCCGGTCACCTCCTGCGCAGCATCCGGCTGAACGGCGTGTCCGGGCGTTCCAGGCGCTCGCCGTCCAGCGTGATGTCCACGACCTCGTTGAAGAAGGCGACCCGCCCCCGGATCGCCGTCACGGCGGGCAGCGGCTCGGGGTAGCTCCAGAGGACGTTGGGCGGTACATCGCCCTCGCCACGCCAGGACCAGTACGCGGCGGTGCCCTTGTAGGGGCATCCGGTGTGGTGGTCGGTGGCGTCGAACAGGTCGAGGCGGACGTCCTCCCGGGGGAGGTAGTACCGCGTGGGCAGGGAGGTCTCGAAGAGCAGGACGGGGGCGTGGCTGTCCGCGACGAGCTGCCCGTCGATCTGGACCTGCACGTGGCGGCTGCTCGGCAGCGCGTCGACGCGTTTGTGCGGGTCACGGGGGTGGATGAAGATCTCCTCGTCCTCCTCGTACCAGTGGTCGAGGCCCGTGTCGGCGCGCAGGAACCACTCGAAGGCGATGTGGCCGGCCAAGTCGTCGGCGGGGAACGTCCAGGCGGCGTTCTCGCGCACCTCGCCGTCGGCGTCGAGATCGTAGAAGGTGCGGGAGCCGGTGTGGGCGCCGGTGGGCGGGCTCTTCGCCGGGCGGAGGAGGTCGGTGCGGACGTCCTCCCGCGGGAAGGCGTACTGCGGCACGGGCAGGCGGGGCTCCCAGACGAGCACCGGGTGCCGGCTGTCGACGACGGTGACGTCGCCCTTGCGGCCGCGCACCCAGCGCTCGCTGGGTTCCCACAGGAGTCCTTCCGGGGTGGTTCTGATCGAGCGGGCGCCGGGGTGGGCCGGGTGGGTGGTCATGGCCGGTGCTCCCTCCGGAGGTCCGGATGCCGATTCCCCTCCACGGTCGCACGGTTTCAGTGCGCCGTGTCCAGGCGGGCGCGCTGCTCCGGGGTCAGTTCCAGGTCCACCGCCGCCAGGTTCTCCTCCAGCTGGGCCACCGAGGAGACCCCGGCCAGCGGCAGGACGGGCAGTTCGCCGCCGATCTGCCAGGCGAGCACGACCTGGTTGACGGTCGCGCCGGTCTCCCGGGCCACGCCCCGCAGTGCCGCCAGCCTGGCCGGGGTGCCGGGGTGGTCGAAGTCGGCGGGCAGCCGCTCCGGGCGGGTGTAGGCGCCCTTCAGCAGCGGGGAGTACGCGACCAGGGTCAGGCCGGGCTCGGCCCTCAGGTAGCCGAGCAGGTCGGGGCCGGCGTGGCCGAGGCTGCCGTCCCGGAACAGGGCGTCGGGGACGTCGGTGCGGGGGCGCAGATGGGTGTGCGCGTACTGGAGGACCTCGTAGCCGGGCAGTCCGGCAGCGGCGGCGAGGGCCCGGGCCCGCTCGACCCGCCAGACGGCGTGGTTGCTCACGCCGAGCAGTCCGACGGTGCCCTCGGCCACCAGGGCGGCGAAGGCCTCGACAGTCTCCTGGACCGGGACGGTGTGGTCCTCGATGTGCGCGTACAGCAGATCCAGTTTCGCCAGGCCGAGCCGTTCCCGGCTGCGTTCGGCGGACTCGCGGACCACCTTCGCGGACAGGCCCTCGGGGTTGTCGACGTAGCTGGTGCCGGGGGCCAGGGGGCGGGCGCCGAGCTTGGTCGCGATGACGACCTCGTCGCCGATGCCGCGGCTGCGCCGCCAGCGGCCGAGGAGCTCCTCGCTCTGGCCGCCCTGGCCGCCGTCGGCCCAGAAGGCGTAGTTGTCGGAGGTGTCGATGAAGTTCCCGCCGGCTTCGACGTAGCGGTCGAGCAGGGCGAAGGACGTCGCCTCGTCCGTCACCGAGCCGAACAGCATCGCGCCGAGCGCGAGGACGCTCACCTCGCGGCGGGTCGTGGGGTCCGTGCCGATCGTACGGTACTTCATGCCTGTCGCTCCCTCCGGCGGCCCCCGGGGTTCGGGGTACGTCGGGGAGTCTTCAGCTTGGAGTGCTCTCGAGGTCAAGGGCGTACACGCAACGAAAAGGGTCCCGCAGGCTTCGGCCTGCGGGACCCTTCGCACCGTCGGGACGACAGGATTTGAACCTGCGACCCCTTGACCCCCAGTCAAGTGCGCTACCAAGCTGCGCCACGTCCCGGTGCGCGCCACCCGCGGTGAGCCGCGTGATCGCGCGAACAGCACTTTACCCCACACCCCTGGCCGCGCCGAAAGCGGGCCGGGCGGGACAATCGGCGTATGGGCAGCACTGGAGAGACTCAGCCGGGCCGGGCGGTCGGCGCACGGGACCGCGACAGTGAGGGGCGGGCGCGCAGCGCCCGGCCCCGGGACGGTCTCGGACGGCCCCTGCCGTACGGCACCGACGGCGTGGCCCGGCAGCCCGAGGGCGTCGTCCGCACCCCGGAGGAGACCGTCACCGAGGCACAGCGGCTGCTGGACGAGGGGAAACCGTTCCACGCGCACGAGGTCTTCGAGGACGCGTGGAAGTCGGGGCCCGACGAGGAGCGCGAGCTGTGGCGCGGCCTCGCCCAGCTCGCCGTGGGGCTCACGCACGCCGCCCGCGGCAATCCGACCGGCGGGGCCCGGCTCCTGCGTCGGGGGGCGGGCGCGGCCGAGGCCTGGCTGGCCGGCTCCGGGCAGGCGCTGCCGCACGGGGTCGACGTCGAGAGCGTGACGGCGTGGGCGCGGGAGCTGGCCGCAGACGTGGAGCAGAACGGCCGGGCCGTGGACGCGGCGGCGCGGGCGCCTCGGCTGCGGGGCGCGGCAGCCGGGCGCTGAGCTGCGGCAACGGGAGATTCCCGGTCACGCTCCGGGCACCGGCGATCCGACCTCGGTGTACCCGCCCCGACCCCGGTGCGGCACACTCGGGGCGTGCGAAAGATTCATGTCATCGGTATCGGCGCGGGCGACCCCGACCAGCTCACCCTCCAGGCGGTCAAGGCGCTGCGGGGCACGGACGTGTTCTTCATCCTGGAGAAGGGCGAGGTGAAGGCGGACCTCACCGGGCTGCGCCGGGACATGCTCGACGCGCACGTGCCGCGGGGGACGTACCGCGTCGTCGAGGCCCGCGACCCGGAGCGGGACCGGAGGGCCGGCGGCGCGGCCTACTCCCCGGCCGTCGGGGACTGGCGCAGCGCCCGTGCCGACATCTACGAGCGGCTGATCGCCGAGGAGCTCGGCGAGGAGCAGACCGGCGCGTTCCTGGTGTGGGGCGACCCGTCGCTGTACGACAGCACGCTGGGGATCCTGGAGGAGGTGCTCGAGCGGGGCGCCGTCGCGTTCGAGTACGACGTCGTGCCCGGCATCAGCAGCGTCTCGGCGCTCGTCGCCCGGCACCGCACGGGCCTCAACCGCGTCGCCCGGCCCGTGCAGATCACCACCGGCCGGCGGCTGGCGGAGGGCTTCCCGGAGGGCGTGGACGACGTGGTGGTGATGCTCGACGCCCACCAGACCTTCCGGCGGTACGCGCAGGAGGACGTCGACATCTACTGGGGCGCCTACATCGGCACCCCGGACGAGATCCTCGTCTCCGGCCCGATCGCCGAGGCCGCCCCCCGCATCGAGCGGCTGCGGTCCGAGGCCCGCGAGCGCAAGGGCTGGATCATGGACACGTATCTGCTGCGCCGGCACCCGCGCGACTGACGTGGCCGACGGGCACATCACCGGGCACCCGTACGGACGTTCTGGCATGCGCACCCGGGCCTGGGCCGCCTGGCTGGAGGAGCGGCTGGGGCAGGACATCGGCCGCCCCCAGGACAGCGACCTGCGCGTCGCGGTCGACGCGATCGCGAAACGGCTGCTGGTGGAGGACCTGGGCCATGGACCGCCGCGCAGTCAGGGCAAGTCCCTCACGGCCGCCTCGGTGTGAGCGCCCTACCCGATTACCAGCCGTTCCAGCACGCCCTTCACATCGGGTACGGCCGTCACACCGTCCGGCAGCGGTGGCCGCTGTACGACCACGACCGGCAGCCCGAGGTCCCGGGCCGCTGTCAGCTTGGCCACCGTCGCCGCTCCCCCGCTGTCCTTGGTCACCAGGACGTCGACGCGGTGCTCACGCAGCAGGGCCGTCTCGCCGGGGACGGTGAACGGGCCGCGCGCGAGCAGCACATGAGTGTCGGGCGGCATCGGCGGCTCGGGGGGATCCACCGACCGTACGACGAAGTGGATCCCCGTCAGACGGGCGAACGAGGCCAGGCCGAGGCGGCCGGTGGTGAGGAACACCCGGCGGCCGAGACGCGGAAGCAGCTCGGCGGCCGCGTCCAGTGAGGTGACCGGGTGCCAGTGGTCCCCCGGGCCGGGCCGCCACCCGGGGCGGCGGAGCACCACCGCGGGCACGCCGGTCTCGATCGCGGCGCGGGCCGCGTTGGCCGTGATCGACTCGGCGAAGGGATGCGTGGCGTCGACCAGCGCGTCCACGCCCTCCTCCCGCAGCCACCCGGCCAGTCCCCCGGCCCCGCCGAAGCCCCCGACGCGCACCTCCCCGTCGAGCGCCCCCGGCTCGGCCACCCGCCCCGCGAGGGAGGTCGTGACGCGGATGCCGGGGCGTGCGGCCAGCGCGGTGGCCAGGGCGCGGGCCTCGGACGTGCCGCCGAGGATCAGGACGTGAGAGGACACGGCGTCGAGCGTACGAGGTCCGGTCCGGCCGGTGACGGGACGGGTGCCGACCGGCGGACGCGGCTCCGGGTGGCTATCGTCCTGGCATGGAGTCCGTGCGTGCCGTGCTCGTGGACATCGACGGGGTGCTCACCGTGTCGTGGCGGCCGTTGCCCGGGGCCGTCGAGGCGTTGCGGGAGGTCCGGGAGGCCGGGCTCGCCGTCCTGCTGGTCACCAACACGACGTCCCGCACCCGGGCGTCGATCGCGGGGACGCTGGCGGACGCGGGGTTCCCGGTGTCCGCCGGGGACATTCTGACCGCGCCCGCCGCCACCGCCGCGTACCTCGCCGAGCACTGTCCCGGCGCCCGGTGCGCGCTGCTGAACAGCGGCGACATCGCGGAGGACCTCGACGGTGTCACCGTCGTCGGGGCGGGCGACACCGGGACCCTGCCGGATGTCGTCCTCATCGGCGGGGCCGGTCCCGAGTTCGGCTACGCGGCGCTCGACCGGGCCTTCGGGCATCTGCAGCGCGGGGCCCGGCTGGTGGCGATGCACCGCAACCTGTACTGGCGCACGGCCGAGGGACTGCGGCTGGACTCCGGGGCGTTCCTTGCCGGGCTGGAGCGGGCCGCGCGGGTGGAGGCCGAGATCACCGGCAAACCGGCGCGGGCGTTCTTCGAGTCGGCGCTCGCCCGGCTGGGCGTCGGCGCGCAGGAGGCGGTGATGGTCGGGGACGACGTCGAGTCCGATGTGCTGGCGGCGCAGCGCGCCGGGGTCACCGGGGTGCTCGTGCGGACCGGGAAGTTCCAGCCGGAGACGCTGCGGGCCGCCGACGGCACGCCGGACCACGTGATCGACTCCTTCGCGGACCTTCCGGCGCTGCTGCGGGAGTCAGCGCAGCAGTAGTTGCAGACCGCCCACGACGGTCGCCGCGATGACGAGCTGCTCGAACAGCCGCTGGTTGATCCTGTGCACGGCCCACTTGCCGAAGAGAGCGCCGGGCACGACGAACACCACGAGCGCCAGGTCGAGGAGCAGCGAGCGGCCGTCGATCAGGCCGAGGCCGGCGCTGAAGGGCAGCTTGGAGACGTTGACGATGAGGAAGAAGAAGGCCGAGGTGCCGAGGAAGCCGAGCTTGCGGAAGCCCGCGGACAGCAGGTACATCGACATCACGGGGCCGCCCGCGTTGGCGACCATGGTGGTGAAGCCGCCGAGGACGCCGTAGGAGCGGGCCTTGAGACGGCCCGACGGGGTGGTGACCGACTCCGGATCCTCCTCCGTGTCGGCCGTACGCCGGCGCCACACCGTCACGCCCGCCATCAGCAGCAGGATCGCGCCGATCGAGGTCCGTACGATCGCGTCGTCCGCCCAGATCAGGAACACCGTCCCGACGACGACACCCGCGGCGACCGCCGGGAACAGCCGCCACAGCGTGGGCCAGTGGGCGTGCCGCCGGTAGGTGGCGACGGCCAGGAGGTCTCCGGCGATCAGGATCGGCAGCAGCACCCCGGTGGAGGCGCGGGCGGGCAGCACCGCCGCGAAGACGGCGAGGCTGACCGTGTTGGCCCCGCTCACGGCGGTCTTCGAGAAGCCGACGAGCAGGGCCGCGAAGGCGAGGGCGGCGAACTCCCAGCCGGTGATGTGCCAGAGCGTCATGGTGTTCATGCGAACACTGATGCTAAGTGCAACGAACAGTGCTCGTCAGCGCTGTCTCGCCTGATGGGCCCCGGAACGGGTGCCGCTAGGGGGTGTCCGCAAAGTCGCGTCGTTCGCCCGGAGGGCGGGCCCCGCGGCGTTCGGTGCGTGCTCTCGGCGTGCCGGGCGGGCACCCGCGTACTGGTTGTACTTGGGTGTTCGCCCGGTGCGGCGAGAGTGCGTGCCGGGCGTCGAGGGGCAGGCGGGACTTTGCGGACACCCCCTAGGCCCGTTCCACGAGGACCGCGCTCCCCTGTCCCACCCCGACGCACATCGTGGCGAGCCCCCGCCCCGCTCCCGTGCGCCGCATCCGGTGAAGCAGCGTCGTCAGGATGCGGGCGCCGGAGCAGCCGAGGGGGTGGCCCAGCGCGATGGCGCCGCCGCTGGGGTTGACAAGGTCGGGGTCGATGCCGAGCTGGTCCACGCAGGCCAGTGCCTGGGCGGCGAAGGCCTCGTTGAACTCGGCCTCCTCCAGGTCGCCGACGCTCCAGCCGGCGCGGGTCAGCACCTTGCGGGTGGCGGGGACGGGGCCGATGCCCATGACGTCGGGGTGGACACCGGCGGAGGCGCCGGCGACGTAGCGGCCCAGGGACTCCAGGCCCAGGTCGTTCAGGGCCTCCTCGCTGACGAGGAGGAGGCCGGCGGCGCCGTCGTTCATCGGCGAGGCGTTGCCCGCGGTGACCGTGCCGCCGTCGCGGAAGACCGGCTTCAGCCGGGACAGCTTCTCGAACGAGGTGTCCTCGCGGACGCATTCGTCGCTGTCGACGACCACACCGTCGGGGCGCTCCACGGGCAGCAGTTCGTCGTCGAAGTGGCCGTTCTTGCGGGCCAGGGCGGCGCGTCGGTGGCTGCGCAGGGCGAAGTCGTCCTGCCGTTCGCGCGGGATGCCGTACCGCTCGGCGACCTCCTCGGCCGTCTCGCCCATGGCCAGCAGGCCGTGCAGTTCGCGCATGGCCGGGTTGACCAGGCGCCAGCCGAGGCGGGTGTCGGCGGTCTCCATGCGGTGCGGCAGTGCCTCGTCGGGGCGGGGCAGGACGAAGGGGGCGCGGCTCATCGACTCGGAGCCGCCCGCGATCAGGATGTCGGCCTCACCGGCGGCGATGGTGCGGGCGGCGGTCGTCACGGCCTCCAGGCCCGAGGCGCAGAGGCGGTTGACGGTGGCGCCGGGCACGGAGTCGGGGAGGCCGGCGAGCAGCGCGGCCATGCGGGCGACGTTGCGGTTGTCCTCGCCGGCCTGGTTGGCGGCGCCCCAGTAGACGTCGTCGATCCGGGCCGGGTCCAGCGCGGGCACGCCGGTGACCAGGGCGCGGACGACGGTCGCGGCGAGGTCGTCCGGCCGAATCGAGGAGAGCGCTCCCCGCAGCTTGCCGATGGGGGTGCGGCGGGCGGCCGCGAAGTGGACGGGACGCACGAGAGGCTCCTCACACCGCGCATTAATTAGCACTGCTAGTTTCGGACTATAGACCCTTGCCCCGCCGTCTGTGAAGATTCTGCGCCTCCGGGGTTCCCCACAGGTCGGATCGCAGGCCGAACGGCCCCATGGGTCGCGTTTGCACCAGTGCGCCCGGGGCACCCGCGCGTTCATGGAGTGGTTGCGGAGTGCCGCCTGCGTGGACGAGGACCCCGAGTTGTTCTTTCCCGTCGGCACCGCCGGCCCCGCCCTGCGTGATGTGAGCGCCGCGAAGCGGATCTGCGCGCGCTGCCCGGTGACCGATCAGTGCCTGAGCTTCGCGCTGGGCAGCGGTCAGGCCACGGGCGTGTGGGGCGGCACCGGCGAGGAGGAGCGCGACGCACTGCTCCGGACGACCAGGAACGACGCGAGAAGGAGAAGTGCCCTATGACGGCTGTGAGGAGCACACTGCCCGACGACGCCCGCAAGGTCTCCTGCGAGGCACTCCAGGACACCCTGGTGGATCTGCTCGGGCTCTCGCTGGTCGGGAAGCAGGCGCACTGGAACGTCGTCGGTCCGCGGTTCCGGTCCATCCACCTCCAGCTCGACGAGGTGGTCACGGCGGTGCGGGACTTCGCCGACACCGTGGCGGAGCGGTCCGCGGCGCTGGGTGTCCCGCCGGACGGCCGGCCGGAGACCGTCGCCAAGGCCTTCACGCTGCCCGCCCCGGAAGAAGGCTGGGTGCGCGACTCGGACGCCGTGCAGGTGATGGTGGACGCGCTGCAGGAAGCGGTGGCCCGGCTGCGCGAGCGCATCGACGCGACCGAGAAGGCGGACCCGGTCACCCAGGACCTGCTGATCGGCATCACCGCGGAGCTGGAGAAGCAGCGGTGGATGTTCGACGCCGAGAACTTCCCGCGCTGATACCGGGGGACGGCACAGAGCATCCGACGTACGGACGGAAGGGGCAGACGATGACCGACGCCCTCGAACTCGACGCGCTGTGGGAGGACTTCCACCGCGTGGTGAACATGACCTCGCAGGAACTCGCGGCCTGGCTGCGGGTCCGCGACGCCGACGAGGCCAGCGAGCCGCTGCCGGACCAGGCGGGTTCCGCCACCGGGCAGCACGTCCTGGCCATCCTCCAGAAGCGGCGCACCGACCTGACCGAGGACGACCTGCGCGTGATGCGGAAGGTCGTGGACACGGTCACCGGCCAGGTGGACCTGGAGAACGAGCCCGAGCCGGAGGTGACGGCCGAGGACACCCGTCGCCGGCACCGGCTGATGACGGTCGGGCACGACCCGCTGAAGGGATAGGCCGTGGGCCGCCAGGAGCGCGTCGTACGGGAACTCATCGGCGCGCACGGCCGGACGTACGCCGAGGAGGCGGGCATCGGACTGAAGGGCACCCCGCAACCGCTGTACCGGCTGCTGGTGCTGTCCCATCTGCTCAGTGCCCGCATCCGCGGCTCGATCGCGCTGGCCACCGCCCGCGCCCTGCACGAGGCGGGGCTGCGCGATCCGCGCCGCATGGCGGAGGCCACCTGGCAGCAGCGGGTCGACGCCCTGGGCCGGGGCGGCTACCGGCGCTACGACGAACGCACGGCCACCCAGCTCGGCGACGGGGCCGAGCTGCTGACGGAGCGGTGGGGCGGGGATCTGCGGCGGCTGCGCCAGGAGGCGGACGGCAAGGTCTCCGAACTGCACCGCCTCCTCCAGGAGTTTCCCGGGATGGGGCCTGCCGGAGCCGGCATCTTCCTGCGCGAGGCGCAGGGCGTCTGGCCGGAGGCGGCCCCCTACCTGGACGCCAAGGCCCTCCAGGGCGCCGAGCGGCTGAACCTGCCGCAGGACCCCGAGCGCCTCACCGAACTGGCCGGGGACACCGACCCGGCCGTCCTCGCCGCCGCTCTGGTGCGGGCGGCGGTGGGCAAAGAGGTCGTGGAGGACACGCTGCGGCGTGCCGGATGAGCGGCGGGCTTCCGGCGGCCTCCGTTCGGCGGGCCGCTCGCTCACCCGAGCAACCAGCCTCCGTCCACCGTCAGTTCGACCGCGTTGACCGACCGGTTGCGCAGCAGGAAGTCCACCGCGTCGACCACGTCCGCCATCACGGCGAGCCGTCCCGTGGGGGTCTCGGCGCGCAACGCGGCGAGCACCTTCTCCGGTTTGGCCTGCCAGTACGGACTGTCGCCCACGACACCGGGGTGCACGGCGTTGACCCGGACGGGGGCGAGTTCGACGGCGAGGGAGTTCATCAGGCCCCGCACCCCCGCGTTGACCGTCGCCACCGTCGTCGCGCCCGGGTAGGGGCGTTCCTTGGCCTGGCCGCCGAACAGCACGATGGCGCTGTCGTCGTGCAGCCTGCCGCGCAGCGTGTGCACGACCTCGGTGTAGCCGACGAGCTTGAGGGTGACCAGGTGCAGGGCGGCGCCGATGTCGTACTCGGTCACCTTGTTGTCGTCCCGGGTGATACCCGCGATCACCAGATGGTCGACGCGCCCCATGCCGGCCAGGGCCGCCGCGATCTCCAGCGGCCGGGCCAGATCGAGGGCGAGTCCGCGGGCGCCGACCTCCTTCGCGACCGCTTCGGCCCGCTGGGTGTCGCGGCTGGTGAGGACGACGTCGTCTCCTTGTCCGGTCCGCGACCGGGCGAACTCGAGCCCGATCCCGGACGTGCCGCCGACGACGAGCACAGTGCTCATGACTTCTCCTCCAGTGCCGCGCGCAGGTAGTCCCAGTCCCGCGTGAACCGGTACGAGTGCCGTGACGGCGGTTGCGGCGCCTGTGTCTCCAGCCAGCGCAGCGGCCCCTGCCCCGCGTTGACGAAACCGTGCACACATCCGGTGCCCGCCCAGGCCAGATCGCCGCGCTCCAGCCGGTACCGCTCGCCGTCGAGGGTGGCCTCGGCCACGCCCTCCAGGATCAGGTAGGTCTCCTCGAAGGGGTGGTCGTGGGTGCCGATGACCCCGTCGGACGCGTACTGCACCATGAACATCGTCGAGGCGACCGCGCCCAGGTCGCGGTCGATCATCATCTTCACCGTGATCCCGCTGTAGACCAGCAGCGCGGTCCGCATGCTCGCCGTGACGGCCAGCAGATCCTGCGACTGCTTGCCGGGATCCATCTGGCCGGGCTCGAAGTGGCCGAAGGAACGGGTGCGCGGGTCGCGGACGTCCAACCGGGCCGGCTCGCGCGCGGGCAGGTCCGGTACGGCCTGGGTGTCGTGGCCGTAGCGGGCGCGCGGCACCGGGGCCAGCATGTCGGCCCAGCGTCCGCCGGTGCCCCCGGCCCCACGCCAGGCGTGCGGAACGCCGGTCGGCAGCAGGCCGTAGTCGCCCTCCTCCAGCAGGTACGAACCGTCGGGCGCGTCGAGGACCACGGCTCCGTCGAGGACGTGGAAGGTCTCCTCGTACGAGTGCACATGGGCGGGCACCCGGCCGTCCGGGAGCAGTTCGCACAGGCCGAAGCCGGTGTGGACGCTGCCGTCCTCCTCGCCGACCAGCGCCCGGCGCCGGTGACCGTGGCCGTCGTAGGGCGGCTCGGGCAGGTCGTCGGCGTGGCGCACCAGGTGATTCGTCATGCCGGTGCCTTCGCTCCCCTGGCCTCCTTCGCCGCGAGGAGCCGGTCACGGGACTCGCCGACGAGCCGCAGGGCGCGTGCGGTGTCGCCGAGCAGCGCGCCGTCGCGCTTGCGGAGCACGCCGTCGACGAGGACGGTGTCCACGTTGGAGACGTCGGCGCACAGCGTCACCGCGGCCGCCGCGTCGTGCACGGGGGCGACGTTCGGTGCGGTGGCGTCGACCGCGACGATGTCGGCGCGCTTGCCGGGGGTGAGGGAGCCGGTCCGGTCCTCCAGCCCGGCGACGTGGGCGCCGTTGAGCGTGGCGATCTCCAGCATCTGACGTGCTGTCAGCATGGTGTCGGGCACCGGCACGTCGGCCTGCCAGCAGTCGGCGTTGACGCGGGCGCGTTCGGCACCGAAGGCCGCGCGGATCTGGGTGAACATGTCGCCGGGCACCGTGGTGACGACGTCGATGCTGAGCGACGGCCGCAGACCGTGCTCGATCGCCTGCATCACGGGCGGCCAGCCGTGCCCCATCTGAAGCTCCACCTGCGGCGCGATCGACACCGTGCCGCCGCTGTCGGCGACCATCCGCCACTCCTCTTCGCTGAGGTAGCAGCTGTGGACATAGGTGGTGTCCGGGCCGAGGAGCCCCAGGTCGTGAAGCTGCTTGACCATGCCGAAGCGGCCGGCCAGCCGCCCCATGGCCACGTGCACGGTGATGGGCAGGCCCAGCTCACGGGCCATGGCCCACTCGGCGGTGACGACCTCGTTCAGGCAGAAGCCGGGGCCGCGGGTGGCGAGGCCCATGGTCAGCAGACCGTCGTCGGACGCGAAGTGCGCCGACCGGATCCGCCGTACGTCGTCCGCCGGAATGGCGATCTTGCTCTCGAACCAGTAGTCCGCGAGGGAGGTGTTGGCGCTTCCGTACGCGTACTGCGCCCGGATGCCGGACTCCGCCAGACCCTGGATCGCCGCGTCCGGATGCTCCGGGGTGTTGTTGATGTGCGACCAGTCGACGAGCGTGGTGATGCCGGCGTTGAGGCACTCCAGCGCGCCCGCGAGGTTGCCTGCGTAGACGTCCTCGGGGGTGTACAGGGGCGCGAAGGTGTCGAGGATGTCGACGAAGTAGTCGTCGAGGGTGGCGTCGGGGGCGACGCCCCGGATGGGTGCCTCCCAGGTGTGGCGGTGGGTGTCGACGAAGCCGGGGATCACGATGTGGCCGGTCATGTCGAGGACCTCGGCGTCGGCGCTGATCTCGGGCTCGACGGCCGCGATCCTGCCGTCCTCGACGAGGACGTCCCCCTGGGGCAGGTCCCCGATGTTCGGGTCCATCGAGATCACGTGACCGGAGCGCAGCAGTGTCCTTGTGGTCATCGCGCTTCCTCCCATGGGGTGTTCGATGGCGGGTGTGCGGCTCAGTACGCGGCGAGCCTGCGGACCTCCGTGACGAGCTTGTCGACGGTGGGGATGACCTGCTCCTCCAGCGCGTCGGCGAACGGCAGCGGGACGCACTCCCCCGCCACCCGCCGCACGGGCGCGTCCAGCAGGCCGAATCCCTCGTCGGCGACGACCGAGACGACGGTGGCGCCCCAGCCGCCCTGGTACGGGTTCTCCTCGACGGTGACGAGCCGCGAGGTCCTGCGCAGTGAGCCGAGGACGGTCGCGGCGTCCAGCGGGACCAGACAGCGCAGGTCGACCACCTCCGCCTCGATCCCCTCCGCGGCCAGCACGTCGGCGGCCCGCAGAGCCAGGGGAACCATGGAGGCGAGCGCGACGAGCGTGACGTCGCCGCCCTCGCGGACGACCGCGGCCCGGCCCAGCTCGACGACGTGACCGGGCGGGGGCGGTGGGCCCTTGGTCGCGAGCAGCCCCTTGTGCTCGAAGAAGACCACCGGGTCGTCGCTGCGGATCGACGCCGCGAGCATGCCGATGACGTCGGCGGGTGTCGCCGGCGCCGCGATCTTCAGTCCGGGTACGGTCAGTGCCCAGTTCTCGGTGGCCTGGGAGTGCTGCGCGCCGAAGCCGAGGCCGCCACCGTTGGCGGTGCGTACGACGAGGGGCACGGTCACCTGGCCGCCGGTCATGTAGCGGACCTTGGGGATCTCGTTGGCGAGGTAGTCCCAGCAGCAGGCCAGGAAGTCGGAGAACATGATCTCCGCGACGGGCCGCATCCCGGTCATGGCGGCGCCCATCGCCGCGCCCGCGATGGCCTGTTCGGAGATGGGCGTGTCCCAAACCCGCTCGGGCCCGAACTCCTCTCGCAGCCCCGTGGTGGTCTTGAACACCCCGCCGGCCGCGGCGATGTCCTCCCCGAGGCACACCAC
The DNA here is from genome assembly GCF_044764825.1 of Streptomyces sp. NPDC093598. Lineage (NCBI taxonomy): Bacteria > Bacillati > Actinomycetota > Actinomycetes > Kitasatosporales > Streptomycetaceae > Streptomyces > Streptomyces sp. NPDC093598. The sequence continues at coordinate 774,689 of NZ_JBIWIV010000002.1, read as the reverse complement.
CGACGCGTCCCGGCGCATCTCACGCGCGATGCCCTCGGCGACCGCGTCCCGGTAGGTGATCACGTCCGCCATGCGGCACCTCCGTCCGCCCACACGTCGGTCAGCGCCTCCCGCGGATCGGGCGGCGGCGCGGCCTTCGCCGCCTCGACGGCCCGCTCCACGACGGCCCGGGCCCGCTCGTCGGCCTCGGCGACCGTCTCCTCGCCCACGCCCAGTTCGGCCAGACGCCCCCGCGCGAGATCCAACGGATCGGCCTTCAGCCACCGTTCGACCTCCTCGGCCGGGCGGTAGGCCGCCGGGTCGGCACGGCTGTGCCCGAAGTGACGGTAGGTCTCGGCCTCCAGCACGGCGGGCCCGTCTCCGGCCCGGGCCCGCCGCGCGAGCCGCCCTACCGCCTCCTCGACCGCCACGACGTCGTTGCCGTCGACGACCTCGCCCGGGATGCCGTGGGCGGGGGCCCGGTCGGCGGCGGGGCGTGGCACGGCCGTGACGTCGGCGATCGGCGTGTACTCCATGTACAGGTTGTTCTCGCACACGAACAGCACCGGCAGTTTCCACACGGCGGCCAGGTTGAGGGACTCGTGGAAAGCGCCGATGTTGGTCGCGCCGTCACCGAAGAAGGCGACCGCGAGCTGCTCGGTGCCGCGCAGCCGGGCCGACCAGGCCGCGCCCACCGCCATCGGGAGATGCGAGCCGACGATGGCGTACGAGCCGAGCATGCCGGTGGCCGCCTTGGTCAGGTGCATGGAGCCGCCCTTGGCCTTGCACAGCCCGGTCGCCCGGCTCATCAGCTCGGCGAGGCACTCCTCGGGGGTGGCGCCCCGGGCGAGGGCATGGTGGTGGCCTCTATAGGTGGCGAACACATAGTCGTCCGGGCGCAGGGCGGCGCTCGCGCCCACGGCGATCGCCTCCTGCCCGGCGGCGAGATGCGTGGTGCCCTTCACGAGCCCCCGCAGGAACAGGTCGTGGGCGGCCTTCTCGGTCCGGCGGATGACGTTCATCCGCTCGTACCGGTCGAGGAGTGCGGTGGCGTCCATCAGCGGTCCCCGGTGTTGAGGTGGGACTGCGCCTCGCGACGGGTGTTCAGCGCGCCGCCCACCGTCCAGTACTTGCGCCCGGCCACCAGCAGTTCCTCGGCGGGGAACTTGGTGATGACCTCGCAGCCGTCGGCGGTGACGACCAGTTCCTCCTCGATCCGGGCGGCGGACCAGCCGTCGGCGGCCGGCCAGTAGGTCTCCAGGGCGAACACCATGCCCTCCTCGAGGACTTCGGGGTGGTCGAGGGAGACCAGGCGGCTGAAGATCGGCTTCTCCCAGATCGACAGGCCGACGCCGTGGCCGTACTGCAGGGCGAAGGCGGCCGTCTCGTCGGTGAAGCCGAACTCCTCGGCACGCGGCCAGACCCGCACGATGTCGGCGGTGGTGGCGCCCGGCCGGACCAGGGCGATGGCCTCGTCCATGTACGCACGGCAGCGCACATAGGCGTCCCGTTGCGCACCGGAGGCGCTGCCGACGGCGAACGTGCGGTAGTAGCAGGTGCGGTAGCCGAGGTGGCTGTGCAGGATGTCGAAGAAGGCGGGGTCGCCGGGGCGGATCAGACGGTCGCTGTAGACGTGCGGATGCGGTGAACAGCGCTCGCCCGAGATGGCGTTGACGCCCTCGACGTACTCGCTGCCGAGGTCGTAGAGCACCTTGCTGACCACGCCGACGCACTCGTTCTCTCGTACGCCCGGGCGCAGATACCCGTACAGCTCCTCGTAGGCCGCGTCGACCATGGCGCAGGCCTGGGTGAGCAGGGCGATCTCGTCGCCGGTCTTGATGCGGCGGGCCTCCAGGAAGACCTGCTGCCCGTCGACGACGTCGATGCCCTCGGCGCGCAGGGCGGCGAGGACCGGCATCTCGGCGACGTCGACGCCGAGCGGTTCGCCCGCGAGGCCGTGGTCGCGCAGCTCGGAGGCGATCTTGGCGGCCACGTCCTCGGCGATCCCGGCGTCCGGGTGGAAGGCACCGCGCAGGGTGGAGATGCCGGCGCGGGCACCGGTGGGCGGGCCGCCCTTGCCGTCGCTGTAGTCGAGCCACGGGTTGTACAGCTGGTGGTGGCGGGCGGCGGAGCCGAAGTCCCAGACGACCGGTTCCCCGTCGCGCACCAGCAGGGCGAAGCGGATCAGCTTGTCCATCGCCCAGGTGCCGATGTGGGTGGCCGTCATGTAGCGGATGTTGGCGAAGTCGAAGCTGAGCACCGCGCCGAGCTCGGAGCGGTTCAGGGACTCGTGCAGCCGGGCCAGCCGCTGTCCGCGCAGCCGGTCCAGGTCGATGCGCTCTTCCCAGTCGACGGCGTTGGGGCCATATGTGCGGATCGCCATGGCGACCACCCCCACTTCGGAGTGAACGCCCGTGTGCGGTGGGTGTCAAGTGTCACTGAACATCGCCGGACACGAACCAGACGCCCACAGCCGGTACCTCTCCATCGTTGCGGTAGCGGTGGGGTGTCGTCGACTCGAAGCAGACGGAATCGCCCGGCCGCACCGTGTACTCCTCGAAACCGAGGGTGAGGATCAGCTCGCCGGAGGTCAGGTACCCGTACTCGGTGCCGGGGTGCCGCATCAGCGCGCCGGAGCCGGAGGACGAGCCACCGGGCCGGTACGTCACCAGCAGGAAGTCGGCCTCCGCGCCCGGCACCCGCCCGAGACGCTCCCACACGACGCCCGAGTCCAGCTCCAGGGTCTCGCGCCCGCCCGCGCCGACCAGCGGTCCGATCCGCCGCCCCGGATCGGCGGCGAAGGCGGCGAGGGCGTGCGGCACGGTGGCGGGGGACGCGGCGGGCGGACCCGCTCCGGCGCCCGCCCGGACCGGCTCCCGGACCGGCTCCCGGAGACCCTCCCGGGCACCCTCCCGGGCATCGAAGAGGGACTCCACGGAGATCCCCAGCGCCGTGGTGATCGCGTACAGCGTGCTGACGGACGGCTGGCTCTTGCCGGTCTCGATCTGCGAAACGAGACTCGCCGACACACCGACCTCCCGCGCCAGCGCGCGCAGACTCGTACCGCGCTCCAGGCGCGCCTGCCGGATACGCGCGCCGACGGGCGGCACGACGGCGGATGACACGGGCGGCTCCTCTGCTCGGGCAGCGTGTGCAGCTTCATTGAACAGCGCGCGCGAGCTCTCACGCCAGGAGTCGGGCAGTTCCCTGTCCTGCGGAGTGCCTTGCGGACCTCACCCGAACGGTCCGACGCCGGTGGTGGGCCGTCGGCGGCGGTGGTGCGCTGGGGGCACGCGCCACGTTCCCAGGAGGCACTCCCGATGACCCGTCGTCCGTCCCGGCTCGTCCGCGTCCTCTCCCCCGCCCTGGCGGCAGGCACGCTGCTCTCCATCGCCGCCTGCTCGGACGACGGCGGCACGGACGGTGCGCGCGTCCCTGGCGTCACCGCGTCACAGGTCGCCGGGAAGCGGCAGACCCCCTCGCCCACCGCCACCCTCTCCACGGACGGCGCCCGGACCGCGCTGATCACCGAGGCGGACATCGAGGACGACTGGACCCAGGTGAAGGACACGGAGGCGAGGAACTGGCACGACAGCCTGCTCATCGGCACGGTCGACGTCTCGGACTTCCTCACCGCCGAGGCCCAGGCGTCCGACTGCCGGCGGCTCCTCGACTCCCTGTTCGACGACGATCTGCTGGGCAGGCCGTCGGGCGCGTCCGAGCTGCGCGGTTTCCAGCAGGGCGACTCCCGCCTGCTGTACCAGGTCGCCTCCTACGACCGGACCGACCCGCAGGATTCGCTGGACTGGATGGCGACCCTGCCGGAGAAGTGCGACCAGTTCACCGTGACCGACGGCGGCGAGCGGCGCACCGTCCAGGTCATCGCGATCTCGCTGCCCGCGGTGGGGGACGCCCGGCAGGGCCTGCGCGTGACGGTGCAGGGCTCGACCGGCGGCAACGAGGCCACGCTGACCCTGGACGTCGCCGCCGTACGGGTCGGCGCAGACGCGATCACCGTCACGGCGGGCGGGCTCGACGGGGACGAGAACGACTCCGCGAAGCAGGCGGTGCAGCAGGGCACCCAGCGCCTCGAGGACGTCCTCGCCGGGAAGTCGCCCGCCGCGAGCCCCGGCTAGACCGGCCGCACGGCAGGCAGCTTCTCCCGCACGCCGGCCCCGTCCCAACGCCCGTGCCCGCTCAGCCGATTCCCGGGACAGCGTGATCACCGGAGCGGCACAATGGCGGCGATGACCGGTTTCGGTCGTTCGTGCGAGTGCGAGGAGAGGACGAGTCGTGAGCGATGGCCACACCCCTTCGGGCGGGTCGGCGAGGCTGAACACCGGTGTGGCGCACAACGCGCGCGTGTGGAACTACTGGATCGGCGGCAAGGACAACTACGAGGTCGACCAGCAGGTCGGCGAGCAGGTCGCCGGCATGTTCCCGATCATCCGGGACATCGCCCGGGCCGACCGGGACTTCCTCGGCCGGGCCGTGTCGTTCCTCGCCGGTGAGCGCGGCGTGCGGCAGTTCCTCGACATCGGCACGGGACTGCCGACGGCGGACAACACCCACGAGATCGCCCAGCGCCTCGCGCCCGACTCGCGCATCGTCTACGTCGACAACGACCCGATCGTGCTGGTGCACGCCCGCACACTGCTGACCGGCACCCACGAGGGCGTCACCTCCTACATCGACGCCGATGTGCACGACCCGGACGCCATCCTCGAACGGGCGGCGCAGACCCTCGACTTCACCCGGCCCATCGCCGTGATGATGCTGGGCATCCTCAACTTCGTCCTGGACGCCGAGAAGGCCCGGGACATCGTGCGCCGGGTGATGGCCGCGGTGCCTTCGGGCAGCTTCCTGGTCCTCACCCACCCGACCTTCGACGACGAACTGGGCGGCGCGGGCCAGATCCCGGCCATGAAGTTCTGGAACGAGAACGCCACTCCCCCGATCACCGCCCGCGCCGGCGCGGACATCGCCGCGTTCTTCGAGGGGCTGGAGCTGTTGGAGCCGGGCATGGTGTCGTGCGGTCAGTGGCGTGCCGAGCCCGGCTCGGCCGTGCTGGTGCCGCAGTACGGGGCGGTGGCCGTGAAGCCCTGACGGGCCGCCTTCGTCGCAGAAGACCGGAGGAACCGCGGAGTACGCGTGTCGAGCAGGTGTACCCCGACGTCGGCCTGACCGTCCACTACGTCGGCCCCGCCCGGGCCGGTGCGGTCCTCGCGGAGGCCCCGGAGATCACGCCGACCGGGCGGGACAACGCCCTCAGGGTCTGACGGGCTGCCGGACGATGCGCAGGAGGACGATTGAACGGGCGTGTGGCCGGTCACAGTTCTCCTGAAGCGGCTACCCAGGAAGTCCGAACGGCTGAAAGTATGATCAAGCAATGTCTGACATGACCGAAACCACGCCCGGCTGGCTGTCCTCCGACGAACTGGAGATGACACGCGCTCGCATGCCGATCCTGTACGTCGAGGCCGTCCCGGTCCGCGTCGACGACAGCGGCGAAGTCACCAGTGTCGGCCTGCTGCTGCGCATCGGCCCCGACGGCACGGTCAGCCGGACGCTCGTCTCCGGCCGTGTACTGCACCACGAACGCGTCCGCGACGCGCTGCTGCGTCACCTGGAGAAGGACCTCGGCCCGGTCGCGCTCCCCCGCGTCCCGGCGTCGCTCCAGCCGTTCACGGTCGCGGAGTACTTCCCGACGCAGGGCATCACGCCGTACCACGATCCCCGCCAGCACGCGGTGTCCCTCGCGTACATCGTGCCGGTGACGGGCGACTGCCGGCCCCGGCAGGACGCGCTCGACCTGGTGTGGTTCAGCCCGCAGGACGCCGTCTCGGAGGCGGTGCAGAGCGAGATGCCGGGCGGGCACGGGGTGCTGCTGAAGCAGGCGCTGGCGCATGCGGGCTGCGTGATCTGACCCACCCGGGCGGTCAGGAAAGGACCACCGCCGATGCAGCTTCCCGGCATGCCGCTGCACGACCCGTTCGTCGTCGCCGACGACCGGACCCGCACCTACCACCTCTACACCTCCAACGTCCCGTCCGTGTCGGGCGTGGACGGCATCGGCACGATGGTCTACCGCAGCCACGACCTGCGCGACTGGACGCCGCCCGTGGTGGTCTTCCTGACCGCCGGGCAGGAGGGCATCTGGGCCACGGACGGGGCGTGGGCGCCGGAGGTGCACGCCTGGGACGGCAGGTACTACCTGTTCACGACGCTGCACAACGCGGACCGGCCCCTTCCGGTCCCGCCGGCGAATCAGTGGGGGGTGCCCTTCCGGACCCCGACCCACATGCGCGGCACGATCACGGCGGTCTCCGACTCCCTGCTCGGTCCCTTCACGGTGCTCGACCCGTCCCGCCCCGTCCCGCCCGAGCACCTCATGACCCTGGACGGCACGCTGTACGTCGACCCGTCCGGTCAGCCCTGGATGGTGTACGCGCACGAGTGGCTCCAGACCATCGACGGAACGATGGAGGCGGTCCGTCTGAGCCCGGACCTGTCCCGGACGGCCGGCGACCCGGTGTTCCTCTTCAAGGCCTCGGACGCGCCCTGGACCGGCGAGCAGATCCCCGCCGGCGTCCCGCACCAGCTGCCGCCCTACATCACCGACGGCCCCCAGCTGTACCGCACCCCCGACGGGTCCCTGCTCATGCTGTGGTCGACCTACGAGAAGAACGTGGCCGGCCAGGACGGCACCGTCAGCGGCGGCTATGTGCAGACGTACGCCGTATCGAGATCCGGGGACCTCACGGGGCCGTGGGAGCAGCGCCGTCCGCTGGTCCGCGAGGACAGCGGTCACGGCATGCTCTTCCACACCTTCGACGGCCGGCTGATGATGATCCTCCACCGGCCCTTCGAGAACGCCCGCGGCAAGCTGTACGAGATGCGGCTGGGCGGCCACGAGCTGGAGGTTGCGCGCCGGCGCGACGACTTGGACGGCGGCGGCTGAGCCCGCCCGGCGAATCCCCCGGAACGCAATCAGCGGGTCTGCCGATATCGGCAGACCCGCTGGTCGACTCTGTCGGGACGACAGGATTTGAACCTGCGACCCCTTGACCCCCAGTCAAGTGCGCTACCAAGCTGCGCCACGTCCCGTTGCCCGTCTGACCTGGGGATTCCCCCGGCCGAACGCGCAGGGAAACAATACCGCACTCACACCGGTGATCGCGCATCCGTTTCCGGGACGGCGCCGCTTGACCTCAAGCATGGTCGAGGTTGCACGCTCGTCGTCATGACCGACGCGACGCGGATGAAGACCTACATGTATGCCGACCTGCCGGGGCTGATGGGCCTGATGACCGGCGACGAGAAGCACGGCCCGGCCGCGACGTCCACGCTGGACGTGCTGTGGGTGCTCTACGACCGGGTGCTGCGGGTGAGCCCCGAGGGCAGGACCGATCCGGAGCGGGACCGGTTCCTGCTGTCGAAGGGGCACGGGCCGATGGCGTACTACGCCGTGCTGGCCGCCAAGGGGTTCGTGCCGGTGGAGTGGCTGCCGGGCTTCGGCTCGTACGACTCCCCGCTCGGCCACCACCCCGACCGGACGCTCGTGCCGGGGGCCGAGATCGGCAGCGGATCGCTGGGGCACGGGCTGCCGATCGCCGTCGGTACGGCGCTGGGGCTGCGTGCCCAGGGGCTGGACGAGCCGCGGGTGTGGGCGCTGATCGGGGACGCCGAGCTGGACGAGGGCAGCAACCACGAGGCGATCGCCTTCGCCGGGCCCGCGGGGCTCGACCGGCTGCACACCGTCGTCGTCGACAACTCCTCCGCGACGTACGCGCGGCCCGGCGGGATCGCCGCCCGTTTCGAGGCGGCGGGCTGGTCCGCGCTGACCGTCGACGGCCGTGACCACGAGGCGTTGTACGCCGCCTTCACCGCGCCGCACCCGGGCCGCCCGCACGTGGTCGTGGCCCGGGTCGAACCGAAGTCCGCCTGAGCCCCCCCCGCACCGAGAGGAACCTCAACTCCATGGACACCATGCGTGACCGTCTCGCCCCTGTCGTCTCCAGGCTGCTCGACGAGGACCCCCGGGTCGCCGTGGTCCTCGCCGCGATCGGCACGGACGGCTTCGCCGGGGCCGCCCGCCGCCATCCCGGCCGGGTCATCGACGTCGGCATCCGCGAGCAGCTCCTGGTCGGGGCGGCGGCGGGACTGGCGCTGACCGGGCTGCGGCCCGTCGTGCACACCTTCGCCAGCTTCCTCGTGGAGCGGCCCTTCGAACAGATCAAGCTGGACCTCGGGCACCAGGACGCGGGCGCGGTGCTGGTGAGCGCCGCCGCCTCCTTCGACTGGCCCGCGGGCGGCTACACCCACATGGCGCCGGGCGATGTGGCGCTGCTCGACACCCTGGACGGCTGGACCGTCCATGTGCCGGGGCACCCGGACGAGGCCGAGACGCTGCTCCGGCACGCGGTCGCGGCGGGCGACGACAAGGTGTACGTACGGCTGTCCCTGCAGGCCAACGGGCGGGCCCTGCCGGTCGACGGGGAGCGGTTCCGCACCGTCCGGGAGGGGCGCTCCGGTGTCGTGGTCGCCGTAGGGCCGATGCTCGACGCGGTGCTCGCGGCCACCGAGGACATGGACGTCACCGTCCTGTACGCCACCACCGTCCGCCCCTTCGACGGAGCCGCTCTGCGCCGGGCCACCGAGGCGGCCGGGACGGACGTCGTCCTCGTCGAGCCCTACCTGGCGGGCACGTCGACAGCCGCCGCGAACGACGCGCTGTCGGATCTGCCGCACCGGGTCCTCGGGCTGGGCGTGGGCCGTCGCGAACTGCGGCGGTACGGGCAGCCGGCGGAGCATGTCGCCGCCCACGGTCTCGACGCCCGGTCGCTGCGGGAGCGCATCGGGAGCTTCGTCGGGGCGGCGGTCCGGGTGTGAGACGGGGAGGACGTCACTCCGCCGGCAGGCCGAGCCGGGGGTGTGCCTCCAGGAGCCGGGTCGGGGCGGCCTGGCGCCAGGAGTCGGCGAGGATGTCGCGCAGTTCGGCCTCGTCCTCGATGGCGTCGAGCCGGGCCCGCACCCAGGCGAACTGGGACTCGTGGTCGGCGATCCAGAACTTCCCCGGCTCGGCGAGCACCAGTTCGTTCCGCTCTTCCTTGGGGCAGCGCACGGCGAGGGAGGTCTCGTCCTCCGGCAGGGTGGCGAACATCTTCCCCGCGACCCGGAACGTGGGCATGCTCCAGGCGATCTTCTCCGTCGTGTCCGGCAGGGACAGGGCGATCCGTCGTACGTCTTCGGCATCCGGCATGGCACGCACCGTATCGGCTCCCACTGACAATCACCTGGTGGGAGCGGTTGCCGGTACGCGCTTGTAGTAGATCGTCGTCGGCCGCAGCACTCCGCCGGGGTCCGCCGCGTAGTCGGGGATCGCGCCGATCGGGGTCCAGCCGGTGGACCGGTACAGACGCTCGGCGGGGCTGCCGGTCTCGGTGTCCAGGTGCAGGAGCGTGACTCCGGCCGCCGCGGCCGCGTCCTCCGCCGTGGCCAGGAGCCCGCGGGCGAGGCCGCGGCCCCGGGCGTCCGGGTGCACCATCAGCTTCACGAGCTCGGCGCGATGCCGGCTGTTGGCCTTGCCCGGGAACGCCAGGCTCACGGTGCCGAGCACGCGGTCCCGGTCGTACGCCGCCCACACGGCGAGCCGGCCCGCGGCGACATCGGCCGCCCGGCCCTCCCACCAGGCCAGGGCCTCCGCATGGCTGAGCGGGGCGAGGAAGCCGACCGAGGCGCCCCCGTTCACGGTGGCGGCCAGCAGATCCGCCAACTCGGATGCGCAGGCGAGCAGTCGGGTCTCGTCCAGGCGGATCACGGCCGCACCACCGCCAGCAGATAGCGGACGCCCTCGGGAGCCGTGCACCGGAACCGGGTCGGCCCCCACACCCGCATCCGCAGGCAGTCACCGGCGTCCAGGCGGTGTTCGGTGTCCTGCGCGGTCACCTCCAGGGCACCCTCCAGGACCCAGATGTGCTGCTCCAGACCGGCCACGGGCGGACGGTCGTAGGCGAGGTCGGCACCGGGCGGGAGGCGGGCCTCGACCAGTTCGCCGCGCAGGGCGGGGTGCGGCGGCGACACGGATCGCCGTACGAAGCCGGAGGCCCGGTCCTGCCAGACGAGCTGGCCGGTGGAGCGGACGACGGCCTCCGGTTCGGCCTCGACCTCGCTGAGGAGCTGGGACATGGTGCGGCCGTAGACGGCGCACAGGCGGTTCAGGAGTGCGGCCGTGGGGCTGATCTCCGCCCGTTCGGCCCGGGACAGGGTGGACCGGCTCACCCCGCTGCGGTCGGCCAACTCGCCCAGGGACCAGCCGTGTTGGGCCCGCAGCTCGGCCAGGCGCGCACCCAGCCGGGCGTCGACGGGGCCCATCTCGTCGGTTCTCATATCCGGGACGCTATCCCGGATATGAGACGGCTGGGTTACGAACCGCTCACACCCGGGCCGCCGTGCCGAGCGCGTCGAGCACCGGGCGGATGAGGGGGTGTTCCTCGGCTCCCCGGCGTACGGCGGCGAAGACCCGGCGGGTGGGGGCCGTCCCGTCGACCGGGCGGACGACCACCCCGGTGAGGTCCATGCCGCGCAGCGCCGAGCGCGGTACCAGGGCGACGCCCGCATCGGCCGAGGCGAGGGCGACGACCGCGCGGAAGTCGTCCGAGGAGTGCTCCATGCGGGGCTCGAAACCGGCGTTCTCGCAGGCCAGTATCACCACGTCGTGGCAGGGGTTGCCGGGGTACTGGCCGATCCACGGGTCCTTGGCCAGTTCGGCGAGCGGCACCTCGGCCGCGTCGGCCAGGCGGTGGGTGACCGGGACGACCGCGTCGAAGGGCTCGGCGTACAGCGGCACGTGGGCCAGTCGCGGATCGTCGGCGGGCGGGGCCCCGCGGTACTCGACGGCGACGGCGACATCGACCTGCCGGTCCAGCACCATCGGAAGGCTGGCGTCGCCCTCGGCGTCCTGGACGCGGATGCGGATCCCGGGCGCCGACCGGGCGAGACCGGCCACGGCGGGCGCGACGACCAGGGCGATGCCGGTCGCGAAGGAGGCGACCGTGACGGTGCCGGCCGCTCCCGAGCTGTATGCGGCCAGCTCGGCCTCGGCCCGCTCCAGCTGGGCGAGGACCGCGTTGGTGTGGTTGAGCAGGATCTCGCCGGCGGGGGTGAGCCGCACGCCCTTGGCGCCGCGCTCGACGAGCCGGTGGCCGGTCTCCTGCTCCAGGGCGGCAAGCTGCTGGGAGACGGCCGACGGGGTGAGATACAGCGCGGCGGCAGCCGCCGTCACCGTACGGTGGTCGGCCACCGCCCGGAGGATGTGGAGCCGCCGCGCTTCGATCATGCATCGATTGTCTCAAATGCACCCCGTGCCGCCGGTCAGCCCTCCAGCTCGGCCCGTGCCGCCACGAACGCGTCCACCGCGCGGTTGACGTCGTCCGTGGAGTGCGCGGCCGACAGCTGGACGCGGATCCGGGCCTGGCCCTGCGGCACCACCGGGTACGAGAAACCGATGACGTAGACGCCGCGCTCCAGCAGCAGCTCCGCCATGCGCCCGGCGACCGCCGCGTCCCCGATCATCACCGGGGCGATGGCGTGGTCGCCGGGGAGGACGTCGAAGCCCTCCTCGGTCATCCGGCCGCGGAAGAGGGCCGTGTTCTCGGCCAGCCGGACGCGCAGGTCGTCCGCCGACTCCAGCAGGTCCAGCACCTTCAGGGAGGCGGCCGCGATCACCGGGGCGAGCGTGTTGGAGAACAGGTACGGCCGGGAGCGCTGGCGCAGCAGGGCGACGATCTCGGCGCGGGCCGAGACGTAGCCGCCGGACGCGCCGCCGAGGGCTTTGCCGAGGGTGCCGGTGATGATGTCGACGCGGTCCATCACGCCGTGCAGCTCGGGCGTGCCGCGGCCGCCGGGTCCGACGAAGCCGACCGCGTGGGAGTCGTCGACCATGACCATCGCGTCGTAGCGGTCGGCGAGGTCGCAGATCTCGCGCAGCGGGGCAACGTAGCCGTCCATGGAGAACACGCCGTCGGTGACGATCAGACGGCGGCGCGCGTCGGAGGCCTCCTTGAGGCGGGCCTCCAGTTCGCCCAGGTCACGGTTGGCGTAGCGCAGGCGGCGGGCCTTGGACAGGCGGATGCCGTCGATGATGGAGGCGTGGTTGAGCGCGTCGGAGATGACCGCGTCCTCCGGGCCGAGCAGGGTCTCGAACACGCCGCCGTTGGCGTCGAAGCAGGAGGAGTAGAGGATCGTGTCCTCCTGGCCGAGGAACGCCGAGAGCCTGGCCTCCAGTTCCTTGTGCACCTCCTGGGTGCCGCAGATGAAGCGGACGGAGGCCATGCCGTAGCCCCAGCGGTCCAGGGCTTCGTGGGCGGCGGCGACGACCTCGGGGTGGTCGGCGAGGCCGAGGTAGTTGTTGGCGCAGAAGTTGAGGACCTCGCCGGGACGGCCGCCCCCGGTGACGTTCACGGTGGCGGACTGCGGGGTGCCGATGACGCGCTCGGGCTTGTGCAGGCCGGCGGCGCGGATCTCGTCGAGGGTGGCGCGCAGGTCGTCGCGCACGGAGTCGAACATGGGGAAGCTCTCCTAAGGTGCTTGCGGAAAGGGGGGTTACGCGGTCCAGTCGAGGATGACCTTGCCGCCGCGGCCGCTCGCCGCGTCCTCGAACGCCGCCTCGTGGTCGCGGTGGTCGTAGCGGCCGGTGATGACGGGCGCGAGGTCCAGGCCGGCCTCCAGCAGGACCGACATGGCGTACCAGGTCTCGAACATCTCACGGCCGTAGATGCCCTTGATGGTGATCATCGAGGTGACGATGCGGGACCAGTCGACGGGGTACTCCTGCGCGGGCAGGCCGAGCATCGCGATCCGGCCACCGTGCGTCATGTTGGCGATCATGTCGCGCATGGCCTCGGGGCGGCCGGACATCTCCAGGCCGATGTCGAAGCCCTCACGCAGTCCGAGCGTGCGCTGGCCGTCGGCGATGGTGGCTGAGGAGACGTTCAGCGCGAGGCTGACGCCGATCTTGCGGGCGAGTTCCAGCCGCTCCTCGCTGACGTCGGTGATCACGACGTTGCGGGCACCTGCGTGCTTGGCCACGGCGGCTGCCATCAGACCGATCGGACCCGCGCCGGTGACCAGGACGTCCTCGCCGACGAGCGGGAACGACAGCGCGGTGTGCACGGCGTTGCCGAACGGGTCGAAGATCGCGGCCACGTCGAGGTCGACGGGGACCCGGTGCACCCACACGTTGGCGGCGGGCAGCGCGACGTACTCGGCGAACGCCCCGTCCCGGCCGACGCCGAGTCCCACGGTGGCCCGGCAGAGGTGACGGCGGCCGGCCAGGCAGTTGCGGCACTTGCCGCAGACCAGATGGCCCTCACCGCTGACCCGGTCGCCGATGCCGATGTCGGTGACGTCGCGCCCGGTCTCGACGACCTCGCCGACGAACTCGTGCCCGACCACGAGCGGGGTGCTGATCGCCTGCTGGGCCCAGCCGTCCCAGGCCCGGATGTGCAGATCGGTGCCGCAGATACCGGTGCGCAGCACCTTGATGAGGACGTCGCCGGGCCCGACGGTGGGCTCGGGGACGTCCGCGAGCCACAGCCCGGGTTCCGCCTTCTGCTTGACCAGCGCCTTCACCGCTACGGCTCCTGTGGGTGAGTCCCGGCCCCGGGCACGCCGAAGGAACCCCTGGACCGGGAGAGGAGTGGGATCGCACCGCAATCTGCCGTACGCAGCCGCGCCGGTCCATCGAGGATTTCTTAAGCGCCGCCTCAGCTTTCCTTCACGCCCTCAGGTGTCCTGTGCGAACCCGGGGTTTCAGTAGGGCGGCAGGCCGTCCCGGGACTCCAGCTCCATGACGAGCTGCGCGGCGTGTTCCTTGATCGCCGTCAGGCCCGGCTTCCCCCACGGCCGCGGCTCGACGTCCGCGATACTGACCGTGCCCAGCACCAGACCCGTGCCGTCGATGAGCGGGGCTCCCAGATAGGACCGGAAGCCGAACTCGTCGACCACCGGATTGCCCGCGAACCGCGGATAATCACCGACGTCCTCCAGGGCGAGGGCCTTGCGGCGCGCCACCACATGGGGGCAGAACCCGTGGTCGCGGGGCAGGGTGCGGCCGAGGCGCGGACTGGTGCCGTCGCTGCGCACGACCGGTGCGACAGGCGGTACATACAGGCCAGCGTAGAACTGCCCCTGTTCGTCGGGGAGGTTGACCATGGCGTACGGCACCCCGGTGAGCTCGGCGAGGCAGTGGGCGAAGGCGTCGAGTGCGGGTTCGGGGCGCTCCCCCAGGCCCAGTCGGCGCAGTCGGCGGGTGCGGGCGGGGGCCTCCTTGTCCTCGGGTGTGAGCAGCAGACGACCGGCCGGGCGCGGCGGGTCGTAGGTCATGGGCATGCTCCTGGGCTGTGGACTTTCGTCATATACGGGCTCCCTGGGGGGTATGAGGGGGTCACATGTGGGCGCCATACTCCGTCGCGGGAGCCGGCGTGTGGGCGATGAGATGGCGCACCAGGGTCAGCAGGGTCTGGACCCCGGAGCTGGAGATCCGCGCGTCGCAGCACACGACGGGGACGTCCTCGGACAGGTCGAGGGCACCCCGCACCTCCTCGGGGTCGTAGCGGTAGGCGCCGTCGAACTCGTTGACGGCGACGATGAAGCCGAGGTCGCGCTGTTCGAAGAAGTCGACGGCCGCGAAACACTCCTGGAGCCTGCGGGTGTCGGCGAGGATGACCGCGCCGAGCGCGCCCTCGCACAACTCGTCCCACATGAACCAGAACCGCTCCTGTCCGGGCGTGCCGAACAGGTACAGCACGTGTTCCGGGTCGAGGGTGATGCGGCCGAAGTCCATGGCCACGGTCGTCTCGACCTTGTTCTCGATGCCGTCGAGGTTGTCGGTCGCGGCACTGACGGTGGTGAGCAGCTCCTCCGTGCTGAGCGGCGCGATCTCGCTGACCGCGCCGACGAAGGTCGTCTTGCCCACGCCGAACCCGCCCGCCACCAGAATCTTCAGCGCGGTGGGGAACGGGTCGGCGCCGTGGCCCGGCCCGTCGGTGTAGTCAGAGCTGTCGTCGTAGTCCATCGAGCACTGCCTCCAGAAGGGCCCGGTCCGTCGGGTTGTGGTGGAACGCGGGGGGCTTGGTGGTCAGCGCCCCGCAGTCGACGAGGTCCGCCAGCAGCACCTTGGTGACGGCCACCGGCAGTTTGAGATGGGCGGAGACCTCGGCGACGGCGACGGGCACCCGGCACCGTTCGATCGCCTGCGCGTGCTCGGGGCCGAGATAGCCGAGGGGGGTCGCCCCGGTGGCCATCACCTGCGACACGAGGTCGAGCGCGACGGTGGGACGGGTGCGGCCGTTGCTGACCGTGAACGGCCGCACCAGCCGCCCGGCCGCGTCGTCGAGCCAGGGCCCGTCACCGGCCGCCGTCACGCTCAAGGCCTCATCGCCGGGGATTCGACGGACTGCCGGGGAGCGGTCACCAGGTAGGGGCGGACGCTCTTGACCAGCATCGCCATCTCATAGCCCAGCACGGCCGCGTCGGCCTCGCGGCCGGCCAGGACGGCCAGGCAGGTGCCGGAGCCGGCGGTGGTGACGAACAGCAAGGTGGAGGCCAGTTCGACGACGACCTGCCGCACGTCGCCGCCGTCGCCGAAGCGGACACCGGCGCTGCGGCCGAGGGAGTACAGGCCGGAGGCCAGGGCGGCCATGTGGTCGGCGCTGTCCGGGTCGAGGCCGTGCACGGACTTCACGAGCCCGTCGCAGGACAGGAGCACCGCGGCGGTCGTGTGCGGTACGCGCTGCACGAGGCCGCTCATCAGCCAGTCGAGATCGGAAACATGGGCGGTCGGCGCATCGCTCGCCATGGTGGATCGACTCCTTGGGGTACGAAGGTCTGCGGGAGCGCTGGAGGTGGGGGTGGAAAGGGGGGTGGTCATCCGGCAGGTGCGCTCCCGTCCTGCCGGGTGGTCGTGCGGTGGTCGGAACGGGAGGCGGGCGTCGGCCCGCTCGAGGGGGACAACTCCGAGGGGAGCGCCTCGAGGTGAACCGGCCGGACGGGCATCGGGTCCCTGTGGGCGGACGCCCTGGGTGTCGGCTCCGTGTGGGCGGAGTCCATGTGCGTGGAGTCCATGTGCGCGGAGTCCATGTGCGCGGACTCCGTGGGGGCCGTCTCCATGTCGCCCCACTCCGTGTTCCCGGCCTCGATGCTCTGCTGGGCCTCCGCCAGGCTGATGCCGCGCTGGAAGGCCGCCATCAGTCCGGGGTCGTGGCCCACGAGGTGCTCGGGGTCCTGGCGCGGCGCCGGGCCGTCGCGCAGCTGCGGTGCGATGTGCTCCTGGGCGCGGCGTCGTGGCAGTTGGGGCTTGCCCATGGTGCCGCGCACGGCGCCGTTGCGGGGGGTGGGAGGCGCGGTGACGTTCTCGGCGAGGACGCGCCGGTCCTCGGGACTGATACCGGGCCGTGCCTCGGCCGGGGTGGGACGCTCCCGGCGGGCCCCGCGCAAGGGCAGCGGCGCGGGCCGGCCGCCCTGCGCGCTCCCGCCCGGGCCGGGTTCGGCTTCCTGCTCGTGCCCCGGGGATGCCGCGGGTGCGGAGAGCGGGGCCGACGGCCCTGATCCGGACGAGGGCAGCGGCACGGACGAGACCCCGAAGTCGGCCTCCCCGCCCGGGAATTGCCCTCTGGAGGCGCCCCCGACAAAGGACCCGGCACCGGCACCGACCGCAGCCTGCCCGTTGTGCCCCTGCCCTCCGGTCTGCCCGTCCGGCTGCCCCGCTCCCCCTGGCGTCCCCGCCCCGGCCTCCGCTCCCAGCAACGCCTGCGGCACGACGAGCACCGCCTGCACTCCGCCGTAGATGTTGGTCTGGAGGCGGACGGTGATGCCGTGCCGACGGGCGAGCTGGGAGACGACGAACAAGCCGATGCGGCCGTCCGCGAGGAGGCGGGCGACGTTCACCTGGTCGGGGTCGGCGAGCAGCGCGTTCATCCGCGTCTGCTCCTCCAGGGGCATGCCGAGTCCGCGGTCCTCGACCTCGACGGCGAGCCCGGAGGTCACGAGGTTGGCACGCAGCAGCACCTGGGTGTGCGGGGCGGAGAAGACAGTGGCGTTCTCGACGAGTTCGGCCAGGAGGTGGATGACGTCGGCGACGGCGTGGCCGCGCAGCTGCCCGTCGATCGGCGGCACGAGCTTGACCCGCGAGTACTGCTCGACCTCGGCGATGGCCGAGCGCAGCACCTCGGTCATGGAGACCGGGTTGCTCCACTGGCGGCGGGAGACGGCCCCGCCGAGCACGGCGAGGTTCTCGGCGTGGCGGCGGATGCGGGTGGCGAGATGGTCGACGTGGAAGAGCCCCTTGAGCAGGTCGGGGTCCTCCATCTCGTTCTCCAGCTCGTCGAGGATGGAGATCTCGCGGTGCACCAGGGACTGAAGGCGCCGGGCGAGGTTGACGAACACCTCGAGCTTCTGTTCGCTCCCGGTCTGACTGGAGAGCTGGGAGGCCTGCACGACGGCGGTGACGGCGCCGTCGTGCGCGCGGGACAGGTCGGCGGTGAGGAGGTCGAAGTCGTCGGCGTCCCCTGCGGCACCGTCGGGCCGGCTCTGTGGTGCGAGCTGCGGCGGGCCGTCGCCGCGGCGCAGTGTCTCGACGAGGGTGCGCAGCTCGGCCTCGCGCCGCGCGGTGCTGCGGCGCAGCACGCCGATGCGGTCGTGCACGGACCGTGCGGCCCGGTTGGCGGCGACCGCGGCCACGGCGATGCCGACGAAGGCCACGAAGACCGCGCCGCCGAGCACGGCCCACAGGGTGGGGCCCGGCCGCACTCCGGTGGACCGGACGGTGAAGAGGACGGCGGCGCAGCCGCTGAGGGCGACGGCGACGGGCGGCAGCACCGCGAGGCGCAGCAGCTGGGGCCGTATATGGGTCTCGGGCAACGCGGGTGCGGTGCGGACGGCAGGCCGCCCGTGCCGCCCGCCCTCACGGCGGTCTGCGCGTGCGGCCGGGGCGCGGAGGTGAGACATCGGTGTCCTCGTACTGGTCCGTCGGGCCTGGGTGCCAGGGGCGCTTGCGGGGGTGCGGCCGGGTTCGCGTGGCCGCTTGCGCGCGCCCCGGGTCGCACGCCCGGGCTCACTCCGCTTCCGCACGGCCCCGACGCCACCGGGGCCCGCGTGCCGGCCCGGGCCCAGGGCTCCGGCGACGCCCGCACCGGCGCCGGCAGCACCCGTGCCACCGACGGCGGCAACCGCGTCAGCGGCCCCGGCGCCCGCCTCGGCGCCCGCACCCGTGCCGGCGTCGGTGGCGCGCGGGCAGCGGGCATCCCCGTCGCGTCGACTCCCTCGTCCGCCCTGCGCCTGCACGTGCCTGCCCCCGCTCCTGATCCGCCCTGTTTCCCGACGGCCACTGACAGTAGTCGCCAGCGCATCATGTGCGGTGGGCAGTTGACAAACTCATACGCTGAGCGTCCCGCTCTGGTATGAGGTCTCGTACGGCAGACCGATAACGCCTTCAGGCATCCGACCATGAACGAAAACACTTCGATCCGACCTGGTCAGAAGCGGTCACACGGAGACGGCGAGGGCCGGGGAGCCTCTCGCTCCCCGGCCCTCGCCGTCCGTCTGCCGTACGCCCCGGGTCAGCCCGCCGGGAGGGACTCGGGGTCCTCGGTGCCCTGGCCGGCCCGACGGTCGTCGTCACTCACCGTGTCGGCCTGGGCCACGGCTGCCGCGTCCGACGCGGCCTTGATGCCGGCTCCGGTGAGGGCCTCCGCAGCTGGACGGCCCCCCTTCGGGGCGAGCGCCACCCCACGCCACCACGGCTCGGACGGGACGGTCTGAGCCGTGGGCTCGAAGGGCTCGCCGGGGCGGGGCAGGGCGACACGGGCGCCCACCGCGCGGGCTGCCGCGAGCGTCCCCTCGCCGGGGTCCGCCCACGGGTGCGTCGCCAGGTTGAAGGTGGCCCAGTGGATCGGCAGCATCGGGCCGTGCTCCGGTCCGCCCTGGAGGTCGAGATGGGCGCGCATGCCCTCCTCGGGAGTCATGTGGATGTCGGGCCAGAAGTCGGAGTACGCGCCGATCTGGATCATCGTGGCATCGAACGGCCCGTGCTCGGCGCCGATCTCCTTGAAGCCGTCGAAGTAGCCGGTGTCGCCGCTGTGGTAGATCCGGTGCTCCTCACCGGCGACGACCCAGGAGGCCCACAGGGTGTGCTGGGTGTTGCGCAGCCCACGGCCGCAGAAGTGCCGGGCGGGGGTGGCGGTCAGGGTGAGGCCGCCGATCCCGGTGGACTCGTGCCAGTCCAGCTCGCGCAGCCGGCCGGCGGACACGCCCCAGTGCTCCAGGTGCGCGCCGACGCCGAGAGGCACGGCGAAGAGCGTGTCCGTGCCGGCGAGCGCCTTGATGGTGGGCATGTCCAGATGGTCGTAGTGGTCGTGCGAGATGACCACGACGTCGACCGGACCGAGCGCGGCCAGCGGCACGGGCACGGGGTGCAGCCGCTTGGGCCCGGCGAAGGGGAAGGGGGAGCAGCGCTCGCCCCACACCGGGTCGAACAGGACGCGCCGTCCGTCCACCTCCGCGAGCACGCTGGAGTGCCCCATCCAGGTCAGCCGCAGCCCGGTGGCCGGGGGCCGGGCGATGTCGGCGAGGGTGGTGGAGTGCACCGGAACGGTGCCCCTCGGGGTGCGGCGGGGCCGGGTGTCCTTGTCGAAGAAGACCTTCGCGAAGTCCACGGTCGAGCCCGAGGGCCGGGTCCGCGCGGGGCCGCCGGGGTTCTGGAAGACCCCGTCCTTGAAGTGGGGCGATCTGCGGATGCGCGCCATGCGCTCACCGCTGGGATCCGCGCCGAACGCCCCGGGCTGCAGCGCACGGAGCCCGGAGCTCAGGGTACGGAAACCGGCCACGGTACCTCCAGGTGGAGTCGGTCAGGCTTTCCATTATGGTCGGCCCCTCCGACACCACCGGGCCACAGGGATCCCACCGAAGGAGATACTGACCGATGATTCAGTAACCCGACGGCGAAGGAGCCCGTATGGCCACCCCCCTGCTGTCTCTGACCTGGACCGATCACCTCACGGGACGGCAGGGCTTCCTGGTCGTCGACCGGCTGGTGCGCGGGGTCGCCAGCGGCGGTCTGCGGATGCGCGCGGGCTGCACGCTGGACGAGGTCACCGGCCTGGCCCGCGGCATGACCGTGAAGGAGGCCCTGCACTACGACCCCGCGAGCCGCTACGTCCCGCTCGGCGGCGCCAAGGGCGGCATCGACTGCGACCCCCGGGACCCGGAGGCGTACCCGCTGCTGGTGCGCTACCTGCGCGCGATGCGGCCGTACATGGAGAGCTGCTGGACGACGGGCGAGGACCTGGGGCTCACCCAGGACCTGGTGGACCGGGCCGCCGCCGAGGCGGGGCTGGTCTCCTCGATCCAGGCCGTGTACCCGCTGCTGGACGACGAGGCCGGGGCCCGGCGGCGGCTGCGGGACGCCTTCGCGGTCGAGGTCGACGGCATCGGGCTGGACGAGCTGGTCGGCGGCTGCGGTGTGGCCGAAGCGGCCCTGGCCGCCCTGGACCGGGCCGGCGTGCCGTACGCGGGAACGCGGGTCTCCCTCCAGGGGCTGGGCACCATGGGCGGGGCCACCGCGCGCTTCCTCACACGGGCGGGATGCACGGTCGTGGCCGTGGCCGACCTCAAGGGCACCATCGCCAACCGGGCGGGCCTCGACGTCGAGGCGTTGCTGGCCGCGCGCGACGCCCACGGCACGGTGGACCGCTCGGCGCTGCGGCCCGGCGACCTCGAACTGCCGGGCGACGCCTGGCTGTCGGCCGACGCGGACGTGCTGGTGCCGGCAGCGGTGTCGTACGCGATCGACGCCGGCAACCAGGAGCGGATCACCGCCCGCTGGGTGGTGGAGGCGGCCAACATGCCCGTGCGGCCGGAAGCGGAGCTGCCGCTGGCCGCGCGCGGGGTGACCGTGCTGCCGGACGTCGTGGTCAACTCCGGGACGAACGCCTGGTGGTGGTGGACGCTGTTCGGGGACATCGGCGCCGACGCCGAGGAGGCGCTCGCGTACACGCGCCGCTCGGTGCGGGCCCTGGTCGAGCGGATGCTGGCCCGCGCGCAGGCCGACGGGACGACACCGCGGGCCGCCGCCCACGCGATCGCGGCGGACCGGCTGCCGCTGATCGCGGAGCGGTTCGGCTGGTACCGGTGAGACGCCCCGTCGTCTCCTCCGCGGCTGCCGTCGCGGGCCTGGACCGCGCAGGCCGAAATGCCCGTCGAGGCGTCGCGGACGCGTGGGTAGGGTGACGGCGTGACGAGAGTCCGGTTGAGCGTGGCGGAGCGGCGCGGGGATCTGCTGCGGGCGGCCATCGAGCAGATCGAGGCACGGGGTGTGGCGGCGGTCCGGATCGCCGACGTGGCCTCGGCCCTCGGCGTGAGCAACGCGCTGGTCCTCTATCACTTCTCGACGAAGGAGCAGTTGGTCGCCGCCGCGTTCCGGCACGCGGCGGAGGGCGACCTCGCGCATCTGCGCAAGCTGCTCGGCCGCCGCTCGCCGGCGCTGCGCAGGCTGCGGTCGGCCGTACGGTGGTACGCCCCGACCGGGCAGGCCAAGGGCTGGCGGCTGTGGATCGAGGGCTGGGCGGCGGCGCTGCGCGACCCCGTGCTGCGGGAGGTCGCCCAGGACCTCGACCGGCGGTGGAAGGCGGCCCTGGCCGAGGTCATCGCGGAGGGCGTGGCGGCCGGTGAGTTCCACTGCCCGGACCCGCGGGGCACGGCCCTCCGTCTCACCGCCCTCCTCGACGGCCTCGCCGTCCAGCTGACGTCCTACGCCGGCGCGGTGCCGCGAGCGCGGGCCCAGGAGTGGGTGGAGGAGGCTCTGGCTCGCGAGTTGGGCCTGGTGGAGGAGGGGCGGCCGACGCCCTAGAAGCCACGGCTGCGACGCCTGCGGGCCGCGCCGGTGTTCCCGCCGGCACGGCCCGCACGCGCAGGAGCCGCTCTCACGCCACCGGTGCGATCCGCATCCTGATGTCGTCCGGCGACAGCGCCCCCTTGGCCGTCACATGGTCGCCCGACGACTCCCCGCGCAGCCGGCGTCCGATCCACGGCACCAGGAACTCGCGCGCCCAGGCGACGTTGTCCCGCCGCACGTCGGGAACGCCGCGCGGGGGCAGCGGAGGCCACGCCTGCTCCGGGTCGGCCGGCACGTCGAGGCCGAGCACCTGGCCCGCGCGCAGCGCCACCCGCGTGTGCCCCTCGGGCGACAGGTGCAGCCGGTCGGCGTCCCAGGCCCTGCGGTCCTGCACACTGCGCAGGGACCACAGGTCGAGCACCGGGCAGCCGTGCCGGTCGGCGATGGCCCGGACATGTCCGTTGTAGGTGGCGATCTTGCCGCGCAGGTGCTTGAGCACGGGCACGCCACGGGTGTCGAACCCGGTCGTCACCATGACCGTGCCGGACACGGCGGTGAGCTGGGCCAGGGCCCGCTCGAAGCGCTCGGCCACTTCGTCCGGGTCGGTGCCGGGCCGGATGATGTCGTTGCCCCCGGCGCAGAACGAGACGAGGTCCGGGGCCATCTCGACGGCCCGCGGAACCTGGTCCGCCACGATCTGGTCGAGAAGCTTTCCGCGTACGGCGAGATTGGTGTACCGGAAGTCGCCCTCGGGCCTGCGGTCGGCGAGCAGGACGGCGAACCGGTCGGCCCAGCCGACGAACGCCCCGTCGGGGCCGGGATCACCGACGCCCTCGGTGAAGCTGTCCCCCACCGCCACGTACGACCCGATCACTGCTCTGCTGTCACTCTTCGAATCGTCTGCCACAGCAGCTCATGATTCACCTTCGAATGTGACCTACGCGACCGTAGGAGCGGGTTGACGGGCGGTGAGATAAGCCACTCCTCAAGTGTTCGCCAACTGTGGAATACACCGCTCGTCAGGGATGTTTCGGGATGAGCCGCCAGACCCGGAACTCACGGATCCGGAAATGGCTCCAGACGGTCCGGAAGGCGAAGTGCCCGCTCGTGTAGGGCTGCGGGTCGGTGTGGTCGAAGACGAGCCGCCCGTTGTTCCACCACTGCACCGTGGAGCCGTCGGAGACGATCCGGACCCGGTTCGGCTGGTTCGCGACCAGCAGCGGCTCGGTGTAGTCGAGGACCAGGGGCCGGACGCCGGGCTCGCCGACGTAACGGCGCAGCCGGGTCGTGGTGTTGTAGTTGGCGCCGTAGCCCGCGTAGTACGTCGTGAGGTGGTCGTACTCGTCGAGGGCGCCGCCGCGCGGGGTCGCGAAGAGGTCGTCCGGGGAGCGGACGTCGGTCGCGTTCCAGAAGTTGTTGAGGTCGGAGACCCGGTCGTTGACCCCGCCCTCGGAGACCGGGGTCGCGGTGTATTCGAGCACATAAGGCCCTTCGAGCCGCTGCCTGAACCACACGGTCGCGCCGCTCGGCACATCGATCTCCAGGGTGCCGCGGGAGGCGGTGACGGTGCCGCCGTCCTGGAGCTCGGTCGCCCACTGCCCGAGGCCGTGGCAGAAGTCGTCGCGGGCGACGAGGCGGCGGTGGCGGGGCACGGCGTGCGCGATGGCCGTCGGGGCGAGGGCCGCCAGGGCGGCTCCTGCGGTCAGGGCTCCGAACGCTCTGCGGGTGGTCGGCACGGGACACAGCTCCTCGGGATCCGCCGGGAAGGCTCTGGAAAGCGCTTGCACTCCGGACGGGATCACTGTGTCCCAACTGCCGTCGGCTGTCGATCCCTTGACGCCCCCTCGGGGTGATCAGCAGCGCACACACCGAAGGCCGGACCCGGGGATCGGGGTCCGGCCTTCGGTCGCGTGTCAGGCAGGTGGTCGTGCGGTCGGTCAGCCGACGGAGACGCCGTGCGAGCGCAGGAAGGCGACCGGGTCCACGTCCGAGCCGTAGTCCGGCGTGGTGCGGATCTCGAAGTGCAGGTGCGGTCCGGTCACGTTGCCGGTCGCGCCCGACAAGCCGACCTGCTGCCCGGCGGTCACGGTCTGGCCGGCCGAGACGGAGAGCTGGGACAGGTGGGCGTACTGGGCGTAGTAGCCGTCGGCGAGCTTGATGACGACCTGGTTGCCGTAGGCGCCGCCCCAGCCGGCGGAGACGACCGTGCCCGCGCCGACGGCCTTGAGGGAGGTGCCGGTCGGGACGACGAAGTCGACACCGGTGTGGTAGCCGCTGGACCACATGCTGCCGGACATGTGGTACGGGGTGCCGACGGTGGCACCGGCCACCGGGAGGGTGTAGCCACTGGAGTTGCTCTCGGCGGCGGGCTCGGCGGCGGCCGGCTTCGCGGCGGTCTCCGCCTTCGGGGCCGACTCGGCGGCGGACGGCTTCGAGGCCGAGGACTTCGGGGCGGAGGACTTCGGCGCCGACGGGGCCGAGGACTTCGGAGCGCTCGCCGCCTTCTTGCCGATCGACAGCTTCAGGCCCGGGTGGATCAACGACGGGTCGGAGCCGACGGCGTCGCGGTTGTCCGCGTAGAGCTTCTTCCAGCCGCCGCTGACATTCTGGTCGTCGGCTATCTTCGCGAGGTAGTCGCCGGCCTTCACGGTGTACGTGCGGGCGCCGGTGGCGTTTTCCGGAGCCTTCTTCTCGGCGGCCGGAGCGGACTGGACGGCCTTTTCCGGAGCCGACTGCGGGGTGGCGGCGTGGGCGCCGGCCGCACCCATGAGCGGCAGGGCGAGGGCGGCCCCGCCGGTTCCGGCGACGGCGATGGAGCGGGTGAAACGCTGGGTCTTGGGGCGGCGGTGCTTACCCTTCGCGGGCATGGCGAATTCCTCTCCGTCGCCTGCGAGGTGAGCTGTCGGGTGCGGGCTGGAGATGCCCGGTCGCGCCGAGGCGCGGCTTAACCCCAAGCCGTTCCGGGAACCGGAACAGGCGTCTTACCTGTGGGTCCCCCGCTCCTGCCGTACGTCGGGTCAGTGTGTGCGGACTCCGGGCGGCGGCAGGATTAGGCGTCCGTCCGGATTGGTGTGGAACGTAAGCGACCAAGACGCAACGGGACAAGCTTGCGGTTGCCCGTGACGGTGTTTTTCTTGACGCGTCGGCACATTCGCCGTCACCGAGCGTGGATTACCGATCTCTCTCATTCCTCAATGGCCCTGAATTACGCCCGAATTACGTGAACATGGCGACAACACATCGTCACGAATATGACGATGGTCACGCACCCCGACCTCATTTCCTTTACGATCGGGGCACGTTACCTCTTACCGACCGAAGCGCCTTATTCGGACAGAAAGGACTACTTCCGCTTAAGGCGGACGACGACGGCGTCCAGATCCCCGCGCAGACCGACCCGCAGTCCGTGATGGAGCAGTACGGCACCTCGGTGCACTTCGCCCGTTTCGAGGCATTCGTACGCCGCTGTCGGATCGAGGCCGCGCAGTCGGAGCGCCGGCACGGGCTCGCCGTAGCGCTGCGCCTGGAGCCAGGCGAGGACGACGGTCTCGTCGCCGAGGACGTACTGCACGGCGCTCAGTCCACCCTCCGGGGGCCGTAGCCGGTACAGGTCGCCCCGCTGCACCACGGGCCGGATCTCCTTGTAGAGCCCGACCCACTCCGCCGCCTCGGCGAGCTCCTCCGCCGTCCACCGTGTGAGGTCACCGCCGACTCCGAGCACCCCGGCCATGGCGCTGAGGAACCGGAACCGCAGCGAACTGGCCCGGTGGTTGAGCATGGCGTTCGGGCTGTCGGTGACCCAGGCGGCCATGACCCGGGCCGGATGGATCTGGCTGAAGCCGTGCTGGATGGCGAGCCGGTCGAGGGGGTCGGTGTTGTCGGAGGTCCACACCTGGTCCGTGCGGCTCAGCACGCCGAGGTCGATCCGGCCGCCGCCACCCGAGCAGGACTCGAAGGCCACGCCCGGATGGGCGGCCCGCAGCCGGTCCAGCAGGGCGTACAGGCCGCGCACGTGGTCGACCCACAGCCGCTGCGGATAGGGGTCGTCCGGCCAGCCGGCGTCGGTGAAGCAGCGGTTGAAGTCCCACTTGACGTAGTC
The DNA here is from genome assembly GCF_044764825.1 of Streptomyces sp. NPDC093598. NCBI lineage: Bacteria > Bacillati > Actinomycetota > Actinomycetes > Kitasatosporales > Streptomycetaceae > Streptomyces > Streptomyces sp. NPDC093598. The sequence goes on along the minus strand of NZ_JBIWIV010000002.1, from coordinate 748,722 downwards.
GATCGGCGCACTGGAGAGGAGCCCGTCGAGCTGCTCCCACAGGTACTCCCGGACGTCCGCGCGGGCCAGGTTGAGTACGAGCTGATTGCGGAACTCCGTTCGCTTTCGTCCCGTTTGGTACTGCACCCAGTCCGGGTGCGCGCGGTACAGATCGCTGTCCGGGTTGACCATCTCCGGCTCGACCCAGATCCCGAACCGCATGCCGAGGCCGTGCACGTGGTCGGCGAGCGGCTTCAGCCCGCCCGGGAAGCGGTCGGGGTTGGGGGTCCAGTCGCCGAGCCCGGCCCGGTCGCTGGTGCGCGCCCCGAACCAGCCGTCGTCGACCACGAACAGCTCGACGCCCATGGCCGCGGCCCGTTCGGCGAGCGCCCGCTGCTGCTCCTCGGAGATGTCGAACTCGGTGGCCTCCCAGGAGTTGAACAGCACCGGCCGGTCCTGGCCGGCGTCCGGGATCACGTACGTCCGCTGGTAGGCGTGCCAGGCGCGGCTCGCCCCGCCGAAGCCGCCGTCGCTCCAGAGTCCGGCGAAGACGGGGGTCGTGTACGACTCCCCCGTGCCCAGCGTCAGCAGGCCCGAGTCGTCGTAGCCGGCGCCGCCGGTGATCTGCACGCGTGCGTCCGGGAGCTGGGCCACGGCGATGCGCCAGGACCCGGACCAGCCGAGGGCGCAGCCGTAGACCTCGCCGCGCTCCTCGGTGGCGTCGGTGTCGAGGGCGACCCACGGCAGGTGCTGGTGGGAGGTGTGGCCGCGGCGGCTGCCGATCACCTTCTCGCCGTGAGTGAGATCGGAGCGCGTCAGCCGGGACTCGGCGCCCCAGCGGCCGTGCAGCTGGGACAGCCGCCAGGCGTCGCGGTCGGGCAGGGTCCAGGTCGCGGAGTCGGCGCGCAGCAGCTCGACGGCCGGCCCTCGGTTGTGCAAGGTCACCCAGCGCTCGACGACGTCCGTCGAGGAGAGCATCCGGTAGTGCAGCGTGACGGCCAGGTCGCCGTCACGGAACCGCAGCCGCAGCTCGTCGCCGTCGGTGTCGTGCCCCTCGTGGACCCACTCGGTGCCGCGCCGCTCGGCCGTGCGCACGGACAGGGCGGGACGGACGAAACGGGGGCCGCCCTCGACCGGGTACTCCTCGCGTCCGTCGAGCGGGGACTCGAAGGGCCAGTAGTCCGGCAGCGGCCGGACCGCCAGGGCCTCCGCGTCGGCGAGGGCGATCCTGGGGCCCCAGTGCAGATGCAGCAGCTCGTCCCGGTCGGTGACATGGACGGCGTAACTGCTGGCCGGCCCGGAGAGCACCCACGTACGACCGTCTTCGGAGATGTCCAGCATCATGCCCTCACAGATTCGAACAAGCCCGACCAGGTGCGACCAGGCGGCAACATCATCAGGTGCCGTGGGGGCTCCGGGCAACGCCTGTGGACAACTCATTGCCCCAGGCAGGCATGTCGTATCGTCGAGTGACGCCCGCCGACGAGCCGCGCCGGCGGCGCCGAAGGGGAGGAGCCCTCGTGACACAGCAGGTCCCGTCGACCGAGCCCGAGCTGGCCGGAGTGCGCAACTTCCGTGATGTGGGCGGACTTCCGACCGTGGACGGCCGGCGGGTGCGGCAGGGCGTGCTGTTCCGCAGCGGCCACCTCGCCCATGCGACCGCGGAGGACGCCGCCTTCCTGACCACGCTCGGCCTGCACACGATCTTCGACTTCCGCAACGCTGCCGACCAGAAGCTCGAGGGGCCGGACGTCGAGCTGCCCGGCGTGCGCAATGTGAACCTGCCGCTGAGCGACCCCGCCGACGGCGCCGAGTTCTGGAAGATGGTCCGCGACGGCGACCTGGACCAGCTGCGCGAGATCCTCTCGGACGGCAAGGGCGCGGGCCGCATGATCGCCTCCTACCGCACGATCATCAAGCACCGCACCGACGAGCACTCCCGGGTGCTGCACGCGCTCGCGCAGGACAGCGTCCCCGCGCTGATGCATTGCGCGGCGGGCAAGGACCGCGCGGGTCTGTCCGTCGCGGTGACGCTGCTCGCGGTGGGCGTGGAGCGCGAGGCGATCGTCGACGACTATCTGAAGTCGAACGCCAAGCACCGCCGTTACAAGGTGCACCGCAGCAGCTCCGCCGCCTCGGCCTACTCGCCCGAGGTCATGGAGCTGCTCAGCCCCCTCTTCGACGCCCGCGCCGAGTATCTGACCGCGGCCTTCGACACCATCGAGGAGACCTGGGGCGGCGTCGACGCCTACCTGGAGAAGGGGCTGAGGCTCACTCCGGAGACCCGGGAGCGGCTGCGCGAGCGGCTGCTCGACTGAGGCACCGCCCCGGCGGGGGCTACTACGCCCCGACCTCGAACAGCAGGTACACGAACGCGGCGAAGACGTGGCCGGCGATGAGGTAGACGAACAGCCTCACCCACAGGGCGCGGGGGAACTTCTCCTCCATGTTGCTCATGACACGTCTCCAGGGGTGGGGCCCAGGCACAGGGCGGCCGTGGGGCTCTGCAGCAGGGTGTGGACGAAGAGCAGCTCGACGCCGTCGTGGTCCTCGGCGGCGATCCGGTGCGGGGTGAGCGAGTCGAAGTGGGCGCTGTCGCCGGCCGCCAGCCGGTGCGTGGTGTCCCCGAGGCGCAGCCGCAGCCGGCCGCGCAGCACGTGCAGCCACTCCTCGCCGGGGTGGACGCGCACGATGTCGCCCTGGGAGCCGTAGGGGACGTGGACACGCAGGGCCTGCATCCCGCGGCCGGGGGCACCGGCCTGCCAGTACGTCCAGCCCCCCGCCGCGGTGGGTTCCATGTCGGCCGCGCGGATGACGGAGTCCCGCTCGGCAACCGTCTCGCCGAGCAGTTCGGAGACCGTCGTACCGTAGACACGGGCGAGCGCGAGCAGCATCGGCAGCGAGGGCTGGCGCTGCCCGGTCTCCAGACGCGAGAGGTGGGCGGGCGACAGCCCGGCGGCCCGGGCCGCGGCCTCCAGCGTCAAGGAGGCCTGGCGCCGCAGCGCCCGCAGCTGTGGCGCGACGACGGCGGGCAGCGCACCGGCCGGCTGTTCGGCCGGCGAGCCGGCCCCGGAGGGCCGCTCGGTCTCGGAGGAGCTCATGCCTCCATTCAGCCCCGGTCTTGCCTCAGCGGCAAATTTTTTGCCCGCGAGGCAAAAATCCGCCCGGGCGGAGCCTCAACGGTGGGCGACCGCCTGCTTGACGAGCGTCTTGCCGAAGTCCCATACGAGCCCGCCGTTGTGCGCGTCGTCCATCACGGCCGTGAAGGCGTCGACGAACCGGTCCACCTCCCGCTCGCCGATGATCAGCGGCGGGATCAGCTTGATCACCTCCATGTGGTCGCCGGAGACCTGGGTGAGGATCCGGTGCCGCTGCAGCAGGGGCACGACGACCATCTGCGCGAAGAGCCCCTTGCGCGCGGCCTGGAGCATGGCCCAGCGGCTGCGCAGCTTCAGCGACCTGGGCCGGCCGAACTCGATGCCGATCATCAGACCCCGGCCGCGGACCTCGGCCAGCATCTCGTACGTGTCCGTCAGCGCCGCGAGCCGGGATCTGAGCTGCTCCCCGGTGGCCCGGACGTTCGCGACGATCTGCTCGTTCTCCATCACCGACAGCACCGCGAGGCCCGCCGCCATGGCCTGCGCGTTGGATCCGAAGCTCGCCGAGTGGACGAGCACCCGGTCCATGGACGAGTAGACCTTCTTGAAGATCCAGTCCTTGCCGATCGTGGCGCCGACCGGCACATAGCCGCCGGAGAGTGCCTTGGCCACGCACACCAGGTCGGGTTCCACGCCGTCCTCGTGCTGGTAGCCGTAGAAGTCGCCGGTCCGGCCGAGGCCGGTCTGCACCTCGTCGGCGATGAGCAGGGCCTTGTGCCGGTGGAGCAGCTCCTGGGCGGCCCGCAGCCAGCCGGGCGGGCCCTCCAGGACGCCCTTGCCCTGGATCGGCTCGACGATCAGCGCGGCGACGTCGCCCTTCTTCAGCTCCTTCTCCAGGGCGTCGAGATCGCCGAGCGGTACGGCCGTGTCGGGCAGCAGCGGGGTGAAGCCGTCGCGGAAGGCGGACTCGCCGTTGACCGAGAGGGAGCCGGTGGTCAGGCCGTGGAAGGCGTGCGCGCAGTACAGGACCCTGGGCCTGCCGGTGACGAACCGGGCGAACTTCAGGGCCCCTTCGACTGCCTCGGTGCCGCTGTTGCCGAAGAACACCCGGTCCAGGTGCGGGCTGTGCGCGAGCAGCTTCTCGGCCAGCAGGCCGGGCAGCGGCTGACAGTCGAACCGGGTGAGGTCGGCGAGCCCGGCGTCCAGGACGTCGTGCAGCGCCTTGCGGACCACCGGGTGGTGGCGGCCGAGGCCCATCACCCCGAACCCGGCGAGCATGTCGAGGTAGTCGTTGCCGTCCGCGTCGTGGAAGTAGGCGCCCTCGGCGCGCTCGTAGACCTTGTCGAAGCCGATGGTGTGCAGCATGCGCGGGAGCTGGTGGTTGAGGTAGCGGGTGTGCAGCTCGTAGCGCTCGGCTCCGCGCTCGGCCAGCAGTGTGCCGAGGTCGAACTCCCCGGCCTGCGACGACTCCGACGCGGACTCGGCGGTTGTCATTCCTGTGGCTCCTTACGGCTCCTTGGACAGCTCTTCCTTGACGGTCAGGCTCGCGCTGATCCGTCCGGCGACCTCGACGGGTGTCAGGCCGATGTCGGCGAGCACCTCGCCGCGCTTGGCGTGCGCGAGGAACTGCTCGGGGACGCCGAACCGCCGTACCGGCACGTCGACCTCGGCGTCGCCCAGGGCCAGCGCCACGGCCGAACCGACCCCGGCCGCACGGCTGTTGTCCTCGACGACGGCGACCAGACGGTGCTCGGCGGCGAGGCCCGGCAGCGCCGGGTCGACGGGCTTGACCCAGCGCGGGTCGACGACGGTGCAGCCGATGCCGCGCGCTTCGAGCAACTCGGCGGCCCGGAGGCAGACGGGCGCCATCACGCCGACGGCCACCAGCAGGACCTGCGGGTCGGGAGCGCGGTGCAGCACGTCCAGTCCTCCCACCCGGTCGATCGCGGGAATCTGCGGTCCCACCGACTCCTTCGGGAAACGGACCAGGGTCGGCGCGTCGTCCACGGCGACGGCCTCCCGCAGCTGGGCGCGCAGCTGGTCGGCGTCGCGTGGCGCGGCGATCCTGAGCCCGGGCACGACCTGGAGGACGGACATGTCCCACATGCCGTTGTGGGAGGCCCCGTCGACTCCCGTGACACCGGCCCGGTCCAGCACGAAGGTCACCCCGCAGCGGTGCAGGGCGACGTCCATCAGCAACTGGTCGAAGGCGCGGTTGAGGAAGGTGGCGTAGACGGCGACGACCGGGTGCAGTCCGCCCGTCGCCAGGCCCGCCGCGGACACGGCCGCATGCTGCTCGGCGATGCCGACGTCCCACACCCGGTCCGGGAACCGGTCGGCGAAGGCGCCGAGACCGACCGGATGCAGCATGGCGGCGGTGATCGCCACCACGTCCTGGCGTTCCTCGCCGATCCTGACGATCTCCTCCCCGAACACCGAGGTCCACGAGGGGCCGCCCGACGGGGAGAGCGGCGCGCAGGTCAGGGGGTCCATGACGCCGACGGTGTGGAAGTGGTCCTCCTCGTGAGCGAGGGCGGGCTCATAGCCGCGGCCCTTCTCCGTGAGGCAGTGGACGAGCACCGGCCCGTGGAAGCGTTTCGCGCGCCGCAGCGCGGACTCCACGGCCCCGATGTCGTGCCCGTCGATCGGCCCCACGTACTTCAGGCCCAGGTCCTCGAAGAGGCCCTGCGGGGCGAACGCGTCCTTGAAGCCCTTCTTCGCGCCGTGCAGAGCCTCGTAGAGGGTGTTGCCGACCAGGGGCGTGCCCTGGAGCACGTCCTTGCCCCAGGCCAGGAACCGCTCGTAGCCGTCGGTGGTGCGCAGCGTCGCGAGGTGGTTGGCGAGGCCGCCGATGGTGGGGGCGTAGGAGCGTTCGTTGTCGTTGACGACGATGATCAGCGGCCGGTCCTTGGCGGCCGCGATGTTGTTCAGCGCCTCCCAGGCCATGCCGCCGGTGAGGGCCCCGTCGCCGATGACCGCGACGACATGCCCCCTCTCCCCCTGCACCTGGCGGGCCTTGGCGAGCCCGTCGGCCCAGCCGAGCGCCGTGGAGGCGTGGCTGTTCTCGATGACGTCGTGCTCGGACTCCTCACGCGAGGGGTAGCCGGACAGGCCGCCCTTGCCGCGGAGCTTGGAGAAGTCCTGGCGTCCGGTCAGCAGTTTGTGGACGTAGCTCTGGTGGCCGGTGTCCCACAGGATGCGGTCGACCGGGGACTCGAAGACCCGGTGCAGGGCGACGGTCAGCTCCACCACGCCCAGGTTGGGCCCCAGATGGCCTCCGGTCCTGGCGACCGCGTGCACCAGGAACTCCCTGATCTCTTCGGACAGTTCCCCCAGTTGTGCCTCGGACAGCGCCTTCAGGTCGCGTGGTCCCCGGATGCTCTCCAGAATCGTCACGCTCGGGCCCCCTTCGCATTTCCGTGCTGCTCAGCTCACGGTGACGGCCGGCTCCCCCGACCCCACGCCGTCCTTCTCCATCTGCTCGGCGATCTTCATCGCCTCTTCGATCAGCGTCTCGACGATCTTCGACTCGGGGACGGTCTTGATGACCTCGCCCTTGACGAAGATCTGCCCCTTGCCGTTGCCGGAGGCGACGCCGAGATCGGCCTCCCGCGCCTCGCCGGGCCCGTTGACCACACACCCCATGACGGCGACGCGCAGCGGCACCTCCATGCCCTCGAGCCCTGCCGTGACCTCCTCGGCCAGTTTGTAGACGTCGACCTGGGCACGGCCGCAGGACGGGCACGACACGATCTCCAGCCGGCGCTCCCTGAGCCCCAGTGACTGGAGGATCTGGATGCCGACCTTGACCTCCTCGGCCGGCGGCGCGGACAGCGACACCCGGATCGTGTCGCCGATGCCCCGGGACAGCAGCGCGCCGAACGCCACGGCCGACTTGATCGTGCCCTGGAACGCCGGTCCCGCCTCCGTCACGCCCAGGTGCAGCGGGTAGTCGCACCGTTCGGCCAGCTGCCGGTACGCCTCGATCATCACGACCGGGTCGTTGTGCTTGACGGAGATCTTGATGTCCCGGAAGCCGTGCTCCTCGAACAAGGACGCCTCCCACAGCGCGCTCTCCACGAGCGCCTCCGGGGTCGCCTTGCCGTGCTTCTGGAGCAGCCGCCGGTCCAGCGACCCGGCGTTGACGCCGATCCGGATCGGCGTGCCGTGGTCCTTCGCCGCCTGGGCGATCTCCTTGACCCGGTCGTCGAACTGCTTGATGTTGCCGGGATTGACCCGGACTGCCGCGCAGCCCGCCTCGATGGCCGCGAACACGTACTTGGGCTGGAAGTGGATGTCCGCGATCACCGGGATCTGCGACTTGCGCGCGATGGTCGCCAGCGCGTCCGCGTCGTCCTGCGTGGGGCAGGCGACCCGGACGATCTGGCAGCCGGACGCGGTGAGCTCCGCGATCTGCTGCAAGGTGGCGCCGATGTCCGACGTACGGGTCGTCGTCATCGACTGCACCGACACCGGGGCCCCGCCCCCGACCGCCACCGGACCGACCTGGATCCGGCGCGAGGCGCGCCGCTCCGCGACCGGCTGGACCGGCACCTCGGGGACACCCAGCGACATGGCTGTCATGACATCACTCCCGGTTGCCGGAGACCGTCTCGCGCAGGGCGCGCAGGGACTCCTTCAGCGATCCCATGGTGGCGAGGACGGCGGTGGGCTCGTAGCCGCAGTGCGCCATGCAGTTGGCGCAGCGCGGGTCCTTGCCGCGTCCGTACTTGTCCCAGTCGGTGTCCTCGACCAGCTCCCGGTACGTGGGCACGTATCCGTCGCTCATCAGGTAGCAGGGGCGCTGCCAGCCGAAGAGCGAGTAGTTCGGGATCGCCCACGCGGTGCACGGGAAGTCGACCTTGCCCTCCAGGAAGTCCAGGAAGAGCGGCGAGTGGTTGAGCCGCCAGCGCCGCCGGTTGCCGCCCGAGAAGGCCTTCTTGAACAGCTCGCGGGTCTGCTCCACGCCCAGGAAGTGCTCCTGGTCGGGGGCCTTCTCGTAGGCGTAGGCGGGCGAGATCATCATCTCGTCGACCTGGAGGTCGTCGTTGAGGAAGTTGAGCACCTCGATGATGGTCTGGGGAGTGTCGGTGTTGAAGAAGGTCGAGTTGGTGGTGACCCGGAAGCCGCGCCGCTTGGCCTCCTTGATCGCCTCCACTGCCTCGTCGAACACGCCCTCCTTGGCCACCGACTCGTCGTGCCGTTCGCGCAGCCCGTCGATGTGCACCGCGAAGGCGAAGTAGGGCGACGGCGTGAACGTGTCCATCTTCTTGCGCAGCAGCATCGCGTTGGTGCAGAGGAAAACGTACTTCCGCTTGGCCACCAGCTGACGCACGATCTCGTCGATCTGCGGGTGCATCAGCGGCTCGCCACCGGCGATGGACACCATCGGGGCACCGGACTCCATGACCGCTCCCACGGCCTGGGCGACGGGCATCCGCTGTTTCAGCACCCCGGCCGGATGCTGGATCTTGCCGCACCCCTCGCACTTGAGGTTGCAGGCGAACAGCGGCTCCAGCTCCACGATCAGCGGAAACTTGTCCCGTCGGCGGAGCTTCTGTTCAGCCAAGTATGTAGCGACCTTGATGGACTGTCGGAGCGGCATGGCCATCTGGCTCACCTCCTGGGGAGCAGCAAGGAACGGTGCCATTCAAAGAAAGCGGGAAGAACGGAACGAAGGACACGGAAAGCTGATATTCCACCGCGCACCGTGCCGATCCGGACGAGTTCATGTTCAGGAGCGTCCACGACCACCCGGACGGCCGCAACCGGGCGATCGCCCGCGCGCACGGCGCTCAGAAGCGTGACGGCGGACTCCATGTCGACCGCGATCGCGCCGGTGGCGCGCAGGGCGGACCGTTCGGGGCCGCGCACGACGTGGTCGGAACCGGTGAGCGGCCCGGTGTGCACGGTCCGCCCGGGCAGCGCCCGGGACAGCTCCTTGACCAGCAGGTCCGTCCCCACGCAGGGGGTCGTACCGCGCGGGTCACGGGTCTCCTCGGCGACGACCGGATCGCCGGGGTGCATGCCCGGCGCGAGCCCGGCGCAGAAGCCGGTCGCCAGCACGGCGGCGTCGCGCAGGGCCGGGTCGGCCAGCAGGCGGGTGACGGCCCGTTCGGCGGCCACCGGCCCCATGCCCGTCCTCAGCACCGTGACCGGCCCGTCGGCCCCGCCTCGGCCGCCCGCGCGCAGGGCGAACTGCTCGATGCCGAGCGCGCAGGCGATCAGCAGCGGGACGGGGGCGGCCTGCGGGCTCATCAGCTCCCCTCGGCCTCGGCGAGCGGCATCCCGGCCCCGCTCCCCGGGAGCTTGTCGGCGAAGGGCTCCCCGTGCAGATACCTGCCGAGGGCGGTGAGCGGGAAGACCTGCCGGTAGAGGTGGTAGTTGATCGAGAAGTCCCACGGGAAGCCCGTCCCCGTGAAGTACGGCTCGTCCCAGGAGCCGTCCTCCCGCTGGGTGGCGGCGAGCCACTCGACGCCGCGTTCGACGGCTTTGGAGTCCCGCTCCCCCGCCGCGAGCAGGGCCATCAGCGCCCACGCCGTCTGCGAGGCGGTCGAGGCGCCCTTGCCGCTCCACTCCCTGACGTCCTGGTAGGAGCGCAGGTCCTCGCCCCAGCCACCGTCGTCGTTCTGGACCGACTCCAGCCAGGCCACGGCCCGCCGGATCGCCGGGTGCGCGGCGGGGATGCCGGCGGCGGTCAGGGCGGGCACCACGGACCCGGTGCCGTAGACGTAGTTGACGCCCCAGCGCCCGAACCACGAGCCGTCCGGTTCCTGCTCGGCGAGCAGCCACTCGATGCCGCGCCGGGTGCGCGGGTCGTGGGCGAGGCCCTCCACCGCGAGCATCTCGACGACGTGCGCGGTGACGTCGGCGGAGGGCGGGTCGACGACCTCGCCGAAGTCGCAGAACGGCAGCCGGTTCGGGAAGGGGCTGGTGTTGTCGACGTCGAAGGCGGCCCAGGCGCCGTTCTTCGACTGCATGCCGAGCGTCCAGCGCATGCCGCGCCCGATGGCCCGCTCGACCCGCTCCGGGTCGTGGTGGGTGATCCGGCGCAGCGCGAGGATCACCTCGGCGGTGTCGTCGATGTCGGGGTAGTTGTCGTTGTGGAACTCGAACGCCCAGCCCCCGGGTGGCAGTCCGGGCCGCTTCACCGACCAGTCACCCGGCCGGACGATCTCCTCGCCCAGCATCCAGTCGGCCGCCTTCACCAACTGCGGGTGATCGGCGGGCAGTCCGGCGTCGACGAGGGCGATGGCCGCCAGGCAGGTGTCCCACACCGGCGACTGGCAGGCCTCGATCATCCGGGCCCCGTCCTCGCGCCACACCGCGAACCGGTCCAGGGACGCGAGGCCCTCGCGCATCACGGGGTGTTCGAGGTCGTAGCCGAGCAGATGCAGGGCGATGATCGAGTACACGGCGGGGGGCTGGATGCCGCCCCAGCAGCCGTCGTTCTCCTGCCGCTCGATGATCCAGCGGGCGGCGCTGTTCATGGCGGCCCTGCGCAGCCGGCGCGGGGCGACCTTCCGCAGGGCGTGCAGGCCCTTGTCCATCCGCTGGAACGCCCCGTCCCAACTGAGTGGCGAGGCAAGGGGCTTGGCCGGGTTCGGGTGGGCCGGGTCCGTGTGCAGCTCGTCGAGCGGGAAGGGCGCGGGGCGGACCGGCCGTTTCGCGGAGACGACCGTCAGCGGGACGATGGTCTGCCGGGCCCAGCAGCCGAAGTCGTAGATGTTGAGCGGCACCCACTTGGGGAAGAAGATGAGCTCCGGCGGGAGTTCGGGCAGGTCCTCCCACTTCCACCAGCCGAACAGGGCCAGCCAGATGCGGGTGAAGACCCGGGCGGCGGCGATGCCGCCCCGCTCGCGGATCCAGGCGGAGGCCTTCGCCATGTGCGGGGCGTCGGGCGCGTCACCGGCCAGACGGAGCGCGACGTACGCCTCGATGGTGGCGGACAGTTCGCCGGGCCCGCCGTAGAAGGTGGCCCAGGTACCGTCCTCGCGCTGCTCGCCACGGATGAAGAGAGCGGCGGCCTGTGTGGTCTTGACGTCGCGGATGCCGAGGAACTGACGGAGCAGCAGGTCCTCGGCATCCATCGTGACGTTGGTCTCGAGGTGGCCCTTCCACCAGCCCTGGGCGTCCTGGCGGGAGAGCAGGAAGTCGGTGGCACGCCGGGCGGCGCGTGCGGCGGCTTCCGGTACCCCGGCCGCCCCGGGGATGTCTGTGTCGGTGTCGCTGGCCGCGGCGGCGCGGGGCGGCAGGGCCCCGGTGCTTCCGTCGGTCGTCGCTGTCATGGCTTCCCCTTCGTGCAGTGGTGCAAGGTGTGCAGCTGCTGTGGGTCCGCCGTCGGCCGGTGCTTTGTGATGACTCGCGGCACCGGCCGGCGACTACGCGAGGGCTATTCGGCCGATAGTGATCATCTCTTTCGTACGACGACGAAGTCGGCGAGCGCCGTGAACTGTGCCCGCACCCGGTCGGGCATGTCGACGGCGTCGAGGGCTTCGATGGCGATGGTGTGCTGACGGCGTGCCTCGTCGGCGGTCCACTCGCGACCGCCGGCCTCCTCGATGAGGGCGGCGCGGGCCGCGAACTCCTCCTCGGAGAAGTTCTCGAAGTCGCTGGCCTTGGCGTCGGCGGCGAGGATCTCGCCGAGCCGCTCGGAGGCGGAGCCGCCCGCCGCGAGGGCCGCCACGACCGGCAGGGACTTCTTGCGCTGGCGCAGGTCGCTCCAGGTCTGCTTGCCGGTGGAGACCGGGTCGCCCCAGATGCCGAGCAGGTCGTCGACGGCCTGGAAGGCGAGACCCAGGTGGTAGCCGTACTTCTCCAGGGTGTCGGCGGTGCGGTCGTCGGCGCCGCCGAGGACCGCACCGATGGAGGAGGCGCAGGCGAGCAGGGCGCCGGTCTTGTTGCCCTCCATCTCCAGGCACTCCTCGACGCTGACACGGTCGCGGTGCTCGTAGGAGATGTCCTGGGCCTGGCCGTCGATCAGGGCGCGGGAGGCGGTGGTCAGACGGCGGGTGGCGCGGCCGGCCTCGACGGTGCCGAGTTCGAGGAGCACCTCGTTGGCGAGGGCGAACAGGGCGTCGCCGACCAGGATGGCCTGGGCGGGGCCGTGCACCTTCCAGACCGTGTCGCGGTGACGGCGCTGCTCGTCGCCGTCCATGAGGTCGTCGTGGAGGAGGGAGAAGTTGTGGACGAGTTCCACGGCGACGGCGCCGGGGATGCCGGTCTCGGGGGCGGCCGACATGACCTCGGCGGACAGCACCGCGAGGGCGGGGCGCACGGCCTTGCCGCCGTCCCCCTCCGCGGGCCTGCCCTGGGCGTCGATCCAGCCGAAGTGGTAGGCGGCAACAGTGTCCATGGGAGGTGCCAGGCGGTCGACGGCCGCCCGCAGTACCGGTGTGGCCAGGGTTCGGCCGCGCTCCAGCAGCGCGGTCACGTCCACCGCCTCGGCAGTCTTCGAGGCCGGGGGCACAGTGGGCACAGTCTCTCCTCTTGTTGCGGTACCGGGGGTGCGGGGGCCGCCTGCCGCTCCGGCCTGAGCCGGCATCATGCCGCCTCCTCGAGCGCGAAGAGGTGCTGCGGGCGGGGCCGGCCCAGGGCGCCCAGCACGGCGTCCGCCGCGCTCACACCACTGCGGACCGCACTCTCCATGGTCGCGGGCCACCCGGTGGCGGTCCACGCTCCGGCCAGGTAGAGGCCGGATGCCTTGGTGCGGGCGCCGGGCCTGAGTCGCCCGACGCCGGGGGCGGGAGCGAACGTCGCGGTGCGCTCCCGGGTGACGAAGAAGTCCTTCACGTCGGCGCCGCGGGTCAGCGGCAGCAGTCGCTCCAGCTCGGGCAGGTACCGCTCGCGCAGCACGGCCACGGGCTCGTCGATCTCGTCCTGGGCGGCCGACTGCGACAGGGCGAGGTACTGGCCCTCGCGCAGCCCGGACGCCTCGGTCCGGTCGAAGACCCACTGCACGGGGCTGCCGAGGGCGGTGAAGAACGGCCGGCCGAGGACCTTACGGTCGTACACCACATGGACGTTGAGGATCGGCGCGGTGCCGATCTCCAGGAGCCGTCCGGGCGCGTCGAGGGCGCCCGCCGGCAGCAGGTCGTGCGCCTCGCGCTGCGGTACGGCGAGGACCACCGCGTCGGCCTCCAGCGTCTCGCCGGGGACCTGAACGCTCCACTGCCCGGCCCCGTTCGAGGAGACGGAGGTGACGCGGGCACGGACCTCGGTGCGCACGCCCGCGCAGTCGAGCGCCTTGCGGGCCAGCCGGTCGTGCAGGTCGCCCAGCGGGACCCGCGCCCAGCCGATGTCGGCCGCGCCCGGGTCCGACAGCAGACCGGTCTTGAACACCATCGCGGCGAGCCCGAGGGAGGCGTCGGAGGCGACCGCGTTGAGGGTGGCGACCCCGACCAGGTCCCACAGCGCCTCGACGGCGCGCGCCGACTGGCCGTGCGCGGCCAGCCAGCTGCCGAAGTCCTGGGTGTCCAGCGCCGGGTCGGTGGGGTCGAGTCCCTTGAGGGCGAGCGCGGCCCGGCCGACCTTGGCGCGGTCGGCGAGCGACAGGTGCGGATAGGCGGCGAGGCTGCGCCCCAGGTGCAGGGGCACGGGCAGGGCGTCCCGTCGCAGCCGGCCGAGCCGCCGCCCCTCGGGCCGGGCGAGGTCCAGGACGGGTACGTCGAGACGGTCCTGGAGCGGGGCCAGGGCCGCGCCCTCGATGCGGTCGAGGAACCAGCGGTAGGCCGTGCAGCAGCGCAGGTAGACGTGCTGGCCGTTGTCGACGGTGAGGTCACCGCGCTGGAAGGAGAAGGCCAGACCGCCGAGCCGCGGCCTGCCCTCCAGCAGGGTGACGCGCACTCCGGCATCGGCGAGCGCGAGCGCGGTGGTGACACCGGCGAGCCCGCCGCCCACCACGACGGCGTGCCGCCCCTGTGCGGCCGGTCCCCGGGACCCTGTGCCGTAGGTCATCGCGCACCCTCCCCTGCGGCCCGGGCGTGCTGCTCGAACGGTGCACGACCGGCCGTCTCCGTCAGGGACGCCGCCCCGGGCCGGAGGGTTGCCCGCCGGTTGTCTCCGACGGTGTGGCCGGGAGGGGCGTCGTGGCGGCGCCCGGCCGCCGAGGTCACGAGGGCGTGGCCGCCCGGCCGTCCGCCGACGACCGCGACCCGCCCCCGTCGGCGGACGGGGGAATGGGAATGCACCGGCTCGGTGTCACGGCAGGCCTGCGGGACGCGCGGCGCCGCAGCCCGCACCGCACTCCGTCCGTCGACCGGTTCGGCCGTCACGCACGCCTCCTGACGGTCCGCCGGGTCACATGCCGGGCGTCGAGTCCGGACAGGCCGCGCACGGCGACGTAGGCCTTCTCCCGGCCGGGCAGCGAGACGCGGCCGCGCAGCACGGCCTCCGGGTCGCGCTCGATGCGGTCGAGGAGGCGGCGGTAGATGCCGGCCATGGCGGCGACACAGGCTCCGCTGCGCCGGTCGAGCATGGGGAGCAGCCGGTACCCCTCGGCGAACAGAGCGCGGGCCCGTCGCACTTCGAAGTGCACGAGGCCCGCGAAGTCGGAGCCCTGCGGTGGCCGCGGCCCGCTGAAGCCGGCCGAGCAGCCGAACTTGGCGAGATCGTCGGCGGGCAGATAGGTCCGCCCGTCCACGGCGTCCTCGCGGACGTCTCTGAGGATGTTGGTGAGCTGAAGCGCGAGCCCGAGCGTGTCGGCATACTCCGGCGCGCGGTCCACGCCGCGAGCCCCGGGTTCCGTGCCGAAGACGCCGAGCGAGAGACGCCCGATCGCGCCCGCCACGCAGCGGCAGTAGACCTTCAGGTCGTCCCAGGTCTCGTAGGTCTCGCCGCGGACGTCCATCAGGACGCCGTCGATGAGCTCGTCCAGGCCGCCGAGCGGGATCGGGAAGTGCCCGGCGGCGTGCGAGAGGGCGACGGCGACCGGATCGGTGTCGTCCTCGTCGACCCCGTCCTCGCGGATCCTGGTGAGCAGCGTCCGGGTCTCCTCCAGCCTGGCCACCTTGACGTCGTCGGCGAGAGCGCCGTCGCCGATGTCGTCGACCCGCCGCGAGAACGCGTACAGCGCGGACATCGCACGGCGCTGGGGCGTCGGCAGCAGCCGGATGCCATAGGCGAAGTTGCGGGCCTGCCGCCCGGTGACGGCCTCGCAGTAGCTGTAGGCGGCGAGTACCGGTGGGGACGCGTGTGGTTCCGACTCCACGGTCCGGATCACCCCTCTCCTCGCAGAGTCACGCCCACCTCACGCAGCAACCGGACCTTGCCGGGCTTGGGCGGGCCGGGAAGTACGTCGAACTCGGCGGCGGCGATGGCACGGACGGCCGCCCTTCCCCCCGCCACGAACCCCGCGAGCAGCAGCTTCAGCCTGCCGTGGACGCTACCCACCAGGGGGGCGCCTTCATTCAGCAGATCCCGGGCCCTTTGCGCTTCGTACGCAATCAGCGCACGGACCGACGCTCCGGCGGATCTCGTGGCGAGATCCGCTTCCTGGACGTGGAAGCGTTTCATGTCGGCTGCGGGCAGGTAGATGCGGTCGCGGCCGAGGTCCTCGGCCACGTCCTGGAGGTGCTCGACGATCTGGAGGGCCGTGCAGATCATGTCGGAGCGGCGGATCCGCTCGGGTGTCGAGGTGCCGGTGACGGCGAGGACGAGACGGCCGACGGGGTTGGCGGACAGCTCGCAGTAGGCGAGCAGGTCGTCGTAGGTCTCGTAGCGGCCGACCAGCTGGTCCTGTCGGTTGGCGGCGATCAGGCCGAGGAACGGCTCGGGGGTGAGCGAGTGGCGGCGCACGGTCGGCTGGAGGCGGCGCAGCAGGGGGTGGCGCGGAGTCGAGTCGAAGACCCGGCGCAGGTCGGCCTCGAAGGCGTCCAGCATCACGAGCCGGTCCTCGGCCTCCTGCGGGGACACCCCGAGCAGGCGGGCGTCGGCACCGCCGGGGGCCAGGTCGCCGTCGCCGATGTCGTCGACCAGGCGGGCGAAGCCGTAGACGGCCATGAGGTCGGTGCGCCAGGCCCGGGGCAGGAAGAAGGGGGCCACCGGGAAGTTCTCACCGGCGGCCTTGTCGAGCGTGCCGCGCTCCGGATCGAGGGCGCGTGCCGTGCCGGTTCCCGTCACCGCCGACTGCCCGGCGCGGGGACGGCACGTGCTGCGTGGAGCTGGGGAGTTTCCGTAGCCATCGCCGTCACATCTCCCGTTCTACACTGCCGACCCAATACGCACTATTTCGGACACGCCGCCCAGCCGTCCGCACGGTGGTCCGACGGGCGGTGTCGCGCATTATTGCCCTGATTGCCGTGTTTCGGGACCGGTACAGCTTACGTTGTACAACGCGACACGGTTCGTCAGGGTGTCCTGCGCATCACGAGAACACACCGATTGGCCCCAAGATTCCTGAGATGGGCCGGAGTTGACGTTTCCTTTGCAGAGGCGGGGCCCCGCCGGAGCAGTTCCGTCGGGGCCCTGGCCGAATCAGGGCTACTTGCCCGTGAACTTCTCGTACTCCTTGAGCACCTCGTCCGTGGGGCCGTCCATGCGCAGCTCGCCACGCTCCAGCCACAGGACGCGGTTGCAGGTGTCGCGGATGGACTTGTTGTTGTGGCTGACCAGAAACACCGTGCCGGCTTCCTTGCGCAGCTCCCGGATGCGGTCCTCGGAGCGCTTCTGGAACTTCCGGTCGCCGGTCGCCAGGGCCTCGTCGATCATCAGGACGTCGTGGTCCTTGGCCGCGGC
Source organism: Streptomyces sp. NPDC093598 (assembly GCF_044764825.1). Taxonomy (NCBI): domain Bacteria; kingdom Bacillati; phylum Actinomycetota; class Actinomycetes; order Kitasatosporales; family Streptomycetaceae; genus Streptomyces; species Streptomyces sp. NPDC093598. The sequence goes on along the minus strand of NZ_JBIWIV010000002.1, from coordinate 731,911 downwards.
GATGGAGAAGCGGAGCCGGGCCGCCATGCCGGAGGAGTAGGTGCGCATGGGCAGGGTGATGAAGTCGCCCTTCTCGTTGATGCCGGAGAAGTCGACGATCTCCTGGTAGCGGTCCTTGATCTCCTCGCGGGACATGCCCATGGCGAGCCCGCCCAATATGACGTTCCGTTCGCCGGTGAGGTCGTTCATCAGGGCCGCGTTGACGCCGAGCAGCGAGGGCTGGCCGTCGGTGTAGACCTTGCCCTGCTCGGCCGGGAGCAGTCCGGCGATGGCCCGCAGCAGGGTCGACTTGCCGGAGCCGTTGGAGCCGATCAGGCCGATGGCCTCACCGCGGTACGCCACGAAGGAGACGCCGCGCACGGCGTGCACCTTGCGCACGCCCCGCTCCTCACCGCGCTTGACGATGCGGCTGAGGGCGGCGGTGGCGCTGCCCTTGCCGGTCTTGGCGCCGTTGACGCGGTAGACGATGTGCAGGTCGTCCGCGATGACGGTGGGAATCCGTGCGTCCTGCTTCTGCTCAGCCACGGCCGTACCTCTCCTCCGCCTTCCAGAAGTACACGAAGCCACCGAGGGCGAACAGCACGGCCCAGCCGCCCGCGGCCGCCCACACGTGGTCGGGCAGGTACTGGGAGCCGTAGTCGTCGATCAGGGCGAAGCGCATCAGGTCCATGTAGATCGCGGCCGGGTTCCACTGCAGGACGTTGGCGATCCAGGCCGGCTTGTCCGCGAGGAAGATCGGGATGGAGAACATCACGCCGGAGGCGTACATCCACGTCCGCATCACGAACGGCATCAGCTGCGCGAGGTCGGGCGTCTTGGCGCCCGCCCGGGCCATGATCAGCGCGAGGCCGGTGTTGAAGCAGAACTGCAGCACGAGCACCGGCACGATCAGCAGCCAGGACAGATCCGGGTAGTGGCCGAAGCCGACCGCGATGGCGAACAGCACGATCATCGAGAACAGCAGCTGCTGGAGCTGCTGGAGCGCGAAGGAGACCGGCAGCGAGGCCCGCGGGAAGTGCAGGGCGCGGACCAGGCCGAGGTTGCCGGAGATCGCGCGCACCCCCGCCATCACCGAGCTCTGCGTGAAGGTGAACACGAACACGCCCGTGACCAGGAACGGGATGTACACCTCACGGGACATGCCCCGGTCGGCCTCCAGGAGCAGGCCGAAGATGAAGAAGTACACGGCCGCGTTCAGCAGCGGCGTGGCCACCTGCCACAGCTGGCCGAGCTTGGCCTGGCTGTACTGGGCCGTCAGCTTCGCCCGGGAGAAGGCGAGGATGAAGTGCCGCCGGTCCCAGAGCTGACGGACGTACTCGATGAGGGACGGCCGGGCGCCGCTCACGGTCAGCCCGTGCTTGGCGGCGAGTTCCCTCGCCGTGAGGCCCTCGTCGGGCGCCGCGGGCGCGCTCACCGCGACCGTGGCGTCGTGCGTTGTCTCACTCACTAGTGGAAACTTTCGTCTTCGAGATGCTCGGCCTGTGCCGGCCTGGCACGAGCCGGGGCCGGGGTACGGCCCGGGGGGCTCCCGGGTGCTCCCGGATACGAGCTTGTCAGATGACGGGGGGCCGGCCCAGCCGGGTCAGCCGCCACACCGTACGCCACTTCATCGGCCGGCGGGGCCCGCACGAGGTGGTCCAGCCCTCGCGGAATCCGCCGAACCAGGCCCGCAGCGCACTGCGGGAGGGGCGGCGCAGGAGAGTGAGCAGCAGCCACACGCCGAGGTAGACGGGGACGAGCGGCGCGGGGAGGTTGCGGCGGGCGAGCCAGACGCGGTTGCGGGCGACCATGCGGTGGTAGACCGCGTGCCGGGAGGGGGCGGTCGTCGGGTGGTACAGCACCATGTCGGACCGGTAGTCGATCATCCAGCCCGCGTCGAGGGCCCGCCACGCCAGGTCGGTTTCCTCGTGGGCGTAGAAGAACTCGTCCGGGAGTCCGCCGACGTCGGCGAAGACCCGGGTGCGGACGGCGTTGGCACCGCCGAGGAAAGTGGTCACGCGCGAGGATCGCATCGGGTCGGAGGCGCGCAGCCGGGGGACGTGCCGGCGCTGCGTGAGGCCGTTCTCCGGGTCGGCTATGCGGAAACTCACGATGCCGAGCTTCGGGTCGGCCTCGAAGGCCTCGCGGCACAGCTCGGCGGTGTCGTGGCCCGCGAGGAGCCCGTCGTCGTCGAGGAACAGCAGGATGTCGACGTCCCGGCCGGCGGGGCCGAAGGCCTCGATGCCGACGTTGCGGCCGCCGGGGATGCCGAGGTTCTCGGGCAGTTCGATCGTGCGGACACCCTCGGGGACGTCCGGGACGGGCGAGCCGTTGCCGACGACGACCACCTCGACCGGGTCACCGTCCTGCTTGGCGACGGAGTCGAGCAGGGCGCGCAGCTCCTCTGGCCGGTTGCCCATGGTGATGATGACGGCGCCGACCTTCATCGCGCTCACTTCAGCCTGCTCGAGGCGAGGATGGACACGAGGTGCAGCAGGGTCTGCACCAGCGCGATGCCGGCCAGCACCGCCACGCCGAGCCGGGAGAAGAACAGGTCCCCGCGGGCCTGGTCGACGATCGCCAGGACCAGGATCAGCAGGGACGCCTCGATGCCGAGGATGAGGCGGTGGAACTTGAGGGCGGCGGCGGCCTTGCGGGCCAGCGCCATGCCGGAGGAGCGCATCTCGGCGGCGGCTTCCTTGACCGGCGGCTTTCCGGCCTGGTGCCGGGCGACGCCGACGAGGTCGGTCTCCGCCTTGATCAGGATGGCGCCGAGGGCGGCCAGGGTGCCGAGGAACGCCCACAGCCAGTCGATACGGCCGCTGCCCCACGGGTCGGCGGCGCGCAGGCCGAAGCCGACGAGCACCGCGGCGTCGGTGAGGTAGGCGCCGACCCGGTCCAGGTAGACACCGTTGAGGGAGTACTGCTTCTTCCAGCGCGCGATCTCGCCGTCGACGCAGTCCAGCAGCAGGTACATCTGGACGCACACCACGCCGAGCACGGCGCCCGCGATCCCCGGCACGAGCAGTGCCGGGGCCGCGAGCACACCGAAGACGGTCATCAGGTAGGTGAGCTGGTTGGGCGTGACCCTGGTGTTGACCAGGTAACGGTCGACCCGCAGGGACACCTCACGCATGTAGAGGCGTCCCATCCAGTGCTCACCGCTGCGCCGGTCCTTCACCCCCGCGGGGTGAACGACGGGGCGGAGTTCAGCTACCGATGGCCTTGACATAGTCGGCGTAGGTGTCCTTGATCTGTTCGGTGTTCAGGTCGAGGTGTTCGAGGATGGTGTAGCGGCCTGGCCTGGTCTCCGGGGCGAACTCGACTGCCTTGACGAACTCGTCCGTCGTGAAGCCGATCTCGTCCGGCAGCACGGGCAGCCCGTGCCGGCGCAGCACCTCGGCCATGTACGCCGATTCCTCGTGCGCCCCGCGCAGCCACATCGCGAAGGCCGCGCCGAGACCGCACTGCTCGCCGTGGGCGGCGGCGCGCTTCGGGTAGAGCAGGTCGAAGGCGTGGTTGATCTCGTGGCACGCCCCGGAGGACGGCCGCGAGTCACCCGAGACCGACATGGCGATGCCGCTGAGGACCAGCGCCTCGGCGAGCACCTGGAGGAAGTCGTTGTCCCCGATGCCGCCGGGGTGCCGCAGCACGGCCTCGCCGGCCTGGCGGGCCATCGCGGCGGCGAGGCCGTCGATCCGCTCGCCCTTGACACGGCCCGCCAGCTCCCAGTCCGCGATCGCGGAGATGTTGGAGACGGCGTCGCCGATGCCGGCGCGGACGAAACGGACCGGGGCCTCACGGATGACGTCCAGGTCGATGACGACCGCGATCGGGTTCGGCACACCGTAGGAGCCGCGGCCCGCGTCGTTGTCGAGGGTGGCGACGGGCGAGCACAGTCCGTCGTGCGCGAGGTTCGTCGGCACGGCGACCAGGGGCAGCCCGACGCGCGCCGCGGCGAACTTGGCGCAGTCGATGATCTTGCCGCCGCCGAGGCCGACGACCGCGTCGAAGTGGCCGGCCTTTATGTCGCTCGCCAGCCGGACCGCGTCGTCGAGGGTGCCGCCGCCGACCTCGTACCAGGTGGCGCCGGGCATGCTCGGCGAGATCCGCTCGCGCAGCCTGGCGCCGGAGCCGCCGCTGACGGCGACGGCGAGGCGGCCGGAGTGCGAGATGCGCTCGTCGGCGAGGACGCATGCCAGGTCGTCGAGGGCACCCGGGCGGATGTCGACGACGAGCGGGGAGGGGATGAGCCGGGTCAGTACTGGCATGCGATCTCCCGTCCGCGGGCGAGATCGTCGTGGTTGTCGATCTCCACCCACTTGACGTCGCCGATCGGCGCCACGTCGATACGGAAGCCGCGGTTCACGAGCTCCTGGTAGCCGTGCTCGTAGAACTGCTGCGGGTCGGTCTCCCACACGGCCTTGAGCGCGTCGGCCAGCTCGGGGGCGGCGTCGCCCTCGATCAGCGTGACGCCGATGTACTCGCCGGTGGCCTCGGCGGGGTCCATCAGCTTGGTGATCTTCGTCATGCCCTTGGCGGGGTCGACGACGACCTTCATCTCCTCGTCCGCGAGCTGCTTGACCGTGTCGAGGGCGAGGATGATCTTCTTGCCGTCGCCGCGGGCGGCGAGCAGCGTCTTCTCGACGGAGACCGGGTGGACGGTGTCGCCGTTGGCGAGGATCACCCCGTCCTTGAGGGCGTCACGCCCGCACCAGAGGGAGTAGGCGTTGTTCCACTCCTCGGCCTTGTCGTTGTGGATGAGGGTGAGCTTGAGGCCGTACTTCTGCTCAAGGGCTTCCTTGCGCGCGTACACGGCCTCCTTGCGGTAGCCGACGATGATCGCGACCTCGGTGAGACCGATCTCGGCGAAGTTGCCGAGGGTCAGGTCGAGAACCGTGGGTTCGCCTTCTATGCCCTCGGGGCCCACCGGCACCAGCGCCTTGGGAAGGCTGTCGGTGTAGGGGCGCAGACGCCGTCCGGCGCCGGCCGCGAGCACGAGGCCGATCATGCGGTTTCTCCTTCATCGTGTACAGCGGGTGCGCCGCCCTGGTGGGCGGCGACCCAGAAGCGGATGCTCTCGACGAGCACCACCAGGGCCACGGCCACGGCGAGGACCGTGAGCGCGACCGTGAACTGCGAGGCGGTGAGCAGCGCTGCGAGGACGGTGACGAGCAGGGTCCGTCCCTCGTGCCCCCCGATGGAGCGCACCAGCCAGGCCGGGGGCGCTCCGGCGTCGCCGCGGATGCGGTAGACCGTGTCGTAGTGATGGTAGGCGACCGCGGCCACCAGCCCGAAAGCCGCAGGAAGGGCTCCGTTCACGTCCGCTTTCGCTGCCAGGACCAGGACGGTGGCGTATTCGGCGGCGCGCAGGAACGGCGGGACCAGCCAGTCCAGGGCGCCCTTGAGGGGGCGGGCGACGGCGAGGCCGGAGGTGAGGGCGTAGGCGAGGGCCGCGACGATCGGCCAGGGGCCGCCGAAGTCCGTCAGCGCCGCGGTGAGGACGACGGCGAGACCGCCGAGCAGGGCGACGACGGGGGCGGTGAAGCCCGGCAGCCTGCGGACGGGCTTCTTGAACGCCTCCACGAAGCCTTGCGCGAGCGGGCCGCTGTCGGCGAGGTCGGCCAGGGCGCCGGCCGCCCGGTCGGTCCGCCGGGCCTTGCGCGTCAGCGACCGCAGCACCCGGCCCGCCGTGGTGTACGTCGCCGCGAAGGCGCATCCGATGAGCAGGGCGTAGAAGGTGATGCGGGGAGTCGTGGCCGCCGTCAGCACCGCGATCATCGCCCAGCGCTCGCCGATCGGCAGGACGATCATCCGCCGTACCCAGACCGTCCAGCCGACGCTGTCGAGCTTGTCGGAGAGGGCGGCGGTGGGGCTGGTGTTGGCGGTGGCGTCGTGGTTGGCCTCGTTGAAGGAGAAGTCCACGACGTGCCGGCAGGTCTGCAGGACCATGGCGCCCAGGGCCAGGGCCCAGACGTCGTCGCCGCCGCGGGCGGCGCCGAGGGCGAGGCCGGCGTAGTAGGCGTACTCCTTGGCCCGGTCGAAGGTGGCGTCCAGCCAGGCGCCGAGGGTGGAGTACTGCAGCGAGTAGCGGGCGAGCTGGCCGTCGGTGCAGTCCAGGACGAAGGACGCGATCAGCAGGACGCCGGCCGCGACGAAGCCGCCGCGGGTGCCGGTGGCCGCGCAGGCCGCCGCTATGAGGGCGGTGAGCAGCGAGGCGGTGGTGACCTGGTTCGGGGTGAGACCCCGGCGGGCGCACCAGCGGGCGATGTAGCGGGAGTAGGGGCTGATGCAGTAGGTGGTGAAGAAGCCGTCACGGGACTTCACGGCCGACTTCAGGCGTACGGCCTCGTCGTCGACGTCCGCCACCGCCTGCCGTGCCTCGTTGCGGGCCTGCGGGTCGGCGGGTACGGCGGCGACGAGGCTGCCCAGTTCGGGGCGGTGCACGTCGGTGCCGTCGGCGTCGAGGGCGGTGAGGATGCGGTCGGCGAGGCTGTCGACCAGGGTGGCGCCGCCGCCCGCGGAGTTCTCGCGGGCCATCGCCCGGGTCAGTGCCTGACGGCCGGCGGGCTGAGCGGTGACGGCGCCGGGGATCGCGGCGAGCGGGAAGCGGGGGTCGGTGAGGCCGAGGCGCAGCGCGTGCACGTGCCCCACGAAGCGGGCGTCGACCAGGGCGACCCGTTCGTCGCCCGGCACCTCGGCGAGGAGGGTCTCGGCCTCGGCGGCGTCGGTGGCGATCCGGAGGTCGAACCCGAGGGAGCGCAGGTCGGCCTCGATCGACGATCCGGGGACCGGCTGGCCGGTGAGGATGGCGGTCGACAACCGAATTCACTCCCTGGGTACCGACGCGTCCGCGCCGGTGATGTACGTGGGGGCGCCCTCTCCGGTGGCTCCCGGGCGGCATGTCGGCAGAGGCTATCGGATGCCGGGAAGGCCACGTTCACCGCCCGTTCGGCGGGTGGATCGACGTGGTTCGCACAAGCTCCTGCCGCGATCATCATCATGGATCCGGGGCCCGCCCCACAAACCGCGCCCCTCCAGAGCGGACATCGGGGACATTGCGCAGGGCCCGGCCGGGGCCGCATAGGGTGGGCGACCATGACTTGGCTGATCACCGGCGGTGCCGGCTATATCGGAGCACATGTGGCCAGGGCCATGACCGAGGCCGGGGAGCGCGTCCTCGCCCTGGACGACCTCTCGGCCGGGGTGCCCGCCCGGCTCCCGGCCGAGGTCCCGCTCGTGCGGGGCTCGTCGCTGGACGGGGAGCTGCTGAAGCGGGTCTTCGCCGAGCACGATGTGACGGGTGTGGTGCATCTGGCGGCGCGCAAGCAGGTCGCCGAGTCCGTCGCGCGGCCCACGCGCTACTACCGGGAGAACGTCGGCGGCCTGGTGACCCTCCTGGACGCGGTGGCCGGGGCCGGGATCGAGCGCTTCGTGTTCTCCTCGTCGGCTGCCGTCTACGGCGACCCGGGTGTGGACCTCATCACGGAGGACACCCCGTGCGCGCCGGTGAATCCGTACGGCGAGACCAAGCTCGCCGGGGAGTGGCTGGTGCGGGCGGCGGGAGCGGCGCACGGGATCTCCACCGTATGTCTGCGCTATTTCAACGTGGCGGGGGCGGCCGCACCGGAGCTGGCGGACACGGGCGTCTTCAACATCGTCCCGATGGTCTTCGACCGGCTGACGCGCGACGAGGCGCCCAGGATCTTCGGCGACGACTACCCGACACCGGACGGGACCTGCGTCCGTGACTACATTCACGTCGCCGATCTGGCCGAGGCCCACCTGGCGGCGGCCCGGCGGCTGGCCGAGGGCGGCATCACCGGTGACCTGACGGTCAACATCGGCCGCGGCGAGGGCGTCTCGGTCCGCGAACTCATCACGGTCATCGGCGAGGTCACCGGCGACCGCCGGCCTCCGCTCGTCGAGGACCGCCGCCCCGGAGACGCCCCGCGGGCGGTGGCCTCGGCCGCCCGGGCCGCCGCGGAGCTCGGCTGGACCGCCCGGCGCGGGGTGCGCGAGATGACCGAGTCGGCCTGGCGGGGCTGGCTGCTGCACCACGGCTCCTGACCCACCGGAGCGCCCTGACCTGCACATCGTTTCCGCAGGTCAGGGCAGATGACAACGGTGTTCAGTGCCGCGTTGCGCATACCCCCTCCCCGTAGTTCACTGGGGTGCCCGAGCACGATCACGCGGACACAGGAGGCTGACTTCTCATGGGGGCTGGGCACGATCACGGGCACGCGCACGGCGCGGCGGCCGGCGGTACGGCGACCTCGGCGTACCGCGGCAGGCTGCGGATCGCGCTGGCGATCACGCTCGGCATCGTGGTCGTGCAGATCGTCGGTGGCGCCCTCGCCGACTCGCTCGCGCTCGTCGCGGACTCGGCGCACATGGCGACGGACGCCCTGGGCCTCGGCATGGCGCTGCTCGCGATCCACTTCGCGAACCGCCCGCCCAGCGAGCGGGCCACCTTCGGCTACGCCCGGGCCGAGATCCTCGCCGCCCTGGCCAACTGCCTGCTGCTGCTCGGGGCCGGCGGGTACGTCGTGTACGAGTCGGTCCAGCGCTTCATGACGCCGGCGGACACCGAGGGCCGGCTGGCGCTGCTGTTCGGTGTGATCGGCCTGGCCGCGAATCTGGTGTCGCTGTCGCTGCTGATGCGGGGGCAGAAGGAGAGCCTGAACGTGCGCGGAGCGTTCCTGGAGGTGGCGGCGGACGCCCTGGGTTCGGTCACGGTGATCGTGTCGTCCGTGGTGATCATGCTCACGGGCTGGCAGGCCGCCGACCCGATCGCCTCGCTCGTCATCGCGCTGATGATCGCGCCCCGGACGTGGAAGCTGCTGAGCGAGACGCTCTCCGTGCTGCTGGAGGTCGCTCCCAAGGGCGTCGACATGGCGGAGGTGCGGTCGCACATCCTCGCCACGGACGGTGTGGAGGACGTCCACGACCTGCACGCCTGGACGATCACCTCCGGTATGCCGGTGCTGTCGGCGCACGTGGTCGTCAGCTCGGAGGCCCTGAACGCGATAGGGCACGAGAAGATGCTCCACCAGCTCCAGGACTGCCTCGGCGACCATTTCGACGTGGAGCACTGCACCTTCCAGCTGGAGCCGAGCGGTCACGCGGAGCACGAGGCGCGGCTCTGTCACTGACGGGGCGCACTCCACTGTGAGTGCGCCGGGGAACGCAACCCTCCGCCGCGCGCCCGCGTCCTGAGCCCCACAGCTGTGGCAGGGACGATTTTCCGCCGCCCTGGCCGGGCACGATCATCTACCGGGTCCCTTTCCCGACGTCCGACCGGTGCCGGCCGCGGTCCGCGCCGCTGGCGCGGGACATGCGGGCGTGCCGCGAAGTGCCGGGAGTGCCGGATTCGTACGGCAGACTTGGGGCGCGAAGACCGATGTGAAGGATGGGTATGCCGATCACACCTGCCACCGCGACGCACAACCCGTCGAACGGCACCGCAGACGCGATTTTGCTGGAACTGGTCGACGAGGACGGCGTGACGATCGGCACCGCGGAGAAGCTCGCCGCCCACCAGCCGCCCGGGCAGCTGCACCGCGCGTTCTCCGTGTTCCTCTTCGACGAGTACGGGCGGCTGCTGCTCCAGCAGCGCGCGCTGGGCAAGTACCACTCGCCCGGTGTGTGGTCCAACACCTGTTGCGGCCACCCCTACCCCGGGGAGGCTCCCTTCGCGGCGGCGGCGCGGCGCACGTTCGAGGAGCTCGGCGCCTCCCCGTCCCTGCTGGCCGAGGCGGGCACGGTCCGCTACAACCACCCGGACCCGGAGTCCGGTCTGGTGGAGCAGGAGTACAACCACCTCTTCGTCGGCATGGTGCAGGCGGTGGTGCGGCCGGACCCGGAGGAGGTGGCGTCGACGGCCTTCGTGACCCCGCCGGAGCTGGCGGAGCGGCACGCCAAGGACACCTTCTCGTCCTGGTTCATGACCGTCCTGGACGCGGCCCGGCCGGCCATCAGGGAGCTGACGGGCCCCTCGGCCGGCTGGTGAGCCCGGCCCTGACGACAGGGTTCAGGAGAAGCGCGCGGGTTTGAGCGGCAGGGCGGCCCAGATCACCTTGCCGCCGCTCGCCGTGTAGTCCACCTCGCACACCCCGCCCGCCTCCCGGGTGATCTCGCGCACCAGGAGCAGACCGCGCCCCCCGGTCCGGCCGTGGTCGGTCTCCAGGGCGGTGGGCCGGTACGGGTGGTTGTCCTCCACGGACACCCGGAGCCACTCGGCACCGACGGCCAGCTCGACGGCGACGGTCGGCGACAGCACCGCCGCGTGCTTCACGGCGTTCGTCACCAGCTCCGAGACGATCAGCAGCAGCCCCTGGGCCAGGTCGTCCGAGACCGGTACCCCCTGACGCAGCAGCAGGTCCCGTACGGCGTGCCGTGCCTGGGGGACCGAGGCGTCGACCGCCGGCGCGGTGAACCTCCAGACCCCTTCGTACGTCAGGGGATCCGCGGGCCCGGGGCCGAGGGGCGCCGCGCCGCCCTCTGGGCGCGGGCCGAACCCACGCCCGTCGTCGTCCATCGTCCGGTCGCCACCCTCGCGCTCGATTGTCGCCACACCTCGAGTGTTGGTAACGATGCGCCTCCCACCCCGGGACTGAACAGAAGTCAGCAACTATCGAGCGCTTCTGACCGTTGGCGTATGACACGGTCAGTTGTGGGACTGGTCCTGTCCCTGTTGTGCCGTCTCGGCGAACTATTCGGGTTGTACGGGTTTGGCATGCGGATAGCATCCGGCGCATGGAGCCGCAGCTGGAGTACCACGCGACCGACTCGGTCGCGACGGTCGTCATACGTCATCCCGAGAAGCGCAACGCCATGACGGCCGCGATGTGGCGCTCCCTTCCCGCGCTGCTGGAGGAGCTCGCGGGGGATCCCGCCGTACGGGCGCTGGTGCTGACCGGTGAGGGCGGGACGTTCTGCGCCGGGGCCGACATCTCGACGCTGCGGGGCTCGCCCGAGGAGGCGCAGGGGCTGGCCGTGCGGGCCGAGGAGGCGCTGGCCGCGTTCCCGAAGCCGACGCTGGCCGCGATCCGGGGGCATTGCGTGGGCGGCGGGGCGCAGCTGGCGGCGGCCTGTGATCTGCGGTTCGCCGAGGAGGGGGCGCTGTTCGGTGTGACGCCCGCGAAGCTCGGCATCGTGTACCCGGCGTCCTCGACCCGGCGGCTGGTGTCGCTGGTCGGGCCGGCCACCGCCAAGTACCTGCTGTTCTCCGGTGAGCTGATCGACGCGCCGCGGGCGCTGCGCACCGGGCTGGTGGACGAGGTGCTGCCCGAGGGTGAACTCGGCAAGCGGGTCGCCGAGTTCACCCGGGTCATGGCGTCCCGTTCGCAGCTGACGCAGGCGGCGGCCAAGGAGTTCGCGGACGGCCGTACGGACCGGGACGCGCACTGGGCCGGGCAGGCGCGCGGGAGCGGCGACACCGCGGAGGGTGTCGCCGCGTTCCTGGAGCGCCGGCAGCCGCGGTTCGGCTGGAGTGTGCCTACGTCAGGGTGACGTCGGCGTGGGACCGGAGCAGTTCGACGAGGTGCGCGGGCGCCTTCTCGGGCGATCCGGCGTCGTAGGGCGGCTGCGGGTCGTACTCGGTGGCGAGCTGGACGAGCTGCGCGTGGTCGTCGCCCGCGATCCGGCCGAGCAGGGTCAGTCCCATGTCGATGCCGGAGGAGACGCCGGCCGCGGTGACGTACTTGCCGTCGGTGACGACCCGCTCCCCCGTCGGCTCGGCGCCATGGCGCTTCAGCTCCTCAAGGGCCAGCCAGTGGGACGTCGCCCGGCGGCCTTCGAGGAGTCCGGCGGCGGCGAGCAGCAGGGAGCCGGTGCACACGGACGTCGTCCAGGTGCTGGTCTCGTCGGCGGTGCGCAGCCAGGTGAGCAGGGGCCCGTCCGGCGCCAGCGGGAGCGGGCCCGGGCCGCCGGGGACCACGATGATGTCGGGGTGCGGTACGTCGGCCAGGGTCCGGTCGGCGATGAGCGCGAGGTTCCCCGAGTCGTTCCGCACGGGGCCGGCCTCCTCGGCGACGAAGACGGTCTCCGCGTCCGGGAGCCGGCCGATGGTCTCGTAGGGGCCGATGGCGTCGAGGGCGGTGAAGCGGTCGTAGAGGACGATGGCGATCTGCATGGGGTCCCTTCGGTCGGGGATGTCGGTGGGGTTTCAGGGTGTGGTCGCGGGGCGGAAGCGGCGGCGGTACTCGGCCGGGGGCGTTCCCAGGGTCCTGACGAAGGCCCGGCGCATGCCCTCGGGTGTGCCGTAGCCGCTGGTGCGGGCGATCTCCTCGATGCCGTCGGCGGTGTCCTCCAGGAGGCGCCGGGCGTGTTCGAGGCGGACGCGGTCCACGTAGCGGCCCGGTGTCATGCCGGTCTCGGCGCGGAAGGCGCGGGCGAAGTGGCGGGGCGAGAGACGGGCGCGGGCGGCGAGGGTGTCGACGCAGAGGTCCGCGTCCGGGTGGTCGGTGATCCACCGCTGGACGTCCCGCAGCGGCTCGCGGTGTGCGGTCTGGGCCGCGAGCTGGGCGCTGAACTGGGCCTGGTTCCCGGGCCGGCGCAGGAACACCACCAGGTGACGGGCGATCGTCAGGGCGGCGTCCCGGCCCAGGTCCTCCTCGACCAGGGCGAGGGCGAGGTCGATGCCGGCGGTGACACCGGCCGAGGTGGCGATGTTCCCGTCGCGTACGTAGACGGGGTCGGGGTCGATCTCGACGGCCGGGTGTTCGCGGGCCAGCCGGTCACAGTACGCCCAGTGGGTCGTGGCGCGGCGGCCGTCGAGGAGACCGGCCTCGGCGAGCACGGCGGCGCCGGTGCACACGGAGACCAGGCGTGCGGCGAGCGGACCTCGCTCGCGCACCCAGGCCACCAGACGCGGGTCGGGCCGCAGGCTGCCCGTTCCGCCGGGGACCAGGAGGATGTCCGGGTCGGGCGCGGTGGCCAGGGACTCGTCGGGGACGAGGGTCAGGCCGCTGGTGGTCCGCACGGGCGTGCCGTCCAGGGACGCCGTGCGGATCCGGTACGCGTCCGGGGAGAGCAGCTCCGCGCCCGCGAAGACCTCCACGGGCCCGGTGACGTCGAGACTCTGGAGGCCGTCGAAGAGGACGACGAGAACCGTGCGCTGGGCCATGCCGTCGATTGTTCGCGGCACCGGAGCATGGCCGCAATGACGAGTGCCCCACCTTTCCTGCCATGGGGGTGCAGGACCGTGGAGGGCATACCAAGCGGTTGGTAACCTGCCGGGCATGACGACTGCCGCCCTGGAGCCGCGCGCCGGCCGACGCTGCCACAACATGCTCAACTCCCTGCACGCGACGCACTACTTCTCCCCCGACCTCGGGCGGGAGCTGGGCGCCCTCGGGGTCACCGACCCGCGTGCCGTGAACTTCGCCGTGCGGGCCGCCGCCTTCGGTCCGGTCGGCGCCGGCCCGGTGGCGGCGGCCTTCTACAACTACAAGTACGAGCTCGTGGCGCGGCACGTGCCGGCGGTGTGGGAGACCGCAACACCCGGACAGGTCCTCGCGGCACGCGCGCGTGCGGTCGACGCGACCCTGCGCCGTCTGCTCGGCGAAGAGGCCCTGGCATCGGCGGAGATGGCCGAGGCCGCGCGGCTCGCCCTGCGTGCCGCCGAGGCCTGCTCGCGCGAGGCACGGCCGCTGTACGCCGCCCACGCCGATCTGCCCGTCCCCGAGGAGCCGCACCTCGCCTACTGGCACGCGGCGACCCTGCTGCGCGAGCACCGGGGCGACGGGCACCTGGCCGCCCTGATGTCCGCGGGTCTCGACGGCCTGGAGGCGATGGTGACCCACACGGCGACGGGCAAGGGCATGACCCCGAAGTGGGTGTGCGCCACCCGGGGCTGGAGCCGGGAGGACTGGGACGCGGCGACGGACCGGCTGCGGGAGCGCGGGCTGCTGGACGCGTCCGGCGACCTCACGGAGCGGGGCGTCGCCCTGCGCCGGGAGATCGAGGACGAGACGGACCGCCTGGACCGTGCCCCGTACGAGCACCTGGGCCCGGACGGGGTGGCCCGGCTGACCGAGCTGGGCGGGGTGTTCGCGCACGCCGCGCTCGTAGGCGGGGCGTTCCCGGCGGATCTGATCGGCAAGGGTGACGCATGGTGACGCGTCTGTGAGGTACCCGCTCTCCACCGGCCGGCGCGGCCGGGAGTGAGAAAGGGGATTTCCGTGTTCCGTGCTATCGCAGACGTGCTGCGCCAGATCGGCGGGGCCATCGCCACCGTCGTGACGCTGCCCTTCCGGGCACTTGCCCGGCTCTTCGGCGGGGCCTCGTCCTCCACCCGCAGCCGCAGGGCCTGACCGGAATCCCGACCTGCCGGGAGCCGTCCTGATCCCGAGTGTCCGTGTCACCTGCCACAATTGCCGCGCAACCTCAGTGGAGAAGGCGGTACGGGATCGTGACGACACCCGGGTCCAACGGGTCCATCAGCGCAGTGTCCATCGAAGGCAGGATCGCCGAGGAGCTCGGCGTACGGGAGCGGCAGGTCAGGGCCGCCGTGGAACTGCTCGACGGCGGTTCTACGGTGCCCTTCATCGCCCGCTACCGCAAGGAAGCGACCGAGATGCTCGACGACGCGCAACTGCGCACCGTCGAGGAGCGGCTGCGCTATCTGCGGGAGCTCGAGGAGCGGCGGACGGCGATCCTGGAGTCGGTGCGCGAGCAGGGCAAGCTCACCGAGGAGCTGGAGGCGAGCATCCGGGGCGCCGAGACGAAGGCGCGCCTGGAGGACATCTACCTCCCGTACAAGCCCAAGCGGCGCACCAAGGCGCAGATCGCCCGCGAGGCCGGACTCGAGCCGCTTGCGGAGGGGCTGCTCGGCGATCCGTCCGTCGAGCCCCTCGCCGCGGCCGCCGCGTTCGTCGACGCCGACAAGGGCGTGGCCGATCCGCAGGCCGCTCTGGACGGCGCCCGGGCCATCCTCACCGAGCGGTTCTCGGAGGACGCCGACCTGATCGGCGAGCTGCGCGAGCGCATGTGGGTGCGCGGGCGGCTCGCCGCCAAGGTGCGGGAGGGCAAGGAGGAGGCGGGCGCGAAGTTCGCCGACTACTTCGACTTCGCCGAGCCGTTCACGGAGCTGCCCTCGCACCGCGTCCTCGCGATGCTGCGCGGCGAGAAGGAGGAGGTTCTCGACCTCGTCCTGGAGCCCGAGGAGCAGACGGACGGCCCCTCCTCGTACGAGGGGATCGTCGCGCACAAGTTCGGGATCGCCGACCGGGGCCGCCCCGGCGACAAGTGGCTGAAGGACACGGTCCGCTGGGCGTGGCGCACCCGCATCCTCGTCCATCTCGGCATCGACCTGAGGCTGCGGCTGCGCACGGCCGCCGAGGACGAGGCGGTACGGGTCTTCGCGGCCAACCTGCGCGACCTGCTGCTCGCCGCCCCGGCGGGCACCCGCGCGACGCTCGGCCTCGACCCTGGTTTCCGTACCGGTGTGAAGGTCGCCGTGGTCGACGCGACCGGCAAGGTCGTCGCCACGGACGTCATCCACCCCCACGTCCCGGCCAACCGGTGGGACGAGGCCATCGCCAAGCTGGCCCGGCTCGCGAAGGAGCACGCGGTCGAGCTGGTCGCCATCGGCAACGGCACGGCGTCGCGCGAGACCGACAAGCTCGCCGGGGAGCTGATCACCAAGCATCCGGAGCTGAAGCTCACCAAGGTGATGGTGTCCGAGGCCGGCGCGTCCGTGTACTCGGCGTCCGCCTTCGCCTCGCAGGAACTGCCCGACATGGACGTGTCGCTGCGCGGCGCCGTGTCGATCGCCCGCCGGCTCCAGGACCCGCTGGCCGAACTCGTGAAGATCGACCCGAAGTCGATCGGCGTCGGCCAGTACCAGCACGACCTGTCCGAGGTGAAGCTGTCGCGTTCGCTGGACGCGGTGGTGGAGGACTGTGTGAACGGCGTGGGTGTGGACGTCAACACGGCGTCGGCACCGCTGCTCGCCCGGGTCTCCGGCATCACCTCCGGGCTCGCCGAGAACATCGTGGCGCACCGCGACCAGAACGGGCCGTTCAAGGCCCGCGGTGAACTGAAGAAGGTGGCACGGCTCGGCCCGAAGGCGTACGAGCAGTGCGCGGGCTTCCTGCGGATCCGCGGCGGTGACGACCCGCTGGACGCGTCGAGCGTGCACCCGGAGGCGTATCCGGTGGTCCGGCGCATGGTGAAGACCGCCGGGCAGGAGGTCGCCTCGCTCATCGGCAACACCGGTGTGCTGCGCTCGCTGAAGCCGCAGGACTTCGTGGACGAGACGTTCGGTCTGCCGACGGTCACCGACATCCTGAAGGAGCTGGAGAAGCCCGGCCGCGACCCGCGCCCGGCCTTCAAGACGGCCGCCTTCAAGGACGGCGTGGAGAAGATCTCCGACCTGTCGTCCGGGATGATCTTGGAGGGCGTCGTGACGAACGTCGCCGCGTTCGGGGCGTTCGTGGACATCGGCGTCCACCAGGACGGCCTGGTGCACGTCTCCGCGATGTCGAAGACGTTCGTGAAGGACCCGCGGGACGTGGTGAAGCCCGGCGACATCGTGAAGGTGAAGGTCCTCGACGTCGACATCCCGCGCAAGCGGATCTCGCTGACGCTGCGCCTGGACGACGAGGCCGCCCAGCAGGGGCAGCAGGGCGGCGGCTCGGGTGAGCGCCGGCAGCGTGGCGGGCGTCCGCCGCAGCAGCGGCAGGGCGGTGGCCGGGGCCAGGGCGGCGGTCGCGGCGGTCAGCAGCGTCAGGCTCCGCCGCCGGCCAACGGTGCGATGGCCGACGCGCTGCGTCGGGCGGGGCTGGTGGATCCCAAGGGCGGTCGTCGCTGACGGCCCGTGTCGTGGGGAGCTGCGGGTCCGTTGTGGCTGGTCGCGCAGTTCCCCGCGCCCCTGAAGGCGCAGCTTCGCTCCCCTTCAGACCTGGAGTGAGGGCATGCCTGCCATCACCTGGGAAGTGTTCGCGAGCCGAGGGTTCGAGACCGTCTGGTTCGAGCTCGGGGAAGGCGCGTTGCGGGCGCGCGGGCGGGCCGTCGGGACCGATCCCGAGCCCTACTGGATCACCTACGAACTCGACACGGCCGACGGGTTCGTGACCCCTAGGCTGCGAGTGACGGCCGAGACCGCGGGCGACGTGCGCACGCTCGACCTGCGGCACGACGGTCACGGCAGGTGGACCGCTGACGGCGAGCCGCTGCCCGACGTCGACGGGGCGCTCGACTGCGACCTCGGGCTGTGCCCGCTCACCAACACCATGCCGGTGCTCCGGCACGGGCTCCATCGGGCGCCCGGCGAGCGGGAGTTCCTGATGGCCTGGGTGTCCGTGCCGGACCTGACGGTGCGGCCGTCGCGGCAGACGTACACGCATCTCGGGACCGGGCGGGTCCGCTACGCCTCCGGCGACTTCCGCAGCGACCTGGAGTTCGACGAGGAGGGGTTCGTCGTCGACTACCCCCGGCCGGCCGTCCGTCTGACGGCCCGTCAGCGCTCGGTCACCTTGCCGTCCGCCACCTCCAGGCGGCGGGTGACGTGGACGGCGTCCAGCATGCGGCGGTCGTGGGTGACCAGCAGGAGGGTGCCCTCGTAGGCGTCGAGAGCCGACTCCAGTTGCTCGATGGCGGGCAGGTCGAGGTGGTTGGTCGGCTCGTCGAGGACCAGGAGGTTGACGCCCCGCCCCTGGAGCAGCGCCAGGGCGGCCCGGGTGCGCTCGCCCGGGGAGAGGCTCGCCGCGGGGCGCGTGACGTGGTCCGTCTTCAGACCGAACTTGGCCAGGAGGGTGCGGATCTCGACCGGTTCGGTGTCGGGGACGGCCGTACGGAAGGCGTCGAGCAGGGACTCCTCGCCGTGGAACAGCTTGCGGGCCTGGTCGACCTCGCCGAGCAGGACGCCCGAGCCGAGCGCGGCGTGCCCGCAGTCCAGCGGGACACGGCCGAGCAGGGCTGCGAGCAGCGTGGACTTGCCGGCGCCGTTCGCGCCCGTGACCGCCACCCGGTCCGCCCAGTCGATCTGGAGGGAGACCGGGCCGAGGACGAAGCCGCCACGGCGCACCTCGGCGTCCCGGAGGGTCGCGACGACGGCACCCGAGCGTGGCGCCGACGCGATCTCCATGCGCAGTTCCCACTCCTTGCGGGGCTCCTCGACGACCTCCAGGCGCTCGATCATGCGCTGGGTCTGGCGGGCCTTCGCGGCCTGCTTCTCGCTGGCCTCGCTGCGGAACTTGCGGCCGATCTTGTCGTTGTCGTTGCCCGCCTTGCGGCGCGCGTTCTTCACACCCTTGTCCATCCAGGAGCGCTGCGTCTGCGCGCGGTCCTGCAGGGCGGCCTTCTTGTCGGCGTACTCGTCGTACTCGCCGCGGGCGTGCCGGCGGGCGACGTCCCGCTCCTCCAGATACGCCTCGTAGCCGCCGCCGTAGAGGTTGATCTGCCGCTGGACGAGGTCGAGTTCGAGGACCTTGGTGACCGTGCGGGTGAGGAATTCGCGGTCGTGGCTGACCACCACCGTGCCGGCGCGCAGGCCGCCCACGAAGCGTTCGAGGCGTTCCAGGCCGTCCAGGTCGAGGTCGTTGGTCGGTTCGTCGAGGAGGAAGACGTCGTAGCGGGACAGCAGCAGGGAGGCGAGTCCGGCGCGGGCCGCCTGGCCGCCGGACAGGGAGGTCATGGGCTGGTCCAGGTCCACGGCGAGACCGAGGGAGCCGGTGACCTCCTCGGCGCGTTCGTCGAGGTCGGCGCCGCCGAGGCCGAGCCAGCGCTCCAGGCTGGTGGCGTAGGCGTCGTCGGCGCCGGGTGCCCCGTCGACCAGGGCCTGGGTCGCCTCGTCCATGGTCCGCTGGGCCTCGGCGACGCCGGTGCGGCGGGCCAGGAACGCCCGGACCGTCTCGCCCGGCCGGCGGTCCGGCTCCTGCGGGAGGTGTCCGACGGTGGCGGCCGGCGGGGACAGGCGCAGTTCGCCCTGCTCGGGTGCGGTGAGTCCGGCGAGCATCCTGAGCAGGGTGGACTTGCCCGCGCCGTTGGCCCCGACCAGGCCGATCACGTCGCCGGGCGCGACGACGAGGTCGAGGCCGGTGAACAGGGAGCGGTCGCCGTGGCCGGCGGCGAGGTTCTTGGCGACGAGGGTGGCAGTCATCAGAGCGCCGATCCTAACGGCCGGGCCGCTCAGTGGTTCACGGCCGTCACCAGGACACTTCCGGAGGTGCGCGCCACGAGGAACGACTGTCCCCTGACCGCTTTCGCGTCGAGGGCGACGCGGTGACGGCCCGCTGCGAGGACGCCGTCGAAGATCTCGTGGGCGTGGGTGCGGGAGAGCCGGTCGAGGCGGTAGGCGGTGAGGGTGACGCGGCAGGCGGAAGTGACCTCGACGTCCGCCCCGCTGCCGGTGGCGGTGAGGCCGGTGAGGCGGCGCTGTTCGACGGGGCTGCGGTCCAGGGCGTGTTCGATCTGGGCGACGAGGAGCGGGACGATCGGGGCGAGTCCGTCGACGTAGGCGACCGGGACCCCGGCGTGTTCGAAGGCGCGGCGGACGGCGGCACGTTCCTGCTCGCCGGCCGCGTGGCCGAAGGCGACGGCGCCGTAACCGCGGAGTTCGTCGGGGGGTACACCGTGGGCGTCACGGGCGATGTCGGCGCCGATGCCGATGGTGCGCAAGGCCGCGGCGAGCTTGGCGATGGCGGCGACACGGGCGCCGATCAGCAGGACGCGGCGCCTGGGGTCGGGCGCGGAGCCGTTCAGCAGGGCGCCGAGCGCCGTCCGGTACTCGGCGCCGCGGAAGCGGAACGGGCCGATGCCGTGGTAGCCGTTGAGCTCCAGGTCGGCGTGTTCGTCGGTCTGCCAGGCGAAGTCCCGCCAGATGAAGTCCTCGCCGTCGCTCCGGATGACCGCGGTGACGGCGCCGCAGGCCAGGTCCTCGCACTCGGGGCAGCCGTAGACGACGTACCGGCCGCCCGGCAGTGGGGCCGCGCTCTCCAGGAGCAGGCTGCGCACCTGTGCGGTGAAGATCGCGGGTGGGACGTCGGAGGCGAGCGGGGACACCGCGTCGAGGTCGGAGAGCTGGAACAGCAGGGGGCGTCCGTCGACGATGAAGTCCACGAAGTCCCGGTGAACCTGGTAACCACCGTCGTTGAGGACTCCCCCGGCCCGCATCGCGGGTGCCAGGCCGAAGGTCGCGTACTCGGCACACATGCTGTGAGTATCCCCACACTGCGCGTGATGTGAGCACGGCATGACACATTCCGCTACGGTCCGGGCATGACGAGCGAGTGGCGCGGCGAAATCGTGGTGGTCGGCGGCGGGGTGGTGGGGCTGACGACCGCCCTGGTTCTCGCGGAGCAGGGGCGGCGGGTGCGGGTGTGGACGCGGGACGCGGTCGAGGCGACCACCTCGGCCGTCGCCGGCGCGCTGTGGTGGCCGTACCGGATCGAGCCGGTCGCGAGGGCGCGCGTGTGGGCGCTGCGGTCGCTGGAGGTGTACGAGGAGCTGGCGGCGCGAGCCGAACAGACCGGCGTACGCATGGTCGAAGGGGTACTGGGTGAGACCCGCCTCGACGAGGCCGAGGGGTGGCTGACGGGCCGGGTGCCGGGGCTGCGGGTGGCCACGGCGCGGGAGTACGCGGGGACGGGCGTCCGGGCACGGCTGCCGCTCATCGACATGCCGGCTCATCTGCCGTGGCTGCTGGAGCGGTTCGTGGCGGCGGGCGGGGTGGTCGAGACGCGTACGGTGTCCGCCTTCGCGGAGGTGGACGCGCCGGTCGTGGTCAACTGCACGGGCCTGGCCGCGCGGGAGCTCGTGCCGGATCCCTCCGTGCGGCCCGTGCGCGGGCAGCTGGTCGTCGTGGCGAACCCGGGGATCGACACCTGGCTGGTCACCACCGACGCCGCCGGGGAGCACGCCTACCTGTTCCCGCAGCCGGGCGGGCTCGTCCTCGGCGGTACCTCCGAGGAGGACGCCTGGTCGCTGGAGCCCGACCCCGCGACGGCCGAGGCGATCATCCGCCGCTGCGCGGCCCTGCGGCCGGAGATCGCGAAAGCCCGGGTGCTGGAGCACCGGGTCGGGCTGCGGCCCACCCGGCCGGCGGTCCGGCTGGAGCGCGACGCACTGCCGGACGGGCGGCTCCTGGTGCACAACTACGGCCACGGCGGCGCGGGCGTCACCGTGGCCTGGGGGTGTGCGCAGGAGGCGGCCCGGCTGGTCTCCGGCTGACGGCGCGCGACACCGTCCGCACGGCAACGGGCGGACCGGTCCGCGAACCCGGTCCGCCCGCCGCCGTTCGGATCAGTGCTTGCCGATCGGGTCTCCCTCCACGTCCGGGCCGCGGCCGGGGCCGACGCGGAACTCGAACTCACCGTCGTACTTGGTGTGGCCCTCGATGACGGCCTGTTCGACGGCCTCGGAGCCCATCTGCTCACGCACGATCACCGGGTCGCGGCGAAGGTCGCGCATCAGGGCGACGCACATGAAGATCATCACGATGACGAACGGCGCCGCCGCGAGGATCGTGAGGTTCTGCAGACCTGTCAGCGCGTCGCCCTGCCCGCTGCCGACCAGGAGCATGATCGCCGCCACCGCGCCGGTGACCACGCCCCAGAACACCACCACGAAGCGGCCGGGTTCGAGCGCGCCCTTCTGCGACAGGGTGCCCATGACGATCGAGGCCGCGTCGGCGCCCGAGACGAAGAAGATGCCGACGAGGATCATCACGAGCAGGCTCGTGGCGGTCGCGATGGGGAACTGCTGGAGCACGCCGAAGAGCTGGCCCTCCGGGGTCGCCTCCTTGCCGAGCTGCCCCTGCTCCTGCATCTTCATCGCCGAGCCGCCGAAGACCGCGAACCAGACCAGGCTGACCGTGCTGGGCACGAGGATGACACCGCCGACGAACTGGCGGATGGTGCGGCCCCGGCTGATGCGGGCGATGAACATGCCGACGAAGGGCGTCCAGGAGATCCACCACGCCCAGTAGAAGACCGTCCAGCTGCCCAGCCAGTCGGCGACGCCCTCGCCGCCGCTCGCCTCGGTCCGTCCGGCCAGCTGGGGCAGGTCGCCGAGGTAGGCGAAGACGGACGTGGGCAGCAGGTCCAGGACGATGATGGTCGGGCCCGCCACGAACACGAACAGGGCGAGCACCAGCGCCAGCACCATGTTGGTGTTGGACAGCCACTGGATGCCCTTCTCCACACCGGAGATCGCGGACGCCACGAAGGCCAGGGTCAGTACCGCGATGATCGTGACGAGGAGCCCGGTGCTCACCTTGTCCATCCAGCCCAGCTCCTGCACACCGGAGCCGATCTGGAGCGCGCCGAGCCCGAGGGAGGCGGCTGAGCCGAAGACGGTCGCGATGATCGCGAGGACGTCGATGGCCCGGCCGGCGGCGCCGTTGGCGTTCTTCTTGCCGATCAGGGGGGTGAAGACGGCGCTGATGGTCTGCCGACGCCGCCTGCGGAAGGTGCTGTAGGCGATGGCGAGGCCCACCACGGCGTAGATCGCCCAGGGGTGGAGCGTCCAGTGGAACAGGGTGGTGGCCATGGCCGTCTCCATGCGTTCGCCGGAGTCGGCCGGGTCGGAGCCCGGCGGGGGCGTGCCGTAGTGCGACAGCGGCTCGCTCACGCCGTAGAACATCAGGCCGATGCCCATGCCCGCGCTGAACATCATCGCGACCCAGGACACCGTGCGGAACTCGGGCTCCTCACCCTCGGCACCCAGGTGGATACGGCCGTAGCGGCTGATCGCGAGCCAGAGGGCGAAGACGACGAAGCCGGAGGCGGCGAGCATGAACGCCCAGCCGCCGTTGTGGATCAGCCCCCCGAGCATGCTGGTGGAGGCGTCTTCGAGCGAGTCGGTCGCCGCCGCGCCCCAGACCACGAAGGCGAGGGTGAGCACCGCCGTGACACCGAAGACGATCCGGTCGGTCTGCGGCCGGTCCTGGCCGGGCAGGCCCGCTTCCGACCCCGGTAGCGCGGCTCCCTCATGGGGACCCTTGTCGCTTGGTCGTTCTTGCGTCACAGGCGGCACCTTTCATCGGGACAGCAGGGGAGGATGGGGGTCCTCCGTAACGCTGCTACCACGTGTGGCGGAATTTCACCCCTCTCAGCATGCGGTTTCGGATGAACCTCCTGTCAGGTGGTACTCGGCCCGGTCGTCGAGCAGCAGCGGCACGAGCGCCCGCAGTGGCTGGCGCAGGGGGACGAGCACGCCCTCGGCGTCGTGGCGCACGCGCACACCGTGCAGTGCGAGCTCGTCACCGACCTCGGCGTACTGGGCGGCGGTGAGCCGATAGCCACAGGGCGGGTTCTGGATGATGTCGGACGGTTCGGGCGGGTCGTTGTCGGCGCCGCCTGCGTAGACCGGGCCGGTGGCGGCGTAACCCGCGAGCCGGGCCCTCGCCGTCGCCGTCTCGATCCGGCCGCGGCGCTGGTCGGTGTAGCCGAACAGGCCCGTGAGGGCGTCGAGTTGGGAGGCGACCCGGCGACGGTTGTTCAGGGCCTCGTCCGCCTTCTCCGCGTCGGTGAGCGGGTCCACGCGGCTCTCGATGAGCAGCCCGACGGAGTGCTTCACACCGGACATGTTGCGCAAAATGCGCTCCTGTCCGTCTCCGGCGACCTGCTTGACCGGCTCACCGGTCTCGGGGTCGGTCCAGATGCCGTAGGTGCCCGTGGTGTGGCCGGCCTGCTGGGCGGCGGGGCGGACGTACGCCTCGGAGAGGGTCCGCGCCTCGTCGTGGACCGCCTCGTGGGTGTTGAGGTTGCGCGGCCACAGGTCGAAGAGGTCCTTGTCGTAGAACCGGGGCGTGGCGCCGTACTCGTGCAGGTCATAGACGATGTCGGGGCGCTGGTCGCGGATGAGGGCGGCCAGGGCGCGGCCCTCGGCGGTCTTCAGGGCGAGGTGGTCGCGGTTGATGTCGACGCCGTCGCTGTTGCCGCGCGTGTTCGCGGCCCGGCCGTCGGGGTTGGCGGTGGGCACGACCAGGACCGTGGTGCGGTCCAGGAAGCGCCGGGTGCGGCTGTCGCGGGCGTACGCGAGGTCGCGGACGGTGGTCAGGCAGGCCTCGCGGCCGGAGGGCTCGTCACCGTGCTGGCTGCAGACGAGCAGCACTTTGCTGGGGCTCGGGCGGTTGCCGATCCGCACCAGCTGGAGCGGGCGGTCCTGCTTCGTGGTGCCGATGCGGGTCATGGAGACGTGGGCGCCGGACCGGTCGACGGCCTCGAGGAAGTCCTGCTCCTCGGGCTGGGTGGTCCAGCGGGCGCCGTTCGACCGCTCGAAGCCGGTGCGCGGCGGGGTGTCGGTGGCCGCCTGGGCCGGTGCGGCGATCAAGGAAGCCGTGAGGGCCGCGGTGGTCAGGATCAGGGCGCGGACGCGGGTGGTGTCTCGGGTCACTGGCTCGCCCCCGGGACGCGGTGCGTGGTGCGCGGCTCCCGTACGCCGTCCAGGAAGGCGGCGCCGGGGGTGGCGAACGCGGTCCCCGCGGTGGCGCGGGCGAAGGCGGTGGTTCCGCCGACGAACGGGACGCGCGCCGAGGTGCGGGACAGGTCGAGCGTGAGCTTCGGCTTGTCGGCGGGAGGGTCGATGAGGCCCTGGTCGGTGCCCGCGACGATCAGCGCCAGGCGATGGCCCTCGGGCACGACGTGGTCGGTCGCCGCCAGGTCGACGGTGATCGTGTACCGCTTGCCCGGGGTGAGCGGGGCGCCCTTGAGGTCCGAGGCGTGATTGCCGAGGTCGGCCCAGCCGCGGCTGACGACCGTGTAGTCGACGTCGGCGGTCTTCGCCTCGGTCTCCTTGAAGCAGGAGCTGTCGCCGGTGGTGCTCGCGCCCCAGCAGGTGCGGTCCGTACGGGTGGTGATGCCTTCGCCGGCGTCGGCGTAGTCGCGGACGCGGGCGGGGCCGATGTCCACGAGGACGGCGGAGAGGTGGGCCGTCGGGGTGGAGGGCGTCGCGGTGACGGTGACCTCGGAGGAGCCGGACAGGCGCAGGTCGCGGGTGAGCGGCCCGGTGACGAAACCGGCCTTCTCCGGTGTCGGCTTGTCGATGCTCGCGGCCCAGTCGGTCTCGCTCAGCTTCGGGTCGTCGGTGAAGCTCTCGGTGCCGTGACCGCGGTGCAGGCCGAGGGTGCCGACGCCGGCCCGGGTGCCCCGGTCGGGGCGCAGGGTGGCGGCCCGGGTGCCGCTCGGCGGCCAGACCCTCGAGGTGTCCCACTGGTCGGGAGCGCGTTCGATGTCGGCCATGGGCTCGCGGTCGATGCCGTTGTCGTAGCCCATGAGTTCGTGGTCGAACCAGCGGTGCAGCGTCTCGACCCACTGCGCGCGCCGGAAGTCGAAGGGGTCGACATGGCCGGTCTGCGACAGCCAGATCTTGCGCTCGACGCCGTTCTTCGCGAGGGCGTCCCACCACGGGCCGACGTGCTTCATCCGGACGTTGAGGTCCTGCATGCCGTGGACGAGGAAGACGCTGGCTTCGACCTTGCGCGCGGCCTTCACGTAGTCGCGCTCGGTCCACAGTGGGGTCCAGTCGCCGGTGCGCGGGGCCCCGTCGACGAGCTTCTGCTGGACGGCTTCGCACTTGGCGCGTGCGTCGGGGCTGTTGACGTAGTCCGACAGCCACTCGGGGCCGGAGTCGTAGAGCGGGGCGCCCTGCTGGAAGTAGTAGTCGTACCAGGAGGAGATGGCGCTGATCGGGACGATGGTCTTCAGGCCCTTGACGCCGGTGGCGGCGACGCCGTTGGCGATGGTGCCGTCCCAGCTCTTGCCGATCATGCCGGTACGGCCGTTGGTCCAGCCGGCCTGGGCGCGGGTGGAGCCGGTGCGGCTCGTGTAGGCCTTGGCGCGGCCGTTCAGCCAGTCGACGACGGCCTTCGCGGACTGGATGTCGGAGCGGCCGCCGACATCGACGCAGCCGTCGGACCGATTGGTTCCGGCCAGGTCCACGCCGACGAAGGCGTAGCCGCGCGGGACGAAGTAGTTGTCGTAGTACAGCGGCATCTGTGCGACACGGCCCTGCGGGTCGTAGGTCTTCTTCTGGCTCTCGTTGCCGCGCCCGCAGCAGGAGTAGTACGGGCTGGCGTCCATGATGACGGGGATCTTGCGGCCCGTCCGGGCGGTTTCGCGGGGGCGGACGATGTCGACGGCGACCCGGTCGGCCTTTCCGTCGCGGTCGCCGTCCAGTCCGGTGTCCACCCAGACGGCCTCGCGGATGGCGTTGTCGTAGGAGTAGACGGGTTCGCTCGTGCGCGGGGCGGCCGGTGCGGCCTGTGCGGCCGCCGGGGTGAGCAGGGTGGCCAAGAGGGCGGCGGTGGCCGCCGTCGCGAGCGGTCTCCAGGTCGTGAAGCGCGTGCGTTTCGGCATGCGCCGGACGCTACATCGGTGAACTCCTGTTCAGAAGAGGGCAACTGACGGACCGGCGTGTCCGGGATGCCCCTTCGGGGCGGGTGACTCATGTCGGCCGAATGGCGATCGTGTGACAGAGGAGGCCATGGACATGATCAGGGCACAGGGAGTCAATAGGCTCCCGACAGACTCCGGAACACATCGGGACCCTACGACTTGGAGCCTTGCGTGCACCGCAGAATCATCGCGCCGGGAGCCCTGGCAGCGGCCGTTCTCCTGCTGGCGATCCCGGCATCGGCCGCCCCCCACTCCCCCGGCGCGCCGGGTATCGGCGACCCCTACTACCCGGCCTACGGCAACGGCGGAT
The DNA here is from genome assembly GCF_044764825.1 of Streptomyces sp. NPDC093598. Taxonomy (NCBI): domain Bacteria; kingdom Bacillati; phylum Actinomycetota; class Actinomycetes; order Kitasatosporales; family Streptomycetaceae; genus Streptomyces; species Streptomyces sp. NPDC093598. The sequence continues at coordinate 705,277 of NZ_JBIWIV010000002.1, read as the reverse complement.
ACGACGTCTCCCACTACGACCTGCGGCTGAAGTACCAGCCGGCCACGGACGAACTGGAGGGCACGGCGACCCTCCTGGCCCGCACCACGCAGGACCTTTCGAGCTTCGACCTGGACTTCCTGCTGGACGTCGACGAGGTGCGCGTCAACGGCGCGAAGGCGTCGTTCCGGACCTCGGGCGAGCACGAGCTGGTGATCACGCCGAAGAGCCCGCTGGCCAAGGGCACGTCCGTCACGGTGGTCGTGCGCTACCGCGGGGTGCCGTCGTCCAAGCAGGCCTACGGTTTCACCAGCTGGCACCGCACCCCGGACGGGGGCGTCGCGGCGAACGAGCCCGAGGCGGCGGCGTGGTGGTTCCCGGGCAACGACCATCCGCTCGACAAGGCGACCTACGACGTGTCCGTGCTGGTCCCGGACGGCACGCAGGCCATCTCCAACGGCACGCTCCAGTCGACGAGTTTACGCCTCGGCTGGACCCGGTGGAACTGGCGCTCCGACAAGCCTCAGACGACGTACCTCGCCACGCTCGCGGTCGGGAAGTTCGACATCACGACCGGCACGACGGAGAGCGGCATCCCGGTCCTCAACGCCTACAGCAAGGATCTCGGCGCCCATGCCGGGGCCGCGCGGGCGAGCATCGAACGGACCGGGGAGATCGCGGACTGGCTGGCCGGGTACTTCGGGCCGTACCCGTACAACGCGCTCGGCGGGTACGTGCCGAACACGAACACCGGGTACGCGCTGGAGACCCAGACCCGGCCGTTCTACAGCCCGCGGCAGTTCGCGAACGGGTCGAACGTGTCCCTCGTCGTCCATGAGCTGGCCCACCAGTGGTACGGCGACGAGGTGTCGCTCAAGGGCTGGAAGGACATCTGGATCAACGAGGGCTTCGCGCGGTACGCGCAGTGGCTGTGGTCCGAGCACGAGGGCGAGGGCACGGCGCAGGAACTCGCCGACTACGTCTACGCCTCGCATCCCGCCGACGACCCGTTCTGGACGGTGAAGCCCGGGGATCCGGGCCCCGACAACCAGTTCCACACCGCGGTCTACGACCGGGGCGCACTGGCCGTCCAGGCTCTGCGCAACGAGATCGGCGACGAGTCGTTCTTCGCGATTCTGAAGGGCTGGCCCTCGAAGCACGCCCACGGCAACGCGTCGGTCGCGGACTTCCAGCGGTACGCGGAGGAGGTGTCGGGCAAGCCCCTGGCCGCGCTCTTCGACACGTGGCTGTTCCAGCCGTCGAAGCCGGGGGTGCCGGCGGCTCGGGCCGCGGCGGTCGCCAAGGCGGCGAAGGGCGTTTCCCAGCCCAGGTCGTGGAAGAGGATCGCGGCGACGAACGGGGCGCACGGGCACGGGGGGCACGAGCAGCGGCACTGACCGACCTGGTCCTTCGTGGGCTCCGGGCGCCGGGGGAGTAACGGGCGGCACCGGTTCTGCCCGGTCACCGGGGGTGGGATCGGTCCCGCTCGACACCGGGCGGAGTTGGTTCCGCTTGCCCCCGGCGGGCTCGGTCACGGCTGGCTGGCTCCTGGCGGCTCGGCCACGCTTGCCGCCAGGGTCCGCCCCGCTTGGTCCACGGACCCGGCCCCGCTCGCGTCCCGCGGCTCGGTCCCCTCTGGCCGGGCACGGTGCGGACCGCTCGGCTTCGCGTGGCCTCGAGCCGCCGAGCCCCGCAGCCCGGACCGCCGGCCTCCCGCAACCCGGCCCCGCTCGGCTGCGAGCGGTCCGGACCGCTCGGCCGCGGGACGTGAGGACCGCTCGGCTGCCGACGCCCCGGCCCACTGCCTCCGGGCGGCCCGGGCCGCTCGGCTGCGGACGAGCCGTTGCGGCGCACGCGTGGGCGTAGCGGCATCCGCTGCACCTGGTCGCACAACGCCCCGGCCCGGGCACCAGGCCCGCCATTCCCCGGGGCACCTGTCCACCTGGTCGAACGCCCGCACCGGCGCGCTTCCTCCCGCCCCGCGGACTACGGTGGGTCCGTGCGCCGGGCGTATCCGTCCGGCGGCGTTGCCGGGCTGCCCGAGGAGCCGGACGTGCGGAACGTGGCGATCGTCGAGGCACCGTCCGTGCTGGGGCTACGTCCCACCGGTGTCGAGGACCTGCCGGCGGCGCTCCTCGGGGCCGGGCTGGCCGAGGGGCTCGGGGCGGTGCGCGCGGGCCGGGTGGTGCCACCCCCGTACGACCCCGAGCGGGACCCGGAGACCGGGGTTCTGAACCCGGGCGGCATCGCGGCGTACTCCGTGGCGCTGGCCGACGCCGTGGGTGATGTCCTCGACCGGGGCCGGTTCCCCGTCGTGCTCGGCGGCGACTGCAGCGTGCTGCTCGGCAGCCTGCTCGCACTGCGCCGCCGCGACCGGCACGGTCTGCTCTTCCTCGACGGGCACAGCGACTTCTACCAGCCGTCGGCGGAGCCGGCCGGTGAAGTGGCCTCCATGGAACTCGCCCTGGCCACCGGGCGCGGCCCACGCGTGCTGGCGGACCTGGAGGGCCGGGGCCCGCTGGTGCGGGACGAGGACGTCGTCGCGCTGGGTTTCCGGGACGCGGAGGAGTCCGCGGCGTACGGCGTGCAGCCGTTGCCGTCCGCGCTGCACGCGATGGAGCTGGACACCGTGCGCGCCCTGGGGGCGGCCGAGGCGGCCCGGCGCGCCGTCCGGCTGCTGGCCGGTGACGGCGCGGGCGCCGGGTACTGGGTCCATCTCGACGTCGATGTGCTGGACGACGCGGCCATGCCCGCCGTCGACTACCGGCAGCCGGACGGTCTGACCTGGCAGGAACTGGAAATCGTGCTGCGCACGGCCCTGTCCGGCGGCGGTGCCGTCGGCCTCACCGTCGCGATCTTCAACCCACGGCTGGACCCCGACGGCACCATCGCGCGGGAGCTCGCCGACTGCCTGGTGCGGGCCTTCGACAGCCAGGGCTGAGCCGACCGGTCCGAGCGGGGGTCACTCCCCGAGGTCGTACACCGCCACGCGTATCCCCCGCCGCACCAGCCGCTCCTCGATCAGCGGCTCGACACGGGACCACGTGCCGCCGGCCAGACCGCAGCCGATGCGGGGCATGTGCACGGAGGCACCCAGTTCACCGGCCTTCTCGGCCAGGGCGTCCAGCGCGGTGTCGATCGCCTCGTAGCGGACGGGGACGCCTTTGCTGCCGGTCCTGGTGCCGCGCTGGCCGATCATGTTGGCTACCCACACATACCGCTCGACCTGCACGAACTGCACCGCGCCCAGCCCGAAGTCGTTCGCCGCGCGGTTCCGGTGCCAGGCCCGGTAGGCCGCCTCCGGCTCGGGCCAGCGGCGCGACAGCGCCAGGACGAAGCCCTTGCCCCAGCCTCCGATGTCGTTGCAGACATGGGCGATGACCTTGACGCCCTTCACCGACGGAACGGTGGCGTCACCCCGGACATACATGATCCCCGACATGACGCCACCGTAGACGCGGCCACTGACAATGGCCCCCTGCCTGCTACTTCGTCAGCTGCGACAGTTCCTGGTCCGCCGTTCGGGACACCCGGCGGCGGATGCCGAACCAGCCCGCGACCAGCATGACCGCGATCAGCGGGATGAGCAGGAGTGTCTTGCGGCCGACCTCGGGGTCGTTCCACATCATGCCGAGGCAGGCCAGCAGGAAGACGATCGTGGTGATCTCCGTGACCGGGCTGGCGGGGAGGCGGAAGGAGGGGCGGGTGACCTGGCCGGCCTTGGCGCGGCGGACGAAGACCAGGTGGCAGATCATGATGATCACCCAGGTGCTGATGATGCCGAGGGAGGCCACGTTCAGCACGATCTCGAAGGCCTGGGCCGGCACGAGGAAGTTCAGGCCGACGCCGAGCACGCACACCGCGCAGGTCAGCAGGATGCCGCCGTAGGGGACCTGGCTGCGGTTCATGCGGGCGGTGAACTTCGGGGCGGAGCCCGCCATGGCCATGGAGCGCAGGATGCGGCCGGTGGAGTACAGGCCGGAGTTGAGGGAGGACATGGCGGCCGTGAGGACCACCAGGTTCATCACGTCACCCGCGGCCGGGACGCCGATCTTCGACAGCACCGTGACGAAGGGGCTCTGGTCGGCCGAGTAGACCGAACCGGGCAGGAGCAGGGCCAGCAGGACGACCGAGCCCACGTAGAAGAGGCCGACGCGCCACATGATCGAGTTCACCGCGCGCGGGACGACCTTCTCCGGCTCCGCGGTCTCGCCGGCGGCGACACCGACCAGTTCCAGCGCGGCGTAGGCGAAGATCACGCCCTGCATGACCAGGACGACCGGCATCATGCCGTGCGGGAAGACGCCGCCGTTGTCGGTGATGACGCTCAGGCCCGGGGTCTGGCCGCCCACCTCGTGCTGCGTGGCGAGCAGGAAGATGCCGACCAACATGAAGCCGATCAGCGTCGCGACCTTGATGATCGCGAACCAGAACTCCATCTCGCCGAAGTACTTCACCGAGATCAGGTTCACGGCCAGCACCACCGCGAGGGCGACCAGCGCGAGCAGCCACTGCGGGATGTCGGTGAACAGGCTCCAGTAGTGCGTGTAGAGCGCGATCGCGGTGATGTCGGCGATGCCGGTGGTCGACCAGTTCAGGAAGTACATCCAGCCGGCGACGTACGCCCCCTTCTCGCCGAGGAACTCGCGCGCGTACGACACGAAGGAGCCCGAGGAGGGGCGGTAGAGGACGAGCTCACCGAGGGCCCGGACCACGAAGAAGGCGAAGATGCCGCAGACCAGGTAGGCGATCGCCAGCGCCGGACCCGCGTTGTGGAGGCGTCCGCCCGCACCCAGGAAGAGTCCGGTGCCGATCGCGCCTCCGATGGCGATCATGTTGACGTGGCGGGCCTTGAGGTCCTTGCTGTAGCCGGCGTCGCCCGCGTCCGCGGGCACTGCGGCCGCATCGGTACGCGGCGTGGCCGCAGCCGTGTTCACGGCGTCCTTGCTCACGGTGGATCCACTCTCTGGTGCGCCCGAGCGGGTCGCGCTCGGCTTTCCGGACGTACATAAGGTCCGCGCCCTCGATAAAGGCACAGACCAAGGGGCCACCTTCCCCCGCCCTGCGCGGCTCACGCGATGGCACACGTCACAGAGCGCGCCTTCTCACACGGCCTTCACGTTCGGCGCCGGAGGTTTCACAGCACTGGTGAGACAGCGATACTGCTGCACATGACGACCGACACCGAGGAGCCGACCCTCACGATCGACGAGCTGGCCGCCCGGGCCGGTGTCACGGTGCGCACGGTCCGCTTCTACGGCACGAAGGGGCTGCTGCCCCCGCCGGTGCTCGGCCCCCGGCGCGTGGGGCACTACGGACGCGAGCATCTGGCCCGGCTGGCACTGATAGAGGAGTTGCAGCAGCAGGGCATGACGCTGGCGGGCATCGAACGCTACCTGCGGCAGCTCCCGCCGGACCTGAGCGCGCACGACCTCGCCATCCACCGGGCCGTCGTGGCCTCCTGGGCGCCGGACTCCGTCGAGAAGGTCACGCGGGCGGAGCTGGAGCGGCGGGCCGGACGGCCGCTGGGCGACGAGGACGTCGAGCGGCTCGTCGCGATGGGCGTGGTCCGGCCCGCGGACGGCGCGTACGAGGCCGACCTCGGGCTGCTCCGGCTCGGCGCCGGGCTGCTGGACGTGCCGCTCTCCCAGGAGGCGATCTCCGCGGCGCGCAAGGTTCTCATCGAACACGCGCGCGACGCGGCCCGGGAGCTGTCCCAGCTCTTCCGCGGTGAGGTGGCGGAGCGTGACGCGCGGGACGTGCGGTCCCTGTCGGCGCACATGCACCCGTTGGTGGTGCAGGCGCTCCTCACCGCTTTCCAGCGGTCGCTGAAGGAAGAGCTGGGCGGCTGGCTCACCGGGCCTTCGGGGTCCGGCGGGTCAGACGCGGGCTGAGTCGCTGAAGCGCTCCCCCTTCTCCGCCTTCTCCACCAGCAGCGCGGGCGGCGCGAAGCGCTCTCCGTACTGCTCGGCGAGTTCCCGCGCGCGTGCCACGAAGCCGGGAAGCCCTCCCTCGTAGCCGTTGATGTACTGGAGCACACCGCCGGTCCAGCCCGGGAAGCCGATGCCGAAGATGGAGCCGATGTTGGCGTCCGCGACCGAGGTCAGCACGCCCTCCTCCAGCAGCCGGACGGTGTCCAGCGCCTCGGAGAACAGCATGCGCTCCTGCATGTCCCGGAACGGGATCCGGTGGCCGGGCTTGGTGAAGTGCTCGCGCAGTCCGGGCCAGATGCCGGCGCGCTTGCCGTCGTCGCCGTAGTCGTAGAACCCGGCGCCGCCGCTGCGGCCCGTGCGGCCGAACTCGTCGACCATGCGGTCGATGACGGCCTCGGCCGGGTGGGCCGTCCAGGTGCCGCCCGCCTCCTCGACCGCCCGCTTCGACTCGGCCCGGATCTTGCGGGGCAGGGTGAGCGTCAGTTCGTCCATCAGGGCCAGCACCTTGGCCGGGTAGCCGGCCTGGGCGGCGGCCTGTTCGACCGAGGCGGGCTCGATGCCCTCGCCGACCATGGCGACGCCCTCGTTGATGAAGTGGCCGATGACGCGCGAGGTGAAGAAGCCGCGCGAGTCGTTGACGACGATCGGCGTCTTGTTGATCTGCCGGACCAGGTCGAAGGCGCGGGCCAGAGCCTCCTCGCCGGTGCGCTCGCCCTTGATGATCTCGACCAGCGGCATCTTGTCGACGGGCGAGAAGAAGTGCAGGCCGATGAAGTCGCCCTGGCGCTCCACCCCCTCGGCGAGCGCGGTGATGGGCAGGGTGGAGGTGTTGGAGCACAGCAGCGCGTCGGGCTGGACGACGTGCTGGATCTCCTGGAACACCTTGTGCTTGAGGGACGTGTCCTCGAAGACGGCCTCGATGACGGCGTCGCAGCCGGCCAGGTCCTGGACCTCGGCGGTGGGCGTGATGCGGGCGAGCAGGGCGTCGGCCTTCTCCTGGGTCGTACGGCCCTTGGCCACGGCCTTGGCGCACAGCTTCTCGGAGTAGCTCTTGCCCTTGAGGGCCGCCTCCAGGGAGACGTCCTTCAGGACGACGTCGATGCCGGCTCGGGCGCAGGAGTACGCGATGCCCGCGCCCATCATGCCGGCGCCGAGGACGGCGACCTTGCCGACCTTGCGGGGCTCGATGCCCTTGGGGCGGTTGGCGCCGGAGTTGACGGCCTGGAGGTCGAAGAAGAACGCCTGGATCATGTTCTTCGACGTCTGGCCGGCCGCGAGGTCCACGAAGTAGCGCGCCTCGATGACCTGCGCCGTCTCGAAGTCGACCTGGGAGCCCTCGACGGCGGCGGCGAGGATGTTGCGCGGCGCCGGATAGGGGGCGCCGTTCGTCTGCTTGCGCAGGCTGGCCGGGAAGGCGGGCAGGTTCGCGGCGAACTTGGGGTTGGCGGGCGTGCCGCCCGGGATGCGGTAACCCGGCTTGTCCCAGGGCTGCTGGGACTCGGGGTTGGCGTCGATGAAGGCGCGGGCCTTGGCGAGCAGTTCCTCCCGGGTGGCGGCCACGTCGTCGACGAGGCCGTTCTCCAGGGCGCGGCGCGGGCTGTACTGGGTGCCCTGGAGGAGGACCTTCAGCAGGGCGTCGGCGATGCCGAGCAGGCGGACCGTGCGGACGACGCCGCCGCCTCCGGGCAGCAGGCCGAGGGTGACCTCGGGGCAGCCGATCTTCGAGCCGGGGGCGTCGAGGGCGATGCGGTGGTGGCAGGCCAGGGCGATCTCGTAACCGCCGCCGAGGGCCGCGCCGTTGAGGGCGGCGACGACGGGCTTGCCGAGGGTCTCGATGCGGCGCAGATCGCGCTTGATCGCCATGCCGCCGTCGAACAGCTCCTGGGCCGTCTCGGGCGTGACGCGGATCAGGTCGCGCAGGTCGCCGCCGGCGAAGAAGGTCTTCTTCGCGGAGGTGATGATGACGCCCCGGATGGAGTCCTTCTCGGCCTCCAGGCGGTCGGTTACGGCGGCGAGGGAGTCGCGGAACGCCTGGTTCATGGTGTTCGCGGACTGGTTCGGGTCGTCGATGACGAGGGTGACGAGGCCGGTGCGGTCCTGTTCCCAGCGGATGGTGGTGGACTCAGTGCTCATGTGGAGGTGCTCCGTGTGATCCGTCGGGAGGGGGTCAGATGCGCTCGACGATCGTGGCGACGCCCATGCCGCCTCCGACGCACAGCGTGGCGAGGCCGTAGCGCTTGTCCTGGCGCTCCAGTTCGTCGACGAGGGTGCCGAGGATCATCGCGCCGGTGGCGCCGAGGGGGTGGCCGAGCGCGATGGCGCCGCCGTTGACGTTGACCTTGTCCAGGGACAGGCCCATGTCCCTCACGAAGCGCAGCACGACCGCCGCGAACGCCTCGTTGATCTCGACGAGGTCGATGTCGTCGATGGACAGTCCGGCCTTGGCGAGGGCCTTGCGGGTCGCGGGGGCCGGGCCGGTGAGCATGATGGTGGGCTCGGAGCCGGAGACGGCGGCGGAGACGATCCGCGCGCGGGGCGTGAGGCCGTAGCGCTCGCCGACCCCCTTGGAGCCGATCGCGACGAGCGAGGCGCCGTCCACGATGCCCGAGGAGTTGCCCGCGTGGTGGACGTGGTCGATCTTCTCCACCCAGTGGTACTGCTGCAGTGCCACCGCGTCGAAGCCGCCGAGCTCGCCGATGTCCGCGAAGGACGGCTTGAGCTTGGCGAGGGAGTCGGCGGTGGTGCCGGGGCGCGGGAACTCGTCGTGGTCGAGGACGACGAGGCCGCTGCGGTCCTTCACCGGGACGACGGACTTGTCGAAGCGGCCGTCCTTCATCGCGGTGGCGGCCCGCTCCTGGGAGAGCGCCGCGTACTCGTCGACGTCGCGCCGGGAGAAGCCCTCGATGGTGGCGATGAGGTCGGCGCCGATGCCCTGCGGCACGAAGTTGACCTGCAGGTTGGTCATCGGGTCGTTGAACCAGGCGCCGCCGTCGGAGGCCATCGGCACCCGGGACATCGACTCGACACCGCCCGCGAGGACGAGGTCCTCCCAGCCGGAACGCACCTTGGCGGCGGCCAGGTTGACGGCCTCCAGGCCCGAGGCACAGAAGCGGTTCTCCTGCACGCCGGCGACCGTGTCGGGCAGGCCCGCGGCGATGGCGGCGATCCGGGCGATGTCGGAACCCTGGTCGCCGACCGGGCCGACGACACCGAGGACGATGTCGTCCACGGCGGCCGGGTCGAGGTCCGGGAAGCGGGCGCGGATCTCGTGGATGAGCCCGACGACCAGGTCGATGGGCTTCGTGCCGTGCAGGGCGCCATTGGCCTTGCCGCGGCCGCGCGGGGTGCGGATCGCGTCGTACACATACGCTTCGGTGCTCACGAGGGGGGCCTTTCACTGAGGGGTGCGGAGCGCGGAGAGGAGCCCGGGGACGTCCCAGTCCCGGGCGACGTCCGCGGTGTCGGCGCCCGGCCGCGCCGGGCCGGTGCGGACGGAGGTCGGGGTCGCGGAGAAGCGGGGGGCCGGGGCGGGCTGGGTGATGCCGCCGTGGTCGGTGAAAGTGCCGCGGGCGGCCAGGTGCGGGTGGTGCGGCGCCTCGCGCAGCGACAGAACGGGCGCCACGCATGCGTCGGTGCCGTCGAAGACGGCCGTCCACTCGTCTCTGGTACGGCTCTTGAAGCGGGCGGCGACCTCTTCGCGCAGTTCGTCCCAGCAGGCGACGTCCTTGCGGGCCCCGGCCCTGTCGTCGATGCCGAGCAGGGCGAGGAACTCCGCGTAGAACTGCGGCTCCAGGGCGCCGACGGCCATGTACCGGCCGTCGGCCGTCTCGTACGTGGCGTAGTAGGGGCAGCCGCCGTCCAGGAGGTTGGCGCCGCGGCGGTCCTGCCAGCCGCCGGCGGCGAGCATGCCGTGGATCATCGCGGCGAGATGGGCGGTGCCGTCGACGATCGCGGCGTCCACGATTTGGCCGGTGCCGGTCGCGCGCGCGTGGTGGAGGGCGGCGAGGACGCCGACGACGAGGTAGAGGGAGCCGCCCGCGTAGTCGCCGAGCAGGTTGGCCGGCACGGCCGGCGGTTCGTCCGGGCGGCCGATCATGCCGAGGGTGCCGGTGGGGGCGATGTACGCGATGTCGTGCCCGGCGCGCTGCGCGAGGGGGCCGTCCTGGCCCCAGCCGGTCATCCGGCCGTAGACGAGGCGCGGGTTGCGGGCGTGGCATGCCTCCGGTCCGACCCCGAGGCGTTCGGCGACGCCGGGGCGGTTGCCCTCGACGAGGATGTCGGCGCGGGCGGCGAGGTCGAGCACCTGGTCCGGGCCGTCCGGGGCCTTGAGGTCGACGACCACCGAGCGCTTGTTGCGGTTGGTGACGTCGTACGCCGGGTCGATCGCGAGTCCGGGGCCGCCCGGGCGGTCCACGCGCACGACGTCGGCCCCGAGGTCGGCCAGGAGCATGGCGGCGAACGGACCGGGCCCGATACCCGCCAGCTCGACCACGCGCACGCCGGTGAGCGGGCCGTGTCCTGGCGTCCTTGCCGTGGTCATCCAGCCCCCAGTGCTGTGACACATCTGATGTAACACCAGTGATGCTAAGAACGTGTTCCACTCGGCACAAGCCCTGAACGAGCAAGCGCTCAGCAATCTGCCGGACGGGATCAGCCCGCGTCCAGCTCGACTATCAGCCGCTTCGGGGCGATCACCCGGTAGCTCTCCTCCACCCAGTCGCAGAGCACCTCCGCGGCCGGGGCGCCCTGCTGCTCCAACGGGATGCTCACCCATCCGGCCTTGCCCAGGCCGTATCCGGCGGGCTCGGCGCCGGGGCAGGCCAGCGCGTGCGCGTGCGCCGTCTCGTCCTTGAGCTTCACCGTCACCCCCAGGGGGTAACTGCCGTCCTGGACGCCGAGGAAGACGAACACCTTCTTGTTGACCTTCGCGACGGACTCGCCCCACGGGAACTCCTCGACGGCATCCGGCAGCCCCAGTGCGAACGCGCGCACTTTCTCCCACTTCTTCAGGGCATTCCTGGGCACGGCCATCGTGGTCCTCCGGGCTCGTCGTCGGGCTCCGCACTCCTCACGCTAGCCTCGGCCACCGACAGCGGCACGGGCTGAACGACCGAGGGGTGTCATGAGCAGGCAAAGCAGGACGGACCGTCCGTACGACATCGTGCTCTTCGGAGCCACCAGTTTCGCCGGGGCGCTCACCGCGGAGTACCTGGCCGCGCACGCGCCCGAGGGGCTGCGCTGGGCGATCGCGGGCCGCAACGCCGAGAAGCTGGAGCGGCTGCGGGAGCGGCTGCCCGCCGACGCGGAGGTGGGGGTGGAGCGGGCAGACGTCTCGGACCCCGCCTCGCTGCGCGCCCTCGCGGAGCACGCGCGCGTGGTGGCCACGACGGTCGGCCCGTACGTGAGGTACGGCGAGGAAGTCGTCGCCGCCTGCGCGGACGCCGGAACCGACTACCTCGACCTGTGCGGCGAGCCGGAGTTCGTGGACCTGATGTACGTCCGGCACGACGCACGCGCGCGGGAGACCGGGGCGCGGCTGGTGCACGCCGCCGGGTTCGACTCGATCCCGCACGACCTGGGCGTGTACTTCACCGTGCAGCAGCTGCCGGAGGACGTGCCGCTGACCGTGGAGGGCTTCGTCACCGCGGACGCGGCGTTCTCGGGCGGGACCTTCGCCTCCGCGCTCGGACAGTTCGCACGGCAGCGGGAGATGGCGGCGGCCGCTCGGGACCGGCGTCGGCACGAGCCGCGGCTGGTGGACCGGCGGGCGTCGGCACCGTTGGGCGGCCCGCGGTTCGCCAAGGAGGTCGGCGCGTGGGCACTGCCGATGCCGACCATCGATCCGCAGATCGTGCGGCGCTCGGCGTCGGCCCTCGACCGGTACGGGCCCGACTTCCGCTACCGGCAGTACGCGGCCGTCCGTCACCTGCCCGTCGCGGTGGGCGGGGTCGCGGCCGTCGGCGCCCTGGTCGCTGCGGCCCAGGTGCCGCCCGCGCGGCGCTGGTTGTCGGACCGGCTCAAGCCCGGGGACGGGCCGAGCCCCGAGAAGCGGGCGAAGAGCTGGTTCTGCCTGCGCTTCGTCGGCGAAGGCGGCGGCAAACGGGTGTACACGGAGGTCTCGGGCGGCGACCCCGGCTACGACGAGACGGCCAAGATGCTCGCCGAGTCGGCGCTGTGCCTGGCCTTCGACGATCTCCCGAAGACGGCGGGCCAGGTCACCACGGCCACGGCGATGGGCGACGCGCTGATCGACCGGCTGCGCGCGGCGGGCATCCGCTTCCGCGTCGCGTCGACCCGCTGAAAGCCGACCCGCTGAAGGCCCTACAGCGGCCACTCGGCGATGGTGTAGATCATCCCGGCGATCCAGCCGAGCCCCGCCAGCACGGCGAGGATCAGCCCTAGGGTGACGGCCCGCTCGACGGTCTGGGTCGGGCCGGCAACAGGCTTGGGCGCGCGGTGCGTTGTCATGCGCCCCAGCCTGCCGAGGGGGCGCCGGCGGGGCATCCGTACAGGTACTCAGAGCCGGTACTCAGATCCGGCCGACCGCCCCGCCCGCCCCCCTTCCCCCGGCTTGAGACTTTCGGCGTTCCACCCCCGGTGACCACTCGAAAAGTGCCAACAAGGAGTTCAATGAAACCCTTGAAGGCATGAGATTCCTCCTGGAAGTTTCCCTGGACGACACGGCGTTGGCGAAGGACCCGGCGGGCGAGCTGGGCCGGATCCTCAGGTACTGGGCCGGCAATCTGCGCCACTACGCGCTCGCCCCCGGGGACGAATCGGCGATCTACGACTCGGAGTACCGCGAGGTGGGCCGCTGGCGGGTGGACGGTCAGGTCGAGTAGGTCCGGCGGAGCGCCTCGCGGCACAGCGCGTCCGCCCTGCGCGTGGTCTCCGGGAGGCGGTAGGCGGGGGTCAGCGCGAGGGTGTGCGCGCAGGCGTTGTCCAGCGTCACCCGGTGGCCGACGGAGACGAAGACCGGCTTGACGGCGTCCCGCGTGCGCAGGGCGCGGCCGACCTCCTCGGAGCCGGCGAGCAACGGAGAGCTGCTGCCGCGCGGGATGTCCGGGTCGTCGTAGGTGAAGGTGAACGGGTTCTTGGCCACGCCGATCGTGGGCAGGCCGGTCAGGACGCCGAGGTGGCCGGCGAGGCCGAAGCGGCGGGGGTGGGCCAGGCCGTAGCCGTCGCAGACGACCAGGCCGGGCGGGCAGGGCAGGGCGTCGAGGGCGGCGAGGACCGTGGGGATCTCGCGGAAGGCGAGCAGTCCGGGCACATAGGGGAAGGAGACCCGGCCCACGGCCGTGGCCTCGGCGACGACTTCGAGACTCGACGCGTCCAGCACGACCGCTGCCGCCGCGACGACGTCCCGTTCGTCGTCGTACGCGACGTCGACCCCTGTCACCCGGCCGGTACCGGGCGGCGGTCCGGGTTCGCCGAGGATCACGTGCTCGCGCAGTTCGTCCTGGACGGCGCGGGCCTGTTCCTCGGTGGCGGGCCAGTCCTCGGGGATGCGTACGGTCGTCATGGTGCACCGAGCCTACGGGCTCCCCGGCGGCCGCACGGGTGCCCGGGGGTAGGCTCCCGATCATGTTCGTGCTGGAGCTGACGTACACCGCCCCGCTGGAAGCCGTCGACGCCGTGCTGGAGGAGCATGTGGTCTGGCTCGACGAGCAGTACCGGCAGGGGGTCTTCCTCGCGTCCGGGCGCAAGAACCCCCGCGACGGCGGGGTGATCATCGCCGTCGCGGGGGATCGCGCGCGGATCGAGGAGATCACCGCAAAGGACCCGTTCGTCACCGCGGGCGTGTGCGCGTACCGCGTCACCGAGTTCACGGCGACGAAGACGGCACCCGCCCTGGAGGGCTACCGGGAGACCCTCTGAGGCAGCCGCCTCACTTGCCCAGTGCGCGCTGCAGCTGACTCTTGTTCATGCTGGAACGGCCCTCGACGCCCTTGCGCTTGGCCTCCTGGTACAGCTGGTCGTAGGTGGGCCCCTGGGAGCCCCGTCCCGACCGCTGACCGCCCCGCTTGCCGGAGGAGATGTCCTTGGTGGAGGTGCGGCTGGCCGTCTTGGACTCGCCGGAGCGGGCGCGTTCCTTGTTCACCGTCCGGGCGGCGATCTCCTTGGCGCGGCCGGTGCTTTCACCCCGGTCCTTCGCGCTTTCCTTGATGTGTTCGTACTGGCGCTCCCGCTTGGAGCTCGAACCGCGTGGCATTCTCGCTCACTTCCTTTCACGATCAGTGAACGAGTACCCACCTTGCCAACGATCAGGGCATGCCGCATGCTCACTGCTCCAGGCGGGCAACCCGGCCCTTCTCGCCGGCGGCCCAGCACCCGTGGTCCGGGGTGCAGTCGACGGTGTCGTAGGAGCCCGTGTCGACGGTCCGCCAGGTCCGGCCGGCGTCCGTGGTGAGGTCGGTGCCGGTGGGGCCGACGGCCAGGGCGGCGGTGCGGCTGTGGGGGAGCCAGGCGACTCCGGAGCGGTAGGCGGGCGGGGGTGTGGCGGCCGGGCGCCAGGTGCGGCCGCCGTCGGAGGTGCGTGCGGCGGCGCGTGGTGAGGGCTGGTCGGGGCGGTAGTCGCCGCCGACGGCGAGACCGCGGGCGCGGTCGCGGAAGGCCAGCGCGAAGACGCCGCGGGCCGGGTCGCCCGCCGGGACGGGCGTGTCGGTGGCCGTCCAGGTGAGTCCCCGGTCGGCGGAGTGCAGCACTCGCGCGCGTGCCGCCCCGCCGGTGGCGAGCCAGACGTCCTTCGGCCCGGACGTCACCAGGCACTGGCCGCTCGCCGCGAATCCGGCCTCGCCCTCCTGTGCGGCAGGCATGCCCCGGTCCGGCAGCACCTTCCAGGTCCGGCCGCCGTCGCCGGTGGACAGGATGCGGAACTTCCCGTCCACCGGGTCGCTCATGGCGAGGCCGTGGCGGTGGTCGAAGAAGGCGAGGCAGTCGTAGAAGGCCTTCGGGTCGGTGTTGCGGAAGGACTCCGTCCAGGTCGCTCCGCCGTCGTCGGTGCGGTAGACGCGGGACGCCTCGCCCTCGCCGATGGCCAGGACCACGGCCCGGCGCGCGTCGAACGCCTCGACGTCCCGGAACTGCAACTCCCCCGCGCCCGGCGGCGAGACGTTCCGCCAGGTCGCTCCGCCGTCGGTGGTGCGCAGGACCGTGCCGCCGGTCCCGGCGACCCAGGCGGTGCTCCGGCTGACGGCCGCGAGGCCCCGGAAACGCGCCTCGGAGGCGCCGGTGTCCTTGAGTTCCCAGTGCGGTGCCCGATGCTCCGGCTCGTGCGCCTGCGCCGGTACGGCGGTCAGGGCTGCCAGTGCCGCGCAGGCCGCCATCGCGGTCGCCCTGCCCCGTGTTCGTCCCGTCGGTCGCGTGCTCCCCATGCGCCTCATGGCGGGGGAAGCTAGCCCACCGCCCGGGTGCCGTCCAGATGGCCTCGCGGCAGCTTGGAACGGTTCGGCGGACGCCACACGTGCCCACGGGGGCACACAAGGAGAGCCACGTCACTCTGGTGCATGAACACGGTGACAGAGGTCACTCGCACTTCGTGTGCACGGATTGGCTGATTCCGTCGTCTCTTCCCATGCCCGGCCTCATCCGCCCGGAAGTGTCCGTCCAGCCGTCACAAGGGAGCAAGGCGTTGTCCATCGTCATCGAGCAGCCCGTGGAGGCCCGCCTCGTCGCCGCCGCGCCGCGTATGCCGAGCATTCCCGCGACGCTGCACTACGACCGGCGTGATCCTTTCGCCGTACGCATGACCTTCCCCGCTCCGGCCACGCTGGAGGGCGTCGAGGTCTGCTGGACCTTCTCCCGCGAGCTGCTCGCCGCGGGCCAGAAGAACGCCGAGGGGCACGGCGACGTGCGCGTGCGGCCCTACGGCTACGACCGCACCGTCCTGGAGTTCCACGCCCCCGAGGGCACCGCCGTGGTCCACGTCCGCTCGAGCGAGATCCGTCGGTTCCTCGAGGCCACGAGCGAACTCGTGCCGGTCGGCTTGGAGCACCTCCAGCTGGACCTGGACCACGGTCTCGCCGAGCTGATGCGCGACGCGTGCTGAGCTAACGGGCCTTTTCGAGAAGGGCGTTGACCTCACCGTATGCGAGCGCGTCGGTCAGAGACCCGTATGTCCCCCGGTTGAGCAGCTCCCGCGCGGCCCGGCGGACCAGGGCGTGGGCGGCCTGGGCGACACCCGAGCCGACGCTGATACGGGCGACGCCCAGGGCGGCCAGTTCGGCGACCGGGGACGCGCCGGGACCGGCCATGACGTTCAACGGCCCGTCGACGCCGTCCACGAGTTCCTTCACAGTCCCCGGGTCGACGGCCCCGGGGACGAAGATCCCGTCGGCGCCTGCGGCGCGGAAGGCGGCCGCCCGCTCCAGGGTGAGGTCCACTCCCCCGGCACCGCTGAGGTAGGTGTCGATCCGGGCGTTGACGAACAGCGGCACACCCGCCGCGTCGGCCGCCTCGCGGGCGGCGGTGATCCGCTCGGCCTGCTCGGCGACGTCCCGCAGCGCTCCGCCGGCCCTGGTGCCGTACAGCGCGTCCTCGATGTTCACGCCCACCGCTCCCGCGTCGACGACCGCCCGGACCGTGTCGGCGACGCCCTCCGCGTCCTCGGCGTAGCCGCTCTCGATGTCAGCGGTCACGGGGACGGTCACGGCATCGGCAATCCTGGCGACGGCGGCCAGAGCCGCGTCCCGGCCCACCCGTTCGCCGTCCGGCGCGCCGAGCGCCCAGACGAGCCCGGCGCTGGTCGTCGCCACGGCGGCGGCACCCGCGTCCTCGACGATCCGGGCGCTCACGGCGTCCCAGGCGTTGGGCAGGACCAGCGGGGTCCCGGGAATGTGAAGGGCGTGGAAGGCCGAGGCGAGGTCGCTCTGCTTGGTCATGCGGTCAACTGAACCAGCGGGCGGGCGGCGGGTCCGGCAGGAATCCGACATGGTCGTGGGGTGCGTGCCGGGCTGTGGGTTCGACGGGGGTGGGGCGGTTGCCCGGCCATGGCTCGATATGACTGTGGGGTGCGTGCCGGGCTGTGGGTTCGACCCGAGCGTAGGGCGGGTGTCCGGCCACAGCTCGACCCGGACATGAAGCAGATACCGCCCACCCGCCCGATGATCGCGGAGTCGGCCCCGGGCCACGGGCCCGGCGTGGGCGTGGCGTGGAGGTCGGGTCGTGGGTCAGCCGCCCGGCGTCGGCGCCGGTGCTCTGGTCGCCGGAGCCACCGCCGTGCTCACCTCGCGCACCGCCCATCCCGGCCCGGGCCCCGCCGCCCCGGCGCGTGCGAGCAGGTCCTCGACCCGCCGCTCGTGGACGCGCACCTCCTGGTCCGGCAGCAGCAGCCCCGCGGCGGCGGCCAGCGCGGCGACCGCGGCGTCGCGCTCGGAGACCTCGGCGACCCGGCCCCGGAGGATCTCACGGGTCTCCTCCCGCAGCGCCTCGACGACGGCGAGCCGCTCCAGCGCGTACTCCACGGACGGGAACACCCCGAGCACCCGGCGCTTCTCCGCCCGCAGATACCCCTCGGCCACCAGTTGCTCCCGCACGGCGTCGAAGGTCACCCGTGCCCGCAGCGTCACCCACGTCCGCCAGGGGTGCGGGCACGACTCGCGGACGAGCTCCAGCAGCCCGTCGAGGACCGCGTCACCCGCGCTCGCGTCCAGGTCGACCGGCGTGGCGATGCCGTCCTCGTCGGTCAGCAGACCGTGCTGGGCCAGCTCGACGAGGGCGCCGGCCCGCACGAGGTCCGGCCGGTGGGCGGTGCCGCGGGCCGCCGGCCCTGCGGCGTCCCAGGCCAGCAGGCAGAGCCGGGCCGGCAGCGTGAGCGGGCCGTTGGGCACGGTGGCCTCCTATGGGCAGGAAGATCAAGTCGCACGTTAATGCGTTGACAGGCTCAGAGCGCCCTCCTACGGTGTGGAGCGTCCCTGTTGCCGCCGATTGGAGAAGGACGTTGCTCGTCTGAGGTCCTGAGACACCGCCTCACACCCGACTGGTGTGTGCGCTGCGTGCGACCTCGGCGTTCGAGCCGTCCTCCGGTGCAGGGCATTTTCATGTCCGTGATGTGCCATGGAGCCTCCCCCTGGTCGCAGGTGTCTCGACACGCGTTTGCCCCTGACCGCTTCGAGCAACCGCGAGTGAGGCCCCCATGTCCGCATCCATCACTGTCACGTCCCTCTCGTTCACCTGGCCCGACGGCAGCCCCGTCTTCGAGGGCCTGGACGTCGCGTTCGGCCCGGGCCGGACCGGCCTGGTCGGCGTCAACGGGTCGGGGAAATCCACCCTGTTGAAGCTGATCGCCGACGAGCTCGTACCGGCCGACGGCACCGTCCGCGTGGCCGGCGAGGTCGGATACCTCCCGCAGAACGTCACGCTCGACACCACCCTGCGCGTCGACGAGGCCCTCGGCATCGCCGGCCGGCGCGCCGCCCTGCACGCCATCGAGTCGGGCGACGTCTCCGAGGCGCACTTCGAGACCGTCGGCGACGACTGGGACGTGGAGGAGCGCGCCCTGGCCACGCTCGGTGAACTCGGTCTCGGTCACGTCGAGTTGGACCGCACCATCGGTGAGGTGTCCGGCGGCGAGTCCGTCCTGCTGCGGCTGGCCGCACTACTGCTGCGCCGCCCCGACGTGCTGTTGCTGGACGAGCCGACCAACAACCTCGACCTGTACGCCCGCAGGCGGCTGTACACGGCCGTCCAGTCCTGGCCGGGCGTGATGGTCGTCGTCAGCCACGACCGCGAACTGCTCGACCTCGTCGATCAGATCGCCGATCTGCGCTCCGGCGAGATCACCTGGTACGGCGGCAACTACTCCGACTACGAGGAGGCCCTCGAGATCGAACAGGAGGCGGCCGAGCGCATGGTGCGCGTCGCCGAGTCCGACTTCCGCAAGCAGAAGCGCGAACTGGCCGACGCCCAGGTCAAGCTGGCCCGCCGCAAGCGGTACGGGCAGAAGATGTGGGACAGCAAGCGCGAGCCGAAGATCGTCATGGGGGCACGCAAGCGCGCGGCACAGGAGTCCGCGGGCAAGCACCGGATCATGCACGAGGAGAAGCTCGCCGAGGCCAGGGAGCGGCTCGACGAGGCGGTGGAGGCCGTACGGGACGACGACGAGATCCGCGTCGACCTGCCGTACACGGCCGTGCCGCCGGGGCGTACCGTCCTCACCCTCCAGGACCTGGGGCTCCGGTACGGCGCCCGGGTGGCGGGCGGCTTCGACCTGCGTGGGCCGGAGCGGGTCGCGCTGATCGGGCGCAACGGCGCGGGCAAGACGACGCTGCTGCGCACGATCACCGGCGAGCTCGCCCCGGAGTCGGGCGAGGTGCGGGCGCACGTCCCGCTGCGGTTCCTGCCGCAGCGGCTCGACGTCCTCGACGGGGAGCGGACCGTCGCCGAGAACGTGGCCCGGTTCGCGCCGGGCGCCACCAACAACCGGATCCGGGCGCGGCTGGCGCGCTTCCTGTTCCGGGGCGCCCGGGCCGACCAGAAGGCGGCGACGCTGTCCGGCGGCGAACGTTTCCGGGCCGCGCTGGCGGCGCTGATGCTGGCGGAGCCCGCCCCGCAGTTGCTCATGCTGGACGAGCCGACCAACAACCTCGACATGGCGAGCGTCCGGCAGCTCACGACGGCCCTGGAGTCGTACGAGGGAGCGCTGATCGTGGCCAGCCACGACCTGCCGTTCCTGGAGTCGGTCGGCATCACGCGCTGGCTGCTGCTGGAGGACGGAGAACTGCGGGAAATCACGCCAGAGGCTGTCGGGTTTTCCTCCTAGCGTCGGTGGCATGACCGACGTCACGCACCATGCCATCACCCTGACCGGAGCACGCGAGAACAACCTCAAGGACGTCACCCTGCGCATCCCGAAAGGCCGGCTGACCGTGTTCACCGGCGTTTCGGGGTCGGGGAAGTCGTCCGTGGTCTTCGACACGATCGCGGTGGAGTCGCAGCGCCAGCTGAACGAGACGTATCCCTGGTTCGTCCGCAACCGGCTGCCCAAGTTCGAGCGGCCGCACGCGGACGGCCTGGAGCACCTCACCCCCGCGATCGTCGTCGACCAGCGACAGGTCGCGGGCCACTCCCGGTCGACCGTCGGCACCATGACGGACGTCTACTCGGTGATCCGGGTGCTGTTCTCCCGGCACGGCAGCCCGAGCGCCGGGCCCGCGACGGCGTACTCGTTCAACGACCCGTCGGGCATGTGCCCCGAGTGCGACGGCCTCGGCCGGACGGTACGGCCCGACTGGGACCGCATCCTGGACCCGGACCGCTCCCTCGCGGACGGGGCGGTCCGCTTCCCGCCGTTCGCCGCCGGGACCTGGCAGGGGCAGGCGTACACGAACAGCGCCGACCTCGACCCGCACAAGCCGGTGGGGCGGTTCACCGCCGACGAGCGGGACTTCCTGATGCGGGGACGGCCCGGCAGCAAGGTCACCGTCAACGGCAGCGGCGGCACCTGGACCACCGAGTACGAGGGGCTGGCCGTCCGCTTCGAGCGGCTGTACCTGAAGCGGGACCTGTCGGCCATGAGCCAGAAGACCCGGGACCTGGTTCGCGCCTTCCTGGTGGAGGGCACCTGCCCGGTCTGCCGTGGAGCACGTCTGAACGCGACGGCGCTCGCGACCCGGATCGACGGCCGGTCGATCGCCGACTGCACCCGCATGCAGGTGACGGACCTGATCGCCGTACTGAGGGAGATCGACGACCCGGTGGCCGCGCCGATCGCCTCGGCCGCCGTCGCCGCGCTGGAGCGCATCGAGGCGATCGGCCTCGGCTATCTCAGCCTCGACCGGGAGACGGCCACGCTCAGCGGCGGCGAGGGACAGCGGCTGAAGACGGTGCGGCACCTCGGCTCCAGCCTGACCGGCATGACGTACATCTTCGACGAGCCGAGCGTCGGCCTGCACCCGCGTGACGTGGGCCGGCTCGGCGACCTGCTGCTGCGGCTGCGCGACAAGGGCAACACCGTGCTGGTCGTCGAGCACGACCCGGACGTGATCGCGCTGGCCGATCACGTCGTCGACATGGGGCCCGGGGCCGGTGCCTCGGGCGGCACGGTGGTGTTCGAGGGAACGCCGCGGGAGCTGGCGGCGTCCGGCACGCTCACCGGGCGCTGCCTGCGCACCCGTACGGCGGTCAAGGACGAGGTGCGGCAGCCGACCGGTGCGCTGTGGGTCAAGGGCGCCGCCCGGCACAACCTGCGGGACGTGACCGTACGGTTCCCGGCCGGTGTGCTCACGGCGGTGACCGGGGTCGCCGGGTCCGGCAAGAGCACCCTGGTCGGGGAGTTCACCGCCGCGCACGACGCGGCCGTGGTCGTCGACCAGTCGTCGATCGGCATCTCGGGCCGCTCCACCCCGGCCACCTACCTGGGGCTCATGGACACGGTACGGAAGATCTTCGCCCGCCAGACGGGAGCCGAGGCGGGCCTCTTCAGCTTCAACTCCCGTGGTGCCTGCGGCACCTGCGAGGGCCGGGGCATCATCTACACCGACCTCGCCTTCATGGACCCGGTGACGACGACCTGCCACGACTGCGAGGGGCGGCGCTTCAAAGAGGAGGTGCTGCGGCTGACCGTGCGGGGCAGCTCCATCGCCGACGTCCTGGAGATGACGGCCGAGCAGGCGCTCGGCTTCTTCGACGACACGGGCGTACGGCGCCGGCTGCGCGCCCTGCGGGACGTCGGCCTCACCTATCTGACGCTCGGCCAGCCCCTCTCCACGCTCTCCGGGGGCGAGCGGCAGCGCATCAAACTGGCCACGCGGCTGCATCGCACGGGCGCGGTCTACGTGCTCGACGAGCCGACGACCGGCCTGCACATGGCGGACGTGGAGGGTCTCGTCGCCCTGCTGGACCGGCTGGTCGACTCGGGCAACACGGTCGTCGTCGTCGAGCACAACCTCGATGTGATCGCCCGGGCCGACTGGGTGATCGACCTCGGCCCGGACGGCGGCCGGGACGGGGGCGAGATCGTCTTCGAAGGGACACCGCGCCAACTCCTGGCTGCGCAGGGGTCGTTCACGGGGGAGCATCTGCGGCGGGCGGTCCGCTCGGACGTCAACGTGCCGGGGTGAGCTCCCCGGTGAGCGGTACGCCCGGGTGAGCGCTGTTGCTGACGACGGCGAGGCGGGGGCCTCGTGGTCCGGGATGCCACTGCCCGCCGACCAGGGGAAGGAGGGCGATGTTGGGCGTAGGCCCCCGGGTCCAGTCGAGACGACCGGCGATGGTGTCGAGGCGGGTGCCGGCGAGGGCCTGGGCGACGGACGCCCGGTCGGTGGGGTCGTCCGCGACGGAGAGGGCGTGGTGGGCCGTCTCCAGGAGGGCGTGGGCCAGACCCAGCGGCTGGAGCCAGGCGGCACCGGTGTCCTGCCGGTAGGCGCGGGCGAGCTCGGCACACGTGGTGCCGTCCAGTCCGGAGCGGTAGGGGTGGCCGGGGCTCCAGTAGACCAGGGTGGCCACGCGGGCGTCGGCCAGTTCGCCGTGGACGCCGGGGGCGGGGGTGGTGTGGGTGTGCGGGTAGGTCAGCCAGCGCGAGCAGGTGATCAGCCGCGGACGCAGCCCGGCCTCGCGGGCCTGGCGGTGGAAGAGGGCGAGGTCGGTGGCGGTGGCGGCGCTGGTGACCAGGTCGGCGCCGTGCTCCCGCATCCGGCCGACCTGCGCCCGGAAGCCGTCGGCCGGTTCGCCGTAGGCGCCGAGATCGACCAGGGTGTGCCCGCGCGGGGACGTCACCGGGGCGAAGCCGTAGCGGTGGTGACGCAGCAGACCGCCTTGCAGGTCGTCGTTCCAAAGGCATCCGACGGCGCCCCGGCCGCCGGCCAGCTCCCACAGGTCGGCGAAGACGGCGGCGATGTCGTCCAGCCCCCATGCGAAGTGGTAGGTCCAGCGGAAGCGGTGCCCGGGCCCGGCGCCGCGTGTGTGGACGTACGCCTGCCAGGGGAACGTGGTCGACACGCAGGGGACCCGGATCTCCTCGCAGGCCGCGGTGACGGCGGGCAGGACCCGGGTGCCGGCCATGGTGAGCACGAGCTGCGCGCCGTCGGCTCCGGCCAGGTCGCGCACGGCCCGGCGGGCCGCTTCGGGGTCCGAGCGGCTGTCGCGCACGACGACGGTCACGTCGTGGCGGCGCGTGCCGTTGCGGACGTGCGCGAGGCGGGGCGCGAGCTTGCGCAGCACGTACGACAGCGGTGACCCGAGAGGGGCCAGTCGACCCGTCAGAGGCGCTACGACGCCCACACACAGGGAAGATGACGACATGACGGCCCCTCTCCGGGCTGTACCGGTGTGGCGGCTCAGCGGCCGGAACGGTCCACGGTGAGGCAGGTGGTCTTGCTGAACACGGCCACCGTCTCGTTGCCGCAGTTGTTGCTGTGGCCGGAGGCGTTCCGGGCGAAGAGCAGGTTGGACAGGACGCCGCCGCTGGGGCCCGCCTGGTCGCCGCCGCCCCTGCCGTCGTCCTCGGTTACGCAGGTGCGCTCCTTGAAGAGCGCCACCTTGCCCGTCCCGCAGAGGTTGGCGTGGCCGGAGGAGTTCCTGCCGGAGAGGTTGGACACCACCCCGCCCGCCCCCGCGTCGCCGTCTCCGGCATGGGCCGTGGCCATGCCGGCCGGAACAGCCATGAGCATCCCCGCGATCGAGGCCACTACCGCGATACGCCGCGCGCCGTACATGTCGTTCGGTTTCCTTCCGTCGGGTGGGTCCCGGCCGTTCCTGCCGGGAGCACTAGGCCTAACGACCTGACGGAAGATCGACACGGGCCTGGTGCGGTGAATCATCTGCAAGACGGTTGATCAGGTACTCCGACGGGATGCCGGGCGCACGGGCGTTGACACGTCAAGGAGCAGACCGCGCTGTGCACCATTGGGGTGGTTTGGCCGCCCGCAGGCCGGTCATGCGGGCGGGTCCGCGAACACTGGAGGAGGGGGTGGCGCGGGCCACCGGGGAGGAGGAACGGCATGGCCGAGGGCACGGTGCTGCTGGCGGTGGCGGAGCGTCCGGAGGACGGGGGTGCCGCCGCGGGGCAGTTGACGCGCATCGCCGAGGGGATCCGGGCGCGCGGCTTACAGGTGCGATGGGTGGTGAGCGTCGCCGACGCCGAGGCGGTGCTCAGGACAGAGGCCGGCCTGGCCGCCGCGGTGGTCGCCTGGGACCTTCCGTCCCCGGCCGGGGACGGACCGGGTGGTGCGACGGTGCTGCACCGGATCGGGCGCCGGTTCCAGAACCTGCCGGTGTTCCTGGCCATGGCGGACGAGGGGCTGCGTGAGCTGCCGCTGTGGGTTTCGCAGTCGGTGGTGGGCTATGTGTGGCCCCTGGAGGACACGCCGGCGTTCCTCGCCGGGCGGATCACCACCGCCGCGCGCGCCTACCAGGACGCGCTGCTCCCGCCGTTCTTCAAGGCACTGCGGCGCTTCGACGACGCGCACGAGTACTCGTGGCACACCCCGGCGCACTCCGGGGGTGTCGCCTTCCTCAAATCTCCCGTGGGCCGGGCGTTCCACGACTACTTCGGGGAGCGGCTGCTGCGCAGCGACCTGTCGATCTCGGTGGAGGAGCTCGGCTCGCTGTTCGAGCACACCGGGCCGATCGGCGAGGCGGAGCGCAACGCCGCTCGGGTCTTCGGCTCCGCGCGCACGTACTTCGTCCTGCACGGTGACTCCACCTGCAACCGCCTGGTCGGCCACTTCAGCGTGACCCGGGACGAGATCGCCCTGGTGGACCGCAACTGCCACAAGTCCGTCCTGCACGGCCTGGTCGTCTCCGGCGCGCGACCGGTGTACCTGGTCCCGACCCGTAACGGCTACGGCCTGGCCGGGCCCCTGCCGCCGGCCGAGATCGCGGCAGGCTCGGTGGCGGCGCGGATCGCCGCGAACCCGCTGACGGCGGACGCCGTCTCCTCGCGTGCCCAGTACGCGGTGTTCACCAACTCCACGTACGACGGGCTGTGTTACGACGCGGTGGCGGCGGCCCGCGCGTTCGCCGACGGCACGTCCCGGCTGCACTTCGACGAGGCGTGGTTCGCGTACGCCCGCTTCCATCCGCTCTACGCCGGTCGCTACGGCATGTCGGTGGACGAGGAGGCCTTCCCCAGCCCCGACCGGCCGACGGTCTTCGCGACCCAGTCCACCCACAAGCTGCTGGCGGCACTCTCGCAGGGCGCCATGGTGCATGTCCGGCCCGCGCCGCGGGCGCCGGTGGAGCACGACCGGTTCAACGAGGCGCTGATGATGCACGGCACGACGTCGCCGCTGTACCCGATGATCGCCTCACTGGACGTGGCCACGGCGATGATGGACGGTCCGCAGGGACAGTGGCTGGTCGACGAGGCGGTGACCGAGGCGGTCCGGTTCCGCCAGGAGATGGTGCGCATCGGGCGCCGGATCGAGGCCGCCGGTGACCGGCCGCCCTGGTTCTTCGGGGTGTGGCAGCCGACCGAGGTGACCGACCCCGCGAACGGGGAACTCGTGCCCTTCGACGAGGCCCCGGCCGACCTGCTGCGGACCGATCCCTCCTGCTGGCACCTCGCGCCCGACGCGGACTGGCACGGCTTCCCCGGACTGACCGACGGCTACTGCATGCTCGACCCGATCAAGGTCACCCTGACCTGCCCGGGGCTCGACGCGACCGGGGTGATGTCCGACCGGGGGATCCCGGCCCGGGTGCTCACCGCCTATCTGACCACGCGCGGAATCGTCGTCGAGAAGACCGACAGCTACACGACTCTGGTGCTGTTCTCCATGGGCATCACCAAGGGCAAGTGGGGCACCCTGCTGGACGCCCTGATGGACTTCAAGGACCTCTACGACGGCGACACGCCGCTCGACCGTGTGCTGCCCGCGCTGGTAGCGGAGCACCCACGGCGCTACGCCGGGCTGACGTTGCGCGAGCTGTGCCAGGAGATGCACGACCACCTGCGCGAGGCCCGGCTGGTCGAACTCCTCGACACCGCCTTCCAGCAGCTCCCGGAGCCCGTCGCCCCGCCCCAGACGTGCTACCAGCGCCTGATCCGCGGCGGCACGGAACGGATCCGGCTGGCGGACGCGCCGGGCCGGGTCGCGGCCGCGATGGTCACGATGACACCGCCCGGCATCCCGGTCCTCATGCCGGGTGAGAGCGTCGGCGAGCCGGACGGCCCCCTCCTGCGCTACCTCGGCGCCCTGGAGTCCTTCGACCGCCGCTTCCCCGGCTTCGGCAGCGAGACCCACGGGGTGACCCGGGACCCCGACACCGGCGACTACCGGATCGAGTGCCTGCGCCCGGACGTACCCGAGGGCATCCCGGCTGCGACGACGCCGGCGCAGCGGCAGGGGCTGGAGGGGGCTGGGTCACCGGGGTGAATCCGAGGAGGACGCGCTCCTCACGCGGGGCCTTCGGCTGGGGCAGCCGAAGTCGAGACGGTCGGCCCGGTGCAGCAGCCCCCGGCCGTCCGTCGCCGCCTTTGCAACGGGCAACCGGCGGGGCGAGAATCCAGCCCGTCACAGGGGGCCGCCGTCCCTGACGGTGCCACGGGCGGTCCCGTCCCCCCTCCGCCTCTCCCCCAGGACTGTCCTCTCCTCGATTCGCCCTGCATGATGGTCGGCCGACGCCCGATGGGTTCCGGTCGACCCCGGAAGCTCCCGTCGGTGCGGTCCAGACACGTCCCATCCGATACGGAGTCACGCTCGTGCCCAGCAAGAAGGCCCTCGTCCGCCGCCCCAGCCCGCGTCTCGCCGAAGGGCTGGTGACGCACATCGAGCGGGACAAGGTCGACGCCGACCTCGCCGTCGAGCAGTGGGAGGCGTACACGGAGGCCCTGCGCACGCACGGCTGGGAGACCATCGAGGTGGACCCGGCCGACGACTGCCCGGACTCGGTGTTCGTCGAGGACACGGTCGTGATGTACCGGAACGTGGCGCTGATCGCCCGCCCGGGCGCCGACTCCCGGCGTGCGGAGACCGCCGGGGTCGAGGAGGCCGTGGCGGGTCTCGGCTGCTCGGTGAACTGGATCTGGGAGCCGGGCACGCTGGACGGCGGAGACGTCCTGAAGATCGGCGACACGGTCTACGTGGGCCGGGGCGGCCGCACCAACGCCGCCGGCGTGCAGCAGGTGCGGGCGGCGTTCGAGCCACTCGGCGCGCGGGTCGTCGCCGTACCGGTGAGCAAGGTGCTGCACCTCAAGTCGGCGGTCACGGCGCTGCCGGACGGTACGGTCATCGGGCACATCCCGAAGATGGACACGCCGTCGCTGTTCGCGCGCTTCCTGCCGGTCCCGGAGGAGGCCGGGGCGCATGTCGTCCTGCTCGGCGGCGCCAAGCTGCTGATGGCGGCGAGCGCGCCGAAGACCGCGGAGCTGTTCGCCGACCTCGGGTACGAACCGGTCGTCGTGGACATCAGTGAGTTCGAGAAGCTCGAGGGATGTGTGACGTGTCTCTCGGTGCGGCTGCGGGAGCTGTACGCCTGACCGAGCACGCCCCGTCCCGTCCGGTCTCGACCTGCGGGTCCGGGAAGCCGACACGCGCACGAGGACCCCGCTGATCAGCGACCTTTACAGCATCCTTAACCTACGGCATCGTAACCTACGGAAACGTAGCCTACGATTGCGTAGGTTCACTGTTGCTCACCGCTCATACGCTTGTCCCCCTGGAGAGTCCATGACGATCACCACTCCCCACCTCGGCAGCCCGGCCGGCGCCTGGACCGACGCTCAGCTGCTGTACGCCCTGGAGGAAGTGGTCGAGAAGGAGCTCAACCGGCATCTGCAGGTCGCCAAGGACTGGATGCCGCACGAGTACGTGCCCTGGAGCGACGGACGCAACTTCCCCGGTCTCTTCGAGGACGGCGAGGCCTGGGAGAAGGAGCAGTCCAAGGTCACCGAGATCGGGCGCATCGCGCTCGTGGTCAACCTCCTGACCGAGGACAACCTGCCCAGCTACCACCACGAGATCGCCTCACTGTTCGGCCGCGACGGCGCCTGGGGCACCTGGGTGCACCGCTGGACCGCGGAGGAGGGCCGGCACGGCATCGTGATGCGCGACTACCTGCTCACCTCCCGCGCGGTGGACCCGGACAAACTGGAGGAGTTCCGGATGTCCCACATGAGCGAGGGCTTCGAGTCGGACAACCGCCACTCGATGCTGCACTCGGTCGCCTACGTGGCCTTCCAGGAGCTCGCGACCCGCGTCTCGCACCGCAACACCGGCCACCAGTCCGGGGACCCGGTCTGTGACCGCATGCTGGCGCGCATCGCGACCGACGAGAACCTGCACATGGTCTTCTACCGGAACCTGCTGAAGGCGGCCTTCGAGCTGGCGCCCGACCTCACCATGCAGGCCGTGCGCGACGTCATCGTGAACTTCCGGATGCCCGGCCACGGCATGCCCGGCTTCGAGCGGGCCGCCGCGCAGATGGCGATCGGCGAGATCTACAACATGCGCATCCACCACGACGACGTGCTCCAGCCCGTCCTGCGCTTCCTGAAGATCATGGAGATCGACGGACTGGGCCCCGAGGGCCGCAAGGCGCAGGAGGAGCTCGGCCTGTTCATGGGCGGTCTGGACTCCGAGGCGTCGAAGTTCGACGAGAAGCTGGCTGCCCGCAAGGCGCGCATGGCGGCCCGCGCCGGCGCCTGACGCCGACCCGCACCTGCCACCACAGGGCCCCGACCGCCACGAGCGACCGGGGCCCTGTGCGACAGCTCCCTGCGACAGCCCTGTGCGATAGCCGGACGGCCTTCGGCGCGGTGCGAACTCCGGCCGGGCCAGGCCGATTCCGGCTGCCGGGTGACTACCGGGACATCCGCCGCAGTTCCAGCCGCTCCTTCTCCGACAGGCCGCCCCAGACGCCGAAGCGCTCGTCGTTGTCCAGTGCGTACTCGAGGCAGGCCGTGCGGATCGGGCACATACCGCAGATCCGCTTCGCCTCCCGCACCGAACTGCCCGGCTCGGGGAAGAAGAAGTCCGCTCCCGTCTGCGCGCACAACGCCTCCTGCTGCCAGGTGAGTTCGGGCGAGGTGATCGTGTCGATGTGCATGACCGGAAGCGTCGCGGGTGGCGAAAAACGTCCGATCAACGCGGGATCAACACCGCGTTCACAGGCCTCCGGCCGCTTCGATGGTCGCCTGCCGGAGGGACCCGCGCACGGCGGCGCGCGGAAACACCGGGATCCTCGCCGCGGCGGCGCTCCGGCGGCGGTTGTCACCGGGCGGTGCAAGACTCGGCAGTGCAGAGAACGAGAACGGGACCCTGTGCGAGGAGTGGACGATGCTCACCACCCGTTATGTCACCGGCGCTCCGAACTGGATCGACCTCGGCACCCCCGACATCGACGGCGCCGCCGCCTTCTACGGCGGGCTGTTCGACTGGCGGTTCCAGCCGGGCGGTCCGGAGGTCGGGGGGTACGGCCTGTTCCAGCTGGGCGGCAGGACGGCCGCCGGGGGCATGCAGACCACCCCGGAGCAGGGCCCGCCCTCCTGGACGGTGTACTTCCAGGCGCCGGACGCCGACGCCACGGCCCGGGCGGCCGAGCAGGCGCGCGGCTCGGTGACGGTGCAGCCGATGGACGTCCAGGACCTGGGCCGGATGGCGATTCTCGCCGACCAGGCGGGGGTGCCCTTCGGCCTGTGGCAGCCGGGCCGCAACAAGGGCCTGGAGGTCGTCCGGGAGCCCGGCTCGCTGTGCTGGGTCGAGCTGTACACGGCGGACGTCCCGGCGGCGGCGGCCTTCTACCACTCCGTGCTCGGTCTGGAGACCTTCGGCGCCGACTTCGCCGGCGCCACGTACACCACGTTCAACCCCGCCGGTCAGAGTGAGGACGCCATGTTCGGCGGTGTCGTGCCCCTGGCCGACGACCCGGGCGAGGAGGAGGCGTACTGGCTGCCGTACTTCGAGGTCGCCGACCCGGACGCCACCGTCGCCAGGGCCCGTGAACTGGGCGGCACGGTCCGCCTGCCCGCCACGGACGTCCCGTCCGTCGGCCGTCTGGCCAAGCTCACCGACCCGTACGGCGCCCGCTTCGCGGTGATCCGCAGCGAGCCGCAGCAGGGCTGAGGCCGGCCGGGGCCTGTCGCGCGAACGGCATCTGCCGCGCGGTGCCGGACGGGCCCGCTCGCCGCACCGTCCGCAGGCACCCCGGCACGAGGGCTTCCTGGTGGCAGGCCGAGGGTCCGTCTGCCGGACGCCGCAGGGCCCGCCCTCCGGGCGGACGGCGCGACTGTGCGGACGCCCCCTAGGCGGAGCCCCGCCGCACCAGCGTCGTCGGCAGCACCACGCTCGACGGTGCCGCCCCGACGCCCTCCCGCGGGGCGTCGCGGTCGAGACCGCGCAGCAGCAGGCGGGCCATCAGACGGCCCATCTCCTCGATGTCCTGACGGACCGTCGTGAGCGGCGGGTCGGTCTGTTCCGCGACGGGCCGCATGTCGTCGAAGCCGATCACGGCCACGTCGTCGGGGACCCGGCGGCCGGACTCGCGCAGGACGCGCAGGGCCCCGGAGGCCATGAGGTCGTTGGCGGCGAACACCGCGTCGACGCCGGGGCAGCGGCCGAGGAGCTCGCGCATCGCCCGTTCGCCGCCGGCCGGGGTGAAGTCGGCCTCGGCGATCAGCCGCGGGTCGGCGTCCACCATGACGTCCCGGTAGCCGTCGAGGCGGTCCGCGGCGGAGGTCTGGTCGAGGGCGCCGGTGATGTGCGCGATCCGGGTGCGGCCGAGGCCGGCCAGGTGGCGGACGGCGTCGCGGGCGCCGCCGCGGTTGTCGCTGTCGACGTAGACCACTGCGCGCCGGTCGCCGCTCCAGCCGGGCCGCCCGCCGAAGACAGTGGGGATTCCGGCCCGCTGGATCAGCTCCGGCAGGGGGTCGTCCAGGTGCAGGGAGAAGACGAGGGCCCCGTCGACATGCCCGCCGGCGAGATACCGGCCGACCCGGGCGTGGTCGTCCCGGCCCTCCGTGAGCAGCAGCACGAGCTGGTTGTCGTGGGCGGTGAGCTCCTTGCTGATGCCGCGCAGCTGGAGCGCGAAGAACGGGTCGGCGAACACCCGGGTCTCCGGTTCGGCGACGACGACCGCGATCGCGTCGTGCCGCCGGGTCACCAGGGAGCGGGCGGCCTGGTTGGGCACGTACCCGAGCTCGTCCACCGCCTTGCGGACCCGCTCCACGAGGATGTCCCGCACCCCGTCCCCGCCGTTGACCACACGGGACACGGTGGCCCGCGAGACACCGGCCCGGGCGGCCACGGCCTCCAGGGTGGGACGCGGCGCTGTGTCGGTCATCGGGGCTCCTCACCTGCGGCTGCGGATCAGGATAGCCCCGGGACGCACCGTGGTGAGAGCGCTCTCGCACGCGGCGGGTCGCAGCCGCCCGTCAGTGCTCGTGTCCGCCTCCCGGCGGCTCCTGCCCGTGCTCGTGCGGCTCGTACCCCGGAATCGTCCCGTCCGGCTTCTTCACGAGGAACAGCCCCACCATCCCCATGTCGGAGTGGCTCTGGACGTGACAGTGGTACATCCACGCGCCGGCGCCGACCCCCTCCCCCGCGATCACCTGGAAACCGAACGAGTCGGCCGGGCCCGTGATCTTGTTGTCGATGACCTGGCTGGGGTCCTCGGGGCCGGTCAGCATGCCGGTGCGGTTGTCCGCCCACCGGTGACCGTGCATGTGGAAGGTGTGGTAGAACTCGCCGTGCGTGATCACGATGAACTCGACGCGATCACCCACCGTGGCCTCGAAGTTCGGCCCGGAGTGCGGCGGCTTGTTGTTGATGCGCATGTCGTTGAAGACGACCGTGTGCGTCCGGTCCGGCAGGACGTCGCCCTTGCGGCGGACGATGACCGGGCCGAACAGGCCCTTCTGCAGTCCCACGGTGCCGTGTTCCGTGCCGACGACGTGGTCGTGGTAGTGCCAGTAGCCCGCGCTGCCCGAGCGCCAGGTGCCGTCCTTGCGGCGGCCGGGGGCGTGGGTGCGCCAGGTGTAGGTGCGGGTTCCGCCGGGCTCGACATGACTGCGGTTCAGTTTCGTGCCGTCGCTGGTGATCTCGTAGTCCAGGCCGTGGACGTGCAGGCTCACCGCCACGTCCATGGTGTTCTCGAACTCGACGTGCAGCGTGTCGCCTTCGTTGAGTTCGATCAGCGGGCCCGGGATGCTCGCCTTGCCCTTCTCCAGGCCGTAGCCCATCTGGCCGTCGGCCAGCTTCTCGGCATACAGCTTGATGCGCTTCACCTCGCCGCCGGCGGGCGCCGTCCTCGCCGGTCCGGCGGCGCTCACGGCCTCCGGCGCCACGGACAACGATGTCGCGACGGCCGCGCCGCCCAGCAGGACCCGCCGGTTGAAGCTGCGTCTGTCCATGCGGAACTCCCCACCCTGGTAAGGCTTTGACGGAGGCGTACCTGTGATGAACCTGTGAGACGGTACCGGTCGTGCTCCCGTTTATCCACACTCAAGACAAAGTTGGTGCCATCCCGGTCATAGGTATTGGCGAGACGTGCAAAGGGGTTTAGCTTCCTTGGCGGTGTTGCTGTGACCGAGGAGGTGCCCATGCACTTACGAGGGTTGAGCACGAGGAGACGCGTCTGGGCGGCGTCCGTTGCCGCCGGAGTCGTGACGGCCGGGGTGCTGTCGGGCCCCGCCGCGACCGCGCGCCCTTATCCGGAACCCACGCTGACAACGATGTCGATCAAGTCGCCGCCGGGCGGCGCGAATGTACGGGTGCTGATCTTCCACGGTTCCGCGGCGGCCGGGGAGGAGTCGCCGGTCGTGAACGCCGGGATCGAGGCCATCGAGGACATCGGTCTGTCCGGGCCGGCGAACCGCCGCTTCAAGGTCCAGGCCACCGACGACGCCTCGGTGTTCACCGACGAGACGAGGCTCGGCCGCTTCAACGCGATCGTGTTCCTGACCGGCGGGGGCGACGTCCTCGACGCGGAGCAGGAGGCGGGCCTGGAGGCGTACATGGAGGCCGGCGGCGGGTTCGTCGGCATTCATGACGCGGCGCGCGCGGAGCCGTACTCGGACTGGTTCACCGGTCTGGTGGGTGCCCGCCCGGCCGCGTCGAGCCCCACGGCCGTGCAGCGCGCGACCGTCGAGGTGGGCGACCGCGGGCACCCGGCCACCAAGGACCTGCCGGTGCAGTGGAAACGCCCGGACCAGTGGCTGAACTGGGTGAAGAACCCGTCGGGCGACGTGCACACGGTGGCCCGGGTCCGCGAGTCGACGTACCAGCCGGGCCCGGGCTCCAACGGCTGGGACCACCCGGTCAGCTGGTGCCGGGACTACGACGGCGGCCGTTCCTTCTACACGGGCATGGGCGGAACGGTGTCGTCGTACGACGAGACCGACTTCCGCGACCATCTGCGCGGTGCGCTGATGTGGACGACCCGCCTGGAGCAGGCCGACTGCAAGGCGACCATCAACGCCAACTACGCGGCGGAGCGGCTGACCAAGCCCAACCAGCCCGGGCAGAACGACCAGATCGGCGAGCCGCACGGGATGGTCACCGCGCCCGACGGCCGGGTGTTCTACATCGGCCGGGGCGGCGCCGACTCCTCGCAGCCCGTGATCACGGACTGGAACAATCCCGACATCGGCAAGGGCAAGGGCGAGATCCACGTCTACGACCCGAAGACCAAGCAGGTCACCCTGGCCGGCGCGCTCACCGTCTTCGGCAACAAGGGCGGCGGCGACGAGCTGGTCAAGGTCGAGGAGGGACTGCTCGGCATCGAGCTGGACCCGGGGTTCGCGCAGAACGGCTGGGTGTACCTGCACTACACGCCGCACGAGCGGATCGACCGCGAGACGCGGACGGCGGAGCGGAGGGTCTCCCGGTTCACGCTCGACCGGGCCACGGACAAGCTGGATCTGTCGAGTGAGAAGGTCCTGCTGAAGTGGCCGGTGCAGATCCACAGCTGCTGCCACGCGGGCGGCGGGATGGCCTGGGACTCCAAGGGCAACCTGTACATCGCCACGGGTGACAACAACTCCAGCGGCTTCAGCGGCGGTTACTCGGGCAACAACCCGCAGCCGAACTACAAGGGCGTCTCCTTCGCGGACGCGCGTCGCACCGCGGGCAACACCAACAACCTCAACGGCAAGATCCTGCGCATCCATCCGGAGCCGGACGGGACGTACACCCTTCCCGAGGGCAATCTGTTCACCGGGAAGGAGACCGCCGAGGGCGGCGGCAAGACGCGCGGCGAGATCTACGTGATGGGCGTGCGCAACCCGGCGCGCATCTCCGTCGACAAGTCGACCGACGTGCTCTACGCGGGCTGGGTCGGACCGGACGCGAGTGCGCCCTCGACGACCTGGGGTCCGGCCAAGTACGACACGTTCGCCGCCATCACCGAGGCGGGAAACCGGGGCTGGCCGTACTGCATGGGCAACAAGCAGCCCTACCGGGACCGCAATCTGCCGGACCCGACCAAGCCGCTGGGCTGGTACGACTGCGACCACCCGAAGAACGAGTCGCCCAACAACGACGGCCTGGTCAATCTGCCGCCGGTGACCGGCAACAACATCTGGTACTCGCCCTCGGGCGGCGCCCCGGACTATCCGCGGGACGCCGGCGGTGTCCCGTCGTACAAGCCGGCGGAGGCCACGTACCGGCTGCCCTGGCTGAAGGGCGGCGGGCAGGCCGCGATGAACGGGCCGGTCTACCGGTACGGCACGGCCGCGGCCGACAGCACCGTCAAGTGGCCGGCCTACTGGGACGGCAAGTGGTTCGTCGGTGACTTCTACGACGCCGACCAGCCGCGCAACGCGGTGCTCATGGACCCGAAGACGCAAGGGGACGGCGGTCTGCCCGTGCACTCGGAGTCGCTGAAGAAGATCGTGCCGATCGGCAACGACGGCATCAAGAACCTCATGGACTGGAAGTTCGGTCCGGACGGCGCGCTGTACGTCCTCGACTACGGGCGCGGCTTCTTCACCTCGGACTCCAAGTCGGCTCTGTGGCGGGTCACCTACAAGGGCGGCGGACCGACCCCGGTCGCCGGTCAGCTGGCGAGGGGGAGCGAGTGATCCGGCAACGAAGAATCTGGGCCGCCGTGCTGGCCGCCCTGCTGATGATGCTCGGCGTGCAGGCGCTGCCCGCGGCCGGGCAGCCCGAGAGGGGGGCCGCCGACCAGGTGCTCACCTGGACGGCCGGCAACGACATCGACAAGTACCTCTCGGCGCCGAAGACGGCGGTGGCCGGTTCCGCCACGATCGTCTTCGAGAACAGCGTGGCCACCGGCAACACCACGGGCATGCCGCACACGCTGACGTTCGTGACCAGCGATCCCGAGTTCAACAGTGATGTGCAGCTCAACATCCTGGCCAACCCGAACGACGCCCAGGGCGGCAAGCACACCGCCCAGGTGACGCTCACGCCCGGCCGGTACTTCTACCACTGCACGATCCCCGGCCACGGGCAGATGCAGGGCATCCTCACGGTGACCGAGGGCACCGGCGAGGACACCACCGCGCCCGAGGCGTCGGCGCACGTGAGCGGCACGCAGAACACGCAGGGCGAGTACGTGGGCTCTGCGAGCGTGGCCCTGCACGCGACCGACGGCGGCTCCGGTGTCGAGAGGATCGAGTACGCGATCGGCGACGCGGGTGCCTGGCAGCCGTACACCGCGCCGGTCGTCGTCGACCAGGTCGGCAGCCACAAGGTCCGCTATCGCGCGTTCGACAAGGCGGGGAACGTCTCCCCCGAGAAGAGCGCCGAGTTCACGGTCGTGGCGCCGCAGTCGGACGACACCACCGCGCCGGAGACCTCGGCGACGGTGAGCGGTGAGCGCGACGCCGCCGGGGCGTACATCGACATGGCGACGGTCACCGTATCGGCCTCCGACACGGGGACCGGGGTCAACACGATCGAGTACGCGGTCGGTTCCGGTGCCTGGCAGCCGTACACCGGGCCCGTGATGGTGCACCAGGTGGGTGAGCACACCGTCCGCTACCGGGCCACCGACAAGGCGGGCAACGTGGCCGCGGAGAAGAGCGTGCGGTTCACGGTCGTCGCGGCGCCGCCGCAGGACACCACCCCACCGGTGACGGGCGTGAGTGTCGAGGGCACGAAGAACTCCGCCGGGGCGTACGTCAACAGCGCCCGGGTGACGGTCACGGCGACCGACGAGCACGGCTCGGGCGTCGAGAAGATCGAGTACTCGCTCGACGGCGGCCCGTACCTGGCGTACTCGGCGCCGGTGGTGGTCGACCGGGCGGGCGCGCACACCGTGGCGTACCGGGCGACCGACAAGGCCGGGAACACCGCGGCCGCCCGCACGGTGACCTTCACGGTCGTCTCCGGGCAGGTGCCGGCGCCGGACTGCCCCGAGTACGACGAGCGGTTGACGGTGATCGTCGGCACGGTCGACTCGGGCGTACGCAACCGGGTCACCGACAACCGGTGCCGGATCGGCGAGCTGATCGAGGACGAGAAGGAGTGGACGTCCCAGGCGCTGTTCCTCAAGCACGTGAACTCCGTCCTGGACGCGCTGTTGAAGGAGGGCGTGATCGACCAGCGGGAGTCCAAGGCGATCCGGAAGGCCGCCCGCCAGTCGGGTATCGGCAAGCCGGGGCAGACCGAGGGCTACCGTGCGCTCTTCGACGGCACCGCGGAGTCCCTCGCCGAATGGCAGCAGGTGGGAGGCGGTTCGTTCGGGCTGAACCCGGACGGGACGATCACCTCCAGCACCACGACGCCCGGCATGGGCATGCTGTGGTTCCCGCAGCGCAAGTACGGTGACTTCTCGCTGAAGCTCCAGTGGCGTGACGACGCCCCCGGCACCGGCAACGCCAACTCCGGTGTGTTCGTGCGCTTCCCGTGGGTCCACGACCACCCCGAGGAATCCCGGCCGGAGTGGGTCGCCATCAAGTACGGCCACGAGGTGCAGGTGCTCGACCGGCCCGACGGCGACATGTACAAGACGGGGTCGATCTACGGCTTCGACCGCGTGGGCCTGGCCGGCGCGGGCGTGACGCAGAAGGGCACCTGGAACGACTACGAGATCCGTGTGGAAGGCCAGCACTACTCGGTGTTCCGCAACGGTGTGCTGATCAACGAGTTCGACAACACCGGCGGCCAGGAGTTCAGCCCGCCGCGCTCGGACGACCCGGGCACGGACGGGCGGCGGTTCGCCTCCGGCTACATCGGGCTCCAGGTGCACGGCACGACGGATGTGGTCTCGTACCGGGACATCCGGATCAAGGAGCTGTAGGAGGCTGCTTCTCCTTGCGGGCCCTGCTCGGCTGTACCCGTCTGGGCTCCCCCGGCATCTTCGGATACTCGGGCGGGTACGGCAGGTCGCCCAGCCCGTGGTCGTGCTCGTCGCGGCGGGCGAGGTCGAGCAGGGCCTCCAGGGAGTAGCGGTGGTCGTCCATGTCCGCGTGCACGTCGCCGAGTTCGGCGAAGCGCGCGGGCATGGTCGCGAGATCGAAGTCCTGGGGGTGCGCGACCCCGACCTCGTCCCAGCGCAGCGGCGCGGAGACGGGGGCGTGCGGGCGGGGGCGTACGGAGTAGGCGGAGGCGATCGTGCGATCGCGTGCCGTCTGGTTGTAGTCCAGGAAGATGCGCTCGCCCCGCTCCTCCTTCCACCACTTGATGGTCACGTGCTCGGGCATCCGCCGTTCCATCTCCCGGCCGACGGCGATGGCGGCGCGCCGGACCTGGGTGAAGGTCCAGCGCGGTTCGATGGGCACGAAGACGTGCAGGCCCCGGCCGCCGGACGTCTTGGGGAAGCCCTTCAGGCCGCCGAACTCGTCGAGGACGGCCCGCAGTTCGTGGGCGGCTCGGGCGGCGTCGTCGTAGTCAGTGCCGGGCTGCGGGTCGAGGTCGATGCGGAGTTCGTCCGGGTGGTCGACGTCGTCGCGGCGTACCGGCCAGGGGTGGAAGGTGAGGGTGCCGAACTGGGCGGCCCACACCACCGCTCCCACCTCGGTGGGGCACATCTCGTCGGCGCTGCGACCGCTGGGGAAGGTGATGTGCGCGGTCGGGATCCAGCCGGGCATGTTCTTCGGCGCCCGCTTCTGGAAGAAGTTCTCGCCGTTCATCCCCTCGGGATAGCGCTCCAGGGTGGTCGGCCGGTCGCGCAGGGCGCGCAGGATGCCGGGGCCGACGGCGATGTAGTAGCGGGCGAGGTCCAGCTTGGTGAAGCCGCGCTCCGGGAAGAACATCTTGTCGGGACTGGACAGCCGTACGGTCCGGCCGCCCACCTCCAGTTCCACCGCGTCACCCATGCCGCCACGGTAGGCGGAGCCCACACGCCTCGCACATCGGGCACACGGCGGCATATCGGCGCAGAATCGAGCCATGGATCTGCCCGTGATGCCCCCTGTCCTGCCGATGCTCGCCAAGTCGGTGGCGGCGATCCCCGTGGGCATGCAGTACGAGGCGAAGTGGGACGGGTTCCGGGCCATCGTGTTTCGCGACGGGGCCGAGGTCGAGCTGGGCAGCCGCACCGGGAAGCCTCTGACCAGGTACTTTCCCGAGCTCGTGACGGCTGTGCGGGAGCGGTTGCCGGAGCGGTGTGTGGTGGACGGGGAGATCGTGATCGCGCGGGAGGGGCATCTGGACTTCGACGCGCTGACGGAGCGGATCCATCCGGCGGACTCGCGGGTGCGGATGCTGGCCGAGCGGACACCGGCGTCGCTCGTCGTGTTCGACGTGCTGGCGCTGGGCGACGAGTCGCTGATGGACGTCCCGCTGGCCGAGCGGCGGGAGCGGCTGCTCGGGGAGCTGTCCGGGGTACGGGCGCCGGTGCACCTGGCGCCGGCGACCACCGACATCGCGGTGGCGCGGCAGTGGTTCGAGGAGTACGAGGGGGCCGGTCTCGACGGGGTCATCGCCAAGCCGCTGACGGTGCGCTACCGGCCGGACGAACGCGCCATGTTCAAGATCAAGCACGAGCGGACGGCGGATGTCGTGGTCGCCGGGTACCGCCTGCACAAGAGCGGCCCCGTGGTGGGTTCGCTGCTGCTCGGCCTGTACGACGACCGGGGCACCCTCCAGCACGTGGGGGTCTCCGCCGCCTTCACGATGAAGCGGCGCGCCGAGCTGGTGGCGGAGCTGGAGCCGCTGCGCCTGGACGACGTGACGGGGCATCCGTGGGCGGCCTGGTCCGAGGAGGCCGCGCACGAGAAGGCCCGGTTGCCGGGGGCGCCGAGCCGCTGGTCGGGCCGCAAGGACCTGTCGTGGGTGCCGCTGCGGCCGGACCGGGTGGCCGAGGTGGCGTACGACCACATGGAGAACGGGCAGCGCTTCCGGCACACTGCCCGTTTCCGCCGCTGGCGGCCGGACCGGGCCCCCGAGAGCTGCACGTACGCCCAGCTGGAGGAGCCGGTCCGCTACGACCTGGCGGAGATCCTCGGCGCCTAGAACCCGATTCAGGGCTGCATCAGGACCTTGACCGCGCCGTCCTGCTTGCGCTGGAACATCTCGTAGGCGTGCGGGGCCTCCGACAGCGGCACCCGGTGGGTGGCGAAGTCGTCCACGCCGAGGGGGTCCTCATCGGTCAGGTACGGGAGGATGTCGTCGGTCCAGCGGCGGACGTTGGCCTGGCCCATACGCATCTGGATCTGCTTGTCGAACAGGGTGAGCAGCGGCAGCGGGTCCGCCATGCCGCCGTAGACACCGGACAGTGAGATGGTGCCGCCGCGGCGCACCAGGTCGATGGCGGTGTAGAGCGCGGCGAGGCGGTCGACGCTGAAGCGCTCGGCGATGGGGCCGCCCAGCTTGCGGGGCAGGATCGCCGCGGCGTTCTGCACCAAGCGCGCGGCCGCACTGCCGTGGGCCTCGGTGCCGACGGCGTCGATCACGGCGTCGGGGCCACGCCCGTCGGTCTGGTCGCGGATCGCTTCGACCAGTTCCTTCTCGTCGTCGAAGGACCTCAGGTCGAAGGTCTCCACGCCGCGTGCCTTCGCCCGGCGCAGCCGGTCCGGGACCAGGTCCACGCCGAAGACCCGGCCGGCGCCCTGTACCTGGGCGACGCGGCAGGCCATGTCGCCGATGGGGCCGAGACCGAGCACGGCGACGCTGCCGCCCTGCGGGACGCCGGCGTAGGCGACCGCCTGCCAGGCGGTGGGCAGGACGTCGGAGAGGTAGACGAAACGGTCGTCGGCCGGGCCCTCGGGGACCTTGATCGGGCCGAACTGGGCCTGGGGCACGCGCAGGTACTCGGCCTGGGCGCCGGGCACCGCGCCGTACAGGCGGGTGTAGCCGAACAGGGCGGCGCCCATGCCCTCGCCCTGCACCTGGGTGGTCTCGCACTGGGTGGGCAGGCCGGTGAGGCACATCCAGCAGTTGCCGCAGGCGATCTGGAACGGCACCACGACCCGGTCCCCCACCTGGAGGTCCGGCACGCCGGCCCCGACCTCTTCGACGATGCCCATCGGCTCGTGGCCGAGGATGTCGCCCGGGGTCATGAACGGGGTGAGCACTTCGTACAGGTGCAGGTCGGACCCGCACAGCCCGGTGGAGGTGATGCGGATGACCGCGTCCGTCGGCTCCTGGATCGCCGGATCCGGCACGTTCTCCACCCGCACGTCCCGCTTGCCCTGCCAGGTCACTGCCCTCATCGCCTCGCGCTCCCTCCGTCAGCGTGCGCGTCGGTCGTACGGCGAGGCCCGGGTACCCGGACGCCCCGCACTGAACCGCAGCCGGCCCTTGAGCCGATCGACGGACGCGGCGAAGACACTTCCCAACCAGGAACGATCGACTATGGCCATCGATGTTCAGATAAGCGCACAATCAAGACACATCGATGAACATGAGGCGCGGTGGCGACGGTGGGCATGGGACGAGGGACGCGCGGACAGCGCACCACGACGACGGTGGCGCTGCTGGCCGCCGCGGTGACGGCCGCCCTGGCCGCGGGCTGCACGAGCGGGGGCGGAACGGGCGACGACGGACGGGCGCCGACGCAGTCGAAGCAGGGAGTGTCCCCCTCGGCGACCGGCCCCTCGGCCCTCGTCGTCAAGATCGACAACGCCGCCGCGGCCCGTCCGCACACGGGCGTCGACGCCGCGGACGTGGTGTACGCCGAACAGGTCGAGGGCGGGCTGAGCCGGCTGATGGCGGTGTACGCGACCCGGCTGCCGGAGAGCGTCGGACCGGTGCGCAGCGCACGCGAGTCGGATCTGGAGCTGCTGCGCCAGTTCGACCGGCCCACGCTCGCCTTCTCCGGCGCGCAGCGGAAGCTCCTGCCCCTGATCGACAAGGCGCCGCTGCGGGCGGAGACACCGGGCAGCGCCGCCGACGCCTACTTCCGCGGCTCCGGCAGGCCCGCCCCGCACAACCTCTACCTGCGGCCCGAGCGAATCGTGCCCGAGACCCCGGGGGAGGCCGCACTGACCACCGGCTTCCGCTACGGCTCGGCACCCGCGGGCGGTACGGCGACGGACTCCGAGACGGTGCGTTACCCAGCGGCCCGTTTCACCTTCACCTGGTCGGACTCCCGCGACCGCTGGCTGGTCGGCATGGACGGCACGCCCGCGACGACGGCCGACGGCGAGCGGATGGCGGCCGCGACGGTCGTGGTGCAGTACGTCAAGGTGCGCGAGTCCGCGTACCGGGACTTCCTCGGCAACAACACGCCGTACACCGAGACGGTCGGCTCCGGAAAGGCGACGGTGCTGCGCGACGGGCGGGCCTGGGACGTGAACTGGGAGCGGGAGAAGGCCGCGGACGGCACCTCTTTCACCACCGGCGACGGCGCACCGGTGAACTTCGCGGAGGGCCAGGTGTGGGTGGTGTTCGCCGAGGCCCCCTGACCGGCCCGCCCGGGGGCGGCGGCGCTACGCCGCGTCCGTCAGCGGGGCGCCACCAGGGGCTCCTCGGGATGGCGGAGCCCCTCGGCCGCGTCCGCGACCCGCCGGATGAGGTCGAAGAACACCGTCCGCTCGTCGGCGGTCAGCGGCGCGAGGAACACCTGGTTCATCCGCGCGGTGCGCACGGTCAGCCTGCGATGCGTGCGCGTCCCCTCGTCCGTGAGACGCAGCAGGGAGCGGCGGCCGTCCTGCGGGTCGCGGACCTTGTCGAGCAGGCCCCGCCTGCTGAGCCGGCTGATCACCTCGGCGATGGTGGACCGGTCGAGCCCCACCCGCTCCCCCACCGTGCGCTGGTCCAGGCCGGGCTCGGCGACGAGGGTGTTGAGGACGGCGAACTGGGGCGAGGTGATCTCCTCGGAGACCATCGTGTTCCACAGCAGGTAGTGCGCCTGCTGGAGTCGCCGGGCCAGGTGCCCGGGGTGGGTGGTGAGGTCCGCGGCCGCCATGTGCACCCCTCGCTAGTTTTCGTCGGTGCACTGAACAATACTCAAGCGGCTGAGTGTTGTCTGCGCCCGGTACAGAGGTCGATAGGCCTGCATGCCGAGGTCTTGACGCCTCTCGGTCCTGATGGCAGCGTGAGGGACAGCTCGCAGAAATACTCAGTGCCCTGATTAATCTGGTCGGGTCGCTCGGAAGAGATGGGGCTTCTCGGATGGACAAGGTGGTCGCCACGGCCCTGGAGGCGGTGGCCGACGTGCCGGACGGCGCGTCGCTCGCGGTGGGCGGTTTCGGGCTGAGCGGTGTGCCGAACGTGCTGATCGAGGCGCTGTACGAGCGCGGCGTGGCCGGGCTGTCGGTGGTCTCCAACAACTGCGGGGCGATGGAGTCGGGCCTGGCGGTCCTGCTCGCCGCCGGCCGGATCGCCCGGGTCACGGGCTCCTACATCGGTGCCAACAAGGAGTTCGCCCGGCAGTACCTGGCCGGGGAGCTGGAGGTCGAGCTGATCCCGCAGGGCACGCTGGCCGAGCGGCTGCGGGCCGGCGGCGCCGGGATCCCCGCCTTCTTCACCCCGGCCGGCGTGGGCACGCAGGTCGCCGACGGCGGGCTGCCCTGGCGCTACGACGGCGAGGGCGGGGTCG
The DNA here is from genome assembly GCF_044764825.1 of Streptomyces sp. NPDC093598. Classification (NCBI taxonomy): domain Bacteria; kingdom Bacillati; phylum Actinomycetota; class Actinomycetes; order Kitasatosporales; family Streptomycetaceae; genus Streptomyces; species Streptomyces sp. NPDC093598. The sequence continues at coordinate 662,537 of NZ_JBIWIV010000002.1, read as the reverse complement.
CACTCGCCTCACCGCCGAAGGAGGTCCGGGAGTTCGACGGCACCGAGTACGTGCTGGAGCGGGGCATCCGCACCGACTTCGCGCTGGTCCGGGCCGCGCGCGGCGACCGGCACGGCAACCTGGTCTTCAACAAGTCCTCCCGCAACTTCAATCCGCTGGCCGCCATGGCCGGGCGGGTCACGATCGCCGAGGTGGAGGAGCTGGTGGAGCCCGGCGAGATCGACCCGGACGCGGTGCACCTGCCGGGCATCTTCGTGCAACGCGTGCTCGCCCTCACCCCGGAGCAGGCGGCCGACAAGAAGATCGAGCAGCGGACGGTGAGGTCCTGATGGCCTGGACGCGCGAGGAGATGGCCGCACGGGCGGCCAGGGAGCTGAGGGACGGGCAGTACGTCAATCTCGGCATCGGCCTGCCCACGCTCATCCCGAACCACCTCCCCGAGGGCGTCGAGGTCGTCCTCGAGTCGGAGAACGGCATCCTGGGCACCGGCCCCTACCCCACCGAGGACGCCGTCGACCCGGATCTGATCAACGCCGGGAAGGAGACGGTGACGGTCCTGCCGGGCGCCTCCTTCTTCGACTCGGCGCTGTCCTTCTCGATGATCCGGGGCGGGCACATCGACGTGGCCGTGCTCGGTGCCATGCAGGTGTCCGAGCGGGGCGACCTGGCCAACTGGGCCGTCCCCGGCAAGCTGATCACCGGCATCGGTGGGGCGATGGACCTGGTGCACGGCGCCCGTACGGTCGTGGTCGTCATGACGCACACCGCCAAGGACGGCTCACCGAAGATCCTCACCGAGTGCGCCCTGCCGCTGACCGGCAAGGGGTGTGTGAACCGGATCATCACCGACCTCGGCGTCCTCGACGTCACCGAGGACGGGCTCGCCCTGGTCGAGACGGCGCCGGGTGTGACCGCCGGGGAGATCGTCGCCAGGACCGGCGCCGAACTGACCGTGCCGGAGGGCCTGAAGTGAAGGACGTCTACATCGTCGACGCGGTCCGCACACCGATCGGCCGCTACAACGGAGGGCTGGCGAGCGTGCGCCCGGACGACCTCGCCGCGCATGCCGTGCGCGAACTACTCGCCCGCACACCGGAGTTGGACCCGGCGCGGATCGAGGACGTGTACCTCGGCAACGCGAACGGGGCCGGCGAGGAGAACCGCAACGTGGGCCGGATGGCCGCGCTGCTCGCGGGTCTGCCCACTTCCGTGCCGGGCGTGACGGTCAACCGGCTGTGCGCGTCCGGCCTGGAGGCCGTGATCCAGGCGGCCCGGGCCATCGCGCTCGGCGACGCGTCCATCGCGCTGGCCGGTGGTGTGGAGTCCATGACCCGGGCGCCCTACGTGCTGCCGAAGAGCGACAAGCCCTTCCCGGCCGGGCACACCGAGCTGTACTCGACGACACTCGGCTGGCGGATGGTCAACCCGCGCATGGAACCGCAGTGGACGATCCCGCTGGGCGAGTCCGCCGAACTCATCGCGGACCAGCACAAGATCGGCCGGGAGCAGCAGGACGAGTTCGCCCTGCGCAGCCACGAGAAGGCTGCGCGGGCCCGGGCCGAGGGCCTGTTCGACGGTGAGCTGGCGTCCGTGGCGATTCCGCAGCGCAGGGGCGAGCCGGTGCTCTTCGCCGCCGACGAGTGCGTCCGGCCGGATGCCTCCCTCGCGGCGATGGCCAAGCTGAAACCGTCGTTCCGCGCGGAGGGGGGCACGGTGACGGCGGGCAACGCGTCCCCGTTGAACGACGGTGCGGCGGCGCTGCTGCTCGTCGACGACGAGGGGTTGAGGGCGACGGGCCGCGAGCCGCTCGCCCGCGTCCGTGCCACGGGTGTCTCCGCAACCGACCCGCACTACTTCGGGCTCGCCCCGGTCGAGGCGGTGAACCGGGCGCTGGCCAAGGCGGGCAGGGACTTCGGCGACCTGTCCGTGCTGGAGCTGAACGAGGCGTTCGCCGCGCAGGTGCTGGGGTGTGTGGCCGAGTGGCCGGAGTTCGACCCCGCGATCCTCAATCCGCAGGGCGGCGCGATCGCCCTGGGCCATCCGCTGGGTGCGTCCGGGGCCCGGCTGGCCGGGACGGTGGCCCATCAACTGGCCCGGCGCGGCGGTGGCGTCGGGGTCGCGACGCTCTGTATCGGGGTGGGCCAGGGCCTCGCCCTTGTCCTCGAACGTTGACGAGACGCAGGATCATCATGACTCTCACTCAGCACGACATCGACCAGGAGATCGCGGCCAAGCGCGCCGCGTACGAGAAGCGGCTCGCCGACGGCGGCCCCGTCGAGCACCAGCCGCGACGTGACTACGCGCCGTACCGGTCCTCGGTGCTCCGGCACCCCAAGCAGCCGCCGGTCACCATCGACGTCAGCAAGGACCCGGAGCTGGTGGAGCTGTCCTCCCCCGCCTTCGGGGAGCGGGACATCACCGAGATCGACAACGACCTCACCCGGCAGCACGACGGCGAACCCATCGGTGAGCGCATCACCGTCTCCGGACGGCTCCTGGACCGCGACGGCCGCCCGGTGCGCGGCCAGCTCGTGGAGATCTGGCAGGCCAACTCGGCGGGCCGCTACGCGCACCAGCGCGAGCAGCACGACGCCCCGCTGGACCCCAACTTCACCGGTGTGGGCCGCACGCTCACCGACGACGACGGCCACTACCGCTTCACCACCGTCCAGCCGGGCCCGTACCCGTGGCGCCAGCACGTCAACGCCTGGCGGCCGGCGCACATCCACTTCTCACTCTTCGGCACGGCGTTCACCCAGCGGCTCGTGACACAGATGTACTTCCCGAGCGACCCGTTGTTCCCCTACGACCCGATCATCCAGTCCGTGACGGACGACGCGGCCCGGCAGCGGCTGATCGCGACGTACGACCACAGTCTGTCGGTGCCGGAGTTCTCGATGGGCTACCACTGGGACATCGTGCTGGACGGCCCGCAGGCCACCTGGATCGAAGAAGGGCGCTGACCAGCCATGACGAAGATCGACCCCAGTCGGCCGGACAGTGTGCTGCCCACCCCGTCGCACACCGTCGGCCCGTTCTACGGCCACGCCCTGCCGTTCCGCGGCGGCGAGGACATCGCGCCCCTCGGGCACCCGGACACGGTCACCGTGCACGGCCACGTGACCGACGGCGAGGGCAAGCCGCTGCCGGACGCCCTGATCGAGTTGTGGGGCCCGGACCCCGCCGGCAACCTGCCGGCGGCCGACGGCTCGATGCGGCGCGACCCGGCCTCGGGCGGCTTCCTCGGACGCAACGGCGTGGAGTTCACCGGCTGGGGACGCATCCAGACCGACGCGAACGGCCACTGGTACGCAAGGACGCTGCGGCCCGGCGCCCGGGGGCGGAACGCCCCGTACATCAGCGTGTGCGTCTTCGCGCGCGGGCTGCTCGTGCACCTGTACACCAGGATCTACCTGCCCGGCGACGGGGCGGTGCTCGCCGCCGATCCGCTGCTGTCCGGGCTCGAGGACGCCCGCCGCGACACGCTGATCGCCGCGGAGGAGGGGGACGGCACGTACCGTTTCGACATCCGCCTTCAGGGCGAAGGCGAAACGGTCTTCCTGGAGTTCCAGTGACAGCTCACCCCGGCGACACCGGTCTGCTCGCCCCCGGGTGGGCCGGCTCGGCGGCCGCGGCCGCCACCAGTGACGAGGCATATCTGCGGGCGCTGCTCGACGCGGAGGCCGCGCTGACCCGCGCCCAGGCCGCGACGGGGCTCGCCCCGGCCGGGGCGGCGACGGCGGTGACCGAGGCGGCCGGCGCCGGTGCCTTCGACGTACGGTCCCTCGCCGACCGCGCCCGCGCGGGCGGCAACCCCGTCATCCCCCTGGTCGCGGATCTGACGAAGGCCGTCGGCGAGGCGTACGGCCCCTACGTCCACCGGGGCGCGACCAGCCAGGACATCATGGACACGGCGACGATGCTGGTCGCCTCGCGGACCCTCGACCCGGTCCTCGCCGACCTCGGCCGTACCGAGCAGGCCCTGTCCCGGCTGGCCACCGCGCACCGTGACACCGCGATGCCGGGGCGGACCCTCACCCAGCACGCCGTGCCGACCACGTTCGGGCTGAAGGCGGCCGGGTGGCGGTGGCTGGTGCTGGACGCGCGCGACCGGGTGCAGGCGGTACGGGAGTCGCTGCCCGCCCAACTCGGCGGTGCGGCGGGGACGCTGGCGGCGTTCGGGGCGTACGGCGCGAGCGATCCGGCCGGGCTGCCGGAGGCGTACGCCCGGGAACTCGGCCTCCGTGCGCCCGACCTGCCCTGGCACACCCTGCGCACGCCCGTCGCCGATCTCGCCGGGTGTCTGGCCTTCACGGCGGGCGCGCTCGGCAAGCTCGCCGCGGACGTCCTCACCCTGTCGCGCACCGAGATCGCCGAGGTCGTGGAGGGCGGTGGCGGGGGTTCGTCCGCCATGCCGCACAAGTCCAACCCCGTACGGTCCACCCTGATCGCCTCCGCCGCGCGGCGGGCCCCCCAGCTCGCGGCCACGCTGTACGGGGCGATGGCCGCACAGGACGAACGTCCGGCCGGGGCCTGGCACGCCGAGTGGGAGCCGCTGCGGGATCTGCTGCGGCTGGTCGGCGGGGCCGCCCGGGACGCCGCCGAACTGGCGGAGGGAGTGCGGGTCAGGCCCGAGGCCATGCGCGAACACCTCGATCTCACGCACGGGTTGATCGTCTCCGAGCGGCTGTCCGCCGAGCTGGCCCCGGTGCTGGGCCGTGCCCGTGCCAAGGAACTCCTCACCCGGCTGGCCGCCGAGGGGCAACCGCTCGCCGAAGCACCGGAGCTGGCGGACGCCGACCTCGATCCCACCCACTACACGGGGTCCGCCGGGACCCTCACCGACCGTGCTCTGGAGCGACGTTGACACTCCTGAACCACCACGCCGAAGGGCCCGTTTCCGCTCCCCCGCTGCTGCTCGGCCCCTCACTGGGCACGTCGTACGCCCTGTGGGACGAGGTGGCGCCCGAGCTGTCCCTCACCCATCGGGTGGTGCGCTGGGACCTGCCGGGGCACGGCGGCTCGGCGGCCGGTCTCATCGACGAGGGCGCGACCGTCGGTGACCTGGCCGTGTTGGTGCTGGCGCTCGCCGACTCGCTCGGCATCGACCGGTTCGCGTACGCGGGTGTGTCGCTGGGCGGGGCCGTGGGACTGCATCTCGCGGTGCACCACCCGGAGCGGCTGTCGTCCCTCGCCGTGATCTGCTCGTCGGCTCACTTCAACGGTTCCAAGCCGTGGGAGGAGCGGGCCGCGCTGGTCCGCGGGGAGGGGCTGGCCGGGCTGGCGGACAGCGCCGACGCGCGCTGGTTCGCCGGCGGCTTCAGCGTGCCGCGCCTGGTCCAGGACCACCGGGACGCCGACCCGGACGCGTACGCCGCCTGCTGCGACGCGCTCGCCGCGTTCGATCTGCGGGACCGGCTGGACGGCGTCACCGTGCCGACCCTGCTGGTCGCCGGCCGCGAGGACCCCGCGACCCCGCCCCCGCATCTGCGGGAGATCGCCGACGCCGTGCCGGGCGCGACGCTCGTGGAGCTGCCGGGCGCCTCGCACCTGGCGCCCGCGCAATGCCCGGAGGCGGTGCTGACCGCCCTGCGCGCTCACTTCGGCCAGGGAGCCCCCCGGGGCATGGCGGTACGGCGCGAGGTGCTCGGCGACACGCACGTCGACCGGGCGCAGCTCCGGCAGACCCCCTTCACCGCCCGCTTCCAGGACTTCATCTCGCGCTACGCCTGGGGCGAGATCTGGACCGACCCGACCCTGTCGCGCCGCGAGCGCAGCATGATCACCCTCACCGCGCTGGTCGCGCACGGCCACTACGACGAGCTGGCCATGCACGTCCGCGCCGCCCGCCGCAACGGGCTCACCCCGGAGGAGATCGGCGCGGTACTGCTCCAGACGGCGGTGTACTGCGGGGTGCCGGCGGCGAACTCCGCGTTCGCGACGGCCCAGCGGGTGCTGGCGGAAGAGGACGGCACCCCATGACAGCCGGAGGGTGACCCTGCCGGTCGTAGGCCCGGCCAGGTCTCGCACCCGCCTTCCCGGCGTGCCTACGGTGGACGCATGTCCACGATCCTGCTCACCGGCGCCACGTCGGGGCTCGGCCGCCACGTCGCCTTCGAGCTGGTCCGCGCCGGGCACACCGTCCTCGCCCACGGCCGGGACGAGGACCGGACGCGGGCGCTCGCCGAGGAGCTGCTGGCCGAGGGTGACGCCGAGGGGTTCGTCGCCGATCTCGCCTCGCTGGCACAGGTGCGGCAGCTGGCGGCGCACGTCGGTGACGCGCATCCCGAGCTGGACGTGCTGATCAACAACGCGGGCGTGGGCGCGGGGCCGCCCGGCTCCGGGCGTGAGCTGAGCGCCGACGGACACGAGCTGCGGCTGGCGGTCAACTACCTGGCGCCGGTCGCGCTGACCCGCGCCCTGCTGCCGGTGCTGCGCGCCAACGCGCCGGCCCGGATCGTCAACGTCGGCTCGGCCGGACAGGAACCGCTCGACTTCGCCGACCCGGAGCTCACCCGCCGCTACAGCGGCCTGTCCGCGTACTGCCGCAGCAAGTTCGCGCTGGCCGCCCACACCTTCACCCTCGCCGAGGAACTCCACGGCAGCGGCGTCGCGGTGAACGTGCTGCACCCCGCGACCCACATGGACACGGCGATGGTCCGTGAGGGCGGGTTCACGCCCCGGCACACGGTCGCCGACGGCGCACCGGGCGTGATCGCGCCGGCCACCCGGGACCTGGGCACGGGCCGCTACTTCGACGGCCTCCGTCCCGCGCGGGCGGACGAGGCGGCGTACGACCCCGAGGTGCGCAGACGCCTCGCGGCGGTGACCGACCAGTTGCTCCGCGCCTGAGCTACGCCGGCCCGACACCGCTCGTGAGCGCTGCCCGCGCCCGTTGCGTCAGTCCGTCGGCCCCGCACGAGACCGCCAGGTCCAGACCGCGGTGCAGGTCGGCCGCCGAGCGGGCGGCGATGCCGTACTCGATGCGGGCCGCCGCGTGCTCGTACTGGCAGGGCGAGGCCTCCAGGTACGTGACGGCCTGGGCGAGTAGCCGGACCGCGCGCTGGCCGGTCTCCAGGCCGGCGGCGCAGCGCAGGGCTTCTCCTATCGCCGTGTCCGTGCCGAAGCGCTCGGCCCGGCGGCGGACGTCGACGGCGAGCCGGGCGGCCCGGTCCGGGTCCTCGGTGCTGAGGGCGCGGGCGAGGTCGGCCGCCCAGGGGACGAGCACGGGATTGTGGTGGCCGCGCGCTGCCGCCGCCTTCTCGGCGGCCTCCAGTTCGTTGATCCCGTCCTTGGTGCGGCCGACGGCCAGCAGCAGCCGGCCGCGCACCGAGCGCGGATCGGGCAGGACGATGGTGGACGGGTAGGGCGGGGCGAAGCCGTGGCGCTCGGCGACGTCCCAGGCCTGCTCGACTCGGCCGCGGGCGAGCAGGGTGTCGACGAGACTGCAGGTCGCGGACCAGTACAGGGGCAGGCCGCGGCCGACGCGCTCGGCGAGGCGCAGCGACTCGCGCAGGGACGCCTCCGCCTCCTTCAGCCGGCCCCGCCTGCGGTGGCCGATCCCCACGTAGGCGTGGGCCAGGGCGAGGTGGCCGCCGCTCCAGCCGGCCGTCTCGTAGGCGCGCAGCGCTTCGTTGTAGAGGGTCTCGGCCCGGTCTAGGCGGTCGGTGAAGGCGTACGCGTTGGCCAGCATCAGCAGCAGTTCGATGCCCCACTCGGTGTCGGTCCAGCCGAGTCCGGGGGCCAGGCGGCCGTTGACGAGGGCGCGGTCGCACAGCTCGGCGACCTCCTCGGCGTTCTCGCCGTGCATCAGGGCGTCGAAGCCGCGCAGGATGAGCAGGGCGCGTTCGGAGTTGTCCCGGCCGGTGCAGGTGCTCGCGAGGTCGGCGAGCCGCTGGGAGCGGCCTGGTGAGGTGGCCTCGCCGGCATGCAGGCCCTCCCACATGAAGTGCACGGCCTGCAACCGCATCCGGGCCGGGCCCGGCTCGAGCCGGGCGGCCTCCGCCTCGACGGTGCGGACGGCCTCCTCCAGCTGGTCGTTGTGGAGCAGCGCCTGGGAGAGCCGGAAGACGGCGTCGACCCGCTGGTCGCCGTCGAGACCGGGCATGGCGAGCGCGGCCCGCAGATGGCCGATGGTGCGGGCGGGCGCGGTCAGGAAGGTCGCCCCGGCCAGTTCGTAGAGCACATGCGGATGCGACTCGGGCCGGGGCGGCTCCTCGAGGGCCCGCTCCAGACAGCGGCGGGCCGCGTCGGGGGCGCCGACGGCGAGGTGTTCGCGGGCGGCCTCGCGCAGCTGCCCGACGAGTTCCTCGTCGTCGTCGGGGTGGACTTCGAGGAGGTGGCGGGCGGCGGCTGCGGCGCCGTGCCCCTCGTCGGTGACGATCCGGGCGGCGATGCCGTGCATGGCGGTGCGCAGGGCGTCGGGTATGGAGTTGTAGACGGCGGTGGCGATCAGCGGGTGGACGAACTCCAGGTCGCCGTCGGCGCTGCGGCCGGTCGCGGGGTCGGGCGCGGTGAGGATGCGGGCGGCGCCCAGCAGTTCGGCGCAGCGGCGGGCGTCGTCGGGCCGCAGGGTGGCGAGCTTGGCGACCAGACCGGTGGAGATGCCGGTGCCGAGGATGGCGGCGGCCCAGGCGAACCTGGTGGCGTCGATGCCGAGTTCCTCCAGCCGGGCGACGAGGCCGCCGCCGCGGGCCGAGCGGTTCAGTTCGCGCAGTTCGCCGGCCCGGGCCTCGACCGGTTCGAGCTCGCTGTCCCGCACCTTGGCGAGGAGTTCGACGGTCTCGTAGGGGTTGCCGGCGGTGACGGCCCAGACCTCGCGGCAGAACGCGGCGTCGGCGTGCCGGCCCAGGGTGGCGCGGGTGAGCCCGGCCGTCGCGTCCGGGGTGAGGGCGCTCAGGGTGGTGACGGGGCCGTCCGCGGCGGCGGCGACGGTGTCGAGGTGGCGGGCGCTCGCGCCGGAGACCTCCTCCTGGCGGTGGGTGACGACGACCAGGACGGACATCTCGTCGAGGCGTTCGGCGAGCCCCGCGAGCCAGTGCAGGGTCTCCTGATCCGCCCAGTGGGCGTCGTCGATCAGCAGCACCAGCGGCCAGTCCCGCCGGGCGAGCCGGCGCACGGCCGCGACCAGGCCGTCGCACACGCCCTGCGGGTCGGCCTGCCGGTCCCCGGGGTCCGCTATGCCGAGGGCGGGGCCGGCGATGTCGTACCAGTCGCCGAGGTACTCGCGGGCCTCCTCCGGCAGCATCGACACGAGCGCCGGTTGCAGCAACTGCCGTACCACGTTGAAGGGGACCGACCTGAGGGTCTCGCCGCCGCGTGCCGACCAGACCGTGCAGCCGCGGGCCTCGGCGATGCGGCGGGTTTCGGCCAGCAGCGCGGTCTTGCCGAGTCCGGCCTCGCCGCGGAAGACCAGCAGCCCGCCGGACGAGGAGCGGTCCGCGCACAGGCTGTCGACCGCCCGCGTGACGGCGGTGACCTCCTCGTCGCGCTCCCACAGGGAAGCCGAGGCGGCGGCCGTGGGCCGTACCTCCGTCATCCCGCTACCTCCCCAAGTCGCCCGAACGACGTACAGACGTCGAGCGTAGCCGTCCGATCGCCTGAGTGCAGGGCGGTCGGGGCACCTCTTGCCGTGACGGGTGACACCGGGTGCGGCCGGGCGACGCACCGGGCCCGTCACCAGCCGTCTTCGGGTCAACAGCGGTCAGGGCCACGGGAGGTGACGCTCATTCAGCGGGCGCGAACACACGACGCTGTCGCCGGGCGCCGGTCGCGGGGCCGGTGGGCACGGGGGCCCGGCATCTCAGTGTGCTGGGGCCGGTGCCTCCGGGCCGGGACGGGCGGCGGCTTCCGCCACGGGCGGCTCGGCAGCCGACGCGGCTGCTCCTGGAACAGCCGGTTCCGACTCCTCTCATGCCTCTTTCACCGACGCCTCATACGGTGGGGGCATGACGCAGGAGACTCCTTCCGGGTGGTACGCCGACCCCGGACAGACAAGTGACGGGCCCGCCACCGAGCGCTGGTGGGACGGCAAGGCCTGGACGGACCGCATCCGCCCGGCGCAGCCGCCCGCGACCTGGGGTCCCCCGACAGGTCCGGCGTCCGCCGGGCCCGCCCCGGCGGATCAGACGCCCCCCGGGGCTGGACCGACTGACGTCGGGGCACCGACTGCCGCCGAGGCACAGGGAACCGGGCAGCCCGCCGACGCCAGCGGCCCGGGAGCCGCCGGACAGCCGAGCGGTGCCGGGCAGCCCGCCGACGCCAGGGACCCGGGAGCCGCCGGGCAGCCCGCGGGCGCCTGGGGCTTCGGAGCCGTCGGGTATGCGGGTGCTGCCGGGCAGCCGGGAGTCGGCGGGCAGCCGAGCGGCGGTGCGTATCCGGGGGCTGCCGGGTATGCCGCCTACCCCGCCTATCCCGCCGCGCCTCCGGACGGCCGGGGGCGGCGGTTGCGGATAGGTGCCGCCGTCGCCGCGGCCGTGGTCGTCCTGACCTGCATCGGCGTGGGCGTGTACGCGCTGACGGACAACGGCGGCGGGGGCGGTTCGCCCACCTCGCAGGGGCCCGGCGGGCCGGGCGCCCCCGGGGGCCAGGGTGGGCCGTTCGGCGGCCCGGGCGGGTCAGGAGGGTCGGGCGGATCCGGGGACTCCGGCGGGTCGGGCGGCGACGGCGGCTCCGGTGGGCAGAGTCCGCGGCCCGAGCAGTCCGAGCCGCCGAAGATCAGGAGCGGCTCGGTGACCGACGCGGTCAACGGGATCAGTCTGCCGATTCCGAAGGGCTGGTACGGCCGGCAGGCCGACGTCGGCGCGCAGGTGACGTCCGACGACTCCTACAAGTGCCCCGGCGACACCTCCTCGACCTGCACGAAGGGCGGCGCCTACTCGGCACCGGCCCTGGCCCTCGGCACCAAGGGCGACACGGCCGAGGAGATCGCGAAGGCGGACATCGCGGCGAACGCCGAGGAGTCCTACGGCGGCAAGTCCTACGGCGGGATCACCTCCCACGACGTGCTGGACTCCAAGGCCGTGACCGTGGCCGGGCAGAAGGGCTACCTGGTCCGCTGGAAGGCCGTCACGAGCAAGGGCGCCGACGGCATCGTGGAGTCGCTCGCGTTCCCCTCGCCCGCGAACGCGAAGCAGATGGTCGTCGTACGGTTCGGCGTGGACGCGGACCAGAAGGAGACCGTGCTCGACGAGCTCACCCAGGGCATCAAGGTGTCGACGGGCAGCGGCAACGGCCAGGACGTCTGACGCCCGGCACCCCCGACCCCGGTCGGCCGGGTGGGGCGCCCCTGCCGCTCACAGGGGAACCCCACCCGGCCGGGGGGTGCGCGCCGCCCCCGTCCCCACGGGTCGGCGCGGTCGGGTCACCGCCCGGTCATCCGGCGGACGGCGGCCCGGGTCTCAGGTCAGGCCCAGTGCCGGCAGCACGGCGGCCTCCACGAATCGGACCAGGTAGTCGGGGTCGGCCCATTCGCCCTCCAGGACGGGCCGCACCCGCAGGACGCCGAGCAGCTGCGCCGGGACGTACTCCAGCGCCGGATGATCGGCGGGCACCTCTCCACGTTCGACCCCACGCCGGATGATCTCCTTCAGCGCGGCGATCTCCGGCTCGACCAGCGCCTCGCGCAACGCGCGCTGCAACTCCGGGTCCTGGCCGGCGGCGTGGGCGAGCGCCTGGAGCAGCTTGGTGTCGCGGCCCGACAACTCGCCGGCGGCCCGGGCCGCCTCCCGCAGGTCCTCGGCGAGCGAGCCGGTGTCGATGCAGCGCGTCCGCCGGTGGGAGCGCAGCGCCGCCGCCACCAGCTGGGGCTTGGTCTTCCACTGGCGGTAGAGCGTGGACTTGCTGCACCGGGTGCTGGCGGCGACGCCCTCCATGGTGACGGAGTCGTAGCCGCACTCGCCCAGTTGCTCCAGCACGGCGTCGTAGAACTCCTGCTCACGCTCGGGCGTGATCTTGGAGCGGCGCGTGACACCGACCGGCTCGGGCCGGTCCGCGGCCTGCGACGTCATGGGCGGTGCTCCTGGCTTTCCTCGGGCGGCCGGAAAATCTCCCGGTCGGCGGTGTGTCGTACGTCTATCGATACGCCAGTGTACCGGTACGCGAGCGTATCGGTACACTGGCGTATCGGTACGCTCTCGTACCGATAACAGCGCCACCGTCACCGAAGGGGCCGGGGGATGAATGCCCGCACCGAGCCTGCGCCGGCGGGGTCCGACGCGATAGCGCGACCGCCGCTCGTCCGGGAGCTCCTGCTCGTCGCAGGGCTCTTCCTCGTCTACAAGTTCGGCCGGCAGCTGGCGGGCCACACCGGCGAGGCCTTCCACAACGCGCACCGCGTGTGGGACTTCGAGCGAGCGGTCCATCTGCCCGGCGAGGGGGCGGTGCAGTCCCTGCTGCTGCACGGCGACGGCGTGGTGAACGTCGCGAACACCTACTACGCGAGCGTTCACTTCCCGGCCACCGCCGCCTTCCTGGTCTGGCTCTGTCTGCGCCACCCGGCCCACTACGTCTGGGCCCGCCGGGTCCTGGCCGCGGTCACCGCCGCCGCGCTGGTGCTGCATCTGCTGTTCCCGCTGGCCCCGCCGCGCATGCTGGCGGCGACCGGTCTGGTGGACACGGCTCGGGTGTACGGGCCGTCGGTGTACGGCGATCCCGCGACCGACTCCCTGTCGAACCAGTTCGCGGCGATGCCCTCGCTGCATTTCGGCTGGGCGCTGATGGTGGCCATCGGCCTGATCGGCGCGACCCGCTCGCGATGGCGTTGGCTCTGGCTCGCGCATCCGCTGCTGACACTGCTGGTGATCGTCGGCACCGCGAACCACTACTGGCTCGACGCGATCGTGGCGGCGGCCCTGCTGGGCCCCGCGCTGACGATCATCCATCCGCCCCACCGCACGACGACCACCGCCGGCCGGGCCCAGGGCAGCCTCGTACCGGCTCAGCGGGACGAGCAGGCACTCGTGGGAGCGGGCCGATGAGCGCCGTCCTGATCGCCGTCGCCCTGTCCCTCGTCTCCGCCGTCGCCTACGCGGCAGCGGCGGTCGCACAGGAACGGCTCGCCGCCCGCTCCCCCGGTGCGGGCACACTGCGGCTGCTCGGCAGCGGCGCCTGGTGGGGGTCGGTCGGCCTGAACGCGTCGGCCGCGCTGCTGCACGTCGTCGCCCTCCGGTACGGTCCGCTGACCGTCGTCCAGCCGCTCGGCGCGCTCACCCTGGTCGCGGCGGTGCCGATGGGGGCGCGGATGGCGGGACGACGGGTGAGCGGGACCGAGTGGAAGGGCACCGCGCTGACCCTGCTGGGGCTGGGCGCGATCCTGGTCACTGCGTCCGGTCCGGCGCCGGACGATGTACTGAGTGTCCCTGAGGCGCTGGCGGTGGCGGGCGCCACCGCGGCTCTCATCGGAGTGCTGTCCCGGCCGGGCGCCCGTCCCGGGCTGCGGCACGCGACCGCGTCAGGTCTCGCTTCCGGGGTCGCCTCCGCCCTCACACAGACCGTCACCGTGTCCGCGACGGACCGGACCGGACCGGTGCTGAGTGTCCAGGTGGTCGGGGTGGCACTGCTCGTGGCGGCCTTCGCGGCCGGCGGGCTGCTGCTGTCGCAGACGGCGTACCGGGGCGGTCTGGGCGGTCCCCTGGCAATGGTGACCCTGGCCAACCCGCTGGCCGCCGCGGTGATCGGCCTGTCGCTGCTGGGCGAACGCCTCCAGGGCGGCCCGGCGGGCGTGCTGCTCGCGCTCGCCGGGGCGGGCCTCGCGTCCTGGGGCGTGGTGCTGCTCAGCCGGGCGGCACCGGCGGCCGCACCCGTGGACGACGACCACCCGGTGGCCGCCGTCCTGGCGCTGGAACCCGGTTCGGCCGCGGCCGAACCGGCGCTGATGCCCCGGCCCTGGCCGCACGATCCGGGGCACCTCACTCCGGCTACGCGGTGATGATCGCCGGGTCGCTCACCCCCGGCCGCCCGTTCTCGACGTGCCCCGCGAACCGCCTCAGGAACGCCTTGTCGCCCTCGGCGGTGACGGTCAGGTCGTACCAGCGGCGGCCGGCAGCGAGGTCCACGGTCCGGCACACCGTCGCGCCCGGGCGGACGGTGACGGTCGAGGACCGGCCGCCGTAGCCGCTCGCGAGCTTCAGACGGGCCGTGCCGGAGCCGTTGTTGGTGAAGGTCAGCTCGATGTCGTCACCGGTGTGGCGTGCGGTGACCTCGCAGCCGGCCGCCCTGTTCGAGCCCTTGAAGACGCGCACGAAGCCGTTCGGGCCGTGCACGGTCAGGTCGTAGGCGCCCCCGGAGTACGCCGCGTTCCAGGTGTCGGAGAGCGTCTTGCCGGCCTCGGTGGTGTACATCCAGGGGCCGTCGGTGCGGTTGCCGGAGGTGACGTGGAAGGCTCCGCCCGCCTTCGCGCCGGTGGCGAAGGTGAGGGTGAGCTTCCCGGCAGCGGCGTCGACGGAGGCGTCCACGTGCGGGGCGTACTTCAGCGGCCGGGTGCGGCGCAGACCGCGTTCCTGGCGGGGCATGCGCGGGTCGGCGGGCGGGGTGGGCTTGTAGTCGGGGTGCCGCTCGCGGTCCTGCGGCTCGTAATCGTCGGTGCCGGGCAGCGGGACCGGGCGCGTGTCCTTGCGGGAGAAGTCGAACGCGGCCGTCAGATCACCGCAGACGGCACGGCGCCAGGGCGAGATGTTGGTCTCGCGCACGCCGAAGCGGCGTTCCATGAACCGCAGGATCGAGGTGTGGTCGAGGGTCTCGGAGCAGACGTAGCCGCCCTTGCTCCACGGCGAGACGACCAGCATCGGCACCCGGGGGCCGAGTCCGTACGGGCCGGCCGTCTTCTTGCCGTCGCCCGGGAAGAGGTCCAGGGAGACGTCGACGGTGGACAGGCCGCGGGAGGCGTCCTTCGGCGGCAGCGGCGGCACCACGTGGTCGAAGAAGCCGTCGTTCTCGTCGTAGGTGATGAACAGGGCGGTCTTCGACCAGACCTCCGGGTTGGCGGTGAGGGCGTCCAGGACCTGCGCGATGTACCAGGCGCCGTAGTTCGACGGCCAGTTGGAGTGCTCGGAGAAGGCCTCGGGGGCGGCGATCCAGGAGATCTGCGGCAGCTTGCCGGACTTGACGTCGGCACGCAGCAGGTCGAAGTAGCCCTCTCCGGCCTTGGCGTTCGTACCGGTACGGGCCTTGTCGTACCAGGGGTCGCCCGGCTCGGCGCCCCGGTACTTGTCGAAGTAGAGCAGTGAGTTGTCGCCGTAGTTGCCGCGGTAGGCGTCCTCGATCCAGCCCCAGGAGCCCTGGGCGTCGAGGCCGTCGCCGATGTCCTGGTAGATCTTCCAGGAGATGCCGGCCTGCTCCAGGCGCTCGGGGTAGGTCGTCCAGCCGTAGCCGAGCTCGGCGTTGTCCAGGACCGGGCCGCCGCCGCTGCCGTCGTTGCCGGTGTACCCCGACCACATGTAGTAGCGGTTGGGGTCGGTGGAACCGATGAACGAGCAGTGGTAGGCGTCGCAGACGGTGAAGGAGTCGGCGAGGGCGTAGTGGAACGGGATGTCCTCGCGGGTCAGGTACGCCATGGTCGTGGTGCCCTTGGCGGGCACCCACCGGTCGTACTTGCCGCCGTTGTAGGCCTGCTGGCCGTCGGGCCAGGAGTGCGGCAGGCCCTCGAGGAACTGCATGCCGAGGTCGTCGGCGTCGGGATGGAACGGCAGGATCTCCTTGCCGTCCTTCTCCTGGTGCCAGATCGGCTTGCCGTTGTCGAGGGCGACCGGACGCGGGTCGCCGAAGCCGCGGACGCCTCTCAGGGTGCCGAAGTAGTGGTCGAAGGAACGGTTCTCCTGCATGAGGACGACGATGTGCTCGACGTCCTCGATCGACCCGGTGCGGTGGTTCGCCGGAAGGGCGGCGGCGCGCTGGATACTGGCCGACAGCGCGCTGAAGGCCGTGGTGGCACCCGCCAGTTGGAGAAAGCGGCGCCGGTTGACTTCGGACATGAAGGACAGACCTCTCATCCTGAGGTGCGGGATGGCCGGAACATGACGGAATCTGCGCGGAAGGAGTGTTTCAGGGACACCAAACGACAAGGAAGGGGCCGGTGACACTCGTGTGAAAGTCGCCGGTACGCCAGGTGTGCCGGGGCGTTCTCAGGGGAGGGTGAGGGTCGTGACAGCGACCCAGACGGTTTCCCCGCCGACGAAACGGCCCGTCCGCCAGCTCCTCGCCGCTTCCGTGGGCAACGCGGTGGAGTGGTACGACTGGTACGCCTACACGTTTCTGGCCACCTACATCGCCGCCCAGGTCTTCCCGAAGAGCGCGGACAACTCCCTCGTGCCGCTGCTGTCCACGTTCGCGGTGTTCGCGGTGGGCTTCTTCATGCGGCCGGTCGGCGGGCTGCTGATGGGCGCGGTCGCGGACCGGCACGGGAGGCGGGCCGCGCTGACGGTCACCATCCTGCTGATGGGCGCCAGCAGCCTGCTGGTCGGGCTGACCCCGACGTACGCCACGGTGGGCGTCCTCGCGCCGGTGATCCTGGTGCTCGCCCGGCTGCTCCAAGGCCTGTCCGTGGGGGGCGAGTTCGCGGCCTCGACGACCTTCCTGGTCGAGTCGGCGGGCCCCGGCCGGCGCGGGCTGTTCTCCAGCTTCCAGTACGTGTCGACGACGGTGGGGCAGCTCGTCGCCTCCGGCATCGCCACACTGCTGGTGGACACGCTGAACGACGGGCAGATGAACGGCTGGGGCTGGCGGGTGCCGTTCGTGTTCGGGGCCGTGCTCAGCCTGGTCGGTTTCTGGATCCGGCAAGGCGCGCAGGAGACCCGCAGCGCCGAGCAGCAGCGGGCTCCGCGCCCGGGTCTGTTCGAGGCGCTGCGCCGGCACCCGCGCGAGTCGCTCCTCATCGGCGGCATCACGGCGGGCGGCACCATCGCCTACTACACGTGGACGTCGTACCTGCCGACGTACGCCGAGCTCAACGCAGGGGTGGAGAAGTCGGACGCGCTGCTCGCGGGCACGATCTCACTGGCCTTCTTCGCTCTCCTGCAACCGCTCGGCGGCCTGCTCTCCGACCGCTTCGGCCGCCGCCCCCTGCTGCTCTTCTTCGGCCTCGGCTTCGCCCTGCTCGCCGTGCCCCTGCTGCACACCCTGCGCGACTCGTTCGCCGTGCTGCTGCTCGTGCAGTGCGCCGGCATGGTGCTGCTGACCGGCTTCACCTCGATCAGCGCGGCCGTGAACGCGGAGATCTTCCCGCCCCGGGTCCGCGCGGCCGGCATCGGCTTCCCCTACTCCCTGACGGTGGCCCTCTTCGGCGGCACGGCCCCCTACGTGGGCACGCTGTTCAAGGAGCAGGGGTATTCGGGGCTGTTCCCGTGGTACGTCGCGGTGATCTGCCTGGTGTCGTCGCTGGTGTATCTGCGGCTGCCGGAGACGGCTCACGCACCGCTGCGGCGGTGAGCGGGCACGCCGTGACGGCGACCACGCCGGGCTCGACGACGGCTTCCGTGGGGCGGAAGGACCGTTGCGGCGCCGGGAGCCCCGCGCCGACGATGACGGCACGACAAGAGACGGGAGCCTGCGCCCATGCCTCACATGACCGCCTTCGCCAGGAACCAGTGGTACGTCGCCGCCTACAGCCATGAGGTCGGGCGGGAGTTGCTCGGCCGGACCATCCTCGGTGAGACGCTCGTGCTGTACCGGACCGAGGGGGACGGCACGCCGGTCGTCCTGCACGACCGGTGCGTGCACCGCCGTTATCCGCTGTCGCAGGCGCCGACGCGGCTGGACGGGGACCGGATCGTGTGCGGGTACCACGGGTTCACGTACGACACGTCCGGTACCTGCGTGTACGTGCCGGGGCAGAAACGGGTGCCGCGCACCGCCCGGGTCGCCTCCTACCCGGTCGTCGAGCAGGACTCGCTGATCTGGGTGTGGATCGGCGACCCGGCGCTCGCCGACCCGCAGGCCGTCCCCCGGGCCCGGCACCTCGACTCCCCCGGCTGGGTCACCGTGCGCGGGATGGAGCCCATCGACTGCGACTACGGCCTGCTCGTCGACAACCTCCTCGACCTCTCCCACGAGACGTATCTGCACGGCGGTTACATCGGCACCCCCGAGGTCGCCGAGACGCCGATCACCACCGAGGTCGACGAGGGTGCCGGGATCGTCCGGGTGAGCCGGCACATGGACGACGCCGAGTGCCCGCCGTTCTACGCGAAGTCCACCGGCATCGAGGGCCGGATCACCCGCTGGCAGGACATCGAGTACCACGCCCCCTGTCTGTATCTGCTGCACAGCCGTATCGCCCCGGTCGGTGTGCTGCCCGAGGCGGACGGCAGCGACCCGAACGGCTTCCACACCGAGATCACGTATGCGATCACCCCGTCCGGCGACGGCACGGTGTACGACTTCTGGGCGGTCTCCCGGGACTGGGCCACGGACGACGCCGAGGTCACCGAGTTCCTGCGCGGCAACAACCACACCGTCGTGATGCAGGACGTCACCGCGCTCAACCTGCTGCAGAGGACGCTCGGCACCGAACGCACCGGCTACCAGGAGCTGAGCATCAACATCGACACCGGTGGTCTGGCCGCCCGCCGTATCCTCGCCCGGCTGGTGGAGCAGGGCGAGAAGCCCGTGGAGAAGGTCCGGTGACCGCTTCGACCGGCGAGGTCTACCGCATCGCCTGGCTGCCCGGCACCGACACCCTGCACGGCACGTGCCACTGCGGCCGTGAACACACCGCGCAGGACCCGGTCGAGATGTGGGAGTGGATGCTCGCCCATCCGCGGGGGCACAGCGTCGACGAGCCTCGAGGAAACAGCTCATGAATGTGTACGAAGCCGAACTGGTCGTCGGACGGAGGGAGTTCGCGGCCGACGGCGTGCTCGCCCTCACCCTGCGCCATCCGCTGGGCGAGCCGCTTCCGGCGTGGGAGCCGGGCGCCCACGTCGACGTCCTGCTGGAGCCGGGTCTGGAGCGGCAGTACTCGCTGTGCGGCGACCCGGCGGACCGGTCGGCCTGGCGGATCGCGGTGCTGCGTGAGAGCGCCGGGCGGGGTGGCTCGGCCCATGTGCACGAGCAGCTGGGCGAGGGCGCCGAGGTGCGGGTGCGCGGGCCCCGGAACAACTTCGGCCTGGAGCCCGCTCCCCGGTACCGCTTCGTCGCGGGCGGCATCGGCATCACCCCGATCCTGCCGATGCTGGCCGCGGCCGAGGCGGCGGGCGCCGAGTGGACCCTGCTCTACGGCGGGCGCACCCGCCGGTCCATGGCGTTCGCCGGGGAACTGGGCCGCTACGGGGACCGGGTGACGATCGCGCCCGAGGACGAGACGGGCCTGCTGGACCTGCCCTCCGTGCTGGACGACCTGGCCGAGGGCACGCTCGTCTACTGCTGCGGCCCGGGGCCGCTGCTGGACGCGGTGGAGGCCCGGTGCCCGTCCGGGGCCCTGCGGGTCGAGCGTTTCCGGCCGAAGGAGCAGGAGACCGGGGGCGACACCGAGTTCGAGGTGGAGCTGGCGCGGAGCGGCAGAACACTCACCGTCGCGCCGGACGTGTCCGTGCTCGACGCCGTGCGCGGCGCGGGGGTCGAGGTGCTGTACTCCTGCACCGAGGGGACCTGCGGCACGTGCGAGACCGATGTCCTCGACGGGGAGCCGGACCACCGGGACTCCGTCCTGACGGAGGACGAACGCGCGGCGGGCGAGACCATGCTCATCTGCGTGTCCCGCTGCAACGGGAAGCGGCTCGTGCTGGACCTGTGACCCGAAAGTGCTCGTTTCAACGAGCCTTCACCGCACGTGCATTGACCATGGCTCCCGGCGGGCTCTAGGTTCCCGCTGAGCACGTCCGTACTGCCTGCGCACAGCCTGTCGGAGCACGTCAGCCGGTCCCACAGGGGGAGCCATGCGTCGCCTGCTCGTCGGCCTCGTGGCCTGGTCCGTCCTGGCCACCGTCACCGCCTGCGGCTCGTCCGGCCCCGGCGGGGAGGGCGAGGCCGGCCCGTCCGGCCCCACCACCGTCAAGGTCGGTGTCGTCCCCGTGCTGGACGTCGCCCCCCTCTACCTGGGCGAGAAGCAGGGCTTCTACGCCGATCGCGGCCTCGAGCTGGAGCTGTCACCGGCCCAGGGCGGGGCCGCGATCGTGCCCGGAGTCGTGTCCGGGCAGTTCCAGTTCGGCTTCAGCAACACCACGTCGCTGCTGGTCGCCCGGTCCAAGAACATGCCCGTCAAGGCCGTGGCGAACGGGGCCGCGTCCACGGGCAAGGGCGGTGCCGACTTCGCGGCCATCACCGTACGGAAGGGCTCCCCCCTCACCTCCGCCAAGCAGCTGGAGGGCAAGAAGGCGGCGGTCAACACCCTCAGCAACATCTGCGACACCTCGATCAAGGAGTCCGTCCGCAAGGACGGGGGCGACCCCTCGAAGGTCGAGTTCGTCGAGATGCCCTTCGACCAGATGCCGGCCGCGCTGGACGGCGGGCAGGTCGACGCGGCGTGCACCCCGGAGCCCGCCCTGGCCACCGTCAAGGCCGCGGGCGGGAAAGAGATCGCGTCGAACTTCTACGACGTGTCACCGGACCTCACCGTGGCCATGTACTTCACCTCCCAGCGGTTCGCCGACAAGAACCCGGAACTGGTGAAGAAGTTCCAGGAGGCGACCGCCGAGTCGCTGAAGTACGCCGACAGCCACCCGGACGAGGTGCGGCAGATCCTCACCACCTACACGAAGATCCCCACCACCCTGCTGGAGAAGCTGACCCTGCCCCGCTATCCGGCCGAGCCGGACCGGCCGTCGATCGAGCGGCTGGCCGAACTCGGGGAGCGGGACGGCCTGTTCGAGAAGGCGCCGGACCTGGACGAGCTGCTGCCGTGAGGGGCGCCGACGCGGCCCTCGGTGCGGCCGGGCCGGCGGTGTTCCTCCTCCTGTGGGAGGCGGTGCCGCGGCTCGGCCTGGTCGACGAGGACTACGTCCCGCCGGCCGGCCGCATCGCCGACGCGCTCGGCCGTGAACTCTCCGACACCGCCTTCTGGTCGGCGCTCGGCGACACCCTGACCGGCTGGGCGCTGGGCCTGGCGATCGCGGTGAGCGCGGGTGTCGTCGCGGGGGTGGTAATCTCCGTGGTGCCGTATCTGCGCGAGGTGACGGCCTCGGCCATCGAGTTCCTGCGGCCCATCCCGTCGGTGGCACTGATCCCGCTGGCGGTGCTGCTGTACGGCACGGAACTGCGCTCGGTGCTGCTGCTGGTCGTCTACGCCTCGTTCTGGCAGGTGCTGATCCAGGTCCTGTACGGCGTGCGGGACGTCGACCCGGTCGCGGAGGAGACGGCCCGCTCGTACGGCCTGGGCGCCTGGGCGCGGATCAGGCACGTGCTGTGGCCGACGGCGCTGCCGTACGTCATGACCGGGGTGCGGCTGGCCGCGGCCGTGGCGCTGATCCTCGCCGTCACCGCCGAACTGGTCATCGGCGCCCCGGGTCTGGGTGCCCGGATCGCGGTGGCACAGACCTCGCAGGCGGTGCCGGAGATGTACGCGCTGATCGTGGTGACCGGGATGCTCGGGCTGCTGATCAACGTGGGGGCGAGGGCGGTGGAGCGGCGGGCGCTGGCCTGGCACCAGTCGGTGCGCGGGGAGGTGGCGGTGTGATGGGGGTCCCCCCTGGTCGAGCGGCGTCGAGAGCTTGGGGGAGGGCCCTGCTGCGGCTGGTGTTCGCGGTCGCTCTGCCCGCGGTGCTGGTGGCCGTCTGGTGGGCGGCATCGGCCGGCAGTACGA
Source organism: Streptomyces sp. NPDC093598 (assembly GCF_044764825.1). Classification (NCBI taxonomy): domain Bacteria; kingdom Bacillati; phylum Actinomycetota; class Actinomycetes; order Kitasatosporales; family Streptomycetaceae; genus Streptomyces; species Streptomyces sp. NPDC093598. Next base: position 640,807 of record NZ_JBIWIV010000002.1, on the reverse strand, counting down.
ACGTCTACTGGCCACCGCTGCGGACGATCTTCGGCGCCTTCCCGGACGTCTGGACGGGCGAGCGGCTGCGCGGGGACGTGGTGCCCAGCGTGCTGCGGCTCGCGGCGGGTTACACCGCGGCGGCCGTCGCGGGGGTGGCGCTCGGCACGGTCATCGGCTCCTACCGGTGGGTGCGGGCGCTGTGCGAGCCGGTGCTGGAGTTCCTGCGGGCGGTGCCGCCGCCGGTGCTGGTGCCGGTCATCATGCTGTTCGCCGGCATCGGCGACACGATGAAGATCGCCGTGATCGCGAGCGGCTGTGTCTGGCCGGTGCTGCTCAACACGGTCGAGGGTGTCCGGGCGGTCGACCCGGTCCTGGCCGAGACGGCCCGCTCCTACGGCATCACGGGCGCGGCCGGGCTGCGGGACGTGGTGCTGCGCTCGGCGAGCCCGCAGATCTTCGCGGGTCTGCGCCAGGCGCTGTCGATCGGGATCATCCTCATGGTGATCAGCGAGATGTTCGCGGCCGACAACGGCCTCGGCTTCACCATCGTGCAGTTCCAGCGCGGTTTCGCCATCCCCGACATGTGGACCGGGATCCTGCTCCTCGGTCTGCTCGGCTTCCTCCTCTCGGTCCTCTTCCGGCTGGCCGAGCGGCGGGTGCTCGGCTGGTACCACGGCCTGCGCGAGGCCGGCCGGCGGTCCCCGTGAACCTCGCGAAAGGGCGGTCCATGCTCGACGTACAGGGCCTGCACAAGGTCTACGAGGGTTCCGGGCGGCGGACCGAGGCGGTGCGCGACCTGACCTTCAGCGTGGCGGCTGGGGAACTGGTGTGTCTCGTCGGCCCGTCGGGCTGCGGCAAGACGACCCTGCTGAAGTGCGTCGGCGGACTGCTCGCCCCGACCGCGGGTGAGGTGCGGCTCGCGGGCCGCCCGGTGGACGGGCCGCCGCCCGGCATGGCGTTCGTGTTCCAGGAGTACGGCCGCAGCCTGTTTCCGTGGATGCGGGTCGGGCAGAACGTCGAACTGCCCCTGAAGCAGAAGAGGCTGAGCAGGGAGCGGCGCCGCGCGCTGGTCGCGGACGCGCTGGAGTCGGTGGGACTCGCGGAGGCCTCCGGGGCGTATCCGTGGCAGTTGTCGGGCGGGATGCAGCAGCGGGTGGCCATCGCCCGAGCGCTGGCGTACGAACCCGAGGTGCTGCTGATGGACGAGCCGTTCGCGGCGGTGGACGCCCAGACCCGGGCCGAACTCGAGGACCTGGTACGACGGCTGTGGCGGGAGCGCGGGATCACGATCCTGTTCGTCACCCATGACATCGACGAGGCCGTGTACCTCGGCGAGCGGGTGATCGTGCTGTCCGCCTCCCCCACCGTCGTCCAGGAGCAGCTGAAAGTCGATCTGCCGGCCGAGCGGGACCAGATGCACACGCGCGTGGCACCGCGCTTCGCCGAGCTGCGGACCCGGGTGTACGAGGAGATCCAGGCGGCGAAGCACGGCCACTGAGCAGATGACGTCCGGCTGTTCAGGGTGCTGCCCAGAGGCCCCGGACATGCCCCAGGTGCCGGATCATCACCTCCCGTACGGCCCCCTCGTCGCGGGCGAGCAGCGCGTCCAGGATCTCCAGGTGCTCCTCGGCCGACGCCTCCAGCCGCCCCTGCTCCACCAGCGCCGTCAGCCCGTACAGCCGGGAGCGGCGTCTGAGGTCCCGTACGACGTCGACGAGATGGCCGTTGCCCGCGAGGGCCAGCAGGCCGAGGTGGAAGCGCAGGTCGGCCTCGACGTAGGCGATGAGGTCGCCCGCCGCGGCGGAGGTGACGATCTCCCGGGCGACCGGGCGGAGCGCCTCCAGGGCCACCGGATCGGCCGTCACCGCGAGGCCGACCGTCGTGGGGATCTCGATCAGTGCCCGGATGTGGGTGTACTCGTCGAGCTGCTGCTCGGAGACGGCGGTGACGCGGAAGCCCTTGTTGGGCACGGTGTCGACCAGGCCCTCCTTGGCCAGGTCGAGCATGGCCTCGCGCACGGGTGTGGCGGAGACGCCGAACCGGGCGGCGAGGCCGGGGGCCGAGTAGACCTCGCCGGGCCGCAGTTCACCGGTGATCAGGGCGGCCCGCAGCGCGTCCGCGACCCGCTCCCGGTGGCTGGGCTTCCTGCTGCCCAGCACGGGCAGGGCGGGGGTGTGCTGCGGGGCCATGACGGTCGGGGTTCCTCTCTTCTCCGCGAACAGGGGTGCTACAGGACGAATCCCGTCGGGAACGGGTCCTCGGGGTCCAGCAGGTACTGGGCGGTGCCGGTGATCCAGGCGCGTCCGGTGAAGCTGGGCAGCACGGCCGGGCGGCCGGCGACCTCGGTGGTGCCGAGCAGTCTGCCGGTGAAGCGGGTGCCGATGAAGGACTCGTTCACGAACTCGGTGTGCAGGGGCAGTTCGCCGCGGGCGTGCAGCTGCGCCATGCGGGCGCTGGTGCCCGTGCCGCAGGGCGAGCGGTCGAACCAGCCGGGGTGGATGGCCATCGCGTGCCGGGAGTGGCGGGCGGTCGAGCCGGGGGCGGCCAGGTAGACGTGGTGGAGGCCGTGGATGGACGGGTCCTCCGGGTGGGCGGGCGGTGCCTCGGCGTTGACGGCGGCCATGAGGGACAGGCCCGCGGCGAGGATCTCGTCCTTGCGGGACCGGTCGAAGGGCAGGCCGAACTGCTCCAGCGGCAGGACGGCGTAGAAGTTGCCGCCGAACGCGAGGTCGTACGTCACCGTCCGGCCGTCGGCGAGGGTGATCCTGCGGTCGAGGCCGACGGCGAAGGAGGGCACGTTCTGGAGGGTGACCGCCTTGGCGGCCCCGTCCTCGACGGCCACCTCGGCGACGACCGGGCCCGCCGGGGTGTCGAGCCGGATGGTGGTGACCGGCTCGACGACCTCGACCATGCCGGTCTCGACCAGCACGGTCGCCACGCCGATGGTGCCGTGCCCGCACATCGGCAGATAGCCGGAGACCTCGATGTAGACGACGCCCCAGTCGCAGTCGGGCCGGGTCGGCGGCTGGAGGATCGCGCCGCTCATGGCGGAGTGGCCGCGCGGCTCGTTCATCAGCAACTGCTTGACGTCGTCGCGGTGTTCGCGGAACCACAGCCGCCGCTCGTTCATGGTGGCGCCGGGGATGGTGCCGATGCCGCCGGTGATCACGCGGGTCGGCATGCCCTCGGTGTGCGAGTCGACGGCGTGCAGGACGAGTCTGCTGCGCATGGTCGCTCCCTAGGCCAGTCCGGCCGCGACGGCCTTCTCCGTGGCGGCACGAACCGCCGCCTCCTGCTCGGGCAGCAGCGTCGCGCGGGGCGGGCGGCAGGGTCCGCCGTGGCGGCCGACGATGTCCATCGACAACTTGATGGCCTGGACGAACTCCACGCGTGAGTCCCAGCGCAGCAGCGGGTGCAGCTGCCGGTACAGGGGCAGCGCGGTGCCGAGGTCGCCCTCGACCGCCGCGCGGTACAGCTCCACCGACGCCCGGGGCAGCGCGTTCGGGTAGCCCGCCACCCAGCCCTTGGCGCCCGCGACGGCCAGCTCCAGCAGGACGTCGTCCGCGCCGATCAGCAGGTCCAGCTCGGGGGCGAGTTCGGCGATCCGGTAGGCCCTGCGGACGTCTCCGGAGAACTCCTTCACGCCCTGGATGTGCCCTTCGCCGTGCAGCCGGGCGAGCAGCTCGGGCACGAGGTCGACCTTGGTGTCGATCGGGTTGTTGTACGCGACGACCGGCAGGCCCGACCTGGCGACCTCGGCGTAGTGGGCGAGGACGGAGCGCTCGTCGGCGCGGTAGGCGTTCGGCGGCAGCAGCATCACCGCGCGGCAGCCGGCCTCACCGGCCTGCTCGGCCCAGTGCCGGGACTCGGCGGACCCGTACGCCGCGACGCCGGGCATCACGCGCTCCCCGCCGATCGCGGCGACGGCCGTCTCGACGACCCGGGCCCGCTCCTCGGGCGTGAGCACCTGGTACTCGCCGAGGGAGCCGTTCGGTACGACGCCGTCGCAGCCGTTCTCGACCAGCCAGGCGCAGTGCTCGGCGTACCGGTCGTGGTCGACGGAGAGGTCGTCGTTCAGCGGGAGCGCGGTGGCGACGAGGACTCCGCGCCAGGGGCGGTGATCGGTCATGACAGTCCCTCCTGGGGGTGTTGCCGGGCGAGGACGCCGAGCGGCACGGGGCGGGCGAACGGGCGCTTGGCCGGCGTGGGCGCGCAGCCGGCGAGACCGGACACCGCGGTGCCGCACATCCGGCCCTGGCACCAGCCCATCCCGGCCCGGGTGAGCAGCTTCACGGTGCGTTCGTCGCCCGCTCCGAGATTCAGGGCCTCGCGCACGGCCCCGGCGGTGACCTCCTCGCAGCGGCAGACCACGGTGTCGTCGGTGATCCGCTCGGGCCAGTGCGCGGGAGGCGCGTAGGCGGTGTCGAGGGCGGCGGCGGACCTCCTGAGCCGGGTACGGGACGTGAGGGCGGCGGGAGCGGGATCGGGGGCGGTGCCCTGAAGGCGCGCGGCGGCGGAGCGGCCGGCGATGTGCCCCTCGGCGAGGGCGAGGGCGGCGCCGCCGATGCCGGTGGCCTCCCCGGCCGCCCACACGCCGGGCACGTCCGTGCGCTGCTCGGTGTCGACGGCCACGGCGAGCCCGTCGAGGCGGCAGCCGAGGCTCTCGGCGAGGTCGGTGTGCGGGAGCATGCCGTGCCCGGCGGCGAGGGTGTCGCAGGGCAGGTGCCGCTCGGTGCCGGGTCGGACGCGCCCGTCGGTGTCGAGGGCTGCGACGGTGACGCCGGTCAGCCGTTCGTCGCCGTGGGCGCGGACGACGGTGTGCCGGACGAGGACCGGGACGCGGTGGCGCAGCAGCCGGGCGGCGTACCCGGCGCCCTCGGGGATTTTGCCGGCCAGGGCCCGCCCGTGGCGGGCGAGGCGCCTGGGGCCGGCCGACTCGACGAGCGCGGCGACCTCGACGCCGGCTGCCGCGAGCCCGGTCGCCACGGGCAGCAGCAGCGGCCCGGTCCCGGCCACGACCGCCCGGCGCCCCGCCGCCACGAGCCCGCCCTTGAGCATGGCCTGGGCTCCCCCGGCCGTGACGACGCCGGGGAGGGTCCAGCCGGGGAAGGGCAGCACCTGCTCGTAGCCGCCGGTGGCCAGGAGCACGGCGCGGGCGTGCACCTCGACGGACTCCTCCTGCTCCGGTCCGAGCAGGGCGTGCACGGCGAAGCCGTCCGCGGTGTGCTCCACGCTCCAGACGTGGTGATCCGTCAGCACGCGCACGGCACTGGCGGCGAGCCCGTCCCGCAACCGCTCCCAGGTCCGCCACCGGTGGTGCAGTGCCTCGGGCCGCCCTGCGCCGAGTCCGGCGGCGGGCTGCCGGTAGAACTGTCCGCCGGTCTGTGTCGCGGCGTCGACGAGTGTGACCCGGACGCCGCGCGCGGAGGCCGCAAGGGCGGCGGCGAGCCCGGCCGGTCCGGCGCCGATCACGGCGAGGTCAGTCCGCATGACACACCTCCCGGTGGCCCGTCCCGTCCTGCGTGGCGATCACGTCTCCCGGCCGTGCCGGCACCAGGCAGGCCCGTTGGTTGGGGCGGCCGTTGACGGTCACCAGGCAGTCGAAGCAGACGCCGATCCCGCAGAACACCCCGCGTGGACGGCCCTCGCCTCTGGTGGAGCGCCAGGCGGTGACGCCCGCGGCCCACAGCGCGGCGGCGACCGTCTGCCCGGGCAGCGCCTCGACGGGCCGCCCGTCGAAGGTGACCGTGAAGGCGGGGCCGGGCCTGGCCTCCGCGAGGTCCAGCGGGTTCACTCGGCCTCCTCGGTGAAGCGGTCGGGCCGGAACGGGGCGAGGTCCAGGTCGGGTGTCCGCCCGGTCAGCACTTGCGCGATGAGGTGCCCGGTGCCGGTGGCGAGACCGATGCCGGCGCCCTCGTGTCCGCAGGCGTGGAAGAGCCCGGGCGCCCTCGGGTCGGCGCCGATCGCGGGCAGGTGGTCCGGCAGATACGGCCGGAAGCCGGCGTACGACCGCACGGCCCGGACTCCGGCGAGGAACGGGAAGAGGCCCGTGGCGCCCGCCGCCAGCGCGCGCAGCGCCGGGAGCGACAGCGACCGGTCGAAGCCGACCCGTTCACGGCTGGCGCCGATGAGGACCGGCCCGGCCGGGGTGCCTTCCACCACCGGGGAGGTCTGGAGTGCCGCCGAGTCGCTGGCGACGTCGGCCACGTAGTCGGCGGCGTACACCTTGTGCCGGATACGGGGCGGCAGCGGTTCGGTGACCAGGACGAAGCCCCGCCGGGGCAGCACCGGCAGCCACACTCCGGCGTGGGCCGCCACCTCGCCGCCCCAGGTGCCGGCCGCGTTGACGACCGCGGGTGCGTGGAGGTCGCCCCGGTCGGTCCGCACGCCGCGCACCGCACCGCCCGGGCCGCGCAGGACCCCGGTCACCTCCCGGCCGGTGAGCACCCGGGCCTTCGAGGCGCGCAGCAGGTGTGCCGCGGCGAGGGCGGGCATCACCTGGGCGTCCTGCGGGTAGTGCATGCCGCCCGCGAGGCCGGGGGTCAGATACGGCTCCAGGTCGGTGAGCCGGCCGGACGGCACCGGGACCGCCTCGATCCCGGCCGCGCGCTGCTCGGCGGCGAGCTGCTCCAGCCCGGCCAGGGCCCGGTCCGTGGCGGCGACGACGACACCGCCCTTGGCCTCGTACTCGACGGCCTCGCCCAGCCCCTCCCGGGCCAGGTCCGCCCACAGCCGGGCGGAGAGCAGGGCCAGTTCGAGCTCCGGTCCGGGCTCCTTGTCGGAGACGAGGAGGTTCCCCTCCCCCGCTCCGGTCGTCCCGCCGGCCACCGGGCCCCGGTCCACCACGACGGCGTCCAGGCCCGCGCGGGCCGCGTACAGTGCGGCGGCGGCGCCGACCACACCGGCCCCGACCACCACGACATCGCAGGTCAGCGACTCGCTCACAGCAGTACTATGTCACACACCACAGGGCCTCGGAAGGGTGCCGACCGGGGTGGCGCAGAACGCGTGGGGACGGTCAGTCGGCCGTGGGGACGACCGTCAGGTGGGAGGCGGTACGGCGGGTGCGGCGCTCCCGGGCCGGAGCGCGGCGGGCCTCGCGCAGGACGAACGTGACCCGGGCGCAGCCCAGTTCCTCGAGCGTCCTGGACGTCTCGACGACGACCCGGCACTCGGTGGCGCCCCTTCGCGGATCGGGGTGCAGCAGCGGCCGTACGGCACCGTCCTGCTCGACGGCGTCCTCGCCGACCGCGCGGATCCAGTGCGGCAGGCCGTGCCGGTAGGCGGCCTCCATGATCGGGTCCTGCGCGATGTCACGGCGGATGGACTGCAGGCCGTGGTCGGGGCCGTGCGTCTCCACGGTCCGCGCGAAGTGGGCGAGCATCGGAAGGCACCAGCTCGCCTCGTGCTCGCCGAGCACCGTGGGGGCGTCGGGGTGGAACAGCACGAACCTGAGGAAGTTGTCGTCCGGCATGGCCGTCGGGTGGGGGCCGACGTCACGGAAAAGTGACCGGAAGGCGCCGTTGGTCAGCACCACGTCCCAGCAGTGGTCGACGACGAGCGAGGGGAAGGAGACACCCTCCAGAAGCCCGGCGTAGTCCTCCAGGTAGGCCTGGGCCTCGGGAGTCTCGGGGACGGGCCGCGGTGCCGGCCGCTGCCCTCCTGCCTGATATGCCATCGGGAGGTCACCCCTCTTGCCTCTGCGGCCTTGACGCGGCGCCCCGATCCTGCTGCCCCGAGCTGAGGCGTGTCAACTATCGTGGCATTCCATGCCTGTTGACGGCTGAAATTGGCCACAGTTGTGGCGAGACCTGGATGTGAGTTCGAAGCACCGGCTACGCTCCGGGAAGTTCACGCCGGGGGTAGGTCACGGCATCCACTTGTGAGAAGCCTGTGAGACACGTAGGAGATCTGTCGGTGACGGGTGGCTTCGTCGAGGGACCGGGCGCCACGCCGACGGCCGTGCTACCGGCCGTCGTCTCCCGTGTCGGCGCGCTCGCCGACCGGCTCGGCGTGCCGCACGCCGAGGTCTTCGACATCGGCCGGCTGTCCGTCGCCTCCGGGGTCCCGGACCCCGTGGTCAAGGCCCTGCTCAGTGGCCGGCCGGCGGGCGAGCCCGATGTGCAGGCGCGGTTCCTGCAGCGCCTGGACCTGCTGCGCCGGACCCGGCTCAAGCCCAACGGCCGCAAGTACACCCAGCAGGAGATCGCCGACGGCGCGGGCATGTCCCGCCAGCAGGCCGGCGCCCTCATCAACGGCGACCGGCGGCCGACCATGGAGCACTGCGACGCCCTCCAGCGGTTCTTCCGGGTGCACGCCGGTTTCCTGACGGCCGAGGACCCCGAGGCGCTCGTGAGCGCCCTCCAGCACACCGAGCAGGAGCTGCTGCAGAAGCTCGCCGACCGCGAGCGGGAGGCGGCCGCTGCGGCGGACGACCCGCTGGAGCGGCTGTTGCAGGACCACGGCGTGCGCGGCATCGCCTGGCGGGCCGCGCAACTGCCCACCGACCAGCACCGCGACAAAGTCGCGGAGTGGCTGGACATGCTCCTGGAGAGCGTCAAGCGGCCCGAGTCGTGACCGTGGGGAGAACTGTGGGCATCGGTAAGGAAATGCGCCGCCTGTGCGGCGAGCTGGTCGCGGAGCTGACCCTCCCCGCCCCGGCACGGCCCGATGAGCTGTACGCGGCCCTGTGCGACGGCATGAGCAGACGCCGCGGCCGCCCCGTCCGCTTCCGTACGGCCGCCTTCCCGCCCGGCACCGCCAGCGGGCTCTGGCTGGACATGGCCGAGCAGGACCTCGTCGTGATCGAGGAACGCACCGCTCCCGATCACCAGTTGGTGATCCTGGGCCACGAGCTGTGGCACATGAAGGCCGGGCACTGCTCCCACCACGTCGAGGGCGCCGCCGTCGCGGCCCGGCTGCTGGACGACGGCGCCGACCTCCAGGCGACCGTGCTGAAGGTCGCCGCACGCACCCGCTTCGACCTCGACGACGAGAAGGAGGCCGAGAGCTTCGGCCTGCTGCTCGCCAGCAAGTGCCGGGCGTGGCTGGCCGGTTCGTCGCGGGGGCCGGTGCAGCGGGACCATCTGGCGGGGCGGATCGAGGCGTCGCTGGGGTATCGCGGACCGCAGGGCTGACAGTCCGTTCGCCGCCGAGCGGGCGAACCGGAGGGCGGCGGGGCCGGATTGTCAGTGGTGGACGGCAAGCTGGGGGTGCGCCACCGCTGCGCGAGGGCGCTTGACCGACGACGCCGACACGGGGAGAGCCGACCGATGCCCACCGCCGTCCTGACCGATCGTGAACGCACCGCCGTCCAGGCCTATCTGCGGCTGCTGCACACCGTCCGGGCCGCCTTCGACCTGGAGGGCGGTCCGCCGCTCGTGCCGCCCACGGTGCTCGCCGAGGCGGAGCAGGCCCTGGAGCGCGCCGGCCTGACCGGCAACGAGGAGGCGTTCTTCCGCCTCCTGGAGAACTGGTGCCCCGAGCCGGGCCCCTGACCTGGTCCTCCGGGAAGGGGGTCCCGAGCCTGCCGGATGACCCCGGCCGTGTGCCGGGAACGGGACGTGGAGCCTGACGGACGACCCGGGCCGCGGGCCGGGAGCAGGCCCCGGCCCCGGCCGGAAGCGGGTGCCGCAGCCCAGCCGCCGGCCCCGGCCGTCCGCCCGGGTTTCCGGGGGCCGAGGGGCAGCCTCGGCCTCGGTTCCGAGGGGGAGGTCCGGGGAGCGGGGTCAGGCGTGGGGGACCGTGACCGCCGTCGCGATCATGCCCCGCCCCGTCGTCCAGCGGCCGTCGAAGTGGGCGACACGGCGGTCACCCACGCGCGGTCCGGGGACGAGCAGCGTCGCCCGGAAGGTGCCGTCGGCGGTGAGCTCGATGTCGGCCTCCATGAAGTCCAGCCACTGTCCGGTGAGGGGGAACCACGCCTTGTAGACGGACTCCTTCGCGCTGAACAGCAGCCGGTCCCAGTGGATGTCGGGGCGCTCGGCCGCCAGCCGCCGCAGCCGGTCGGCCTCGGCCGGCAGGGACACGGACGGCAGGACGCCCTCGGGCAGCGGGCCGTGGATCTCGGCGTCGATGCCGAGGGACGCCAGGTCGGCGACGCGGACCAGGGCGGCGGCACAGAAGCCGTCGCAGTGGGTCATGCTGCCCGCCAGCCCGGCCGGCCAGCCGGGGGCGCCGCGTTCCCCGGGCAGGATCGCCTGCGGCGGCACGCCGAGCTTCTCCATGGCGCTGCGGGCGCAGGAGCGCACGACGGCGAATTCCCTGCGCCGCTTGGCGACCGCCCGTGTCACGAGCGCCGCCTCCTCGGGGTAGAGCGGGGTGGCCGCGTCCTCGTCCCCGTACGCCTCCACGGTGACCACGGTCTCCGGCAGCAGTTCCTCGATCACCGCTCCTCGCCCTCCCTCGGCAGGATGCGCCGCAGCCGCCCCGGCGGCCGGGACCGCTTGCGCCACTCGCGCGGGTAGCCCACCGACACCTCCTCGAAGCGCACGCCCTCGTGCCAGGTGGTGCGGGGGATGTGCAGATGGCCGTAGACCATCGTGTGGACGCGGAACCTGCGGTGCCAGTCGGCGGTCAGGCCGGTGCCGCACCACATGGCGAACTCGGGGTGCCACAGGACGTCCATCGGGTGCCGGTGCAGCGGGTAGTGGTTGACGGGGATCACCGGCAGGTCGCCGGGCAGTTCGGCGAGTCTGCGTTCGGTCTCGGCGACCCGGGCCCGGCACCAGGCCTCCCGGCTCGGGTAGGGGTCGGGGTGCAGCAGGTGCTCGTCGGTGCAGACGATCCCGGTGCCCCGCGCGTACTCCAGGCCCTGCTCCTTGGTCGTGCAGTCGGCCGGCAGGAACGAGTAGTCGTACAGCAGGAACAGCGGGGCGACGGCCACCGGGCCGCCGGGGCCGTCCCAGACGGGGTAGGGGTCCTCGGGTGTCGTGACGCCGAGTTCGCGGCACAGCTCGACCAGATGCTCGTACCGGGCGACACCGCGCAGGGTGACGGAATCGCTCGGATGGGTCCACAACTCGTGGTTGCCGGGCACCCAGACGACCTTGCGGAAGCGGCCCGCGAGCTGCTCGAGGGCCCAGCGGATGTCCGCCACGGTCTCCGCGACGTCCCCGGCCACGAGCAGCCAGTCGTCGTCCGTCCCCGGCCGCATGCCCTCGACCAGGGCGCGGTTCTCCGGGTAACCGATGTGCAGATCGCTGATGGCCAGCAGTTGTGCGGCGCCACCGGCCGTCGACGTCACCTCTCGCCCCCTCCGCGCACCCGGACGCCCCCAAGAGATCACATCCGTGCGACCGGGACAAGAGCGACCCGACGGCCGTGGCGGGAGAATCCTTCACACGCGCGTTGCACGACGAGGCCCGCCGAAGCCGTATGATCTGGCCCAACACCACCGCTGGGAACTTCCCTTTCACAGGGGCGGTTTGGTGTCCCTCCCTTCTTCTGCCCGGGCACGGGCTGCTCAGCCCTGCCCGCGAACCGTGAAAGGCGGCCTGCATGGTCTCTCGCGTACGCGTCTGGCTCAACCGCACGTACGCGGAGAACGTGTTCTTCATGGATCAGCTGCGGAGAAATCCCAGCGACCGGGCCGTCGAGATCCATGCCACCCACGGTGACCCCGACTCGCCCGTGCTGGCCGCCGCCGACACCGCCGAGCTGGAGCCCGAGAACCTGTCCCCCGCCGGGTACGTCGAGTACGCGCTGGACCAGTGCGCGCGGCGCGGGATCGACGTGTTCGTGCCCCGGCTGCACCAGTCGGCGATCGTGGCGCACCGCGCCGAGTTCGAGGCGGCCGGTACGGCGGTGCTGGCGCCGCCGCCCGAGGCCGTGGCCGTCTTCCACGACAAGGTGATCGCCTACGAGGCGGTCCAGGCGATCGGTGTGCCGGTGCCGCCGTGGTACCGGGTCCGCTCGGAGGACGAACTCGTCGCCGCGGTGGAGGAGTTGGAGGCCGGCGGGCACGAGGCGTGCTTCAAGCCGGCGTCCGGGGCCGGCGGGGTGGGCTTCCGCGTGATCACGCGTACGCCCTTCGCGCTGGCGCAGCTGAGCGGGTTCCCGAGCCCGTACGTGCCGCTCGATCTGGTGCTGGAGGCGCTGCGGGGTGCCGGGGAGCCGGTGGACTGGCTGGTGATGCCGCGTCTGGAGCAGCCCGAGGTGTCGGTGGACTGCCTGACCGGCCCGGACAACCGGGTCCGGTTGGCGGTGGGCCGCACCAAGAACGGCCGCCGCCGGGGCTTCACCCTGCACGAGCAGTGGCTGGACCCGGCCCGGCGGATCGCGGAGGGCTTCGGTCTGCACTACCTGTCCAACATCCAGTTCCGGATGTTCGGCGACCGGCCGGTGCTCATGGACGTCAACACCCGCCCGGCCGGCGGACTGCACCAGCTGTCCCTGTGCGGCGTCAACGCCCCCTGGGCGGCGGTGCAGCTGGCCCTGGGCGAGGACCCGGGCGAGATGGCTCCGCCGTTCCTGGGCCAGGACTACACGGTGGTGTCGGGGCCGCGTCCGCTGCGGCCGGTGTCCTTGCCGCAGCAGCGGGCCGAGGCGACCGCGGAGCCGCTTCCCGTGGTGCCCGTCGACTCCGTCGGGGCGCCGGCCCCGCAGGCCACGGTCGAGGCCCTGCCTCTCTAGTGCTCTGACCGGGACATCCGCCGGGGCGGGCGCCCACTGCACGGCACAGGCCAGCGCCTGACCGGCCGTAATTCGCTTGCCCCGGCCACGCGTCAACGCTGCACTGTGGCCGGACACCACGATCGTGGTGCCGGTTTCCGAGGAGGCAGCGGCAGCGATGGAAATTCGTTCCACCACCGATGAGGACCTCGACGTCTTCGTCGACACGGTCCATGCCGCGTTCGGGCACTTCCCGGAGACCCCGACCGAGGGCGGCGGGCTCTGGTGGTCGGCGCTCGAAACGGACCGCTGCCTGCTCGCCCTGACGGTGGACGGGCGGCCGGTCGGCACCGCGGCCACGCACTCCTTCGAGCTGACTCTGCCCGGTGAGACCTTCGTCCCGGCCGCCGGGGTGACCGCCGTCGGCGTCCTGCCCTCGCACCGGCGCCAGGGCGTGCTCCGCGCGATGATGCGGCATCAGCTCACCGAGTTGCGGGCCCGCGGGGAGTTCCTCTCCGTGCTGCTGGCCTCCGAGGCCACGATCTACGGCAGGTTCGGCTACGGACCGGCGACCAGCACGGCGCGGCTGACGGTGCCGCGCCACAGGGCCGCCCTGGCCGTTCCCCGGGCGCGCGCAGTGGCCGACGCACCGGCGACCGGCCCGGACGACGGTTCGGTCGAGGTGCTGCGTCGTGCCGAGTGCGGCGAGATCCTGGAAGAGGTCTACGACCGGTATCGCCGCGCCCAGCCCGGTGCGCTGTCCCGGCCGCACCGCTGGTGGGCCCTGCGCGCGGGGCAGCCCCCGATCTCCCCGGCGCCGCGCTACGTCGCCGTTCACCGTGACACCGACGGCGTCCCGGACGGGTACGCCAGCTACGCGATCGAGTCCGGCACTCTCACGGTCGACGAGACCATCGCCGCCGACGACGCCGTCTTCACGGCCCTGGCCCGGTTCGCGCTCGGACACGACCTGGTCTCCCAGGTCGTCTTCCAGCACATCCCGCCCGATCACCCGCTGCGCCGGCAGCTCGCGGACTTCCGCGCCGGCGAGGTGAGCGGCGACATGGACTGGCTCTGGGTGCGGCTGCTGGACGTCCCGCGTGCGCTGACCGCGCGCGGCTGGTTCACGGACGGTGAGCTCGTCCTTCACGTCGAGGACCCGTTCCTCGGTGAGCACGGCCGCTACCTGCTGACCGTCCGGGACGGCGAAGCCGACTGCGTTCCGACGGACCGGGAGCCCGACCTGTCCCTGGACGTGTGCGACCTGGGCTCCGTCTACCTCGGCGGCACCGCCCCGAGCACGCTGGTGCGTGCCGGACACATCCGGGCCCACCACCCGGGCGCGGCCACCCTGGCTGACGCCCTCTTCCGCGCCGACCGCTCCCCGCACTGCCTGCACTGGTTCTGACCGCGCGCTCGCCCCCCGGCACAGGCTCCGGGTCGCTACACCTGGACGCCGTACCCCCACGCCCGGGCGAGTTCCGTCAGGCGTGGGGGCAGCTCCATGTCCGGGTCGGCGGTGCGGGCCGTCTGGATGCGGCCGGACTTGATGGTGCTGGACCAGTCGCCCAGCTGAGGGCGGAAGGTGCCGTGGTCCCTGCTGCCGTAGTCGAGCATGCTGGGCTCCCAGGGCAGCCCGAGGTGGTCGCAGATGCCGCGGGTGACCCGCTCCGGGCCCGCCGTCAGCTCCTCGTAGGTGATCACATGGGGGTCGAGGCTTCGGCGGGCCTCCTCCAGCTTCTCGCTGTAATGGAGGACCTCGGCGCGGACGGCTTCGGGATCGGGGTCGGCGCGCCGTTCGGTGAGGGAGGCGACGACGGCGCCGGGGTGGCGGAGCAGCAGGATGTAGCGGGCCTGGGGCCAACATCGGCGCAGCCGGGGCCAGATGAGGGTGTTCGGCGGGGTCTTGTCGACGATGACGTCCTTGCCGCTGCGGGTGAGTTCGAGGTGCAGCACCCGGTCCCACAGCACGTGCTCCAGCTCGTCCTTGTCGAGGTGGAGTGCCCGCATGGCGTCCGCGGTGAACTCGCGGGACAGGTTGACGTGCACGGTGCGCAGGTGCATCTCGTGCGGGGCGCGGATGCGGCTGTGACTGTTGAGCAGGACCCGCAGCAGGGTCGATCCGGAGCGCACCGACGACAGGACGAAGACCGGCGAGTCCACCAGCCGGGGGGCGGGTGGGGCGGTGTAGGTCTCGGCGGCCGGGCGGGGGCCCGGGATGGCGTCGAGGTCCCGGCGCGGGGGACTGACCGCCTGCATCACCAGCCTTCCGCGACGCTTCAGTCCCTTGCCGATCGCAGACATACGCGGGTCTCCCACCGTGACACCTTTCCTTTCGCCGGGCATTCCGCATCCCAGGGGGAAGGGGCGAACTCAAGATGTCCAGGAGGCGAACCGGCGTGCTCACGGGCGTCCACATACCGTCCGTGAGCAGGTTACTTTCCCGCTTCTTAAACTTTCGTCAGAATCGGCCGGCTCCGCGGTACAGCTCCAGTTCTCCTTCCAGTTCGACGGCCAGCACCGTGGCGTGCGGGTCGAGGTCCGCCGCCGCGGGGGGTTCGATCCAGAGGATGCCGGGTGTCTCGTGGAGGCCGCCGGTGACGTGATGGGACAGTTCGGTGCCGCTGCCCACGACCGAGACCCTGCGGACTCCGCTGAGCAGGCCGCGGACGTTGATCTCGGCGCGCGGCGCGTCGAAGAGGGTCAGGTAGAGCGTGCGACGGTCCTTGGAGAGGGTGCTCGGGCCGTAGTGATGGCCCGACGGGAGTCCTCGTACGGTTCCGTACACGGCTTCGGCGTGCCCGGCGATCCAGTCGCCGAGCCCTTCCAGCCGCTGAGCCTGCTCGTCCGTGATCGTGCCGTCCTCCCGCGGGCCGACGCTGAGGAGCAGGTTCCCGCCGCCGCCGATGGTCTCGGTGAAGTAGCGGATCAGCTGGTCGACGGACTTGTGGTGGTGGTCGTGGTGCTGGTGGCCCCAGGAGTCGTTGATCGTGAGGCACAGCTCCCAGGGGCCCTGCGGGGGTATGACGGGGGCGCCCTGCTCGGGGGTGGCGTAGTCGCCCTCGCTGAGCATGCGAGCGTTGAAGACGACGTCGGGCACCTCGGAGCGGATGAGGGCGGCGAGTGCGGGGATGCGCCACTGCTCCTCGCTGCGGTCCCACTCGCCGTCGAACCACATCAGGTCGGGCCGGTAGCGGCTGGTGAGTTCGCGGATCTGGCCGTCGCGGTAGGCGAGGAACCTCTCCCAGGCGTCCAGATCCTCGAACTCGGCGGCGACCTCGGAGTAGCGGTTGTCCTGGAGTTCCGGCGGGCGGCCGGGCTTGCGGGTGGAGGCGTAGTCGGGGTGGTTCCAGTCGGAGTGCGAGTAGTAGAGGCCGACCTTGAGGCCCTGCTCGCGCAGGGCCTCGGCGTAGCCGCCGATCAGGTCACGGCCCACGTTCAGGTCGCCGTACGCGGTGTCCCACAGCGCGACCCCGTCATGGTGACGGCTGGTCAGGACGGCGTACTTGGCGCCTGCCCGCGCGAAGAGCCTCGCCCAGTCGCGCGGGTCGTAGCGGGCGGCCGTGAACCGGTCGAGCTGGGACATGTACCGGTCGTGCGGGACGATGTCGTCGTAGAACGACCAGGACTCCTGGACGCCGTCGACGGCGTAGATGCCCCAGTGGACGAAGATGCCGAGCTTGGCGTCCTCGAACCACGGCTGCATGGCCATGGGGTCAGCCCCTCCGGAGGCGCAGGGTCAGGATCTGGAAGGGCCGCAGGGCGAGGGCGACGGCACCGTCGGTGATCTCCGCGTCCTGAAGCGGGCGCTCCAGCAGGTCGGTGATCTGGGCCCCGGCGAGCGGGAACCCGGTGCGCAGGGTGCCGGTGGCGCGGCCGCCGCGGGACTCGTAGAGGCGTACGACGACATCGCCGGAGGCGTCGTCGGCGAGCTTGACCGCCTCCACGGTCACACCCTCGCCCTCGGCGGAGACGACCGGTTCGGGTGCGCCTGCCGCGTCGGCCACCCGGAGCGGCAGGTTGAGGGCGTAGCCCTCGGCGACGGCGTCCTCGATGGTCGCGCCGGGCAGCAGGGCGTAGGTGAAGCGGTGGCGGCCCTGGTCGGCCTCGGGGTCCGGGATGCGCGGGGCGCGGACCAGGCTGAGGCGGACGGTGGTCGTGGTGCCTCCGTCCTCGCGGACCGTGCGGGAGACGTCGTGGCCGTAGGTGGAGTCGTTGATGACGGCGACGCCGTAGCCGGGTTCGCCGAGGTGCACCCAGCGGTGGCCGGAGACCTCGAAGCGGGCCGACTCCCAGCTGGTGTTGGTGTGGGTGGGGCGCTGGATGTGGCCGAACTGGATCTCGGCGGAGGAGTGCGGGGCGCGGATGTCGACCGGGAAGGCCGCCTTGAGAATCTTCTCGGTCTCGTGCCAGTCGATGTCCGTCTCGATGTCGATGCGAGGGCTGCCGGCGCGGACGGTGATGGTCTGGGTGATCGTGGAGCCCTTGCCGAAAACCCGCTCGACACGGATCGCGCCGATCAGCGGGTCCTGCTCGACGACCGTGACGGACGAGGCGTCCAGGAGGTCGGTGTAGCGGTTCTTGTAGTGCTTGTCGATGTCCCAGGCGTCCCAGTAGTTGGGCAGGTCGGTGTGCAGACGGAGCAGGTTGCCCGGCTCGGCCAGGACCTCGCGGCCGGCGCGCAGGTCGCGGACGGAGGCCAGGGTGCCGTCCTCGGCCACCTCGACACGGACCATCCCGTTGTCGAGGACCCGGCCGGCCACCGTCACGGGCTGCGGAGGCGCGGTGTCGGCGAGGGGCGCGGAGCCGCTCGCGGGCACCTGAACGTACACCGGTGCGCCGTCGGCGGTGCGGACCACTTCGGCGCGGTCGTAGGGGCCGGCGTTGAAGACGCGGGGCCCGCCGGCACCCAGTGCGGCCACCGCCTCGGCGGTCAGCGCGTGGAGTTCCTGCGCGACGCGGGCGTACTCAGCCTCGGCCTCGCGGTGCACCCAGGCGATGGAGGAGCCGGGCAGGATGTCGTGGAACTGGTGCAGCAGCACCGTCTTCCAGAGCCGGTCCAGCTTTTCGTGCGGGTAGGTGTAGCCCGGTGCGTGCAGGGCGGCCGTGGTCGCCCAGAGTTCGGCCTCGCGCAGGAGGTGCTCGGAGCGGCGGTTGCCCTGCTTCGTGCGGGCCTGGGAGGTGTAGGTGGCGCGGTGCAGCTCCAGGTAGAGCTCGCCGACCCAGACGGGCGCGTCCGGGTACTCCTCGCGGGCCTTGGCGAAGAACTCGTCGGGGTGTTCGACGACGACCTTCGCTGAGCCCTCCAGGTCGGCCAGCCGGCGGGCGCGTTCCATGATCTCGCGGGTGGGGCCGCCACCGCCGTCGCCCCAGCCGAAGGGGGCCAGGGAGCGGGAGGCGCCGCCCTTCTCCTGGTAGTTGCGGACCGCGCGGGACATCTCCTCGCCGCTGAAGCGGGCGTTGTAGGTGTCGACCGGCGGGAAGTGGGTGAAGATGCGGGTGCCGTCGATGCCCTCCCACCAGAAGGTGTGGTGGGGGAACCGGTTGGTCTGGTTCCAGGAGATCTTCTGGGTGAGGAACCACTCGTTGCCGGCGAGCTTGGCCAGCTGCGGGTAGGCGGCGTTGTAGCCGAAGGAGTCCGGCAGCCACACGCCCTTGGTCTCGATGCCGAAGTGCTCGATGAAGAACCGCTTGCCGTGGATGAACTGGCGGGCGACGGCCTCGCCGCCGGGCAGGTTGCCGTCGGCCTCGACCCACATGCCGCCGACCGGCGCCCACTGACCCTTCTTGACCGACTCCTTGATGCGGGCCCAGACCTTGGGGTGGTTGTCGCGCACCCACTCGTACTGCTGGGCCTGGGAGCAGGCGAAGATGAAGTCGTCGTACTCGTCGGCGAGCGAGGTGACGTTGGAGAAGGTGCGGGACGTCTTGCGCTTGGTCTCGCGGATCGGCCAGAGCCAGGCGGAGTCGATGTGGGCGTGGCCGACGCCGGAGATCGTGTGCGCGCTGGCGTGCGCGGGCTTGGACAGCGCCGGCTTCAGTGCCTCGCGCACCGCGGCGGCCGAGCCGGAGACGTCGTCCAGGTCGAGCAGGTCCATCGCCCGGTCGAGGGCGTGCGCGATCTCGTGCCGGCGCGGGTCGTGCTCGCCGAGCTCCAGCATCAGCTCGCGCAGCACCTGCACATCGAGGTCGAGGTGCCAGACCTCCTCGTCGAGGATGGCGATGTCGGCGGCGCGGAAGGTGTAGAGCGGTCGGTCGCCCGCGGTGAGCTTGTCGCCGAGGGGCGTGGTTTTCGCGAAGTTGTCCGCGAGGATGTCCGGGTTGGAGGCGGCCTCGACCAGGTAGTCGACCGTCTCGCCGCCGCGGGCGGGGTTGGCGATCGCCACGTACTGGTTGAGCGGGTTGACGGCCTTCAGCGGGGTGCCGTCCGTGAGGTGGACGAGGGCCTCGGCCTGGTTGCCGGGCCAGTCGCCGACGAAGCCGAGGTCGATGACGGCCTCGACGCGGCGGCCCGCCCACTCCTCCGGCACCTGCCCGCGCATGCGGAACCAGGTGGTACCCCAGGGCGGACCCCACGGGGTGCCCATGGCGAACGGCTCGTAGGAGGCGGCGGCGGCCTCCTCGAACGGGACCGGCTCCCCGGGGGCCTGCCAGGCCTCCACCTCGAAGGGGACGGTGGCCGCGTAGACGGCGGTCTTGATGCGCTGGTCGTGAAGGCGCTGCACGCGCTCCTCGATGCGGCGGCTCTCGTCGTGCATGGGATGTCTCCAGGAAGCGGGGCGAGCGGGGAAAGCGCTTACCGAACGGGGTTCACCTAAGGTACGCCAGCCCGGGATGGACCTCGGTATAGCCCTCGACCAGCCTGCGGGCCACATTGACGGAGTCGACGAGGGGGTGCAGGGCGAAGGCCTTCACGGCCGTCGCGCGGGAGCCGGAGCCGGCGGCGGCCAGCACCTCGCGCTCGACCGCCTTGACCGCGCAGACCAGGCCGGTGGCGTGGTCGGGAAGCGGGTCGACGGTGACGGGGTGGGCGCCGTTGGCGTCGACGAGGCAGGGGACCTCGATCACGGCGTCGGCGTCCAGGACCGAGAGCGTGCGCTGGTTACGGACGTTGAGGATCAAGGTGGTGCGCTCGTCCCGGGCGATCGCCCGCATCAGCGCGAGGGCCACCTTCTCGTAGCCGCCGGACAGGTCGTCCTCGTCGCGTTCGCCGGCGCCGGCGGTCTCACGGTTCTCGGCCATGTACGTGGCCTCCCGTTCGGCGCGGGTGCGGTCCCAGACGGTGAGGGCGGGGGCGTCCGGGTTCCTCATCTCGGCGTAGAAGCGGGCCTGCTGCTCGTGGAGGAACGCGCCGCGGGTCTTCTCGGCCTGCTGGTAGGCGCGTACGGCCTCGCGGTTGAAGTAGTAGTAGTGCAGGTACTCGTTGGGGATCGCGCCCAGCGACCGCAGCCAGTCGGCGCCGAAGAGCTTGCCCTCCTCGAACGAGCCGAGCAGATCGGGGTCGGCGAGCAGGCGCGGCAGTTCGTCACGGCCGGCGACGCGCAGGCCGCGCACCCAGCCGAGGTGGTTGAGGCCCACGTAGTCGATCCACGCCTCCCCCGGGTTCTTCACGCCGAGCACCCGGGCGATGCGGCGGCCGAGGCCGACCGGGGAGTCGCAGATGCCGATGACCCGGTCGCCGAGGTGGCGGGACATGGCCTCGGTGACCAGGCCGGCCGGGTTGGTGAAGTTGATGACCCAGGCGTCGGGGGCGAGCCGGGCCACCCGCTGCGCGATGTCGACGGCGACCGGGACCGTGCGCAGACCGTAGGCGATGCCGCCCGCGCCGACCGTCTCCTGGCCCAGCACGCCTTCGGCCAGGGCCACGCGTTCGTCGTTCGCGCGTCCCTCCAGGCCGCCGACGCGGATCGCGGAGAACACGAAGTCGGCGCCGCGCAGGGCCTCGTCGAGGTCGGTGGTGGCGCTCACCTCGGGTGCGTCGGGGACGCCTGCCGCCTGCTCGGCGAGGACGCGTGTCACCGCCGACAGCCGTCCGGCGTCCAGATCGTGCAGGACGACGTGCGTCACCCGGCCCTCGGCGTGGTCCTGAAGGAGCGCTCCGTACACCAGCGGCACGCGGAATCCTCCGCCGCCCAGAATCGTCAGCTTCACGCTTGCACCTTTCCCGCCACGACCACCTCGACGCCCGCCTCCTGGAAGGAGGCCCGCGTCACCGGGTCGACCGGATCGTTCGTCACCACCGCGTCCAGGTCCTCGGGACCGCAGACCTTCGCCATCCCGTGCCCGGGGAACTTCGCCGCGTCGGCCAGGAGGACCACCTTCTCGCCCGCCCTGATCATGGCGCGCTTGACCGGCACCTCCACGACCGTCGTGTCCATGACCTGCCCACCGGGCCGCACCCCGCTGGTGCCGAGGAAGAGCCAGTCGGCGTGCAGCTGGCGCAGGTTGTCCTCGGTGAGGAAACCGACCAGGGAGCGGTACTCCCGGCGGACCATGCCGCCGAGCAGGACCAGCTCGATGCCCTCGTCGTCGGCGAGTTCCTCGTAGACCACCAGGTTGCTGGTGATCACGGTGAGCCGGCGGCCGTGCAGCTGCCGGGCCAGCCGGTAGGCCGTCGTCCCGATGTCCAGCAGCACCGACTGGCCGTCCTTGATCATCGCGGCGGCGCGTTCGGCTATGGCGTCCTTCTCGGTGACGCGCACCTCGGCGACCTCGGCGAAGGGCTGGTCACCCTCCTCCACGACGGCGCCGCCGTGCACGCGCGTGAGCAGTCCGTCTTCTTCCAGTTTGACCAGGTCACGCCTGATTGTGGCGGGACTCACCCCCAGCTGCTCTGAGAGGTCGGTCACGGCCGCGGGCCCGCCGGCGCGCAGGGCCCGCAGGATGAGTTGGTGTCGTCGTTCTGCCAGCACGGCGGGAACACTACTCGTCATCTTTAATCATTTCCATGCTCAGTTCTGCTCGGGTATTGACCAATCTCTCTGAGCAGCGCACGATTCCGGTCACCGAAATGAAGAGTTTTGACGATCTCCGTCGAAGCCGTGAGCGAGAGGACACATCCGTGGACGATGACCGGCCCGATGTGCTGCTGACCGGGCTGCTCTTCTACGACCTCGTCCTCACGGGGCTCGGCAAGCCGCCGACGCCGGGCGAGGAGATCTGGACCCGGGGCATGGGCTGCGGCCCGGGCGGCATCGCGAACCTCGCGGTGGCCGCCTCCCGCTTCGGCCTGAAGACCTCCCTGGCCACGGTGTTCGGCGACGACCTCTACGGCGCGTACTGCCGGGAAATCCTGCGCGACCAGGAAGGCGTCGACCTCTCGCTCTCCCGTACGGCGGACGGCTGGCCGACCCCGGTCACCGTCTCCGTCGCCTACGGCCACGACCGGGCCCTGCTCACCCACGGCCAGGAGCCGCCGTACTCGCAGGACGTGCTGATGGGCGACCCGCCCGACGCGCGTACCGCCCTGGTGCACATCGAGGCCCGGCCGCGCGAGTGGCTCGCCAAGGCCGCCGCGAACGGCACGCACATCTACGCCGACGTCGGCTGGGATCCCACCCAGGAGTGGTCGACGGCCCTCCTGGACCAGCTGGCCCTGTGCCACGCCTTCCTCCCGAACGAGACCGAGGCGATGGCCTACACCCGCACCGACAGCGCGCTGGCAGCGCTGGGCACCCTCTCCGAGCTGGTGCCGGTCGCCGTGGTGACCCGGGGCGGGGGCGGCGCCATCGCCGTCGACCAGATCACCGGCGAGTACGCCGAGGTGCCGGCCCTGGACACCGACGTCCTGGACGCGACGGGCGCCGGGGACGTCTTCGGTGCGAGCTTCGTCGCGGCCTCCCTGGGCGGCTGGCCGCTGGCGCAGCGGCTGCGGTTCGCGGTGCTCGCGGCCGGGCTGTCCGTCCGGTATCACGGCGGCGCCCTCGCGGCCCCCGGCTGGTACGGCGTCGCACGCTGGTGGCGTTCCCAGACCGACCCGGAACTGCGCCGCGCCTACGGCTTCCTGGCCGACCGCATCCCGGCCGACCCCGGCCCGCCCGTGCGCCACGCCCCCGTCACCCCGCCGAGCCCTCACACCCCCGTCGGTCCGCGCGCCTCCTGAAGGGCGGCACTGACTCTCCCACCCCTCTGCACGTCGAACAGGAACAACAGGAGTGACCCGTGGACCTTTCTCGTAGAGGCTTCCTCCAGGCCGCCGCCCTGACCGCGGCCGCCTCCGGTCTGACCGTCGCATGCGGCGGCGGCTCAGGATCGGCCGGCAGCAAGAACGGCAAGAACCTCACCTTGTGGTACTGGGGAGGCGCGCTCAGCGACAAGGTGGTCGCCGAGGCGAAGACGCACTTCAGCGGCCAGGTGAAGCTGACCGCCGCCTCCATCGGCGGCGACTTCAAGCAGAAGCTGACCACGACCCTCGCGGCGGGCGCCTCCGTGCCCGACATCACCGGCATCAAGGGCGAGGACATGGCGTCCTTCCTGCCCAACGCGAACCGCTTCCTCGATCTGAACGACCTCGGCTTCAAGAAGATCGCGTCCCAGTACCTGGACTGGAAGACCAAGCTCGCCCGGACCGAGGACGGCAAGCAGATCGGTTTCCCGATCGACATCGGTCCCACCGCGCTCTTCTACCGCGCGGACCTGTTCGACAAGGCCGGTCTGCCCACCGACCCCGACAAGGTCGCCGCCCGGGCCGGGACCTGGGAGGAGTACTTCGCGCTCGGCACCGAGCTGCGCAAGAAGGTGCCCGGCACCTACCTCGTCAACAACATCAGCTCGGTGTTCAACATCGCGGTCGGCCAGGGCACCGAGCGGTTCATCGACAAGGACAACCACTTCATCGGCGACCAGGACCACATCCGCACCGCGTGGGACACGGCGATCCGGCCCTACACCCTCGGCATCGACGCAAAGATCAACGACAACACCTGGAACGCCGCCATCGGCAGGACCCTGACCACCGAACTCGGCGCGGCCTGGCACGCCCTGGACATCGAGCAGGCGGCCCCGAAGACCAAGGGCAAGTGGCGGGTCTGCGCGACGCCCGGCGGACCGGCCAACCAGGGCGGCTCCTACCTGGCCCTGCCCAAGCAGTGCCGGAACCCCGAAGAGGCGTTCAAGATCGTCAGCTGGATACTCAGCCCGGAGAACGACGCCCGCGGCTTCACCGACGCCGCCATCTTCCCCGCCGCACCGGCGGCGTACGCCATGCCGGCCATGACCGGCGGTGACCCCTTCTTCGGCGGGCAGAAGGTCATCGAGGTGTTCGGCCCGGCCGCCAAGGCCATCCCGTCCAGCTACGAGGCACCGGCCGACGCCGCCGTCATGGCTCCCTACTTCACCGAGCTGACCAGCATCGAGTCCAAGGGCAAGAAGCCCGAGGACGCCTGGAAGGACGCGGTCGCCCAGGCCAGGCAGATCGCCCGGCGACAGGGGGTGAACTGAGGTGTCCTCACCTCCGGTCACCGGTTCCGCCGCGGTGCCCCGGCACCACGGCGGGCCGGGCCCGGCCCGCTTCCGCCCGCGGCGCACGCCGCCCGCGGGCACCGTGCGGCCAGGGCGTCGCGGTGTGCTGTCCCACTGGCGGCAGTACCTCGCGATCTCGCCCTTCTTCCTGATCTTCGGCGTCTTCTCGTTCTTCCCGGTCTTCTACTCCCTGTACCTCGCCTTCCAGCGCTGGGACGGCATGGGCACGGTGCAGTTCGTGGGATTCCAGCAGTTCCGGTTCCTGTGGGATGACCCGGTCTTCTGGCTGTCGATCCGCAACACCCTGGTGATCTGGGTGCTGTCCACCGTGCCCACCCTGTTCGGCGCCCTGGTGCTGGCGACGCTGCTGCATTCGGTGCGCCGCTTCAAGGGCTTCTACCGCATCGCCCTCTACATACCGAACGTCACCTCGATCGTCGCCGTGTCGATCTTCTTCGGCGCGGTGTTCAGCAACAACTTCGGGCTGGTCAACGCGATCCTGGGCACGGTCGGCATCGGACCCGTCCCGTGGCTGAGCAATCCGTGGCTGATCAAACTGGTCATCGCGCTGCTGATGACCTGGATGTGGACCGGCTACAACATGATCATCTACCTGGCCGGCCTCCAGGCCATCCCGACCCAGATCTACGAGGCGGCCAGGCTGGACGGCGCCGGGCCGATCCGTACGTTCTTCCAGATCACCATGCCGATCATGCGGCCCATCATCCTGTTCACCGTCATCATCTCGACCATCAACGGCCTGCAGAGCTTCAGCGAACCCCAGGTCCTGTTCGGCAGCAACGCCGCCAACCCGAACCTCGGCGGGCCCGGCCAGGCGGGCCTGACCACGCTGCTGTACTTCTACCAGTCGGCCTTCGTCAACAACGACTACGGCTACGGCGCGGCCATCGTGTGGGCCTTCTTCGTACTGATCATGGTGCTGGTCGTCGTCAACTGGCGCGTCGTCCAGCGCGGGAGGAAGTCATGACCGCAGTGGTCCCCAGGCGGTCACGGCGCCCCAAGGGCCTGACCGCGCACATCGTCCTCGCTCTGGCCGTCCTGGTCTCCGTCTTCCCGTTCGTGTGGACGATCGTCATGGCGACGAACACCACCGAGGACATCTACAAGAGCCCGCCGAAGCTCACCTTCGGTTCCCACCTGCTGGAGAACGTCCGGCACGTGCTGGACACCATCGACTTCTTCGGGTCGATGCTGAACACGCTCGTCGTCGCGTCCGTCACCACCGTCCTGGTGCTGTTCGTCGACTCCCTGGCGGCGTTCACCTTCGCCAAGTTCGACTTCCCCGGCCGCAAGGTGCTGTTCGCCATGCTGGTGGGGTTCATGATGCTGCCGCTCCAGCTGGCCGTCCTCCCGCAGTTCATCCTCATGTCCGACATCGGCTGGGTCGGCACGCTCAAGGCACTGGTCCTGCCCGCCCTCGCCAACGCCTTCGGCATCTTCTGGCTGCGCCAGTACATCGAGAACGGCGTGCCGGACGAACTGCTCGACGCCGCGCGCATCGACGGGGCGGGGTTCTTCCGCCAGTACTGGAACATCGTGCTGCCGATGATCAAGCCCGCGCTGTCGTTCCTCGCCATCTACGCCTTCGTCGGCGCGTGGAACGACTACATCTGGCCGCTGATCGTGCTCAACGACCCCGGCCACCTCACCCTCCAGGTGGCGCTGGCCCAGCTCCACGTCGGCCACACCACCGACTACAGCATGGTCATGGCCGGTGTGCTCATGGCGTCCGTGCCGCTGGTCGTGGTCTTCACGCTCTTCGCGCGCGGGTTCATCGCGGGCGCCACGGAGGGTGCGGTGCAGGGGAGCTGACGCGCCCCGAAGGGGCGCGGGGAACTGCGCGACCAGCCACAACGGACAGGCGGCCGACAACCGGCAGGCGGTCCCGAGCGACGAGGGAGGCAAGCGGTGACGGACGTCGACGCCGGGAGCAGCGCACGCGCCAAGGTACTCGTCGTCGGCATGGACGGCCTGCGCTACGACCGGCTGACCCACTCGCCGGCCAACGCCCCGGTGCTGCACGCCCTGATGGCCGCGGGCGCCGTCGGCACGAGCCTGCTGCCCTACGGCCGAGCCGACGACGAGCCCTCGGACGGCAGGGCCTACACCGACTCCGGCCCTGGCTGGTCGAGCGTGCTGACCGGGGTGTGGCCCGACCGGCACGGGGTCACCGGCAACGACTTCAAGGGCGCCGACTACGCCCGCTACCCCGACGTCCTGACCCGCGCCGCCGCCGCCCGGCCGGGTCTGCGCACGGCGGCCGCGGTGTCCTGGCCTGCCCTGGTCCGCCGCGGCACCCTCGGCCGGGCCATCGGCCGGCGTGTGCGCTACAACGGCGAACTCAGGGGCTACGCAACCGCGGACCGCCGCGTCGCCCGCACCGCCCTGCGCTGGCTCACCAGGTCCGACCCGGACGTCCTGTTCGTGTACTTCGGCGCCACCGACGAGGCCGGCCACGCCACGGGCCCCCTCTCCCCCGCCTACGACCGGGCCCTCCTCGCCCAGGACACCCACCTCGGGCGGCTGCTGGAGGCGATCGACGCCCGGCGCGCCGACCCGGGGCGCGTCGAGGAGCGGTGGACCGTGCTGGTCACGACGGACCACGGTCACCTCGACTCCGGTGGCCACGGCGGCGACTCGCGTGCCGAGCGGGAGGTCTTCGTCGTCCTCGCCGAGCCCGGCATGCCCGCGGGCACCCGGCTCGACACACCCCGTCTCATCGACATCGCCCCCACCGTCCTGGACCGCCTCGGCATCCCCGTCGACCCCGCCTGGGGCCTGCAAGGGCGCGTCCTGGTGCGGCCCACCCCACGAACCCCGGAACGGTCATGACCGACGCACCCCCCGATCCCCTGCTCGCCCTGCGCCCCTGGGAGGCACCCGAAGTGACCTCCTGGGGCCGGCTGCCGATGAACGCGGTCGACCGGCGCTCCGGAGCCGTCCTGCTCGACGGCGACTGGCGCTTCCAGCTCCTGCCCTCGCCGGACGCCCCGCTCGGGGAGGTCTGGTCGTCGTCGTACGTCCCCGGCGCGTGGACCGTGCAGGGCACGGACGACCTCCCGCAGTACCTGAACATCCGCATGCCGTTCGCCGAGTTCCCTCCGGACGTGCCCGCCGCCAACCCGACCGGGGTGTACGAGCGGACGGTGGACGTGCCGGCCGAGTGGACCGGGCGGCGGATCGTGCTCCAGGTGGGGGCCGCCGAGAGCGTGCTGCTGGTGCATGTGGACGGGCGGCCCGTCGGGATCTCCAAGGACTCGCACCTGGCGGCCGAGTTCGACCTGACGGGCCTGGTGCGCCCCGGGGAGCGGGCCACCGTGCGTCTGACCGTGGTGAAGTGGTCGGACGCCTCGCACATCGAGGACCAGGACCAGTGGTGGCACGGCGGGATCACCCGCTCGGTGCTGCTGTACGCCGTCGACCCGCTGCATCTCGCGGACGTGACCGTGCGGGCCCGGCGGGACGGTGACCTGCTGGTGGAGTGCCGGGTGCGGGACGCGGCCGGGGCGCTGCCCGAGGGCTGGTACGTCAGCGGGGAGCTGGACGGGCACCTGCTCACGCAGGACGCCGCGTTCGACCGGGCCAACGCCGACGACGAGCGCGTCTCCGGCTTCCTCGGTGAGGCCCGGCTGCGCACCGCCGTGCCGGACGTCCGTACCTGGAACGCCGAGACGCCGGAGCTGTACGGCCTGACCGTCCGCCTCCACCGCGCCGACGGCACGGTCGCCGACACCTCCCGGCACCGCGTCGGCTTCCGCGACGTCGAGATCGACGGCCGGGACCTGCTGGTCAACGGCGAGCGCGTGTTCATCCGGGGCGTCAACCGGCACGACTTCCATCCGCTGACCGGCCGGACGGTGACGTACGAGGACATGCGCGCCGACCTCGTCCTGCTGAAGCGCTTCGGCTTCAACGCCATCCGTACCGCGCACTATCCGAACGACCCGGCCCTGTACGACCTGGCCGACGAGCTCGGTTTCTACGTCGTCGACGAGGCCGACCTCGAGTCCCACGACCACGCGCACGAGATCGCCGACGATCCGCGCTACCTGGGCGCCTTCGTGGACCGGGTCGCACGGATGGTGCTGCGCGACAAGAACCACCCGTCCGTCATCGTCTGGTCGCTGGGCAACGAGTCCGACTACGGCGCGAACCACGACGCGGCCGCGGGCTGGGTGCGCCGGCACGACCCGACCCGTCCGGTCCAGTACGAGGGCGCGGCCAAACGCGGCTGGGCGGATCCGGACCTGGCCTCCGACATCGCCTGCCCGATGTACGCGCCGCTGGAGGAGTGCCTCGCGCACGCCCTGTCCGGCACCCAGACGAAGCCGCTCATCCAGTGCGAGTACTCGCACGCCATGGGCAACAGCAACGGCACGCTGGCGGACCATTGGGCGGCCATCGAGGCCACCCCGGGTCTTCAGGGCGGGTTCATCTGGGAGTTCTGGGACCACGGCATCCTCCAGCGTGTGAACGACGGCAGACCGGCCGGGCGTGGGGGCGCCGGGCTCTACGGCAACGGTGTCGCCGCGCCCGGGCATCGCTGGGCGTACGGCGGCGACTTCGGCGAGAGGGACCACGACGGCGCCTTCATCGCCGACGGGGTCGTCTTCCCCGACCGCACCCCCAAGCCCGTGATGTTCGAGCACCGGGAGATCGCCGCGCCGGTGCGGATCGACAGCTTCCGGCACGAGGGCGTCGTCCTGAGCAACCACCAGCACTTCCGGGGCCTGGACTGGCTGTCCGGCGAGTGGGAGCTGTCCCTCGCCGACGGCGGCACCCTGACGGCTCCCGCCGAACTGCCCGCTCTGCGGCCGGGCGAGACGGCCGCGGTGCCGCTGCCGTTCGCCCTGCCGGAGGACGGCGGCGAAGCGTGGCTGACCCTGCGGGTCACGACGGCCGGGGACGAGCCGTGGGCGCCGCGCGGCACGGTGGTCTGCCTGCCGCAGGTGCGGCTGCGGGCGGCACCTCCGCCAAGGCACAGCCGGGTCCCGGACGGCCCGGTCGAGGTCGACGAGGACGGGCTGCTGGTCCATCCCCTGCTGACGTCCGCGCCCAGGCTGTCCCTGTGGCGGGCGCCGACCGACAACGACGAACTGGGCGGCATGGCGGCCCGCTGGGGGGAGTGGGGGCTGGACGCGCCCCTCCGCACAGTCGTTTCCGTGCGGCGTGCCCCGGGCCGGGTGGCCGTGGTGTCGGACCACCTCTGCGAGGGCGGGACCGTCCGGCACGAGCAGGTGCTGACGGCCGTGGAGGGCGGACTGCTCGTCGACGAGTGCGCCGAGCTGCCCGAGGCGCTGCACGATGTGGCCCGGGTGGGGACCGTGTTCGAGACGGTCGCCGGGCTGAACCTGCTCGAGTGGTTCGGGCAGGGCCCCTGGGAGTCGTATCCGGACCGGGCCGCGGGCGCGCCCGTCGGCCACCACTGCCTCGCGGTGGACGAGCTGTTCACGCCGTATCTGCGGCCGCAGGAGAGCGGAGGGCGGCACGGCGTACGGCGGTTCACGCTGTCGGCGCCGGACGCCACCGGCCTGGCGGTGCGGCTGGACCGGCCCCGACAGGTCTCCGTGACCCGGCATCGCGCGGCCGACCTCGCCGCCGTCGCGCATCACGACGAACTGGTGCCGCGGGCCGGGTGCGTGGTGCACATCGACGCTGCGCACCGCGGGCTGGGCACGGCTTCGTGCGGGCCCGACACCTTCGCCTCCTATCTCGTCGCGGCAGGCGTCCATCGCTGGAGCTGGACGCTGCGCGTTCTCTGAGTTCTCCTCCCTCTCCGTCACCCCCCCGTCACCCCTCTCAGTCACCTCATGGAGCACCCGTGTGCACTTCGCATGACCACGACCCGGGCGAGGCGCCCCAGGCCGGTGCCGGAAGACGCGGCTTCCTCCGCGCGACGGCGCTGCTCGGCGCGGGTGCGGCGGCGGTGACCGCGTTGCCGGCCGTCACCGCCGAGGCGGCGACCCCGACGTGGCGCCCCGACCCGAACAGCCGCCGGTTCACGCTCGCGGTGATGCCGGACACGCAGTACCTCTTCGACGGGCCGAGCATCGACAAGGCGCCGGTCGAGGCCTCGCTGCGCTATCTGCTGGAGCACGGCAGGGAGGAGAACATCGTCTTCCTCTCGCACCTCGGTGACCTCACGCAGAACGGTGCGAAGGAGGAGTTCGCGGCGATCGGCGAGGCGTTCCGGCTGCTGGACCGGCGCGGCGTCGGCTACAGCGTCCTGGCCGGCAACCACGACGTGAAGTCGTCCACGACCGACCAGCGCGGCGCCACCCCGTACCTGGACGCCTTCGGGCCGCAGCGGTTCGAAAGGCAGCGGACGTTCGGCGGGGCCTCCCCGGACGGCTACAACTCCTTCCACCTGTTCACCGCGGGCGGCCGGGAGTGGCTCGTCCTCGCGCTGGACTGGCGGCTGTCACCGCAGGGCTACGCGTGGGCCAAGGACGTGCTGGCGAAGCACCCGAAGACGCCGGTGATCCTCACGACCCACGAACTGGTCGTCGAGGACGACACGTTGTCGGACTACGGGCAGCAGCTGTGGGACCAGCTGATCGAGGACCACGACCAGATCTTCCTCACCCTGGGCGGCCACTACTGGCCGGCCGCCCGCGCGACGCGGAAGAACGCGGCCGGGCACGACGTCCATCTGCATCTGACGAACTACCAGAACCGCTACTTCGGCGGCGCGGCGATGATCCGCCTCTACCGCTTCGACCTGGACCGCGACGTCATCGACGTGGAGACGGTCTCCCCCTGGATCCTCGGCCGGGCCAGGAAGGGGATCAACGAGCTGGAGCGGCAGGAGATGGAACTGAGCGGCGACGCCGACCGGTTCTCCGTCGAGATCGACTTCGAGAAGCGCTTCGCCGGTTTCGCGCCCGTGCCCGCCCGCCCGGCCCGGCCCGCCTCGAAACTGCTCGTCCCGGGCACGGTGGCGTACTGGCGCTTCGAGAAGCCCGTCGACGGCACGGCCGGAACGGTCCGTGACCTGTCCGGGCGGGGCAACGACCTCTCCCTGGTCACGGTCGGCGGCGGCGCGCTGGGCTGGTCGGCCGACCACCACCCCGACCAGCCGGGCCACGGCAGCCTGGAGTTCCAGGGCGACAAGCCGCCGCTGAAGGGCGCCTACCTGCGCACGGTCGACAGCGCCCCGCTCAACCGGGCCACCTTCGAGGACGGCTACACCATCGAGGCGTTCTACCGCCTGCCCGCCGACTGGGACCCGGACCACAACGCCTGGTCGGGCCTGGTCTCCCGCACGGGCACGGGCGGCGCCGCCGGAAAGACCGCGGACGACCCGGACGAGCCGCTGGCCACGCTGTCGCTGTCCAACGACCGTGAGCCTCAGTGGGCGATGCGCCCGCTCGACCAGCAGGGCATCGCCACCAACTGGGGCCAGGAGACCCCGCTGGAGACCTGGTGGCACCTCGCGGTCGTCAACGACGGCAGGCACACCACGCTGTACGTGGAGGGGTGCCCGGTGCTCCGCAACCCCAAGGCGTCCGCGGTCGGCATCACCTCCGTCGGACTCCCGTGGCTGCTCGGCGGTTACGAGTACGGCGGGAAGATCGACCAGATCCTGCACGGCCGGCTCGGCGACGTCCGGATCGTCGCCCGGGCGCTGCCCGTCACGTCCTTCATGAACCACTGACTTCTCGAGGACCCGTCATGACCGAGCAGCGGCTGCCCGACTGGGCCGATCCGTCCGTCTCCCCCACCGCCCTCGATCCGCAGGGCGTCTCCCGCCGCGGACTCCTGCGCCGCGCGGGCCTGTTCGGCGCCGCGTTCGCCCTGGGCTCCGCGGCCACCCCGGCCCTGGCCGCCGGTGACCGACGGCCGGGCGGCGAGGACCCCCGCCTCGCCTACCTCGTCGGCGACCACCACGTCCACTCCGTCTACAGCCACGACGCCAAGTACACCTTCTCCCAGCTGGCCGCGGCGGGCGCGAAGTACGGCCTGGACTGGATGGTGTTCACCGAGCACTCCACCTTCGGGCACGCCGACTTCGGCGCCGCTCTGGAGCACAAGGAGATCCTCCGGGCACGGGCGGAGAACCCGCGTCAGCTGATCTTCCAGGGCCTGGAGTGGTACATCCCGGCCGCCGAGCACTGCACGGTCTTCACCACGCCCGGCCGGCACGAGGTCGACCTGCTGACCCGCTTCGAACGCGCCTACGACGGCAAGCTCCTCGCCTACGACAGGGGCGGTCCGGGCGACGCCGACACCGCCCGCAACGAGGCCCACGCCGTCAAGGCCATCAAGTGGCTGGCACAGCAGCGCCGTTCGGGTTACGTCGACGACGTGCTGGTCCTCGCCAACCACCCCATGCGGCTGGGCATCGACTCCCCGCACGAGATGCGCAACTGGCGGGACGCGGCGCCGGAGATCATGATCGGCATGGAGGGCGCGCCCGGCGCCCAGGGCGCTGCCATCCCCGGCTGGCGCGGGGCCACCTCCGTGCGCGGCGAGTACGAGAACAAGCCGTCCGCGCAGTCCTGGCCCGGCTACCCGGCGGACGCCTACCTCACCTACGGGGGTTTCGACTGGGCGACCGCGACTGTCGGGGGCCTGTGGGACTCGATGCTGGCCGAGGGCCGGCTGTTCACGATCACCACCAACTCCGACGCCCACCGGATCGTCTTCGACACCTGGAAGAACGGCGACTGGCAGCCCGGGCAGACCTTCGACAGCACCGGGAAGCTACCCGACCCGGTGAACACGGACACCCCGCAGCCGGGCAGCGACTTCTGGCCCGGTCAGTTCAGCCGTACGCACGTCGGGGTCACGCGCTACGGCTATCGCGCGGTCATGGCGGGGATGCGCGCGGGCCGGGTCTGGGTGGACCACGGGCATCTGCTCGACGGGCTCGACGTCCGGCTGACACGGGACTGCGACCGGGGCCGCGGCGTGACGCTCGGCGGCCGGCTGCACGTGCGCAAGGGCGAGAAGCTCACCCTGAACGTCACGGTGACGACCGCCTCCCGGCCCAACCCGCAGGGCATCCTGCCCTGGTTGGCGCACGTGGACGTCATCCGCGGCGCGGTGCGCGGGCCCGTCACCGACCGCGACACCTGGAAGGCCCCCGACACCCGGGTCGTCCGGACGGAGGACGTCTCCGGCCGCAAGGGCACCTACACCCTGCGCATCCCGCTGACCGCGGACGAGGAGTCGTTCTACGTCCGGCTGCGCGGCAGCGACGGCAACCGCAACGGCCCGGGCCGCCTCGGCGCCTCGCTCGACCCGCACGGGCCCGTCCCGCACGCGCCCGGGAACGGTGACCCGTGGGCGGACACCTGGTTCTACTCGAACCCCGTGTTCGTCGACGTCGAGGGTTCCTGAGCCGGTGTACCAGCAGGTCACGGACTGATCGGGCGGAGGTACGGTGGGCCGCGTGACCGGTGAAGAGCCGCTGCGGCCCCAGTCCCTGATGCTGACGTTCCTGGGCGACCAGGTGCTCGGCCGTGACGTGTGCGTGTACTCGGGCAGTGTCATCGACGTGTTCGCCCGTGCCGGGATCGGCGAGCAGGCCACCCGCTCCACGCTGAGCCGCATGGTGGGCCGTGACCTGCTGCGCCGCCAGCGCGAGGGCCGCCGCATGTACTTCGGGCTGACCGAACGGTCGGAGGCGGTGCTGCGCGACGGCGAGCGGCGCATCTGGCAGACGGGTGCCGTCAACCGGCACTGGGACGGAACCTGGACCCTGCTGGGCTTCTCCCTGCCGGAGTCCTGGCAGCGCCAGCGCCACGACCTGCGTTCCCAGCTGACCTGGAGCGGCTTCGGCCCGCTGTTCAACGGCCTGTGGATCGCCCCCGGCGAGGTCGATGTGTCGGCCCTGGTGGAGGAGCTCGGCCTGGCCGCCCACGTGAAGGTGTTCCGGGCGCACGCGGACACCGGCACGGACATCGGCCAGATGATCGAGGAGACCTGGGAGCTGTCCGACCTGGCCGGGCGCTACGAGGGGTTCGTACGGCGCTGGCAGCCCTGGGAGGACGGCCTGCCGGACGCCGACGACGCGCTCGCGCTGCGGCTCCGGCTCCAGACGGAGTGGCTGCGGATCGTCCGGCGCGACCCACGGCTGCCCGTGGAGCACCTGCCGGACGACTGGCCGGCCGAACAGGCCGAGAAGACGTTCCGGGCCGTGCACGAACGGCTCTCACCGCTCGCCCGCGACGTCTCGGAACGCCTTCTGGACCTGGTGCCCGCGCGGCTTCAGGCGTAGAACCGCGACAGGCTCCGCAGCACCGCGGCCGGCTTGGTGCCGCCCTCGATCTCGATGGCGCCCTCGACGGTGATCTGCACACCGCCCGGCACGTCCTCGACCTCGGCCAGTTTCGCCGCCAGCCGTATGCGGGAGCCGGCCTTCACCGGGGCGGGGAAACGCACCTTGTCGAGACCGTAGTTGACCTTCGTCGTCACGCCCTGGACGTCCAGCAGCTCGGTGAACAGGGGGATGAAGAGGGAGAGCGTGAGGTAGCCGTGCGCGATGGGGGCGCCGAAGGGGCCCTCCTTGGCGCGCTCGGGATCCACGTGGATCCACTGGTGGTCGCCCGTGGCGTCGGCGAAGGTGTCGATGCGCTCCTGCGTGACCTCGATCCACTCGCTGGTGCCGAGGTCGCCGCCGGCGAGCTTCTTGAGTTCGTCGAGGCCGTTGACGGTGAGGCTCATGCGGTTCCTTACTGCTTGCCGTAGCGCGTACGGACACGGGACTTGAGGAGCTTTCCGGAGGCGGTGCGCGGGAGTTCCTCCGCGACGACCACCGACTTCGGGATCTTGTACTTGGCGAGGCGGCCCGCGAGCGAGGCGAGCACCTCGTCGGGGTCGAGGGCGGCGCCCTCGCGGGGCACGACGACCGCGCGCGGCACCTCGCCCCACTTGTCGTCCGGCACCCCGATCACCGCGCACTCGACGATGTCCGGGTGGGCCAGGAGCCGGTCCTCGATCTCGGCGGGGTAGATGTTCTCGCCGCCGGAGATGATCATGTCTTTGATGCGGTCGACGATGTGGACGTAGCCGTCCTCGTCGACCTGGGCGGCGTCCCCGCTGCGGAACCAGCCGTCCGCGAAGGAGGCGGCCGTCTCCTCGGGCAGCCCCCAGTAGCCGGGCATGACGTGCGGGCCGCGCACCACGACCTCGCCCACCTCGCCGACGTCGACGGGCGCCAGGTCGGGCCGGACGACGCGGACGTCGCTGAAGAAGTGCGGCACGCCCGCCGATCCGGCCTTGGTCACGGCGTGTTCGGCGTCGAGGAAGAGCGTGCCGGGAGCCGCCTCGGTCATGCCGTAGCCCTGGAGGAAGGTCAGACCGCGTTCCTGGTACGCGGCGATCAGCGGGGTGGGGACCGGGGAGCCGCCGCAGGTGAGGATGCGGAGCGACGACAGATCCGCGTCCGGCCAGCGCGGGTGGCGGGCCACCTGGTCGAACATCGTGGGCACGCCGAACATGAAGGTGATCCGGTGGCGTTCGATCAGGTCGAAGGTCGCGTCCGGGTCGAAGGCGTCGACCAGGACACAGGTGCCGCCCTTCAGCAGGACCGGAAGCGTCAGCATGTTCAGCCCTGCCGTGTGGAACAGCGGGGCGGAGACCAAGGCGCGTTCGTCGGCGATCAGGTCGGTGTCGACGAGGACGTTGACGGCGTTCCAGGTGAGGTTGCCGTGGGTGAGCATGGCGCCCTTGGGGCGGCCGGTCGTGCCCGAGGTGTACATGATGATGCAGGTGTCGTCGGCACCGACGGGTTCGTCGATCGGCTCTCCGGGCGCCTCGGCGACGGCCGCCTCGTACTCGCCGCCGACCTCCAGATAGACGCGTACGTCCGTGCTGCCGGGCAGGCCCGCGACCAGACCGGCGTAGGACGGGCCGTAGACGAGGGCCCGCGCGCCGGAGTCGGCGAGCTGGTAGGCGATCTCCGGCCCGGCGAGGCGGATGTTGAGCGGGACGAAGACCGCGCCGAGCGTGCCGGACGCGAACAGGGTCTCCAGATAGGAGGGGTGGTTGGGGCCCAGGTAGGCGATGCGGTCGCCGCGGCGCACGCCCCGGGCACGCAGGGCGTGGGCCAGGCGGGTGGTGCGGGAGTGGAGCGTGCCGTAGTCGGTGGCGGTCCCGCCGTGGATCAGGGCGGTGCGGTGCGGGGTCTTGCGGGCCCGGCGTGCGGGCCATGACCCCAGTCCCTCGTTGCGCATGTCACGCCCCTTACGGTTTCGTCAGCCCGAGCAGGCGGGCCGCGTTCTCCTTGAGGATCTTCGGCCGGACCTCGTCCTTGATCGTCAGCTTCTCGAAGTCGGCGAGCCAGCGGTCGGGGGTGAGGACGGGGAAGTCGGAGCCGAAGAGGACCTTGTCCTTCAGCAGGGTGTTCGCGTACTGCACGAGCTGCGGCGGGAAGTACTTCGGCGACCAGCCTGACAGGTCGATGTGCACGCCCGGCTTGTGCGTGGCGACGGCCAGGGCCTCGTCCTGCCAGGGGAAGGACGGGTGCGCCAGAATGATCTTCAGGTGCGGGAAGTCGGCGGCCACGTCGTCCACATGGAGCGGGTTGGAGTACTTCAGCCTGATCCCGCCCCCGCCGGGGACGCCGGCGCCGATGCCCGTCTGCCCGGTGTGGAAGAGGGCGATCGCGCCCGTCTCCTCGATCACCTCGTACAGGTCGTACGCCACGGAGCGTTCGTTGGGGAAGAACCCCTGGATGCTGGGGTGGAACTTGAAGCCCTTCACCCCGTACTCCTCGACCAGCCGCCGGGCCTGCTTGACGCCCGCCTTCCCCCGGAAGGGGTCGATGGAGGCGAACGGGATGAGGACGTCGGCGTTGGCGGCGGCCGCCTCGGCGACCTCCTCGTTCGGGACGGGCGCTGTGCCGGTGGCGGACTCGGCGTCGACCGTGAAGATCACGGCGGCCATGTTCCGCTCGCGGTAGTAGGCGGCGGTCTCCTCCAGGGTCGGCTTCCGCTTGCCCTCGACCTTGAAGTAGGCCGAGGAGGCGTCGTGCAGGTCGTCGTCCAGGGAGGAGTGGCCCTGGGAGGACACCTCGGCGTGCGTGTGGACGTCGATCGCGACCAGGTGCTCGACGTTCATAGAGGGGTCCATCACGCCTCCGGGAACTTCGGCGCCGGGATGCCCACCGACTGGAGCTCGGCACCGACCGAGGTGGGCCAGGCGTCGGCCAGCGTGTCCGGAGTCCAGCCGCCGTCGGCGTAGGCCGCCCTGATCTCCTGCGGATGCGACCAGAGTGCCACCTTGTCGCCGCCGATGCCGACGCACTGGCCGGTGACGCCCCGGGCGGCTTCCGAGGCCAGGAAGGGAACCAGGGCCGCGCAGTCCTCGGGGGTGCCGAAGCCCTCGCCCTTGCGCAGGAAGTCCGGCAGCGGCTCGCCGCCCCGCATGGCCTCGATGTAGGGGGCGAACGCCGGGATGGTCTCGGTCATCGCGGTGGCGGCGACCGGCACGATCGCGTTGACCGTGATGTTCGCGCGGCCCAGCTCCATCGACCAGGTGCGGGCCATGGCGGCGATGCCGGCCTTGGCGGCGGCGTAGTTCGTCTGGCCGAAGTTGCCGCGCTGGCCGGCCGGGGAGCCGACCAGGATCAGCGAGCCGCCCTCGCCCTGCTCGCGCATCCGGACGGCCGCGGCCCGGGCGCAGGTGAAGGTGCCCTTGAGGTGGGTGGTGAGCACCGCGTCGAAGTCCTCGTCGGTCATCTTCCACAGGACCTTGTCGCGCAGGATGCCCGCGTTGGTGACGAGCACGTCGAGCCGGCCGAACTCCTCGACCGCGCGGTTCACCAGCCGCTCGGCGGCCTCGGTGGTGCCGACCGGGACGACCTCGGCGACGGCCCGGCCGCCCGCTTCCGCGATGGACTTCACGGCCGCCTCGGCCACCGCCTCGTCGACGTCGTTGACGACCACGGACGCGCCGTGGGCGGCCAGGGCATGGGCGTAGGCGAGGCCGAGGCCGCGGCCGCTGCCGGTGACGACGGCGGCCTTGCCGGAGAGATCGATGCTGGGCACGAGCGGGTCCCTTCACACAGGGTTCGACTGCGAGTCACAGGGGTTCGACTGCGCATCACACGGGTTCGACTGCGAGATTGAAGCTAAGAGCAATAATTGTTGTCGTCAATAGTTGTTGGTGACCTTTGGGTGCGAGATGCTGGAATCACCAGGAAGCAGCACCGAGCACAGGGAGCCCGCCATCTCACGCCAGAACGTCTCCGCGAAGCCCATCGACGCCCACGAACCGTGGATGCGCGGACTGCACGCCGACACGGGCTATCTGCTGTACCGCCTGGGCCTGCGCTCGGGGCAGCTCTTCAACGCCTGCCTCCAGGAGTCGGGCCTGCGGCTGCGCCACTACGCGGTGCTGCGCTTCCTCGCCACCACCGACGGCGCCCTCCAGCGCGAACTGAGCGCGCGGCTCGGCTACGACCCGAGCGCGATCGTCGGCCTGGTGGACGACCTGGAGAAGCTGGGCTTCGCCGAGCGCCGCCCCTCCCCCGACGACCGCCGCAGCCGGATCGTCGTCCTGACCGGGAGCGGCCGCGACTTCCTCCGCGACACCGACGAGGCCGGCCTGCGGGTGACCGGCGAACTTCTGGGCCCGCTGGAACCCGCCGAGCGGGAGACCCTGCACGCGCTGCTGTTGCGGATCGCGGAGGACGGCCTGAACTGATGTTGTGCAAATGATTGACGGCTGCACGATGGATGCATAACTTCACGGACCAACCGCGCCCCGTCCCCAGGGAGCCCACCGTGCAGCCATCCTCGTCAGTCGCCCAACCCTCCCCCGATCCACGGCAGTTGCGCCGCGTCGCCGTGTCCGGCCTGCTCGGCACCACCGTCGAGTTCTACGACTTCCTCGTCTACGGCACCGTCGCCGCGCTCGTCTTCGGCGAACTGTTCTTCCCACGGGCCGACCCGGCGGTCGGCACCGTCGCGGCGTTCGGCACCTTCGCCGCGGGCTATCTCGCCCGGCCGTTCGGCGGCATCCTCTTCGGACACTTCGGCGACCGGCTCGGCCGCAAGTCGATGATGCTGCTGACCATGGTCCTGATGGGGTCGGGCAGCTTCCTCATCGGCCTGCTGCCGACGTACGACGCGATCGGCGTCTGGGCCCCGGTGCTGCTGGTCGCCCTGCGCGTGGTGCAGGGCATCGCGATCGGCGGCGAATGGGGCGGCGCGATGCTGATGGTCGTCGAGCACGCCGAGCACGCGCAGGGGTCCCGGCGTGGCCTGTGGTCCAGCTTCACCCAGCTCGGGGCGCCGCTCGGTTCCGTGCTGTCGGCCGGTGTGGTCACCCTCGTCGCCGCGCTGCCGGACGAGCAGTTCCGCTCCTGGGGCTGGCGGGTGCCGTTCCTGCTGAGCATCGTGCTGCTCGGCGTCGGCCTGTTCGTGCGGCTGAAGGTCGCCGAGAGCCCCCTGTTCACGCGGGTCAAGCGCGAGCCGGTGGACAAGCCGCCGATCGTGGAGGTGCTGCGCCGCCCGAAGCCCGTGCTGCTGGCCGCCGGCGTCGGCATCGGCGCCTTCACCGCCCAGTCGCTGCTGACCAGTTTCATGATCTCCTACGCCGTCGACGAGGGATACACCCGCCCGCAGGTGCTGACCGCGGTCACCGTCGCCTCCTGCGTGGCCCTCATCGTCCTGCCCGCCGCGTCCGCGCTGTCGGACCGGGTCGGGCGCCGGCCCGTCGTCCTCGCCGGTGCCGTCGCCTCGGCGGCGCTCGCCTTCCCGGTGCTGGCCCTGGTCGACTCCGGCTCCCCCGGACTGCTGATCCTCGCCCTGGCGCTCGGCCACGGCGTCGCCCAGTCCACGATGTACGGGCCGCTCGGCGCCCTGCTCACCGAGATGTTCGGCACCCGCGTCCGCTACACCGGCGCCTCCCTCGGCTATCAGGGGGCGACCCTGATCGGCGCCGGGTTCTCCCCGCTGATCGCGGGCAGTCTCCTGGCCTCCTTCGGCGGCGGCAGCACCCCGGTGTCCCTGCTGCTGTGCGCGGGCGCGGCGATCACCGCGGTCACCGTGTGGCGGCTGCGCGAGACCCACACGGACGCCCTGGACTCCCCCACCGCCGCCCCCGCCCTGGAAGGAACTTCGCGTTGAGGATCCGCCTCGCCCTAGTGACCGCCTGCCTGTCCGTGGCGGCGACGGCCCTGCCCGCGCAGGCCGCCGACACCGGCACCCACCTGGAGGGCCGGCTCTCCTCCGGCGCCGCGTACGTGATGGACGTACCGGCGCCCTGGAACGGCACGGTCCTGCTCTACAGCCACGGCTACACCCCGGCCGGGGCCCCCAACCCGGCCCAGAACACGCCCGGTCCGGCCGCCCGCGACAAACTGCTGGCCGAGGGCTACGCCCTGATCGGCTCCTCGTACGCGACGAACGGCTGGGCGGTCACCGAGGCGGTGCCCGACCAGCTCGCCACGCTGGACCTGTTCACGGAGAAGTTCGGGGCGGCCCGGCGGACGCTGGCCTGGGGCACCTCGTACGGCGGCTTCGTCACCAGCATGCTCGCCGAGCGGCACCCCGACCGGTTCGACGGATCGCTGTCGATGTGCGGGCTGGTGCAGGGCGGTGTCGCCAACTGGAACAGCACCCTGGACCCGGTGTTCGCGCTGCGCACCCTGCTCGCCCCGGACTCCGGTGTCCGGCTCGCGGGGTTCGCGGACCGGGCGGAGGCGGTCGCCGCCGCGAAGACACTCACCTCGAAGGTCGACGCCGCCCAGCAGACTCCCGGGGGCCGGGCCCGGATCGCCCTGGCCGCCGCCCTGCACAACATCCCCGGCCACAACGACCCCTCGCAGGCCGAGCCGGGCCCCGGCGACTGGAAGACCGCGCAGTCCAACCAGTACACGGCCGTCCGGGGCCTGCTCCAACTGCCCGCGTTCGGCTGGCGGCAGGAGGCCGAGAGCCGGGCCGGCGGCAACCCGTCCTGGAACACGGGCGTCGACTACCGCTCGATGCTCGTACGGTCCCCGCTGTACAAAGAGGTGACGGAGCTCTACAAGGAGGCGGGACTGTCCTTGCGCACCGACCTCTCGGCCCTGGGCCGGGCACCCCGGATCTCCGCCGACCCGTCGGCGGTGCGGTGGATGCGCGACACCAGCGTGCTCTCGGGCCGGCTCACCGACCCCCAGCTGAAC
Source organism: Streptomyces sp. NPDC093598 (assembly GCF_044764825.1). Lineage (NCBI taxonomy): Bacteria > Bacillati > Actinomycetota > Actinomycetes > Kitasatosporales > Streptomycetaceae > Streptomyces > Streptomyces sp. NPDC093598. The sequence goes on along the minus strand of NZ_JBIWIV010000002.1, from coordinate 599,610 downwards.
ATCCACACCACCGGTGACGCCCTGATCCCGGTGCAGTCGGAGAGCGCCTACCGGCGGGCCGCGACCGCGGCGGGCTCCGCCGGGCTCCTCCGCCAGGCGTACGTCGACGCCCCGGGCCACTGCACCTTCACCACGGGCGAGACACTGGCCGCCCTGCACACTGTGGAGATGCGCCTGGACACCGGCCGCTGGGACGCCTCGCCCGGCGCCCTCAACTCCCGCGCGAAGGCGGCGGAGCCGACGGCGGAGCCCCGCTACCTTCCGTACCGCCCGGCCGCCTACCCCCGCCCCTACGACCCCGCCCACCCGGGAGTCACCCGGCCATGACCGCCCCCACCGCGCCCGACCGGCTGCTGTCCGTACTCGCGGCCTTCGACCACGAGCATCCGGCGCTGTGCCTGACGGACATCAGCCGGCGGGCCGGGCTGAGCCTGACCACCGCGCACCGCCTGGTGGGCGCGCTCACCGAGTGGGGCGCCCTGGAACGGGACGAGTCCGGCGTCTACCACGTCGGGCTGCGGCTGTGGGAGCTCGCCGCACTGGCCCCGCGCGGCCTCGCCCTGCGGCAGATCGCGCTGCCGTACCTGGAGGACCTGTACGAGGCGACGCACGAGAACGTGCAGCTGGCCGTGCGGGACGGCCGGGACGTCGTCTACATCGAGTGGCTGTCGGGACGGTCGGCGGTCGGTGTGCACATCCGCGTCGGCGCCCGCTGGCCGCTGCACGCCACCGGGGTCGGACTCGCCCTGCTGGCCCACGGCGACCCGGTGTTCCAGAAGGAGTACTGCGCGGGCGAACTGGCGTCCTTCACCCCGTACACGATCACCGAACCGGAGCGGCTGCGGCGGGCGCTGGCCGAGGTACGCAGGTCGGGGGTCGCGGTGAGCGACCGTCAGGTCACCGAGGACGCCCTGTCGGTGGCCGCGCCGGTACGCGGCGCGGACGGCACGGTGACCGCCGCCGTGTCGATCGTGGTACCTCACGCGGACGCCCAGGTCCCGGTCCTGGGCCCGGCGGTGCGGATGGCGGCGCGTGGCATCTCGCGGGCGCTGGGGTGGCAGCCCTGAGCGATGCCGGGATGCGACGCGCCCCCCATGTTCGCGGGTTCAGGCCTCCCGGGTCGGGGTCATCGCCCAGCGGATGGTCCGGGTCAGGGCGCGGCCGGTGGGGCGTACGGCGAGGTCCTCGACGACCGGCACCCTGGGCAGCCACAGCATCCCGCGCGCCCAGGGCGGGAGCAGGGTGACGGCGTTCGCGGCCAGCCCGCCGTAGAAGGGCCGGACGGCCAGGGGCAGGGGCGGCTGGAACAGCAGGAAGCGGGCGGCTGCCCGGGCCTCGGGCGTGGCCCGCAGCTCGGGCCGGTAGGCGGTCAGGCGCTCGGCCAGTTCGCGGCGGTCCCGCGGCGGGTCGTCCACGCCCAGCGCCTCGGCCACGCGCGCGGTGTCGGCGACGTAGGCGTCGTAGCCGGCGGCGTCCAGCCGGAGGGCCCCGTAGCGTTCGTGGGCGCGCAGGAAGCTGTCCGTCTCGGCGGCGTGCACCCAGCCGAGCAGATGGGGATCGGCCGCGTGATACGGCACGCCCTCGGCCGTCGTGCCGCGGATCCGTCGGTGGATGCCGCGGACATGGTCGACCGCCTGCTGGGCGTCCGCTGCGGTGCCGTACGTCGTCACGGCCAGGAAGGTGCTGGTGCGCTGCAGCCGGCCCCACGGGTCGCCGCGGAAGCCGGAGTGTCCGGCGACCGCCGCCATCGCGAGCGGATGCAGCGATTGCAGGAGGAGGGCGGTCAGCCCGCCGATGAACATCGAGGCGTCACCGTGGACCGTGCGGATCGGCCGGTCCGGCCCGAACCAGCGCGGGCCGGGGGTGTGGTGGATACGGGCACGGGTCGCGGGCCCGCCGGGGCCTGCGACGCGGCGGAACAGGGCCTGGCCCAGCTGTTCACGGACTCCGGTCAGCACGGTCGGCCTCCCTTCTCCTGCTGACCAGTGTCCGGCATGACCGTGGCCGTCCGGGCCTGCCGGTCCGCACGTGTCAGGTCCTCGGGCCGGCCGCCGCGCGGTCGGCCAGGCCGCCGGCGCCGAGCGGCCCGGTGTAGCGGACCGGGCCCGAGGCTTCCAGGCGGGGCAGTTCGCGGCGCGCGACCCGCAGGACCACAGGGGGCATGACCGGGCGTATCGGCTGGGCCAGCCGCAGCCACGCCGGTGCGTACACGGCCGTACGGCGGCGCTCCATGCCCCTGACCAGGCGGGCGGCGACCGTTTCCACCGGGTACACGCGGCGGGCCGGCGGGGGCATGTGCCGGCGCAGCTCCCGCAGGACGGCGTACCGGTCGGCGTCGCGGATCATGTCCGTGTCCGTCCAGTTGAGGTAGGCGATGCCCACCCCGACCCCGCGGTGCGCCACCTCCGCCCGCAGGGAGTGCGCGAAGGCCTCGACCCCCGCCTTGGAGGCGCAGTAGGCGCTCATCAGGGGGGCGGCGCCGAGCGAGGCCAGGGAGGCGACTTGGAGGAAGTAGCCCGCCGTGTCGAGCAGGTCCGGCAGGAACGCCCGGGCGGTCTGGGCGCTGCCGGTGAGGTTGACGTCGATCACGCGGCGCCAGGCGGCCGGGTCCGAGGCGAGCAACGCGCCGCCCTCGGCGATGCCCGCGTTCGCCACCACCGCCGACGGACGGCCGAGGCGGGCCCGCACGGTGTCCGCCGCGGCTTCCAGCGCGGAGAGGTCGGTGACGTCGGCCTCCAAGGCGAGGGCCGGACCCGGCAGGGAGGCGGCCACCGCGTCCATCGCGGTCTTCTCGTGGCCGACGAGCGCCACCCGGGCTTCCCGCCGTGCCGCTTCGCGGGCCAGTGCCGCGCCCACACCGCGGGCGGCTCCGGTGATGACGATGGTGCGCTCGGCGAGCGGGCTGCTGCTCATGGGCTGCCCTTCCTTACGGTGCCTGACCCGCCCCCGGGGGCCGGGTCAGCGTCTGGCTCCGGTGCGATCGCGGTGGGCGAGGAGCCGCTGGGCGCGGGCCAGACCGGGGGGCCGGTTGCGGCGCAGGGCGGCCCGCGCGGCGTTGGATCCCGGCGCTCCGTGCACCCCGCCGCCGGGATGGGCTCCGGAGGAGGCGAGGTACAGGCCCGGCACCGGGGTTTCCGGTCGGCCGGTGCCCGGCATGGGGCGGAAGACGAGCTGCTGGTGGATCGCGGTGGTGCCGCCGTTGATGGCCCCGCCCGCGAGATTGCCGTCGAGTGCCTCCAGGGTCGGGGGTGCGAGGATGCGGCGGCCGCGGATCAGGGAGCGGAATCCGGGCGCGAAGCGCTCCACCTGGCGTTCGACGCGGTCGGCCATGAGCTCCTGGTCCTTGGTGGACCATTCGCCGGTGATTCCCTCGTCGCCCGCGTCGGCGCGGATCTCGTGGGGGATGTGGGTGTAGGCCCACGCCGATTCGGTGCCCTGCGGCGAGCGGGAGGCGTCGGAGGTGGTCATCTGGCCGAAGATCAGGAACGGGCGGTCCGGGACCTGCCGCATGGCGATCTGGGCGGCGAAGCGGGTCAGCTCGTCCATGCCGTCGGCGAGGTGCACGGTACCGGCCCGGGACGCCTGCTCGGCCTGCCAGGGCACCGGGCCGTCGAGCGCCCAGTCGACCTTGAAGGTGGCGAAGTCCCACTGGAAGCGCCGCAGGTCGTCGAGGATCTGCGCGGGCAGGTGCGCGGGATCGACCAGTTCGCCGTACAGGGCGGGCACCGACACGTCCGCCAGCACCGCCCGGCGGGCCGGCACCGCGTCACCGGTCGCCGTCCGCACTCCGACGGCCCGCCCGCCGCGGACGACGACCTGCTCGACGCGCTGTCCGCAGCGCACCCGTCCGCCCAGGGTCTCCAGACGCCGGACCAGAGCCGAGGTCAGCGCGCCGGAGCCGCCGGCCGGGACCGGGAAGCCGTAGGTCTGGCCCAGCATGGCCATCAGCCAGCCGAAGCCGCCGCTGCCGGCCGCCTCGGGGGCGAGGTCGGCGTGCAGGGCGTTGCCGGCCAGCAGCAGGCGCCCGCCCGGGCCGCGGAACTCCTCCTCCCCCAGGCGCCGCACCGGCAGCACCAGGGAACGGGCCATGCGCAGTCCGCCCGCCGCCCGCAGCCGCAGCGCCAGCCGTGCGGTCGCGCGGACGGGCGGGAACGGGGTGAACAGGGCGCTCAGGAGATCGGGGCCCAGGCTCTGCCACACCTCGTGCAGCCGCTGCCACGCGGCTCCGTCGCCCGGCTCGAAGGTGTCCAGGGACGCGGCGGTGGTGTCGACATCGCGGTCCAGGACGGCGCAGCTGCCGTCGGTGAGGGGGTGGGCCAGCACGCTGGGCGCGTGGCTCCAGCGCAGTCCGTACTCCTCGGGGTGCAGCGCGGCCAGGACGGGCGAGGCGGCCGCGAGGGGGTAGAAGGAGCTGAACAGGTCGTTGACGAAGGCGGCGTCGACGCCCCTGTCATGGCGTACGGCGCCGCCCGGTTCGGGCTGCTCCTCCAGTACCTCGACGCTCCACCCGGCGTCCGCGAGGACGTTGGCGGCGACCAGCCCGTTGGGGCCCGCGCCGATGACCACGGCGTCAGGCATGGCCCGCTCCGTCCGCCTCGGATCCCATGGTCACCTGGCCCAGGGCGCGGCGGGTACTCTGCCCTGCCTCGGCCTCGCACAGTCTGGCCAGCCGGGCGAGCATGGCGCGGTGGCGCAGCTGGATCAGCGCTTCGAAGCCGACGTTGTGCAGCCGGCCGCCCGCGCCCCGCAAGGGATGTTCGTCCACGATCACCAGGCAGTGCTCGCCCCAGGGCCGCAGCTCGATCGCGATGCGTGCCGTGCCCAGGGCGCCGGCCTTGGCCTCCAGTTCCAGCCGGGTGCCTTCCTCGCAGGAGCGGACGACCGTCTCGTTGTCGAGCCGCACCGGGCCGAGCCGGACCTCGTAGCGGATGGCCGAGCCCGTGCGCGGCCACTGTCCGCGGACCGGGTGGGACTCGGAAGTTCCCACCACCCACTCGGCGTAGCGGTGACCGTCGGCGAGGACGTCCCACACGGCGCCCGGTCCGACTCGGATCAGGTGATGGCGAACGGCCACGGATGCCTCCTGCTGCCTCGACCGGTGGTCTGCGTGCACCCCGAGTGCCCCGGAAGCCCTGGTTCAACAGCGCGGCGCGTCGGAGGACGGGCCGGGACAACCGTCCCGGCCCGCCGGAAGTCGAACCCTTGCGAGGTGCTGACGGGGGGAGGCCGGGGATGGCGCAGTCGGGCAGGGCGCGGCGGTGGGCACGGTGGCTGGCGGGGCACCGCTGGTGGCAGCACGGGCTGCGGTGGCTGCTGATGGCCACCGTGGTGATGGTCATCGTCTCCATCGTCCACTTCGCGGGGCTTCCCGAGTGGACGATGGGGGTCGGCGTCGTTCTCATTCTGGCCATGGACGACGCGGTGGCCTGGTACGTGAAGCGGTGGTCCGCCGAACCGGAGCAGCCAGGCGGTGAAGAGGCCTCCGGCTGACCCGGTCCGCTCGTTCAGGCTCTGCAGCCGGCCACAGCCGCTCAACTTTCTTGGCTTCATCCCTTGACGGCACGGGTGCGGTGGAGCACATTGGCGGCACTTTGAGAGCGCTCTCACCCCTTCCGAGAGGCCCCCGCATGAGCGAAACCTCAAGCACCCTCCGCAGACCCCGCCCCTTCCGGCGGGCGTTCGTCGCCGTCGTCAGCACGCTCGGCCTGGCGGCGGCCGCCGCCGCGGTCGCCACCCCGACGGCCAACGCCTCGGCCCCACCACCCCCGTCGGGCTGGACGCAGGTGTTCGTGGACGACTTCAACGGCGCCGCCGGCTCCGGCGTCAACACCTCCCACTGGCAGTACGCGACCGGCAAGGGCTACCCGGGCGGTCCCGCGGGCTGGGGCACCGGCGAGATCGAGACGATGACGAGCAGCACGGACAACGTCTCGCTCGACGGCAACGGCAACCTGCGCATCACGCCCCGGCGGGACGCCGCCGGCAACTGGACCTCCGGCCGGATCGAGACCAACCGCACCGACTTCCAGCCCCCGGCCGGCGGCAAGCTGCGCGTCGAGTCGCGCATCCAGGTCCCGAACGTCACCGGTGCCGCCGCCAAGGGCTACTGGCCGGCGTTCTGGATGCTGGGCGGCCCCTACCGCGGCAACTACTGGAACTGGCCCGCGGTCGGCGAGCTGGACATCATGGAGAACACCCAGGGCATGAACACGGTGTTCGCCACGATGCACTGCGGCACCTCACCGGGCGGCCCCTGCAACGAGACCAGCGGCATCGGCGGTTCGACCACCTGCCAGGGCACCTCCTGCCAGGCCGGCTTCCACACGTACCGGATGGAGTGGGACCGCTCGACGAGTGTCGAGGAGATCCGCTTCTACCTGGACGGCGTCAACTTCCACACGGTGCGCGCCCACCAGGTCGACGCGACGACCTGGAAGAACGCCACCGACCACGGCTTCTTCATCATCCTGAACGTCGCGATGGGCGGCGGTTTCCCCGACGCGTTCGGCGGCGGCCCGGACGCCGGGACGCAGCCGGGCCACGCGATGGTCGTCGACTACGTACAGGTGCTGTCGTCCGGCGGCGGCACCACGCCTCCCCCGACCGGCGGCCGCGACGCCTACGGGACCATCCAGGCCGAGTCCTACGACGGCCAGTCCGGCGTGATCACCGAGACGACGTCCGACTCCGGCGGCGGCCGGAACGTCGGCGCGCTCGCCAACGGCGACTGGCTGCACTTCAAGGGCGTCGACTTCGGCTCCTCGGCGGCCCGGCAGTTCAGCGCCCGGGTCGCGAGCGGCGCGGCGGGCGGCGTCAGCGGGCTCGTCGAGGTGCGGCTGGACAGCCGGAGCAGCGCGCCCATCGGAAGTTTCGCGGTGGGCAACACCGGCGGCTGGCAGTCGTGGCGGACCGTCCCGGCGAACATCGGCGACGTGACGGGGACACACGACGTGTATCTGACCTTCACCAGCGGTCAGCCGGCCGACTTCGTGAACGTCAACTGGTTCACCTTCGGGCACTGACCGTCCCCGACAGGGGCTCCACGCGCGCGTGGAGCCCCTTTTCGTTGCGCTGAGCCGCCGTCAGCGCAGTTCCGCCCGGAACGCCGCCGGGGTCTGGTCCGTGTGCTGGTGGAAGAACTTGGAGAAGTTCGCGGCGTCCGGGAAGCCGACCGCCACACCGACCCGGCCGATCGGCAGGTCGGTGTGGGCGAGGAGCCGTTTGGCCTCCAGGACCACGCGCTTGTCGATGAAGGCCTTGGGGGTCTCGCCGGTGGCCGAGCGCACCGCCCGGACCAGGGTGCGGCGGGAGTAGCCGAGCGCGTCGGCGTAGGCGCTGACGCTGTGGTTGGTGGCGAAGTCCCGCTCCACGGCGTCCCGGAAGAGGGTGAAGGTGGAGTCGGCCCGCTGCCGCAGGGCCTGAGCCGAACTCGCCGCGAGGTGGGCGAGCCGCAGCAGGAACGCCGTCAGCGAGTGGCGCAGGACGGCGGTGTGCAGGCTCAGCGGGAGTGTCGCCGTGTCCTCGTACTCGCGCCGCAGGTGCGCGAGCGCGGCCTGGAGACCGGCGAGTTGGGCGGCGTCGGGGCGCAGCAGCGGCGGCAGGTCGTAGCGGTAGAGGCCGGTGGCCTCCACGGTCGAGCGGGGCAGGAAGCCGGGTTGCATGGTCAGTACGGTTCCGCGGTACTCGCTGGTGCGCGAGAAGCGGTGGACCTGCCCCGGGCGGATCCACAGCAGGTCCCCGGCCGTGGCCTCGTACTCGGTGAAGTCGACCATGTGCCGGACCGGGCCCGCGCCGAACAGCAGGACGATGTGGAAGTCGATGCGGTGCACGCGCTCCAGCGGCGCGTCGGCGTGCCAGGTACGGCCGGTGCCCATCGGGCCGACCTGCATGCCGACGCCGCCGACGCTGAGCTCGACCGGGAAGGGGAACGTATCGATCCCGTCGCCGCCTTGGATGCTTCTGTCCGCCATGTCCGCCTCGTACCGCCCCGCTCGCGTGACCTGCTGCCGGTGGGGTGTCCCACTTTCACCACAGGCTGGCACACGACAACCTTCCCTCGAAAAAGTCAGACTTTTAATTTTGAAGACGTCAGACCAGCAACTTCGCTTCCATCGAGGACTTCTTGAAGATGAGCACGCAGACAGCGGACAGCTTCGAATGGACCGAACTCGACCGGCGTGCCGTCGACACCGCCCGCCTTCTGGCCGCGGACGCCGTCCAGCGGGTCGGCAACGGCCATCCCGGTACCGCGATGAGCCTGGCACCGGCCGCCTACACGATCTTTCAGAAGGTGATGCGGCACGATCCCGCCGATCCCGAGTGGACCGGCCGTGACCGCTTCGTCCTGTCCCCCGGCCACACCTCGCTGACCCTGTACACGCAGCTCTACCTCGCGGGCTACGAGCTGGAGCTGGACGACCTGAAGGCGTTCCGCACGCACGGCTCCAAGACGCCCGGCCACCCCGAGTACGGGCACACCGCCGGCGTGGAGACCACCACCGGCCCGCTCGGCCAGGGCGTCGCGAACGCCGTCGGCATGGCGATGGCCGCCCGCTACGAGCGCGGTCTGTTCGACCCGGACGCCCCCGAGGGCGACTCCCCCTTCGACCACACGATCTGGGCGATCGTCTCCGACGGCGACCTCCAGGAGGGCGTCTCCGCCGAGGCCTCCTCGCTCGCCGGCCACCAGAAGCTCGGCAACCTGGTCTTCCTCTACGACGACAACCACATCTCCATCGAGGGCGACACCGCCACCGCGTTCTCCGAGGACGTGCTGAAGCGCTACGAGGCCTACGGCTGGCACGTGCAGCGGATCACGCCCGCCGAGGACGGCGACATCGACGTGCACGCGCTGCACGCGGCGCTGCGGGCGGCTCAGGCCGAGACCGAGCGGCCCTCGATCATCGCGATGCGCACCATCATCGCCTGGCCCGCCCCGAACGCCCGGAACACCGAGGCCTCGCACGGCTCGGCGCTCGGCGAGGACGAGGTCGCCGCCACCAAGCGACTCCTCGGCTTCGACCCCGAGCGGTCCTTCGAGGTCGCCGACGAGGTACTGGCCCACACCCGCCGGGCCCTGGACCGGGGCGCCGAGGCGCACACCGCCTGGGACAAGCGGATCGCCGCATGGCGGAGCGAGAACCCGGAGCGGGCCGCCACGTTCGACCGCGTCAGCAAGGGCGAGCTTCCCGAGGGCTGGGAGGACGCCCTGCCGGTGTTCGAGCCGGGCAAGGCGGTCGCCACCCGTGCCGCCTCCGGCAAGGTCCTCCAGGCGCTCGGCCCGGTCGTCCCGGAGCTGTGGGGCGGTTCGGCCGACCTGGCCGGCTCCAACAACACCACCATCGACAAGACCAGCTCCTTCCTCCCGGAGGGCAACCCGCTGCCGGAGGCCGACCCGTACGGGCGCACCGTCCACTTCGGCATCCGCGAGTTCTCCATGGCCGCGGAGATGAACGGCATCGCCCTGCACGGCAACACGCGCATCTACGGCGGTACCTTCCTGGTGTTCTCCGACTACATGCGCAACGCGGTGCGGATGTCGGCCCTGATGCAGCTGCCGGTGACGTACGTATGGACGCACGACTCCATCGGCCTGGGCGAGGACGGCCCGACCCACCAGCCGGTCGAGCACCTCGCCTCCCTGCGGGCCGTCCCCGGCCTGAACGTCGTGCGCCCCGCCGACGCCAACGAGACCGCGATCGTCTGGGCCGAGATCCTGAAGCGGCACTCCACCGCCCCGGCCCCGCACGGCCTCGCGCTCACCCGCCAGGGCGTGCCCACGTACGAGCCGAACCCGGAGGCGGTTCGCGGCGGTTACGTGCGCTTCGAGGCGGAGGGCGGCGAGCCGCAGGTGATCCTGATCGCCACCGGATCCGAGGTGCACGTCGCCGCCGGGGCGCGCGAGCAGCTCCAGGCCGCCGGCGTGCCCACCCGCGTCGTGTCGATGCCGTCCGTGGAGTGGTTCGAGGAGCAGCCGCGCTCGTACCGCGACAGCGTGCTTCCGCCGTCCGTGAAGGCCCGGGTCGCCGTCGAGGCCGGTATCGGCCTGACCTGGTACCGGTTCGTCGGGGACGCGGGACGCATCGTCTCCCTGGAGCACTTCGGTGCCTCCGCCGATGCCACGACCCTGTTCGCCGAGTACGGCTTCACCCCCGAGAACGTCGTCGCCGCCGCGCGCGAATCCCTGTCTGCGGCTCGTGGCTGATCCGACCGCCCGAAAGAAGATGATCACTGTGACCGAAGCGACCGCGAGCGCGGGAGCACTCGAGCGCCTGTCCGACGAGGGCGTGTCGATCTGGCTGGACGACCTGTCGCGCCGGCGGATCGAGTCCGGCAACCTGGCCGAGCTCGTCGCCACGAGGAACGTCGTCGGCGTCACCACCAACCCGTCCATCTTCCAGGCCGCCATCGGCTCCGGCGCGGGTTACGAGGAGCAGCTCGCCGACCTGGCGGTGCGCGGTGTCAGCGTCGACGAGGCCGTCCGGATGATGACGACCGCCGACGTCCGGTCCGCCGCCGACGTCCTGCGGCCGGTGTACGAGGCCACCGGCGGCCGGGACGGATGGGTCTCCATCGAAGTCGACCCCCGGCTGGCCCACGACACGGCGGCGACCGTCGCCGAGGCCCGGCAGCTGGCCTGGCTGGTGGACCGCCCCAACGTCATGATCAAGATCCCGGCGACGAAGGCGGGCCTGCCGGCGATCACCGAGGTGATCGGCGCGGGTATCAGTGTGAACGTGACGCTGATCTTCTCCCTGGAGCGCTACCGCGAGGTGATGGACGCCTACCTCGCCGGCCTGGAGCGGGCGCGGGCGGCCGGGCTCGACCTGTCGGGCATTCACTCGGTCGCGTCGTTCTTCGTCTCCCGCGTCGACGCCGAGATCGACAAGCGGCTGACGCTGCTGGGCACGGACGAGGCCCTCGCCCTGAAGGGCAGGGCGGCCCTGGCCAACGCGCGGCTCGCCTACGAGGCGTACGAGCAGGTCTTCGCCGGGGAGCGCCTGCAGTCCCTGGAAGGCGCCGGAGCCAACCGGCAGCGCCCCCTTTGGGCCTCCACCGGTGTGAAGGACCCCGCGTACAAGGACACCCTGTACGTGGACGAGCTGGTCGCCTCCGGCACGGTCAACACCATGCCGGAGGCCACGCTGAACGCCGTCGCCGACCACGGCGACGTCCGGGGCGACACCGTCACCGGCGGCTACGACCGGGCCCGAGAGGATTTGGTGGCAGTCGAACGGCTCGGCATTGCATACGACGAGGTGGTGCGGCAACTGGAGGACGAGGGCGTGGCCAAGTTCGAGGTGGCCTGGCAGGACCTGCTGGACGCGGTCACCAAGTCCTTGAACAGCATAGGAGTTGACGCGGAATGAGCGAGGGCATCGAGGGCATCCCCCAGACGGCCGAGCAGGAGACCAAGGGGACCAAGGAGGACAAGGAGGCCCGGGCGGCCCAGGAGGCGGCCGGGGTCGAGCAGACCGGGGTGAGCGGCACGGCGGAGGCCGCCCCGTCCGCGGACCGCGCCGACACCGACACCGACACCGACACCGACACCGACTTCATCAACCCGCTGCGCGACGCGCAGGACCGCCGTCTGCCCAGGATCGCGGGCCCGTCCGGGCTCGTCATCTTCGGCGTCACCGGTGACCTGTCCCGCAAGAAGCTGATGCCGGCGGTGTACGACCTGGCCAACCGCGGCCTGCTGCCGCCGGGCTTCTCCCTGGTGGGCTTCGCCCGCCGGGACTGGGAGGACCAGGACTTCGCGCAGGTGGTGCACGACGCGGTCCGCGAACATGCCCGCACCCCGTTCCGCGAAGAGGTCTGGCAGCAGCTCGCCGAGGGCATGCGGTTCATCCCGGGCGACTTCGACGACGACACGGCGTTCAAGCAGCTGCGCTCCGCCGTGGAGGAGCTGGACGCCTCCCGGGGCACCAGCGGCAACTACGCGTTCTACCTCTCGGTGCCGCCGAAGTTCTTCCCCAAGGTCGTCCAGCAGCTGAAGAAGCACAAGCTGGCCGACGCCCCCGAGGGCTCCTGGCGCCGCGCGGTCATCGAGAAGCCGTTCGGGCACGATCTGGAGTCGGCCGAGGAGCTCAACCGGATCGTGCACGAGGTGTTCGACCCGGAGCAGGTCTTCCGCATCGACCACTACCTGGGCAAGGAGACGGTCCAGAACCTCCTGGCGCTGCGCTTCGCCAACCAGATGTTCGAACCGATCTGGAACCGGTCGTACGTCGACCACGTGCAGATCACCATGGCCGAGGACATCGGCATCGGCGGCCGCGCCGGCTACTACGACGGCATCGGCGCCGCCCGTGACGTCATCCAGAACCACCTGCTCCAGCTCATGGCGCTCACCGCGATGGAGGAGCCGGCCGCCTTCGACGCCCCCTCGCTGCTCACCGAGAAGCTGAAGGTCTTCAAGGCCGTGCGGCTGCCGCAGGACCTGGGGCAGGGCACCGTGCGCGGCCAGTACGCGGCGGCCTGGCAGGGCGGCGCGAAGGTGCGCGGCTATCTGGAGGAGGAGGGCATCGACCCGTCCTCCACGACCGACACGTACGCCGCGGTCAGGCTCCAGGTGGACAACCGCCGCTGGGCCGGCGTCCCGTTCTACCTGCGCACCGGCAAGCGGCTGGGCCGCCGGGTGACGGAGATCGCGGTGGTGTTCCAGCGGGCCCCGCACTCCCCCTTCGACTCCACCGCGACCGAGGAGCTCGGCTCCAACGCGATCGTCATCCGCGTTCAGCCGGACGAAGGCATGACGGTCCGCTTCGGCTCCAAGGTTCCGGGTACGTCGATGGAGATCCGGGACGTGACGATGGACTTCGCGTACGGCGAGTCGTTCACCGAATCGAGCCCCGAGGCGTACGAACGGCTCATCCTCGACGTCCTCCTGGGCGACGCCAACCTGTTCCCCCGTCACCAGGAAGTGGAAGAGTCCTGGAAGATCCTCGACCCGATCGAGCAGTACTGGGCCACGCACGGCCGGCCCGCTCAGTACGCCTCGGGCAGCTGGGGACCCGAGGAAGCCGACGAGATGCTCGCACGAGACGGACGGAGCTGGCGCAGGCCATGAAGATCGACCTGACCGACACCACGGCAAGCAAGATCAACAAGGCGCTGGTGCAGGGGCGCCGCGCCATCGGCACGCCTGCCGTGGGCATGGTCCTGACGATGGTGATCGTCACGGACGAGGAGAACGCCTACGACGCGATCAAGGCGGCCGAGGAGGCCTCGCACGAGCACCCCTCGCGCACCCTGGTCGTCATCAAGCGGCACGCCCGCACCCCGCGCGACCGCCAGTCCTCCCGCCTGGACGCCGAGGTCCGGGTGGGCGCCGACGCGGGCACCGGCGAGACGGTGATCCTGCGGACCTACGGCGAGGTGTCCGACCACGCCGACTCGGTGGTGCTGCCGCTGCTGCTCCCGGACGCCCCGGTGGTGGTGTGGTGGCCGGTGGACGCCCCCGAGGTCCCCTCGAAGGACCCGCTCGGCGCACTGGCCCAGCGGCGGATCACCGACCTGTACGCCGTCGAGAACCCCCTGGAGACGCTGCGGGCCCGGGTCCGCTCCTACGCGCCCGGCGACACCGACCTCGCCTGGACCCGGCTGACGCCCTGGCGTTCGATGCTGGCGGCGGCGCTGGACCAGGCCCGGGCCCGGATCACCTCGGCGGCGGTGGAGGCCGAGGCCGAGAACCCGGCCGCCGAGCTGCTGGCCCGCTGGCTGGAGGCGCGGCTGCACGTCCGGGTCGACCGCGTGGTCACCGCCGGTCCCGTCGTCACGGCCGTGCGCCTGGGCACGGAGAACGGCGAGATCGTCATCGACCGCCCCGAGGGGCCGCTGGCCACGCTGACCCTGCCGGGCCAGCCGTCGCGCACCCTCGCACTGAAGGTCCGTGCCACCTCCGAACTCATCGCCGAGGAGCTGCGGCGCCTCGACGCGGACGAGATGTACGCCATCGCCCTGAACGGCGAGGCAACCGAGGAGACCCCTGCTCATGTCTGACTCCCCCTCCGGTTCCCCGAGGCTCACCCGGCGCCCCGAGTGGGCCGCCCTGGAGGACCACCGCACGGACGCCCTGCCACAGCCGGATCTGCGTGAGCTGTTCGCGGCGGACCCGGGGCGCGCCGAGCGCTACGTCGTGCACGTCGGCGACCTGCGCATCGACTACTCCAAGCACCTGGTCACCGACGAGACGCTGGCCCTGCTCCAGGAGCTGGCCGCCGCGACCGACGTGTCCGGGCTGCGCGACGCCATGTTCCGCGGTGAGAGGATCAACGTCACCGAGAACCGGGCCGTGCTGCACACCGCGCTGCGCGCCCCGCGGGACGCGGTGATCGAGGTCGACGGCGAGAACGTCGTCCCGGGCGTGCACGCCGTGCTCGACAAGATGGCCGCCTTCGCGGACCGGGTGCGCTCCGGTGAGTGGACCGGCCACACCGGCAAGCGCATCCGCAACGTCGTCAACATCGGTATCGGCGGCTCGGACCTCGGCCCGGCGATGGCCTACGAGGCCCTGCGGCCGTTCACCGCGCGGGAGCTGACGTTCCGCTTCGTGTCGAACGTGGACGGCTCCGACCTGCACGAAGCGGTGCGCGACCTGGACCCGGCGGAGACGCTCTTCATCGTCGCGTCCAAGACCTTCACCACGATCGAGACGATCACGAACGCCACGTCTGCCCGCTCCTGGCTGCTCAAGGGCCTGGGCGGCGAGGAGAAGGCGGTGGCCAGGCACTTCGTCGCGCTGTCGACCAACGCGGAGAAGGTCGCCGGCTTCGGCATCGACACGGCCAACATGTTCGAGTTCTGGGACTGGGTCGGCGGCCGCTACTCGTACGACTCCGCGATCGGCCTGTCCCTGATGATCGCCATCGGCCCGGACCGCTTCCGGGAGATGCTCGACGGCTTCCGCATCGTCGACGAGCACTTCCGCAATGCCCCGGCGGAGGCCAACGCCCCGCTCATCATGGGCCTGCTGGGCATCTGGTACGGCAACTTCCACGACGCCCAGTCGCACGCGGTGCTGCCCTACAGCCACTACCTGTCGAAGTTCACCGCCTACCTCCAGCAGCTCGACATGGAGTCCAACGGCAAGTCGGTGGACCGCGAGGGCCGTCCCGTGGAGTGGCAGACGGGTCCGGTGGTGTGGGGCACGCCGGGCACCAACGGGCAGCACGCCTACTACCAGTTGATCCACCAGGGCACGAAGCTCATCCCGGCCGACCTCATCGGCTTCGCCCGGCCGGTCGGCGAGCTGAGCGACGAACTGAAGGCGCAGCACGACCTGTTGATGGCCAACTTGTTCGCGCAGGGGCAGGCACTCGCCTTCGGCAAGACCGCCGAGGAGGTGCGCGCGGAGGGCGTGCCCGAGGAGCAGGTGCCGCACCGCACCTTCCGGGGCAACCACCCCACCACCACGATCCTGGCCACCGAACTGACCCCGTCGGTCCTCGGCCAGCTGGTCGCCCTCTACGAGCACAAGGTGTTCGTGCAGGGCGCCGTCTGGAACATCGACTCCTTCGACCAGTGGGGCGTCGAACTCGGCAAGGTGCTCGCCAAGCGCGTCGAGCCCGCCCTGACCGAGGGCGCTGACGTCCCCGGTCTCGACCCGTCCACGGCCGCGCTGGTGGCCACCTACCGCACTCTCCGGGAAGTGAACTGACATGCAGATCGGTCTTGTGGGTCTCGGCAAGATGGGCGGCAACATGCGCGAGCGCCTGCGCAACGCCGGCCACACCGTCATCGGATACGACACCAACCCCGAGAAGTCCGACGCCAGCAGTCTGGCCGACCTCGTCAACCAGCTGGAAGCACCCCGCACGGTCTGGGTCATGGTCCCGGCCGGCGAGCCCACCCAGCATGTCATCGACCAGCTCGCGGGCCTCCTGAAGCCGTACGACACGGTGGTCGACGGCGGCAACTCCCGCTGGACGGACGACGAGAAGCACGCCGAGGAGCTGAGCAAGCGCGGTATCGGCTTCGTCGACGCCGGTGTCTCCGGCGGCGTGTGGGGCCTGAAGAACGGCTACGCCCTGATGGTCGGCGGCGAGAAGGAGTACGTCGACCGGCTGCTGCCGATCTTCGAGGCGCTCAAGCCGGAGGGTCCGTACGGCTACGTCCACGCGGGCAGGGTGGGCGCCGGGCACTTCGCCAAGATGGTCCACAACGGCATCGAGTACGCGATGATGCAGGCCTACGCCGAGGGCTGGGAGCTGCTGGAGGCCGTGGACTCGGTGGACAACGTCCGCGAGGTGTTCCGCTCCTGGCAGCAGGGCACCGTCATCCGCTCCTGGCTGCTCGACCTGGCGGTGGACGCCCTCGACGAGGACGAGCACCTGGAGGAGCTCCGGGGCTACGCCCAGGACTCCGGCGAGGGGCGCTGGACCGTGGAGGCGGCGATCGACAACTCCGTGCCGCTGCCCGCGATCACCGCCTCCCTCTACTCCCGGTTCGCCTCCCGGCAGGACGACTCGCCGCAGATGAAGATGATCGCGGCGCTGCGCAACCAGTTCGGCGGCCACGCCGTCGAATCCGCGAAGAAGAAGGCGTAGGACGTGGGCGATCTGCTGCTGGTCCGCCACGGCGAGACGGAGTGGAGCCGGAGCGGACAGCACACCAGCTTCACCGACCTGCCCCTCACCCCGAACGGTGAGAAGCAGGCCACGTCGCTCGCCCCGCTCCTCGCGGGCCGCTCCTTCGCACTGGTCCTCACCAGCCCGCTCGGCCGCGCGGTGCGCACGGCCGAACTCGCGGGCCTCACGGGGGCCGTGCGGGATGCGGACCTGCACGAGTGGTACTACGGCGCCTACGAGGGCGTCACCACCGAGGAGATACACCGCACCCGCCCCGACTGGGACCTGTGGACCGACGGCGGCCCGCCCGGCCCCGACGGTGAGCCGGGCGAGTCCCCCGAGGAGGTCGGCGAGCGGGCCGACCGGGTGCTCGCCCGGGCGGCGAAGGCACTGCCCGAGGGCGATGTGATGCTGGTGGCGCACGGCCACTTCCTCCGCGTCCTGACGGCCCGCCGGCTGGGTCTGTCCCCGGCGGAGGGGCGGCTGTTCCGGCTGGAGACCGGCACGGTCAGCCGGCTGTCGACCGAGCACGGCCGGCCCGTGATCGTGGAGTGGAACATCAGGGCGTAACCGGCCCCGGCCGGAGGTGAGTTGACAGCCTCCGGCCGGGCGCGTCAGAGTCCCCGCTGATGGAGATCGACAACATGACACCCGCCGAGGAGCGGGTGTGGCGCGCCTTCCCCCGCGGTCAGGACGTGGACTTGCGGGGGCCGGCGGACGAGGACCCGGCGCGGGGCGCGGACTGGGGCCCCGAACGGACCGTGCGGGCGGCCGTGGTGCGGGCCCTGCTGCTGAGCGCCCCGCAGGAGGACGGGGAGACGGCCGCCCTCCGACTGGCGGGCGCGCGGATCACCGGCGTGCTGAACCTCCAGTACGGCGGCATCGACCACGCCGTGCGCCTCAGCGACTGCTTCTTCGAGGACGTGCCCGTCCTGTACGCGGCGCGGCTGCGCCAGCTGAACCTGCGCGGCTCGGTTCTGCCCGGCTTGGACGCCGCCACCCTGCGCGTGGACGGCGTCCTGCGCATGTCGGACTGCCTGTTCGAAGGGCCCGTGCGGCTCGGCGGGGCGCAGATCTCCGGTGCGCTGTTCATGGACGGGGCCGACATCGAGGAGCCGCCCGCCGGTGAGCCGGCGCTCCAGCTCAACCACGTGACGGTCGGGGACGGCCTGTCGGCGCCCGGTCTGCGGACGCGCGGCGAGGTGCGGCTGACGGGCACGTCGGTCGCCGGCTCCATCGACCTCAACAGGGCGCGGCTCGAGGCCGGCGCCGGCGAGGTCGCCGTGGACGCGGAGACGCTCACGGTCGAGGGCGACGCCCTGCTGCGCGAGGCGGACGTGCTGGGCTGGATCGGGCTGCGCGGCGCCCGGATCGCGGGCCGGCTCGACCTGTCGCACGCGCGGCTGGTGAACCCGGGTGACGCGGCGCTGCGGGCCAGCAGTTGCACCATCGGGGAACTCTGGCTGCGCAAGGGCCCTCGTCTGGAGGGCACCCTCAATCTGCGCCGCGCCCAGGTGGACGTGCTGTTCCTGGAGCCGGAGGTGGTCCCCGAGGAGGTTCTGCTCAACAGCCTCGTCTACACCTCACTCACCCCGCACGAGCCCGCCGAGCGGCGCCTGGCGATGCTGGAGCGGGACGGCGAGGGTTATGTCCCGCACGCCTACGAGCAGTTGACCGCCGCCTACCGCAGGATCGGCGACGACGACGCCGCCCGCCTCGTCCAGCTCGCCAAACAGCGCCGCCGGCGCGGCACCCTGCCCTGGTACGGCCGGCTGTGGGGCCATGTGCAGGACGCCACCGTCGGCTACGGCTTCCGCCCCCTGCGGGCCGCGGGCTGGCTGGTGTCGCTGCTGGTGATCGGCTCCCTCGCCTACGCCCTGCACCACCCCCAGCCGCTCAAGGCGGACGAGGCACCGCGGTTCAACCCGGTCTTCTACACGCTCGACCTGCTGCTGCCGGTGATCTCCTTCGGGCAGGAGGCCGCGTTCGCCCCCACCGGCGGGTACCAGTGGCTCTCCTACGCCCTCGTGCTCACCGGCTGGATCCTCGCCACCACCGTCGTCACCGGCATCACCCGGACCGTCAGCCGCCAGTGAGCGCCCGCACCGCGTGCTGTGCGGCCAGCCGCACCGGGGCGTTGGCGGCGCCGTAGCCCCGGTAGCCGCCGTCGCGCTGGACCAGTTCGAGGAAGACCCGGCCGACGGTGCG
Organism: Streptomyces sp. NPDC093598; assembly: GCF_044764825.1. Classification (NCBI taxonomy): domain Bacteria; kingdom Bacillati; phylum Actinomycetota; class Actinomycetes; order Kitasatosporales; family Streptomycetaceae; genus Streptomyces; species Streptomyces sp. NPDC093598. The sequence goes on along the minus strand of NZ_JBIWIV010000002.1, from coordinate 580,831 downwards.
GGTGTAGCAGTGGCGGAAGACGCCGTGGGCGTCGCGGTCGTAGAGGATGCCGAGGTCGCGGTAGGTCTCCAGCTCGCCGTCGGCGAACTCGAAGCGGGCGGCCAGGTCGTCGTGGTAGTTCGCCGGAACCGGCAGCAGGCTGCCGCCCGCCTCCCGGAAGCGGCGGGCGGCGGTGACCACGTCGTCGGTGGCCAGGGCTATGTGCTGGGCGTGGACGGTGTCGTCCGCGGGCGCGGCGCCGACGGTGAGGGCGATCCGGACGCTGCCGTCGGGCGTGGTGACGGCGCGGCTGCGCATCAGCCCGTAAGGGTCGGCGACGTCCACGCTCTCCTGGGCGTGCAGCCCGAGCACGCCGCGGTGGAAGAGGGCCGCCTCGTCGAAGTGGTGCCAGGGCTGAGTCAGGGCGACGTGGTCGATGCCCCGGATGCCCGCCTGTGCCCGGGCCGGGCCGGTGTCCTCGAAGTCGGCGCGCCAGTCGGGCAGTTCGGGGCGGCCGGTGGCGCAGAAGAACAGCTCCGTGCCGTCGGGCGCGGCGACCGCGTCCAGCGGGGCGTCCTGCGGTGCCCGGCGGCGCGGCAGCACGGGCGCGAGCAGTGCCTCGGCGCGCCGGGCCGCTCCGGCCGGGTCCGGCGACTCCAGCCCGATCGCGGCGAGCTGGGCGCCCTCGCGGCGGACGGCCGGCCCGGTGTTGACGAGGATCCGGGCCTCACCCTGCTCCCACAGGGCGACGGGCTTGCCCCGGTGGCGTGCCGTGCGGGTGAAGCCGAGGGCGCCGAGCAGGGCGCTCAGGGGTTCGGCGTCGGGCGTGACCAGCTCGGCGAAGGCTACGCCGGTGGGGACCACCGGGTCCGGCAGAGGCGCCTTGCCCACCGCCTCCTCGAGGAGCAGCAGGGAACGCCGGGCGTCGACGGCGGTCGGGCCTGCCTCGGCCTGCCGGAACACGTCGTTGAAGACCTCAAGGGACAGCGGTCCGTCGTAGCCGGTGGCCAGCACGTGCCGCAGCAGACCCGCGACGTCGAAGCCGCCCTGGCCGGGGAAGCAGCGGTAGTGCCGGCTCCACCGGAGAACGTCCATGGCGAGCAGCGGGGCGTCGGCGAGCTGGAGGAAGAAGATCTTCTCGCCGGGGATGGCCGCGATGCCTTCGAGGTCCTCGGGCGCGGAGCCGCGCGAGAGGATGTGGAAGCTGTCCAGGCAGGTGCCGAGCGCCGGGTGCCCGGCGGCCTCGACGATGCGCCAGGCGTGGTCGTAGGTGCTGACGTGCCGCCCCCAGGCGAGCGCCTCGTAGGCCACCCGGACGCCGGACTCCCGCGCCAGGTCGGCGAGCCGGCTGAGCTGCTCGGCGGCGAGGGCGTCGTCGTCCACCGCCCGTGGGCAGACGCTGGAGCAGACGAGGACCGTTCCGGCGCCGAGCCTGCGCATCAGCTCGAACTTGTGCCGGGCCCGCCGCAGGTTGCGGGCGAACTCGGCCTCGGGGACGGCCTCGATGTCCCGCATCGGCTGGTAGAGGTCGACGGTGAGGCCGAGGTCGGCGCAGCGGGTGCGGATCTCCTCGGGGGTGAGAGGGCTGGCCAGCAGGTCGTTCTCGAAGATCTCCACGCCGTCGAAGCCGGCCCGGGCCGCGGCGTCGAGCTTCTCGGTGAGGGATCCGCTGAGGGAGACGGTGGCGATGGACGTCCGCACGTGGGTACCTCTCTCTAGTTCGAAGCCCCGACGGCCCCGGCCAGCGCGGTCAGGTCCGACAGCATCCGCGCGGCGTCGGGTTCCCGGCCGGTGAACAGGCGGAACGCGTCGGCTGCCTGGAAGGCGGCCATGCCTCCGCCGTCGAGGGTGGCGCAGCCGAGGGCGCGGGCGGTGCGCAGCAGCTCGGTATCCAGCGGGCGGTAGACCACCTCGGCCACCCACAGCCCGGGGTGGAGCAGCCCGGCGGGCAGGGGCAGGCCGGGGTGGGCGGCCATGCCGGTGGGCGTGGCGTGGACGATGCCGTCGGCGTGCGTGAGGAGTTCCGCCTGCCGGTCCGGCGCGGCTGCGTCCGCACGGCCCGCCCCGAAGGTCCGGTTCAGGGCTTCCGCCAGGGCGGCGGCGCGCTCGGGCAGGGCGTCGACGACGGTGATCCGCTCGGCGCCGAGGGTGAGCGTGGCATGGGCGACGGCCGCGCCCGCACCGCCGGCGCCCAGCTGCACGACCCGCTCCAGTGGCGCGTCGGGCAGCCCGCGCGCGAAGGACGCGGCGAAACCGGTGACGTCCGTGTTGTGGCCGACGGCCCGGCCGTCCTCGAAGACGACGGTGTTGACCGCGCCCAGCGCCGCGGCCTGCGGGGCGAGCGCGTCCAGGTGCTCGATGACGAGCTGCTTGCAGGGGTGGGTGATGTTGAGCCCGTCGAAGCCCAGGTCGCGGGCGGCCCGCAGCAGATCGCCCACCGCCTCGGGCGGCACCCCGAGGGCGTCGATGTCGATCAGCCGGTACACCAGGCGCAGACCCTGCCGGTCGGCCTCCCGCTCGTGCAGCGCCGGGCTGAGCGACGGTCCGATGCCGGAACCGATCAGTCCGACGAGATAGGACTCCTTGGGCACGCGCGCCTCCCGAGCGGCTCACTCATGTACGAACCAGTACGTTAGCTATAGCAGTCGAGCACGGGCTCGGGAAGACCCACCGGCCGGACGGGTCCCTGCTTCTAGAATCACCGGCACCGGCCCCTCCGCCCGAAGGAACCTGATGACCAGCGTCGAAGAACCGGCACGACCTGGCGAGCGCATCCGTGACGCCGCCCGCACCCAGGCCGAGATCCTCGACGTCGCCACCCAGGAGTTCGCGCGGGCCGGCTACGACGGGGCCCGGGTGGACGAGATCGCCGCCCGCACCCGCACCACGAAGCGGATGATCTACTACTACTTCGGCGGCAAGGAACAGCTGTTCACGGCCGTGCTGGAGCGGGCGTACGGCGTGATCCGGGAGGCCGAGCAGCAGCTCGACGTCGACCATCTCGACCCGGTGGCGGCCATCCGGCGGCTGGCCGAGGTGACCTTCGACCACCACGAGCAGCACCCCGACTTCATCCGCCTGGTCAGCATCGAGAACATCCACGAGGCGCAGCACATCGCCGGCTCCGAGGAGCTCGGGAAGATCGGCTCCCCCGCCCTGGACGTGATCCGCCGGATCCTGGCGTCGGGCCAGGAGTCGGGCCTGTTCACCGCCGACGTCGACGCCGTCGACCTGCACGCGATGATCTCCTCCTTCTGCTTCTTCCGGGTCTCCAACCGGCACACCTTCGGCGCGCTGTTCGGCCGCGACCTGCTCGACCGGACGCAGCGCGCGCACTACCGCGCCATGCTGGGCGACATGGTGATCGCGTACCTGACGGCGGAGCGCGCCTCGGACTGAGACGTCCGCGCACGACCCCTTGACACCCACGGCACACGGGCGCAGCATCACTGGCCATCCGCTACTAACTATCCAGTGGGTTAATTAGCCGCGATCCGGCACGTCCCCCTCTGCTCGCCCTTCTTTCTGCTCCGCCTGTGGTGGAGCCCGCCCAAGGAGCCGCCGTGTCCGTCCCCGCCCTGCCCGAAGGGGCCGCCGCCCTGCCCGGACAGCCCAGGAAAGCCGCGACCGCCGCCTGGATCGGCAGCGCGCTGGAGTACTACGACTTCTTCATCTACGGCAGCGCCGCCGCGCTGATCTTCCCCGAGGTGTTCTTCGACGAGTCCGACCCGGCCACGGCGACCCTGCTGTCGCTCGCCACGTTCGGTGTCGCGTACGCCGCCCGCCCGGTCGGCGCGCTGGTGCTCGGGCACGTCGGCGACCGGGCGGGCCGCAAGAAGATCATGGTCTTCACGCTGATGCTGATGGGCCTGTCCACGTTCCTCATCGGCTGTCTGCCGACCCGGGACCAGGTCGGCAATCTCGCCCCGGCCCTGCTCGTGCTGTGCCGGGTGCTGCAAGGCATCTCGGCGGCGGGTGAACAGGCCAGCGCCAACTCCATGACGCTGGAACACGCGCCACCGGGCCGGCGCGGCTTCTTCACGAGCTTCACCCTCAGCGGCACCCAGGGCGGCCAGCTGCTGGCCACGCTGGTCTTCATCCCGGTCGCCGCGCTGCCCGAGGACCAGTTGCTGTCGTGGGGCTGGCGGCTGCCGTTCTGGCTGAGCGTCGCGGTCGCCGTCGTCGGTTACGTCATCCGCCGCAAGCTGGACGAGACGCCGGCCTTCGCCCAGCAGGCCGCCGAGGAGGGCGTGGCCGAGCTGCCGCTCGTGATCCTGCTCCGCGAGCACTGGGCGGACGTGCTGCGGGTGATCGCGGGTGCGCTGGTCGCCTCGGTCAGCACGATCTTCACGGTGTGGGCGCTGGCGTACGCCACCAGCGACGCGGTCGGCATGTCGCGTACGGCCATGTTGTGGGTGGGTGCGCTGGCGAACGTCGTCGCGCTCGCCGCGATCCCGCTGTGGGCGACGCTGTCCGACCGGATCGGACGCCGCCCGGTGTTCCTGATCGGCGCGGCCGGCAGCGCGGTGACGATGTTCCTGTACCTGTGGGCGGTCTCCACGGGCTCCTACCCGCTGACGTTCCTGACGGGCGTCGTCTGCTTCGGCGTGGTCTACAGCGCCGCGAACGGTGTGTGGCCCGCCTTCTACGGCGAGATGTTCGCGACCCGGGTCCGGCTGTCCGGCGTGGCCATCGGCACCCAGATCGGCTTCGCGGTGGCCGGGTTCGCGGTGACGTTCGCCGCGCAGATCGCGGGGCCGGGCGGTGACGACTGGTCGGCGGTCGCGCTGTTCACGGCGGCGTTGTGCGTGCCGCCGGTGATCGCGGCGGTGTCGGCGCGGGAGACCCACCGGGTTCCCACGGAGGTGCTCGGTGAGCGTCCGGCTCGGGCGACCGCGGAACCGGAGAAGGTGACGGCCTGAGGCCACCGTGTGCGAGTGCGTGGGGCTGGTCGCGCAGTTCCCCGCGCCCCTGAGGGGCCCTCCCCGGGCCTCGATGCGTTCCGGCCCTCGCTCTCCTGTTCCTGCGCGATCATGGACCGTTTCTGCACCACGCTGGGGTCTGAGGCGGTCCGGGCGGGGTATGCCGGAACTCACCTCGACGAGCGCGACGGGAGAAGAGCCATGGCACAGCTGCGACAAGAGGTCGATCCGGGTGAGGCCGGGCTGGATCCGCAGGTGCTGGGCCGCCTGGACCGGCACTTCGCCCGGCTGGTCGACGAGGGACGTCTGCCGGGCTTCCTCGTCTCCGTCGCCCGCGGCGGGCGCGTCGCCCACCTCACGACGCACGGCCTGCGCGACATCGCGGCCGGGCTCCCGGTCGAGACCGACACGCTGTGGCGGGTCTACTCCATGACGAAACCGGTCATCGCGGTCGCCGCGCTGCTGCTGGTGGAGGAGGGCCGACTGGCGCTGGACGACCCGGTCGCCGACCATCTGCCCGCCTTCGCCGGCCCGCGGGTCTACGTCGGCGGCTCCGGGGCCGACGTGGAGACCCGCCCGGCCGAAGGTCCGATACTCGTGCGGCATCTGCTGACCCACACCTCGGGTCTGACCTTCGGCTTCTACCACACCCATCCCGTCGACGCCCTGTACCGCGAGGCCAACCTGGAGTCGTCGGTGCCACCGGGCGCGGACCTCGCGGAGACCATCGAGGTGTACGCGAGTCTGCCGCTGCAGTTCGAGCCGGGCACCGAGTGGAACTACTCGGTGGCCAGCAATGTCCTGGGCCGGATCATCGAGGTCGTGTCCGGACGGCCGCTCGACGCGTTCTGCGCCGAGCGGATCTTCGCACCGCTCGGCATGACGGACGCGGGCTTCCACGTCACGGACGCGCAGGCGCCCCGGCTGTCCGAGATGTACGGCGAGAAGGAGGGCGGCGGCATCGAGCCGATCCCGGGGCTCCCGCTGCGCGGCCGGCCGCGGTTCCTGTCGGGCAGCGGCGGCATGGTGTGCTCGGCCCACGACTACCACCGCTTCATAGAGTTGCTGCGCCGCCGGGGCGAACTCGACGGCGTGCGGCTGCTCGCCCCGCGGACCGTGGACCTGATGACCCGCAACCACCTGCCCGGCAATGCCGACCTGCGGGCCTTCGGCAGCCGCCCCGCCCACGACGAACCCGGCAACGAGGGGCTCGGCTTCGGCCTCAACTGCTCCGTGGTGATCGACCCGTCCCGCACCCTGGCGCCGTCCGGGCTCGGCGCCTTCGGCTGGAGCGGCGTGGCCACGACGACGTTCTGGGTGGATCCGGGCCGCGACCTGACGGTGCAGTTCATGACGCAGGTGCGGCCCAGGACCTCCCACACGGTCTTCAGGGACCTCAAGCGGCTGGTGCACGAGGCCCTGTCGGACTGATGCCCGCTACTGGTCGACGCGGAGCGTGAACCCGACCCCGTCCCGGGCGAGTTCCCGCAGCCACTGCTCGGACCGGGCGGCCGTCTCGGCGGCGCGGTTCAGGCCGGGCGGCAGGGAACCGTCCAGGATGTGACGGACGCCCAGCGCGAGGGTCCGCGAGACGCAGCGGGCCATCGCGCTCTCCTCGGCGTCGCCCACCAGGTCGAGGAGGTAACCGCCCTTCCACGACCGCCCCGACTCGGCGCGCACGTCCAGCGACACGGCGAGGACGACCCGGTCGCGGTCGTCGTCCGTGGTGGGGTAGGTGGCGGCCAGCTCCCGGGCCAGGGCGGCGATCCGGGCGTCGTCGCCGGTCTTGAGCTCCTCGAAGACACCGTCCCAGGCGCGCAGCCAGCCCTCCAGGCGCAGGGTCCCGCGTACGAACGTCCGCGGTGTCCAGGCGTCCGGCAGCCCGTACTGCGCGACGAAGGGGACGCTGTCGCGGTTGGGGTAGACCTCGAAGGTCTCGCCTTCCACGACGTGCCGCCGGGTCGCCTCCCAGGGCCGCTCGGCGACCGTCTCCGCACCGCCCTCGAGGTAGCGGGCCGGAGAGCGCAGGGCGCCCAGGACGCCCGCGGGTGCCCAGCTGAAGCGGTACGTGAAGTCGTTCGGGACGGCGGGGACACCGCCGCAGTACGACGTGAGGGTGTACGAGGCGGGCGTCCCGTCACCGATCGCCTCCCGGGCCCGGGCGACCAGGGCGTGGGCGAAGAGGTGGTCGATGCCCGGGTCGAGCCCGGCCTCGGTGAGGACGACGAGCCCGGCCTTCCCTGCGGCGGGCACCTGCTCCAGCACCGCCTCCGACACATAGCTGGAGCACGCGAAGTGCGCCCCCTGCCGTACGCACTCGGCGAGCAGCGGGGCGTGCTCCGGGGCGGGCAGCATCGACACGACGACGTCGCCCGGGGCGAGTTCGGCGGCGAGAGCGGACAGTGTGTACGCGCGGGGCTCGGCCCGGCCGGTGAGGCCCAGCCGGCCGAGGGCGCCGGCGGCGCGGCTCTCGGTGCGGTGCCAGAGCCGGACACGCTCGGCGGTGTCGCACAGCGCGGCGAGACCGCTGCCCGTGGACAGGCCGGCGCCGATCCAGTGGACGGTGCCGCTCGCCGCCGCCGGTTCAGTGGTCAACGGATTCCCCTTTGTCGAGGCCGTGGGCACGGGACTCCGCACGGAACCGGTCCAGGCAGCGCCCCCAGGGCCCGGAGACGCCGAAGTCGAGCAGGTGGGGCAGCAGGGCGGCCGAGAAGTCGGCGCTGGACTCCAGGGGCAGCAGGGAGGGCAGGTTGTCGATGGCGATCAGGTCGAGCGGGGGTTCCTCGCGCAGCCGGCGGACCGGCTCGTCCCAGTCGGTGGTCTCGTCGTACACCGGCAGGACGTTGAGCGGGGAGCCGACGTCGCACGTCACGTCGCACAGGGTGCGCAGCCGGCGGTCGGCGGTGTCGAGGTCCTGCTCGCGCAGGAAGGGCGGGACGGGGGTGGTGGCGAGCACCGCGTTGACCATCACGTCGTGGCCCAGCAGGGCGGGGCGGTCCAGGTCCCGGGTCTCGGGGAGGTCCCAGCAGGTCGGGTCGACGCCGGCGGTGGCGAAGGCCGCGCGGGCACCGCGGCCGCTGCGGCCCAGGGCGCCGATGACGAGGCCGGTGAACTCGGTGTCACCGGCGGCGGGCCTCAGCGTCTCGTCCAGGTCTTCCTTGGTGGTCGGCGTCAGTGGTGCCCGCAGCCGGCCCCGGGGCCGGAGCACGGCCAGCGCCGCACCCAGATATCCGGCCCAGAAACCGAAGGCGGCCAGACGCCGTCCGGTGTCGTCGACCAGGTACTCCAGGTCGAACAGCGCCCCGCCCCCGGCGGCGAACCGGCCCAGCAGGTCCGCCGCTCCCGGCTGGCCCTTGTAGGCATGGCCGAAGAAGATGTGCCGGTGCGTCAGTGCGGCCGGCTCGTCGGGCAGTTCCTTCAGGCCGAGCACGACGGCGTCCCGCGGCGCCGTCACCCAGGAGCCCGCGGGGGCGACTCGGCAGCCTGCCGCCTCGTACTCCTCGATCGGGAAGACCCGCTGCGGGGACTCCTCGACGGTCAGTCGCACTCCGTGCCCGACGAGCCGCCGGGCGTCGTCGGGCACGATCGGAGTGCGTCGCTCGGTCGTGCGGGCCTCGTGGCGCAGCCACAGATGGAGCTCGGTCATCGCAGATGGGCCTCCGGCGTGAGGCGTCGGCCACTGAGGACCGACGCTCAAGGGGCGGACGTCCACGAAGCGTACGCGTCAGGAGGAGCTGACCACCGCGTCCAGGTGGGGCAGGTGGTGGTCGAGGCGTTCCCGCTTGGTGCGCAGATAGGTGATGTTGTTCTCGCACGGCGGGATCAGCAGCGGAACCTGCTCGGCGACCGTGATGCCGTGGTCCACCAGTGCCTCGCGCTTGCGCGGGTTGTTGGACATCAGGCGCACCGACCGCACGCCCAGGTCGTCCAGGATGCGGGCGGCGACGCCGTAGTCGCGGGCGTCGACGGGCAGGCCGAGGGCGAGGTTGGCCTCGACGGTGTCCAGGCCCTCCGCCTGGAGGGCCATCGCGCGCAGCTTGGCGAGCAGGCCGATGCCGCGGCCTTCATGCCCTCTGAGGTAGACGACTATGCCGGCGCCCTCGGCGACGACCGCGCGCAGGGCGGCGTCGAGCTGGTCACCGCACTCGCAGTGCTGGGAGCCGAAGGCGTCGCCGGTCAGGCACTCCGAGTGCAGCCGGATGAGGACGTCGTCCGTGCCGATCTCTCCGTAGACGAGCGCCACTTGTTCGTCACCGCGGTCGTGGTCCAGGTAGCCGACCGCCTGGAATTTCCCGTACACGGTGGGCAAGGGCGCATTCACAACGCGTTCCACGCCGGTCCGCTGCGCCGACTTCTTGCCGAGTACGCCAATTTTTTCTGTCATGATTCTCGAGTTCCTAAGCAGAGACGAAAGGCCGTGACGTTATGAGTGATCTGGTGCCGGCGGACACCACGGAAGACGTACGGACGCGGGGCGCCGGTGTCTCACGGCAGGTCGCGGTGCTTCCCGTGGGGAGCTTCGAGCAGCACGGTCCGTACCTCCCGCTGGCGACCGACACGCTCGTCGCCTGTGCCGTCGCGCGGGAGATAGCCGGCGCGTACCCGGTGCACCTCCTTCCTCCGGTGACGATCTCGTGCTCGCACGAGCACGCGGCCTGGCCGGGGACCGTCAGCATCTCCTCGGTGACCCTTCATGCGGTGGTACGGGACATAGCGGCTTCGCTCCGCCGGTCCGGGGTCGACGCCCTGGTGGTGGTCAACGGGCACGGCGGGAACTACGTGCTGGGCAACGTGGTTCAGGAGTCCTCCGCCCGCGGCGAGACGATGGCGCTCTTCCCGGCTCCTGAGGACTGGGAGGCGGCGCGCGAGCGGGCGGGTGTGGTCACCTCGCTGCTCACCGACATGCACGCGGGGGAAATAGAAACCTCCATCCTTCTGCACGCTCATCCCGAAATGCTCCGACCCGGTTATGAGACCTCCGATTTCGTCGCTGACGACCGGCGTCATCTGCTCACCCTCGGCATGTCCGGCTATACCGATTCCGGTGTCATCGGGCGTCCTTCGCTGGGTTCGGCGGAAAAGGGGAAGGAACTCCTGGCGAGCCTCGCGGATTCCTTCGGTGCGTATTTCTCGATGCTGGCCTCCGACGCGTAGTCAGCAGCGGCCGCGGGGCCGGGTCCCGGGTCGGGTACGACGGACCGGGCCCCGGCCCGCGGGCCCGCGTACCAGCGGGCGACGAGCACGATCAGGCCGGGCAGGCTCGCCACGAGGCTGAGCACGCCGTAGACGACCGCGACGGCGAGTCCCCGGCCGGCGCCCAGGCCGGCGGCGCCGAACGCCCAGGCGGTGACGCCCTCCCTCGGCCCCCAGCCGCCGACGTTCAGCGGCAGGCCCATCGCCAGCAGGGCGAGGACCGCGAGGGGCAGCAGGACGGCCACGGAGGCGGCGGTCCCGGTGACACGGGCGGCGAGTACGAACATCGCGACGTAACCTGCCAGCACCACCACGGAGGAGACAACCACTCCGGGCCCGTTCCGCCGGGACAACAGCCCTTCGCGGGCCTCGGCGAGCGCCGCGCGCAGCTTACGGCCGCGACGGGAGGGCGCCGCGCGGTTCATGCGCAGGGCGAGGACGACGGCGAGTGCGCCCAGGGCGGCCAGGGCCGCGAGCGGGGCGAGGTGCCGGGCCTCGGCGAGCACCGGGGACGGCATGGTCAGCAGGACGACGGCACCCACGGCGAACAACGCGATCTGCCCGGCGGCCCGTTCGAGGACGACGGCCTTCACGCCCCGCCGCACATCCCCCTCGCTCTGCCCGTGCCGCACGGCCCGGTGCACATCGCCGAGGACGCCGCCGGGCAGGGCCGCGTTCAGGAACAGCGCGCGGTAGTAGTCGGCGACGGCCGGACCGAACGGCAGCCGGATCCTGAGTCCCCGGGCCACGATCGCCCACCGCCAGGCGCTGAAAACGGTGGTGACGAGCCCGATTCCGAGCGCGAGCAGCAGCGACACGCCGTCGATGCGCCGCAGCCCGTCCAGGAAGACACCGGTACCGAGGCGCCAGAACAGCACGCCCAGGATGGCGATTCCGGCGACGGTGCCGAGGTGCGTACGGACCTTGGGAGAGCCGAGGCGGGCCAGGGCCGAACGGATCGGGCCGGGCGACGACGTGCCGGTGCCGTCCGGGCCCTTGCCGTCCGGGCCGGTGCCCGGCGACGGGGCTTCGGCCGTCCGGCCGGGGCCGGCCGGGGCCGAGGCGGCGGGCTCGCTCCTGTCGCCCACGGCCGGGCGCGGCACGGCCGCCTCCGCCCGGGCCGTGTCCGCCGCACCGGATACCGCCGCGGGCACACAGGCGCCGCTGCCGGTCGCGGACGACCGGGGGTTCTCGGTGAGCGTGGTGCGCGGACGCGTTCCCGTCGCCTGAGGGCTCATGACGCTCCGCCCGCCGGGCGGGACAGGGCCAGGAGGTCGATGTGGTGGACCGTGACCTGCAACTCGCCCGCGGCGCAGGCCGCCAGCCGGTCGTTCAGGTAGACGTCGGCCTCGGCCCGCAGCTCGGGACGCTCCTCGACGGCGGCGCCGACCCAGCCGCGCAGCCACTGCTCGGTGAGCGCGGCCTGCTCGGGGCCGAGCCGCCACGGGCTCGGGTGCAGCCGCACGGTCGCGCCGTGCTCGGTGAACGCCTCGGCCGCCGCCGTGACCGCGTCGGGTCCGAGCAGGCCGTCGCGGCGCTGGTGGTCATTGAACGCCTGGGCGATCTGCGCGTCCAGCGGGTGGGACGGGGTCAGTTCCACCCGCCCGGCGACGGACAGGGTCAGCAGGGCGGGGCAGCCGGCTCCGGCGCACGCGGCGGCGAAGGTGTCGATCTCCTCGCGGGTGAGGACGTCCAGCAGGGCGGACGCGGTGACCAGGGACGCGCCCTGCAGGGCGTCCGGGGTGAGACGGGCGATGTCGCCGCGCCGCGTCTCCACGGAGACCCGGCTGCCGTCGGCGGCCGAGCGCGGAGAGGCGACGGCGGCGAAGTGCAGCAGGTAGGGGTCACGGTCGTGCAGGACCCAGTGCTGGGCGCCGTCCAGCCGGGGCGCGAGCCAGCGGCCCATCGAGCCGGTGCCGCAGCCCAGGTCGTGGATGACGACGCCGCCCGACTTGCCCGGCAGGTTGGCGAGCCGGATGCGCAGGGGGTCGAGCAGGTCGTGTGCCCGCGCGGCGGCATCGGCCGGCTCGCGCAACTCCAGCCACTCGGGCGCGTACCGGGGCGGATCGTCGGGGCTGGCCTCCCGCAGCTTCACGGTCGGCCGCGAGCCGGGCTTGCCGCTGGGTCCGGCGCCGGGGATGACGGCACCGGGGACCTGCCCGGGACCGAACGCGACGCTGGAGCCCAGCCCCGGGATCACGGCGTCACCGGCCTGCCCCGGCCCGGACTGCCCGCCCGGCCCGGCGTCCGGGGTCACGCCGTCCGTCACCGTGACCTCCCTCGGGCCGGGCTGGGCCGGGATCGTGCCGCTCTGCTGAGTCGTCGCCGGGTTCGTCATGCGACCCTCCGGGGATCGGTCGGGAGCCGGCGCAGTACCGCCGCCAGGCTCTGTGCGGTCGTCGCCCAGCCGTCGAGGGCGGCGCGGCGGCTGCGGGCGGCGGCCTTCAGCCGGCGTCGGACGTCCGCCTCGCCGAACCAGCCGCGCAGTTCGGCGGCGATGGCCGCGGGGTTCTCCGGCGGGACGAGGATGCCGGGCACTCCGCCGTCGGGTGCGCGGCCGACCGCCTCCGGCAGCCCGCCGACGTCCGTGGCCAGCACCGGGATGCCCCGTGCCAGGGCCTCGGTCACCGCCATGCCGTACGTCTCGGCGTAGGAGGTGAGGACCATCAGGTCGGCGGTGGCGTAGCCGGCGTCGAGCTCCGCGCCGGACTTCGGCCCGGCCAGCTCCAGCCGGTCCTGAAGCCCGTGCTCGGCGATGAGGGACCGCAGATGGGCGACGTACTCCGGGTCCTGGGTCAGACTGCCGACGCACACGCAGCTCCACGGCAGGTCGGTCACCGTGGCCAGCGCCTCGACGAGCCGGTGCTGGCCCTTGCGCGGGGTGACGGCGGCCACGCACAGCAGGCGCGAGACACCGTCGGTGCCGGGCGCGAGGGGCGCGATGTCGGCGCCGGGGGCGGCGACGTGGACCCGCTCGGGGGGAAGGCCGTGGTGGGAGACGAGGCGGCGGACCGCCCAGTCGCTGGTGGCGATCACCGCCGGCACCGCCCGCAGTACGGTCCGCTCCCTGGCGTCCAGTTCGGCGGCCACGGCGGCGTCGAGCCCGGTCTCGTCGCCGAGCGGGAGGTGGACGAGGACGGCGATGCGCAACCGTTCCGTCTCGGGCACGACGACCTCCGGCACGCCGCAGGCCACCAGCCCGTCGAGCAGGACGACTGCCCCGTCGGGCAGTGCGCTCAGGGTGCGGGCGAGTTCGGCACGGGCGCCGGCCTCGGGCCGGGGCCAGTCACCGGCCACGGCGTGCTTGGTGACCTGCCAGCCGAAGCCGGGCAGGTCCAGGCACACGCGCCGGTCGTAGGCGTTGCCGCCGCTGGGTGCCGTCGGGTCGTCGACGCCGCCCGGCAGCACGAAGTGCACGGTGCGCAGGGACATGGGGATGATCTCGGCGTTCTTCAGGGAGGCGTGCTGCACGGGAACATAATTCAGCCGCGCCGGTGCCGGACCCATGTGCTCGGGCCGTTCGACCGTCGTGTCGGTCACAGCGCACGCTCGTAACTCGCCCAGGCGATGTGCGACTCGTGCAGCGTGACCGTGAGGCCCGCGATGCCCTTGGCGCCCTCGCCGAGCGCGCCCTTGTGGATGCGCTCGGCCAGCCGGTCGGCGATGACCTTGGCGAGGAACTCCGTGGAGGTGTTGACTCCGGCGAAGTCGGGCTCGTTGTCGAGGTTGCGGTAGTTCAGCTCGCTGACGACCGCGCCGAGTTCCTGGGTGGCCAGCCCGATGTCGACGACGATGTTGTCCTCGTCCAGCTGTTCGCGCCGGAACGTGGCGTCCACGAGGAACGTGGCTCCGTGCAGGCGCTGGGCCGGTCCGAAGACGTCGCCACGGAAGCTGTGGGCGATCATGATGTGATCGCGGACGGTGATGCTGAACAACGGACGACCCTCCAGGTGCGGCGCGTCTGCTCCCCGCTCTCGGTGCCGGGGATGCCGAGTAGTACGGCTCGTTGCCTTCCCCTGTTCAGCCTTCGGTACGTCTTTTCTCAGGTCAGGCGCTCTTGTCGCGGCGAAACTCGTACCGGATGGAACGAATCGTCAGCCGATGCGTCGATCGCTCTCGTCGTAACGGACGCGGTGGCACAGCGCGGGGACCTCGCCGGAGACCAGCTTGGGCAGCACGTCCGGCAGGTCCTCGAAGGCGGATTCGCCGGTGATCAGGGCGTCGAGCGCGGGGTCGGCGAGCAGGTCCAGGGCGACTGCGAGCCGGTCGGCGTAGGTGCGGTTCGCGCGGGCCGGGGAGACGGTGCCGACCTGGCTGCTGCGGATGACGAGCCGCCGGGAGTGGAAGGCCTCACCGAGCGGGAGGCTGACCCGCCGGTCGCCGTACCAGCTGAGTTCGAGGACGGTTCCCTCGGCGGTGAGGAGTTCCAGGGACCTGGCGAGACCCTGTTCCGTGGCGCTGGCGTGCACGACCAGGTCGCGGTCCCCGTCGGCGTCCTGCGGCGTGGCGAAGCCGACACCGAGCGCCTCGGCGATCTTCGCGCGGGACGGGTCGGCGTCGACCAACTGGACGCGGACGCCGGGGAACCGGGCGAGGAGGGCGGCCACCGAGCAGCCGACCATGCCGCCGCCGACCACGGCGATCCGGTCGCCGACCAGGGGCGCGGCGTCCCACAGGGCGTTGACGGCGGTCTCCACGGTCCCGGCGAGCACGGCCCGTTCGGCGGGCACGGTGTCCGGGACGGGGGTGACCGCGGTGGCCGGGACGACGTAGCGCGTCTGGTGCGGGTAGAGGCAGAACACCGTGCGGCCGGTGAGCTCCTCGGGCCCTTCCTCCACCACGCCGACGTTGAGGTAGCCGTACTTCACCGGGCCCGGGAAGTCGCCCTCCTGGAACGGCGCGCGCATGGCCGTGTGCTGGCTGGCGGGCACGCCGCCGCGGAAGACGAGCGTCTCGGTGCCTCGGCTCACGCCGGAGAACAACGTGCGGACCAGCACCTCACCCTCGCCGGGTGCCGGCAGGGTGACGTCCCGGATCCCGCCTCGCCCGGGCGAGTCGATCCAGAACGCACGTCCCGTGTGCTTCATCGAAGTCCTCCTGAACGATCGGGAAGCTGCTTGCGTACCGAGGGGTGCACAGGCCGCGCACAACGTAGCGGCGTTGATCGACTCTGTCACACGGCCGGAGGGTGTTCGGTGGCCCTGAACAACACGTACGACGCGAGGCTCGTCCAGCAGGAGACCGCCCTGGGGGCGGGCGTGCAGGTCCTGCTGCTGGCCCTGATCGGCACGGCGATCGGGATGGGGCCGGCGGGCTGGCTGACCGGCCTCGCGTTCGCGATCGCCACCTGGGCGGTGCTCTCCCGGGCCCTGCACCGCTCCCGGCTGCGCTCGTTCGGCGCCGCCAACCGGGTCACCCTCGGCCGGGCCACCCTCGTCGGCGGGGTCACCGCACTGGTCGCCGACTCCTTCCAGAGCTCACCGCCCGTGTCGCTGTTCGTCGGCCTGACGGCGGTGGCGCTGATCCTCGACGGCGTCGACGGCAAGGTCGCCCGCCGCACCGGCACCTCGACCCCGCTGGGCGCGCGCTTCGACATGGAGGTCGACGCGTTCCTGATCCTCGTGCTGAGCGTGTACGTGTCGATGCAACTCGGCCCGTGGGTGCTGCTGATCGGCGGCATGCGGTACGTCTTCGTCGCTGCCGCCCGGGTGTGGCCCTGGCTGACCGCCGCGCTCCCGCCGAGCACCGCCCGCAAGACGGTCGCCGCCCTCCAGGGCGTGCTCCTGCTGGTCGCGGGCGCCGGTCTGCTGCCGTACGCGGGCAACTTCGGCGTCGCGGCCCTGGCCCTGGGCCTGTTGGTCTGGTCGTTCGGGCGTGACGTGCTGTGGCTGTACCGCACCTCCCGGGTGGTGGAGCCGGTGGCGCCCCGCCAGGTGCGGGAACTGGTCGCCGGCTGACCCCAGGCAGGGCGGGGCGGTCAGTCGTCGAACCGCCCGCGCGCCGCCTCGATGTGACCGAGGTACCGGTGGGTCCAGCCGCAGATCGCGTCGACCGTGGCGCGCAGGGCCCGGCCCGGCTCGGTCAGGGTGTACTCGACCCTGGGCGGCACGGTGGGGTAGACCGTCCGGTCGACCAGGCCGTTGCGCTCCAGCATCCGCAGGTTCTGGGTCAGCATCTTGTGGCTGACGCCCTCGACCTCGTCGCGCAACTCGCTGAAGCGCAGGGTGCGTTCGCCGAGGGCCTCGATGATCAGAAGCGCCCATTTGTTGGCCACGTCGGAGAAGATCTCCCGGGCCAGGGAGTCCGCCCGCCGCAGGTCCGCGTTCTCGGGCAGGTCCCTCAACTGCTTGGTCACCATGTGGTGCCCCCGTTACGGAAAAGTGCGTTCTTCCAGGTCGGCGTTCACTCTCTTACGGTTTCCCAGTAACCGCAAGAGAGCGCGAACAGGCGCTCGACGGAAGGACACCGACTGTGACCACCACCGACGTCTACGACCACGGCATCCCGGCCGAGAACCACTTCGGCTACGCCCAGGCGATCAGGTCCGGCGATCTGATCCACGTCTCCGGGCAGCTCGCGTTCGACGAGGCGGGCGGCTTCCACCCCGAGGACGACCTCACCGCCCAGCTGGAGCGGACCTACATCAACCTCGACAGGGTCCTTGCCCATTACGGCGTGACGCGCAACCAGATCGTCTCCCAGACGCTGTACGCGGTGGACCTGGTGCGGAGCGCCGAGGTCGTGGCGAAGGCCAACCGGGCGTACTTCGGCGCCCACCGCCCGGTCAGCACGGCCCTGGGCGTCACCGAACTGACGTTTCCCGGGCAGCTCGTCGAGATCAGCTGCGTGATCGACACGAAGCTGCCCGCCTGAACGGGCCGGTCAGCGACGCGTGCCGGTACCGACCAGGGTCCGCTCGTACGGGTCGAGCAGCACGCCCCGCACCTTGGTCGAGACGCCGGCGATGATCCGCTGGTGGGCCAGCGGCACGACCGCGTCCGTGCCGAGGATCGCCGCCTCGGCGGCCATGGCGGCGTCCTGCCGCTCTCCGGTGCCGTCGGTGTCGACGGCCTCGGCGACGGCCCGGTCGAACTTCTTGTCGCACAAGCGGGCCAGGTTGTAGGCGCCGTCGCAGGTGAAGTCGCTGCCGAGGATGCCGACAGGGTCGCCGGTGTCCAGGAGGCTGTCGCGGGCGCCGATGAACGCGTCGAACTTTCCGGCGAGCGCGTCGCTCTCCAGCCGTGAGTACTCGCGCACCTCCGGTTCCACCGTGAAGCCCGCCTTCTGGAGTGGTTGTTGCAGGACCTGGGCGACCTCGGGGAGCTCGGGCCGGTTGTCGTAGGTGGCGAGGGTGATCGGCGTACCGTCGGGCCGGGCCGCCTTCGCCCGCCCGGCCGGCCGGCTGAACCCGCTTGCTGTCGGCCCAGGTGACGGCAGGGCCGAAAAGGCCGGCGCCCGGGTCGGCGTACCCCTCGAAGACGCCCTTGCCGAGGGCGGAGGAGTCGATCGCCGTGCGGGCGGCGGCGTGCAGCCCCGCGTGCTTGAAGGGGCCGGTCCTGGTGTTGAGGTGAAGGCTGGTGGTCCGGGTGGTGCCGGCTTCCCTGAGGGTGGCCTTGTCGAGGGTGGCGGCCTGGGCGACGGGGATCGCCTCGGCGATGTCGACGTCGCCGGTGCGGACGGCGTTGGCGCGTGCGGTGCCGTCCTTGACGAAGCGCGCGTCGATGCCGGCGGCGTGGGCGAGGCCGCCCCAGTAGTCGTCGAAACGGTCGAGAGTGGCGGAGCCGCTGCCGACCTCGGTGATCTCGAAGGGCCCGGTGGCGGTGCCGACCGGAGTGGGACTGCCCTTCTTCTCGTACCCCTTCGGGGAGAGGATCGTCAGGTTCGGCCCGGCCAGGCGCATGGGCAGGACGGGGTCGGGCGCGGTGGTGGTGATGCGGATGCCGCTGTCGCCGTCGGCCTTCGCACTGAGCCGCACACCGGCGAGTGCGGCGGGTGCGGGCTCGGCCTTCGCGGCCCGGGTGAGCGCGGCGGCCACGGGCCGCGGGGGTGACGTCCGTGCCGTCCTGGAAGGTGCCCTCGCGCAGGGTGAACCGCCAGGTGCGGTCGTTCCCCCGGCGCCAGGACCGGGCGAGTGCGGGGGCGGCGGCGCCGTTGGCGTCCAGGGCGGTCAGCCCTTCGGTGACGCCGAGCCGGCTGAGCAGGGTGGCGTCGGCCCCGTACGGCGAGAAGTTCTCGGCGGGCGGGAAGGCGAGGGCGACGCGCAGCCGGGCCCCCGACGGCCCGCCCTTCGACGACGACTCCCCACCGGGCGAGACGAAGCAGCCTGCCAGACACGGCACGAGGGAACACGCCGGCCAACCGGGTGACTCACGCCCGGGAACGCACCGACTCCCATACGGAGTAGGCAATTTGACACCGACAGGCATCACTCCCTAAACCTGATCACATGACATCCATTTTCAACAAGGTGGGGCGGTCGTGAGGATCGCGTTCGTCGGCAAGGGCGGCAGCGGAAAGACGACGCTGTCCGCACTCTTCTCCCGTCACCTGGCGCGCTCCGGCGCCCCGGTCCTCGCCATCGACGGCGACATCAACCAGCACCTGGCCGAGGCGCTGGGCGGCGAGGAGAAGTCCGCCGCTCCCCTGGGCGCGCACCTGCCCGAGATCAAGAACTTCCTACGGGGCGACAACCCCCGCATCCCCTCCCCCGAGGCGATGATCAAGACGACCCCGCCCGGACGCGGCTCCCGCCTGCTCCGCCCGCTCGGCGAGGACGAACTGCACGCCCGGCACGTCGGCCGGGCAGGCGGAGTGCCCCTCATGGCGACGGGTGAATTCGACGAGTCCGACCTGGGCGTGGCGTGCTACCACTCCAAGCTCGGCGCGGTGGAGCTGTACCTCGGGCACCTGGTGGACGGCCCCGGCGAGTACGTCGTCGTCGACATGACAGCGGGCGCGGACGCCTTCGCCTCGGGCCTGTTCACCCGCTTCGACATCACCTTCCTGGTGGCGGAACCCACCCGCAAGGGCGTCTCGGTCTACCGCCAGTACCGCGACCACGCCGAACAGTTCGGCATCCGCATCGCCGTCGTCGGCAACAAGGTCACCTGCGAGGACGACCTGCTCTTCCTCAAGGAGCAGGTGGGCGACGACCTCCTGACCCACCTGGAACAGTCCCCCTGGGTGCGCGCGGCCGAGCAGGGCCGCACCGAGTCCGGCCCGGACGCCCTGGCGTCGCTGGAGCCGCACAACCGTCACGCCCTCACGGTCCTGCGCGAGACGGTCGACTCCCACCCGCGCGACTGGGACCGGCTCCACGGGCACGCGGTCGAATTCCACCTGCGCAACGTCCACGCCTGGGCGGACGCCCGCACGGGGGAGGATCTGGCGGGGCAGGTGGATCCGGAGTACGTCCCGGGGCCGGCCGCCCTGGCCTGAGGGGCACCACACTCATCACGGCTCTCTCCTGCTGACCCGTCCCGCCGGCTACTCGATCCCCGTGGCATCGAGTAGCCGGACCATGTCCTTGCGCCCGTACCCGAGCGATCGGGCGCGGCCGGCGGCCATCAGCAGCAAGTGCGCGACGATCTTCGCCGCGTATCCGTTCTTGTCGTCCGCGTCGAACCATTCCTGGGGTTTCTCGACACCCAGGCTGTTCATCACCACTCCGTGCTCTCGGCGGACCTCCGCGACCGTACCGGCGACCGCGTCCATGAGCGTCTTCCCTGGCCGCTCGCACTCCAGAGCGAAGCACCCCCGGTCGACGGGCACGCACCCCTCCGGGGGACGCGCCCGCAGCCCCGCATACCTCTCGTCCCCGAACCCCGAGGCCCGGAAGTCCTCGTGCACCAAAGAGAACCGATGGAACCCGGGCGGAGTCGGAGGCGGTGGAGGCGTGTACTCCCACCCGGCGTCCTCGTACAACTGCCGCTTCACCTCTTCCTCTTCGACATGCGTCACGGTGAAGCCGTTGGCCTCGTTGCGACCGGTCGTCGTGCCGTCGGGGTTGCGGTGGAAATGCAGGCCCATGGTGTGCTCCCGTTACCGTGCTGAGAAGGGACGACAAGTTCCGTCACCAGCTCGAACGGCCCGCAGGCCGGGCGGGTGCCCGCTCCCCGAAGCACCATCCGATCGCGTGAAAAGGGGCGCTGCGGGAACTTCCCGGCTCAGCCGGACGAGCGATTGTTACGCTCACCCGATGAGGATTCCGGGCCCCGCAGAGATCCGGGCGCTGCACGAGAAGTACGCGCCCACCACCGAGGCGTTCACGCTCGTCCACACCCATTGCGAGATCGTCCGGGGGATCGCCGAGCAGCTCATGTCCGCACCCCACCTCGCTCACCTCGACGCCGAACTGGTCCGCGCCGGCTGCCTCCTGCACGACATCGGCGTCTACCGCCTCTACGGGGACGACGGACGGCTGGATCACGAGAACTACATCCGACACGGACTGCTCGGCCACGAGATCCTCGAAGCGGAGGGCTTCCCCGAGCCCCTGCGCCGCTTCTGCTCCCACCACACCGGAGTGGGACTCACGCGGCACGACATCGTGAGCCAGGGTCTGCCCCTCCCTCCCGCCGACTACCTGGCGGTGACGGAGGAGGAGAGGCTGGTGATGTACGCGGACAAGTTCCACACCAAGTCCCGGCCGTCGGTGTTCCTCTCCCCCGACGAGTACGCCGCCCACATCAGCCGCTTCGGCGGGGACAAGGTGACCGCCTTCCAGGCCCTGCGGGCGGAGTTCGGCGACCCGGACCTCAACCGGCCTCTCGGCCGGTCGACGCCCGTGTCGGCGCACACAACAGAGCCATGTCCGGGGCCTTGACACCGCCTCGCCGCCGGACGGCAACCATGGGCCGCCGGAACCCCGGGCAGGGGTTTTGGCGGCCGGTCGTCGCCTCTCAGGCAGCCCTGCGCGCCTGACTCCGATGGGCCCGGACGACATCGGCGTACCGATGCCCCGTGCCCTTGATCGTGCGCCGCTGCGTCTCGTAATCCACGTGGACGAGGCCGAACCGCTTCTCGTAGCCGTACGCCCACTCGAAGTTGTCCAGCAGCGACCAGGCGAAGTAGCCGGCCAGCGGGGCGCCCTTGCGGGCGGCGGAGGCGCAGGCCTCGAGGTGCCGCAGCAGGTAGTCCTGCCGCTCGGGGTCGTCGACCGTGCCGTCGGGGCGGACGACGTCCGGGAAGGCCGAGCCGTTCTCCGTGACGTACAGCCGGCGGGCCCCGTAGTCGTCGGTGAGCCGCAGCAGCAGTGACTCGATGCCGCTCGCGTCGATCTCCCAGTCCATGCCGGTGCGCGGGACGCCGTCTCGGCGTACGGCCCGGGCGTGGGGCGCCGGTCCGTCCGGGTCGTCGGCGACGGTCTGCGGGAAGTAGTAGTTCAGGCCCAGCCAGTCCAGCGGAGCGGCGATGGCCGCCGAGTCGCCGGGCCGTTCCGGGAGTTCGACGCCGTAGAGCTCGCGCATGTCCGACGGGAAGCCCCTGCCGTGCACCGGGTCGAGCCACCAGCGGTTGGTGTGGCCGTCCATGCGGCGGGCGGCGGCGATGTCCTCGGGGCGGTCGGTGGCGGGGTGGACGGTGGAGAGGTTGTTGACGATGCCGATCTGGGCGTCCGGGGCCGCCGCGCGGATCGCGCGGGTCGCCAGGCCGTGGCCGAGCAGCAGGTGGTAGGAGGCGCGGACGGCGGCCGTGAGATCCGTCAGGCCGGGTGCCATCGTGCCCTCGAGGTGGCCGATCCACGCCGAGCACAGGGGTTCGTTGAGCGTGGCCCAGTGGGTGACGCGGTCGCCCAGGCGTCCGGCGACCACCGAGGCGTACTCCGCGAAGGCGTGGGCGGTGTCGCGCTCCGGCCAGCCGCCCCGGTCCTGGAGCGTCTGCGGCAGGTCCCAGTGGTAGAGGGTGACGGACGGGGTGATGCCCGCCTCCAGCAGGCCGTCGATCAACTCGTCGTAGAAGGCGAGGCCCTTGGCATTGACGGGGCCGTCGCCGCCCGGGACGACGCGCGGCCAGGCGACCGACAGGCGGTAGGCGTTCACCCCCAGCCGGCGCATCAGGGCGATGTCCTCGGGCCAGCGGTGGTAGTGGTCGCAGGCGACGTCGCCGTGGTCGCCGCCGGCGGTCTTCCCGGGGGTGTGCGAGAACGTGTCCCAGATCGACGGCGAACGGCCGTCCTCCGCCACGGCTCCCTCGATCTGGTACGCCGAGGTGGCCGTGCCCCACAGGAAGTCGTGCGGGAGTGCGGCGAGGTCGATGGTCACGGAAGTCCCTTCGAGAACGGGCGAGTCGGTCACTTGACGGCTCCCGCCGTCAGGCCGGCCACGAGATAGCGCTGGAGCAGCAGGAAGCCCGCGACCACGGGCACGCTGACGACCAGCGAGGCGGCCATGATCTGGTTCCAGTACACGTCGTTGAGCGTGGAGTAGCCCTGGAGGCCGACGGCGAGGGTGCGGGTGGTGTCGTTGGTCATGACGGAGGCGAACAGGACCTCGCCCCAGGCGGTCATGAAGGCGTAGACCGCGACCGCGATGATGCCGGGGACGGCCGCCGGGACGACGACCCGGAACAGCGCGCCGAGCGGGCCGCAGCCGTCGACCAGGGCCGCCTCGTCCAGATCGCGCGGCACCGAGTCGAAGTAGCCGATCAGCATCCAGATCGAGAACGGCAGGGAGAAGGTGAGGTACGTGAGGATCAGGCCGCCGCGGGAGCCGAACAGCGCGATGCCCGTCGCGTTGCCGATGTTGACGTAGATCAGGAACAGGGGCAGCAGGAAGAGGATGCCCGGGAACATCTGCGTCGACAGCACGGTGACCGTGAAGAGGCGCTTGCCGCGGAAGTCGTAACGGCTGACGGCGTACGCGGAGAAGACCGCAATCACCACGGAACAGACCGTCGCCGCGCCCGCCACCACCAGGGAGTTGACGAAGTAGCGCGCCAGCGGGACCGTCGACCAGATGTCGATGTACGGGCGGATCGTCAGCTCGCTCGGCAGCCAGCGGAACTCGCCGGTGACGTCCGCCAGGGGCTTCAGCGAGCTGGAGACCATGACGTAGACCGGGATCAGCACGAAGCCCGTCAGCAGCGTCAGGAAGATCCGCCGGGACCACAGGAACGAGCGGGGCGGGGCCATGGGGGACGTGGTCATGGGGCGGTCCTCCGTCCGCGCGAGGTGAGCACGAGGTACGCGCCCGTGACCAGCAGCAGGAACAGCAGCAGCAGGACGGACATCGCGGAGCCGGTGCCGAAGTTCCAGGTGACGAACGACGCCTGGTAGATGTGCACCGAGATGAGGTCGGCGGCCTCCGGCGCGGTCCTGCCGAACAGGACGAACGGCGTGTTGAAGTCGTTGAACGTCCAGAGGAAGAGGACGAGCACCAGGACCTGGTTGACCGGGCGCAGCGACGGCAGGGTGATCCGGCGGATCTGCTGCCAGACGCCGGCCCCGTCCAGGGCGGCCGCCTCGTACAGTTCGCGCGGGATGTTCTGCAGGCCCGCCATGATGATGAGGAAGGCGAACGGCCAGCCTTTCCACACCGACACCGTCAGCAGCGCGATGAAGCTGTTGTCGCCGATGAGCCAGAAGGACGGCTTGTCGGTGAGGCCCAGCTGGTCGTGCAGGACGTGGTTCACCAGGCCGTTGTCATGCTGGAACATGAACACCCAGGTGATGACGGCCGCGTAGACCGGCAGCGCGTACGGGACGAGGAACAGGGCACGGAGCAGGCCGCGGCCCCGGAAGGTGTCCTGCATGAAGACCGCCGCGGCCGTGCCGATCAGCCAGCACAGGCCCACCGACAGCAGGGTGAAGGCGATCGTGACGAGGAACGAGTGGAGCAGCGCCTCGCCGACCGGGGCGTCGAAGTCCACCGACACCTTGTAGTTGTCGAGGGCGGACCAGGGGGCGGCGCCCCAGTCGCGGATGTAGAACTGTGTGAGCTCCTTGAAGCTCATGACGATGCCGATCACCATCGGCACCAGGTGGACGAGGAGTTCGAGGAGCAGGGCGGGCAGGAGCAGCAGGTAGGGCAGGCCGAAGCGCTGGAGCCGCCCGGTGCGGCGGCGGGGGCCGCGTGCCGCGCCGGGCGGGCTCTTGCGGACCGCCGGCCTCTCGGCCTGGGCAGTGGTGGTCATGTCGCTCAGGCCGCCGGCATCTGCTGCTGGGCCTTCTCCAAGGCCGCCTTCACCGAGGCCGTGGTGACCGGGCGTCCGGCGGCCGCGTCGGCGAACAGGCCCTTGATGGCCGTGCCGACCGCCGTCTCGAACTGGGACTCGTCGGCGACCTGGGGCAGCGCCACGGCGCTCTGCGCCAGGGTGTCCTTCAGGACGGTGTTGGCCGGAGTGGCGAAGGCGGCGTCCGCCTGGGCCGACTTGACCGGTGGAATCGTGCTGTAGGCCTTGTTGAGGATCTTCTGCTCGGCGTCGCTCGTCATGAACTTCACGAACTTCGTGGCGCCGTCGGTGTTGTCGGTGTTCTTGAAGACGGCCAGGTTGATGCCCGCGACCATCGAGTTGACCTGCTTGCCGGTGCCGGGGGTGCCGGACTGCACGGGCACCGGGGCGATGCCGTAGTCGTCCTTGCTCATGCCCTGCGACTCGAGGTTGGCGGACGCGGACTGCCACAGCAGCATCGCGGTCTTGCCCTTGGCGAAGTCGCTGACCGACTGGTTCTGCGCGTACTCGGCGTTGCCCGGCGCGATGACCTTGTCCTTGGCCATCAGGTCGACGTACTGCTTGACCGCGGCGACCGTCCCGTCGCTCGTGAACTCGGGCTTGCCGTCGGCGGTGAAGAAGTCGGCGCCGTGCTGCTCGGCGAAGACGAACGCGTGGTGGATGTTCTCCGACGGGTTCGAACCCTCCATGCCCAGGGCCCACTTGCCGTCCTTGGACAGCTTCTTCCCGTCGGCGACGAGCTCGTCCCAGGTGGCCGGTGGCTTCGAGATGCCCGCGTCGGCGAACATCTTCTTGTTGTAGTAGAGCGCGTACGACATCGAGTACAACGGCACCGCCGCCGGGTCCTTGCCCTCGGCGCCCGTGGAGCCGAGCGCCGAGTCGACGAACCGGTCCCTGCCGCCGATCTTGTCGAAGTTCTTCTGGTCCCACGGCAGCAGTGCGCCGGTGGCCTGGAGCGAGGCGCTCCAGGTGTTGCCGATGTTCAGCACGTCCGGGCCCTGGCCGGAGGTGGTGGCGGTGAGGATCCGGTTCAGCAGGTCCGACCAGGGGACGACCTCCAGCTTCACCTTGATCCCGGTCTGCTGCTCGAACTTGTCGAGTTCGGGCTGGAGGACCTTCTTGTCGACCTCGATGCTGGCGCCCTGGTTGGACGCCCAGTAGGTGAGCGTCTCAGGCGAGTCGTTCGACCCACCGCCGGTCGCGGAGCCGCCTCCGCAGGCCGTGGCCGCGAGGGCGAGTGACAGTGTGACGGCGCCTGCCGCCGCGGCTCGGATGCTGCGCATGGCTGCTCCTGGCCCTTCCGGGAGTACGGGAGTGCGTCCCCCTCACGTCGCGAGGGAGTCGTCATGGCTTAATTTAGGACGTGAGTTAATCCCCGGAAGGCAGTCCCGTCAAGGGGTTGGACACACTCTTGGAACTCTCGCCGGACCCCTTGACGCATCTGTTCCACGGATGAACCATTCAGCGGCGAGAGAGCGCTCCCCGCACCCCACTTCGTTCACTTCCTGAACCAGGAGAGCCGCCCCATGCCTGCTGACTCCCCGCAATCCCGCATGCCCGGGCCCGGCCGCCGGGCCGTCCTCACCGCCGCCGCGGCCGCGTCCACGCTCGCGGCGCTGCCCGGCACGGCCTCCGCCGCCACGGCCGCCCCGGCCGGTCGCGAGCAGCCCGTGCGCAAGAAGCCGCGCGCGCTGCCCGGCGGTGGCGACCTCGGCCCGAACGTGCTGGTCTTCGACCCGGCCACCCCGAACATCCAGGCCAGACTGGACGAGATCTTCCGGCAGCAGGAATCGGCCCAGTTCGGCACCGGCCGCTACCAGTTGCTGTTCAAGCCCGGCACCTACCACGGCCTGAACGCGCAGATCGGCTTCTACACCTCCGTCTCCGGCCTCGGCCTCTCCCCCGACGACACCACCATCAACGGCGACATCACGGTCGACGCCGGCTGGTTCAACGGCAACGCCACCCAGAACTTCTGGCGTTCGGCGGAGAACCTCGCGGTCGTCCCCGTGAACGGCACCAACCGTTGGGCGGTCTCGCAGGCGGCCCCGTTCCGCCGGATGCACGTCCGCGGCAACCTGAACCTCGCCCCGACCGGTTACGGCTGGTCCAGCGGCGGCTACATCGCCGACAGCCGGATCGACGGCCAGGTGCAGCCGTACTCGCAGCAACAGTGGTACACCCGGGACAGCGCGATCGGCGGCTGGCTCAACGGCGTGTGGAACATGGTGTTCTCCGGCGTCGAGGGCGCCCCCGCGCAGGGCTTCCCGAACCCGCCGTACACCACGCTGAGCACCACGCCGGTCTCCCGCGAGAAGCCGTTCCTGTACCTCAGCGGCGGCGAGTACCGGGTCTTCCTGCCCGAGAAGCGGACCAACGCCCGCGGTGTGACCTGGGGCAACGGCACCCCTCGGGGCACCTCGCTGCCCCTGTCGCGCTTCTACGTCGCCAAGCCCGGCGTCTCGGCGGCCACGCTGAACCAGGCCCTCGCCCAGGGACTCCACCTGCTGCTGACACCGGGGATCTACCACCTCGACCAGCCGGTCAGGGTCGATCGCGCCAACACCGTGGTGCTCGGGCTCGGTTACGCCACGCTCATCCCCGGCAACGGGGTCACCGCGCTGAAGGTCGCCGACGTCGACGGCGTACGACTGGCCGGGTTCCTCGTCGACGCCGGGCCGGTCAACTCCGCCGTCCTGCTGGAGATCGGCCCGAGGGGTGCCTCCCGCGACCACTCCGCCAACCCGACGACCGTGCAGGACGTGTTCATCCGGATCGGCGGGGCGGGCCCGGGCAAGGCCACCACCAGCATGGTCGTCAACAGCCGGCACACCATCGTCGACCACACCTGGGTCTGGCGCGCCGACCACGGTGACGGCGTCGGCTGGGAGACCAACCGCGCGGACTACGGCGTCGTCGTCAACGGCCACGACGTGCTGGCGACCGGGCTGTTCGTGGAGCACTTCAACAAGTACGACGTGCAGTGGTTCGGCGAGCGCGGCCGCACGATCTTCTACCAGAACGAGAAGGCGTACGACGCCCCGAACCAGGCCGCGATCCAGAACGGCCCGGTCAAGGGCTACGCCGCCTACCGGGTCGGGGACGACGTGACCAGCCACGAGGGCTGGGGCCTGGGCAGCTACTGCTACTACAACGTCGACCCGACCATCGTCCAGCACCACGGCTTCGCGGCACCGACCCGGCCCGGAGTGCGCTTCCACGACCTGCTCGTGGTCTCGCTCGGCGGCAACGGGCAGTACGAGCGCGTCATCAACGACACGGGGTCGCCGACGTCGGGGACGTCCACCGTGCCGTCGACGGTGGTGTCGTACCCGTAACCCGTAGGACGGGGCGGGCCCCTCCCCCCTTCGGAGAGGGGCCTGCCCCGTCACTACCGCACCGGCGTCACGACCGGCGCCGGCGCATAACCGGTGGGCCGGGCCGTGAACGTGCCGCGGCCCTGGGTACGGCTGCGCAACCGGGTCGCGTAGCCGAACAGCTCGGCCAGCGGCACGGTGGCAGTGACCACTGCCGCTCCCGCACGGGTGGCCGAGCCGGTCACCCGGCCGCGACGGGCGGCGAGATCGCCCAGCACACCGCCGACCGCGTCCTCGGGGACGGTGACCGTGACCTCGACGACCGGCTCCAGCAGGACCATCGCACAGGCACGCAGGGCCTCTCGGAGACCGAGGCGGCCGGCCGTGCGGAACGCCGTGTCCGAGGAGTCCTTCACATGGGTCGCCCCGTCGGTGAGCGTGACGCGCAGCCCGGTCACCGGGTTCCCGCCGAGCGGGCCCTCGGCGAGGGCGTCCCGGCAGCCGGCCTCGACCGCCCGGACGTACTCCTGCGGCACGCGCCCGCCGACGACGGCCGAGCGGAAGTCGAAGACTCCCTCCTCGTACGGCTCCACGTCGAGGACGACATGGGCGAACTGACCGGCCCCGCCGTCCTGTTTGACGTGCCGGAACACCAGCCCGGACACGCCCCGGCCGACGGTCTCGCGGTAACTGACCCGGGGGCGGCCGACGTTGACCTCCAGCCCCAGCTCGCGCCGGAGCTTCTCCACCGCCACCTCAAGGTGCAGTTCACCCATGCCGGACAACACCGTCTGCGCGGTCTCCGGGTCGGTCCGCACGACCAGCGACGGATCCTCCTCGGTGAGCCGCGCCAGCCCCGACGCCAGCCGGTCCGTGTCACCGGCCCGGCGGGACTCGACCGCGACCGACACCACCGGCTCGGGCACCCCGGGCGGTTCCAGGACGAGCGGTGCGTCCGGTGCGCACAGGGTCGAGCCGGCGCGGGCCGACTTCAGCCCGACGACGGCGACGATGTCCCCGGCGACGGCCCGGTCCAGCGGGGCGTGCCGGTCGGCCCGGACGCGCAGGATGCGCCCGATCCGCTCGGTGCGCCGCGCGCTCGCGTCCCACAGGGTGTCTCCCTTCTCGATCGTGCCCGAGTAGATCCGCAGATAGGTCAGCCGTCCCGTCGAGGTGGCGTGCACCTTGAACGCGAGAGCGGCCGCCGGTGCGTCCGGGTCGGCGGGCCGTTCCCGCTCCTCGCCGTCGTGTGTGCCGCGCACCGGCGGCACGTCCAGCGGCGACGGCAGATAGGCCACGACCGCGTCGAGCAGCGGTTCGACACCGCGGTCGCGGTACGCGGAACCGCACAGCACGACCACGCCGTCACCGTCACGGGTCACCTCGCGCAGCGCCGAGGAGAGCGTCTGCTCGCAGAGCGTGCCCGTGTCGCAGAACTCCTCGAGCGCGCCCGGGTGCAGTTCCGCCACGGCCTCCTCCAGCGCCCGGCGGCGGGCGACGGCTTCGTCCCGAAGGTCGTCCGGCACCGGCGCCTCCTCGACGGCGTCGCCATCCGCCCACAGCAGGGCACGCATGCGCACCAGGTCGACGACGCCGGTGAAGGCGTCCTCCGTGCCGATCGGCAGCTGCACGACCAGGGGCGCCGGGTGCAGTCGCTCCCGGATCGACGCCACGGCCGCGTCGAGGTCGGCGCCCGCGCGGTCCATCTTGTTGACGAACGCGATCCTGGGTACGCCGTGCCGGTCGGCCTGCCGCCACACCGACTCGCTCTGCGGTTCCACCCCGGCCACCGCGTCGAACACGGCCACGGCACCGTCGAGCACCCGCAGGGCACGCTCCACCTCGTCGGCGAAGTCGACGTGCCCGGGGGTGTCGATGAGGTTGATCCGGTGACCGTCCCAGGCGCAGCTCACCGCCGCGGCGAAGATGGTGATGCCCCGGTCCCGCTCCTGCGGGTCGAAGTCGGTGACGGTCGTGCCGTCGTGGACCTCGCCGCGTTTGTGAGTGGTTCCGGTGGCGTACAGGATCCGTTCGGTGACGGTGGTCTTGCCGGCGTCGACGTGGGCGAGGATGCCGAGGTTGCGGACGACGGCGAGCGGGTTGGGGTGGGTGCGCACGGCCCAGGGCCTTTCGAGTGCGATCGGAAAGAGGCAGCGCGATTTCCGGGCGCCAGGAGCAAGCAAGGCGGGCCTGACGACCCGTCAGATCAGCGACGTGTGTCCGGCGTTCGTCCCGGTCAGCCGATGCCGCCGCGCAGCGGGCACCGGGGCGACGAAGACACGAGGATCACCTCGTAGCGCGGCAGGGAGACGGCGACAGCGGTGTGGTCACGCATGGCCGTCTCCCTTCGTTCGTCACATCGGCGCACCGCCGGGATCGTGGGCGGCGCGGGTACGGGCGTGAGTGTAGGGAGGCAGGAGGGGCGGGGGCCAGGGATTTTCGGCGGTGTACCGCGGGTGCGGGGCGGTGGCGTGCCGTCGCATCCCGGCCGCCGCAGATCCGGCGGTGGTTGCTGGTCGGACCTGCCGAGCTTCGCTCCGCCCCGGTGGCATCAACGCAACTCAGGCGCCTCGTCCGGTTCGCGCTCTACTCGCCGCGCCGGTAACTGCGCACTCTGGCTGTATGGGGGCTGTTGACGAGGGGCTGCGCCGATTACAGGTCGGCCGGGATGCGTGTCCGCGCTGCCGTTTGCCGCAGGACCGCATGGTGACGCTGGAGCAGGACTGGGTTCTGCTGGAGCCCGGACTGGAGGTGCCGGCACATCTCGTGCCCGCGGAGCATCGGTGGATCACGCTGTCGGACGGCCGGGTCACGGTGTACGGCGTGTGCCCGCCGGACGGGTCGCAGCGATGCCGGATCGAGCACCGGCTGGCGTGCTCGAAGCAGCCGCTGCCGGACCTGTGGCCGTGGCTAACGGCTCTGCGGGAGGAGAATGCCCGGGCGGCGGAGCGGCGGACCGACCAGGAACCGCCCCGGCCGCCGGAGGTGTGGCCGGATGCCGGTTAGGCGTGGCTTGTCCGTACGGCGGAGCCGAGGGCCCGGGGCGTGACCTGGGCCCTTCGGAGGGCCCAGGTCAGGTGACTACTCCGGCGGCGTAGGCGTGTCGTGCGTGCGGTACATCGCCTGGACGTCCAGCTCCAGTTGGACGGTCGGGCCGACCACGGCGATGCCCCGGGCCAGCATGGAACGCCAGTTGAGGGTGTAGTCCTCGCGGTGGAGTTCCGCCGTGGCGAGGGCGGCGCAGCGCAGCTCCTGCCCGTAGCCGCCGTTCACCGTGCCGAGGTACGTCGTGTCCAGGCCCACCGAGCGGCTGACGCCGTGCATCGTGAGGGAGCCCTGAAGCGTCCACTTGCTGCCGCCCCGGTAGGCGAAGCGCGAGCTCGTGAAGTCGATGTGCGGGAAGCGCTCGACGTCGAGGAAGTCGGCGGACCGGAGATGGTTGTCGCGGGTGGTGTTGCCGGTGGTGATGCTGGAGGCGTCGATGCGGACGTGCACGCGGGAGTCGGTCATGTCCGGGGCGATCCGGATGCCGCCCTCGAAACGTTCGAAACGGCCGTGCACATGGGCCATGCCGACGTGCTTGGCGATGAACCGGATCGCGGTGTGCGGCGGGTCGAAGAGCCAGGTTCCGGCATGCGGCAGCTGGAGCGCCTCGGCGGGTTGCAGCCAGACACGCTCGGTGGCCGTCGGGGTGCCCGGGCCCGTCTCGATCGTCTCGCGGTGCGGCCGCAGGCCCTCCGCCGAGATGAGCAGGCTGTACCGGCCGGGCGGCAGCGCCGCGAGGAAGTAGCCGTACGGGTCGGTCGTGCCGCGGGCGGCGACGCGGTGGGTGTCCAGGGCGGTGACGGTGACGTCCGCGGCCGCCAGGGGCGAGCCCATCGGGTCGACGACCTCGCGGGCGACGGCGCCCGCGCCGGCGGGGAGGGGGAGGGCGAGGCCCGCCGCTGCGGCGGGGGTGCTCTTGAGCCACCGGCGCCGGAGCAGTGCGAGGGCCATGGTGGTCACCTTTCTTCGGGTGTGCGGCCGGCCGGCGGCGATTCAGCGCACGCCGACGGCCGCACCTTGCTGCGGTCACACCCCCTTGTCGATCTTGACGGACCGGGCTCCGGTGCGGGTGTCTCAATACGAGACAGTCAGGACTGTCCCCTGAACGCGTCCGCGTGTTCGGCGGCCCACTGGGCGAAGGTGCGCGCGGGGCGGCCGGTGACCTTCTCGACGGTGCCGGAGACCGTACGGCCCACCTCGGGGGTGTCCCCGTACGCCATGAGCAGGAAGCCGATGACGTCCTCCGCGAGACCGGCCGCCCGCCACTGCGCGACGGCCTCCTCCTCGGTCAGTTCGACCAGGGTGATCTCCCGGCCGACGGCTGTGGCGATCGTCTTCACCTTGTCGCCGACGGTCAGCACCTCGGGGCCGGTGATCACGTACTCCTGGCCGCCGTGCCCCTCCTGCGTGAGCGCGACCGCGGCGACGGCGCCGATGTCGCTCTCGTGGACCATGGCACTCAGCCGGTCGACGAACGGCTCCCGCACCTCGCCCGAGGCCACGATGCCGTCCGCCCACTCCAGGGCGTTGGCCATGAACTCGACCGGCATGAGCACGGTCCAGGCCACGCCGTCGTCGGCGCGCACCGCGTCCTCCAGCGGGGTGGGGCCGCCGCCGTGCAGCACGGTGACCCGGCGGACCCCGGCCGAACGGGCGAGCTCCAGGATCCGGGGTCCGGTCTCCAGCGGGCTGAAGGCGGCGCCGCCGAAAGTGATCAGATGAACGCCGGTGACCCCCTCCAGGGCCGGGACCAGGCTGTCCGGCTCGGTCAGGTCGCCCTCGACGACTTCGACCCCGGGCGGAAAGACGGCCTTCGCGGCATCACGGGTGAGGGCACGCACCTCGTGTCCTCGGGCGAGCAGTTCGGTGACGACCTGACGGCCGACGGTTCCGGTGGCACCGGTGACAAGAATTCTCTGCGTCTGCGTCATGCCACGACCCTAGGAAGGCTTGCGGTCACCTTCTGTCCGCAAGCCGGAGTTCGGCGGGCCTCCTTCGTAGGCGGCGAGCAGGACGCCCCGAACGCCCTCCGCCGTCACCTCGCGCGGGTTGGCGTACGGCTCGCCCGCGACCCGGTCCGCCGCCGGGGCCACGTCGGCCTGCGCGAGGCCGAGTTCGGCGAGGGAGCGCGGGGCGCCGAGGCGTCCGGCCAGGTCCCACAGGGCGCGGGGCACGTCGTCGGTGTCGAGGGCGCGGCCCAGTACCGTCAACGCCAGCGGGGCCGCGGGGGCGTTGTGGGCGAGGGCGTAGGGCAGGACCACGGTGTGGGTCTCGGCGTGCGGCAGGCCGTAGGTGCCGCCCAGGACGTGGCACAGCTTGTGGTGCAGCCCCATCGTGGTCGCGCCGAGGCACGCGCCGCACAGCCACGCCGCGTACAGCGCCCGGCTGCGCGCGTCGAGGTTCTCCGGGTCGTCGGCCAGCCGTGGCAGCGCCTCGGTCATCGCCCGGGCGCCCTCCTCGGCCATGAGCGTCACCAGCGGCGAGGCGTCCGGGGCGTACAGCGCCTCGACGGCGTGCGCGAGCGCGTTGATCCCGCTGGTCACGGTCAGCGGCACGGGCAGGGAGAGGGTGAGCCGGGGGTCGTAGACGACGCTGCGGGGCTGGACGACCGGGTCGCGGCCGGTGCGCTTGGTGCCGTGCTCGGTCAGGCCCCACACCGGGGTCATCTCGGAGCCCGAGTAGGTCGACGGCACGGCGATCAGCGGCAGTCCGGTGCGCAGGGCGATCGCCTTGCCGAGCCCGATCGCGGAGCCGCCGCCGACCGCGACGCAGCCGTCGGCCCCGGCCGCGCGTACGGCCGCGACGGCCCGGTCGGCGTCCTCGACGGGCACGTGCATGCGGGCCTCGGCGTGCAGCCCGGCACAGCTGTCGCCGAGGGCGTCCGCGACGGCCCGGGCCACGGGCTCGCCCCGGCTGCCGCACACCACGAGCAGCCGCCTCAGGCCCAGGCGCGCCGCCTCACCCGGGGTCGCGGAGACGGCGGCGCCGGGCCGGAAGACGACCCGCACGGGCCGCGTCTCGTACGTGAAGTCCTCCTGGAACGTCATGCGGTGCGCTCCAGGAC
Organism: Streptomyces sp. NPDC093598; assembly: GCF_044764825.1. NCBI lineage: Bacteria > Bacillati > Actinomycetota > Actinomycetes > Kitasatosporales > Streptomycetaceae > Streptomyces > Streptomyces sp. NPDC093598. Next base: position 547,142 of record NZ_JBIWIV010000002.1, on the reverse strand, counting down.
GAGGTCGAAGCGGGCGTGCCGGAAGGGGTTGTCCACGCCGAACTCCCGGGCCAGCGAGGGGTCGTCCGTCTCCGCGAAGTCCTGGACGAGGCTCTGCTTCACGGCGAACACCGCGTCGGAGTCGAGGTAGTCGCCGCCGGCCACGAAGATGTGCGTGGTGACGGGCGTGTGGCCCTCGGCCGCGGCGATGAAGTGGATGTGCGCGGGGCGGTAGGGGTGCCGCCCGGTCGCGCGCAGCAGTCCGCCCACGGGGCCGTCGGTGGGGATCGGATACGCCGCCGGGACGCAGGTGCGGAACCAGAAGCGGCCCTCGGCGTCGGCTGTGAAGAGTCCGCGTCCGTTGCCCGCCGGCTGGACGCCGGGTTGCTGGACGTCGTAGTAGCCCTGGTCGTCGGCCTGCCAGACGTCGACGACGGCGCCGGGCAGCGCGGTGCCGTCCGCGGACCGCACCCGGCCGCTGACGACGCATTTCTCGCCGCCGCCGACCAGGTCGATGTCGTCGCCGAGCGCGCGGACCGGCGACTCGGTCATGTGGAAGGGGCCCAGCACGGTCGATTCGGTGGCCCCGGCCGCGCGATCGCCGTGGACGGTCTCCACGAGCATGGAGAGGCCCAGCACGTCCGACAGCAGGATGAACTCCTGGCGGGTGTCGGTGCACGTCTGCCCGGTCGCGGTCAGGAAGGCGACGGCCCGCTCCCACTCGTCCTGGGTGAGTCGGGTCTCGCGCGCGAAGTCGTGCAGATGGCGGACGAGGCCGGTGAGCAGTTCGCGCAGCCGCGGGTCGGCGGTCCCGCGCAGGCTGGCGAGGGCCTGCTCGGTGACGCCGGCCCCGGTGGCATCGGTGGTCATCCCGGCTCCTCGTCGTCGGTGTCCGCTTCTTCCATGATGGCGCGCTCAGGCATACCCGAGGATCCGCCGCAGCGCGTCCCCGAGCAGGTCTGCGGCGTCCGGACCGGCGGAGGCGTGCCGGAAGGCGACGAACCCGTCCGGACGCACGAGGAGGGCGCCCGCGTCGGGGATCTCGCGCAGCCGCGCCCAGTCGCCGTACGGGTCCTCGTACTGCTGCCCGGGGCCGATCACCACCGTGGCGATCTCGACCTCCTGAGCCTCTGCGGCCCGCACCCAGGCCTCTCCCCCGATGCCGGTCAGCAGGGTGAAGCGGCCCCGTCCCACCGTGTCGAGGGTGGAGAGCGTGCGGGTGCCGGAGGTGATCCAGGCGTGCGGGAGCCGGGCGCCGGGCCGGGAGGACGGCTGGTGGTACAGCTCGGGGTCACGGGCGAAGCCGGGGTCGGGCGTGCCGTCCGGGACGATCGCGGCGAAGCTGTCGGCGGGATAGCGCTGGTTGAGGTCGACGCCGTGCGCATTGAACTCGTAGACCTTGAAGGCGATCGCCTCGCGCAGCTTCGCCCGCTGCTTCTCGGCGGCCTCGGTGGCGTCCTTGCGGGCGGCGATGTTGGCCCACAGCTGCTCGGGGGTCTGCGGGGAGAGCCCGTCGAGGGCTTCGAAGACCGGGGCGGTCTCGCGGATGGACCGGTTGGCGCGGGTGACGATCTGCCGGCCGACGGGTGCGCGCTCGGCGGTGTAGCTGTCGAGCAGCCCGGGGTGCGCGGTGCCGTCGAGGACCAGCTTGAGCTTCCAGGCGAGGTTGTAGGCGTCCTGGATCGAGGTGTTGGAGCCGAGGCCGTTGGACGGCGGATGCCGGTGCACGGCGTCGCCGGCGCAGAAGACCCGCCCGTTCGTGTACGTCTGCGCGTACATCTCGTTGACGGTCCACGCCGAGGAGGACTTGACGGTCACGGGGATGTCGTCGTCGCCGACGAGCCCCCGGACGATTCCCTCGGCGTACTCGGTGGTCAGGTCGGGCGCGCCCGCACTCACGTCGTAGCCCCACACGATCAGCCACTCGTTCCAGGGACGTACGCAGCGCACCAGGCCCGCGCCGATGCCGCCGACCGTGGCGCCAGGAGCGAGGACCCAGTAGAGGGTGGACGGGCGATGGGCGGTGTACTTGGCCAGGTCCGCCTCGAAGACGATGTTGATGCTGCCGGCCACGCCCATCTGACCGCCCATCGGCAGCCCAGCGTCCGCGGCGACCTTCGACCGTCCGCCGTCGGCGCCGATCAGGTACTTGGCGCGGATCTCGTAGGTGTCCCCGCGCAGCCGGTCGCGGACGGTGGCCGTGACGCCGTCGGCGTCCTGGGTGTGGGAGAGGTACTCGTTCTGGAAGCGGAGCCGGGTGCCGCGGGCGACGGCCGCGTTCACGAGGACCGGCTCCATGAGGTGCTGCGGCATGTCGCACATGCGGGTGGGACTGGCGAGTTCGTGCTCGGCCTGCACGAGCGGGTCGTTGCCCCAGGAGCGCACCCGGCCCAGTTCCTCGCCCGCCAGGCTGGTGCAGAAGGTCGTGTTGCCCATCAGGTGCTGCGGGGTGGCCTGTGCGACGACCTCCTGCTCCACGCCGAGGTCGCGCAGCACCTCCATGGTGCGCTGGTTGGTGATGTGCGCACGCGGGGTGTCGGCGAGGCTCGCGTAGCGGGTCACCACGATGTTGGGGACGCCGTAGGTGCTCAGGGCGAGCGCGGCCGAGGCGCCGGCCGGGCCGCTGCCCACGATCAGGACGTCGGTCTCGACGACGGTGGACACGGGGCGCTCCTGCGGAAGGGGGTGGGGCGGGCGGGATGCGGAACGTGCTTGATCATGGGGCGCTTCGGCGGGGCGCGGGTGTCTCATTACGAGACACCGGTGTGCCGGTGAAGGGCGGCGCCGCGACCCGCAGTTGTTTCCCGTTCAACCGAACCGGCTACGGTGGTCTGTGCCGTGACCACCACAGACCCCTCCCCCGGAACCACCGCCCGGCCCACGCTCCGTGTCGCCCGCGAGCGGTTCCTGTCGGGGTACCCGCTGCCCGAGGGCGTACCGGAGGAGGTCGCAGCGGCGTGGCGGCGGGCCCGGTTCTTCGGTGTACGGCACGACTTGGAGGAGCCTCCGGCGTGCCCGTCGCGCCCCCGCGAGTCGGAGCTGCTCGGTGCGGCCCGGCCGGTGCTCGACCGGATCGTCCCCGCCCTGGGGACAGGCCGGTCGCTGCTCATCCTGACCGACGAGCGGCTGCGCGTGCTGTGGACGGCGGGGAAGGTGCCCGGGGTCGGGGCGTGCACCGTCCTGTCGGAGCAGGAGGTCGGCAACAACAGCGCGGCCCTGGCCCTGCGCACCCGGAGCCGGGCCGAGGTCCACGGGCCCGAGCACTACCTCGACCGCTGGCAGGAGGTGTCCGCGGTCAGCGTCCCGGTGCTAGGGCCGGAGAGCGGGCAGGTGCTGGGCACCCTGACGGTCGCGTCACGGTTGTGCGCCGCGGCGCCGCATCCGCAGGCGGCGTTCGTCGAGGCGGCGGTCGCGGCGGTCGAGACGGAGCTGCGGGCGCGGGCGGGCCGGGGCGAGCGGGCGCTGCTGGACGCCTACATGCGGGCGGCGCGCGGGCAGGACCGGGCCGTGGCGGCGCTCGACGGCCGCAACCGCCTGGTCAGCGACGCGGCACAGCGGTTGCTGACGCCCGAGGTGCTCGGCGTGCTGGAGCGTACGGCGGCCGGCGCGGGGGACCCGGACGTCACGGGCTTCGCGGAGTTGCCGGAGGGCGCCGGGTGCACCGCGCGCGTCACCCCGGTGCGTCTGGACGGCACGGCCATCGGGATCGTGGCCGTCCTGGAACCGCTCGACGATCCGGCGCCCTCGGCGACGTCCTCCCCGTGCCCGCCGGCCGCACTGACCGGCTCCTCGGTCCCCTGGCGGCACGCCGTGGGGCGCGCCATGGAACTGGCCCGCTCCCGGGAGCCCCTGCTGCTCACCGGCGAGCGCGGAACCGGCAAATCCGCACTGGCGTGGGAGTTGCTCGGCCCGGACCCCGCCCGGATCGCCGACGCGGCGCAGGACGCCGGGCTCGACCGGACCCTGCCCGCGTGGCAACCCGATCGCCCGCTCCTGCTCCGCCATGCCGAGCGCCTCGCGCAGTCCGGCGTGGCCGCGCTCAACTCCCTGCTGGACCAGCACCCGGACGCCCGGCTGCTGGTCACCCATACTCCCGGTGCGCCGGTCGGCCCCTGCCTCCAGCGCCTGCTGGACAAGCTGTCCGCACGCTCGGTGACCCTGCCGCCGTTGCGGGAACGGACCGAGGACATACGGGACCTGCTGCCGGCCCTCACGCCCCGCCCGGCGCCCGGGCAACCGCCGCTGACCTGGACCCTGGACGCCCTGCGCGCGCTGGAGCTGTACCCGTGGCCCGGCAATGTCACCGAGCTGGCCCATGTCGTCCGGGCCCTGGCGGAGCACCGGCGGGCGTCCGGGCCGGTGCGCCGGTCCGAGCTGCCGGACGCCGTCCGGGAAGGACCGGCGGCGCGCCCGCTCAGCCCGATGGAGCACGCCGAGCGCGCCGCGATCCTGGAGGCGCTGCGCCGCCACGGCGGCAACAAGGCCCGCGCCGCGGCCGCGCTGGGAATCGGCCGGGCGACGCTGTACCGCAAGCTGCGGGGGTACCGGCGCTGAGCCGGGAACGACGCTGAGACACGGTGTGCCGCGGGAACACGGTCGCCGGCGACGCACGACAGCTCGGGCGGGCCGAGAAGATCTCGACCCGCCCGAGCTGGTCTGTGTCCGAGGGGGGACTTGAACCCCCACGCCCGATAAAGGGCACTAGCACCTCAAGCTAGCGCGTCTGCCATTCCGCCACCCGGACCAGGTGTCCGCCGCCTTGTCAGGGGTGCTCCCCGCGGCGACACGGACAACAATACCAAGGTTTCGGAGTGCCCTTCACCTGCGTTTCCGTCCGCCTGGCGGGGGTCCGGGACCTCGCGCCCCGATGGCTCTAGGGTCACACCATGAGTGACTGGATGGTGACGCAGAGCTCCTCGGCGGGGCGGCGCCCGCGTGCGCTGTCGCCGCTCAGGGAGCATCTGCGGGACACGTTCTGGTTCGCCCCCACCGCGGCGATGGTGAGCGTCTTCGTGGTCTGGGTGGGGGCGCAGATGCTCGACACGGCCCTCGTCGACGCGCTCCGGGAGGACCGGGACTTCGAGACGCTCGACGAACTGCTGCGGTTCTCGGAGGACGCGAAGGCCGTCGTGAGCGCGGTCGGCTCGGCGATGATGACCTTCATCGGTGTGGTGTTCAGCATCTCGCTGGTCGCCGTGCAGATGGCGAGCGGGCAGTTCACCCCGCGCGTGGTACGGCTCTTCGTCCGGAGCCGGATCACCAAGGCGACCTTCGCCGTCTTCCTGGCGACCTTCGTGCTGACCCTGCTGGTCCTGACGAGCTTCGACAGTGTCGACGACCCCCGTGCCGTCAGGTCGGTGCCTCTGGTGCAGTCGGTCCTCACCCTGTGCATGGTGGGGCTGAGCCTGCTGCTCTTCGTGCTGTACGTGAACGCCACCCTGCGGCTGATGCGGATCAGTCAGGTGATCGCGCGGATCGCCTCGGAGTCGTTCCGGGTGGCCGCCGCGATGCCCGTGCCGGTGGGCGGGCAGGACGCTGCCGGCCTCGGCCCCGAGACCGCGCAGGTGCCGCACGAGGGCCGGGCGGGGGTGCTGCGGGACGTGCACATCGCGCGGTTGGTGCGGGTGGCGCGCACACACGGGGTCGTGTTGCGGCTGATCCCGCGGATCGGCGACTTCGTGGTGCCCGGGATGCCCGTACTGGCGGTGCACGGCGGGCCGGTTCCACCGCGCAGGGTGCTGCGCTACGCGATCTCGGTGGGGGTGGAGCGGACCTACCACCAGGATCTCGGTTTCGGGCTGCGGCAGTTGTCCGACATCGCGTTGCGCGCCCTGTCGTCCGCGATCAACGATCCGACGACCGCCGTGCAGGCGCTGGACCGTGTCGTCCAGTTCCTCGCAGCGCTGAGCCGTCGGCCGCTGGACGCCGCCCTGCACCGGGACCGGGCCGGTGCGGTGCGGCTGGTGCAGCCCGTGCCGGGGTGGACCGAGCTGGTGGATCTCGGGTTCACCGAGGTACGGGGCTGCGCCATCGGGAACCCGCAGGTCTCCCGGCGCATGCTGGCCGGCCTGGACGACCTGCTCCTGCTGGCGCCGCCGGAACGCCGCGAGCCGCTGCTGCGCCATCGCGAACTGCTCCGGCAGGCCGTCGACCTCGCCGCGCCGACGCCGTCGGACCGGGACTTCGCCCTGCGCCCGGACCGGCAGGGGATCGGCTGAGCGACGTACCGGCACAGTCGGGACAGGCTTCCCGGCCAGGACGGCCCGGATCGGGGAGCGGCCGGACCGCCGTAGGGAGCCGAACCGCCGTGGCAGGCAAGTCCGGCGTCGGACCGTGTTCGGCGGCCGACGCCGGCACCACGGGACGAACGTGTGGTGCACCGGCGTCGGCCGCTCCCCCCTTCTCATGGCAGCAACTGGTACTCCGGGAAGTTCCCCGGCAGCCGCTCCCCCTCCGGTCCCCGCGTCACCGCGCGCACCAGCAGGTCGCCGCCGACGAACGCGCCTCGCCAGGACGCGCCGAGCCCGCCGAACAGCTCGTCGCGATCACCCCGGGAGCGGGGCGCGCCGTGGCCGACCTTGAACGCGCGGATGTGCGGGGCGAGCCGGTCGTACGTCGACCGGTCGTCCGTGGACAGCGTGGCGACCAGCGCGCCGTTGGAGGCGTTCATCGCGGCCAGCAGCTCCGCCTCCGTGTCGACCAGGACGATCGTGTCGACCGGGCCGAACGGCTCCGCGTGGTGCAGCGGAGACGACGAGGGCGGGTTGAGGAGGGTGACCGGCTGGACGTAGGCGGAGGTGTCCTGGCCGGGCAGGAAGCGGGCGTCGTCGGGTGTGGCGCGGTGCAGCGGTACGGCGCCGCGCTCGATCGCCTCGGCGACCTGGTCGCGCAGTTCCTTCGCCTTGGCCGCGTTGATCACCGGCCCGAAGTCCGGTGCCGGGTACGGGTCGTCCGGCTGTTCCACGGCGAGCGGATGCCCGACCCTGAGGGTGCGCACCGCCGGGAGGTACGCCGCCAGGAACGCGTCGAACAGGTGCCGCTGGACGACGAAGCGCGGGTACGCCGTGCAGCGCTGCTTGCCGTAGTCGAAGAGCTTGGGGATCACCGCGGTGAGGGCGTCCCAGTCCGAGTAGTTCCAGATCCCCCAGGTGTTGAGTCCTTCCTGTTCGAGTACGTGTCGTTTGCCGAGGTCGGCGACGGCCGTGGCCACCGCGGCGCCGGTGTCGCGCCCGCCGACGAAGGAGACGCAGCCGATCTCGGGCGCCCGCACCAGCGCCTGGGAGAGCTCGCCTCCGCTGCCGCTGACGAGGGTCACGGGAACTCCCTCGCGGGCGGCGAGGGCGCAGGCCAGGGTAAGGCAGGCGACACCGCCGTCGGTCGGGGTCTTGGCGATGACCGCGTTGCCTGCCAGTGCCTGGACCAGCATGGCGTGAACGAGCACGCTCATCGGGTAGTTCCAGCTGGCGATGTTGGACACGGGACCGTCCAGCGGGGAACGGCCGGCGAGCATCGGTTCGACGCCGTCGACGTACCAGCGGACCCCGTCGATCGCCCGGTCGACATCCGCGAGGGCGAGCCGCCAGGGCTTGCCGATCTCCCAGACGAGCAGCAGCGCGAGCAGGCTGCGATGTTCCGCGAGGGCGTCGAGGGTGGCCGCGACCCGGGCCCGGCGCTCGTCCAGGGGGAGGCGCCGCCAGGCACGGTGCTGGTCGAGTGCCGCGCACACGGCCCGGTGGGCGGTGGTCCCGTCCAGGCGGGGCGGGCCGGCGATCGGGCTGCCGTCGACCGGGCTGACGGCGGGCAGGACCCGGCCGTCCTCCTGCCAGGTGCCGTTCCAGAGGTTGAGGACCCGGTCGTCGCGGAAGGCCTCGGGGGCGACGGCGAGGCAGCGCCGCCAGGCCTCGGGCCAGGACGTGCCGGTCTTGAGGGTGAGGGTGGGTGCCATGGGGTTGCTCCGCTCTCGGTGCACAGTCGGGGGCGGGGAATTCGGCGTGGGGCGGCCCGGCAATCGGCCGGAGAATCGGCGTGGGCGGCCCGGTTGTCAGCGTTCGAGTCGCGCGAGCACCAGCTTCGCCGTCTCGGTCGGTGTGCTGCCCACGCTCACCCCGACCGCCTCCAGGGCCTCCTTCTTCGCGGCGGCGGTGCCCAAGGAGCCGGACACGATCGCGCCCGCGTGCCCCATGGTCTTGCCCTCGGGTGCGGTGAACCCGGCGATGTAACCGACGACCGGCTTGGTGACGTGCTCGCGGATGTAGGCCGCGGCGCGTTCCTCCGCGTCGCCGCCGATCTCGCCGATGAGGACGATCAGATCGGTGTCGGGGTCGTCCTGGAAGGCGGCGAGGCAGTCGATGTGCGTGGTGCCGACGACGGGGTCGCCGCCGATGCCGACGCAGGTGGAGAAGCCGATGTCGCGCAGCTCGTACATGAGCTGGTACGTCAGCGTGCCCGACTTGGAGACCAGTCCGATGCGGCCCGGTTTGGTGATGTCGGCCGGGATGATGCCCGCGTTGGACTGGCCGGGGGTGATCAGGCCCGGACAGTTGGGGCCGACGATGCGGGTGCCCTTGTCCTTCGCGTAGGCGGTGAAGGCGACGGAGTCGTGGACGGGGATGCCTTCGGTGATGACGACGGCGAGGGCGATGCCGGCGTCGGCGGCTTCGACGACGGCCGCCTTGGCGAAGGCGGGCGGTACGAAGACGACGGTGACGTCCGCTCCGGTGGCGCGCATCCCGTCGGCGACCGAGCCGAAGACGGGCACGGCCCTGGGGGCACCTCCCAGGCCCTTCAGGCACTGGGGGACGTCGAAGTCGACGGTGCGGCCCGCCTTGCGCGGGTTCACCCCGCCGACGACGTTCGTGCCGGCCGCGAGCATCCGCCGGGTGTGCTTCATGCCCTCGCCGCCGGTCATGCCCTGGACGAGGACCTTGCTCTCCTTGGTGAGGTAGATGGCCATGGCGTTCCCTCTCCTCAGGCCGTGGTGGCGAGTCGGGCGGCACGGGCGGCGGCGCCGTCCATGGTGGTGACCTGCTGGACCAGCGGATGCGCGTGCTCGTCGAGGACGGCCCGGCCCCGGGCCGCGTTGTTGCCGTCGAGGCGCACGACGAGCGGCTTGGTCAGCCGGACGGTTTCCAGGGCCTGCACAATGCCGTCGGCGACCGCGTCGCAGGCGGTGATCCCGCCGAAGACGTTGACGAAGACGGATTTCACGGCCGGGTCGGAAAGGATGACCGACAGTCCGTCCGCCATCACCTGGGCGCTCGCACCGCCGCCGATGTCGAGGAAATCGGCCGGTCGCGCTCCGCACCCCGCGACCACGTCGAGCGTCGACATGACGAGGCCGGCGCCGTTGCCGATGATGCCGACCTCGCCGTCCAGCTTGACGTAGTTGAGTCCCTTCGTGGCGGCGGCCGCCTCGAGCGGGTCGTCGTGCCCGGTGTCGTCCGCGCCCCAGCGAGCCTGCCGGAAGCGGGCGTTGTCGTCGAGGGTGACCTTGCCGTCGAGGGCCAGGATCTGGCCCCCCTTCGTGCGGACGAGCGGGTTGACCTCGACGAGGAGGGCGTCCTCGCGGACCAGAACCTCCCACAGGCGGACGAGCACGTCGACGGCCTGGTGCGGAAGCCCGGCCGCGTCGGCGATCTCGGTGGCCCTGGCCGGGGTCACGCCCTCGGCCGGGTCGACGGGGATGCGGGCGACCGCCTCCGGCCTCGTGACGGCGACCTCCTCGATCTCCATGCCGCCCTCGGCCGAGGCGATCGCGAGGAAGCGGCCCGCCGCGCGGTCGAGTACGTAGGACACGTAGAACTCGGTTTCGATGTCCACGGGTTGGGCCAGCATGACCTTGCCGACCGTGTGGCCCTTGATGTCCATGCCGAGGATCTGGCGTGCGGTCAGCTCCGCCGCGGCCGGGTCTGCGGCGAGTCTCACACCGCCGGCCTTGCCGCGCCCACCGGTCTTCACCTGGGCTTTCACCACGACCCGACCGCCGAGCCGGCGTGCGATCTCGCGCGCTTCCTTGGGCGAGTCGGTCACCTCGGCCCGCGGCACCAAGATGCCGTGCTCTTCGAAGAGTTCTTTTGCCTGGTGTTCGTACAGGTCCATTTCGGCTCCTGACTGCTGTGTCTTCCGGGGAGCGACCTCCAGCCCCCCGAAAATGCCGCACGCCCCCTGGACACCACCCACCGGATGCGGGATAACAAGCTTCATACAGTATTCGTCGACTGTATGCAATGTACCGCGAACCGCTCCAACCCCCTACGAAGGGACAGGACTTCGCCATGCCCGACGACACCCAGGACTTGATTTCCGGTGGTCATCTCGTAGCCAAGGCGCTGAAGGCCGAGGGGGTCGACCGCATCTACACCTTGTGCGGCGGCCACATCATCGACATCTACGACGGCTGCGTCGACGAGGGCATCGAGGTCGTCGACGTACGCCACGAGCAGGTCGCCGCCCACGCCGCCGACGGTTACGCGCGCATCACCGGCAAGCCCGGCTGCGCGGTGGTCACCGCGGGACCGGGGACGACCGACGCCGTCACCGGTGTCGCCAACGCCTTCCGCGCGGAGTCCCCGATGCTGCTGATCGGCGGTCAGGGAGCACTCGCCCAGCACAAGATGGGGTCCCTCCAGGACCTGCCGCACGTCGACATGATGAACCCCATCACCAAGTTCGCGGCGACCGTGCCCGACACGGCCCGCGCGGCGGACATGGTGTCCATGGCGTTCCGCGAGTGCTTCCACGGCGCGCCCGGCCCCTCCTTCCTGGAGATCCCGCGCGACGTGCTGGACGCCAAGGTCCCGGCCGCCAAGGCGCGCGTGCCGCAGGAGGGCGCCTACCGCGCCTCGACCCGCTCGGCGGGCGACCCCGAGGCGATCGAGAAACTCGCCGACCTGCTGGTGCACGCCGAGAAGCCGGCCATCCTGCTCGGCAGCCAGGTGTGGACGACCCGCGGCACCGAGTCGGCCATCGAGCTCGTGCGGGCCCTCAACATCCCCGCCTACATGAACGGCGCGGGACGCGGCACCCTCCCGCCCGGCGACCCGCACCACTTCCAGCTCTCACGCCGGTACGCCTTCTCAGGCGCCGACGTCATCGTCATCGTCGGCACGCCCTTCGACTTCCGCATGGGCTACGGCAAGCGGCTGTCGCCGGACGCGACCGTCGTGCAGATCGACCTCGACTACCGCACGGTCGGCAAGAACCGCGACATCGACCTCGGCATCGTGGGCGACGCCGGTCTGGTGCTGAAGTCCGTGACCGAGGCGGCCTCCGGACGCATCAACGGCGGTGCGTCCAAGCGCAAGGAGTGGCTGGACGAGCTGCGGGCGGCCGAGCAGACCGCTCTGGAGAAGCGGCTGCCGAACCTGAAGTCCGACGCCTCACCCATCCACCCCTACCGTCTGGTCAGCGAGATCAACGACTTCCTCACCGAGGACTCGATCTACATCGGTGACGGCGGCGACATCGTCACCTTCTCCGGGCAGGTCGTCCAGCCCAAGTCGCCCGGGCACTGGATGGACCCGGGCCCCCTCGGCACGCTCGGCGTCGGTGTCCCCTTCGTGCTCGCGGCCAAGCAGGCGCGGCCCGACAAGGAGGTCGTCGCGCTCTTCGGTGACGGCGCGTTCTCCCTGACCGGCTGGGACTTCGAGACGCTCGTCCGCTACGACCTCCCGTTCGTCGGCATCGTCGGCAACAACTCCTCCATGAACCAGATCCGGTACGGCCAGGCCGCCAAGTACGGCAAGGACCGCGACCGGGTCGGCAACACCCTCGGCGACGTCCACTACGACAAGTTCGCCCAGATGCTGGGCGGTTACGGCGAGGAGGTCCGCGACCCCGCCGACATCGGCCCGGCGCTGCGACGCGCCCGCGAGTCCGGCAAGCCGTCGCTGATCAACGTCTGGGTCGACCCCGACGCGTACGCCCCCGGAACCATGAACCAGACCATGTACAAGTGAGGTGCCCCGATGACCCCTACGTCCACCAAGGCCCTCGAAGGCATCCGCGTCCTGGACATGACCCACGTCCAGTCCGGGCCGTCGGCGACCCAGCTGCTCGCCTGGCTCGGCGCGGACGTCGTCAAGCTGGAGGCGCCGACCGGCGACATCACGCGCAAGCAGCTGCGTGACCTGCCGGACGTCGACTCCCTCTACTTCACGATGCTCAACTGCAACAAGCGGAGCATCACCCTCAACACCAAGACCGAGCGCGGCAAGGAGATCCTCACCGAGCTGATCCGGCGCTCCGACGTCATGGTCGAGAACTTCGGCCCGGGCGCGGTGGACCGGATGGGCTTCACCTGGGACCGCATCCAGGAGATCAATCCACGGATCGTCTATGCCTCCATCAAGGGGTTCGGCGAGGGCCCGTACACCAACTTCAAGGCGTACGAGGTCGTCGCGCAGGCCATGGGCGGGTCGATGTCGACCACCGGTTTCGAGGACGGGCCGCCGCTGGCGACGGGGGCCCAGATCGGGGACTCGGGGACGGGGGTGCACGCCGTGGCGGGCATCCTCGCCGCGCTCTACCAACGGGAGCGCACCGGGCGCGGGCAGCGGGTCAACGTGGCCATGCAGCACGCCGTGCTGAACCTGTGCCGGGTGAAGCTGCGGGATCAGCAGCGCCTGGCACACGGGCCGCTCGCTGAATATCCCAACGAGGACTTCGGCGACGAGGTTCCCAGGTCCGGAAACGCCTCCGGCGGCGGGCAGCCCGGCTGGGCGGTCAAGTGCGCGCCGGGCGGCCCGAACGACTACGTGTACGTCATCGTCCAGCCCGTCGGCTGGCAGCCGATCAGCGAGCTCATCGGCCGGCCCGAGCTGGCCGCCGACCCCGAGTGGGCGACGCCCGAGGCGCGGCTGCCCAAGCTCGGCAAGATGTTCCAGCTGATCGAGGAGTGGTCCTCGACGCTGCCCAAGTGGGAGGTGCTGGAGCGGCTCAACGCGCACAACATCCCGTGCGGGCCGATCCTGTCCACCCGGGAGATCATCGAGGACCGTTCGCTGGTCGCCAACGAGATGGTCGTCACCGTCCCGCATCCCGAGCGCGGCGACTTCGTGACCGTCGGCAGCCCGCTCAAGCTGTCCGACTCTCCGGTCGAGGTGACCAGTTCCCCTCTGCTCGGCGAGCACAACGAAGAGGTCTACGTCGGAGAACTCGGCCTCGGCGACGAGGAAGTGCGCCTGCTCAAGTCGAACGGAGTGATCTGACGTGATGGCGGAAGACCGGGTCCTGCGGGTGCGGTCCCTCCTGGAGTCCGTGCGGGCCGAGGGGCGGACCGCGCTGACCGCGCCCGAGGGCAAGGTGATCGCCGACGCGTACGGGATCGCCGTACCGGGCGAGGAGCTGGCGACGGACGTCGACGAGGCCGTGGCGTTCGCGGCGCGCTTCGGCGGGCCCGTCGTGATGAAGATCGTTTCGCCGGACATCCTGCACAAGACCGACGCCGGCGGAGTCATCGTCGGGGTCGAGGGCGCGACCGACGTACGGGCCGCCTTCCACACCATCATCGACAACGCGCGTGCGTACGACGCCGATGCCCGCATCTCGGGCGTGCAGGTGCAGGAGCTGCTGCCGAAGGGGCAGGAGGTCATCGTCGGCGCGGTCACGGACCCGACGTTCGGGAAGGTGGTCGCCTTCGGGCTCGGAGGGGTCCTCGTCGAGGTCCTGAAGGACGTGACGTTCCGGCTCGCGCCGGTGGACGCCGACGAGGCGCTGTCGATGCTGGACTCGATCCGCTCGGCGGAGATCCTGCGCGGGGTGCGCGGCCAGGCGGGCGTGGACCGGTGGGCCGTCGCCGAGCAGATCCGCCGGGTGTCGCAACTCGTCGCCGACTTCCCCGAGATCGCGGAGGTGGACCTCAACCCGGTGATCGCGACGGCGGAGGGGGCCGTCGCGGCCGACATCCGGGTGATCCTCGCCGAGTCGCAGCCCGCGCCGCGCCGGACGTACTCGCGCGAGGAGATCCTCACCTCGATGCGCCGGCTGATGCAGCCGAGCTCGGTCGCCGTGATCGGCGCCTCCAACGAGCAGGGCAAGATCGGCAATTCGGTGATGCGCAACCTCATCGACGGAGGGTTCGCCGGTGAGATCCATCCGGTGAATCCCAAGGCCGATGACATTCTGGGACGCAAGGCGTACAAGAGTGTCACGGACGTTCCCGGTGAGGTGGATGTGGCGGTCTTCGCGATCCCCGCCAGGTTCGTGGCCTCGGCCCTGGAGGAGGTGGGACGCAAGAAGATCCCGAACGCCGTGCTGATCCCCTCCGGGTTCGCGGAGACCGGCGAGCACGAGCTCCAGGCGGAGATCGTGGCGATCGCCGAACGGCACGGCGTACGGCTGCTGGGGCCGAACATCTACGGCTACTACTCGACCTGGCAGGACCTGTGCGCCACGTTCTGCACGCCGTACGACGTCAAGGGCGGGGTGGCGCTGACCTCGCAGTCGGGCGGCATCGGGATGGCCATCCTGGGCTTCGCCCGCACCACCAAGACGGGTGTGTCGGCGATCGTCGGGCTCGGCAACAAGTCGGACCTCGACGAGGACGACCTGCTGACCTGGTTCGGTGAGGACCCGCACACCGACTGCATCGCGATGCACCTGGAGGACCTCAAGGACGGCCGCGCCTTCGTGGAGGCGGCGCGGGCGACCGTGCCGAAGAAGCCGGTGGTCGTGCTGAAGGCCGGGCGCACCGCCGCGGGTGCAAAGGCGGCCGGTTCGCACACTGGGGCCCTCGCGGGCGACGACGCCGTGTACGACGACATCCTGCGGCAGGCCGGAGTCATCCGGGCGCCCGGGCTGAACGAGATGCTGGAGTACGCGCGCGCGTTGCCGGTGCTGCCCGCACCCAAGGGCGACAACGTCGTGATCATCACGGGCGCCGGCGGCAGTGGTGTGCTGCTCTCCGACGCGGTGACGGACAACGGCCTGTCCCTGATGGAGATCCCGCCGGACCTGGACGAGGCGTTCCGGAAGTTCATCCCGCCCTTCGGGGCCGCGGGCAACCCGGTGGACATCACCGGGGGCGAGCCGCCGTCGACGTACGAGGCGACGATCCGGCTGGGTCTGGACGACCCGCGCATCCACGCGCTGGTCCTCGGCTACTGGCACACCATCGTCACTCCTCCCATGGTCTTCGCGGAGCTCACCGCGCGCGTGGTGGCCGAGTTCCGCGAGCGCGGGATCGAGAAGCCCGTGGTGGCCTCGCTCGCGGGCGACGTGGAGGTCGAGGAGGCCTGCCAGTACCTCTTCGAGCACGGGGTCGTGGCGTACCCGTACACGACCGAGAAGCCGGTGGCAGTGCTCGGCGCGAAGTACCGCTGGGCGCGGGAGGCGGGGCGGCTGGGGGGCGGTACATGAGGTGAGTGAGCGGGGGGCCGGCCGACGGTGCGCGTCGGCCGGCCCCGGGACCCGCACGCGCACGAAAGGCATGGGACAGGGGGCGCTGGCCAGATCTTTCGACGCAAGGGGTGCGACACGACATGACAACGACCGATCTGCCCACCACGGTTCCCTACCGGGAGGTCACCGACGCGAACGGTCGCGTCTACCGCCTCGGTGAGACCGACATCGACATCATGGGGCGCAAGCGCAAGTGGATGGTGATCCTGCCCTGGATCGGCATGATGGGCATCTCCTCCGCCGAGTACGCGTTCGCGTCGGCCGAGGACACCCTGCACACGGCGCACAGCTGGAACAGCATGCACATCTTCTGGATGATGACCGTCTGGGTCTTCTTCCAGGCCGCGGTGGCCTTCCCCGCGGGCAAGCTGCGTGAGAGCGGAAAACTGCCGGCCCGCTGGGCCATGATGCTCGGCGCCACCGGCACGCTGCTGGGCTACCTGTCCCTCGCCTTCGCGCCGCACGTGGTCTTCGCCTACATCGGCTTCAGCATGTTCAGCGGCATGGGCGCGGGAATGGTGTACGCCACCTGCGTCAACATGGTCGGCAAGTGGTATCCGGAGCGCAAGGGCGGCAAGACCGGCTTCGTCAACGGCGGTTTCGCCTACGGCTCGGTGCCCTTCGTCTTCCTCTTCAACGGCTACATGGACCTGACCAACTTCCGCTGGGTGCTGGTCTCGGTGGGTGTGTTCCTGGCCGCGATGGTCGCGTGCTCCGGCTACTTCTTCAAGGACCCGCCGAAGAACTGGTGGCCCTCGACGATCGACCCGCTGAACCCGCCGGACGACCCGCGCGCGGCTCGTTCGATGCGCATGAACCCGCCGGCGGTGCGCCAGTACTCCCCCAAGGAGGCGTGGAAGACCGGCCGGGTGGCCCTGATGTGGTTCTGTCTGGCCTGTACGTCCGGCGTGAACATCTTCGGTATCGCCTTCCAGGTGGAGATCGGCGAGGAGGCCGGATTCGCGGGCGGGATCGTCGCCACGGCCATGTCCCTGAAGGCCATCGTCAACGGCACCGGCCGCGGTGTCATCGGCTGGCTCTCCGATCTGTACGGCCGCAAGCGATGCCTGCTCGTCGTGTGCGTGATCCTGGGCCTGTCCCAGTACGGCATCCTCTGGTCGGCGAACGCCGAGAACCTTCCGCTGTTCCTGATCTTCTCCTCGATCTCCGGATTCGGCGGCGGCGCCATCTTCCCGATGTTCGCCGCGCTCACCGCCGACTACTTCGGTGAGAACAACAACGCCTCCAACTACGGCATGGTCTACAGCGCCAAGCTCGTCTCCGGTCTGGGCGCCGGCATGGGTGCCGTGGTCGTCGGCGCCTGGGGGCACTCCGGTGCCTTCATCCTGGCCGGCTCCATCTCGCTGTTCGCCGGCTGCGTGGCGCTGTTCCTGACCCCGCCGGGACGCGACAAGGAAACGCGCCGCATCTCCCCCAACCCGCAGCCGCTCGGCGAGGACACGACCTGACATGACGGCGGATCCGCCCGCGGCGAGCAGACCGTTCACACCGTCCGCCGTACACCGTCCCCATCGTCGAACGACCGACTGCCACCCCCGCCTGCACCGCCTCGGCGAGACGGGCGGGGACGTCCCGGGCCGGGCTCGGCCCGCGGCCTGACCGTCCGCCACGTGAGGAGGCCCTTCCCCGGGCGGGGAAGGGCCTCCTCACGCTTCCACGACTGTCAGCACCTCTCCCTCAGGGAGTGCAGGTGCGCGCTTGAGCGGCGCGCGAACGTGAAGGACTCGGCCGGGTTGTCGTGCTCGGCCTGCCAGTGGTGGGCCATGCGGTGGCCGCGCAGCCGGGTCACGGCGGAGATGAACCGCTGGTAGTCGATGTCACCGTCGCCGACGTCGGTCATGCGGTAGCCGTACGGGTTCGACGGGTCGCTCTCGCCGTCCTTCACGTGGAAGAGCGGGTAACGGTCGGGCCGCCGCAGGACGTAGTTCAGCGGCTCGAACGGCGCGGGCGTGCCGTCGGGCCGCTTGGAGAAGCGGAACTGGCCGACGTACGCCCAGTAGATGTCCATCTCCAGGTACACGAGGTCGGGGTCGGTCTCCTTGAGCAGGATGTCGTAGAGGCGGACCTTGGGGTTGTCGGTGGCGAAGGAGAACTCCTCCGAGTGATTGTGCTGGTAGAACTTCATGCCCCGGGCCCTGGCCGCCGCGCCGTAGGTGTTGAAGTCCTCGGCGGCGCGCTTCCAGGCGTCGACGGTCGAGCCGTAGCGGAACGGGCCGGAGGCCGTGCCGATGTGCTTGAGGCCGAGGGCCTGGGCGTCGTCGAGGACCTTGGTGAGGTTCTGGGCGAAGGTGTAGGCGTTCGGGTCGTCGGAGTAGTAGCCGACGTGACTGCCGATCGGGTTCAGGCCGTGGTCGCGGGCCAGCCGCTTGAGCTGGGCGAGGGTGATGGGGCCGGCCGAGCCCTGGGTGTAGCCGGCGAACTCGACCTCGTCGTAGCCGTAGCGCTCCAGTTCGGCGAAGACGGGGCCGAAGCCGAGGGTGGAGACCTTGTCGCGCAGGCTGTAGAGCTGGATTCCGAGGCGGCCGGGCGGCAGGACGGGACGGCCACGGCCCTTGGCGCCGGAGGCGGTGCCGGTGGTGGCTGCCGTGGGGGCGGCGGCCGCCGGGGCCGCGGCACCGAGCAGGGCGGCGGCGGTGGCACCGGCGGCCACGCCGAGCATGCCTCGTCTGCTGAGGCGGTGGCTGAGCTCGGGGTCGGGCTGGGAGAAGCGGCTCATGCGTGGAACTCCTCGTGATCGCGGGGCGTTGTCAGTGGTGAGTGCTTCACTTGTGACCAGTCGGTACCGAGGGCTGTGACCTCAGGCGAGACCGGCGAGTCGGAGCAGCAGTGACTTCACATCGGTGGCCGCGACGCGGTCGCCGACAGCGCGGGGGGTGGAGCAGATGAGGAGCGGACCGTCGTCGTCGCTCTGCGGAAGGCGGCCGTGGCTGCCGCGAATAGGCGAGGGGTCCAGAGGCACGACCGCCATGCGGTAGCGCATGCCGAGCTTCTTGCGCGCCAGTGCGGTGGCCGCCTTGACCTTCACGTACGGGTCGAGGGGATCCATGAAGAGTTCGACCGGGTCGTAGCCGGGTTTGCGGTGGATCTCGACGAGTTGCGCGAAGTCGGGCGCCTGGTCGTCGTCGAGCCAGTAGTAGTACGTGAACCAGGCGTCGGGTTCCGCCACGGCGACGAGTTCGCCCGCGCGCGAATGGTCGAGATGGTGGCTCTTCTTGCCCTCGTCGTCGAGGAGTTGAGCGATGCCGGGCAGGCCGTCGAGTGCGGCCCTGGCGGCGTCGAGGTCCTCGGGGCGGCGCACGTAGACATGGGCGATCTGATGGTCGGCGACCGCGAAGGCACGGGACGCCATCGGGTCGAGGTACTCCATGCCGTCCTGCGTGTGCACCTCCAGCAGCCCGGCGCGGCGCAGGGCGCGGTTGATGTCGACGTGCCGGTCCACGCGGGTGATTCCGTACTCGGACAGCGCGACGACGGTGCGGCCCTCGGCGCGGGCGTCGTCCAGCAGCGGGGCCATGGCGGCGTCCAGGTCGGCGGCCGCCTTCAGTGAGCGCGGGTCGTCGGGGCCGAAGCGCTGCAGGTCGTAGTCGAGATGAGGGAGGTAGCAGAGCGTCAGGTCGGGGTGGCGGGTGTCGATGATGTGGCGGGTCGCGTCGATGATCCACCGGCTGGAGACGAGGTCGGCTCCGGGGCCCCAGAAGTGGAACAGGGGGAACGTGCCGAGCTTCTCGGTGAGTTCGTCGTGCAGTGCGGCCGGCCGGGTGTAGCAGTCGGGTTCCTTGCGGCCGTCGGCGTAGTAGACCGGACGGGGGGTGACGGTGATGTCGGTGTCGGCGCCCATGGCGTACCACCAGCAGATGTTCGCGACGGTGTAGCCGGGGTGGGCGCGGCGGGCGGCGTCCCAGAGCTTGTCGCCGGCCACGAGCCCGTTGTGCTGGCGCCACAGGAGGACGTCGCCGAGTTCGCGGAAGTACCAGCCGTTGCCGACGATGCCGTGCTCCGAGGGCATGGTGCCGGTGAGGAAGGTGGACTGGGCGGCGCAGGTGACGGCGGGCAGGACGGTGCCGAGTGGGGCCCGGGAGCCGGACTGGCCGAGCGCCTTGAGGTGGGGCATGTGGTCGAGCAGACGGGGGGTGAGGCCGACGACGTCGAGGACGAGGAGCGGGGTGGGTCGGTGCGGGGTGGCCGGGGCGGGGTGCTCATGGATGCCGGTGCTCATGGCAGCTCCTTCAGGCCGAGGTCCGTCAGCAGGTCGCGGGCGAGGGTGAGTTCGGCGGCGATGCCCTCGGCGAGCTGGGTGCGGCCCTTGGGGCGCAGCTCGGGCGGGAGGGCCTGCCAGGTGTAGGTCTCGACCTCCAGGTGGCGGGTGAGCGGGGCCGGGCCGCCGACGAGCCGGGTCAGTGCGGATCTCAGGACCGGGAGGGTGGAGGTGAGGGGCGCGGCGGGGGCCGCGTGCAGCGGGACGTGGAAGTGGGCGCGCCAGGGTGAGCCGTCCGGCAGGGCGTGTCCGGCGAGGGCCTCGTCGAGGTCGTCGGTGGCGCGCAGGCCGGCGGAGGTGGCGGTGCGGGTCTGGTGCAGGAAACGGGGTTCGGCGAAGGCGGAGAGGGCCTCGCGTACCTCGGGGAGATGGGGGTGTTCGGCGTGCAGGGCGGCGGAGAGCTGGGATTTGACGACGGGGACGCGGGCTTCGGTGAGCGCGTCCAGGGCGGTGTGCGGATCTTCGAAGGAGGTGGCGAGATGGCAGGTGTCGACACAGATGCCGATGCGGTCGTGGCCGATCGCGGTGAGCGGGGCGATGGCGTCGCGGGTGGTCTCCACGACGCAGCCGGGTTCCGGTTCCAGGCCGACGCGGATGGAGCGGCCGGTCAGCTCCTCGAGGGCGTCGAGGCGTTCGGCGAGGGTGCGCAGCGCGGTGCGTGCGGTCTCCGCGCGCTCGTCGTCGTAGGCGGTGCGCCAGGCGAGGGGCAGGGTGGAGATGGTTCCGTCGGCGACGTCGTCGGGAAGGAGCCCGGCGAGGACGCGGGCCAGGGCGGTGGTGTGGTCGAGGCGTTCCGGGTCGGCCCAGTCCGGCTTGTAGACGCGGTACTTGACCTCCTCGGCGCCGAAGCCCTCATAGGGGAAGCCGTTGAGGGTGACGACCTCGAGGCCGCGCCGGTCCAGCTCGGTGCGCAGCTTGCGCAGTGCGGAGGGGTCGGTGACGAGGGCGTGGGCGGCGTCCTTGGCGAGCCACAGCCCGATACCGAGCCGGTCGCGGCCCAGGCGGCGCCGGACGGGTTCGCAGTGGTCGCGCAGCTGGGCGAGGACACCGTCGAGGGTCTCGGCGGGGTGGACGTTGGTGCAGTAGGCGAGGTGGACGGTGGAGCCGTCGGGGTGGCGGAAGCGCATGGGTCACGCCTCCGCGGCGGGGACGCGGGCCGGCATGCCGGGGCCGCGGTCCGGCTCGTGCGGATCCTTCGGGGCGCCGCGGAGGATGGAGTTGCCTTCGTGAGTGGCCTCCGTGCCGGTGACGTCGAGGTTCAGGCGGCCGCTGAGCCCGTAGAAGGCGACGGGGTTGCGCCACAGCACCTGGTCGACGTCGTCCTCGGTGAAGCCCTCGGCCAGCATCAGGTCACCGACCTTGCGGGTCTTGAGGGGGTCGCTCTTTCCCCAGTCCGCCGCGGAGTTCACCAGGACGTGCTCGGTCCCGTGGGCGCGCAGGATCGCCACCATCCGCTCCTCGTCCATCTTGGTGTCCGGATAGACGGAGAAGCCCAGCCAGCAGCCGCTGTCCCTGGCCTCCTTGACGGTGGTCTCGTTGAGGTGGTCGACCAGGACGCGGTCCGGGGCCAGTGCGGACTCCCGGACGACGTCGAGGGTGCGGCGCAGTCCGGCGAGCTTGTCGCGGTGCGGAGTGTGCACGAGGGCGGGCAGGCCGTGCTCGGCGGCGAGCTGGAGCTGCGCGGCGAGGGCGGTGTCCTCGGCGGGGGTCATGGAGTCGTAGCCGATCTCCCCGACGGCCACGACGTTGTCCTTGACGAGGTACCGCGGCAGTTCGTCGAGGACGGGCGAGCAGCGCGGGTCGTTCGCCTCCTTGGGGTTGAGGGCGATGGTGCAGTGGTGGGCGATGCCGTACTGGGCGGCGCGGAAGGGTTCCCAGCCGAGGAGGGAGTCGAAGTAGTCGCGGAAGGAGGCGGGCGAGGTGCGCGGCTGGCCGAGCCAGAAGGACGGCTCGACGACGGCGCGGACACCGGCGGCGTACATGGCCTCGTAGTCGTCGGTGGTCCGGGAGGTCATGTGGATGTGGGGGTCGAAGATGCGCATCAGGACTCCTTGCCGTGGGGGTGGTCCGTGCCGGGGGCCGGGGTGACGGACTCGGTGAGGTCCAAGACGCGGTGCAGGTCCTCGGGGACGGAGCGGCCGGCGGCGGTGCGTTCGGCGGCGTAGTCGCCGAGCATCCGGGCGAGTTCGCCGTCGCCGGCGGCGCGTCGGGGCAGGTCCGCCACGTGGTCCACGGGGACGCCGGTGAACAGGCACTTCAGCACGGCGTGACGCCAGGCGTGGGCGGTCAGGTGCCGGGCGGCGTAGGGGCCGACGGCGGCGCTGAGGAGCCGGGTGTCGTTGGTGCGCAGGGCGTCCTCGATCAGCGGGAGGGCGTCCGGGCCGGACACGAGGTGGGGCAGGGCGTGCAGGACGGCTCGGCGCTCGTCGGCGGTGCCCTGGAAGTACACCCGGGTCAGGGCGTCGGTGCCGGCGCGGGCCGCGTCGAGGATGAGGACGCGGGCGGCGTCGGCGTGCGCGGTACCGCAGCGCCGGCCGGCTTCGGCGAGGCGCAGCTCCCACACGGAGATGGGCCCGTGGAGGCCGGGGTGGGCGGCGGCCTCGTCGAGGGCGTGGTCGAGCCAGGCGCGGGCGGCCGGGTCCAGGTGGGTGGCGAGGTGGTGGCGGAGGCCGGTGAGCGAGGGGGTGGGGGCGGTGTCCTCGGTGGGGAGGCGGGTGCGGGTGCGAGCGTCGCACGGGTCCTGTGCACTCCGGTCGGTGTCCTTGAGGCCCTGGGTGACCCGGGTGCTCTCGGTCTTCTCGGTACTCGCCGCTGGTGTGGTGCGGGGTCGGCTCATCTGGTGCTGCTCCCCTCATGGGTGGCGGAGGGAGCGCCGTGGGGTGGCGCGGCCTGCTGGAGGGCCGGGGCGGGGCCGGGCGGCAGGGTGGCCGCGGTCCGCTCGGCGTGGTGGAGGAACGGGAGGGAGTGGGCGGCGAAGTGGGGACCGGCGTGCGAGTGGCGGGGCAGTTCGACGACGGTCAGGCCCTGGTAGCCGGTGGCGGCGAGGGCCGCCAGGACCGGCGGGAAGTCGATCTCCCCGTCCCCGAAGGGGAGGTGCTCGTGGACGCCGCGCCGCATGTCCTCGATCTGGACGTGCCGCAGCCAGGGGGCGGCGGCGCGTACGCAGTCGGCCGGCGGCAGGGGTTCGAGGCACTGGCAGTGGCCGATGTCCAGGGTGAGGCCGAGAGGTTCGGGGTCGCCGAGGGCGGCGCGGAGGTGGTGGAAGTCGGCGAGGGTCGCGAGGAGGTGGCCCGGCTCGGGTTCGATGGCGAGCGGAATGCCCGCGGAGGCGGCGGCGTCCAGGACGGGGGTCAGGGTCTCGGCGAGGCGCTTCCACGCGGCGTCCGTGTCGGTGCCCTGCGGGACGACACCGCTGAAGCAGTGGACGGCGTGGGCCCCGAGGTCGCCCGCGACCTGGACGGCCCGGACGAGAAGGCCGACGCGGCGGGCCCGGTCGTCGGGGTCCGGGTCCAGCAGGGACGGGCCGTGTTTGCGGCGCGGGTCGAGCACGTAGCGGGCGCCCGTCTCGACGGTGACGCCCAGGCCGAGCGCGTCCAGCCGGTGCGCGACCCGGCGCGTGCGGGCGGCCAGGTCGGGGGCGAGCGGGTCGAGGTGCATGTGGTCGAGGGTCAGTCCGACGCCGTCGTAGCCGAGGTCGGCGAGGAGGGAGAGGGCGTCGTCGAGCCGGAGGTCGGCGAGGCCGTTGGTGCCGTAGCCGAAGCGGAGGGAGGGTAGGGCACCGGGCGGGGCGGTGGTGGTGCGGGGCGAGGCGGCGGCCTGGGCGCCGGGGGCTCGCGCGGCGCCGGCACGGCTCTCGGGGGCGCGGGCTTCGGGGCTCATGTGACGCTCACCTTCTTCGCGAACCGGGCTCCGAGGGGGGCGAGGGCCGCGATGAGGAGGGCGGTGGCCGTGCCCCGGGAGCGGGCGGCGAGGGTGGCCTGGAGGGGGATGGTGGCGCGGATGCCGGCGCCGACGGCGCGTTGGGTGAGAGGAGGCGAGGGGTTCAGGGTGGCGTGGAAGCAGGGGCGTGCGGTGGTCGCGGCGTAGGCGGCTCCGAGGGCGGTGGTGAGCAGCACCGCGCGCTCCTGTCCCGGGTACCGGGCTGCTCGGGGGCCCGTCGGCCCGTGGACGGTTGCCTGCCGGCGGCCTCTGGGCGGAGCAGCGGGGCGACGCGTCACCAGTCGGGTCAGCAGCGCGGTCGTCGCGAGGGCCGCCAGGGGAGGCAGGGGTGATCCGCCCTGCGCCTCCTGGCGGGAGACCGTGGTGACGGCCAGGGTGTGGGTGCCGAGGAGGGCGGCGGAGGGCAGGGCCTCTCGGGTGCGGCCGGTGGTGGCCGCGGCTCCCAGGAGCAGGTCGAGGCCCCGGGCCGCGCCCATGGCCACCGGTCCGGCGGGTGTGTGTTTCAGGCCGAGGTCGTACGCCCAGACGGTCGCCGCCAGGGGTGCGGCCACGGCCAGCGCCGGGCGGCCCGCGCGGGTGGCCAGGACCAGTCCGGCTCCGGTGAGGGCGCAGGCCGCCGTGAGGGCGGCGGCCGGCCGGATGCGGCCGGAGGGCAGGGGGCGGTGCG
Organism: Streptomyces sp. NPDC093598; assembly: GCF_044764825.1. Classification (NCBI taxonomy): domain Bacteria; kingdom Bacillati; phylum Actinomycetota; class Actinomycetes; order Kitasatosporales; family Streptomycetaceae; genus Streptomyces; species Streptomyces sp. NPDC093598. The sequence goes on along the minus strand of NZ_JBIWIV010000002.1, from coordinate 522,882 downwards.
GTCGTTCGACGGCGTCGACGTCGCGGTCGGCCCAGTCGTTGAGGGCCATGCCGGCCTCGTAGAGGCAGAGGGAGGAGGTGATGGCGAGCAGGGTGCGGGGGTTGGGTGCCGAACCGGTTGCGGCGGCTCCGGCCAGGGCGTCACCGGGGACGCTGAACAGGGCGGGCAGGCGGAGGAGTTCGGCCCAGGCCCGGCTCCGGTGCGAGCGGCCGGTGCATGCGCGGGTGGCCGTGGCGACGGCAGCGCCTCCAGGGGCGGTCGCGGACACTGTGTCGGGGCATCCGCAGGGGGTCTCGCGCAGGGTCACAGCGCTTCCTCCGACTCGTCGGCCCGCTCCACCGACCCCACGCCAGGGCCCTCTTGGGCGGCTGCCGCAAGGCTCCGCCCGAACCGCACCAGCGCCTCGTACTGCTCGGACAGCCCCGAGGGCCCCTCCCCCACCGGGTCCTTGAAGTAGAAGCCGAGTGCGTCGAGCGGGCCGGACAGGCCGGTCTCGTGGGCGCGGGCGGTCAGGCGGGCCAGGTCGAGGACCAGGGGTGCGGCAAGGGCCGAGTCGCAGCCCTGCCAGATGGTCTGGAGGATCATGCGGGTGCCGAGGAAGCCGTCGAAGGCGATGTGGTCCCAGGCGGTCTTCCAGTCGCCGAGGGCGGGGACGTCGTCGATGTGGACCTCGCCCTCGGGTGCGGTGCCGAGGGTGTCGGCGAGGACGCGTTCCTTGCCGGCGTTCTTCGCCGCCGCGGCGGCGGGGTCGGCGAGGGCCGCTCCGTCACCGCCGCCGAGGAGGTTCGTGCCGGACCAGGCGCGGACCCTCAGCGCCCGCTGCGCGAACATCGGGCCCAGCACGGCGCGCAGCAGCGTCTGTCCGGTCTTGCCGTCCCGGCCGGCGAAGGGCAGGCCGCTCCGTTCGGCCGCGCGGGCGGCGACGGGGTGGTGCATGCCCTCGGACGGGGTGAAGTTGACGTAGGGGCAGCCTGCGCGCAGCGCGGCCAGCGCGTACAGGGTGCTGGCCGGCAGCGGGGTGTCGGGCCCCTGGGGCGCGGGTTCCGTGGAGGCGACGTTCACCACGACGGCCCGCTCCAGCTCGTGACGGTGGACGAAGTCGCGGATGTCGCCGGCGAAGGCGGTGATCAGTTCGGTCTCGCTCCTGGCGTCCCCCGGCGTGGGGCCGCCGGGCCTGATCTCGCGGTCGGCGGCGGCGAGTTCGGCGGCGACGGCCGTGGCGACGCCGGGTGGGAGGACGCCGCCGGCGGTCAGGGTCTCGGCGCGTTTGGGCAGGGGGCAGTCGAGGGTGTCGTGCCCGCCGAAGACCAGGTCGGACAGTGCGGGCAGACCGCTGTCGGTGAATGCCGGAGTCTCGGTCACCATGCCGGTGGGCGGGTGCAGTCCCGCGGTGACGGCGGCGCACCCCGTGACGACGGTGGTGGCGACGGAGCCTCGGGCTCCGATCAGCCACACCCCCACACGCGGTCGGGAGAGGGACGCGGACATGGGCAGCCTCCTGATCGTGCGCGAGCACCCGGGGGGAGAGGTGGAGAGACGGCGGGCGGGGGTCCGGCGTCCCCCGCCCGCCGCCGTTCACTGGCCCTGGACGGGCAGTTCCTTGAGCTGGATGTTGCGGAAGGAGACCTGGTCGTCGGCGCCATGGTTCTGCAGGCCGATGTGGCCGTCGGTCAGGCTCCGCTGGGGGTCCTTGTTGGTGAAGTCGTTGATCTTGACTCCGTTGAGGAACACCTGGAGGCGTTCGCCCTGGACCTTGATCTCGTAGGAGTTCCACTGGCCGGGCGGCCGCAACACCTGGTCACGGGCCTTGATGTCGGCCGACTTGAACGAGTAGACGGAGCCCGTGGTGCGGTCGGCGGCGTCGGTGGCGTCGATCTGGATCTCGTAGCCCTTGTTCACCGCGGACCAGGGGTCGTCGGAGGCGGGGAAGCCCACGAAGATCCCGGAGTTGTCGTCGCCCCGCATCCTCCAGTCGAGCTTGAGGGAGTACGACTTCAGCTCCTTGGCCTGGTACCAGAGCAGCCCCATGCCGCCCTCGGACTCCATCACGCCGTCCTTGACGACGAACGTGCCGGGTCCGGCCTGCTTCCAGCCGTCCAGGGTCTGGCCGTTGAAGATCTTCCGGTAGTCCTTGCTGGGCTTGCAGTCCGCCTTCACCTGGCCGGTGGCGTACTGGAGGCCGCCGAGCAGATGGGCGCGGAAGGCCGCGTCGGCGTAGGACTCCTTGGTATGGCCGCCGCCGGTGTAGAAGGAGCGGCCGCCGCCGTAGCTCTGGCACCAGGCGATCGGATGGTCGCCCTTCATGGTGCCGCCCTGGTAGGTGGTCTCGTCGAGGGTGGCGAGGACCTTGGCCTGGTCACGGGGGTTGGTGCGGTAGTTGTACCACTCGTCGGTGCGCTCCCAGGTGTCGTCCAGGTGCGCGGTCGACGGGTGGTCGTGGTCCTCGACGCGGACGGTGGCCTTCTGGATGGCCGGGTGCGAGTGGAAGTAGGCGCCGACGAGGCCGCCGTAGAACTCCCAGTCGTACTCGGTGTCGGCGGCGGCGTGGATGCCCATGTAGCCGCCGCCGTTCTTCACGTAGTTCTCGAACGCCTGCTGCTGTTCGGCGTTGAGGACATCACCCGTGGTGGACAGGAAGGCCACGGCGTCGTACTTGGCGAGGTTGGCCGTGGTGAACTGCCTGGCCTCCTCGGTGGCGTCGACCGTGATGCCGGCCGGGCCGCCGAGCTCCTTCAGCGCGGTGATGCCGGCCGGGATGGAGTCGTGTCGGAAGCCGGCGGTCTTGGAGAAGACCAGGACCTTCTTGCCGCCCTTGAACGGTTCCTTGGAGAACTCGAAGTCGTCCAGGTCGTACAGCGCGCCTTCGCCGCCCTTGAAGACCAGGTAGATGTCCGTGGTCTTCTTCGGCAGCGACCGCAGGGGCACGTCGACGTTCTGGAAGGTCTCCCAGCCGCCGGTCGGCGGGATGTACGCCGAGCCGTGCAGCGGTCCCTCGGGCGAGCCGGTGCGCAGTTCGATGAAGCCGCCCGCGCCGCCGGAGGAGGCCCGGACGGTCATCTTCCTCTGCCCGTCGAACCGGTAGGGGGTGAAGGAGATCCAGTCGCCGTCGTTGATGTCGCCGACGGTCTTGCCGCCGTTGGCGCCGGTCTTGTCGATGACCGATACGCCCGACTGGGTGGTGAAGTGCTCGCCCTGGCGGTGCAGCGGCTGGAGCACGGTGCGGGCGGTGCCGGTCAGCGCCTCCTGGCCGTTGGCCCCGCCGTCGGTGTAGCCGGCGCCGACGACGCCGTAGATGTTGGCGTTGGGGTCGTGGCCGCCGTCACCGGCGGGCGGTGTCAGGGTGCCCTCGCAGCCCATCTCGCTGGTCAGCTCGTGGGCGTGGGAGTCGTGGCCGAGGCTGTAGGTGACCTTGACCTTGGAGCAGTCGACGGTCTCCTCGGGGTCGGTGACCTTCACCTTGAACGGGACGGGCTTGCCGAAGGCGGCCAGGGTGCCGTTGGCCGGGGTTTCGATCGTCACCTTGGGCTCGGTGTTGCCGACGACGATCCGGACGCTGGCGTTTCCGGTGTTGCCCTCGGGGTCCTTGGCGGTGAAGGTGGCGCTGTAGGTGCCGACCTTCTTGTACCGGTGGGTGGGGTTGAGGCCCTCGCCCTTGGTTCCGTCGCCGAAGTCCCAGCTGTAGGTGAGGTCCGTGGAGTCGGCGTCCTTGGCGGAGGCGGTGAACTTGACCTTCAGACCGGCCGCGCCGGACGTCTTGTCGGCGCTCACCTCGGCGATCGGCGAGAAGCCGTCCTCGGCGTTCTCGATCCGGTACAGAGCGGAGTGCTCGTCGCCCTGGAACCAGGAGACGCCGTAGTCGAGGACGTACAGCGCCCCGTCGGGGCCGAACTCCATGTCCATGATCTGGGTGCCGGTCCACGGGAAGTCGTTGATCTTCGCGACGGACCCGTCCCCGTTCTGCTCGATGCGCTTGATCCAGCGGCGGCCGAACTCACCGGCGAAGAAGTCGCCGTCGTAGGCCTCGGGGAACTTCACGCTGGAGTCCAGCTCGGGGTCGTAGCGGTAGACCGGGCCGGCCATCGGGGACTCGGAGCCGCTGCCGAACTCGGGCACGGATCCGCCGTCGTACGGAATCCAGGCGGCCTGCGCGGGCGGCAGGTCGACCAGGCCCGTGTTGTGCGGCGAGGTGTTCTTCGGGGCGGCGCAGTCGAACGTCTCGCCGGACTCCTTGGTGGCGAAGTCGTAGTCGACGTAGGCGTCGTTGTCGCCGGTGCAGAAGGGCCATCCGAAGTTGGCGGCCTTGGTCACCTTGGCGAACTCGACCTGTCCCGCCGGTCCGCGCTGGGGGTCGGCGGCACCCGCGTCGGGGCCGTAGTCGCCGACGTAGACGACGCCGGTCTTGTCGTCGACGCTCATCCGGAACGGGTTGCGGAAGCCCATCGCGTAGATCTCGGGGCGGGTCTTCTCGGTGCCCGGGGCGAAGAGGTTGCCCTCCGGGACGGTGTACGAGCCGTCCTCGGCGACCTTGATCCGCAGGATCTTGCCGCGCAGGTCGTTGGTGTTGGCGGAGCTGCGGCGGGCGTCGAAGGCCGGGTTGCGGTTCGGCCGGTCGTCGATGGGGGTGTAGCCGTCGGAGGCGAAGGGGTTGGTGTCGTCGCCGGTCGACAGGTAGAGGTTGCCGTCCGCGTCGAAGTCGATGTCGCCGCCGACGTGGCAGCAGGTGCCCCGGGAGGCCGCGACGTCCAGGACCTTCTTCTCACTGGCCATGTTCAGCGTGCCGTTGGCGTTGAGCACGAAGCGGGAGAGTCGGTTGACGCCGTCGAACTTCTTGAAGTCCTCGGCGGTGCCGGTCTCCGGGGCGTCGCCCGCGGGGGTGTCGAGCGGCGGGGCGTAGTAGAGGTAGATCGCCCGGTTGTTCTTGAAGTCCGGGTCGATGCCGACGCCCTGGAGGCCTTCCTCGTCGTGGCTGTAGACGTCGAGCTTGCCGGCGATCTTGGTGACACCGCCCTGGTCGGTCAGGCGCAGCGTGCCGTCGCGCGAGGTGTGCAGGACGCTGCGGTCCGGGAGCACGGCCAGCGACATCGGCTCGCCCGTCTCGGGCTCGCCCTTGGCGAGCGGCACCTGCTGGAACTGGCCCTCGGCGGCCGCCGGTTCGTCGTGTTCCGGGTGCCCGGGGTGGGCACCGGCGACGGTGGCCGGGGTGCCGACGGCGAGGAGCAGGCCGGTGAACAGGGCGACGGTGGTGCGAAGCCCGGTACGCCTGGGGGTGCGGGTGCTTCTGGGTCTGGTTCTGTGCACGAAGTCCCTCCGGGAACGGGGTGGGCCGTACGGGGTGGGTGCGTGGTACGTGCGGTGCGGGCGCCGGGGTGCGCCGTCACCCCGGAGGTGCGTGTGTCCTGAACACTTCAAAGGACGGTAACCGCGTCCGTCCGGGGCGAACACCCCTTGCGCCGGACTCGGTTGCTCTTTCTCCCATCCCAGGACAAAGCAGGGATTCACGCAGGCCGGAGGGGGGACCGGCGGTGCTGCAGGTCCCCGTCCCCGGCCTGCGCCGGGAGCGTGGTTCAGCTGTTGAACGCGGCGTCGAAGGACGCGCTGGGCGGCTCGAAGTCGAACGCCTTGAGACGGGTCAGCGCCTCGGGCGCACCCTGGAGCCGGTCCATGCCGGCGTCCTCCCACTCGACCGAGATCGGGCCCTGGTAGTCGATGGAGCGCAGCATCCGGAAGACGTCCTCCCAGGGGACGTCGCCGTGCCCGGCGGAGACGAAGTCCCAGCCGCGCCGCGGGTCGCCCCAGGGCAGGTGGGAGCCGAGCCGGCCGTTGCGTCCGTCGAGGCGCTTGCGGGCCTCCTTGCAGTCGACGTGGTAGATGCGGTCGCGGAAGTCCCAGAGGAAGCCGACCGGGTCGAGGTCCTGCCACACGAAGTGGCTGGGGTCGAAGTTGAGGCCGAAGGCGGGGCGTCGGCCGACGGCTTCGAGGGCCTTCTGGGTGGTCCAGTAGTCGTAGGCGATCTCGCTGGGGTGGACCTCGTGGGCGAACCGCACGCCCTCGGCGTCGAAGACGTCCAGGATCGGGTTCCAGCGGTCGGCGAAGTCCTGGTAGCCCCGTTCGATCATCGCGTCGGGGGCGGGCGGGAACATGGCCACCAGGTGCCAGATGGCGGAACCGGTGAAGCCGATGACGGTGCTGACGCCGAGGGCGGCCGCGGCCCGGGCGGTGTCCTTCATGCGTTCCGCGGCCCGCTGCCGGACCCCTTCCGGGTCTCCGTCGCCCCACACCTCCCGCGGCACGATGGCCTGGTGGCGTTCGTCGATGATGGCGTCGCAGACGGCCTGGCCGACCAGATGGTTGGAGACGGCCCAGCACTTCAGGCCGTACTTGTCGAGGAGCTGATGTCTCGACTCCACGTAGGAAGGATCACTCAGCGCCTTGTCGACTTCGAAGTGGTCGCCCCAGCAGGCGAGTTCCAGGCCGTCATAGCCGAAGTCACGGGCCAGACGGCAGACCTCCTCCAGGGGCAGGTCCGCCCACTGGCCGGTGAAGAGCGTGAAGGTGCGCGGCATGGAAAGGGGCCTCCTCAGACCGCGATCGGGGTGTAGACGGAGTTCTTCTCGGCGCTCTCCTCCACCGCTGCGAGCACCCGCTGCACCTGGAGCCCGTCCGCGAAGGAAGGTTCGGGGCGGCGGCCCTCGGCGATGGCGTGGACGAGGTCGCGGGCCTGGTGGACGAAGGTGTGCTCATAGCCGAGACCGTGGCCCGGCGGCCACCAGGCCTCCAGGTAGGGGTGGTCGGGTTCGGTGACGAGGATCCGGCGGAAGCCCGCCTCCGCGCCCGGCTCGGTGGCGTCGTGGAAGGACAGCTCGTTCAGCCGTTCCAGGTCGAAGGCGAGCGAGCCGCGCTCCCCGTTGAGTTCGATGCGCAGGGCGTTCTTGCGGCCGGTGGCGTAGCGGGTGGCCTCGAAGGAGGCGAGGGCCCCGGAGAGGAAGCGGGCCGTGAACAGGGCGGCGTCGTCGACGGTGACCTGGCCGGTGCCGGCGGACGTGACGGCGGACAGCCCGCTGGTGGCGCCGGTGGGCAGGGGCCGTTCGCGTACGAAGGTCTCCGTCAGCGCGGACACACCCGCCAGCGGCTCCCCCACCAGGTACTGCGCGAGGTCGACGATGTGCGCGCCCAGGTCGCCGAGCGAGCCCGAGCCCGCCTGCTCCCTGCGCAGCCGCCAGGTCAGCGGGAACGCGGGGTCGACCAGCCAGTCCTGGAGGTACGTCACGCGCACGTGCCGCAGCCTGCCCAGACGGCCTTCGGCGACCATCCGGCGCGCCTGGGCGGTGGCCGGCACCCGGCGGTAGTTGAACCCCACCATCGCCACTTGGCCGCGCGTGTGGGCCTCTTCGGCCGCCAGCGCCATCGAGGTGGCTTCCTCGACGGTGTTGGCCAGGGGCTTCTCGCACAGGACGTGCTTGCCCGCGGCCAGGGCGGCCAGCGCGATCTCGGCGTGGCTGTCGCCGGGGGTGCAGATGTCGACGAGGTCGACGTCGTCCCGTTCGACGAGGGCGCGCCAGTCGGTCTCGGTGGACGCCCAGCCGTGCCGGTCCGCCGCCGCGCGGACACCGGCGGCGTCCCGGCCGCAGATCACGGCCTGCACGGGGTTCAGCGGCAGGTCGAAGACGCGGCCCGCGGTGCGCCAGCCCTGGGAGTGGGCGGCGCCCATGAAGGCGTAGCCCACCATCCCCACGCGCAGGGGTGGCTTGCCTGCCTCCTCGGTCCCTTCTGACTGCTGCTGCGGCTGTCCCATACGGGTGTCCTCCTCGTCCTGGTCGGGGTGGCGCACGTGGGGGGTGCGGGATGGATCACTTGAAGCCGGTGGACATGTACTGGTCGACGTTGGTCTTGTCGACGACGGCCGAGTAGAGGGTGATCGACGACGGGATCTCGAACTCGGCGAGGCCACCGATGCCCTTGCTCTGGCCGAGTGCGCGGGCCAGGTCGATCGCGGAGGCGGCCATGGTGGGCGGGTACAGCACGGTCGCCTTGAGCACTCCGTCGTCCTGCTTGATGGCCTGGAACGCGGAGAGCGCGCCGGCGCCGCCGACCATCAGGAAGTCGTCGCGCCCTGCCTGCTCGATTGCGCGCAGCGCGCCCACGCCCTGGTCGTCGTCGTGGTTCCACAGCGCGTCGAACTTCGACTGGGCCTGGAGGAGTTGGGCCATCTTGGCCTGGCCGGACTCGACGGTGAACTCGGCGGCCTGCCGGGCGACCTTCTTGATGTTCGGGTAGTTCTTCAGGGCGTCGTCGAAGCCCTGGGTGCGCTGCTTGGTGAGCTCCAGGTTGTCCAGGCCCGCCAGTTCGATGACGCGGGCGCCCGACTTGCCCTTGAGTTTCTCGCCGATGTAGTGCCCGGCGTTGAGGCCCATGCCGTAGTTGTCGCCGCCGATCCAGCAGCGGTAGGCCTGCGGCGTGTTGAAGATCCGGTCGAGGTTGACCACGGGGATGCCGGCGCGCATCGCCTTCAGCCCGACCTGGGTGAGGGCCTTGCCGTCGGCGGGCAGCACGACCAGGACGTCGACCTTCTTGTTGATGAGGGTCTCGATCTGGCCGATCTGCTGGGCGGTGTCGTTGGAGCCCTCGGTGATCTCCAGGGTGACGTCGGAGTACTTCTCGGCGCGGCTCTTGGCGTTGTCGTTGATGGCGTTGAGCCAGCCGTGGTCGGCCTGCGGGCCGGCGAAGCCGATGGTGACCTGCTTGCCGGGCTTGTCGTCGGCGGCCGGCTGGTTGTTCCCGGCCGGCTCGTCCTTGGAGTCGGAGGGCTCGTTGCTGGTGCACCCCGTGAGGAGGGCACCGGCGGAGACGGCGGCGGCCCCGAAGAGCAGTCCTCTGCGGCTCGTGTTCTCTGGCATGGCGGGGAACCCTTTCCTCAGGTCGTGCTCGCGGTACGGCGCTGGACCAGCACGGCGGCGACGATGATCGCGCCCTTGGCGATCTGCTGGACGTCGCTCTGCAGGTTGTTCAGGGCGAAGATGTTGGTGATGGTGGTGAAGATCAGGACACCGAGCACGGAGCCGGTGATGGTGCCGCGGCCGCCGGTGAGCAGGGTGCCGCCGATGATCGCGGCGGCGATGGCGTCGAGTTCGTAGAGGTTGCCGTTGGTGTTCTGGCCGGAGCCGGCCAGGACGATCAGCAGGAACGCGGCGATGCCGCAGCACAGCCCGGACAGCAGGTAGAGGTAGAGACGCTGACGGCGGACGTCGATACCGGCGAGCCGGGCGGCCTCCGGGTTGCCGCCGACGGCGACCGTGCGGCGTCCGAAGGTGGTGCGGTTGAGGACCAGCCAGCCGATGACGGTGACGACGGCGAACACCATGACCAGGGGCGGGATGCCGAGGACGTAGGCGTCACGCTCCCCCAGGTCGAGGACGGAGGGCACGGTGACGATCTGCGTCTTGCCGTCGGTGATCTGCAGGGACAGGCCGCGGGCGGAGGCCAGCATGGCGAGGGTGGCGATGAACGGCACCATCGCGCCGTAGGCGATGAGCACCCCGTTGACCAGGCCGCAGCCGACTCCGACGACGACCGCCGTGAAGAGGATGCCGGCGAAACCGTACTCCTGGGTGGCGACGGTGGTCGCCCACACGGAGGCGAGGGCGACGATCGCGCCGACCGACAGGTCGATGCCGCCGGAGACGATGACGAAGGTCATGCCGACGGTGACGACACCGATCACGGACGCCTGGGTGAGGACGAGTTGCAGGTTGCGGGTGTCGAGGAACTCGTCGGGCTTGGTGATGCCGCCGATGAGGATCAGCGCGGCGAGCACGCCGAGCAGGGACAGGGTGCGGACGTCGGCGCGGATCAGCAGGCCGCGCCAGGCGGGGGGCTGCGCCTGGGGCACCTTGGCGGTGCTGCTGTCCCGCGGCGGGGAGACGGGCTGCGTCATGACGCCGGGCTTCCTTCCATGACCAGGTCGAGTACGCGGTGTTCGTCGAGTTCGCGCGCGGGTGCCGTGTGGACGACACGGCCCTCGCGCAGCACCAGGACGCGGTCGGCGAGGCCGAGCACCTCGGGCACCTCGCTGGAGACCAGCAGCACGGCGAGGCCCTCGTCGGCCAGCCGGCGGATGACCGCGTACAGCTCTGCGCGGGCGCCGACGTCGACGCCGCGGGTGGGTTCGTCGAGCAGCAGCACCTTGCAGCCGCGCAGCAGCCAGCGGGCCAGGACGGCCTTCTGCTGGTTGCCGCCGGACAGGGTGCGCACGGGCACGGACGGGTTGTCCGGCCTGAGTGACAACGCGCGGGTCGCGGCCCGGGCGGCGCCCAGTTCGGCGCCCCGGTCGATCCAGCCGCCGCGCGAGAAGCGGGACATGGAGGAGAGCGACACGTTGCGGGTGACGGACTCCAGCATCAGCAGGGCCTGCGCCTTGCGTTCCTCGGGGGCGAGCCCGAGTCCGGCCCGGACGGCGGCCCGTACGCTGCCCGGCTTCAGGGCCTCGCCGTCGACCAGTACCTGACCGGTCGTCGGTTTGCGGGCACCGTAGACGGTCTCCAGGATCTCGGAGCGGCCCGAGCCGACGAGTCCGGCGAGTCCGACGATCTCGCCCGGCCGCACCTCCAGGTCGAAGGGCTCGAACTCCCCTTGCCGCGACAGTTCTTGGACTTTCAGCACGGGCTCGGCGGGTGGCGGGGAGGCGGGCCGGTCGGGGAAGACGTACTCGACGTTGCGGCCCGTCATCAGCGCGACGACCTCGCGGGTCGGGGTCGACTTCGCCGGGAGTCCGTTCGCGACGGCCCGGCCGTCCTTCAGCACCGTCACCCGGTCGCCGATGCGGCGGATCTCCTCCAGGCGGTGCGAGATGTAGACGACGGCGACTCCGGCGGCGGTGAGGTCGCCGACGATGCGGAAGAGGTTGTCGACCTCGTCCGGGTCGAGGGCCGCGGACGGCTCGTCCATCACGATGAGCCGCACGTCGTGGGAGAGGGCACGCGCCATCGACACGATCTGCTGCTGAGCCGCCGACAGTTCGCCGACCAGCCGGGCGGGATCGACTTCCGGGTGCCCGAGACGCTTCAGCAGAGCGGCCGTCGAGGACCTGGCCGCCTTCCCGCGCACGACGAATCCGGCGGCGGTCGGCTCATGCCCCAGATGGACGTTCTCGGCGACCGACAGGTGCTCCACCAGGTCGAGTTCCTGGTAGATGGTGGCGATGCCGAGGCGCATGGCGGAGATCGGTGAGCGGAGCGTGACCTCCTCGCCGCGCCAGCGGAGGCGGCCGGTGTCGGGCTGGTGGGCGCCGGCCAGGACTTTGATGAGGGTCGATTTGCCGGCGCCGTTCTGGCCGAGCAGGCAGTGCACCTCACCGGCCTGGACGTCGAGGTCGACGCCGTCGAGGGCCCGGACTCCGGGGAACGACTTGGTGATGCCGGACATGCTGAGCAGCGGTGGTTCTGGTGCCATGAGGTCCCCTTGGCGGGCGTGCGGGCCGGTTTCAGGGCAGGGCGAAGCAGGGCGCTGTGCTGGTAGGCCGTACTGAACTGAGTGCTTACGCGGGAGAGAACAGGTGGTCGCTGATGAGCCGGGCCGCGCCGATGACGCCGGCAGTGGGGCCGAGCTCGCCCAGGACGATGGGCAGGTTGCCGGTCGCGAGCGGCAGCGACTGGCGGTAGACCTGGGTGCGGATCGCGGCGAGCAGGGTGTGGCCGAGGCCGGTCACCCCGCCGCCGATCACCACCAGGCCCGGGTTGAAGAAGCTGACCAGGCCGGCGATGACCTGGCCGGTGCGGTTGCCGCCCTCGCGGATCAGATCGAGGGCGGTGGCGTCACCGGCTGAGGCGGCGGCGGCGACGTCGACGGCGGTGAGGCCGCCGTTCGTCTCCAGCCGCGAGGCCAGTTCGTCCGAGAGTCCCTGCTGGGCGGCCTCCGTGGCGTCGCGGGCGAGGGCGGCCCCGCTGAAGTGGGCCTCCAGGCAGCCCCGGTTGCCGCAGGCGCACGGGCGGCCGTCGGGGACAGCCTGGATGTGCCCGATGTCGCCGGCGCTGCCCGTCGTACCGCGGTAGACCTCACCGCCGACGACGATGCCGCAGCCGATGCCGGTGCCGATCTTGACGCAGAGGAAGTCCGCGACGGTGCGGGCGACGCCCGCGTGCTGCTCCCCCATCGCCATGAGGTTCACGTCGTTGTCGACCATGACCGGGCAGCCGAGTTCCTGGCTGAGCGCCTCCCGCACGGGGAAGCCGTCCCAGCCCGGCATGATCGGCGGTGCCACCGGGATGCCCTCGGGGAAGCGGACCGGGCCCGGGACGCCGATACCGGCGCCGTCGAACCCCTCCGCGAGCCCGGAGGCCCGCAGTTTCGCGGCCATGGCCAGGACCTGCTCGAAGACCGCGACCGGGCCCTCGCGCACGTCCATGGGCTGGTTGAGGTGCCCCAGGGTCTCCAGCTCGGCGTTGGTGACGGCGACGTCGATCGAGGTCGCGCCGATGTCGACGCCGAGGAAACGCAGTTCGGGGTTGAGCCGGATGTTGTGGGAGCGGCGGCCACCGCGCGAGGCGGCGAGTCCGTCGGCCACGACCAGCCCCGTCTCCAGCAGCCGGTCCACCTCCACGGCCAGCTTGGACCGCGAGAGATCGACCTGGTCGCCCAGCTGGGCACGGGAGTTGGGTCCGCCGTCACGCAACAGCTTGAGCAGCCGGGCCTGGTGGGCGTTCGCGGGTCGTGCGGTCATACGTCTCACGAGCCCCTCCCCGCCTGATCGGCCTGCGCGCGCCGGTTTTCCGCCACCGCTGCGGCTTGCTTTCGGAGGGAACGTAGCAGTGGCTGCCGGGAGTGGGAAGAAGTCGCGCAGGAATTGCCCCCCACTTTTTCCACTCACAGGACAAAGGAGCAGTGGCGGGTGCCGCGGCCGAGCTTCCCGGCGGCGATAGATCGCAGGACTGTCGTGGCGGCGCTAGGAACGCGAACGCTCGTGGTACGACCGTCGCGTGTGCTCCGTGTGTGCGCGCATCAGCTCGGTGGCGCGCTGTTCGTCCCGGTCGGCGACCGCGGCGATCAGTTCGCGGTGCTCGATCCAGGACTGGTGGCCGCGCCGGCGGGCCACCGGCGTGTAGTACCAGCGCACGCGCCGGTCGACCTGGGCGGCGAGTTCGGCGAGGACCGCGTTGCCGGCGAGCTCCATGATCTTGGCGTGGAAGCGGGCGTTCATGGCGACGGCCCCGTCCACGTCGTCGGCCTCGACGGCCTTCTCGCCCTCCGCGCACAGCGCTTCCAGGGCGGCGATGCCCGCGCTGTTCGCGCCCGCCGCCGCGAGCCGGGCCGCCTCGGCCTCCAGGAGTGTACGGACCGTGAGGAGCTGGTCGGCCTCCTCCTCCGTCGGCTCGTGCACGAACGCGCCCTGCGCGGGCCGCAGATCGACCCACCCCTCGGTGTTGAGTCGCTGCAGCGCCTCGCGCACCGGCTGCCGCGAGACCCCGAGATGCCCGGCGAGTTCGCTCTCGACGAGATGCTGGCCGGGCTGGAGCGCACGGGTGGTGATGAGTTCGAGCAGTGCCTCGTAGACACGGTCGCGCAGCGGACCCGGACGTTCCAGCTTGGGTACCGCCCCCTGGGGCAGGCCTGTCGACAGCATCGCGGTCCCCCTCCTCGGCAGGGCCGTGCACAGCGCGGCGCGAGCCGGTGCCGCCGCAGAGTCAGTATTGATTGTCTTTCGTCTACAGTCTACGGCGCACAAGAGCCAGGGTTTCGGGGAGTTGACCGCGTCACACGGCCACGCCGCTCACGGGCAGCGCACGACCTGCCCCGCGTACGACAGGTTCCCGCCGAAGCCGAACAGCAGTACCGGGTCGCCCGTGGTGAGCGCCCCCTGCTCGACCAGCTTGGAGAAGGCCAGCGGAATGCTCGCGGCCGAGGTGTTGCCGGACTCGGTGACATCGCGCGCGACGACCGCGTTGACGGCGCCGATCTTCTCCGCGAGGGGTTCGATGATGCGCAGGTTCGCCTGGTGCAGCACGACTCCGGCGAGGTCGGCGGGTTCCAGCCCGGCCCGCTCGCAGGCCCGGCGCGCGATGGGCGGGAGCTGCGTGGTGGCCCAGCGGTAGACGCTCTGCCCCTCCTGGGCGAAGCGCGGCGGGGTGCCCTCGATGCGCACCGCGTTGCCCATCTCGGGCACCGAGCCCCACAGCACCGGCCCGATGCCCGGCTCACCGGCGGCCTCCACCACCGCTGCGCCCGCTCCGTCACCGACGAGCACGCACGTGGTGCGGTCGCTCCAGTCGGCCACCTCGGACATCTTGTCGGCCCCGATGACCAGTACCCGGCTCGCGCCCCCCGCGCGGACGGCGTGGTCGGCGGTGGCCAGGGCGTGGGTGAAGCCGGCGCACACGACGTTGAGGTCCATGGTGGCGGCCTGCGGGATGCCCAGGCGCGCCGCGACCCGGGCGGCCATGTTGGGCGAGCGGTCGACGGCGGTGGAGGTGGCGACCAGCACCAGGTCGATGTCGGCCGGGGTCAGACCGGCTGCGGCCAGGGCCTTCGCGGCGGCGTGGGCGGCCAGCTCGTCGACCGGCTCGTCGGGAGCCGCGATGTGGCGCGTGCGGATGCCCACCCGGCTCCTGATCCACTCGTCGCTGGTGTCCACCAGGCCCGCCAGGTCCTCGTTGGTGAGCACCTTGGCGGGCTGGTAGTGGCCGACGGCGGCGATGCGCGAGCCGTTCATTGGGTGGGTCCCCCTCGTTGCCTTGGGTAGCGGATCCTCCAGTCTGATCAATGACTCGCGGGTACGACGGCAGCCAACGTGACAGGAAACGGGCGCCGGGGTTGTCAGCTTCTGTCAGCACCTCGGGCGCCCGGGCACCTGTCGAACCTCTACCCGGTGAACAGCTGCGTCGCCTTCCGCACCAGTTCGTACAGCCCGTACGCGAGCGGCACGCCCACCCACACCCAGGCGAGGGCGATCAGCCACCGCCGGTCCGGGCTAGGCGGACTCTGACTGCTGTCGCTCGACATGGGCGGCCTCCTTCGGGACGGGGACGTGATGGCGGGGGTCGACGGGCCGGACCAGTTCATTGGCGACGAAGCCGACGACGAGCAGCCCGATCATGATGACGAACGACAGCCCGTACAGGGACGCCCCGTGCCGGCCCGCCTCCTCCTGCCGGTCGGCGATCCAGTTCACGATCAGCGGGCCGAGCACCCCGGCCGTGGACCAGGCGGTCAGCAGCCGCCCGTGGATGGCACCGACCTGGTACGTACCGAACAAATCCTTCAGATATGCCGGAACCGTGGCGAAACCACCTCCGTAGAAGGAGAGGATGACCAACGCGCACAGGATGAACAGCGGCTTGGAGGAGTCGCCGAACAGGGCGATGAGCGCGTACATCAGGGCACCGGCGCCCAGGTAGACGCGGTAGATGTTCTTGCGGCCGATGAGGTCGGACGTCGACGACCAGCCGATACGGCCCGCCATGTTCGCCGCCGACAGCAGCGCGACGAAACCGGCGGCGGCCGTCACCGACACCGGGGTGGAGGTGTCCGCGAAGAAGTCCGTGATCATCGGCGCGGCCTTCTCCAGGATGCCGATGCCGGCGGTGACGTTCATGCAGAGCACGAGCCACAGGAGCCAGAACTGCGGGGTGCGGACGGCCTGGTTCGCGGAGACCTGCGGGCCGGCGAGGACACTCGGCCCGCTCTCCACAGGCTTCTCGACGCGAGGCACCCGGACCAGCAGCACACCCAGCAGCATGAACACCGCGTACGACAGCCCGTGCACGAGGAAGGCGAGCGCGATGCCGGAGCTGTCGCCGCCGAACGACTCCAGCATCTGGGCCGACCACGGGGAGGCGATGAGCGCGCCGCCGCCGAAGCCCATGATGGCGATGCCGGTGGCCATGCCGGGCCGGTCCGGGAACCACTTGATCAGGGTGGAGACGGGCGAGATGTAGCCGATGCCCAGGCCGATGCCGCCCACGAAGCCGTAGCCGAACACGATCAGCCAGTACTGCTCCAGGGACGCGCCCAGCGCGGAGAGCAGGAATCCGGAGGAGAAACAGAGCAGGGCCACGGTCATGGCCCAGCGGGGGCCGTTGCGCTCCACGAGCGTGCCGCCGAACGCGGCGGACAGACCCAGCATGACGATGCCCAGCTGGAAGGGCAGCGCGCTCTGCGTGCCGCTGAGGCCGAGCGCGGACTCCAGGGGCGGCTTGAACACACTCCAGGCGTAGGCCTGGCCGATGGAGAGATGTACGGAGAGAGCGGCGGGCGGGACGAGCCAGCGGCTCCAGCCCGGGGGCGCGACTGGGGGACTCATGAACCCCGGACGGTAGGGATCCGCAACGGAGTTGAGAAGGCGGCGCGTCGACCGTATGCGGTGAGCGGTATCCAGCATGCGCCGAACGGTCGGCGCACGGACCCTTGCCGCCCCAACCTCCATACTGTAGACAATATTTCGTCGACACAAGCCGTCCACGAGCCCTACGCGGCCCGTGGGCGGCCGGACGCCGGCCACCTCCGCGGTATCCCTCAAACCGAACGGAGTGTTCCCGTGAAAGTCGCAGTTCTCGGCGCCGGTGCCATCGGCGCCTACGTCGGCGCCGCGCTCCATCGCGCGGGTGCCGAGGTGCATCTCATCGCCCGTGGACCGCATCTGGCGGCCATGAGGCAGCACGGAGTCCGGGTGCGCAGCCCACGTGGCGACTTCACCGCGCACCCCCACGCCACCGACGACCCGGCCGAGGTCGGCCCGGTCGACCATGTCTTCCTGGGCCTGAAGGCCAACGCGTACGCGGCGTGCGGGCCGCTGATCGCGCCCTTGCTGCACGAGACGACGTCGGTCGTCGCGGCCCAGAACGGCATCCCCTGGTGGTACTTCCACCGGCACGGCGGCCCGTACGACGGCCACCGGATCGAGAGCGTGGACCCGGACGGCGCGGTCAGTGCGGTGCTCGCGCCCGAACGGGCCGTCGGATGTGTCGTCTACGCGGCGACCGAGCTCGAAGGGCCGGGCGTCGTCCGGCACCTGGAGGGCACGCGGTTCTCCGTCGGCGAGCCAGACCGCAGCCGCTCCGCCCGCTGCCTCGCCTTCAGCGAGGCCATGCAGGCGGGCGGACTGAAGTGCCCGGTCGAACCGGACCTGCGCAGCGACATCTGGGTCAAGCTGCTCGGCAACATCTCCTTCAACCCGATCAGTGCGCTGGCCCGCGCGACCATGCGGCAGATGTGTCTGCACGGCGGCACCCGCAAGGTCATCGAGATCATGATGACCGAGACACTGGCGGTCGCCGAGGCCCTCGGCTGCGAGGTCGGTGTCTCCATCGAGCGCCGGCTCGCGGGTGCCGAGCGGGTCGGCGACCACCGCACCTCCACGCTCCAGGACCTGGAGCGCGGCAAGCCGCTCGAACTCGACGTGCTGCTCGCGGCGGTCGTCGAGCTGGCGGAGATCACCGGCGTGGAGGTGCCCACCCTGCGCACCGTGCACGCCATCTCGGACCTGCTCGCGCTGAGGAGCGCCGCATGAGGACACGCGACCGGACCCCCAAGACCTACACCCGGCTCACCCACCCGCTCGTCAGGGACTCCCGTGACGAGCCGTTCCGGCAGGCCACCTGGGAGGAGGCCCTGGAGCGGGCCGCCCTGGGCCTCGGGCGCAACCGCGACGCCTTCGGCATGTTCAGCTGCGCCCGCGCCACCAACGAGATGAACTATGTGGCCCAGAAGTTCGCCCGGGTCGTCATGGGCACCAACAACGTCGACTCCTGCAACCGCACCTGCCACGCCCCGAGCGTGGCGGGCCTGTCGGCGGCGTTCGGCTCGGGCGGCGGGACGTCGTCGTACGAGGAGATCGAGCACACCGACGTCATCGTGATGTGGGGCTCCAACGCCCGGTTCGCGCACCCGATCTTCTTCCAGCACGTGCTCAAGGGGATCAGGAACGGCGCCCGGATGTACGCCGTCGATCCGCGCCGGACCTCGACCGCCGAGTGGGCGGAGAGCTGGATGGGGCTCAACGTCGGCACGGACATCCCGATGGCGCACGCGATCGGCCGCGAGATCATCCACGCGGGGCTCGCGAACGAGGCGTTCATCGAGCGCGCGACCAGCGGCTTCGAGGGGTACAAGGCCCTGGTCGAGCCGTGGACGCTGTCGCTCGCCGAGAAGGTGACGGGCGTACCGGCGGCGGCGATCCGCGAGCTGGCACACGCCTACGCCCGCGCCGAGCGGGCCCAGTTGTGCTGGACCCTGGGCATCACCGAGCACCACAACGGCACCGACAACGTCCGCGCCCTGATCAACCTGTCCCTGCTCACCGGGCACGTCGGCCGCTACGGCTCGGGGCTGCAACCCCTGCGCGGGCAGAACAACGTGCAGGGCGGCGGCGACATGGGCGCGATCCCCAACCGGCTGCCCGGGTTCCAGGACATCCTGGACGCGAGCGTCCGTCTGAAGTTCGAGTCGGCCTGGGACACCGTGATCCAGCCGCACTACGGCCTGAACCTCACGGAGATGTTCGAGGCGATGGAGGACGGCACGCTCAAGGCCGTCTACTGCATCGGCGAGAACCCGGCCCAGTCCGAGGCGGACAGCGAGCAGGCCGTACGGCGGCTCAAGGCGCTGGACTTCCTGGTCGTTCAGGACATCTTCCTGACCAGGACGGCCGAGCTCGCGGACGTCGTCCTGCCGGCCACCGCCGGCTGGGCGGAGACCGACGGCACGACCACCAACAGCGAACGGCGGGTCCAGCGCGTCCGCAAGGCCGTCACCCCGCCCGGCGAGGCCCGCGAGGACATCGACATCCTCTGCGACCTCGCGGCCCGCCTCGGTCACGACTGGAAGTACGCCGACGCCGAGACCGTGTGGAACGAGCTCAGGTCCGTCTCGCCCGACCACTACGGCATGACGTACGAGCGCCTGGAGGAGCACCAGGGCATCCAGTGGCCCTGCCCGAGCACGGACGGGATCGAACCGACCTATCTGCACGGCCGGTTGTGGGAGACCGATCCCTCGCGGCGCGGGCCGCTCGCGCCCTTCGGGATCGTGCAGCACGACCCGCCCGTGGACCTCACCGACGAGCGGTACCCGATCCGGCTCACCACCGGGCGGCGGCTCGACTCGTACAACACCGGGGTGCAGAGCGGCGGTTACGCCTCGCCGCTCAGGCGCGGGGAGTTCATCGAGCTGAGCCCGGAGGACGCCGAGCGCTACGGGGTCGTGGTCGGCGAGCACGTCCAGGTGACCTCGCGGCGCGGGTCGGTGACCGCGCCCGTGTGGGTGGACCCAGCCCTGCGGCCGGGGCTCGCCTTCATGACCATGCACTTCCCGGACGAGGTGGACACCAACCAGCTGACGATCGAGGCGAACTGCCCGATCGCGGGGACGGCGGAGTTCAAGGCGTCGGCGATCCGGATCGAGAAGCTGCCCATCGCGACCATCGTGGGGTGAACGCACGTGGACCTGCACTTCGGTGACAGCAAACCGACGGACGAGGAACGGGCGGCCGTCGACGCCCTGCTCGGGCCTCCGGAGTCCTCCTGGGAGGGTGCCGACCGCTCCGACGCCGATCTGAGGTGGGCGCGTGGCGGGCGCGAGGCCCGGGACCGCCGCGACCTGCTGTTGCCGGGGCTGCACGCGGTCAACGACCGGATCGGCTGGATCAGCGAGGGCGCCCTCGACTACCTGTGCCGGCGGCTGACGGTGCCGCCGGCGGAGGCGTACGGGGTCGCCACCTTCTACGCCATGTTCTCGGTCAAGCCGCGTCCGGCGACCGTGCTCCACGTGTGCACGGATCTGGCGTGCGCGGCGGCCGGGGCGCCGGAGCTGTGCGCCGGGATCGAGGAGCGGCTGGGCCTCGGCAGCGGGGTGAGTGTCGAGCGCAGCCCCTGCCTGGGCCTGTGCGAACGCGCCCCGGCCGCGCTCGCGATCAAGGCCGGGGACCCCGTGCGTACGGCGGTCTCGGCGCCGGCGACCGTCCCGGACTCCGTACTCGCCGCGAGCTCGCCCGGCTCGGCACCCGAGGAGCCGCCCGCCGCGCTGGCGGTACCCCAGGCCGGGCAGGACGGTCTGATGCTGCTGCACCGCGTCGGCGTGGTCGACCCGTGGTCCCTCGACGACTACCGCGCCCACGGCGGCTACACCGCCCTGCGCCGGGCCTTCGCACTGGGCCCCGCCGGCGTCATCCGCGAGGTCACCGACTCGGGCCTGGTCGGGCGCGGCGGCGCCGCCTTCCCCACCGGCCGCAAGTGGCAGGCCACGGCGTCCCAGCCCGACCGTCCGCACTACCTCGTCTGCAACGCCGACGAGTCGGAGCCGGGCACCTTCAAGGACCGGGTGCTCATGGAGGGCGACCCGTACGCGCTCGTCGAGGCGATGACGATCGCCGGGTACGCGACCGGCGCTCACAAGGGCTACCTGTATCTGCGCGGCGAGTACCCGCGCGCCCTGCACCTGCTGGAGCACGCGATCGCGCAGGCCCGTGCGCGCGGACTGCTCGGCGACGACGTCCTCGGGCAGGGCTACGCCTTCGACATCGAGATCCGGCGCGGCGCGGGCGCCTACATCTGCGGTGAGGAGACGGCCCTGTTCAACTCCATCGAGGGCTACCGGGGCGAGCCGCGCTCGAAGCCGCCGTTCCCCGTGGAGAAGGGCCTGTTCGGCAAGCCGACGGTCGAGAACAACGTGGAGACGCTGGTCAACGTCCTGCCGATCCTGGCCATGGGCGCCCCGGCGTACGCGGCGATCGGCACCGGGCGCTCCACCGGTCCGAAGCTGTTCTGCGTGTCCGGGAGTGTGGAGCGGCCCGGTGTCTACGAGCTGCCCTTCGGCGCGACCCTCGGCGAGCTGCTCACGCTGGCGGGGGTGCGCGACGGGCTGCGGGCGGTGCTGCTCGGTGGGGCCGCGGGCGGTTTCGTCCGGGCCGACGAGCTGGACGTCCCCCTCACCTTCGAAGGGACGCGGGAGGCGGGCACCACACTCGGCTCGGGGGTCGTCATGGCCTTCGACGACAGCGTGCCCCTGCCCCGGCTGCTGCTGCGCATCGCCGAGTTCTTCCGGGACGAGTCGTGCGGGCAGTGCGTGCCCTGCCGGGTCGGGACGGTGCGGCAGGAGGAGGCGCTGCACCGGATCGTGGAGCGCACGGGCGCCGACGCCGCCGGCGACATCGCGCTGCTGCGGGAGGTCGGCCGCGCCATGCGGGACGCCTCGATCTGCGGTCTGGGGCAGACCGCGTGGAACGCCGTGGAATCCGCCATCGACCGTCTGGGGGCGTACGAATGACCGTCACACCGCTGGGGATCCCGCGGCGCATGCTGGAGTTCACTCTCGACGGGGAGGAGGCGCGGGTCCCCGAGGGCTCGACGATCCTGGACGCCTGCCGGGCGGCCGGGAAGGACGTCCCGACCCTGTGCGAGGGCGACACCCTGCGGCCGAAGAACGCCTGCCGCGTCTGTGTCGTGGAGGTGGAGGGGGCCAGAACGCTCGTGCCTGCCTGCTCCCGCAAGGCGGAGCCCGGCATGGAGGTGCGCACGGACACCGAGCGCGCCCGGCACAGCCGGAAGGTCGTCCTGGAACTGCTCGCGTCCTCCGTCGACCTGTCGACGACGCCGAAGGTCGCCGGGTGGCTCAAGGATTACGAGGCGAAGCCGGACCGCTTCGGCCCGGACGCGGCGCGGCTCGACGAGGAGCCGAGGGTCGACAACGACCTGTACGTCCGCGACTACGACAAGTGCATCCTCTGCTACAAGTGCGTCGACGCCTGCGGGGACCAGTGGCAGAACTCCTTCGCGATCTCGGTCGCGGGTCGCGGCTTCGACGCCCGGATCGCCGTGGAGCACGACGCGCCGCTGACCGACTCGGCGTGCGTGTACTGCGGGAACTGCATCGAGGTGTGCCCCACGGGCGCGCTGTCGTTCAAGTCCGAGTTCGACATGCGTGCGGCGGGTACCTGGGACGCGTCGCGGCAGACGGAGACGACCACGGTGTGCGCGTACTGCGGAGTGGGCTGCAACCTGACGCTGCACGTGCAGGACAATGAGATCGTGAAGGTCACCTCGCCGCACGACAACCCGGTGACCCACGGCAACCTCTGCATCAAGGGCCGCTTCGGCTACCAGCACGTACAGAACCGGGACTGATCGGGACATGGGACGAGTCACGGAACGACGCAAGGTACTCCGCATCCGGGACGGGGCGGTCTCCAGCCGCCCGGACACGCTCGTCGCCGAGGAACCCCTGGAGATCCGGCTGAACGGCAAGCCCCTGGCGATCACCATGCGCACGCCGGGCGACGACTTCGCGCTGGCGGCGGGCTTCCTGGTGAGCGAGGGGGTGCTGGGCGGGCAGCAGGACCTCCAGAACATCGTCTACTGCGCCGGGGCAACGGTCGACGGTTCGAACACGTACAACATCGTCGACGTGAAGACGGCCCCGGGCGTGGTGATCCCCGACATCACGCTGGAGCGCAACGTCTACACGACGTCCTCCTGCGGCCTGTGCGGCAAGGCGTCGCTGGACGCGGTACGGACGACGGCTCACTGGCCCATCGCCGACACTCCCCCGGTCCGGGTCACCCCGGAGCTGCTGGCGAGCCTTCCCGACCGGCTGCGCGCCGCCCAGCGGGTCTTCGACCGGACCGGGGGCCTGCACGCGGCGGCCCTGTTCTCGGAAGGCGGCGAGCTGCTGGACGTCCGGGAGGACGTGGGCCGGCACAACGCGGTCGACAAGCTGGTCGGCCGCGCCCTGCAGAACGGGGAGCTGCCGCTGTCGCGGGCGATTCTGCTCGTGTCGGGCCGGGCCTCCTTCGAGCTGGCCCAGAAGGCCGTGATGGCCGGCATGCCGGTCCTGGCGGCGGTGTCGGCACCGTCCTCGCTGGCGGTGGACCTGGCCGCCGAGACGGGCCTGACGCTGGTGGGCTTCCTGCGGGGCAGCTCCATGAACGTGTACGCGGGTGAGGACCGCATCGCCCTGCGGGCCGCGGCCGCCCAGGGCTGAGCAGGTTCCTCCGCGACACGGCGGCGGGGCCCCGACCGGCGGGGAGCGCCCCCTGCGCCGCAGGGGCCCCGTCTCGGCCTGCCCGCGCGAGGACCCGGGGGACTCGTCAGTCCGCCGTGCCGGATATCCGCAGCAGCATCCCCGTGAACTGCTCCCGCTCGGCCGCCGACAGCGGTGCGAGCAGTTCGTCGTTGGCCGCGCGGGCCGCCTGCTCGCAGCGCTTCAGCAGCCGTGCTCCCCGCTCCGTGAGGGACACCGCGTTCTTGCGGCGGTCCCTCGGGTCCGGCTCGCGTACCACCAGGCCGGCCGACTGGAGGTCGTTGAGGACGCCGACCAGGTCCTTGGGGTCCAGCCGGACCCCGCGACCGAGGTCGGCCTGGGCGACGGGACCGAGGTCACGGACGGCGGACAGCACCACGTGGTGCCACATCCGCATGTCCTCCTCGGCCAGCGCCTCGGCCACCAGCGCCCGGCCGCGGGCGGCGGCGCGGCCGAGCAGCCAGCTGGGCAGGGAGCGGATCGCAGGGAGGGGGGCTTCCGACATGGCCGCAGCCTAACCAGAAAATCGTTGGGTCTTCCTATGATCGTCCTATACCGTTGGGTTCCCCAACGGATTCATTGGGGCCACCAACGACCCGGAGGTGCGATGCGCCGCGTCCGCTACGAATCCCGAGGCGGCCCCCTGTTCGTGGAGGAGGCACCGCTCCCCGAGCCCGGCCCCGGAGAGCTGGTCGTGCGCGCGGAGGCGATCGGCGTCACCCTCCCGGTCGTCCGCAAGGTCACCGAGGCGGCCGACCCCGTCCCGCTCGGCGGCGAGATCGCCGGCGAGGTCATGGCCGTCGGCGAGGGCGTCACCCGCTTCGGCACCGGCGACCGGGTGACCGGGCTCTGCCTCGGCCACGGCTACGCCGACTTCGCACTGCTGCACGAGGCCATGGCCTCCCCGGTCCCGGAGAACGCCGGGGCCGTCGACGCGGTCGCCCTGGTCCGCAGCGGCCTGGTCGCCCTCGGCGCCCTGGAGGCGGCCCGCCCCCAGCCGGGCGAGGCGGCCCTGGTCACCGCTGCCGCGAGCGGCGTCGGCCACCTGGCCGTGCAGCTGGCCAGGACGCGCGGCGCCGGACGCGTCGTGGGAGCCGTCTCCGACGCGGCCAAGGCCGGCTTCGTCCGGGGCCTCGGCGCCGACCACGTCATCACCTACACCGACGACAGCTGGGGCACCCCGGCCGACTACGCCCTGGACGCGGTGGGCGGCGAGCTGCTCACCCCCGCCCTCGCCGCACTCGCCCCGGAGGGACGGCTGGTGGCGTACAGCTCGGGCGGCGGCACCGTCCAGGCGTACGACCTGCTCGCGGGCGCCAAGTCGGTGATCGGGTTCCAGATGGCCCGTATCGCCCGGGGGAAGCCGGAGTTGTACGAGCAGTGGCGTGAGGAACTGTGGCGGCTGTTCGCGGCGGGCGAGCTCAGGCCCGTCGTGCACGGGGAGTTCGCCCTGGAGGACGCGGCCAAGGCGCACGGGGAGATCGAGGGCCGCTCCAATCTGGGCAAGGTCGTCCTGATCCCCTGACGCACGGTTCTTGTGGGGGGTCCGAGAGGCCAAGTACCGTCTGTGGCCCACACATTGGACGTGGGATGTCCGAATGACCGGATGTCTGTTCCCATGCACCGGTGGTCCAGCCGACAGACGCATGAAGGGCAGGTCGCACCATGCCGTCAAGTCTTCGCGCACGTCTGAGATCCACCCTGACAGCCGCTGCCACCGCGGGGGCGTTGCTCGCGCCCACCGCCCCGGCGCACAGCCAGTCCGCCACGGCCTTACCGGAGTTCGAACAGCGGGTCCTCTTCAAGGCGTCCCAGGACCCGGGCTACGCCTGCTTCCGGATCCCGGCGATCGTGCGCACCACGAGCGGCACGCTGCTGGCGTTCGCCGAGGGCCGCGTCCTCAACTGCGGGGACGCGGCCGACATCGACATCGTCCTCAAGCGCTCCACCGACGGTGGCCGCACCTGGGGACCGCTCCAGGTCGTCACCGAGGGCGCGGGCGACACGCACGGCAACCCGGCGCCCGTCGTGGACCGCAGGACCGGCCGGATCCTGCTGGCCGAGACGTTCAACACCGGCCGTACGGACGCCGGCAACTGCTCCGTCCCCTGCGACCGCACCCCACATCTGCAGTACAGCGACGACGACGGCCGGACCTGGTCCGAGCCACGCGATCTGAGCGACGAGATCCTGCCCGCGCACTGGAACTCGTGGTACGCGACCGGCCCTGTGCACGGCGTCCAGCTGACCCGCGGCAAGCACGCCGGGCGGCTCGTGTTCGGCGTCAACACCGAGACGTGGAACGGCAGCCGGGTCTCCGCCAACCACGCCGCGCTCATCGTCAGCGACGACGGCGGCGACTCCTGGCGGGTCGGCGCCACGGACACCTGGCCCATAGCGCAGGACGGCACGTTCCGGCAGAAGCCGTCCGAGGTGACGCTCACCGAACGCGCCGACGGTGCCCTGCTCGTCAGCGGGCGGGAACAGGACGGCACCGACCTGGGCCACCGCTCCCAGACCCTCAGCCGGGACGGCGGCGGCAGCTTCGCCACGCCCTTCCGCGCTCTGCCGGACCTGTACACCCCGCAGGTCCAGGGCGCGACCCTGCGCCTGGGCGACCGGATGCTGCTGTCCGCTCCGGCCGACCCCGACCGCCGCCGCACGATGATGGTCCGCTCCTCCTACGACGGCGGACGCACCTGGGAGAGCGTGGACCGGGGCACGGTCGTCACCACGGACTGGTCCGGCTACTCCGACATGGCGGCGGTCGACGGCACGACGGTGGGCCTGCTGTACGAGGGCGGCGCGGTCGACGCGCGCGACGAGATCCGCTTCGCCCGCTTCACCGAGGACTGGCTGAAGCCGCGCCGGGGCGCCGACCCGACCACCCGCGACGCGGCGGCGGGCGCCAGGCCCGCGGCCGTGCTCGGCGGCGCCGGGCGGACGGCCGGTGTCCGCGGCGGCGCGCTGTCCTTCGACGGCACCGACGACGCCGTACGGCTGCCGTACCGGTCCCGGCTCCCGCTCGGAGAAGGGGACTTCACGGCCTCGCTGCACTTCCGCTACACGGCCACGACCGGCGAGCAGCCCTTCCTGTGGATGGGAGGTGTCGGCACCACCCAGCCGCAGATCTGGCTGCGCGGGGAGCCGGCGAGCAACCGGGTCCGCGGGCTGATCACCACCCGCTCGGGCGCGACGACCGTCAGGTCGGCCTCGGTGTGGACCGACGGCGCCCACAACGACGGCCACTGGCACCATCTGGCACTGCGCCGCGGCGGCGGCCGTCTGACCCTCTTCCTCGACGGCAAGGCGCTCAGCACCGCGGACGTGCCCGGCTCGGTCAGCCGCAACTCCCCCTTCGGCGTGCACATCGGCCAGCGCATGGACAGCCGGGCCTTCCTCACCGGGGCGATCGACGACGTCCGTGTGTGGAACCGGGCCCTGAGCGACAAGGAGCTCGCCTCCGGCACCTCGGGCGCCTTCTCCCGGGGCACGGTGCTGTGGCTGCCCATGGACCAGGTGAGCGGCAGCAACTAACGTCACACGGCGTGCCCGACGACTCAGGAGCAGCACGAGCACGACAGCGCACGGGAACCGGGATCGGCCTGCTGCTGGCCCTGGTTCTCGGCGCCGCGCTGCTCATCGCCCTGCCGGACGACGACGGTTCGGACGCCGGCGCCTGCCGGGCGCTCACGGTCGGCTCCTGGAAGGCGGACGACGGTCTCACCGCCGAGTTCGCCCGCTACGGCGACGACGCGAGCCGCACCGACGACTGGACCGGCGGTGACGGCACCCACTCGGTGCGGCTGCCGGACGGCCGGGTGCTGTGGCTGTTCTCCGACACCTACCTGGGCCGGGTCTACGGCCCGCCCAACCCGCACGGCGAGTCCTACGCCTGGCGGGACGCCACCACGCCGCTGGTGCGCAACTCGGCCGTGCTGATGCGCGACGGCCGGCTCGAATCCACCCTGCCCGCCCCGCTGTTCGCCGACCCGGCGCCCGACCAGTGGCGCTGGCCGGTCGCGGCCCGCGTCGAACCCCGCTCCCCCGGTTCCTCGGAGCAGGTCGTCCGGGTGCTGCTGTGGGTGCGCACGGCGGGACAGGCACCGTGGATCTACGGCGTGCCCACCGCCACCGAGGTCGCCACCCTGTCGCTGCCCGGCCTGCGCCTGGAGTCGATCGTGAAGGTGCTCGACCAGCAGTCGGTCCGCGACGCGTCCCGGCGCGTACTGTTCGGCACGACTCTGGTCGAGGAGGACGGCTGGACGTACGTGTTCGGTGGCGACGACGGCCGTGCGGTCTCCCGCCCCGCCTCGCACGCGTACGCGGCCCGGGTACCGGAGGGCGGGCTCGCGGATCCGGACGCCTGGCAGTACTGGAGCGGCTCGGCGTGGGTGCCCGGCGTCCGCCCCCGGCCGGTGCTCGGGGACGGGCAGCGCAAGGGCGTGGGCAGCGCGTTCTCCGTCGTCCGGGACTCCGGCACGTATGTGCTCTTCACGATGGCCGCCGGCCCGAAGGGCCTGACCACGGTGGCGTCCTACTGGGCCTGCTCCCCGGCCGGGCCGTGGCACGGTCCGGCGAAGGAGTTCAGCCCGTCGCTGCCGCAGGGGCAGGTGGCCGCCTACAACCCCCAGGCGCATCCGGTGCTGAGCGGCGAGGGACGGCTCGTCCTGAGCTACGACGTCAACTGGCTGGGCACGACGGGCGCCGCCGCCCAGCTCAGCCGGAACGTGTCCCTGTACCGACCACGGTTCGTGACGCTGCGGCTGGCTGCGGCGCGTTGACCTCCGTCGCCGCTTCCCGTGCGCGCCCCTTGGCGATCACCGCGCACACGATCAGCTGCATCTGGTGGAAGAGCATCAGCGGCAGCACGGCGAGCGCCGCCTGCGCGCCGAACAGGACGCTCGCCATGGGCAGCCCGGCGGCCAGGGACTTCTTCGAGCCGGCGAACTGGATCGCGATCCGGTCCGCCCGGCCGAAGCGCAGCGCCTTCCCGCCGTACCAGGTCAGCAGCAGCATCACGGCGAGGATCACCGCCTCGACGACGACCAGGCCGCCCAGCCGGGCGGGGCTGACCTGGTGCCAGATGCCCTGGACCACGCCCGCGCTGAACGCGGTGTAGACGACGAGCAGGATGGAGCCGCGGTCCACCAGCCCGAGGACCTGCTTGTGCCGGGTGACGAAGCCGCCGATCCAGCGCCGCAGCACCTGTCCGGCCAGGAACGGCACCAGCAGTTGCAGCACGATCTTCAGCAGCGAGTCGGCGGAGAACCCGCCGCCGTTGCCGCCGAGCAGCGAGGCCGCGAGCAGCGGGGTGGCGATGATGCCGACGAGGGAGGAGAAGGAGCCCGCGCAGATCGCCGCGGGCACGTTGCCGCGGGCCATCGAGGTGAAGGCGATCGACGACTGCACGGTGGACGGGACGAGCGTGAGGAAGAGCAGGCCCTGGTAGAGCGGGTGCGTCAGGATCACCGGCACCAGCCCGCGGGCCGCGAGCCCGAGCAGCGGGAAGACGACGAAGGTGCAGGCCAGCACGGTGACGTGGAGCCGCCAATGCCGCAGCCCGTCGAGCGCCTCACGCGTGGACAGCCTGGCGCCGTACAGGAAGAAGAGGAAGGCGACGGCCGCCGTGGAGGCACCAGAGGCGACATCGGCGGCCGACCCGCGCGCCGGGAACAGTGCGGCGAGGCCCACCGTCCCGAGGAGCAGCAGTATGTAGGGGTCGATCGGCATCCACTGCGGCCAGTGCAGGCGTTTCACGGTGCTCCACTTGCTTGGTACTTCGGTCGGTCCGGGGCCGGAGCGGCCCCCTTCCATCCTGCTCCCCCGACCGGCGATCGGGAATCCCGTATACCGCTCTCACTGTCATCACATTCCGCGATAACGTGAGGCCATGTACGACCCCGCCCATCTGCGCACGTTTCTGTCGGTGGCGCAGACGCTGAGCTTCACGCAGGCCGCGCGGCGGCTCGGGCTGCGGCAGTCGACCGTCAGCCAGCACGTGCGGCGGCTGGAGGACGCCGCCGGGCGGACGCTGTTCACCCGGGACACGCACTCGGTGGAGCTGACGGAGGACGGCGAGGCCATGCTCGGCTTCGCGCGCCGGATCCTGGAGGTGCACGAGCAGGCCGCGGCGTTCTTCACGGGTACCCGGCTGCGCGGCCGGCTGCGCTTCGGCGCCTCGGAGGACTTCGTGCTGACCCGGCTGCCCGAGATCCTCGAGGGCTTCCGGCACGAGCACCCGGAGGTCGACCTGGAGCTGACGGTCGAACTGTCGGGGACGCTGCACGAGCAGCTGGCCGCGGGGAAGCTGGATCTGGTCCTGGCCAAGCGGCGGCCCGAGGACCCGCGGGGCGAGCTGGTCCGGCACGACCGGCTGGTGTGGATCGGCGCGGAACGCCTCAGGCTCGACCCGGACCGCCCGGTGCCGCTCATCGTCTACCCGCCGCCGGGCATCACCCGCGCGCTCGCCCTGGAGGCCCTGGAGCGGCAGGGCCGCCAGTGGCGCGTGGTGTGCACCAGCGGCAGCCTCAACGGCCTCGTCGCGGCGGCCCGGGCCGGTCTCGGCGTGATGGCCCACTCCCGCGGCCTCATCCCGCCGGGGCTGGTCCGGGTCCCGGACCGGGCGGGGCTGCCGGAACTGGGGCAGGTCGACTTCGTCCTGGTCCACGGCCGGCGCCGGCCCTCCGCCCAGGGCGCGGCCGACGCCCTGGCGGCGGCGATCCTGGCGGGCGGGGACCGGCTGCACCGCAGTGAGCGCAAGGGCCTGTGACGAACCGGAGTGACAGAATCCGCCGCCGCCCCGCTGACAGAAGAGACCCCCTTCGAAGGGGCATCGCACGGCGGCTGGACTCGTACAGATTCGGTGGAGATTACGGCACCGAAACTTACTCAACCGTCAGGAATGTGCCCGACCCTTCCCCGTGTGAGCACTTTGTCCCTCACTGACCAACGCGGACAAGAGCGATGCTCGCCTTCGCGCCCCCTCCCACCCCCTGGCCGGGTGGGGTAGCTTTCACGGCGCTGTGCGGGGCGTCACTCGACAGGAGCGCTGAGGAGCGGGGAGCGGGGTTTGCGCGAGTTCACCAACCCTCCGTTGGCCTTGCCGCCTCCGGTGGGCGGTCTGGCCGATGTGGTCTTCGAGCATGCCCAGGACGACCCCCTGCACATCGCGCTGGGCCGCAAGGACGCCTCCGGACAGTGGCGGGATGTCACGAGCGCCGAGTTCCGCGACGAGGTGCTGGCCCTGGCCAAAGGCCTGCTGGCGAGCGGCATCCGGTTCGGCGACCGGGTCGCGATCATGTCCCGTACACGCTACGAGTGGACCCTGTTCGACTACGCGCTGTGGACGATCGGCGCCCAGGTCGTGCCGGTCTACCCGACCTCCTCGGCCGAGCAGTGCTTCTGGATGCTGTACGACGCCGAGGTGACGGCCGCGGTCGTGGAGCACGAGGACCACGCGATGACGATCGCCACCGTCATCGACCGGCTGCCCCAGCTGCGCCGGCTGTGGCAGCTCGACTCCGGCGCCGTGCACGAGCTGTACGACGCGGGCGCGCACCTCGACGACGAGGTGGTACACCGCCACCGGCAGGCCGTCACCCCCGAGTCGGTCGCCACGATCATCTACACCTCGGGCACCACCGGCCGCCCCAAGGGCTGCCTCCTCACGCACGGCAACTTCATGTTCGAGGCGGACACCGTCATCCGGCGCTGGGAGTCGCTGTTCCACTCCAAGCGCGGCGACGAGGCGGCGACCCTGCTGTTCCTGCCGCTGGCGCACGTCTTCGGGCGGATGGTCCAGGTCGCGGGGATCCGCGGCAAGGTGAAGTTCGGCCATCAGCCGCAGCTGAACGCGGCGGCCCTGCTGCCGGATCTGGCCGCGTTCAAGCCGACGTTCTTCCTGGCCGTGCCGTACATCTTCGAGAAGGTGTTCAACGCGGCCCGCCGCAAGGCCGAGAAGGAGGGCCGCTCCGGCCCCTTCGAGAAGGCCGTCGACATCGCCATCAAGTACGCCGACGCGATGGAGGCCAAGGCCTGGGGCACCGGCCCCGGCCCGTCGGCGGGCCTGCGCATGCAGCACCAACTGTTCGACAAGCTGGTCTACGCCAAGATCCGCGCCGCGATGGGCGGCCGCATCAAGCACGCCATGTCCGGCGGCTCGGCGATGGACCGCCGGCTCGGGCTGTTCTTCGCGGGGGCGGGCGTGCACATCTACGAGGGCTACGGCCTGACCGAGTCCACGGCGGCCGCGACCGCCAACCCGCCCGGGCGTACCCGGTTCGGCACGGTCGGGCAGCCCATCCCGGGCATGACCGTCCACATCGCGGACGACGGCGAGATCTGGCTGCACGGCGAGAACGTCTTCCAGGGGTATCTCAACAACCAGAAGGCCACCGACGCGACCCTGCACGACGGCTGGCTCGCCACCGGCGACCTCGGCGCACTGGACGAGGACGGCTTCCTCACCATCACCGGCCGCAAGAAGGAGATCCTGGTCACATCCGGCGGCAAGAGTGTTTCGCCCGGTGTGCTGGAGGAACGCGTCCGGGACCATCCGCTGGTCAACCAGTGCATCGTCGTCGGCAACGACCGCCCGTACATCGCCGCCCTGGTCACCCTCGACCAGGAGGCCGTGGAGCACTGGCTGGCCATGCGGGCCAAGCCGCAGATGTCCCCGGCGGAGCTGGTGCGCGACGCGGACCTGGAGACAGAGGTCCGGCGCGCGGTGGTCGCCGCCAACACCCTGGTCTCACAGGCCGAGTCGATCCGCACCTTCCGCATACTGGCCCAGCCGTTCACGGAGGAGCACGGGTTGCTGACCCCGTCCCTGAAGCTGAAGCGCAAGGCGATCGAGAAGGCGTACGAGAACGAGGTCGAGGCGCTCTACCGGGCGTGACCTCCGCCCCGCGGGGCAGGTGTGGCTTCGGAATTCTCCCGTCAGGAATGCATCACCGCCCGTGATCGTTGACGATGGGAGCACATCTGACCACTTACCGAAGGATCGAGAGCTCGTGAGCAAGGTCCCCCCGATCATCCTGAACAACGGCGTCGAGATGCCCCAGCTGGGCTTCGGCGTCTGGCAGGTGCCGGACGACGAGGCGGAGACGGCCGTCGCGGCGGCGCTGGAGGCCGGGTACCGCAGCATCGACACCGCGGCGATCTACGGCAACGAGGAGGGCACCGGCAAGGCCATCGCCGCCGCCGGTCTCCCCCGCGAGGAGCTCTTCGTCACCACGAAGCTCTGGAACGCCGACCAGGGATACGACTCCACGCTGCGCGCCTTCGACACGTCGCTGGAGAAGCTCGGCCTGGACTACGTCGACCTGTACCTGATCCACTGGCCGACGCCGGAGCGGGGTCTGTACGTCGACACCTACAAGGCGTTCGAGAAGCTCCAGGCCGACGGCCGGATCCGGGCCATCGGTGTCTCCAACTTCCTTCCCGAGCACCTTCAGAAGCTGATCGGCGAGACGTCGGTCGTCCCGGCGGTGAACCAGATCGAGCTGCACCCCCACCTCCAGCAGCAGGCCGCCCGTGAGTACCACGCGGAGCAGGGCATCGCCACGGAGGCCTGGTCGCCGCTCGGCCAGGGCAAGGGCCTGCTGGAGGTCCCGGCGATCGTGGCCATCGCCCGCAAGCACGACCGCACGCCGGCCCAGGTCGTGCTGCGCTGGCACCTCCAGCTGGGCAACGTGGTGATCCCGAAGTCCGTGACGCCGTCGCGGATCAAGGAGAACATCGACGTGTTCGACTTCAGCCTCGACGACGAGGACCTCGCGGCGATCAGCGCCCTGAACGAGGACCGGCGCCTGGGCCCCGACCCGGCGGAGTTCAACGGAGCGTGAGCAGCGCCCGCGTCGCCCCGGTCCCCGGGCCCTGACGGGCCGGGGACCGGGGTGCCGCCGTTCCGGGCCCTCTCAGACCGGCTGCCCCACCGGCCGTACGACCACCGTGTTGACATCGACCCCGTCCGGCCGGCTCATCGCCCAGACGACCGAGTCGGCGATCTGGCCGGCGGTGAGGAGGTGGCCGGGCGGGAGGCTGCCGTAGGAGTCCCAGAAGGGCGTTTCCGTCCGGCCGGGCGCGACCAGGGTCACGCCCACGCCCCACTCGGTGACCTGCCGCCGGGTGTTCTCGGCGAGCCCGGTCACCGCCCACTTGGTCGCCCCGTAGATGTTGCCCGGTCCGTACACGAACCCGGCGACGCTGCCCACCAGGACGATCCGGCCGCGCGTCTCCTTCAGCGCGTCGATGGACGCCCGGATCAGCAGGGCCGGACCGAGGACGTTGGTCAGCACCATGTCGGTCCAGCCTGCCGGGTCACCCTCCGCGACCGTGTCATGGGTGGCGAAACCGGCGTTGGCGACGACGGTGTCCAGTCGGCCGAACGTCTTCACGGTGCTGTCGACCGCCGCCCGGACGTCCTCGTACACGGCGGTGTCACCGGCGAGTGTCAGCAGCCCGTCGGGCCGCCCCAGTTCCTCGGCGAACCCGCGCAGCCGCTCCTCCCCCCGCCCGGTGACCGCCACCCGGTGCCCGGCGTCCAGCAGTTGCCGGGCGACCGCGGCGCCGATCCCGCTGCCTCCTCCTGTGATGAGCGCGACCTGAGAGTCGGACATGGATTCCCCCTGTGGTGTGGGCCGGTGTGCGATGCCGGGGAGTCCATCAGTTGGAGCGCTCTCGAAGTCAAGGGGCCGCCGCCGTCGCTAGGCGGGCCGGACCGCCGTGTGGACCGTGTGGGCCTCCAGGACGAAGACGTCCGGACGGTGGTGCAGGCTCGCCTCGTCGTCCGGGTCGAGCAGGCGGTCCACGGTCGCGAGGTCCTCGGCGTCGAGCCCCTCGGCGAGCTTGTCGCGCATGTGCGACAGGGACGCCACGACATACGCACGCGCCCGGTCCGAGGCGGGCGCCGGGAGGTCGAGCAGGAAGCTGTGCGTCCTTGCGTGCTTGAGCCCCGCGGCGGCCAGCAGGGCCGGCCAGTGTTCCGTCTCGGCCACGTGCCCGGGCAGCTCGGTACGCATCCGGGTGAACCACTCCGTCTCCACCGCGTCGATCCGCGCCTGGAGACCGGGCCGGCCGATGCCGAAGTCGCGCGGCAGGAAGCGCAGAGGCAGACCGCCCTCCATGAGGGCCAGCGTGCCGCCGGGTGCCAGCCGCTGCGCGAACGCGGCGAGCGCGGCCCGTTGGTCGCCGAGGTGGTGCAGGCTGCGGCTCGCCCACAGCAGATCGGCGGGGTATTCCAACTCGCCCAGCACTTCCGGTAGTTCACCGGCGATGGTGCCGAAGCGGTCGGCCACCCCCTGCCGCTCGGCCCGCGCCCGGGCCCGCTCCAGCAGCCCTTCGGAGCCGTCCACCGCCACGATCCGCGCGCCCGGGAAGGTCTCCGCGAACAGGCACGACACGACGCCCGGCCCGCTGCCCGCGTCGACGATCAGGCCCGGCTCGGTCACCTCCTGCGCCAGCCAGCCCAGGGCCCGCTCGTACAGCGACGCGAAGAGTTCCGCCGAGGACTCCAGCATCGGGCCCATCTGGGCCCAGTCGAGGTCCGTGTGGTCGTGGTGAGGGCCGTGGCCCCGCTCGTGGTCGTGGTGGTGGTGCGCCATGGTGGTCAGCCTCTCGCTCGGATGCGGTCAGCGTGCGACGGCGCACCGTGCGGAGGCCACTGCTGTTGCCGGTCCCGCAAAATCCGCCGGGGCACGGGCCCCGGCGGATCAGCGGTTCAGCACGGAGGGGTCAGGACAGCGGCGGGTACGCGTTCTGCATCAGCTGCCGGAACTGTGCGGAGAACCAGTGACCGGACAGCGGCGCGTCCGGCAGGGCACCGGACATGTTGTTGTTGTTGCGCGGGTTGCCCGTGTAGGTCGGGTCGCACATGCGGTCGAAGCCCTTGCCCTCGTCGTTCGGGATGGCCTTGCTCGCCCCGTCGGACTCACCCGGCGGCTTCATCCACACGTACGCGTCGATCCCCGCCGCGGGGGCGGCCTGCGGGCGCTCGCCGAGGCCCGCTCCGGACTGGTTGCACCAGTTGCCGGTGTTGAAGCGACGGTCGTAGCGCCCGCCGTCGACGTACGTGTCGACGCTGGTCGTCGCGCCCGGTCCGGTGGGCCGCGCGGCGCCGCCCCAGCCGTTGCGGGAGGTGTCGATCAGCATGCCGATGTTCGAGTTGAAGCCCGCCGTGACCAGCTGGTTGCGGAAGGCCTGGGCGTAGGACAGCTCGTCGACGTAGCGGTTCCAGTCGACCCATTTCGACTCACGGACGGACTTGCCGGCCACGGTGTCGTTGATGGTGAAGTTGTTCTCTTTCAGGGCACTGTAGTTCGCCGTGTTGGTGATGAAGCCGTGGACGTCGTTCACCGTGGCGCCCTCGGCGGTCGCCGCCTCCTTCATGATGGTGGCGGTGGGGCCGAAGTTGTCGTCCCAGCCGATCCAGCCGTGGTGCCCGGCGTCGACATAGTTGTAGACGTTGGGCACGTCGCCGAGCTTGTTGAGCGCGTAGCCGACGCCCTTGATGTAGTTGCCGTTGGCCTTCATCACATCGCACTGCGGGACGGCCGTCGGGCGGCTGCCGGTGTTGGTGACGAGGTTCGGCAGCGAGTCGATCTCGACCGTGGTGACGATCCGCAGCGAGGCGTACTTCGAGTCGGCGAGGATCGCCTTGATCGGGTCGATGTACTCGGTCTTGTAGCGGTCGATCTCCGTCGGGCCGAGCTCGCCGTTGGAGGCGAGGGCGGAGCAGTCCCGGCCCGGCAGGTTGTAGATGACGAACTGGACGACGAGTTCGCCGGTGCCCTTCTGGCGGAGTGCCTCGTCGAGGTGGGCGCGCAGACCCATCTTGCCGCCCGCGCCGTTGATGGCCGCGATGCGGTCCAGCCAGACACCCGTGGGCTGGTTGGAGACACGGCTGCCGCCCGGCTCGGCCGCGGCGTTGGCCGACCACTCCGGGTTCACGTACACCTTGGCACCCTCGTAGGGGTTGTTCACCCGGTTCGCCGGGTCCGGCGGGGGGTCCGTGGGGCCGCCGGGGCCGCCGTCGACGTTGCAGGTCACGCCGTCGAGGGTGAAGGTGGCCGGGATCGCGTTGCTGCCGCTGTAGCTGCCCTGGAAACCGAAGCTGACCGAGCCGCCGGTCGCCAGCCGGCCGTTGTAGGACTCGTTGGCGGCGGTGACGGCGGTGCCGCTCTGGCTGAGCTTGGCGTTCCAGCCGCTGGTGACCTTCTGGTTGCCGGCGTACGACCACTTCAGCGACCACGAGGACTTGGCGGCGCTGTTGTTGGTGACGGTCACGGCGGCGGTGAAGCCGGTGTTCCACTCGTTCTGGATCTTGTAGTCGACGGTGCACGGGACGGCGGCGATATCGGCACCGCCCGGGTCGACTGCGAAGGCGGTGCCGGTCGCACCGCCGACCAGGGCCATGGCGGCCAGTAACGCGGTTCTCGTACGGCTCATGAGTGGGGGTTTCCTTTTCGGTGGTGGGGGTGACAGCCGTTCAGGGCGCGCTCCGACAACGACATAAGGAACCCGGCACCGGCACTCACGCAGCCCGGGGCGACCGCGTGGGCGGCGGCTAAAAGTACTGAACGCGAGGGGTGTCGCATGAGCGACTCCTTGCAGGCCGGGTGCGTCGTGACGGACGCGTCGACTGATGGAATCGCTCCCACTGGTGTCCAGGAAGGTAGCGCCAAGTGTCGGCAAAGAACAGGGGAGTCACTGACTTTCGCTCAACTCGCGGCATCGAATCTTTTCGACTCTTCGAGCACCTTGACCGGTACCTGACGCGTCCGCACTATGGGAGCGCTCCCACTGGTTCAAGCCTTGACTTCTCCGAGCCGCAAGGAGGGACCAGCACCATGCATCCCCCACCCCGGAGACGCGGAGCGGTGCGGCGGTTGTGGACCGCCGCCCTCGCAGCTCTCGCACTTCCGTTGACGATGCTCTCCTCAGGGTCGACTCCCGCTCAGGCGGCTGCACTTCAGTGCAGTGTCGACTACAAGACGAACGACTGGGGTTCCGGTTTCACGGTCGACCTGACCCTCACCAACCGCGGCACGGACGCCATCGACGGCTGGACGCTGACCTACGCCTACTCCGGCAACCAGAAGCTGGGCAACGGCTGGAACGGCACCTGGTCGCAGTCCGGCCAGAACATCACCGTGAAGAACGCCGCCCACAACGCACGGGTCGCCGCCGGCGCAGCCGTCTCCACCGGCGCCCAGTTCTCCTACAGCGGCACCAACACCGCGCCGACGTCCTTCTCGGTCAACGGCACGCCCTGCACCGGCGCGCACCAGCCGCCGATCGCCGTGCTGACCAGCCCGAGCGCGGGCGCCGTCTACACCCAGGGCCAGGCGGTGCCCCTGGCGGCGACCGCAGCCGCCGCGGACAACGCCACGATCAGCAAGGTGGAGTTCTACGACGACACCAAGCTGCTGGGCACCGACACGAGCGCGCCCTACGCGCTCTCCGTCTCCGACCTGGCCGTCGGCGGTCACTCCCTGGTGGCGAAGGCGTACGACAGCAGGGGCGCCTCCGCCGACTCCACTCCGGTCGGCATCACCGTCGCCTCCGGTCCGACCGTCGTCGCCTCGCCGCTCCAACTCGGCGTCCAGTCGGGCAAGTCGGGCACGTACGAGGTGAAGCTGTCCAAGCAGCCGTCCGCGAACGTGACGGTGACCTCGGCCCGCGCGAGCGGCAACTCCGGGCTGTCGGTCTCGGCCGGAGCCTCGCTGACCTTCACGCCGCAGAACTGGAACACCGCGCAGAAGGTGACCGTCACGGCCGCGAACTCGGGCACCGGATCGGCCGTGTTCGAGTCGACCGCAGCCGGCCACGCGAAGGCCTCGGTCACCGTCACCCAGCTGGCCGCGGCGAAGGTGTACGACGCCCGCTTCCTGGAGCTCTACGGAAAGATCACCAACCCGGCGAACGGCTACTTCTCCCCCGAGGGCATCCCCTACCACTCGGTCGAGACGCTGATCGTCGAGGCGCCGGACCACGGTCACGAGACCACCTCGGAGGCGTACAGCTACCTCCTGTGGCTCCAGGCCATGTACGGCAAGGTGACGGGTGACTGGTCCAAGTTCAACGGCGCGTGGGAGCTCATGGAGAAGTACATGATCCCCACCAAGGCCGACCAGCCGACCAACTCCTTCTACAACGCCTCCAAGCCGGCCACCTACGCACCCGAGCTGGACACGCCGAACGAGTATCCGGCCAAGCTCGACACCGGTGTCTCGGTCGGCACGGACCCGATCGCGGGCGAACTGAAGAGCGCCTACGGCACGGACGACGTCTACGGCATGCACTGGCTGCAGGACGTCGACAACGTCTACGGCTACGGCAATTCGCCCGGCAAGTGCGAGGCGGGCCCCTCGGACACCGGCCCGTCGTACATCAACACCTTCCAGCGCGGCGCGCAGGAGTCGGTGTGGGAGACGGTGCCGCAGCCGACCTGCGACGCCTTCAAGTACGGCGGCAAGAACGGCTATCTGGACCTGTTCACCGCTGACGCCTCCTACGCCAAGCAGTGGAAGTTCACCAACGCGCCGGACGCCGACGCGCGGGCCGTACAGGCCGCCTACTGGGCGGATCTGTGGGCGAAGGAGCAGGGCAAGGGCTCGGACGTCTCCGCGACGGTCGGCAAGGCCGCCAAGATGGGCGACTACCTGCGCTACTCGATGTTCGACAAGTACTTCAAGAAGGTCGGCAACTGCGTCGGGCCCTCGACCTGCCCGGCGGGCACCGGCAAGGACGCCTCGTTCTACCTGATGTCCTGGTACTACGCCTGGGGCGGCGCCACCGACACGAGCGCCGGCTGGGCCTGGCGCATCGGCTCCAGCCACGCCCACGGCGGCTACCAGAACCCCCTCGCCGCCTACGCGCTCAGCAGCTACGCCCCGCTGAAGCCCAAGTCGGCGACGGGCGCGGCGGACTGGGCCAAGTCCATGGACCGGCAGCTGGAGTTCTACCGCTGGCTCCAGTCGAACGAGGGCGCCATCGCGGGCGGCGCGACCAACAGCTGGGCGGGCCGGTACGCGACCCCGCCCGCCGGGAAGTCGACGTTCTACGGCATGTACTACGACGAGAAGCCCGTGTACCACGACCCGCCGTCCAACCAGTGGTTCGGCTTCCAGGCGTGGTCCATGGAGCGGGTCGCCGAGCTGTACCAGCAGACGGGGAACGCGAAGGCCAAGACGGTCCTCGACAAGTGGGTCGACTGGGCGCTGTCCAAGACCACGTTCAACCCGGACGGCACGTTCCGCATCCCGTCGACGTTGCAGTGGTCGGGCCAGCCCGACACGTGGAACGCGTCGAGCCCCGGCGCCAACAGCGGGCTGCACGTCACCGTCGCCGACTACACCAACGACGTCGGTGTGGCGGCCGCGTACGCCAAGACCCTGACGTACTACGCCGACCGCTCCGGTGACACGGAGGCCGCGGCGGCGGCGAAGAAGCTGCTGGACGGCATGTGGGCGAACCACCGGACCGATCTGGGGATCGCCGTTCCGGAGAACCGCGCGGACTACAACCGGTTCGACGACCCGGTGCACATTCCGAGTGGCTGGACGGGCACGATGCCGAACGGTGACGCGATCAACTCGTCGTCGACGTTCGACTCGATCCGCTCCTTCTACGAGGACGATCCGGCCTGGTCGAAGATCGAGAGTTATCTCGCGGGCGGTGCGGTGCCGTCGTTCACCTATCACCGGTTCTGGGCTCAGGCGGACATCGCCTTGGCCATGGGCTCGTACGCGGAGCTTCTCGAATAGCCCCCGCCGGACGCTCCGCGGGTGGGCGGGATCTCGGCTGCGGGTCCGTCGTGGCTGGTCGCGCAGTTCCCCGCGCCCCTGAAACAGAAGGTGCGTCCGAAGCTCTGCGTACATGGCCCTGCACCTGACGCAGGGCCACCACGGCCGGG
Source organism: Streptomyces sp. NPDC093598 (assembly GCF_044764825.1). Lineage (NCBI taxonomy): Bacteria > Bacillati > Actinomycetota > Actinomycetes > Kitasatosporales > Streptomycetaceae > Streptomyces > Streptomyces sp. NPDC093598. The sequence continues at coordinate 482,966 of NZ_JBIWIV010000002.1, read as the reverse complement.
CGGCTCCCCCCGCACGGGAGTCGCCCGGCCCTCGCACGTTCCCCCTCCCGCGGAAGGAACCCCACCGTGCGAAGAACCCGTACCCTCACGGTCGTGCTGGCGCTGGCGGCCGGTCTGCTCTCGGGTGCCCCCACCGCCCTGGCCGCCGATCCCCCGGCGACCGAACTCGCCGCCGACACGTACACCTGGAAGAACGCCCGGATCGACGGCGGTGGCTTCGTCCCCGGCATCGTCTTCAACCGCTCCGAGAAGAACCTCGCCTACGCCCGCACCGACATCGGCGGCGCCTACCGGTGGCAGGAGTCCTCGAAGACCTGGACTCCGCTGCTGGACTCGGTCGGCTGGGACGACTGGGGGCACACGGGCGTCGTCGCCATCGCGTCCGACTCCGTCGATCCGAACCGGGTGTACGCGGCCGTGGGCACGTACACCAACAGCTGGGACCCGAAGAACGGCGCGGTCATGCGCTCCTCCGACCGGGGAGCGAGCTGGCAGAAGACGAACCTGCCGTTCAAGCTGGGCGGCAACATGCCCGGCCGCGGCATGGGCGAGCGGCTGGCCGTCGACCCGAACCGGAACAGCGTGCTGTACCTGGGCGCGCCCAGCGGCAAGGGCCTGTGGCGGTCGACGGACTCGGGCGTGACCTGGTCGCAGGTGACGAACTTCCCCAACGTGGGCAACTACGTGGCGGACCCGAGCGACACGTCCGGCTACTCCAGCGACAACCAGGGCATCGTCTGGGTCACCTTCGACGAGTCCACCGGCACGTCCGGCAACGCCACGAAGACGATCTACGTCGGGGTCGCCGACAAGGCCAACGCGGTGTACCGCTCGACGGACGCGGGCGCCACCTGGCAGCGGCTGGCCGGGCAGCCCACCGGTTACCTCGCCCACAAGGGCGTGCTGGACGCGAAGAACGGCTACCTCTACCTCGCCTACAGCGACAAGGGCGGCCCGTACGACGGCGGCAAGGGCCAGTTGTGGCGGTACGCCACGGGAACCGGGGCCTGGACGAACATCAGCCCGGTGGCGGAGGCCGACACCTTCTACGGTTTCAGCGGGCTGACGGTCGACCGGCAGAAGCCGGGCACGGTGATGGCGACCGCGTACAGCGCCTGGTGGCCGGACACGCAGATCTTCCGTTCCACGGACAGCGGCGCGACCTGGACCAAGGCATGGGACTACACGTCGTATCCGAACCGTGAGAACCGCTACACGATGGACGTGTCGTCCTCGCCGTGGCTGACCTGGGGCGCGAACCCCCAACCGCCCGAGCAGACGCCGAAGCTGGGCTGGATGACGGAAGCGCTGGAGATCGACCCGTTCGACTCGAACCGGATGATGTACGGGACGGGCGCCACGATCTACGGCACGGAGAACCTCGGGAACTGGGACAGCGGCGGCAAGTTCACCGTCAAGCCGATGGTGCGGGGCCTGGAGGAGACGGCGGTCAACGACCTCGCCTCTCCCCCCTCCGGAGCTCCGCTGCTGAGCGCGCTCGGTGACATCGGCGGGTTCCGGCACACGGACCTGACGAAGGTGCCGTCCATGATGTTCACCCAGCCGAACTTCACGACGACCACGAGCCTGGACTTCGCCGAGTCGAAGCCCGACACGGTGGTGCGGGTGGGTCATCTCGACTCGGGGCCGCACATCGCGTTCTCGACGGACAACGGGGCCAACTGGTTCGCCGGAACCGACCCTTCGGGCGTGAGCGGCGGCGGCACGGTCGCGTCGGCGGCCGACGGCGGCCGGTTCGTATGGAGCCCCGAGGGCGCCGGCGTGCACCACACGACGGGCTTCGGCACGTCGTGGCAGGCGTCCGGCGGGATCCCGGCCGGGGCGATCGTCGAATCGGACCGGGTCGACCCGAAGACCTTCTACGGCTTCAAGTCCGGCAGGTTCTACGTCAGTACGGACGGCGGGGCGACCTTCAAGGAGTCACCGGCCACCGGGCTGCCGAGCGGTGACAGCGTCCGCTTCAAGGCGCTGCCCGGCGGGAAGGGCGACGTCTGGCTGGCCGGTGGCGCGACGGACGGCGCCTACGGCCTGTGGCACTCCACGGACGGCGGAGCGACCTTCACCAAGCTGTCGAACGTCGAGCAGGCCGACATCGTCGGCTTCGGAAAGGCGGCACCCGGCGCCTCCTACCAGACGCTCTACACCAGCGCGAAGATCGGCGGCGTGCGCGGCATCTTCCGCTCGACGGACAAGGGCGCGCGCTGGACGCGCATCAACGACGACGCCCACCAGTGGGGCTGGACGGGAGCGGCCATCACCGGCGACCCGCGGGTGTACGGCCGTGTCTACGTCTCCACGAACGGCCGCGGCGTCCTCTACGGCGACAGCTCCGGCGGCGGCACGACGGACCCGGGTCCGGGCCCCGACCCGACGCCGACCGGCGCCTGCAAGGTGACGTACAAGGTCACCAGCCAGTGGTCGGGCGGCTTCCAGGCGGACGTCCAGCTCACCAACACCGGTACGAGCGCCTGGAACGGCTGGTCCCTGGGCTGGACCTTCCCCGACGGCCAGAAGCTGACCCAGGCCTGGAACGCGGGGGCGACGCAGTCGGGCGCGGCGGTGACGGCGAAGAACGTCGGCTGGAACGGAACCGTGGCGGCGGGCTCGTCGGTGAGCTTCGGCTTCACGGCGAACTGGTCGGGCACGAACACGAAACCGGCCGCGTTCAAGCTGGGCGAACAGACCTGCACGATCGCCTGACCGGGCGATCCGAGGGCGTGTGCCGGAAGCGGCATGCGCCCTCTCCGCATGTCACGACCGATCACGAACCGATCACCGCTTGCCCTCACACCACTCACATTCGCCACCGCCAAGGCCAGGGCCACGGCGGACACCGCGGACACCGCGGACGACGCCGAGGCCGCCGACGTCGCTCCCGAGGGCAAGGCGGTGTTCAAGGTGTGGGGCTCCGCCCCCTCCGGCGGCGACATCCAGTGCTCGGTCACCATCGACGGCCGGACGAAGCCGGGCAGGGCGCAGGGCGGCTACAACATCTGCTCCGCCCAGCTCGACAGCGACTTCAGCGGCGGCTTCAGATGGCCTCGCGCCGGCGTCAGGGACGGTGGTCACCGCCCGGGGCGCGGTTGCCGTACCGTTGCGCCAGTTCGGTTGCGGTCCGGGCGATCCGGTCGCGCAGTTCGAGGGGTTCGAGCACCTCGATGCCGCTGCCCAGGCGCAGGAAATCGGCGTGGGCGCGGTCGACGGACTCGATGGCGACGGTGACACGGGTCCAGCCGTCCTCCTCCACGTGTGCGTCGGTCTGCGCCGGGCCGGGGAGGGGCACACCCGGTGCCAGCCGGACCACGGCCCGGGCCGGTCGGAGCCGGTGGTGGAAGTCCCGCTGGTACGCCGTCCAGTGGACGGCCAGGTCGAAGTCGTCGGGCGCGCTGAACTCCTCGCCCGTGACGTCCAGTCGCAGGATCTGGTCGACCCGGTAGGTGCGCGGGCCCGGGCCCGCGACGACGTACCAGCGGCCCGCCTTGAGGACGAGCCCGTACGGCTCCAGCCGGCGCTCCACGTCGGTGGGCTCACGCCAGCGGCGGTACAGGACGTTCACGGCACGGCGGTTCCAGACCGCGTCGGCCACCGCCGGGAGGTACGGCGTCTCGTCGGCGTCCGCGTACCAGCCGGGCGCGTCGAGGTGGAAGCGGCCGCTGATCCGGTCGGCGTGCGGGCGCAGTTCGGACGGCAGCGCGGCCCGGACCTTGAGCTGGGCGGCGGCAAGGACGGAACCGAGACCCAGCTGAGCGGCGGCACCGGGGGCACCGGCGAGGAAGAGCGCCTCGGCCTCGTCGGCGGTCAGCCCGGTGAGGCGGGTGCGGTAGCCGTCCAGCAGGTGGTAGCCGCCGGAGTGGCCCGCGTCGGCATACAGCGGGACACCGGCCGCGCTCAGCGCCTCGACATCCCGGTAGACGGTGCGCACCGACACCTCCAGCTCGTCGGCGAGCTGGGCGGCGGTCATCCGGCCGCGGGTCTGGAGCAGCAGGAGGATGGAGACGAGCCGGCTGGACTTCACTGACACAGGATGTCAGTGAAGCGGCCCTAGCGTCCCGGCATGGGCTTCACCGAGAAACTGCTGACCGTGCCCCCACCCCTCGAGGTGGCGGGACGCCACATCAAGCGCTACCACGTCACCGCCGATCCCGCGGGCATCGAGCCCGAGGTGGAGAAGGCGGCGTATGCGATCCTGCCGGAGCTGCTGCCGGAGCCGGACGGTACTCCCCCGGCGACCTTCGTCGTCCTGCACCGGGGCGGTGACGACGGCGCCTATCTGAACGCGTACAGCTGGGTGTGGGACAACGTCCTGCACTTCAAGGGCGCGGCGGCGGGTCAGCCCGTACTGGGCTGCCCGGACCGCGATCCGGCCCACTTCATCACTCCCGAGCTGCCGTGGATCGGCTGCGTCTGGGAGCTGCCGCCGGTCCTGCACGAGCGGGACGCCTGGGTGCGGCACCTGCTCGCACCCGATGTCCCGGACCTCGAGGCCTACGTGGCCGACTCCCTGACCGAAGGAACCACAGGAGACCGCGCATGAGCAGCCCGCACGACTTCGACTTCTTCCACGGCGACTGGGAGGTCCGCCACCGGCGCCGCACCGGCTTCCTCGACCCGGACAGCGCCTGGACCGAATTCCCGGGGACCAGCCACTGCCGGCCGCTGTTCGACGGGGCCGCGAACATCGACGAGGTCGACATGCCGCGGCTGTCGGCCAAGGGCGTGACCCTGCGCCTCTTCGACCCGGCCACCGAGCGGTGGTCGCTGAACTGGGCCTCCAGCCTCAGCGGAACCCTGTTCCCGCCGGTATTCGGCCGGTTCGAGGACGGACGCGGCGAGTTCTACGGCGACGACACGTATGACGGCGCAGAAGTGCGGGTGCGGTTCGTCTGGTCGGGCGTCTGCGCCGAGTCGGCCCGCTGGGAGCAGGCGTTCTCCGTCGACGGCGGTGACACCTGGCTCACCAACTGGGTCATGGAGTTCACCCGGCCTTCCGGAACGACCGCAGGCTGAACACCGGGTCCGGGCGGGGCCGGTCCTGGTCGGGGAGGCTCGAGAGCCGGGTGGCGAAGCCGTCGGCGAGCGGGTCGCCGGGCGGCAGGGTCACGAACCAGCCCCGGCGCAGGTCGGCGATGGTACGGCGGGGGCTGCGGCCCTGGCCGTACCCGGTGAAACGGGCCTGCCCGGCCGGGGCCAGGCCGTGGGCGGCGGCGCAGGACTCGATGTCCGCCGCCGCGTCCCGGACGGGGCTGGGCGGCCGGGAGGACAGGACGACATCGATGTCACTGCCCACGTTGTGCGAGGCGGCCTTGTCGACCGTGGTGACGTAGACCCCGCCGGGCCGCAGCACCCGCGCGCACTCGCCGACGATGGTCCCTACCTCGGCGGGTCCGGCGGCCAGGTGCAGCAGCCATACGCTGCACACCGCGTCGAACTGTCCGTCCCGGAAGGGCAGCCGGCGGCTGTCGGCGCGCACGACGGCCCCGGGGAGCCGGGTGGAGGCCTGCCGCGCCATCGCGGCGGCGAGGTCGACACCGGTCACCCGCATGCCGTCGCGGGCGGCCGCGAGCCGTCGGGTCACGATGCCGGTTCCGCACGCGACGTCGAGCAGGTCACGCGTGTCCGGCGGCAGCAGGCCCAGCACCGCCTGCGCGGCGGCGGCCGCCCGGGGCTCGCCGCCGCGCGAGGCGTCGTACCGCTCCGCTTCCTTGTCGTAGTCGAGCACCCGGTCAGTGTGCCCCGTGCCCGGGGGCCAGGTCCTCCACCCTGCGGGCGAGCTCGAAGTCCTTCTCGGTGACGGCGCCGCCCGCGCTGTGCGTGTGCACGGCGAGGGAGACGGTGTTGTAGCCGAGCGTGAGGTCGGAGTGGTGGTTCAGTTCCTCCTGGACCTGGGCGATGTGCACGACCATCGCCGTCGCCGCGACGTGCGAGCCGAGCCGGTAGGAGCGGATGAGGTGATCCTTGTCGAGCGACCAGCCCGGTAGCTCGGCCAGCCGGTCCTCGACCTCCTTCTGCGACAGCGGTTCGACGGGCATGGGCTGCGCTCCTTCCCTTGCTCCGGAGTCCTGGGTATTCCCTCAGCCTGCCACAGCACGGCGGCCGAGACCCTGGTCAGAAGGGTGTGCCTGTCCGACACGACCGGTTCTCGACTACGGTCCTGACATGACCATTCACGCGTCCACCGCCGAGAAGGGCGTGGGTCCGCTGCTGCGGGCCTGGCGGGAGCAGCGGCGGGTCAGCCAGCTCGAGCTGGCCCTGCGCGCGGACTCCTCGGCCCGGCACATCAGCTTCGTCGAGACCGGCCGCTCCCGGCCCAGCGAGGAGATGGTGCTGCGGCTGGCCGAGCACCTGGAGGTCCCCGTGCGGGAGCGCAACGCGCTGCTGCTGGCGGCCGGTTACGCCCCGCGCTACCCGGAGACCCCGCTGGACGACCCGGCCCTGGGCGCGCTGCGGGAGGGAATCGAGCGGCTGATCGGCGGCTACGAGCCGTATCCGGCGCTGGTGGTGGACGCGTTGTACGACGTGGTGGCCGCCAACCGAGGGGTCATGACGCTGGTCGACGGTGTCTGCGAGTCGCTGCTCGAACCGCCGCTGAACGCCATGCGGCTGGCCCTGCATCCGCGGGGCCTCGCGCCCCGCATCCGCAATCTGCGCGCCTGGCGGGGCCATCTGCTGGAGCAGATGGAGCGGCAGATCGCGCTGCACCGCTCTCAGCCGCTGCGGGCGCTGTACGAGGAGGTGGCGGCGTATCCGGTACCCGAGACGGATCCGGCGGACGAGCCCTCGGAGCCGGTGCCGTACTTCGCGCTGCCGCTGCGGATCGAGCACGAGGGGCGAACCTTGTCGTTCATCTCCTCGATCGCCACGTTCAACACGCCGATGGACGTGACGGTCGCCGAGCTGGCCATCGAGACACTGCTCCCGGCAGACCCGGCGACGGTCAAGTACCTTCAGGAGCTCATGCCCTGACGGGCCCTCAGGGCCGTGTGCTGGAGGACGGCGAACGCGGCCACGGTCAGGGCCTGGAGCACCGTCCACACGGCGCCCGCCGTGCTCGGCGTGAGCCACAGCGCCAGGGCAGCGAGGCTCACCGCCGCCCAGGCGAGGTTGGCCTCGACGACGGCCCGCACGCCGAGCGCCGGCGGCTGCCTGCGGGCGGCCAGCAGACCGACGCCCGCGGCGTAGACCGCGAGGAACGCGCCCAGGGCGAGCAGCAGGGTGCCGTCTGCGCCGAGGAACCGTCCGAGCGGGCCGGAGAGCGCCAGGTAGGCGAGCGCGTTGGCGCCGGTCACGACGGCGTCCAGGGCGAGGAATCGGCGCAGCATCGACTGCGGCTCGGAGGTCCGGGCGAGTGCGGCGAGCTGGATCGCGGACATGGGGAGATCACCCTCTGTCAGGTCGTGGTGCGGCGGCTGGGGCCGGGTCCCGGGCCGGAGTGCGCCGGCCCGGGACCCGGTACGTTCACGATCCCGTCCGGGCGGCGTCCGGTCGATTACCCGCGGGGTAATGCCCCTGTCGGCCTTCCACTTCCGGCGATCTTCTCGGTGCGAGTCCTGTGAGGGCGCGGGCCGGACGTGACAGACTGATCGCAGGCTTGGGCACGTTGGGGAGGCGTGGCGTGAGTGAACGGCGGGCCGCACCCACCGTGGGCCAGGTGGTCCTGGGCAAGCGGTTGCAGGAGCTGCGCGAGGCCGCGGGTCTCAGTCGAGACGAGGCCGCCCGGGTGCTGCGGGTCGCCCCGGCGACCGTCCGGCGGATGGAGACCGCCGACGTCGCGCTGAAGATCCCGTACGTGCAGATCCTGCTGACGGCGTACGGGGTGGCCGAGGACGAGGTGAGCGCGTTCGTCGACCTCGCCGAGGAGGCGAACCGGCCGGGCTGGTGGCAGCGGTTCCATGACGTGCTGCCGGAGTGGTTCAGCCTGTTCGTGAGTCTGGAGGGCGCCGCCCGGATCATCCGGTCGTACGAGCCGCACTTCGTGCCGGGGCTGCTGCAGACCGAGGGGTACGCGCGGGCCGTGCTGGAGGCCGGCACCATCGCGAACGCCGGGCCGGAGGCCGTCGAGCGGCATGTGTCGCTGCGGATGGAGCGGCAGCGGCTCCTGGACCGCCCGAACCCGCCGCACCTGTGGGTCATCATGGACGAGACGGTGCTGCGCCGCCCGGTGAGCGTCGACGGCCGGGTGATGCGCGACCAGCTGGACAAGCTGCTGGAGTACGCCGAGCGCGACCGGGTCACCCTCCAGATCGCCGAGTTCAAGGACGGCCCGCATCCGGGGACGTACGCGCCGTTCTCGCTGTTCCGCTTCGCCGAGCCGGAGCTGCCCGACATGGTCTTCACCGAGTACCTGACCGGCGCGCTGTACCTGGACTCCCGCAAGGAGGTCTCCGCGCATCTGGAGGTGCTGGACCACATGACGGCCCGGGCGGGCTCGGCACAGCGCACGGAGGAACTGCTGCGGGAGTACCGGGAGAAGTACTGAGCCGCGCGGCAACCTCCGGGGCGTGGGCGGCGTCTTCTCGTCGGTCCCCTCAGTCGTTCGTACCCGTCACGCACTGCCGGCCTCAGGAGAAGACACCGCATGACCGGATCCGACGCCATGCCCGCCCCCGTCGACATCGACACCGGCCGGCCGCACCCGGCCCGGGTCTACGACTGGTGGCTGGGCGGCAAGGACAACTACCCGGTGGACGAGGAGCTGGCCCGCAGGATCCTCGCGGCGGACAGCTCGGTGCTGCGCGGGGCGCGCGCCAACCGCCGTTTCATGCACCGGGCCGTGCGCACCGCCGCCGAAGCCGGGATCCGCCAGTTCCTGGACATCGGCACGGGCATTCCCACCGAGCCCAACCTGCACCAGGTGGCGCAGCGGGTCGCGCCGGAGTCGAAGGTCGTTTACGCGGACAACGACCCGATCGTCCTGCGGCATGCCGAGGCGCTGCTGCGCAGCACCGCCGAGGGCAGCACGGCGTACGTGCACGCCGACGCCCGGGACCGCGCCGCGCTGCTGGGCCGGGCCGGTGAGTCGCTGGACTTCTCCGAGCCCGTCGCGCTGTCTCTGGTGGCGCTCACCCACTACCTGGGCGACGATCCCGACGGCGACGACGTGTACGGCCTGCTGGACGCGTACACCGCCGCGCTCGCCCCGGGCAGCTTCCTGATCCTGTCCCAGGTCACCGCCGACCTCGATCCGGATGCCGTCGAAAGGGCAGCCGACCACTTCCGGCGCAGCGGCATGCCCTTCCACCCCCGCCCGCTGGCCGCGTTCTCGCGCTTCTTCGCGGGCCTGGAGCTGCTGGGCCCGGGCGTCATCCCGGTGTCCGGGTGGCGGCCGGAGCCGGAGGACGTGGCGGCCCAGGCGGAGGGCCTCGTACCGGTGTACGCGGGGGTCGCCCGCAAGCCGTGACGTCATGGCACGGGTACTGACCCGTACGGGCCCTGTCGGCAGGTGTGCTCCCCGGCCCGCCCCTAGCGTCGGGATGACGGGGCAGGCAAGGGAGCGCACGCGAAGGAGGTTCCGATGCCCGGATTCGAGATGCTCTACCAGGCGGCCGCACTGTGCCTGATGTACCCCGACGACGACTTCCACGCCCGGCTGCCGCTGCTGCGCGAAGCCGCGCCGCAGCTACGGGAGTTCGCCGACCACGCGGCCGTCACCCCGCCGCAGGAGCTGGCCGCGCACTACGTCGAGGTCTTCGAGGCCGGGCAGGACCACAGCCTTTACCTCAGCGTCTGGCGCGAGGCGGCCCCGGCGCCCTCCGAGGAGGTCTACCGCGCCCACGGCCTGGAGACCACCGGCGAGGAGCCCCCGGACTTCCTTCCCGCGGTCCTCGAACTCGCGGCCCGTACCGGCACCACCGACCTCCTGACGGACCACCGCGACGGCCTCGACCGGCTCCGCACCGGCCTCGCCGCCTTCGGCACCCCGTACGCGACGGTCCTGGACGCGGTGTGCGCGACGCTGCCGCCCGCGCACACCGGGGCCTGATCCCGGGGACGGGAGGTCGGATCAGGCGGCACCGCCCTTCTCGTCCCGTCCGTTCTTCTCGTCGTCCACGATCTCCGCGTCCACCACGCCCTCCTCGTCGTGCGGTGCGGTGGAGGGCTCCTCCGTGGGGGTCTGCTGGGTCTGGGCGTACATCGCCTGGCCCATCTTCTGGCTGACGGAGGCGAGTTTCTCGACGCCGGTGCGCAGGGCGGCGGTGTCCGCCTGCCGTTCCAGTTGCTCCTTCACCTCGGCGACGGCCGATTCGACCTCGGACTTCGTGTCCGCCGGGACCCGGTCGCCGTTCTCTCGGAGGAAGTTCTCGGTCTGGTAGACGAGTTGCTCGGCCTGGTTGCGGGTCTCGGCGGCCTCGCGGCGCCCCCGGTCCTCCTCGGCGTACTGCTCGGCCTCGCGCATCATGCGGTCGATGTCGTCCTTGGGCAGCGCGGAGCCGCCGGTGACGGTCATCTTCTGTTCGCGGCCGGTCGCCAGGTCCTTGGCGGAGACGTGCATGATGCCGTTGGCGTCGATGTCGAACGCCACCTCGATCTGCGGCACACCGCGCGGCGCCGGCGGCAGGCCGGTCAGGTCGAAGACGCCGAGCTTCTTGTTGTACGCGGCGATCTCCCGTTCGCCCTGGTAGACCTGGATGCCGACCGAGGGCTGGTTGTCGGCGGCGGTGGTGAAGATCTCCGAGCGCCGGGTGGGGATCGTCGTGTTGCGTTCGATGAGCTTCGTCATGATGCCGCCCTTGGTCTCGATGCCCAGGGACAGCGGGGTGACGTCGAGCAGCAGCACGTCCTTGACGTCACCGCGGATGACGCCCGCCTGGAGCGCGGCGCCCACGGCCACGACCTCGTCGGGGTTGACGCCCTTGTGCGGCTCCTTGCCGGTGAGCTCCTTGACCAGGTCCGTCACGGCCGGCATCCGTGTCGAGCCGCCGACGAGGATCACGTGGTCGATCGCCGAGAGCTTCACGCCGGCGTCCTTGACGGCCTGGTGGAAGGGCGATTTGCAGCGGTCGAGCAGATCGGCGGTGAGCTCCTGGAACTGGGCCCGGGTCAGCTTCTCGTCGAGATGCAGGGGCCCTTCGGCGGAGGCCGTGATGTAGGGCAGGTTGATCGTCGTCTCGGTCGAGCTGGACAGCTCGATCTTGGCCCGCTCGGCGCCCTCGCGCAGCCGCTGCACCGCCATCTTGTCGTTGCCGAGGTCGACGCCGTTCTGGCCCTTGAACCGCTTGATCAGGTATTCGACGATCCGCTGGTCCCAGTCGTCGCCGCCGAGGTGCGTGTCGCCGTTGGTGGCCTTCACCTCGATGACGCCCTCGCCCATCTCCAGCAGCGACACGTCGAAGGTGCCGCCGCCGAGGTCGAAGACGAGCACCGTCTGGTCGTTCTCCTTGTCCAGTCCGTAGGCCAGGGCCGCGGCCGTCGGCTCGTTGATGATCCGCAGGACCTTCAGGCCCGCGATCTCACCGGCTTCCTTGGTCGCCTGCCGCTGGGTGTCGTCGAAGTAGGCGGGGACGGTGATCACCGCGTCGGTGACGTCCTCGCCGAGGTAGGACTCCGCGTCCCGCTTCAGCTTCTGCAGCACCCGGGCGGACAGCTCCTGCGCCCGGTACCGGGTGCCGTCCACGTCGCCGGTGTCGGGGAAGCGCCAGTGTGCGTCGCCCATGTACCGCTTGACCGAGCGCGCGGTGCGCTCCACGTTCGTCACGGCCTGCCGCTTGGCCACCTCCCCGACCAGCACCTCGCCGTTCTTGGCGAACGCCACCACCGAGGGTGTGGTCCTGGCCCCCTCCGCGTTGGCGATGACGGTGGGCTCGCCGCCTTCCAGCACGGCGACCACCGAGTTCGTGGTTCCGAGGTCGATTCCGACCGCACGTCCCATCGCTGTCCCCTTCCGCCAGGGCGCTCTTCCCACACTCCAGCACAAAACTTGAGTGCGCTCTTGTCAATGCCGCGATGGGGTGATCGGGCCGCGCAGCGCCACGGCGCGCCGGGGGCGGTCGGTGACGAGCACGTCGACGCGCGGGTGGGCGAGGAAGGCCCGCATGAGGGTGTCGTCGTTGACGGTCCAGACCATGGTGAACAGGCCGTGCCGGGTCGCCTCGCGCAGCACATTGGCCCTGGCCAGCCGCTGGTGCACGGCGACGCCGTGCGCCCCGCAGGCCCGGATGCGGCGGGCCGGGAACAGCTCGCTCAGTCTGGTGCCGGGCAGCCGGGCCGCCGCCAGTTCCCTGCGGTCGCGCCCCAGGGACAGGGCGGTGCGCACTCCGGGGTGGCCCTGGGTGACGGCGGCGACGGAACGGTCCTCCAGTGTCGTCACGACGAGCCCGTCCGCGCCGAGCAGGGCGACCGCCCGGTCGATCACCTCCCGCTCGTAGCCGACCTCCTTGAGATCCGCATGGGCCACGAGCTTTCCGGCGATCAGTGCCATGACCTCGTCCACGACGGGCACGGCGTATCCGGCCCGTTCGCACAGCTCGGCATGCGTGAGCGTGGACAGCGGCGGCCCGGCTGGGCCGACGCGGGGGTCGTGGTAGACGACGAGGACCCCGTCCCTCGTGCGGCGGATGTCGAACTCGACGTACTCCGCGCCGGACTCGATGGCGTCCTCGTACGCCTCCCAGGTGGCGGGGCCGGCACGCTCGGAGCCGCCCCGGTGGGCGGAGACGGCGGGGTGTGGGGTCATGGTCGTCGGTTCCCGGAGGGCGAGCGGGGAGGCGGCACGGGGGCGAAGGCGTCGTCGGGCACGGGCAGCAGTGAGCCGGAGCGGGTGCTGACGCGTCTGAGCAATATCCAGCCGATCACGACGAGGACGACGAAGGGCAGCCAGGCCAGCGCGTAGGCCGTGCCGTAGGCGCGCACGTCGAGGATGGAGCGGTGCTCGTCGACGTTCGTGCCGTTCACGCCGAAGAAGGCCAGCAGCAGGGTCGGCGGCAGGGCGATCAGAGTGGCCGCGGCGACCAGGCCGGAGACGGTGCGGTCGCGGCGGTCGTCGCGCTCGGCGAGTTCGGCGTCCAGGGCGGCGGAGCGGGCGCTGGTCACCGAGGTCAGACGCTCGACCATGCGGGCCGAGTTCTCCAGGCTGTCGCGGATGCCGAGGGCGTCGCGCAGCGAGGACTGGAAGGTCTCCGTGACCATCTCGGGGATCAGCAGGCTGTCGACGTAGGCCTCGACGCCGAAGGCCAGGTCCAGCTGGAGTTCGTTGACACCGGCGGAGAGGCGGGAGATCAGGGAGCGGATCTCGGTGGGCGAGTCGGTCAGGGCCTGCTCGTTGGCCTTCATCATGGCGAAGGCCGCCAGCCGGGTGCGCTGGAGCACGGCCAGGGCGGAGATCATGCCGACGGCGACGAGGACCAGGCCGTTCTCCACGTGCGGGGCCCAGCCGGCCTGGACGGAGACGCCCCGGCCGAGGGAGGACAGGGTGAGGCCGTGGTTCCTGAGATGCGGCGCGAGGCCCGCGTCGTAGGGCGTGGCGGGGTTCCACGGCATCCGGCCGCGGTAGACGATCTCGTTCAGCAGGATCGCTTTGCGGGCCGCGTCGGCGCTGAGCAGTTCCCGTTGTAACCGGCCACCGGGGAAGACGAGTTGGTGCACGTTCTGGCCGAGAGCGAGCGGCCGGCCGCCGAGTTGGGCGGCCACGGTCTGCAGCAGCGGGCGGTCGTCGAGCTCGATCCGCTCGCGGTCGAAGCAGGTCGTGGCCAGCCAGGCCGCGAGGTCGCCGGCGGTGGTCTCGCCCGCGAAGGCGCAGTCCACGACGAGGGTGGCGTCGCCGCGCGGGGTGGTGACGACGAGGATCCGCAAGGAGGCCAGACCCAGGCCGTGGTCGCCGTGCGGAAGCCGCAGCCGCCGGGGGGCGACCTGTTCGTCGAGGACCGGGACCGGCAGCACGTCCTGACTGGCCGTCAGGTGGGAGGCGAAGCGGCCGTAGTCGTAGCGGTCGACGAGGGCGCCGAGGGCGGTGTCCCGGGGGCGCAGCCGTCCGGAGAGGCTGAACAGCAGCAGGACGCGGGTCCGGTCGCGGGTGGCGGAGTCGAGCACTGTCGCGTGCGTGGACGTTCCCGGCAGCATCGCGTTCCTTCCGGCCCGGCGGTTCGAGGCGTCTGGTTTCCTACCCCGGCCGGTGGTGGCGAACCGACGACGACGCGCGGGCCGCCCCTGGTGGGGCCGGCCCGCGCGACAGGGGTGCGGCGGGTCAGGCGAGCTTGGCGGTCAGCGTGATGGGCGTGGCCTTGAGGGCCTGGCTGACCGGGCAGCCGACCTTGGCCTCGTCGGCGGCGGCCTGGAAGGCCGCCTCGTCGATGCCGGGGACGGTGCCCTCGACGGTGAGGTGGATGCCGGTGATGCCCTCGCCGGGCTGGAAGGTGACGTCGGCCGAGGTGATGAGCTTGGTGGGCGGCGTCCCGGCCTTGTTGAGGATGTTGGAGAAGGCCATGGAGAAGCAGCTGGAGTGGGCGGCCGCGATCAGCTCCTCGGGGCTGGTCTTGCCGTTCGCCTCTTGGGCGCGCGAGGCCCACGTGACCGGCTGCTCGCCGATGGCACCGGAGGAGTCGAAGGTGACGACGCCGTTGCCCTCGAGCAGGTTGCCTTCCCAGACCGTGTGTGCGGAGCGCGTGGTAGCCACGAGTTCTTCCTTTCGCGTGCGGACTCGCGTGCGGGCCCGTCTCCGGGCCCCGTTTCCCCCATCCGATCACACTACGTCTCAACTCACGGCAAAGACCTCCCCTCCGGGAGTGAACGGCAGCCGCGCTCCCCGAGGGATCAGGTACGCGTGCTCGCGCCGCACCCGCAGGACGTCGCACCAGCCGTCGGTGATGATCAGGACGGGCGCGCCGGGCGGGAAGTCGTCGGCGCGGTGCAGCAGGTCGATGCCGGGTTGCAGGACGGTGCCGCCGCGGCCGTGCACGCGGACCCGGCCGGCGATCTCGGTGACGGGCAGGTAGCCGGCGTCGTGCGGGGCCGCGTCGCAGAACACGACCCGGGCGGCCGGTACGTCCCTGGCCCCGGCGTAGGAGGCGATGGCGCCCAGTGCCTTGCCGAGCAGGAGGCGGTTCATGGAGCCGGAGGTGTCCAGGACCACGCCGAAGGTGCAGCGGGCGATCTCCTCGGGCGGGAAGTACCGTCCGGCGCGCGGGATGCCGGGGGTGGCCGCCTGGCGCCGCGAGGGGCGGGCGTAGGACCGGACGGGCTCGGGGCCGGGCACGAACTCGTCGAACCAGCGGGCCAGCCGCGCGTCCCAGGGCAGCGGCGGATGGCTGAGAGCCCGGATCTCCTCGACCAGGCCGCCGGGCAGGAAGCCGCGCTCCTGCCGCTGGTGGAGGTCGAGGCCCTGGGCGAGGCCGCGGCGGTAGAAGGCGTCGAGGTCGACGTAGTCGCGGGGCGGGCCGAGCGGGCCGCCGAGGATGTCCCCGACGCCCTTGCCGCGCAGGGTGGCCAGCCGGCGTGTGCGGCGCAGGTCGCCGGCGATGCGGTCGTAGACCTCCTCGGCGGACAGGCCCGCGACTTCCGGGTCGTGCAGCAGCCCCTCGGGCATGCTGCCGACCTGCATCTCCTTCAGCCAGCCGTTGATGACGTAGTCGCAGGCGACGTTGAAGAGGTACGGGTCGCGGGTGCCGCAGCGGTCGCCGTGGCGCAGGGCGGCGTGCAGCATCTCGTGGGCGAGGACGAACCGCCACTCCTCGTCGTCGAACCGGCGCAGCGGGTTGATGTAGATCTCGGCCGCCTCGGCGTCGACCGCGGCGACGGCGATGCCGTGGGCGCGGGCGAGTTCGGCGTCGGCGACCAGTTTGATGCCGGAGGCGATGCCGCCGAGCAGCGGGTACGAGGAGATGAACCAGCTCAGTGCCCGCTCCCAGGGCTGCCGCCGGGGGGCCTCGCCGTCCAGGCTGTCGCGACGGCCGCCCGCCATGTCCATCGCGGCGGACACCGTCCGGGTCAGGGCGGTCGCGAAGGCCAGCTGCCAGTCGGGCGGCCCGGACCAGCCCACCCACGGCACCAGCACCTGGTCGGGCTCGTCGCCCGCCGTGCCGCAGCGCTCGTACACGGCGGGCAGCCCGTCGCGGCGCCAGCGGGCGGCGAGCTGCTCCTCGTCGCCGTCCGGGTAGGAGGCGGGCAGGTGCTCGGGGGTCTCGCCGATGGTGAAGCCGAGCAGGAAGCGGTTGACGACGACGCAGCGGGCGGCGAGGTCGTGGCGGTCGGGCTGGACACGCTCGCCCTTGACCGCCGGGACGTGCCCGAAGCCGAGGTGGAGGACGGCGTGGGCGAGCGCCCAGGCCCAGGCGGCCGGCTCGGCGAGGCGCGCGGGGTGGACGTGCAGATCGCCGTCGGAGTCGACGGCGACGAGTCCGTCGCGGGGCGCGAAGCGGCACTCCTCCTGGCGGCAGACGTCGAACTCCACAGCCGCGAGGGCGGGGTTGGCTTTCATCAGCCGCATCCCCTCGGCGAAGGCCTCGGCGGCGAGGTCCCGCTTCTTCTTCCCCCGGTCCTTGCCCCGGCCCCGGCTCACCGGCGGGCCTCCACCAGCCGGGGCATGTCCCGCGCCGCCTCGACGAGGAACCAGGAGGGCAGCACGGGGTTGCCGTCGCTGTCGGAGGCGATGACGGTCTGGGCGACCTCGACGGAGATCTCGGCGAGCTGCACCAGCAGCGACTTGGCGCGGTAGGCGGTCTGACGGCCCTTCGCGGACATGTGCTCCTTGCTCGCGGGCAGTTCCTTGACCAGGCGGCCGCGGAAGGACTCGGCGAGGTAGTAGAGCAGATCGCGGTCCTGCGGCCGGTTCGGCCAGGGGGCGTCGCCCTTGATGACGGCCTCGATGCCGTACCGGCTGCGGACGATCTTGACGTATCCGCAGAAGGCGGTCGCGTGCGCCGGGGTCAGCGTGCCGTGCGCGAGGACCTTCAGGGTCTCCTCGTCGAGGTCCCGGCCGAAGGAGTGCAGGGCGTCGGAGAGCATGTGCCAGGAACGGGGCGTGGAGAACGGCTCCTCGCTCTTCGGCGGCTTGGACCACAGGTGGTCGGGCCGGTCGGTGAGGTGGTCCACGATCCAGGGGTGGATGCCGTTGTTCGCGGCCCAGGTCAGCCAGTCCTTCGCGGAGGCCTCCAGGTGCACGTGCGCGAGACGGTTGACGAGCGCGGAGGCGATGGGCCGGGCGAGCGCGTTGTCGGTGGCGCGGTTGCCGGCCCCGATGACGATCGATCCCTTGGGCAGCTCGTAGGTGCCGATCCGGCGGTCCAGGATCAGCGAGTAGAACGCCTTCTGCACGTCCGGCGTGGCCGCGTTGAGCTCGTCCAGGAACAGGCAGTAGGGCTCGTCCCGGGCGATGGTCTCCGGCGGGCAGAACACCGAGCGGCCGTCGCGGATCTGCGGGACGCCGATGAGGTCCTCGGGGGCGAGCTGGGTGCCCAGCAGGCTCACGCACTCCAGGCCCAGCGACTCGGCGAAGTTCCGTACCAGGGAGGACTTTCCGATGCCGGGGGCGCCCCAGATGAAGACCGGCCGGACGGTGGCCAGGCCGAGCAGCAGGTCGGGGATACGGGCGGGCGTGACGGTGACGGCTGCCTGCAAAGCAGCAACTCCTCGGGGGTGTTCGAGAGGGACGCGCGGGTGTGCGGCGTCCGGTCCGAACAGTGTGTGCGTACGGCCCGGTGGGCGCAGCCGAATTTCAGGCGGCGCGCTCCTCCTCGGTGGCCTCCAGCGGCACCTGCGGTCCGTTCGACTCGCGCAGCCAGCGCCGCAGCACCCGGTGCACGTGCTCGGCGCCCACGAGTTCCTCGCCCTCGGCGACCGGTGCGGAGACGCCGAGCGGCGACAGCAGGAAGGGTCTGCCCTGGGCGCCGCCGAGGCCGCCGTGGGAGCCGATCTGCTCCTCGAAGGCGAGGACTTCGCCGTCGGCCGGGTCGTGGAAGGAGTTGACCATGATGTCGGCCGTGTGCGGGAAGGAGTGCGTCCGGCGGACCGCGTCGGCAGCGCCCGGGCCGAACGGGGCGAGCGGGCCCGGGTTGTCGTCGAGGTCGGCCAGCGGGATCTCGGCGCCGTACGCGCCGAGCACGACACCGCCGTGCTCCTCGCTGCGGACCAGCAGGAAGCCGATGCCCGGGTGGTTGGCGAGGGTCGGCAGCAGTGCGGGGTGGCGGGCGTCGATCTCCTCCTTGCTCATCCGGTGCGTCACGTCCGGGAAGGAGACCAGGCCGAGGTTGCCGGAGGCCAGCACGATCGGCTCCTCGCGGCGCCCGGGGCGATGCTGCTCGCCGGACTCCTCCACGGGGATGCGCAGCGCGGCGCGCACGGCGGCTCGGGCCTCCGCCCCGCTGCGGGTGCGCTCCGCCCTGCGCGGTACGGGCATGCCGCAGCCCGCCCGCACCAGGTCGCCCAGCGTGAGGCCGTAGCGGGAGCGGAAGGTCTCGCCGGGGCTCTGGCCGTGGTCGGACAGCACGACGATGCGGTACGGGCGCGGGGCGTGCTCGGCGACGCTCTCGATGAGGGCGAGCGAGCGGTCGAGGCCTTCGAGGACCTTCTGCGCGTCGCGGCTCGCCGGGCCGGAGTGGTGGGCGACCTCGTCGTAGGCCACCAGGTCGGCGTAGACGGCGGTGCGTCCGGCGAGCATGTCGCCCGTCACGGCGGAGACGACGACGTCCCGCTCGACGACGGTCGCGAAGGCCCGGACGAGGGGGTAGAGACCGCCGCGGGAGACGCGCGGGCGTTGCTGGCGCAGACGCGCCCGGGTGGACTGGCCGATCTCCCGGCCCACCTCGGCGATGAAGGACAGCGCCGTGCGCACGGCATTGGCCGGGTCGGAGAAGTAGGCGAAGTAGCCGTCCCTGGAACGGTTCTCCCGGCTGCGGCGGCGGGTGGCGATGGACAGCACGAGGGCCTGCTCGTCGGCGCCGCCGCTGAACAGGTTGCCGCGGCTGGCGCCGTCGACGGTGAGCAGCCCGCCGTGCCCCGCGTACTCGACGGCGCGGCGCTGGAGTTCGACAGCGCTGGTGGGGCGGTTGCAGACGACGACCTCGCGGGTGTCCTTCTCGTACCAGCGGAACGCGGGGACGTCGTGGTTGCTGCCGTGCAGGATGCCGAGCTGGCTGGCGCCGGTCTGGCTGGACCAGTCGGTCCGCCAGGGGGTGAGCCGGTGGCTGGGGCGGCCGCCGTCGCCTATGTCGAGCCATCGGGCGACGGTGGGCATCAGACCCTTGCCGACCGCGTCCAGCAGGGTGTCGTGGCCGACGCCGTCCAGTTGCAGGAAGACGGTGCCGGGGCTCGCCGGGCAGGGCGGCCCGGACCGGCGGCGGCGGTCGGAGAGGCGGTACAGCCTGCGGCGGTAGGCGTCGTCGTCCCGCACGGCCAGGGCGGCGCCGGTCGCGGAGGCCACGGCCGACATCACGGCGGCGACCACGACGGCGGTCTCCGGGGCGGCCGCGCCGCGCTCGGCCGGGTTGAGGTGCAGAGCGAGCAGCAGCAGGGCGCCGTTGAGGAAGAACACCAGCAGCCCCAGCACGAGCGCCGGTACGAGGAGCAGGAGCCGGACGAGCAGCGGCCACACCACGGCCGACAGCAGACCGAAGGCGCCGGCGCCGAAGGCCGCCGTGACGGCTATGTCCGTCGCGCTGTCGCCGTTCTCCGAGCGGAGCCGGAAGTCCGGGAGGATCCCGGCGAGCACGAGCATCGTGACGGTGGAGACCGCCCACACGGCGACGCTCCGCCCCACCTGACTGGCGACCCGCCGCCACCGCACGCCCCGCACGCCCCGTCACCTCACGTCCCTGGCCCGCAACCGTCGCGGGCCCTCCCCGACAGTGTCCCAACGCCCGGCCGGGTCACTTCGTCCCCGGGTCACCCCCGGTGAGAGACGTCAGCGCCCGTCGTAGCCGGCCGTCGGCATCGACAGCCGCCGGTGCACGCACGCCTTCATCGCGGCGTCGTACGCCGGTTCCGCATGCCCCACCGTCTCGACGCGTACACCGCGCCGCACGCACTCGGCGGTGAACTCCTCGACGGAGGCGAGCGCACTCTCCAGTACCCGCCGGCTGGGCGCGACGAACAGGTCGAGGCCGGGCCGCACGCCGTCCCACAGCGCGCCGTGGTCGGGCCGCAGCCCGCGGACCAGTAACTCCCGGCTGACCACGTAGCCCCGTTCGGCGGCCCAGCGGGCGCACATCGCGTGCTGACTGCGGGAGTCGACCAGGAACGGATCGTCGTCCAGCTCCTCCAGCGGCGTCAGACTCGCGATCGCCGTGACCCGCACCGGCACCATGGCGTCCCCCTCACCTCCGGTTTCGCCGCCGACCCTACTCCTGCACGTAGGCTTCGGGGGAGTCGCGCGAAGGAGGCAAAGAAGTGCCGGTGGAGATCACCTGGTGGGGTCACGCCACTTGCACCGTCGAGGACTCGAACGTGCGCGTGCTCACGGATCCCCTGTTCGCACGCCGGCTCGCGCACCTGCGCCGCCGGCGCGGGGCCCTGCCGCCTCCGGGCGCCCCGCGCGCGGACGTGGCGCTGGTGTCGCATCTGCACGCCGACCATCTGCACGTGCCGTCGCTGATGCGGCTCGCTGCGGGCACGCGCCTGCTCGTGCCCCGGGGCGCGCGCCGGGCGGTGCCCGGACTGCGCCGGCTCACGCACCTGCGGGTGAGCGAGGTGGCCCCCGGAGACGAGACCCCGGTCGGCGACATCGTCGTACGGGCCGTGCCCGCGCTGCACGACGGGCGGCGGCTGCCGTTCGGGCCGCACCGCTCCCCCGCCCTCGGTTACGTCATATCCGGCGAGGCCCGGACGTACTTCGCCGGGGACACCGGGCTGTTCGACGAGATGGCCAAGGAGGTCGGGCCGGTCGAGGTGGCGCTGCTGCCGGTGGGCGGCTGGGGGCCGTACCTGGGCGAGGGGCATCTGGACGCGGGGCGGGCGGCGCAGGCACTGGAGCGGCTGGCGCCGCGCAGTGCGGTGCCGGTGCACTACGGCACGTACTGGCCGATCGGCATGGACGCGGTGCGCCCCCACGAGTTCCACGCGCCGGGGGACGAGTTCGTCCGGCTGGCGGCCCTGCACGCGCCGGCCGTGGCGGTGCACCGGCTCGGGCACGGGGAGAGCGTGCGCCTGGAGGGCGCGCGGTGAATTGGTCAGCGCCCCTGGCGCTCGCGGCGTCGGCTGTCACACCGGCGGCCCTGGTTCCGGAGTCCACGCAGCAGGCCGTCGGCTATCCGACGCTCTTCGTGCTGGTGCTGGCCGGGGCGCTGGTGCCGGTGATCCCGACGGGGGCGCTGGTGAGTTCGGCGGCGGTGGTCGCCGTGCACCGGACGGCGCCGTTCTCGCTGGCGATGGTGTTCGTGACGGCGTCGCTGGCGGCGTTCCTGGGCGA
This sequence comes from Streptomyces sp. NPDC093598, assembly GCF_044764825.1. NCBI lineage: Bacteria > Bacillati > Actinomycetota > Actinomycetes > Kitasatosporales > Streptomycetaceae > Streptomyces > Streptomyces sp. NPDC093598. The sequence goes on along the minus strand of NZ_JBIWIV010000002.1, from coordinate 461,617 downwards.
TGCGGCGCTGTACTGGCTGGGGCGGCGCGGGCTGAAGTCGAAGAACGGCTCCCGGTGGCTGGAGGCGCTCCGGTCGCGGGCGCCGGAGGACCGGCTGGAGCAGGCACAGGAGAAACTGGCCGCGCACGGGGTGGCGGTGCTGGTGCTGTCGCGGCTGGTGCCGGCGGGGCGTATCCCGGTGATGCTGGCCTGTCTGCTGGCGGAGTGGCCGATGCGCAGGTTCTCCCGGGGGAACCTGCCGGCGTGTCTGGCCTGGGCCGTGACGTATCAGCTGATCGGGATTCTCGGGGGCTCGCTGTTCGCCGAGCCGTGGCAGGGCGTGGTGGCGGCGATCGCGCTGACCGTGCTGATCAGCGCGGTGCCGGCGGTGGTGCGGCGGGTGCGCAGTTCCCCACGCTCCTGAAGGCGCCTCCGGGGCCGGTGCCCTGAGGTCAGTCCCCGGACAGCACCCGTGAGGCGCCCACCGGCATGTCCCAGAGGTTCTCCCGGGGCAGCCCCGCCTTCTCCCAGGCCGCCCGCACGCGCGTCAGGGGCTCCATGACCGGCTCCGCCGACAGGACGAACGTCGCCCAGTGCATGGGGGCCATCCGGCTCGCGCCGAGGTCCTGGGCCGCGCGGACCGCCTCCTCCGGGTCGCAGTGGACGTCGCGGAGCCACCAGCGGGGGTCGTAGGCGCCGATGGGCAGGAGGGCCAGGTCGATACCGGGGTAGCGGCGGCCGATGCGGGAGAACCAGTGGCCGTAGCCCGTGTCGCCCGCGAAGTAGACGCGTCGGCCGCCTGGGTCGGTGAGGACCCAGCCGCCCCACAGGCTGTGGCAGGTGTCGGTGAGGCTGCGCTTGGACCAGTGGTGGGACGGGACGAAGTCGAAGCGGACGCCGTCCAGTTCGGCCGCCTCCCACCAGTCGAGCTCCGTCACGCGGGTGAAGCGGCGGCGGTGGAACCAGCCGGCGAGCCCGGCAGGGGCGAACACCGGGGTGTCGCGCGGGAGGCGGCGCAGTGTGGGGGCGTCCAGGTGGTCGTAGTGGTTGTGGCTGATGACGACGGCGTCGACGCGCGGCAGGTCCTCCCAGGGGACGCCCACGGGGGTGATCCGGGCCGGCGTGCCGAGGATGCGGCGGGACCACACCGGGTCGGTGAGAACGGTCAGTCCGCCGATGCGCAGCACCCAACTCGCGTGTCCCGCCCAGGTGACGGCGACGGTGCGGGCGTCGACACGGGGCAGCGGGGCCGGGGCGTAGGGCAGCCGGGGGATGTCGGCGAGGCCCTCCGGGCCCGGTCTCACCGCGCCCTCGCGGGCGAAGCGGGCCATGGCCTTCAGACCCGGGAGGGGCGCGGTCAGCCGGTCGTGGAAGGTGCGCGGCCACACCCGCCGCTCGGCCAGTGGCCGGGGTTCGGCCAAGGGCGGGCAGGGGGGCGCGAAGGGCGACGGGAGCGAGGGCTCGGCGGGCTCCTGGGTGGTCGTGCTGGTGGTCGACTCGGACTGCTGCGTCATCGAGGAGGCTCCCATCGCTGAGCGTCGTCGCGGAGATCGTCGAAGACCGACTTCAGTCGGATCAACGCGCGGTGCACATGCGGCAGTTCCAACGGTGCGGGTGAGGTGAGGCACTCCGCGCGTTCCGTGTCGGAACCGGCCACCAGTGCGCCGGTGGAAAGCCGCACGCGCGGGGCTTCGAGGTCGTCGCCGAAGCGGTGCCCGCCCGGGGCGGGCATACCGAGGCGTGCGGTGAGGAAGTCCTCCAGTTCCTGTGCGTCGCCGACGCCGTGCGCGCTCAGCGCGGGCTCCAGCGGGGCCAGATCCACGTACAGGTGACGGCCGCAGCGCGGGGGCCGGGCGAGGGCGCCCGCGGCGACGACGGCCGTGTGCGCCTCGTCGGCCAGGAGCGCGTGCAGGCGCACGGCGGTCGCCACGCGCGCGGTGACGGGTTCCGGCTCTCCCAGGGCGTACGCGGACGCCGCGGCGATGGGCGCGGCGACACGGGCGTCGAGGGCGGTGAGGATGTCGAGCACGCGCGCGTGCAGGCCGTCGCCGTCCTCGCCGGCCGGGAAGCGGGCCACGGCGGCCGGCCAGCCGGGCGGGAGCAGGGCGCCGGCCAGGTCGGTGACGACGGTGACCCGGCCGGGCACCATCTCGGCGGGGCTGAGCAGCACGGTGTCGTGCGGGTCGTGCAGGGTGTCGCGCCAGGTCTCGTCGCTGACCAGGTGCAGGCCCTCCCCCTGGGCGGCCTCGATGGTCTCGTGGAGCAGTTCGGGCGGGGTGACGGTCGCGGTGGGGTCGTCGGCGACGGACAGCACGAGCAGCCGTGGGTCGCCGCCCTCGTCGCGGACCCGGCGCACGGTCTCCAGCAGCGCGTACGGGTCGGGGACCCCGCCGCTCTCCGGCGGGGTCGGCACCTGGAAGGCGGGGCGCCCCAGCAGACGTGCGTACGGCGCCCACCAGGCGGCGCAGGGTCTCGGTACGAGGACGTCGCCGCCGAGGGCGGCGGTCAGGGCGAGCAGCAGCGCGGGCGAGCCGGGGGCGGCGGCCACCCGGTCCGGGGCGCAGTGCAGTCCGCGCCGGTCCCAGTAGCCGCAGGCGGCCTCGCGCAGGGCCGGGCCGCCGCCGACCGGCTCGGGGCCGCCCCGGGACCCCGCGGCGGCGAGCACCGCGGACAGCTCCGGCAGGACGGGCAGTCCGTCCTCGGGCAGCGGCGGCCCGAACCGGACGGGGCCGTGACCTTCGGGGGCCGTCCGCCGCATCCGTACCTCCGCAGTGCCAGTGCCTGGTGCCGCCGTGTTGTGCCGCCCTCGTGCCCTCGGCCACTGAGTACCCAGGGTGCTGCCGCCCCATGGGCGCCCGGCCGGGTTGTGACGGTCACAGCATGGGCGGGCCCGGGCCGGGGAAACCGGGTCCTTCCGGGGTGGTGCGACGGGCCGGGCGGGTCAGCGGTAGGGGTCGTGCTCCCGGTTGCGCAGCCGGTGCACGGCGGCCCCGAACGCGCCCGCGATCAGCACCCCGCCCGCGACCAGGGCCGGCACGGAGTCGGTGAAGGCACCGCCGTCACCGGCCCGTACCCCGCGCTGGACCGGTGCCGCGTCGCACTCGGTGTGGTGGCGTTCACGGTGGTGCGAGGGTTCGGGGCAGGGCTTGTGGGTGGGGTGGTGTGTGGGCTGGTGCGTGGGCTGGTGTGTGGGCTGGTGCGACGGCTTGTGGGGCCCGGCGCCGTGCGCCACGGTGAACGTCGCGCTCCACTCCTTGCCCTCCCCGCCGGGAGCGGCCGGGCAGGTGCCGTCGACGGTCCACGCGGAGTCCTCGCCCAGGGCGTCCGGATCACCCTCGAAGTTCTCGGCGGAGGCGATCAGGGCCGTGCCCCGGTAGGCGGGGCCGGACACCTCGTCGTCGTTGCCGGTGACCCGTTGCAGCGGCACCGTGCCCTCGTCGAAGGCCTGCGAGGTGGCGTCGATGGTGTCGGGCGGCGGCCCCCCGGTCGGATCACAGCTGACCGAGACGGTGAGCGTGCCTCCGGGCTGGACGGTGGCGGGACTGACCTCGGCGGCCGGTTCGGCGAAGACCGCCGGCGTGAAGCCCACCAGGGCCGAACCGGCCAGGACGGCGACGGACAGGGCGTGCAGGCTGCGGCGCATCGAGGGGACTCCTTCGGTAGTCATACCCCTCTGCCATGACAGCCCGCCCGCGGCGGGCCCGCGCGGGACCGGACCCCATTAGCGGGACAGCACCCTCCAACCGGGTGAAGGTGGAGCGGCCCCGAGTCGTGGGAGCAGCCCCGAGTCGTGGGAGCACCCCCGCGTCAGGCCACGTCCCGCATGACCTGCTCCCGCACCCGGCCGCAGCACCGGCTGATCAGCCGGGACACGTGCATCTGCGAGATCCCCAGCTCCTCGGCGATCCGGCTCTGCGTCATGTCGTCGAAGAACCGCATGTACAGAATCGCCCGCTCCCGCTCCGGCAGCGCCGCCAGCCGGGCCTTGACGGACTCACGGTCCACGACCGTGTCCAGCGCCGGGTCGTGGGACCCCAGCGCGTCGCTCAGGGAGTACCCGTCCTCACTGCCGGGCAGCTCCGCGTCCAGGGACAGCGCCGTGAAGCTCTCCAGCGCCTCCAGGCCGGTCCGGACGTCCTCCTCGCTCAGGTTCGCGTGCTCGGCGATCTCGGCCACGGTGGGCCGACGGCCGGAGATGGTCTGGGACAGGTCCTGGCCGGCGAAACGCACGCGGTTGCGCAGGTCCTGGACGCGGCGGGGTACGTGCAGGGTCCACATGTGGTCCCGGAAGTGCCGCTTGATCTCGCCGGTGATGGTCGGCACCGCGTAGCTCTCGAAGGCGTTGCCGAGCTCGGGGTCGTACCGGTCGACGGCCTTGACCAGGCCGAGGGCCGCGACCTGGCGGAGGTCCTCGAAGCTCTCGCCGCGGCTGCGGAAGCGTCCGGCGAGGCGGTCCGCCATGGGCAGCCAGGCTTCGACGATCTCGTCGCGGAGCGCGTCACGCTCCGGGCCGGCGGGCATCGAGGTGAGCCTGCGGAAGGCCTCGGCGGTGTCGGGGGCGTCGTGGTGGGGGTGCTGCTTCGCGCTGATTCGGGTCGGCATGATGCGTCGCAATCCCTTGAGAGTGCTCTTGGGTCGGACGGTCACCGTGGAAGCGCATCCGCTGTGGGACAGGGCCTCGGTGGCGGCGCGCGACGCCGCTCCCACGGGCGTGCCTCCTGTCCGAAGCACTGAAGGTGCGCCTGCCCCCGGCCCCCACCCGCAAACCCGGAGAGGTTTTCCGCCGTCGCGCAGGGTGACTCGTACTGCCGGCTCTGTCCCCCTACGTCCGGGAGGTCGTACATGAGCACCAAGGTCGCCGACCACGTCCTGCGGAGGCTGCGCGAGTGGGGAGTGGAGCAGGTCTTCGGCTATCCGGGCGATGGCATCAACGGCCTGCTCGCCGCGTGGGGCAGGGCCGAGAACGAGCCGCGTTTCGTGCAGTCGCGGCACGAGGAGATGTCCGCGTTCCAGGCGGTCGGCTACGCCAAGTTCAGCGGCCGTCTCGGGGTGTGCGCAGCCACGTCGGGGCCGGGCGCGATCCATCTGCTGAACGGCCTGTACGACGCCAAGCTGGACCATGTCCCGGTGCTGGCGATCGTCGGCCAGACGCACCGCACCGCGATGGGCGGCTCCTACCAGCAGGAAGTCGATCTGCACACGCTGTACAAGGACGTCGCCTCCGACTTCGTGGAGACGGTGACGGTGCCGGAGCAGCTGCCGAACGTGCTGGACCGGGCCATCCGCACCGCGTACGCGCGCCGCTGCCCGACCGCCGTCATCATCCCCGGCGATGTGCAGGAGCTCGACTACTCGCCGCCGACGCACGAGTTCAAGATGGTGCCCTCCAGCCTGGACCGCAGTTCGTGGACGGCCGTGCCGTCCGACGACTCGGTGCGGCGGGCCGCCGAGATCCTCAACTCCGGTGACAAGGTGGCGATCCTGGTCGGCCAGGGCGCGGCCGGCGCGCGGGCCGAGGTGGAGCGGATCGCCGAGCTGCTCGGCGCGGGTGTCGCCAAGGCGCTGCTCGGCAAGGACGTCCTCAGCGACGAACTGCCGTACGTCACCGGCTCGATCGGCCTGCTGGGCACCCGCCCGTCCTACGAGCTGATGCGCGACTGCGACACGCTGCTGACCATCGGGTCGTCGTTCCCGTACAGCCAGTTCCTGCCGGAGTTCGGCACGGCGCGGGGCGTGCAGATCGACATCGACCCACACATGATCGGCATGCGCTACCCGTACGAGGTGAATCTGGTGGGCGACGCCAGGGCCACCCTGGAACGGCTGATCCCGCTGATCGAGACAGGCCGCGGGCGCGAGTGGTACGACACGGTGTGCGACAACGTGACGCGCTGGCGCGACGTCATGGAGCGCCGTGCCGGTCTCGACGCCGATCCGATCAACCCGGAGTACGTGGCCCGCGCGCTGGACCCGCTGCTGCCGGACAACGCGATCGTCACGTCCGACTCGGGCTCGACGGCGAACTGGTACGCCCGGCACCTGACGATGCGGCCGGGCATGCGCGGCTCGCTCTCCGGCACGCTGGCGACGATGGGCTGCGGGGTGCCGTACGTGATCGGCGCGAAGTTCGCGCATCCGAACCGCCCGGCGATCGCACTGGTCGGGGACGGTGCGATGCAGATGAACGGGATGGCGGAGCTGATCACGGCGGCCAAGTACCGGCACCTGTGGGAGGACCCGCGGCTGGTGGTCGCGGTGTTCAACAACCATGATCTGAATCAGGTCACGTGGGAGCTGCGGGCCATGGGGGGAGCTCCGTCGTTCCTGCCGTCGCAGGAGCTTCCGGACGTGCAGTACGCCGCGTTCGCCCGTTCCCTGGGGCTGACCGGCATCAGGGTGGAGAAGCCGGAGGACGTCGAGGCGGCCTGGCGGGCCGCGCTGGAGGCGGACGGTCCCGCGGTGCTCGAGTTCCTGACCGATCCTGCTGTCCCACCGATCCCGCCGCACGCCACCTGGGACCAGATGGAGGCGACCGCCGCGTCGGTCCTGAAGGGCGACGCGGACCGGGGATCGATGGTCAAGCGGGGCTTCAAGGCGAAGGTGCAGGAGTTCCTGCCGGGGCGGGAGAAGAAGTAGCGGCCGCGGCGGCGGGGGGTACGCCGGCCGGTTCGCGCCGGTCGGCGTCGTCCTGCGGCAGCAGCAACTCCTCGTAACGGCCCAGCACCAGCACCACTCCGAGCATGAGCAACGGGATGAGCACAGCGAGCAACGCCATGACGGGTCCTTCCCCAGAGAGGTGTGGGGGGTGTGAGCCGGGTCTCCCGCAGGACATGGCGCAAACCAGTGCGGACGGCGGCGATCGGGCCCACGGAACCTGTGTCGGCCCCCGGTGTACGGGTACGCGGTGCGGGCCCCCGAACGTCTGGAGGGAGACATGCAGCGAGGAAGCGACCGGCTGAGCGTCCACCGGGACGACGAGATGAAGCACGAACTGCAGGGTCTGCTCAGGTCCGGGCACCCCACGCGCAGTGAGGAGTGGCACGACCCGGAGCCGGCCGCCGAGGACGATCCCGAGGTCGCCTACGGGCCGGTGACGCCGAGCCGCGCGCCGACGTCTCTCGACTCGGTGCGGCTGGAGCTGGCCCGGATCCTGGGCCGCAGGGCGTTCCCGGCGAGTCCGCGCGAGCTGGCCCGCGAACTGCGCGGTCACCAGGCGCCCGACGCCCTGGTCGAGGCCCTGGAGGGGCTGCCGCGCCAGGAGCGCTACGGCAATGTCCAAGAGCTGGCCCAGGCCCTGATCCGGACCCGTGAGACCGGGCCGGAGGAGTACGCGTGAAGACCGCGCCGGGGGCATCGCGGTACGCCGCGGTGCCCCAACGCCTGGACGGAGGGAAGCCCCAGTGATGGCGGAGTACGTCAAAGAGGTGATGACAGCGGGCGTCGTCGCCGTGCGCCCGGACGCCTCGCTCGTCGAGGCGGCCCAGTTGATGCGCACGCAGAACATCGGCGACGTGGTGGTGGCCGAAGGGCAGGACGTGATCGGCGTCCTCACCGACCGTGACATCACGGTACGGGCCGTCGCCGACGGCGCCGACCCGATGACGGTCAGCGCGCAGACCGTGTGCACGAGGAATCCGGTGACGGTGACGCCGGACGACCGGGTGGCGACCGCCGTGGCGCTCATGCGCGAGCACGCGGTGCGCCGGCTGCCGGTGGTGGAGAACGGGCTGCCGGTCGGGATCGTGAGCCTCGGCGACGTGGCCGAGGCCGAGGACCCCGCGTCGGCGCTCGCGGACATCAGCCGGGCGGAGCCGGACTCCCGGGGCGGTGCATGAGCACCACCGGTGGGCACGGCCTGGCCGACCGGTCACGGCGGGGTACCGCTGCGGTGCGTGCGCGCGAGCCGTAAGCGCAGGAACAACAAGAAGCAGGAACAACAAGAGCACGAGAAGTACGAAGTACGAGAACGACGCGTGGAGCGACGCGGCGCACCGGAGCGCCGCCCGCTCCGGGAAAGGACGTTGAGCATCATGCGTATCGCGTTTCTGGTCGCACCCGAGGGCGTCGAGCAGGTCGAGCTGACCGATCCGTGGCAGGCCGTGAAGGACGCGGGGCACGAGCCCGTGCTGGTGTCGACGCAGCAGGGCGAGATCCAGGCCTTCAACCACCTCGACAAGGCGGACACGTTCCCCGTGGACGAGGTCGTGGGAGACACCTCGCCGGACTCGTTCGGTGCTCTCGTGCTGCCGGGCGGCGTCGCCAACCCGGACTTCCTGCGGATGGACGACAAGGCCGTCGCGTTCGTCCGGGACTTCTTCGAACACGGCCGGCCCGTGGCGGCGATCTGCCACGCGCCGTGGACGCTGGTCGAGGCGGACGTCGTACGCGGACGGGAGCTCACGTCCTGGCCGAGCCTGCGGACCGACATCCGCAACGCGGGCGGCACCTGGGTCGACAAGCAGGTCAAGGTCTGTGACCACGGGGCGAACAAGCTGGTCACCAGCCGTAAGCCGGACGATCTGAAGGCATTTTGCGAGACCTTCCTCGACGTCTTCGCGCAGGAGGCCGCCTGACGGCGTCCCCCGCCGACACCAGGACGCGTTCGTGGCGGCGGTCGCGGGGCATCCGTCTGTTCCCGGTCGTCCCCTTCGAATCGAGGGGCTCAGGTGCCGGGGGTCGTGGGAGTCGCCGACTCCCCGCTCCCCCGCTCCCGGGCCCCTTCGCGTGTGCGGCCCGCGGCCACCGGGCGGCGCGGGTTGCGGCGCAGGTACTCACCCTCGAGTTGCGCCATGCGCTCGTTGTGGGCGCGCAGCGCGTCGTTCGAGCCGTACAGCAGCGTGTCGTGGCGCGTGCGGTGGATGGTCTCCAGCTCTTTCATGAGCTGCTGGTCGTCCAGCCGGTCAGGGTCCACTCCGGTCATCGTGTCGCCCCGCTCGTCGTGTTCGTTCATGCGGTCCGGGTACCCGCCCCCGGAGCAACTGAGCACTGCCCCCGAGCGGCATCCGGGAGGAACCATGGATCTCGCCTTTCTGCACCCACTGTACGAACACCCCGGGCCTTGGGCCTCCGTGTACGTGGACACCTCACGGCACACGGAGGGCACTCCCCACGAGCGGGAGCTGACGGCCCAGGCGATGGCCAGGGAGCTGTCAGCGCAGGGGGCGGACGAGGCGACCTGCCGGGCCGTGCAGAGCGCGATCGAGGATCTGCGGCACTCGTCCGAACCGCACGGCCGGGCCCTGTTCGCACGGGCCGGCGAGGTCGTTCTCGACCCGCCGCTGGTGCGTCCCCCGCAGGGCGGCGACTGGGCCGAATGGGCGCCGCTGCCGCGGGTCGCGCCGCTGCTGGAGCTGGCCGGGGAGGACCCGGTGTGCGTGGTGGCGTACGTCGACCGCAAGGGCGCGGACTTCGAGTTGCGCAGCGCGCTGGGCCGGGATGGCGCCGGGAGCGTCACCGGGCGGCAGTGGCCGGTGCACCGGACGAGTTCCGCGGACTGGTCCGAGCGGCATTTCCAGCTGCGGGTGGAGAACACCTGGGAGCACAACGCCGCGGAGATCGCCGACGCGCTCGCCGTGTGCCAGGAGGAGACCAAGGCCGACCTGCTGATTCTCGTCGGTGACGACCGGGAGCGGCGGTCCGTGCACGAGCGGCTGCCCAAGCGTCTGCACGACCTGGTGGTCGAAGCGCCGCACGGCACCGGCAGCCGGCTTCTCGACGAGGACGTGGAGCGGGCCCGGGCCGAGCATGTGGGGCGGCAGGCCGAGGCGGAGCTGGAGCGGTTCCGCGCCGCCCGCAACCCGGACGACGAGGGTCGTGCCGGGGCCGTGGAGGGCGTGCCCGCGCTGGTCGAGGCGGCCCGGGAGCACCGTATCGACGAGCTGCTGATCAGGGTGGACGGTCCCGACGCGCACCGCGAGGTGTGGATCGGGGAGGACCCGGATCAGCTGGCGGTGCGGCGGACGGACCTGAAGATCCTGGGCGAGCAGCACTCGTGGCCGGCCCGGGCCGACGACGCGCTGATCCGTTCCGCGGTGGCCACGGACGCGCCCGCACTGTCGGTGTCGGAGCGCGAGGTCCCCGTGGGCGGCCTGGGGGCGCTGCTGCGCTGGAAGTGAACCGGAGCGGGCCCTAACGGGCCCGTTCCACCCTGCGTTCGTCCCAGACCGGGTCCGGGGTCTCCCGGACCCGGCCGTCGCTGCCGAAGACCAGGTAGCGGTCGAACGAGCGGGCGAACCAGCGGTCGTGGGTGACCGCGAGGACCGTCCCGTCGAAGGCCTCCAGGCCCTCCTGGAGCGCCTCCGCGGACTCCAGGTCCAGGTTGTCCGTGGGCTCGTCCAGCAGCAGCGCGGTCACGCCCTGGAGCTCCAGCAGGAGGATCTGGAAGCGGGCCTGCTGGCCGCCGGAGAGGCGTTCGAACGTCTGCTCCGCCTGGTGGGTGAGCTCGTAGCGGCGCAGGCGGGACATCGCGGCGCCGCGGTCCTGTGCGTGCTCCTTCCACAGGATGTCGAGGAGTGTGCGGCCCTCCAGCTCCGGGTGCGCGTGTGTCTGCGCGAAGTGGCCGGGCACCACCCGGGCGCCCAGTTTCCACTCGCCCGTGTGCGCCACGTCCTCACCGGCGAGCAGGCGCAGGAAGTGGGACTTGCCGGAGCCGTTGGAGCCGAGGACGGCGACGCGCTCGCCGTAGAAGACCTCCAGGTCGAAGGGGGTCATCAGGCCGGTGAGCTCCAGGTTCGCGCAGGTGACCGCACGGACGCCGGTACGGCCGCCCTTGATCCGCATCGTGATGTCCTGCTCGCGCGGCGGCTCCGGGGGCGGCCCGGCCTCCTCGAACTTGCGCAGGCGGGTCTGGGCGGCCGCATAGCGAGAGGCCATCTCATGGCTGACGGCCGCGGCCTGACGCAGGTTCAGCACCAGTTTCTTCAGCTGGGCGTGCTTCTCGTCCCAGCGCCTGCGCAGCTCCTCGAAGCGGGCGAAGCGCTCACGCCGGGCGTCGTGGAAGGTGGCGAAACCGCCGCCGTGCACCCAGGCGTCGGCACCGGCCGGCCCGGGTTCCAGGGAGACGATCTTCTCGGCGGCGCGGGCGAGGAGTTCACGGTCGTGGGAGACGAAGAGAACCGTCTTGCGGGTCTCCTTCAGCCGTTCCTCCAGCCACCGCTTGCCGGGGACGTCGAGGTAGTTGTCGGGCTCGTCGAGGAGCAGCACCTCGTCGGTGCCGCGCAGCAGCGCCTCCAGGACGAGCCGCTTCTGCTCACCGCCGGAGAGCGTGCGGACCTCGCGGAACTGCGCCTTGTCGTAGGGCACCCCGAGCGCTGCAGTGGTGCACATGTCCCACAGCGTCTCGGCCTCGTAGCCGCGGGCCTCGGCCCAGTCGGCGAGGGCCTGCGCGTACGCCAGCTGGGCGGCCTCGTCGTCAACGGTCATGATGGCGTGCTCGGCGGTGTCCACGGCGCGGGCGGCCTCGCGGATGCGGGGCGCCGCGACGGACACGAGCAGGTCCCGCACGGTCGTCTCGTCGCGCACGGATCCCACGAACTGCCGCATGACACCGAGCCCGCCGCCGACGACCACGGACCCGCCGTGCGGCTTGAGCTCACCGGCGAGCATCCGGAGCAGGGTGGTCTTCCCGGCGCCGTTGGGCCCCACGAGGGCCACGACGGCCCCCTCCCCCACCCGGAACGAGACATCACCCAGCAGCGCCCTTCCGTCGGGCAGGTAGTACTCCAGGTGCGCGGCTTCGAGGTGACCCATGGACGCGATTCTGTGGGGCCGCAGGGGTTCGGGGCAAACGGGTTTCGGATCCGCGGGTGCCGGTCAGACCCGCTCCAGCGGCCGATGCGGTTCGCTGGGAAGCTCCGCCTCGATCGTGTCGCCGGGCCGCACCACGCCGCCCTCCCGCACCACGCTCATGATCCCGGCCTTGTGCACGATGTTCCCCGCCTCGTCCCGTCCGACGACCCGCTTCAGCAGCCCGTCCTGGAAGTGGTCGATCTGCAGACAGGGGTTGCGCAGCCCGGTGACCTCCAGGACCGCGCTCTCGCCGATGCGCAGCAGCGTGCCGGTGGGCAGTCCGAGCAGGTCGATGCCCCGGGTGGTGATGTTCTCGCCGAGTTCGCCGGGCGCCACCTCGAACCCGTCCTCCCCGACCTCGGCGAAGAGCTCCTCGTGGATGAGGTGGACCTGCCGCAGATTCGGCTGGGTGGGGTCCTGCGCGACGCGCGAGCGGTGCTTGACCGTCACCCCGGCGTGCACGTCCCCCTCCACCCCGAGCCCCGCGAGCAGATTGATGCTGTCCCGGTTCGGCTTGGTGAAGGAGTACTCCCCGTTGCTGCTGACCGCCGTCACGTGCCCGCTCATCCGTCGGTTCCCCCTGTTTCGGTGATGATGATCAGCCATGAGCCTGCCCCGAGACCGTCGGTGTGTCCACCCCCCGCCGGGTACCCGCATGCCGAGCTGGACCTCACCACCTCGAAGCCCGGGCGCCATCCCCTGTGCGACAGAGCCCTCTGCCTCGACCGCCGCCTCTTCGAAGCCGCCGCGGTCCGGCACCGGCCGGGGCGGACTGCGTCCTGCCCCGGCTGGGCCCCAGAGTGAACCAGGCGCGCCGGTCGATCGCGGCGCATTGACGCCCTCAGTCCACATAGCGAGATTCGGGTCTCAACATGCGGTAGCCCCGCGTACGGTGATCTCATGCCGACCCAATCGGAAGGGGTGGGATCCGCCATGCCGGAACCCAGGGAGACCGCTGTCTACACCCACGGGCACCACGAGTCCGTGCTGCGCTCGCACACCTGGCGGACCGCCGCCAACTCGGCCGCGTACCTGCTGCCTTCGCTCAAGCCCCACATGAAGATCCTGGACATCGGCTGCGGTCCGGGCACGATCACCGCCGATCTGGCCGAGCTCGTGCCCGACGGACAGGTCACCGGCGTCGACCGGGTGCCGGAGATCCTGGAGCAGGCGCGCGCCACGGCGGCCGGGCGGGGACTGGCCAACGTGGACTTCGCGGTCGCCGACGTGCACGCCCTGGACTACCCGGACGACACGTTCTGCGTGGTGCACGCCCATCAGGTGCTCCAGCACGTGGGCGACCCGGTCCGGGCGCTGCGGGAGATGAGGCGGGTCGTCCGGCCCGGCGGCCTGATCGCCGTGCGGGACGCGGACTACGAGGCCATGACCTGGTACCCGGCGTCCGGGGGGCTCGACGCCTGGCTGGATCTCTACCGCCGGGTCGCCCGGGCCAACGGCGGTGAGCCGGACGCCGGGCGCCGGCTGAAGGCCTGGGCCCTGCGGGCCGGGCTCACGGACGTCACGGCGAGCTCCGGCACCTGGACCTTCGCCACCCCCGAGGAGCGGGCCTGGTGGAGCGGACTGTGGGCCGACCGGACCCTGGCGTCGGCCTACGCGGACCGGGCCCTCGAGGGCGGGCACACCGACGAGGCGGGACTGCGGGACGTGGCCGACGCGTGGCGGGCATGGGGCACGCGGGAGGACGGGTGGTTCAGCGTGCTGCACGGGGAAATTCTCTGCCGCAAGGAAGCCTGAAACCCGGTTTCCGGGACACATTCAAAGCAGGAGGTTCTCATTATGGTTCCCATCCTGCTGGTACTGCTTCTGGCATTGGTTCTGTTCGGCGCCGGATTTGCAGTAAAGATTCTCTGGTGGATCGCACTCGCGGTTCTCGTCCTGTGGCTGCTGGGATTCTTCGTCCGCGGCACGTCGGCAGCCGGTGGCAGGGGCCGTTGGTACAGGTGGTGAATGACGCGTGCTTCCCCGGTCCTGACTCAGGACCGGGGAAGCACGCGTATGTCAGTCCCGCGGAAGCAGCGGCCCGAGCGGCCCGAGGTCCAGGTTGAGGTCCTCGGGCCGCAGTCCGTAGCGGTCGCGCAGTTCCGTCATCCGTTCGTCGAGCAGCATGAGCGTGAGCCCGATCCGCTCCTCCTGCTCCTCGCTCAGATCCCCCACGTCGAACCGGCGCAACGCCTGGCGCTCCATGAGCTGGCGCAGCAGTTCGACCACCGTCAGCACGAGTTTGACCAGGTCACGCTCAACGGTGTCGGGCTCCAGATCCATCCGGTTGGAGCGCGGCCGGGGGCGGTCGGGGGTGGTCACAGCAACTCCTCGAACGGTGAGGGCACCTGGGCGTTCACCGAGCTGATGAGCGCGTTGAGGTCGATACGGACGAGGTCGACGTCGGCGATGCGCAGCGTGATGTCCCCCGTGATCACGACGCCGCCGGCGAGCAGCCGGTCGAGCAGGTCCACGAGGGCGACCTCACGGCGTTCCACAACGGTCACGTCTTCTCCCCGTCGTTCTCCCCGGCGAACGAATAGGCCGCCCAGGGGCCGGTGAGTTCGATACGCATTCCGGGCGCCTCGCCCTTCGTGCGGTCCACCAGTTCCACGAACTCCTCGGAATGCGCACGTGGAACGAGATAGGCGGCATTCAGCACGTTCCGCCCGGTGGCCTTGGAAAGCGCGGGGTTCTGCGGGGGATGCAGGCGGGAGTCCTCCGCGAATGCGGAAAGTTCTTCGTGCAGTCGCGTCGAGAAGGCCTCGGCCTTCTGCCACATCTCCTCGTGGGATTTCGTCTGCATACGTCGCTGCCGCAGGTAGTCCCGGCCCGACGCGGCCTTCTGCGGGGGCTTGGCGCTCTCCTGCGATTCGGACTCCGCGTACACCTTCACGCCCCACTCGACCCGGCCCTCCAGCCGGTCGAGGGTGCGCCGGAAGTCCTCCTCGCGCGCCTCCATCATCGTCCGTACGCCACTGTCGTCGTGGAAGACGGTGCCGAGCCGCAGCGGCAGCGGGGTCGTGACGGTGGTGAGCGCGTCGATCACGCCCTGGTGGGCGCGGGCGGTCTCGGTGAGCCAGTCCAGATCCTCCAGATGGGCACGGAGCGGCTCCTCCGCGAAGTCCCGCTCCGGCACGTGGCTCACCACGGCCACCAGGCCGTGGTGAGTCAGTGCTCTGGGCGGATCGCCCGCCACCCCGGTCAACTGGGACTGGAGCGGTGTGCCGAAGGGGCGGCAGACGGCGTAGACGTACCGCAGTCCGGTCACGGTGCCTCCTTCTTCTCCGCGCGGCCGGGCTCCAGTTCCTCCAGCCGGGCCAGCCTCTCGCGCAACTCGGCGTTCTCACGGGTCAATTCGTCGCGGCGGGCCCGCGAGCTGAGGGCCGGGTCGGTCTCCCACCAGTCGATGCCCATCTCCTTCGCCTTGTCGACCGACGCGACGATCAACCGCAGTTTGATCGTGAGGAGTTCGATGTCGAGCAGGTTGATCCGGATGTCGCCCGCGATGACGATGCCCTTGTCCAGTACCCGTTCAAGGATGTCGGCGAGGTTGGCACCGCTTCCCTGACCGTAGGGCTCGGGCATCCTGCTGGGCGTCGTCATCGCCGGCTCCCTGCCTCGACTTCCTCATCCTCGTCCTCGTACTCGTCGTCCTCGTACTCGCCCTCGGGCTCTTCCTCCTCCTCGGGCTCTTCCTCGTCCTCGGTCTCCTCGTCGTGCTCGGCCTCGGAGTCGTCCTCGTACTCGCCCTCGGGCTCTTCGCCCTCCTCTTCGGGCTCCTCCTCGTCGTCGTACTCGTCCTCGGCCTCCTCGCCCTCGGGGCGTTCCTCCTCGGACTCCTCCTCGGACTCCTCCTCGGACTCCTCCTCGGCGAGCGCGTCCTCGTGGCTGCGGACGACCTCGCCGTCGCGGATCTCGCCGCGCCAGCCGTCCTCCGCCTCGCCCTTGATCGTGATGAAGCGGACGAAGTTCTTGAGGTCCAGCCGGGCCCGGCGGCCCTGGGCGCGCCAGATGTTGCCGGTCTTCTCGAAGAAGCCGGAGGGGTAGTACTCGATGACCAGCAGGACGCGGGTGAGGTCGTCGGTGAGGCGGTGGAAGGAGACGACGCCCTTCGTGGTGCCCTTGGCACCCTCGGAGGTCCAGGAAATGCGGTCGTCCGGGACCTGTTCGGTCGTCTTCGCCTTCCAGCTGCGGCTGGACCACCAGATCTTCGCCTGCCAGTCGGAGTGGGTGTCGTCGTCGCGGCTCGCGCTCTTGACGCCCTTCGCGAAGGTGCTGAAGTCCTGGTACTTCGTCCACTGGTCGTACGCGGTGCGCAACGGCACGCCGACGTCGATGTGCTCGATGATGACGGTGGGCTTGTTGCCGGAACGGCCCTTGCCCTTCTTGCCCTTGCCGCCGCCACCCAGGTTCTTGAAGGCGCCTGTGACCTTGTCCTTGAGGTGCGAGCCGCCGGTCTCCATCGCGGCGCGCAGCGGTCCCTTACCCTCGGCGAGCTTACGCCCGCCGTCGAGGGCGAGCTTGGCGAAACCGGGGCTGTTGCCCTCGGCGATGTCGTTCAGCTTGCCGGTGGTCTCGCCGAGCTTGCGGCCGACGCCGGTCAGCATCCGCGTGGCCTGGGCGGCGAGGTACTCCTGCAACTCGGCCTTGAGCCGGTCTGCGGCCTCGCTGTGGGCCAGGTCGGTGAGCGGGTTCTTCGCCGCTCCATCGGCGGCGGACTTCGCCGAGCCGAGTGTGTCACTCATCCCTCACCGCCTCCTTTCGGCAGTCGGGACCGGGCGCTGCCGCCCCTGCTCCCGGAGGTCGCCTTCTTGGCGGCCGTGGTCTTCTTCGCCGCCGTCTTCCGGCCCGCCGCCGTCTTCTTCGCGGGAGCCTTCTTGGCGGGAGCCTGCTTCGCCGCCTTCTTCGCCGGCGCCTTCTTGGCGGGGGCCTTCTTGGCGGGCGCCTTCTTCGCCTCCGGTTCCTCGTCCTCGGACTCGTCCGCGTCGGGACCGGAATCCTCGGGCTCGTCCGCCTCGTCCTCGTCCTCGGACTCTTCCGCGTCGGCACCGGACCCCTCGGGCTCCTCGTCCTCGTCGGCACCGGAACCCTCGGGCTCCTCGTCCTCGTCGGCACCGGAGTCCTCAGGCTCCTCGTCCTCGTACTCGGCGTCCTCGGCGTCGTCGTCCTGACTGCCGGGCACCGCGCCCGACAGCTGGTCGCGCACCTGGGCGGTCCGGCCGTGCAGCCGGTCGGCGAGGGCGTCGATCTGCCGCTCGACCATGGCACCGGAGGCCGCCTTGCCGACACCGCGCAGATCCTCGCGCAGCTGGTCCCCGATCTCCTTGAACTGCGGGTTGTTCCGCAGCTGCTGCTGCAGCAGGTCCGCGACCATGCGCGGGCTCAGATTCAGCTTCTTCCCGGCGACCAGACCCCCGACGGCCACCGCCATCTTGAGTTTTTTGGTACGTCCCAGGAGGTATCCGGCCCCCACCGCGAGGCCCAGTCCCATTCGGTTCATTGCGTTGTCCCGTTGCCTGTTCCCGCGCTCCCGCGCGAAGCGGTCTCCAGCCGGTCGAGGAGTTCGTCCTCCTGTCGGTCGAACTCCTCCTCCGTGATCTCCCCGGCCTCCAGCTGCTCCTCCAGGCGGGCCAGCTCGGCCCGGATCGTCGCGGGGTCGTAGTAGATCCGCTCGGCCTCCTGGAGTACCTGTCTGACGGCCCAGGCGCTGCCGCGTACCGGTGCGAACGGCAGCAGCAGCACCTCCGAGATCAGGCCCACGTCGTCACCCCACTCCGGTGTCCGTGCCACTCACCGCGGTGCCCGCGGGCTCGGCCGGGCCGGGCTCGACGAAGCTGTACGGCGGCAGCGGGCCGTTGACCCGCACCTCCAGGTGCGGCATGTCCTTGCGGACCTGCTCGACCGCGGCCAGGAAGGACTCGGTCGACTCCCGGTCCACCAGGAACGACACGTTGGCCAGCCAGCCCGTGGACTCGGGGCCCACGCTCATGTCGTCGGCGGCCCGTTCCAGGGCGCGCTGCACAGCGGCGCCGTCGTCGGCCTCCTTGGCCTTGACCGCGGCCGCGACCATCTCGCCAAGCCGGATCTTGTCGTCGTAACTGCCGCCGCCCGCCTGCCGGTTGGCCTCCGCGAGCCCCCGGATGTCCGGGCTCTCGGCCATCACCTGGTGCAGGACGGCCTCTTCGACGTGGTTGGCCTTGACGTTGTACTCGACCCGGTTGTCCAGGGCCCGCAGCCGCTCCTTGTAGTGCTCGGCGCGCTCGGCGAGCACCCCGGTGATGGCATTGTCGTCCGGCGCGACGCTGCCGAACCGCATGGGCAGCACGCAGCCGGCCGCACCGGCCTCGCTGAGCACGTTCTGGTGGGCAAGCAGATCTTTGCGCTTGGGCCGCAGCCCCTCGGGCGCGTCACTGACGACAGCCGCCAGGTCGCCCTCCCGCAGGATGCGCACCGAGCGAGGCGGGTCGCCGACGCCACCCATGCCCTCGGGCAGCGAAGGGTGCGAGCTCGCCGCGATGCCGTAGACGTAAGTGCTCACTCCTGCTCCTCCTTACGGCGGGACGACGTGCTCTTGCGGGCTCGCGGACGCGACTCGGTCTCACGCTCGGAGCCTTCGCTCCGCGCCTGCTTGAAGGCGTCGGAGATGGTCTCGGCGGCGCCGGACAGCGCCCCCTTGGACTTGCCGCGGGCGCCGGACTCGGTCATCTCGCCGACCAGGTCGGGCAGGCCCGGGTCCTTGCGCGGCCCGGCCTCCAGATCGAGCCGGTTGCACGCCTCGGCGAAGCGCAGATAGGTGTCGACGCTGGCGACGACGACGCGAACGTCGATCTTGAGGATCTCGATGCCGACCAGGGAGACGCGCACGAATGCGTCGATGACGAGTCCCCTGTCCAGGACAAGCTCGAGTACGTCGTAGAGGCCGCTGCTGCCGCCTCCGCCGCCGGACTGCTGTGCCGGTACGACTGTCATGCCGGGTGTTCCTCCTCGTGTGTGGGTACGTGTCCGGTCGGGCGGGCCTACCGGCCGCCGGGCCTGCGCGCGTCGGACCGACCGCGTTCGTAGCGGCGGACGCGCCGGTAACCCGTGAGCTGTCCGTCGGGGTCGAGCTCCACCTGGTAGCTCGCCATCAGGCTCATCGTGTCCGGCACGCGCTCGAGTTCGAGGACCTCGACCTCGAGCGCCCAGCCCTCCTCCGTCTGCTCGAAGGACGACACGGACTCGGCTTCCATGCCGGTGAGCTCGGCGAGCTGGCCGCGCGCCTGACGCAGCACCTCCATCGGGCTCGGCCGTTTCGTGGCCGACCGGTTGTCGTTCGATTGGCTCGAATTCTGAGAGTCCTGTGACTTCTGTGAACTCTGTGACTCTTGCGGGTTTTTTGTGTTCGACATGGCCACCTCCCCCTCCGTGTGGCCGCAAGAGTGTTCGCCAAACCTCTACGGGCTCATGCATCTGTCACCCACCGGGAGATCCCCCGGGGGTCTCAGCCGCGCAGGGCGTTCAGCCGCCGCCGGGCCGGTCCCAGCGCCCGGCCGCGGCTCAGCAGGCCTGACCAGGGATCGGTACGGGCCTGCTCGACGGCGTCGGCGATCGTCCAGCGGCGTGCGTGCAACTCCGGGTCGTCCAGCTGGTCCCAGGTGACGGGGGTGGCCACCGGCGCGCCCGGGCGCGGCCGGACCGTGTAGGGCGCGACGGCGGTCTGGGCATAGGCGTTGCGCTGGATGTCGAGGTAGAGCCGCTCACCGCGCTCCTTCTTGCGGGCGGCGGTGGTGAGCCGGTCGGGGTGGGCGGCGGCGAGCAGCTCGGCGACGTCCCGGGCGAAGGCGCGCGCCTCGTCGAAGTCGTGCCGGCCGTTCAACGGCACGATCACGTGCAGCCCGCGCGAGCCGGTCGTCATCAGCGCCGAGGGCAGCTCCAGCTCGTCGAGCAGCTCCCCGAGCAGCCGGGCGGCCTCGCGCACCGCCTCGAAGTCGTCCCCCGAGGGGTCGAGGTCGAAGACCAGCCGGTCGGGGTGGTGGACGCTGCCGGCCCGGGACAGCCAGCGGTGCAGGGTGATGCTCGCCTGGTCGGCCAGGTGGAGGAGGGTGGCGGTGTCGTCACAGACGGTGTGGCGGACGGTGCCGCCCTCCTTGGTCACCTCGACCCGGGGGATCCACTCGGGATAGTGCTCCGGGGTGTTCTTCTGCATGAACGTCGGGCCGTCGATGCCGTCCGGGTGCCGTTCCAGCATCAACGGGCGGCCGCGCAGATGCGGCAGCATGAAGGGCGCGACGGCCCGGTGGTAGTCCACCAGATCGCCCTTGGTGTACTCCTTGGCGTCGCCGCCGCCGGGGAAGAGCACCTTGTCCGGCCGGTGCACCTCCACCGTGCGGCGGCCCGCCCGCACCCTGCGCGTGCCGTCGTCGCCGCTCACCGCACGACCGCCTCCTCCACCAGCAGCCGTCCGGCCGCCGCGATGGACTCCGCGTCGATGCCCGAGGCGCGCAGCTGCTCCTGAGGGGACGCCGAGCCCGGCATCGTCCGGACGCCCAGCCGCACCAGGCGCGGTACGGGGCGCCCGTCGGTGAAGGCGTCGAGAACCGCGTCCCCGATGCCTCCCTCGGGGTGGTGGTCCTCCACGGTCACCAGGCAGCCGGTCTCCTCGGCGGCCCGGCGCAGGGTGGCCCGGTCGACGGGCTTCACGGAGTACAGGTCGATCACCCGCACCGCGATGCCCTGCTGCTCCAGGGCCTCGGCGGCGGCCAGCGCCTCGTGCACGGTGACACCCGCCGCGACGAGGGTCAGCCGGTCGCGGTCCGAGGAGCGCAGCACCTTGCTGCCGCCGACCGGGAACTCCTCGTCGGGGCCGTAGATCACCTTGTTCTCGCCACGCGAGGTGCGCAGGTAGCGGACGCCCTCCAGGCCGGCCATCGCACCGACGAGCCGTGCGGTCTGGTTGGCGTCGCACGGGTACAGCACGGTCGAGCCGTGCACCGCCCGCATCATCGCCAGGTCCTCCAGACCCATCTGGCTCGGCCCGTCCTGGCCGATGGCGACGCCCGCGTGCGAGCCGACGAGGTTGATGCCGGCGCCGCTGACGGACGCCATCCGGACGAAGTCGTAGGCCCGGGTCAGGAACGCCGCGAACGTGGCGGCGTACGGCACCCAGCCGCGGGACGCGAGGCCGACCGCCGAGGCGACCAGCTGCTGCTCGGCGATGAAGCACTCGAAGTAGCGGTCGGGGTGCTCCTTGGCGAAGAACTCGGCGCGGGTGGAGTCACCGACCTCGCCGTCCAGGGCGACGATGTCGCCGCGGCCGGTGCCGAGGGCGGCGAGCGCCTCGCCGAAGGCGTTGCGGGTGGCGACCTCCTCGCCCTTGTCCCACCTCGGCAGTTCGAAGTCGCCGGTGTGGACGGAGTGCAGCATGCGGGCAGCGGGCGGCTCCTGCACCCGGACGCGGAGGTCGCGCGGGCCGCCGAGTTCGCTGATCGCCTCGTCGGCCTCAGGCAGCGGCTTGCCGTGCAGGCCCTCGCGGTCCTGGACGCCTTCGACGCCCTTGCCCTTCAGGGTGCGGGCGAGGATCGCGGTGGGCTGGCCCTTGGTCGACGCGGCCTCTCCGTAGGCGCGGTCGACGGCGTCCACGTCGTGGCCGTCGACCTCGATGGTGTGCCAGTCGAAGGCCTGGAAGCGGCGGGCGTAGGCGTCCAGGTCGTGGCCGTGCCGGGTGGGGCCGCGCTGGCCGAGCCGGTTGACGTCGACGATCACGGTGAGGTTGTCCAAGTGCTCGTACCCGGCGTGCTCGGCGGCCTCCCACACGGATCCCTCGGCCAGCTCGCTGTCACCGCACAGCACCCAGGTGCGGTAGCCGGTGCGGTCGAGCCGCTTGCCGGCCAGCGCGATGCCGACGCCGACCGGCAGGCCCTGCCCGAGCGAGCCGGTGGCCGTCTCGACCCACGGCAGGCGCTGCGGGGTGGGGTGCCCTTCGAGGCGGCTGCCCAGCTTGCGGAAGGTGAGCAGTTCCTCGTCGTCGATGGCGCCGGCCGCCTTGTAAGCGGAGTACAGCAGCGGCGAGGCGTGGCCCTTGGAGAGGACGAAGCGGTCGTTGCCGGGATGGGCGGGGCGGTCGAAGTCGTAGCGGAGGTGGTGCGCGAACAGGACGGCCATCAGGTCGGCAGCGGACATCGAGGACGTCGGGTGCCCGGAGCCCGCCGCGGCGGCGGCACGGACGCTGTCCACCCGCAGCTGCTGTCCGAGGTCGGTGAGTTCACCGGTGTTCATGAGTCTCCTTTCGCGGAGTCGTCCGGGGCGTCGGTTCGTTTGACGGGGCCGGGGGCGGGGTGAGAGCCCGGGGGTGCGGGGGCGGGCTGGTTCTTCGCGGGCTCGCCGCCGGGCTGATTCCTGGCAGGCTCACCGCCCGGCTGGTTCTTCGCGGGCTCGCCGCCCGGCTGCTTCCCGGCCGGTTCGTGGGCAGCACCCGCGGCCGGGCGGCCCTTCGCCAGCTCGGGCTCCGACCGCAACTCCCCGTGTCCGGAGCCGGTCCGGCGCGGATCCGGGCGGCCCTTCGCCAGCTCGGGCTCGGACCGCGGCTGTGCGGCCCCGGATCCGGGGCGTACCTGCGTCGCCCCGGATCCGGGCTGCCCCTTCGCGGGCTCATCCTGGGGCCGGGCCCGGCCGGCCCCTCCGGTGCCGGTGCCCTCGTCGTCCGTGTCGGCCGCGAGCGCCGCCCCCGGCCCCGACCGGGCGCTCACCTCCTGCCGCTGCCCGGGGCCGCCCGGTACGCGGGCCACCTCCGGTGACGACGTGTCCAGCGGCACCGACCAGGACCGTACGAGCCCCAACTGCACGGCCTGGCGCGGCAGTACGGCGTCCAGCAGCCAGTCGGCCGCGACCCGGACCCTGTTCCCGGGCATCGCGGCGAGGTGGTAGCCCCGCGTCACCGCGCCCGCCGGGACGCCGGAGAGGGTCACGCCGAGCGGGTTGGCGGCGGCCTTCGCCCCGCCCAGGTCGACGACGAAGCCGAGGTCGCGATGGCGGTACGGCTTGTGCGCACCGCCCAGACCGAGCGACGCGGCGACGTTCTCCGCCGCGACCTTGCCGTGCCGCCAGGCGTGCTGCGCGGTCATCGGCGTATAGCTCCCCGGGTTCTCCAGATCGGGTACCGCGGCCACGTCACCGCACGCGAACAGCTCCGGCCGGCCCGGCACCCGCAGGTGCGGGTCGACGAGCAGCCGTCCCTTCTCCATGGGCAGCCCGAGGGACTCCACCAGCGGGTCGGGGCGGACGCCCACGCACCACACCAGTGTCCGGGTCTCGACGAACTCGCCGTCGGTCAGCACGACCCCGTCGTGGGTGGCCTCCTTCACGGAGGTCCCCATCCGCACGTCCACGCCCCGTTGCCGCAGCACCCGGTCGGCGGTGGCGGAGAGCTTCTCGTCCATCTCGGGCAGCACCCGCGGCGCCACGTCCAGCAGCATCCAGCGCGGTCGCATGCCCTGCCGCAGCGGGTGCCTGCGGACCTGCGCGTCGGTGAACATCTGTCCGTGCGCGGCGACCTCGGTGCCGGTGTATCCCGCGCCGACCACGACGAAGGTGCACCGCGCGGCGCACGTCTCGGGGTCGTCGGCGGAAGCCGCGAGCTCCACCTGCCGGGTCACGTGGTCGCGCAGGTACAGCGCCTCGGGCAGTCCGCGGAACCCGTGCGCGTGCTCGGCGACACCGGGGATGGGCAGCAGTTTGTTGACGCTGCCCGCGGCGAGCACCAGCCGGTCGTAGGCGAGGGTGCCGCCGTCGCCCTCGGGGCCGGTGTAGTGCAGCGTGCGGTCGTCGAGGTCGATCCGGTCGGCCTCGCCCAGCACCAGCCGTACGTTCGGCAGCGAGTCGGAGAGGGAGACCGTGACCCGGCGCGGCTCCAGGATGCCGGCGGCGACCTGCGGCAGCAGGGGCAGGTACAGGAAGTAGTCGGTCGGGTTCAGCAGGGTGATGTGGGCCCGGCCCCGGGTGATCCGGGACAGGGTGCGGGCCGTGCGGTACCCGGCGAAGCCGGCACCGACGATCAGGATGCGGGGTCGACTCACGGTCGCTCGCCTCCGGCGCTGTCGCGTGGCTCGGGAGCTTTCCGCGTCCCCCTGGCCTGGGCACCCAAACGTCGGCGGGCCCCGCTCGCCCGGACGCCGCGGGTTTCCGGCCCCGCGCCCGGGTACCCGGTGCGGGATACGGACCGCCCACGTCGCGGAGGCACTCCCCCATGCCCGAGTACGGTTACTTCCTCTCGTGCGAGCAGTACGGGCCCGCCGAGCTGATCGAGCAGGCGCGGATGGCCGAGCAGGCCGGATTCCAGGCGCTGTGGATCTCGGACCACTACCACCCGTGGAACGACGAGCAGGGCCAGAGCCCGTTCGTGTGGTCGGTGATCGGCGCGCTGTCC
Source organism: Streptomyces sp. NPDC093598 (assembly GCF_044764825.1). Classification (NCBI taxonomy): domain Bacteria; kingdom Bacillati; phylum Actinomycetota; class Actinomycetes; order Kitasatosporales; family Streptomycetaceae; genus Streptomyces; species Streptomyces sp. NPDC093598. The sequence continues at coordinate 437,448 of NZ_JBIWIV010000002.1, read as the reverse complement.
GAGGCGGTGTCCCTGCCGATCGAGACGGCGGTGACCTGCCCGACCGTGCGCATGCACCCGGCGGTGGTGGCGCAGGCCGCGGCGACCAGCGCGGTGATGACCGGCAACCGCTTCCGGCTCGGCGTCGGATCCGGCGAGGCGCTCAACGAGCACATCCTGGGCGACCACTGGCCGCCGGCCCATGTCCGTCTGGACATGCTGGAGGAGGCCATCCAGGTGATGCGCCGCCTGTTCACGGGCGAGGAGGTCAACCACCACGGCCCGCACTACACGGTGGAGAACGCCCGCCTGTACACGGTTCCGGACGAGCCGATCCCGATCGACATCTCCGGCTTCGGCCCGGCCGCGACCCAGCTCGCGTCCCGCGTCGGCGACGGCTACATCACGGTCACGCCGGACGAGACGATGGTGGAGCAGTACCGCAAGGGCGGCGGCGGCGGAAAGCTGGTCAGCGGCGGCACCAAGGTCTGTTACGACACCGACGCGGATGAGGCCGTACGGACCGTCCACCGGCTCTGGGCGAACGAGCAGCTGCCGGGCGAGCTGGGCCAGGTGCTGCCCTCCCCCAAGCACTTCGAGCAGGCGCAGCAGCTCGTCACCGAGGACATGGTGCGCGAGAACCGGGTGTGCGGCGCTGTCGTGGACGAGCACGTGGCGGAGCTGAAGCGGTTCGCCGACGCGGGCTTCGACCGGGTCTATGTGAACCAGATCGGGCCGGATCTGCGCGGCTTCTTCGACTTCTACCGCACGAAGGTGCTGCCGCAGCTCCAGCAGGCCGTCTGACGGCAGGCATACCGGGTCGCTAGAGTCGCCCGCATGTCTGTACGCCTACGTATGCGTGCCGCCCTGCCGGAAGCGATGCGGGCCCGGGACAGGGCCGCCGTGAGCGCCCTGCGCGGCACCCTGTCCGCCTTGGACAACGCCGAGGCGGTGCCGGTGGACGAGACCGCGCCGCGCGTCACCGCTCTGGAAGCCTCACCGGTCGGCGCCGGCGCCACCGAAGCGGTCCGGCGCGAGCTCAGCGAGCGTGAGATGGTGGACGTCGTACGCGCCGAGGCCGCCGAACGGCTGGCGGCCGCGGCGCAGTTGACCGCCCCCGCACACGCGGACCGTGCCGAACGGCTGCGGGCGGAGGCGGCCGTGCTGCTGGGCTTCCTCGACGGCGCCGAAGACACCGCGGAAAGCGCGTAGCAGCCCGCTAGCGGCGGGCCAGGCCGGCCAGTTTGCGGACCGCCAGGGCGCCGGCTCCCGCGGTGAGGGCCGCGCCCATCCAGCCCCGGTTGCGCGACAGCCACTGCTGCGGGCTGTCGTCCGTGGATTCGTCGTCGAAGCGCCCGTGCGCGCCGAAGTCCCGGCCGTGCGGCCCGTCCGCCGGGGACCACAGGTTCGCCGGCCCCTCGGGACGGCCCTCCTCCTGCTGGGCGTCGACGTTGGTGCGGGCCAGGTAGCGGTCCAGCAGCCCGGGGGCGACCGCGTTGGCGAGGAGCGTGGCGGCCGTGGAGCCGCCCACCCAGTACTCCCGGCGCCGTGCGTGGGACGACGCGTGCACGATCGCCCGGGCCGCGACCTCCGGCTGGTACACGGGCGCGACGGGCCGGGCCCGCCCCGGCATCCGGTTCAGCACCCAGTCGAACTGCGGGGTGTTGAGGCCCGGCAGCTGCACCATCGTCGTCCGCACCCCGCTGCGCGCGTGCAGCAGCTCGCAGCGCAGCGACTCGTTGAACCCCTGGATCGCGTGCTTGGCCCCGCAGTACGCGGACTGCAACGGGATGCCCCGGTAGGCGAGCGCGGAGCCGACCTGCACGATCGTGCCGCGGTCGCGCGGCAGCATGTGGCGCAGGGCGGCCCGGGTGCCGAACACGTAGCCCAGGTACGTCACTTCGGTCACGCGGCGGAACTCGTCCGGGGCGACTTCCGTGAACGGCGCGAACACCCCGGTGAAGGCGTTGTTGACCCAGACGTCGATGTGCCCGTACGCGTCGACGACCTGCTGTGCGGCGGCGTCGACGGCCTTGGCGTCGGAGACGTCCACACCGATGACGAGCGCCTCGCCCCCGGCGCGCTCCACCTCGTACGCCGCGGCGGCGAGTCCCTCACGCCCGCGGGCGAGCAGGGCGATCTTGTCGCCGCGGGCGGCGAAGGCCCGGACCGTGGCCCGCCCGACACCGCCGCTTGCTCCGGTCACCACGACCACGCGGCCGCGCCGGTGCGATGTTTCTGCCTTGCGCACCCGGCATCACGCCCTGCGGTGGTGTACGTCCGGGGCGTCCGCCGGCCGCGGGGGCACGGTGCCCGGGGCGGCTGTCCCACCGTGCGGGGCCGGCGGCACGGGCGGATACGGCATGCCGCCGACCGCCCCGGCGGTGGTCCGGCGGGCGCTGTCCCCGTCCGGCGCCATGCCGGCCGCGTGCGCCGGACCCGGCCGTGACGGCCGGGCCATGCCGCGCAGCAGGTAGGCCAGGGCGCCCAGGATCACGGCGGTGATCAGCGCGGCGGCCCAGTCGGGCACGCCGAGGGCGAGGGCCAGCCCCACGGCGAGCGCGAGGGCCGCGCCCGCGTACAGGGCGAGCGCGCCGGACGCGGCGTACAGTGCGGCCTTGCGGCGCTGCTTGCGTGTCTGCTCGCGCAGTTCTTCCCGTACGGTCTCGCGCGCCACCTGTGCCAGTTCGTCGACCAGCTGCTTGTCCAGATGCTCCAGGTGATCCAACCGCTTCATGCCCGGCCGGGTACCCTCGCCCCCCTGCGCGTAACTAGGCTCGGCCGCATGGAGATTCTGGGTGCCACACTGCGCGTCTGCGTCGACGACCTCGAGACCGCGATTCCCTTCTACGAGCGGCTGGCGGGCGGCAGAGCCCAGCGCTTCGAGCGGGGAGGTGTCCAGGTGGCGGCGATCGGCTGCTTCCTGCTGATGAGCGGTCCCCCGGCCGAACTGGAGGTGCTGCGCAAGGTCGCCGCGACGATCGCCGTGACGGACGTCGAGGAGACCCACAAGGTGCTGACCGAACTGGGGGCCCACATCGTCGCGGGCCCGATCGCCTCGCCGGCGGGCCGCAACCTGATCGCCCTGCATCCGGACGGGTCGGTCTACGAGTACGTGGACCGCCACGCGTAGCCGCCGCAGGGGCTCAGCGCGGCCTCGGCGGGGTGATCATCTCGGTGGTGATCGCCCAGCGTTCGTGGTCGCGCCAGGCCCCGTCGACGAAGAGCATGTTCGGTGAGAAGCCCTCCAGGTGGAACCCGCAGCTGCGGGCCAGGGCGATCGACGCGGCGTTCCCCGGCTGGACGTTGATCTCCAGCCGGTGCAGCCGCATCGGGCCGAACGCGTAGCGCACGACGAGGTCGAGCCCTTCGCGCATCAGCCCCCGGCCGGCGGCGTGCGCGAAGGCTCCGTAGCCCAGTGCCCCGGACTGGAAGCCGCCCTCGACGATGTTGTTGATGTTGATGAACCCGGCGATGGCCCCGTCGCTCTTCTCGCAGACCAGGAATCCGGCCTTGGAGGGGTCCTCGATCAGCCGGTCCGCGTAGGCGGTGTACGCCTGTGCCGTGGTGGGCGGGAAGAGCCACGGGTGATGCAGGTCCTTGCTCTCCCGGGCACGGGCGGTGAACTCGGCACCGTCCTCGTGGGTGAAGTGGCGTATGCCCACCCGGGGGCCTTCGGCGAGGTGGCGGGATGCGTTGTGCGGCACCCCGCCACAGTAACCGCGCCACCCCTCTCTCCTCAGGACCCGACGACCGGCAGCCGGAGCATGCCGGTGTTCCGGGGCCCGCTGACCACGGTCACCGGCTTGATCCCCCGGTTGCCGAAGTAGGCGTCGTCGCTCGCCGCGATCACGAACCGCAGCCGGTGGCCCGTCTCGTACCGGTGCACGATGCCGGGCAGGGTGACGGTGAAGCTCTTGGTGACGTCCGGGACGCGCACCGGCGCGACCAAACGCCGCACCAGCGTGCGGGTGCCGTCGGGGGCGACGTCGTAGAGCTTGGCGAACAGGACGAGCTGGTCGGCCGCGTCGGAGGAGTTCTGGGCGCGTTCGGCCTTCGGGGAGACGACCTCGAGGGTGGCCCGGGGTGCGCCGACGACGTCGAGGGGGCGTTCCAGCGGCGCGCTCGTCCAGCCGACGTAGGTGCCCTCGGTGTCGTGCGGTGGCGGGTCCGGCAGCCCGATGAGCCCGGAGAGCGAGCTCTCCGAATGGCTCGTGGGGACCGGCCCGTTGGTGTAGCCGCGGCTGCCGCGGGCCACCTTGCCGCGGTGGTCGACGAGTGTGCCGTCGCCGGAGAGGTACAGGGTGCGGCTGAGGGCGGGGAGGCGGCCGGCGGTGGCATAGGTGCGGTCGGGGTCGGTGATCCAGTCGCGGTGGTAGGCGAAGGCCGGTCCCGTGTCGACGTGGGTTCGCTTGCGCAGATGGCGGTCGAACCAGGCGAGGACACGCCGGCCGACGTAGCTGGTCTCCAGATTGCCCTTGGTCAGGTCGAGTTCACCGGCGGCCGGGCCGGTGAGCCCGCCGCTGTGGCCCCAGGCCTGCCAGATCATCTTGACGGGCGTGCCCCGGGACGTGAGCGTCCGGTACGTCGCGGTCGCCTCGTTGAGGTTGAACAGCGTGTCGGCCTGCCCCTGGATGAGCAGGGTCGGCGTGTCGACGCGGTGGAGGTACGACACCGGGGAGACGCGGTGGGCGAAGGCGAGCAGTTCGGCGGTCCGGTCGGCCGGGTAGCTCCCGGAGTTGAGGGTGTGGACGGTCCGGCAGGCCTCGGTGACGAAGTGCAGGCAGGCCAGGGAGTTGATGCGGGACGGGTCCAGACTGGGCTGGAGCAGCGGCTGGCCCTCGCCGATGAGGTAGAAGCCGTTGGTCCACTGCCATTTGAAGGCCCCGGGGACGCTCCTGCCGCCGGCGGCGTTGTTGGGAGCGAGCGAGTACGCCAGGTCATTCCAGGTGATCATGGGCACGAGCGCGTCGAGGCGGCGGTCGACGGCGGCCGTCGCGAGCTGGACGGCGCCGCCGTAGGAGCCGCCGATCATGCCGACGCGGGGGTCGCCGGGTGCGTCGCGGGTGACGAAGTCGGCGGTGGTGCCGTCGTCGGCGGCGCGGGTGCCGCCCAGGAAGTCGACCAGCTGCGAGGCGGCGGCGCCGTCGATGTCCGGGTCGTCGAGGGAGACGAGGCAGCCGCTGCGGCCGAAGCCGAGTCCGGAGTAGACGAGGGAGACGTAGCCGCGCTGGGCGAAGGCCTTGCCGATGGCGTCCGTCGAACCGTCCGACTTGCTGCCGCCGAAGCCGTTCGTGCCGAGCACGGCGGGCGCCGGGTGATCGCGGTCCACGCCCGCGGGACGGTACAGGTCGGCGTCGACGGTGCAGGGGCGGCCGCCCGCCTTGACGGTGAACTTCAGCGGCGTGACGGTGTAGGTGCCGGCCGCGGTGGCGGGCGGGGTGAGGGCGAGGGGCACGGCCAGGGCGGCGCCCAGAGCGAGAGCGAGGGGTGCGCGGAATCTGGGCACGCGTCGGGACACACGGACCTCCACGGTGGGGACAACCCGGATACCGACCAGTAGGTACCGGCCGGTTGTCATGGTGTGACACGTGTCAGGAGCCGTCAATCACCGAAACGAGGGTTCCTGACAGAATTTCAGCAGCGGCCGCTCAGCTCAGGGCCGGCTCGTCGAACGTCAACGTGGCTGATGCCGCGTCCAGTTCGGCGGATATCCCGAAGGGCGTGGTCAGCGCCCCCGCGCCGTGCCCGAACCCGAACTCCTCCACGACGGGGACACCCAGTCCGCCGAGCCGGTCGGCCAGAAGAGCGCGCAGTTCCTCGTACGGGCCGCACCGCTCCCAGGACCCGAGCACGATCCCGGCGACACCGTCGAGCCAGCCACTGCGCAGGAGCTGGGTCAGGTACCGGTCCAGGCGGTAGGGGCTCTCGCCGACGTCCTCCATCAGCAGCAGCCCGCCCCGTGCCCCGGCGTGGGCGTGCGGGGTGCCGAGGTCGCTCGCGAGCAGGCTCAGGCAGCCGCCCAGGGTGACGCCCCGGGCCCGGCCCGGGACCAGTGCGGTGCCGCCGGGAGGCGTGGCCGTGAGGGTCGTCACCGACTCCGGCTCGAAGAGGGTGGCCCGCAGATGCTCCTGAGCCCGGGCGTTCTTGAGGAAGTCGATGCCGGCGGCCGCGGGCCCGTACAGGGTGACCAGGCCCAGGCGGGTGGCGAAGGCCTGGTGCAGGACGGTGATGTCGCTGAACCCGGCGAGCACCTTCGGGCCCGCCGCCCGCATCGCCTCCCAGTCGAGCAGGTCGACCATGCGCTGCGCCCCGTACCCGCCCCGGGCGCACAGCACGGCCGCGACGGACGGATCGCACCAGGCGTTCTGGAGGTCGGCGGCCCGCTGCGCGTCCGTGCCGGCCAGGTAGTCCAACTCCCGGTGCCGACCCAGTACATGGGGGGTCACCACGGGATCGAGGTCCCAGCCGCGCAGGATGTCCAGCCCGGCCTGGAGCCGCTCCTCGGGCACCGGACCGCTGGGCGCGACGACGGCGACCCGGGCGCCGGGAGCGAGGCGGGGCGGTCGTACCAACGGGTTCACTTGACGAGCTCCAGGGTGGGGATGCCGGGCGGGTTCAGGCGGAACACCTGTGCGTAGAGGGAGAGTTCGGCCTCCAGGGCGCGCACCAGGGTCTCCGCTCTCCGGAACCCGTGCCCCTCCCCCTCGAAGGCGAGATACGCGTGCGGCACCGTCCGGCCCGCCAGCCGGGCCAGGAACCGTTCGCACTGGACGGGCGGGCAGATCACGTCGTCCAGGCCCTGGAGCAGCAGGAACGGCACGGTGAGGCGGTCGGCGTGGGCGGCGGGCGAGCGCTCCGCGTACCGGGCGGGCACGTCGGCGAGCGGCCCGATCAGGCTCTCCAGGTACTGCGACTCGAAGTCGTGGGTCTCCCCCGCGCCCCAGCCGGCCAGGTCGAGGATCGGGTACTTGATCGTGCCGCAGGCGTAGACGTCGGTGGTGGTGAGCGAGGCGGCCGCCGTCCAGCCGCCCGCGCTGCCGCCCCGGACGGCGAGCCGGCCGCGGTCGGCGGTGCCCTCGTCGGCGAGGGCGAGGGCGACCGCCGCGCAGTCCTCGACGTCGACCACGCCCCACTGCTCGCGCAGCCGCTCGCGGTACGGGCGGCCGTATCCGGTGGAGCCGCCGTAGTCGACCTCGGCGACGCCGATGCCGCGCGAGGTGAAGTAGGCGATCTCCAGGTCGAGCACGAGCGGCGCGCGGCCGGTGGGCCCGCCGTGCGCCCAGACGACGTAGGGCGGCAGTTCGTCGCCGGGCGCGACGCAGCCGGGGTGGTGCGGCGGGTAGATGTGGGCGTGGATGTCGCGTCCGTCGGGGCCGGTGAAGGTGCGGATCTGCGGCTCGGGGTAGTACGCGGGGTCCACGGCGTCGTCGTGCTCGGCGCCGATGACCCGGGCCCGGCCGGTGCGGGCGTCCAGCTCGACGACCTCGTAGGCGCTGCGCGGGCTGGCGCCGACGGCGACGACCCGTTCGCCGTGCGCGGCGAGGGTGGGGGCGAACTCGGTCCAGGGCCCGGCCGCGTCGACGACCTCGCTCGTCTCGGGGTCCAGGATGCCGAGGGCGGTGGCGCCCCTGCCGTGCACGACGGCGATCAGACCGCTCTCCAGCGGTGTGAACCATCTCGACCCGAGCTTCCACAGTGCCCCGCCGAACTCCTCCTCGCGCGGGCACAGCGGCTGCCCGTCGAGGTAGAGGTTCCACCAGCCGGTGCGGTCGCTCGCGTGCAGCAGGCGGCCGTCGTGGGTCCAGTCGGCCTGGGCGATGGACTCGCCGGGGCCGCCGGCCACGGCCCGGGCGTCGCGCAGGGTGCCGTCGGGGGCGACGTCGGCGAGGAGCAGTTCGGTGCCGTCCCAGGGCATGCGCGGATGGTCCCAGGCGAGCCACGCGGCCCGCCGCCCGTCGGGCGAGAGCTTCGGCCCGGTCACGAACCGGTGCCGGCTGTCGGTGAGTTCGCGTACGGCACTCCGGTTCTCGGCGGCGGAGCCGTCCAGCGGGACGGCGGCCAGGACGCGGCGCACGTCGGTGGGCCCTTCGCCGGTGAACTCCTCCAGCACGCACCACACTTCACCCCGTTCGGGCAGCGGCAGCGGCTCGGCCCAGCGCAGGCCGCCGCCCACCGGGGAGAGGGGTGTCAGCGGGCGCGGCTCGCCTCCCGGCTCGCAGCGGTACAGCCGCTGGTCGGCGAAGTTCACGAACACCACCAGCGGCCCGGCGTCACCCTCCAGGGCGGCCCACGGGTGCCCGCCGTACTCGATGACCCGGCTGCGCACGTTCCACGGCGCGGGCAGCAGCGACTCCTCCCTGCCGTCGGCGTGCCGCCGCACCAGGGTGCGCCGGCCGCCCTCGGCGGGGCGCGGCTCGGTCCACCACACCTCGTCGCCGACGAAGCCCACGTACTCCGGGTGCCCGTCGTGCGCGGCAGTCAGGGCCGCGTCGATGGGCGAGGGCCACGCCCCGTACGCCAGCGTCCGCACCGTCTCCCCCACTCTCCTAGGCCGTCCGCAGGAACCGGTCGAGTACGCGGACACCGAAGTGCAGCGCCTCGACCGGTACCCGCTCGTCGACCCCGTGGAACATGGCCGCGTAGTCGTAGCCGTCCGGCAGCTTCAGCGGGGTGAAGCCGTAGCCGGTGATGCCGAGGCGGGAGAACTGCTTGGCGTCGGTGCCGCCGGACATGCAGAACGGCACCACGTGCCCCTCGGGCGCGAACTCGCCGACGGCGGCCCGCATGCCCGCGAAGGTCGCCGAGTCCACCGGCGACTGAAGGGCGACCTCGCGGTGGTGGAACTCCCAGTCCACGTCCGGCCCCGTGAGCCGGTCGAGGGTGCTGCGGAACTCCTCCTCGCCGCCGGGCATGTAGCGGCCGTCCACGTACGCCACGGCCTCACCGGGAATGACGTTGATCTTGTAACCGGCGTCCAGCATGGTCGGGTTGGCGCTGTTGCGGAGGGTCGGCTCGACGAGCTTCGCGGTCGGGCCGAGCTTCTCCAGCAGCGCGTCCACGTCGGTGAGGTCGGTCTCGATGCCGTAGAGCGCGGCGAGTTCGGTGAGCGCGGCGCGCACGGTCGGGGTCAGCCGCAGCGGCCATTCGTGCGCGCCGATCCGCGCGATCACGCCCGCGAGGCGGGTCACCGCGTTGTCACGGTTCACCTGGGAGCCGTGCCCGGCGCGTCCGCGGGCGGTGAGCTTCAGCCAGGCGGTGCCGCGTTCCCCGGCCGCGATCGGGTAGATCTGCCGCCCGCCACCGTCGTGGAAGGTGAAGGCGCCCGCCTCGCTGACGCCCTCGGTGCAGCCCTCGAACAGTGCGGCGTGCTCGTCGGCGAGGAACCCGGAGCCGTCCTCGGCGCTGGCCTCCTCGTCGGCGGTGAACGCGATGACGATGTCCCGGCGGGGCCGGACGCCCTGCCGTGCCCAGCCGCGCACGACGGCGAGGACCATCGCGTCCATGTTCTTCATGTCGACGGCGCCGCGTCCCCAGACGACCCCGTCGCGGATCTCCCCGGAGAAGGGGTGCACCCTCCAGTCGGCGGCCGCGGCGGGCACGACGTCGAGATGGCCGTGGAGCAGCAGGGCATCGGCCGAGGGGTCGGTGCCCTCGATCCGGGCGACGACGTTGGTCCGCCCCTCGGTGCGCTCCAGCAGGGTCGGCTCGATGCCGGCCTCGGCGAGCCGTGCGGCGGCGTACTCGGCGGCGGGCCGCTCCCGGCAGTCGCCCCCGCCCCGGTTGGTGGTGTCGATCCGGATGAGGTCGGACGTGAACGTCACGACCTCGTCCAGCGCGGGCCCGTCCACCTGCTCAGCCATACTGCTCCTCCACCGCGGCCGAGACGATCGTGGTGACCGCCTTGAAGGCGCGGATGCCCTCGTACATGGTCTCGCTCGTGTACGCGACCTTCCGCTCCGCGATCCGGTCCACGCCCGGGACGACGGTGGCGGCCATCGCCAGGTGCTCCGCGTCGAACTCCACGGCCACGGTGAACGGACCGCCGCGCACGGGTTCGTGACGCACCGCCAGCGCGGCCGCCTCCTTGGCCGCCGCCCGGATGTCGGCCGCGGTGCGGGCGGGTGTGCGGCACACCGCCGCGTAGCGCGACACGTGGTCCTTCACCGCGACCTTCAGCGCCTCGGGCGCATATCCGAGCGCGTCCTCACAGGCGACGTCGTCCCCGGTGACCAGCACGACGGGCACCCCGTACTCGGCGACGACATGAGCGTTGAGGAGACCCTCGCTCGCCCGTACGTCGTCGAGCCACACGCCCGTGATGGAGTTGGCGAGGTAGGTGTGCGCCAGGACGCCCTCCATGCCGGCGCCCGCGTGGTAGCCGACGAACGCGATGCCGTCGACGTCGCCGTGCTGCACGCCCTCCACCATGGACAGCGCCTTGTGCCGGCCGGTGAGCATCTGGGCGCGTTCGTCGAGCTGCTCCAGCAGCAGGTTGCGCATCGTGGAGTGCGCCTCGTTGATGATCACCTCGTCGGCGCCGCCGTCGTGGAAACCGAGGACGGCGGCGTTGACGTCGGAGGTGAACAGCGAGCGGCAGCGCTCCCACTGCGAGGCACCCGGCATCACGTCGTCGGGCCAGGTGACGCCGGTGGCGCCCTCCATGTCGGCGCTGATGAGGATTCTCATGACGAGCCGTCCAGGGCGGAGATCTTCATGGTTCGTCACGTTACGCGCTGCGGGCGGAACCGGCTACGAGGTGGTCACCAACGGATCGGCAGGTCGGCGAGGAACGCGGTGAGCCGGTCGGCCAGGAGGCGGTGGTCGCGGGCGGAGTAGTGCCAGTGGCAGCCCGCGTAGTCCAGGCCGGTGGTGTCGAGTGACCAGTAGCGGACCCTGCGGTCGCCGGCGCCGGTGCGTTCGCGGACGACGTGCTCGACGTGACCGGCGAACGGCCCGGTGCCCACGGCCAGGAGGGTGGTGGCGGCCCCGTAGCGCTTCCGCAGCTTGTCGAGGAAGCCGCTGTAGGCGCTGCGGTAGGCGGCGGCGAGGCTCTCGTCCGTCCAGGGCTCGCCCGGGTTGACCGGCGTCGAGAAGTCGTTCGTGCCGAGGTGGACCACCACCAGCTGCGGCCGCCAGGTACCCGGGTTCCGCCAGACGTCGCCCGGTACGTTCAGCAGCGCGCGGTCGTAGAAGGTGCGGTAGTTCACCTCCGGCGAGCCTCCGTTGTAGTTGCGCACCATGCCCTGGCCCGAGTAGGCGTTGACCTGGTAGTCGGCGCGCAGCCCCCGGGCGGTGAGGGCGCCGTAGCTCACGTCGGCGTTGGTGGCGCGTTTGAGCTGCTCGCCGTCGCAGTCGCGGGAGGTGGAGAGGTTTCCGTAGCCGGCCGTGAGGGAGTCGCCGATGAACTCGATCTGACGGCTGCGCGCGGCCGGCCTGGCCAGGACGGCGCCGCCGGGTGCGGCGACGAAGCCGCCGAAGGTGCTGGTGCTCCACGGGGTGTCGTTGCGCTTGACGAGCCGGACGGTGTGCACGCCGTCGCGCAGGCCCCTGACCCAGTGGGTGGTCCTCCCCGGCGTGACGAGGGTCGCGACGGTGGCTCCGTCGACCTGGACGTCGTAGTCGGCGGCCGGGTCGTCGAGCACGACGCCCACGCCGGTGCCCCTGATCCGGCCCTCGAAGTAGACGCCGGGCCAGCTGTACTGGAGCACGTCCCCGGCGTCCTTGACCCGCCCTGCGGTGTGCACGCTGTCCCGTACCGCGCGAGGGTCCGGTGCGGCGGCGGTCGTGACGGCGCTGGTGCCGATCAGTACCGTCGAGACCGCTGACGCGGCCAGCATCCGTAACCAGGGCATCGGCATGACTGTCCTCCGTGGGGGCGAGGCAGGGTGCACGGACGGGATAGGTGACCGTACACCGACAAATCGGCCGCCCGCCAGACCGCCTCCGGCTCAGCGCCGGAGCCGGTCGAAACGGAACGGCACGAGTGCCTCGGGCCGCCGCCCGGGGACGCGGTCGACCAGGTCGTCCGGGTCGTCGAACCAGCGGCCCAGGCAGTGCCGGCTCGTGAGGGCGACGGCCACGACGCGGCGCCAGCCGAAAGTACAGCGTGTGCCGGGGCGCGGAGGTCCAGGTCCACGGAGAAGGTGACCAGCAGCGAGGTGGACTCGCCGCTGATCGCGGAGCGGAAGATCGGCTTCGACCTCGTCCGGGCGTCCGCGGCGCTGCACATCCACCGCAACACCGTCGTCTACCGCATGAACACGAGCGAGCAGTTCACCGGCCGTCCGCTGCGCGAGCACCGGACGGCCATGGCGCTGCACCTGGCCTGTCTGGCCGACCGGCTGGGCGGCGGCCCGGACGACTGTCCGCTCGCCTCAGGCCGTGCGCCCCGCCAGCAGCCAGGTGGAGGGCAGCTCGATGCGTGTGCCGTCCGGGCGGTACTCCGTGGTCTTCAGCGGCAGTCGGCCGCTCGCCAGGACGGTGAGACCGGCCGAGCGCAGATACTCGGGCACGGCCTCGTCCGAGACCTCGCCGGGCGTGAGGCCGTGCCGGAACACGGGTGCGAGTTTGGGCGGCGGGCCTTCGGGGCCGCCCGCCAGGCCCATCAGCACCGGCTTGGCGGCGCCCGAGAGTTCCACCAGGCAGGCGCGGCCGCGGTCGCCGACCAGCGTGGCGATGCCGTCGATCAGCGACTGCCGGTCGTCCGGCTCGCACTGGTGCAGGACGCCCCGCATGTAGACGTTGCTGTCGCCGAGCTCCGCGTGCAGGGCCTGGGCCTCGTCCTTCTCGGCGGCGTCCAGTTGCCGGTAGGCGGCCTGCCCCGCCGGGTCGGCCCGCCGGGCGTGGTCGAGGGCCGCGGCGGACAGGTCGACGCCCAGGACCCGTGGGAAGCGGTCGGCGAGGTAGCGGGTCTGGGTGCCGTTGCCGCAGCCGAGGTCCACCAGCGGCAGGGCGGGATCGGCCAGGTACGGTTCGAACAGGGCCAGATGGGGGCCCACGGTCAGGACCGGTTCCGCGTCCCAGAACACCGCCCCCGGTTCCGCGGGCGCCTCGCGCCAGAAACCCTCCCAGGCCTCCCGGTACCGACTCGTCACGCTCATGGCCCACTCCCCAGGGTGCGAACGAATCCCGCCATGCGACGGGCGAGTACGGTGTACCGCGCCCGGGTCGCGGCCACAAGAACGCGGGCGCGTACCTTCACGCCGTGTCCGGCCCGCTGGTGTTCAGCGGCGCGGCAGCGTCAGCTCGAACCAGACCGTCTTGCCGGCCTTGGTCCGGCTGGTCCCCCACTCGCGGGACAGGGTGCTGACGAGGCGCAGGCCGCGTCCGAAGTCGTCGAGCGGGCCCGCGTTCAGCAGCGTCGGCAGCTCGTGGTCGTCGTCGTCCACCTCGCACAGCAGGGTGTCGCCACGGACCAGGCGCAGTGCGACGGGGCGGGCGTGGGAGTGCCGTACGGCATTGGTGACGAGTTCGCCGACCATCAGCTCCGCCGGCGGGGCGAGTGGTGCGAGGCCCCAGTCGTGCAGTTGCTCGCGGACCGCCGCGCGGGCCCGGCCCACTTCGGCCGGGTGGAGGGCGAGGCGCCATTCGGCCACGTGGTGCGGCTCGATGCCGCCCAGGCGGGCCATCAGCAGCGCCACGTCGTCCTTGCGTCCGCCGCAGGTGTTCAGGGCGCGGATGATGGTGTCGCAGGCGTCGTCCATGGACGCGGCCGGGTGCGCGGCCGACTCGCAGAGGGCCGCCAGACCCACCCCGATGTCCTCGCCGCGCACCTCGACCAGTCCGTCGGTGCACATCACCAGCCGGTCGCCGGGCTCCACGTGCACGGAGACCGCCTCGAAGGGCACCCCGCCGACGCCGATGGGCGCGCCGGTGGGCAGGTCGAGCAGTTCGCTGCGGCCGTCGTCGGCCCGGACCAGGACGGGCGGGATGTGCCCGGCGTTGGCGAGGTGGAGCTCGCTCCCGATCGGGTCGTAAACCGCGTAGAGGCAGGTCGCGAGGTAGCTGTCGCCGAGGCGCTGGGCGAGGTCGTCGAGGTTGCGCAGCAGTTGGGCGGGCGGCAGGTCGAGCCCGGCCATGGTCTGCACGGCCGTGCGCAACTGTCCCATCATCGCGGCCGAGTTCAGGCCGTGGCCCATCACGTCGCCGACGACGAACGCCGTGCGTCCGCCGTGCAGTTTCACCGCGTCGAACCAGTCACCGCCGACCCTGCCGAGCAGTGTTCCGGGCAGATAGCGGGTGGCGATGTCACAGCCGGTCAGACGGGGCGGGATGTGCGGCAGCATGCTGTCCTGGAGCGTCTCGGCGACGTTCTCCTGGAAGGTGTACATGCGCGCGTTGTCCAGCACCAGGCCCGCCCTGGCGGCGAGTTCGGCGCCGGTCACGCGGTCCATGTCGTTGAAGACCGGCCGCTCGGGGTGGCGCAGCAGGATCATGAACCCCAGGACGACGTTGCGTGCCTTCAGGGGCACGACCAGCATGGAGCGGCCGGTGATGAGCGGCCGGATGTCGCGCTTGTCGAACTGTGCGGCGATGGCGTGCCCCATCTCCTCGCTGATGCGTGGCACGAGGACGGGTTCGCCGCTGGTCATGCACTGGAAGAACGGCGTGTGCGCCGGGAACGGCATGGCCTCGCCGACGGGGACGACGTCGTCCCAGCGGCCGGGTTCGTCGGTGTGCTCGACGGCGACCCGGTGCCACAGGGTGGTCGTGTCGGGCACACCGTCCGCGAACTCCTCTCCCGCGACGACCTGTTCCCGCAGATACGTCCCGGCGACGTCGGTGAAGCGGGGCACGACGGCCCTGCTGACCTCGATGATCGTCCGGGACAGGTCGAGCGAGGTGCCGATGCGGCCGCTGACCTCGTTGAGGAACTCAAGGCGCTCGCGGACGGCGGCGTACTCGAGGTCCTCCCCCTCGTCCCGCAGCTCCTCCGGCACGGGTTCGCCGGCGGCCAGGGCCCGCGCGGCCCGTTCGCGGCGCGCCTTGCGCTCGGCGCGCCGGGCCACGCCCCAGTCGGGGGTGACGGGCACCCGGTCGTTCTGACTGAACTCCAGGACCGGGTACCCGAGTTCGAGGATCTGCGCGACGATCCGGGCGCTCTCGCCGACGCTCATGCTGGGCAGGACCTCGGGGAGCCGGCGGGCGAGGTCTTCCGCGCCGGGCAAGTCGGTGTGCGGCGCGAAGCCGGGCGCGATCCGCTCGAAGGTCCCGTCGCCGGGCCGCAGCCCGTCCGCGTCGGCGGCGAGCACGAGCAGCCGCTCGGGTCCGGGACCGACCAGCGGGTAGGCCCACCACAGGACGTCGGCCCGCTCCCGGTCGGGCGCGGCGAGGCGGGCGCGGCCCGCCGCGGGGTAGGAGAGCCCGCCGTCCAGGGAGGATTCGAGGTCGGGTCCGAGGCCGTCCTCGGCGTGCGGGGCCGGGTCCTGTCCCGCGGGCAGGGCACCGGAGACGGGGAGCAGGTCGAGGGCCGTGCGGCCGATCGCCTCGTCCTTGGGGACGCCGAACAGGCGCCGTGCGCCTCGGCTCCAGTGGGACACGAGGCCGTCGCGGTCGACCACGACGACGGCCAGGGGGACGCGGCCGGGCTCGGCGGGTTCCGTCACCGGGCTTTGCCCGGCACTGTCGGTGCCACGGTCCATGGCCCAGGCCCTCTCTCCCCACGGACGCAAGATCTGTGCCGGCGTCACCACCGTACGGCGCGGGCCGGTGGCGATGTGAGGCATTGCGGGAATTGACCGCGCGGGGTGCGCGCCGGCGTGCGACCCCGCGCGCCGGTGCTGGTTCAGTCCTCGTGGCTCAGCTGGAGATCCCGCTCGGTGCGGCCCCCTCCGGCCACCTGGAGCACGGTGGCGACGGGCGGGTAACCGGCGGCGATGACGGTGTACTCGCCGGAGGACAGGTCGATGAAGCGGAACGTGCCGTCGGGGCCGGTGGTGAGGGTGTCGACCACGTTGCCCGCCACGTCGAGCAGCGTCACGCGCGCGTCCTCCACGGGCCGTCCGCCACCCGCCCGGACGGTACCGCGCAGCACGGCGCCGCCGGCCAGCTCGATGTCCCGGCGGGTCTCGCGGGCGGCCTGGACGGTGACGGGGAGCGCGGCCGGGCGGAAGGCGGGCGCGCCGGCGGCGAGGGTGTACTCCCCGGCGACGAGCTCGGTGATGACGTAGCCGCCCTCCCGGCCGCTGCGGGTGGTGGCCACGACCTCGCCGTGCACGTTGGTGAGCGTGACGGTGGCGTCCCGTACGGGCGTGCCGTCGGCGGTGACCACGCTGCCGACGAGGTTTCCGGCGCCGCCGAGGACGATGTCGAGTTCGACGGGGCGTTCGCCGACGGTCACGGAGACCGCCTGCGGCTGGTGGCCGCCGGCCGCGGCGATCAGGACGTACGAGCCGGGTCCGGGGGTGGCCAGCGCGTAGCGCCCGTCCTCGCCGCTCGCGCCGCGCCCGGTCTGCTGCCCGGTGACGTCGATGAGCGTGAGGGCCGCGCGGGGCACGACGGTCCCGTCGTGGTGCTGCACGGAGCCGCACACGGGGACGCCGAGGGCGTACGCGGCGCGCGCCTGCGGGATCGAGGTGGTCCCCGGCGCCGTGTCCGGGTCGGTGGCGGAGGCGTTGTGGGACACCAGGGGTTTCTCCTTGAGGAAGAAGGCGATGACCAGCCCGAGGGCCAGCACCGGCACCAGGTACAGGAAGATCCGCGGCATGGCGTCGGCGTACGCCCGGATGTAGCCGTCGCGCAGGGCCGGGGGCAGTGCGTGCACGAGTTGCGGGGTGATGGACTCGGGGTCCGGCAGCCCGGTCCCCGCCCGTGCGGGGATGCGCTCGGCGAGGGCGTCGGTGAGCCGGTCGGCGAAAAGGGCGCCGAAGACGGCGGCTCCGACGCTGCCGCCGATCTGCCGGAAGTAGTTGTTGGCGCTGGTGGCGGTCCCGAGATCGGCGGGGCGCACGGAGTTCTGCACGGCGAGGATCAGCACCGGCATCACCATGCCGATGCCGGCGCCGAGGACGGCCATCCAGATGCTGTAGTGCAGCCGGGGCGTGCCGACCTCCAGGCGCGACAGCAGCCACATGCCGGCGACGGAGAGGGCGCCGCCGAGGATCGGGTAGGCCTTGTAGCGGCCGGTGTGGCTGATGAGCTGGCCGGTGATGATCGAGGCGCCGACGATGCCGGCCATCATCGGCAGCATGAGCAGGCCCGATTCGGTGGCGGAGGCCCCGTCGACCATCTGCAGATAGGTCGGCAGATAGGTGGCTGCGCCGAACAGGCCCACTCCGATCACCAGGCCGACCAGACCGGTGACGTTGAAGGCGGAGTCCCTGAACAGCCGCAGCGGCATGAGGGGTTCGGCGGCGAAGCGCTCGGTGACGAGGAAGAGGACGGTGGCCGCCGCCGCTCCGGCCGCGAGGCCGAGGATCGTCCGCGAGTCCCAGGCGTACTCGGTGCCGCCCCAGCTGGTCAGCAGGACCAGGCAGGTGGAGGCGGCGGTCAGCAGCAGCGCGCCGAGGATGTCCAGCCGGGCCTTGGCGGCCGGTTTGGGGAGTTTCAGCGCGACGGCGACGACGGCGAGGGTGACCAGGCCGAAGGGGACGTTGACGTAGAAGCACCAGCGCCAGGAGAGGTGGTCGGTGAAGTAGCCGCCGAGCAGCGGTCCGGCGACGGAGGCCAGGCCGAAGGCGGCGCCGATCAGGCCCATGTGGCGGCCGCGCTGCCGGGGCGGCACGATGTCCGCGATGATCGCCTGGACGCCGATCATGAGGCCGCCCGCGCCGACGCCCTGCACCGCACGGAAGGCGATCAGCTGATCCATGCTCCGCGCCCGTCCCGCGAGCGCGGAGCCGACGACGAAGACGACGATCGCGAACTGGAAGACGCCCTTGCGGCCCAGCAGATCGCCGAGCTTGCCGTAGATCGGCAGCCCGACGGTGGCGGTGAGCAGGTAGGCGGTGATCGCCCAGGACATCCGGTCCAGGCCGTGCAGTTCACCGACGATCTTCGGGAGCGCGGTGGCGACGATCATCTGCTCCAGGGCGGCCAGGAGAAGGGCCAGCATGAGAGCGAAGAAGACCAGCCGCACCCGGCGCGGGCTCGGTCCGGTGTCCGCATCCGGCGGAGGTGCGGGGGTCTCGGGAGGCGCTGCCGCCGGTTCGTCCTGCGCCAGAGTGATCCCGCCCACTCACCGCTCCCCTCGTCGCGCTGCCGCACAATTCCCGCGTAAAAGCGACAACTACGAGCAAGCGCGACGAGTTACGGCACAGGAGCGAGCCGTACGGAGATCACTCGAACCGGTGAGGGGCGCAACGCCCCCTGGGGGTTTGAGCCTTGAGGCGGGCTACTTCTCGACCTCGGCGGCGAGCTTGGTGAGCATCGCGTCGTAGATGCGGCCGAGGCCCTTGGGCGCGAAGGTCTTCTCGAAGAAGCCGCCGATGCCGCCGGCGCCGGTCCAGGTGGTGGTCACCACGACCCGGGACTTGCCCTCACCGGCCGGGGTGACCCGCCAGGTGGTGACCATGGAGGAGTTGCGGTCCTTCTCGACCAGCTCGCCGTCGGTGGGCTCGCTGACCTCCAGGAGGCAGTCGCGCACGCGCTTGCTGGTGGCCTGGAGCTTCCAGTGGACGAGGGTGCCCTCGCCGTCGCCGCCCTCCCGGACCTCGTACTCGCTGAACTGCTCGGGCAGCAGCTTCGCGCGGGTGCCGCCGTAGTCGGCGAGGGCATCGAACACCGTCTCCGCGTCCGC
This sequence comes from Streptomyces sp. NPDC093598, assembly GCF_044764825.1. Lineage (NCBI taxonomy): Bacteria > Bacillati > Actinomycetota > Actinomycetes > Kitasatosporales > Streptomycetaceae > Streptomyces > Streptomyces sp. NPDC093598. Next base: position 418,730 of record NZ_JBIWIV010000002.1, on the reverse strand, counting down.
CGCGACGATCCGCTCCGTAGTGGCCTCGACCTGCGCCATCGCTTTCCTCCAGGACCTGGTTGCTCGGGGGTCGGGGCAAGCCAACCACCCCGCTGCCCGGCCCCCCAAATCGGGGTGCCCAACCCGGTCGCAGGCGTTCGCAAAACACCCTCGCACGATCAGGGGAACATGTGTTCTATTCTGTGGTCAGTGCTACCGAGGAGGCGTCATGCGCTGGGAGAACCTCACAGTGGACTCCGAACACGGCCGGGCCGATGCCGCGCTGTTCGGCGCGGACGCGGTGACCACGCGTACCTTCGACACGCCGGAGTTCCGCGGGATCACCTTCCACGAGATCCGGGCCCGCTCGATCATCAACCGGGTGCCGGCGGTCTCACGGATGTCGTTCCAGTGGACGGTCAACCCCTATCGGGGCTGCTCGCACGCGTGCGTGTACTGCTTCGCGCGCAAGACGCACAGCTACCTGGACCTCGACACCGGCCTCGGCTTCGACAGCCAGATCGTGGTCAAGATCAACGCACCGGAGCTGCTGCGCCGGCAGCTCGGCTCGCGCCGCTGGCAGGGCGAGCACATCGCGATGGGCACCAACGTCGACTGCTACCAGCGCGCCGAGGGCCGCTACCGGCTGATGCCGGGCATCATCTCGGCGCTGCGCGATCACGCGAACCCCTTCTCGATCCTGACCAAGGGCACGCTCATCCTGCGCGACCTGGAGCTGATCAAGCAGGCGGCACAGGTGACCGACGTCGGCGTCTCCGTGTCGGTCGGCTTCATCGACCAGGAGCTCTGGCGCACCGTCGAGCCGGGCACCCCCGCGCCGGAGCGGCGCCTGGAGGTGGTCCGCACCCTGGGCGAACACGGCATCGGCTGCGGGGTGCTGATGGCGCCGGTGATTCCGTTCCTGAGCGACTCGCCCGCCCAACTGCGGTCCACCGTGCGGGCGATCGCGGCCTGCGGTGCCACGTCCGTGACGCCGCTGGTGCTGCATCTGCGGCCCGGCGCCCGTGAGTGGTTCATGGCCTGGCTGGAGCAGCACCATCCGCACCTGGTGGCCCGTTACGAGCGGCTGTACGCGGAGGGCTCGTACGCCCCGAAGTGGTACCAGCGGCGGATCACCCGTCAGGTGCACGAGATGGCCGAGGAGTACGGCATCGGGCCCACGCGCACGGAGCTGCCGCGGCGGATCCGGCCGCCCGAACCGGCCGAGACCCCGACGTCCGAACCGACCCAACTGTCGCTCCTTTAGGAGCATTCGAGCGCATCTCGCGACGCAAACGGGTCAAGTCTTGACAGGAAACGTTCTTCCAGCGCCGGGGGCCGGGACGAATCGGCGAGGACCGTGAGCCCCGCGGTCCGACGCCCCTCCGTCCTGGAAGGCCTCCATGGGAACACGCGCAGCCGTGCTGTGCGGCGCCGCCGCCGTCGCGCTGGCCGGGAGCCTCACGGCCGTGCCCGCCGAGGCGAGCGCACCGCACTCCGCGGGAATCCTTCACGCCGCGAAACCCGGCTGGAAGAAGTGCGGCACCACCGACCATCCGACGCTCCAGTGCGCGTCCCTCAAGGTGCCGCTGGACCACGCGAACCCGGACGGCCGGCGGATCACCCTCGCGCTGTCCCGCGTCCCGCACACCGCCGAGAGGTTCCAGGGCCCGCTTCTGGTGAACCCCGGCGGCCCCGGCGGCGACGGTCTGACGCTCGCCGGATTCGTCGCCGGGGCGCTGCCCAAGAAGGTCGCGGCCCAGTACGACATCATCGGCTTCGACCCGCGTGGAGTGGGCGGGAGCAGGCCCGCCCTGGACTGCGAGCCCGGCTACTTCGGCCCGGTGCGCCCCGACTCCGTGCCGAGCACGCCCGAGACCGAGCGGGCCAACCTCGCCCGCGTCAAGAACTTCGCCGCCGCCTGCACCAGGAAGTACGGGCACCTGCTGCCGTACATCAACACGATCAGCGCCGCGCACGACATCGAGTGGATCCGCCAGGCCCTGGGAGCGAAGAAGATCAACTACTTCGGCTACTCGTACGGCACCTACCTGGGGGCGGTCTACGCCAAGCTGTACCCGCAGCGGATCCGGCGCCTGGTCCTGGACTCGGTCGTCGACCCCACCGACGTGTGGTACACCGCCAACCTCAACCAGGACCACGCCTTCAACGACCGTCACCGCGCCTTCATGGCCTGGGTCGCCAGGCACGACGCGCGGTACCGGCTCGGCACCGATCCGGAGAGGATCGAAGCCACCTGGTACGCGATGCGGGCGGCCCTGGCCAAGAAGCCCGCGGGCGGCCGGGTGGGCGCCGCGGAGCTCGAGGACACCTTCCTCCCGGGCACCTACTACAACGGCTACTGGCCCGCTCTGGCGGAGGCGTTCGCGGCGTACGTGAACGGCAAGAACACCGAGCCGCTGGTCGAGGCGTACAAGAAGTTCGGCGCGATCGACGCCGCCGACGACAACAGCTACAGCATCTATACGGCGGTGCAGTGCCGGGACGCGTTCTGGCCGCGCGACTGGCACCAGTGGCGCAGGGACAACTGGGCGGCCTACGAGAAGGCCCCGTTCATGACCTGGAACAACGCCTGGTACAACGCGCCGTGCGCGTTCTGGCCGACGGACTCGCTGCGCCCCGTGGACGTGGCGAACGGCAAGCTGCCGCCGGTGCTGCTGTTCCAGGCGACCGGCGACGCGGCCACGCCGTACGAGGGCGGTGTCACCATGCACCGTCTGCTGGCCGGCTCCAGCCTGGTGGTCGAGCAGGGCGGCGGCAACCACGGCGTCACGCTGAGCGGCAACGCCTGCCTGGACAAGCACCTGGCGGCGTACCTGACCGACGGCACCGTGCCGCGCGGCTTCGGCGAGGCGGACGCGGTGTGCGCGGCGCTGCCCGAACCGAAGCCTGCGGCGACGGCCGCGAAGGCGGCGTCGGCCTCCGCGAACGGCTCGGCACTGCACGCCCTGCTCGGTTTCCGCCACTGAGCGGCTGACGACCCGTCGGGGCGGGCGTCGTCAGCGCCATGGTCCACCATGGGCCCATGAGTGACCTGACGAGGATTCCCGCCCCCGACGGCGTGGCAGCGGCGGCCCATTACAGTCATGTCGTCCTAGGCACCGGCCGCTTCGTGGCGATCGCCGGTCAGCTCGCGCTCGACGAACAGCGGCGGCTGGTCGGCGCGGGCGACGCGGCGGCGCAGGCCCGCCAGGTCTTCGAGAACCTCCGGCGCTGCCTGGCGGCCGCCGGCGCGTCCTTCGACGACGTCGTCAAACTCACCTACTTCGTCACGGACATGGCCCATATGCCGGCCATCCGCGCGGCCCGCGCCGAGCACATACCCGACGACCGGCTGCCGGCCGCTTCGGCGGTGCAGGTCGCCGCGCTGGTACGGCCGGAGTTCGTGCTGGAGATCGAGGCGTTCGCGGTGGTCGCGCCATGAGGAGCCTGCGGATACGGGAGATGACGCTCGCCGACTGCGACCGCGTCGCGGAGATCCGCATCGGCGGCTGGCGCAGCGCCTACCAAGGCCTGGTCCCGCAGTCGTACCTGGACGGGCTCAGCGTCGAGGAGGACGCCGAGCGCCGGCGCGGGTACCTCGCGCAGGGCGACGCCGGCGTGGTGAACCTGGTGGCCGAGGACGCCGGCGGCGAGATCGTCGGCTGGGCCTGCCACGGTCCGTACCGGGAGGGCGAAGTCCTCACCGAGGACGCCGAGTTGTACGCCCTCTACGTCCACCCGCGGCGTCTGGGACAGGGCGCGGGGCAGGCGCTGCTCGCCCGGTCGGTCGCGCACTGCTCCGCGGCGGGCCACGGCCGCCTCCTCCTGTGGGTGCTCAAGGAGAACGACCGGGCCCGCCGCTTCTACGAACGGGCCGGCTTCCGGGCGGACGGCGCGGAGGAGCCCTTCGAGGTGGACGGGGTCGCGATCCCCGAGGTGCGGTACGCCAGGCCACTCCCCCGCTGACTCACCTCTGCTTAGGAATGCGCCCCAGCGCCCGCACCGCCGCCTCGGCCAGCGCCGGATGCGCGAGGGCCTCGTTCAGCACGGGCCGGGCCCGGGCGTCGCCCAGCGTGCCGAGACCGTCCACGCAGGCGAGGGCCACGCGGCGGTACGGGTCGTGCGGGCGCAGGCGCCGCCGGAGCGTGGTGATCAGCGCGGGCACCGCTTCCGGGGCGCGCAGTTCGACCAGGAGCCGCACCGGGTGCAGGGCGTAGGCGACCCTCAGTTCGTTGGTGGCGAGGGCGGCGGCCGCGCGGGCGGTACGCGGGTCGCCGAGCCGGGCGAGGGCGTGGGCGGCGGAGACGCAGCGCGGGGGATCACGGTGGTTGAGCAGCAGCACCAGGGCCTCGAAGGCCCGCCGGTCCCGTGCGAGCCCCAGCCGGAACGCGGCCAGCTCCCGCGCCCACAGGTGCTGCCCGGGTTCGGTCAGCACCGCCGCCAGGGCGTCGAGGTCGTCGGTCGCCACGAGCCGCTCGAACGCGGGCGACGCCCCCGCCTCCTGCCGTAAGCGCTCCGTGAGTGATCGCAACTCTTCGTCCATGACTGAGAGGTTAGGGGCGTCGCGAGCCGCGCGGGACGTACATCACAAACACGAGGGCTGGCGCGCTCGTTACCCGCCAGTTAAGCTCAGACGAGCGAGTTACCCACTCGTATCTCCTCGCGGCGGTCTGGTGACGCGGCTGTCGCGATAGTCGGTTCGGTGCCTCAGGTACCGCAGTACGGCTCGGCCCCGGGACAGGGCCGGTCGGAACCGCCGTTCGCCCCGGGCGTGTGCACGCCCGCGGAGGCGGCACCGGGCGTGTGCGCTTCGCAGCCCGGCCAGCACCCGCACTTCCTCACGCACCCGGTGCGCCCGTGGTCCGGCTTGCGCCGGGCCGCCTTCGGCGCACCCGGAGCGCGTTCCCCGTCGTCACCCTCATCCTGGAGTCCCGCGATGGCCACTCCCCTTTCCGACCCGTCCCAGTCCCCGCTGCAGACCGTCGCCGTCGTCGGCCTCGGCACCATGGGCACCGGCATCGCCGAGGTCCTCGCCAAGGCCGGCCGCACCGTCGTCGGCATCGACATCAGCGAGGCCCAGGCCGCGAAGTGCGTCGCCGCCCTGGAGTCCTCCACGGCCCGCGGCGTCGAGCGCGGCCGGCTGACCGAGCAGGAGCGCGCCGACATCCTCGGCCGTGTCCGCACCTGCGCCGACCTGCGCTCGGCGGCCGACGCCGACCTGGTCATCGAGGTGGCCCCGGAGTCCTACGAGGTCAAGCAGCAGATCTTCCGGGAGCTGGACGGGATCGTGCGCCCCGAGACGATCCTGGCGACCGGCACCAACGCCCTGTCCGTGACGCGCCTGGCCGCCGACTCGTCCCGCCCCGAGCGGGTGCTGGGTCTGCACTTCTTCAACCCGGCGCCGGCCATGAAGCTGGTCGAGGTCGTCTCCTCGGTGCTGACCGCGCCGGCCGCCGTCACGGCGGTCACCGACCTCGCGCTCGACCTGGGCAAGGAGCCCGTCGCGGTCGGCGACCGCCCGGGATTCGTCGCCGACGGCCTGCTGTTCGGCTACCTCAACCAGGCGGCCGCGATGTACGAGGCGAAGTACGCCTCCCGGGAGGACATCGACGCCGCGATGCGTCTGGGCTGCGGGCTGCCCATGGGCCCGCTGGCCCTGCTCGACCTGATCGGCGTGGACACCGCGCGCACGGTCCTGGAGGCCATGTACGCCGCCTCCCGCGACCGGCTGCACGCCCCGGCCCCGATCCTCAAGCAGCTGAGCGAGGCGGGTCTGACCGGCCGCAAGACGGGGCGCGGTTTCTACACGTACGAGGCGCCGGGCAGCCCGGTCGTCGTGCGGGACGCGCTGACGCCGCTGGAGGGCGGCGACCTGGTTCCCGGCCGGGAGATCCGCTCGGTCGGTGTCGCGGGCTCGGGCACCATGGCCTCCGGTATCGCCGAGGTCTTCGCCAAGGCCGGGTACGAGGTGGTCATCGCCGCCCGCAGCGAGCAGAAGGCGCAGACGGCGAAGGCCCGGATCGGCAAGTCCCTGGCCCGCTCGGTCGACAAGGGCCGGATGACCGCCGAGGCCGCCGCGCAGACCCTGGACCGGGTCACGCCGACCGGCACGTACGACGACTTCGCCGGCGTCGATCTGGCCGTGGAAGCGGTCGCCGAGGACCTGGAGGTCAAGCGGCAGCTGTTCGCGGCCCTGGACAAGGTCTGCAAGCCGGGCGCGATCCTCGCCACCACCACCTCGTCGCTGCCGGTCGTCGCCTGCGCCCGGGCCACCTCGCGCCCGCAGGACGTGATCGGGATGCACTTCTTCAACCCGGCGCCGGCCATGAAGCTGGTCGAGGTCGTCCGGACGGTGCTGACCGCCGACGACGTGCACGCGACGGTCCGCGAGGTGTGCGCACGGATCAGGAAGCACCCGGTCGACTGCGGTGACCGGGCCGGCTTCATCGTGAACGCGCTGCTGTTCCCGTACCTGAACAACGCGATCAAGATGGTGCAGGAGCACTACGCGACGCTCGACGACATCGACGCGGCGATGAAGCTGGGCGGCGGTTACCCGATGGGCCCCTTCGAGCTGCTGGACGTCGTCGGGCTGGACGTCTCGCTCGCCATCGAGAAGGTCCTGCACCGCGAGTTCCGCGACCCGGGGCTCGCCCCGGCGCCGCTGCTGGAGCACCTGGTGGCCGCGGGCTGCCTCGGCCGCAAGACCGGCCGTGGCTTCCGCGAATATGCCAAGCGCTGAGCGTCCCGGCGACTGGTTCCGGTCCGGCGCGGAGTGGGGCGGCCTGCTCGGCCCGGACCGGTTCCACGCACCAGGCCATGCGCAGCGAGCTGCGCACATGCAGTACGTTCAGGGCATGCCCCAGCCCGCCAAGTCCTCACGTACACCAGTCGCGACCGACGCGCCGGAGAGTGCCGCCGGTTCTCGCGCCGCCGCTCAGCGGCTCAAGATGCGCCGGGAACTGGCGGCCGCCGCGATGGAGCTGTTCGCGACGAAGGGGTACGAGGCGACCACCGTCGACGAGATCGCGGCCCAGGCCGGGGTCGCCCGCCGCACCTTCTTCCGCCACTTCCGCTCCAAGGAAGAGGCGATCTTCCCCGATCACGACGACACTCTGATCCGCGCCGAGGCGGTGCTCAACGCCGCGCCCGCGCACGAGCATCCGCTCGACACGGTGTGCCGCGGCATCAAGGAAGTCATGAGGATGTACGCGGCCCGGCCGGAGATCTCGGTCGCCCGGTACAAACTGACGCGCGAGGTACCCACCCTGCGCGAGGCGGAGATCGCGTCGGTGGCCCGCTACGAGCGCTTGTTCACCCGCTATCTCCTCGGCCACTTCGACGAGCGCGCGCACGCGGACGACGCCAACGACGACCCGCTGCTGGCGGAGGTCGCCGCGTCCGCGGTCGTCACCGCCCACAACCACGTCCTGCGGCGCTGGCTCAGGGCCGGCGCCCAGGGGGACGTGGAGGCGCAGCTGGACCACGCCTTCGCGATCGTGCGCAAGACCTTCGGGTCGGGCATCGGGGCCGGGCGTTCCACGGAACCGCAGCCGGCCGCGGCCACGGCCTCGGCGCAGGGCGAGGTGCTGGTGACCGTCGCCCGCACCGACGCCCCGCTGGACGAGGTCATGCGGACGATCGAGCAGGCGCTCAAGGAGCGCTGAAGTCTCTTTCGCAGTGTGATGACGGCCACCCTTCGGGGTGGCCGTTTTGGCATGTCAGGGGCCGTTTTGCAGGCCCTCCCAGGGGCCGTTCGATCGATCATCGCTCATATGTCACGTAAAGATTTCATCTGAGAGCAAGTTCTGGCACTCAGTGCCTTGCGGGGTGACACGCGGTGTCATACGTTGAAGAGGTCAGGGCGATGTCCCAGCAAGCTCACCCGCCTGCTCGCCCGGGCGCCTGCGTCACAGGCAACCTCCCGCGCCACCCAGCGCTGCCGAAAGCACCACCGCCGAACCGACGGCACACCCTCAACCCTCAGCAGCACCGACGTAACCATCGGCGCCCCTCCCTCAGGGCGCTCACCGCCGGAGGCAATACCGTGACCGTTAAGGACATCCTGGCCGCGATCCAGTCGCCCGACTCCACGTCGGAGGACTTCGCCGCCCTCCCGCTCCCCGAGTCGTACCGCGCGATCACCGTGCACAAGGACGAGACGGAGATGTTCGCGGGCCTCGAGACCCGCGACAAGGACCCCCGCAAGTCGATCCACCTGGACGAGGTGCCGCTGCCCGAGCTCGGCCCTGGCGAGGCCCTGGTGGCCGTCATGGCCTCGTCGGTCAACTACAACTCGGTGTGGACGTCGATCTTCGAGCCGCTGTCGACCTTCGGCTTCCTGGAGCGCTACGGCCGCACCAACGAGCTGGCCAAGCGCCACGACCTGCCGTACCACATCATCGGCTCCGACCTCGCGGGCGTCGTGCTGCGCACCGGCCCGGGCGTCAACGCCTGGCGGCCCGGTGACGAGGTCGTCGCGCACTGCCTGTCCGTCGAGCTGGAGTCCAGCGACGGCCACAACGACACGATGCTCGACCCCGAGCAGCGCATCTGGGGCTTCGAGACCAACTTCGGCGGCCTCGCCGAGATCGCCCTGGTCAAGTCCAACCAGCTGATGCCCAAGCCCGACCACCTCAGCTGGGAGGAGGCCGCCGCCCCCGGCCTGGTCAACTCCACCGCCTACCGGCAGCTGGTCTCCCGCAACGGCGCCGGCATGAAGCAGGGCGACAACGTGCTCATCTGGGGCGCGAGCGGCGGGCTCGGCAGCTACGCCACCCAGTTCGCGCTGGCCGGCGGCGCCAACCCGATCTGTGTCGTCTCCAGCGACCAGAAGGCGGACATCTGCCGCTCGATGGGCGCCGAGGCGATCATCGACCGCAGCGCCGAGGGCTACAAGTTCTGGAAGGACGAGAACACCCAGGACCCCAAGGAGTGGAAGCGCTTCGGCAAGCGCATCCGCGAGCTCACCGGCGGCGAGGACATCGACATCGTCTTCGAGCACCCCGGCCGCGAGACCTTCGGCGCGAGCGTCTTCGTCACCCGCAAGGGCGGCACCATCACCACCTGCGCCTCCACCTCGGGCTACATGCACGAGTACGACAACCGCTACCTGTGGATGTCGCTGAAGCGGATCATCGGCTCGCACTTCGCCAACTACCGCGAGGCCTGGGAGGCCAACCGGCTCATCGCGAAGGGCAAGATCCACCCGACCCTGTCCAAGGTGTACTCCCTCCAGGACACCGGCCAGGCGGCCTACGACGTGCACCGCAACCTCCACCAGGGCAAGGTCGGCGTGCTGTGCATGTCCCCCGAGGAGGGCCTGGGCGTCCGCGACCAGGAGAAGCGGGCCAAGCACATCGACGCCATCAACCGCTTCCGCAACATCTGAGACGTACGGGGGCACAGATGACTGAGCGTCAGAAGGACCGGCCGTGGCTCATGCGCACGTACGCCGGTCACTCCACCGCCGAGGCGTCCAACGAGCTGTACCGGCGCAACCTCGCCAAGGGCCAGACGGGTCTGTCGGTGGCGTTCGACCTGCCGACCCAGACCGGCTACGACTCCGACCACGTCCTCGCCCGCGGCGAGGTCGGCCGGGTCGGCGTGCCGATCGCGCACGTCGGTGACATGCGCCGGCTGTTCCAGGACATCCCCCTGGAGCAGATGAACACCTCGATGACCATCAACGCCACGGCCATGTGGCTGCTGGCGCTCTACCAGGTCGTCGCCGAGGAGCAGGGCGCGGACATCACCAAGCTCCAGGGCACGACCCAGAACGACATCGTCAAGGAGTACCTGTCCCGCGGCACGCACGTCTTCCCGCCGGGACCCTCGCTCCGCCTGACGACGGACATGATCGCGTACACGGTCTCCCACATGCCGAAGTGGAACCCGATCAACATCTGCAGCTACCACCTGCAGGAGGCGGGCGCCACACCGGTCCAGGAGATCGCGTACGCGATGTCCACCGCGATCGCCGTCCTGGACGCCGTGCGCGACTCCGGCCAGGTGCCGCAGGAGCGCATGGGCGATGTCGTGGCCCGCATCTCCTTCTTCGTCAACGCGGGCGTCCGCTTCGTCGAGGAGATGTGCAAGATGCGGGCGTTCGGCCGCATCTGGGACCGCATCACCCGTGAGCGGTACGGCATCGAGAACCCCAAGCAGCGCCGCTTCCGCTACGGCGTCCAGGTCAACTCCCTGGGTCTGACGGAGGCGCAGCCGGAGAACAACGTCCAGCGCATCGTGCTGGAGATGCTGGCCGTGACCCTCTCCAAGGACGCCCGCGCGCGTGCCGTGCAGCTGCCCGCCTGGAACGAGGCGCTGGGCCTGCCCCGCCCCTGGGACCAGCAGTGGTCGCTGCGCATCCAGCAGGTGCTGGCGTACGAGAGCGATCTGCTCGAGTACGAGGACATCTTCGAGGGCTCGAAGGTGATCGAGGCGAAGGTGGAGGAGCTGGCCGAGGCCGCGCTCGCGGAGATCGACCGCATCCAGGAGATGGGCGGCGCGATGGCCGCCGTCGAGTCCGGCTACCTCAAGTCGCAGCTGGTCGCCTCGCACGCCGAGCGCCGGGGCCGGATCGAGTCCGGCCAGGAGAAGATCATCGGTGTCAACGCCTTCGAGGGCACCGAGCCGAACCCGCTGACCGCCGATCTGGACACCGCGATCCAGACGGTGGACCCGGCGGTCGAGGCCCGGGTCATCGCCGCGCTGCAGCAGTGGCGCGACAGCCGCTACCAGCCGCCCTTCAACCACCCGCGGCCCTGCAAGGCGCTGGAGCGGCTGAAGGAGGCCGCGCGCGGCAACGAGAACCTCATGGAGGCCACCCTGGAGTGCGCGCGCGCCGGGGCGACGACCGGCGAGTGGGCCGGGGCCCTGCGCGAGGTGTTCGGCGAGTTCCGGGCGCCCACGGGCGTCTCCTCGGCGCCGGTGGCCGTCCCCGTCGAGGAGGGCAGCACGCTGGCCCTGGTCCGCCGCAAGGTGGACCTCACGGCCAAGGACCTGGGCGTGGGCAAGCTGCGCTTCCTGGTCGGCAAGCCGGGCCTGGACGGGCACTCCAACGGCGCCGAGCAGATCGCCGTGCGCGCGCGTGACGCCGGCTTCGAGGTGGTCTACCAGGGCATCCGGCTGACGCCCGAACAGATCGTGGACGCGGCCCTCGCCGAGGACGTGCACGCGGTGGGCCTGTCCATCCTGTCCGGCTCGCACGCCCAGCTGGTGCCGGACGTGCTCGAACGGCTGCGTGTGGCCGGTGCCACAGATATACCGGTGATCGCCGGTGGCATCATCCCCAACGGTGATGCCGAGCAGCTCAGGGCAGCCGGAGTGGCCGCGGTCTTCACCCCGAAGGACTTCGACATCACCGGAATCATCGGCCGCATCGTCGACGAGATCCGGAAAGCGAACAAGCTCGACCCCCTGGAGGTCCCCGCATGACCACGGTCAACCGCCTTCGCCCCCGGCGTTCCTGCCTGGCGGTACCGGGCTCGAACCCGCGCTTCCTGGAGAAGGCCCAGGGCCTCCCGGCGGACCAGGTCTTCCTCGACCTGGAGGACGCGTGCGCCCCGCTCGCCAAGCCCGAGGCGCGGCACACCATCGTCAAGTTCCTCAACGAGGGCGACTGGACGGGCAAGACGCGGGTCGTGCGCGTCAACGACTGGACGACCGAGTGGACGTACCGCGATGTCGTCACGGTCGTCGAGGGCGCCGGCCAGAACCTCGACTGCATCATGCTGCCGAAGGTCCAGACGGCCCAGCAGGTCGTCGCCCTGGACCTGCTGCTGACGCAGATCGAGAAGACGATGGGCTTCGAGGTCGGCAAGATCGGCATCGAGGCGCAGATCGAGAACGCACAGGGCCTCAACAACGTCAACGAGATCGCGCAGGCCTCCCCGCGCGTGGAGACGATCATCTTCGGCCCGGCCGACTTCATGGCGTCGATCAACATGAAGTCGCTGGTCGTGGGCGAGCAGCCGCCCGGCTACCCGGCGGACGCCTACCACTACATCCTGATGAAGATCCTGATGGCCGCCCGCGCCAACAATCTCCAGGCGATCGACGGCCCCTACCTCCAGATCCGCAACATCGACGGCTACCGCGAGGTCGCCCAGCGCGCCGCCGCGCTCGGCTTCGACGGCAAGTGGGTGCTGCACCCGGGTCAGGTCGAGGCGTCCAACGAGATCTTCTCGCCGTCCCAGGAGGACTACGACCACGCCGAGCTGATCCTGGACGCGTACGACTACTACACGTCCGAGGCGGGCGGCAAGAAGGGCTCCGCGATGCTCGGCGACGAGATGATCGACGAGGCCAGCCGCAAGATGGCGCTCGTCATCTCCGGCAAGGGGCGCGCCGCCGGCATGCAGCGCACCAGCAAGTTCGAGATCCCGGAGGCCTGAGCGCGATGCAGTTCGGACGGACCTACGAGGAGTTCGAGGTCGGCGCGACGTACAAGCACTGGCCGGGAAAGACGGTCACGGAGTACGACGACCACCTGTTCTGTCTCCTCACGATGAACCACCACCCGCTCCACATGGACACGAACTATGCGGAGAAGACGACGGACTTCGGCAAGAACGTCGTCGTGGGCAACTACATCTACTCGCTGCTGCTCGGCATGTCCGTGCCGGACATCTCCGGCAAGGCGATCGCCAACCTGGAGATCGAGTCGCTGAAGCACGTGGCGCCGACCTTCCACGGCGACACGGTCTACGGCCAGACGACCGTGCTCGACAAGTGGCCGTCGAAGTCGAAGAACGACCGCGGCATCGTCTACGTCGAGACCAAGGGCTACAAGCAGGACGGCACGCTGGTCTGCGTGTTCCGCCGCAAGGTGATGGTGCCGACCGAGACGTACATCAAGGAGCGCGGCGGCGAGCAGCCCGGCCGCCCCGAGCTCAGGGAGCAGGAGAAGTAGCCATGGCGCGACTCGCCCAGACCGCCGGTCTGACGGACGTCCAGCAGGAGATCCTGTCCACCGTCCGGGACTTCGTGGACAAGGAGATCATTCCGGTCGCGACCGAGCTGGAGCACCGCGACGAGTACCCGCAGCAGATCGTCGACGGGCTGAAGGAGTTGGGCCTGTTCGGCCTGATGATCCCGGAGGAGTACGGGGGTCTGGGCGAGTCGCTCCTGACCTACGCGCTGTGCGTGGAGGAGATCGCCCGCGGGTGGATGTCGGTGTCCGGCATCATCAACACCCACTTCATCGTGGCGTACATGCTCAAGCAGCACGGCACGCAGGAGCAGAAGGACCACTTCCTGCCGAGGATGGCGGCCGGCGACATCCGGGGCGCGTTCTCGATGTCGGAGCCGGGCCTCGGCTCGGACGTCTCGGCGATCACGTCGAAGGCGGAGAAGGACGGCGAGGAGTACGTCCTGAACGGCCAGAAGATGTGGCTGACGAACGGTGGAACGTCGTCCCTGGTGGCCGTTCTGGTCAGAAGTGACGAAGGTCACCCCGAGGGTACGGCGCCCCACAAGTCGATGACGACCTTCCTGATCGAGAAGGAGCCCGGGTTCGGCGAGGTGCGCCCCGGCCTCACCATCCCGGGCAAGATCGACAAGATGGGCTACAAGGGGGTCGACACCACCGAGCTCATCATGGATGGCCTGCGGATTCCCGCGGACCGGGTGCTCGGCGGGGTCACCGGCCGCGGTTTCTACCAGATGATGGACGGGGTCGAGGTCGGCCGCGTCAACGTGGCGGCGCGTGGCTGCGGCGTCGCTCAGCGTGCGTTCGAACTGGGCGTCCGGTACGCGCAGCAGCGACACACCTTCGGGAAGCCGATCGCCCAGCACCAGGCGATCCAGTTCAAGCTGGCCGAGATGGCTACCAAGGTCGAGGCCGCGCATGCGATGATGGTGAACGCAGCACGCAAAAAGGACTCCGGGGAGCGAAACGACCTCGAGGCCGGGATGGCGAAGTACCTCGCCTCCGAGTACTGCAAGGAGGTCGTCGAAGACGCCTTCCGGATCCACGGCGGCTACGGCTTCTCCAAGGAGTACGAGATCGAGCGCCTCTACCGTGAGGCTCCGATGCTGCTCATCGGTGAAGGTACCGCCGAGATCCAGAAAATGATCATCGGCAGGCGGCTGCTCGAAGAGTATCGATTCCAGGGCTAGATGTCCGGATACGGGGTGTTTTCTTGGAGAAGAAGATCACACCCCGTCAGCACTCTTCTGCCGCCGACTCGGCTGCCTGGCTTACCCAGTTACGGCCCCGAGCCGCTACGATCGCCGGAAAGCCGCCGTCCCCCGTCAGAGTGCGGCATCATCCGCTACGAAGGTCATCCATGCCCCACAGCCAAACCTCTGCACCTCGCGACAGCCGGGCCGGCGTACGCCTCGCGCGCGGAGCATCGCCGTGGCTCCTTCCGACCGTCGCCACAGCAGCCCTCAGCCTGGCGCGGGCCCGGCGCTCCGGCGCCGCCAAGGCCGTCGCCGTTCCCGCCACCGCGCTCGCGGCGGGGATGCTGTGGTTCTTCCGCGACCCCGAGCGTGAGATCACCCAGGGCCGGGTCATCTCGCCCGCCGACGGTGTGGTGCAGAGCATCATGCCGTGGAAGGACGGCCGCACCCGCGTCGCGATCTTCATGAGCCCGCTCAACGTCCACGTCAACCGCGCGCCGCTGGCCGGCACGGTGACGTCGGTGGAGCACATCCCCGGTGGCTTCGTTCCCGCCTTCAACAAGGAGAGCGAGAACAACGAGCGTGTCGTCTGGCACTTCGACACCGAGCTCGGCGACATCGAGATGATCCAGATCGCCGGTGCGGTCGCCCGCCGCATCGTTCCCTACGTGCCCAAGGGCACCAAGGTCGAGCAGGGCGAGCGGATCGGCCTGATCCGCTTCGGCTCGCGCGTCGACCTCTATCTGCCCGAGGGCGTGGAGGTCGCGGTCGAGGTGGGACAGAAGACCGAGGCTGGGGTGACTCGCATTGACCGTGATTGATCCTGACACCAAGGCCGGCTGGGTCCCGGAGGCCGACGAGGTCGACGAAGAAGAGGAGATGCCCCTCTCTCTTCGCCTGTCGATAGCGGACACCCTGACGCTCGGCAACGCCACGTGCGGCTTCATGGCGGTGTACTTCACCACCACCGGCATCCTGATCCCGCACCTCACGGGCAGCCAGGAGACCGGCATGGCCCGCCACAGTGCGGCCACGGCGGTCATCCTCATGCTCTGCGCGGCGGTCTTCGACCTCTTCGACGGGCTGGTGGCGCGCAAGCTGCGCTCCTCCCCCATGGGCGCCGAGCTGGACAACCTGTCCGACCTGATCAGCTTCGGGCTGGCGCCGGCGTACTTCGTCCTCGTGTACGGCATGGTCGCGAACGACGCACACCAGCGGGTGGCGGCGGTCGGGGCGATCGTCGTACTGCTGGCGGTGGTGCTCCGGCTTGCGCGGTTCTCGTGCGTCACGGTCAAGGACGGCACGTTCCAGGGCATGCCGTCGCCGTTCGGCGCACTCACGGTCGTCTCCATCGTGCTGCTCGAGCTGCCGTTCGAGGCGACACTGCTGGCGGTCGTCGGTACCGCGTGGCTGATGGTGAGCCGGGTCGAGTATCCGAAGCCGCGGGGCATCCTCGCGGTGGCGATGCTCGGCTGGATCGTGTCGGCCATGGGCATGCTGGCGGCGTGGGCGTTCGACGCGCCGGGCGGTCAGGTGCTGCTGCAGATGGGCTGCGCGCTGCAGATCGTGATGGCGGCGACGATCCCGCTGTTCGCCACGGCGCGCCGGGTGAACACCTTCCGCGACAACCGGCGCGAGGCACGGGCGGCGCAGCTGCCGTAGCGCTGCAACGGCTTGGGCCCCGGACCGGTTTTCGGTTCGGGGCCCTTTGCTCGTGGGGGGGGGCCGTCGACACGGTCGGGCGGGAAGCGCTGCCTCAGGTCAGGAAATCCGTGGCGATGCGTTCCGCCACCCGTTCCAGGATCGGGCCCGCCTCCGCGATGCACTTCGCCACGTCCGGCTCCGCGTCCGTCAGGGGGTAGGCCCGGCGGATCCCTGCCCGGCCCAGGGCCTCCGGGGGCAGGGCGAGGCGGCCGCAGACCGCCACGACCTCCTTGTCGGCCGCACGGGCCGCCGCGGCGACGCCCGCCGGGGCCTTGCCGTGGAGGGTCTGCTCGTCGAGGGAGCCCTCGCCGGTGATGACCAGGACGGCACGGTCGAGGGCGGGGGCGAAGCCCAGGACGTCGAGCATCACCTCGATGCCGGGACGGAACCGGGCGCCCAGCAGCAGGGCGCCGTAGCCGATGCCGCCCGCCGCGCCCGCACCCGGCGAAGCCGCGTACTCGGCCGCCTTAGGGCCGGCCGTTCCCTCCAGCACCTTCGCGAAGTGCGCGAGGGCGCTGTCCAGGGCCTCCACGTCGTCCGGCGAGGCGCCCTTCTGCGGGCCGTAGACCGCGGGCGCGCCCTTCGGGCCGGTCAGGGGGTTGTCGACGTCACTCGCGAGGACCAGCTCGACCTCGCCGAGGCGCGGGTCGAGTCCCGACAGGTCGGCGGTGGCCAGCTCGGCGAGTCCGCCGCCGCCCGGGGGGACCGGCTCCCCGTCGGCGTCCAGGAACCGGGCGCCCAGCGCGGACAGCATCCCGGCGCCGCCGTCGGTGGTGGCGCTGCCGCCGACCCCGAAGACGATCGTGCGGGCGCCCGCGTCCAGGGCGGCCCGCAGCAGCTCGCCGGAGCCGTACGTGGACGCCGTGAGCGGGGCGAAGACCCCGGCGGGCAGCCGCTGCAGCCCGCTCGCCTCGGCCATCTCCACGACCGCGGTGCCCTCGCGCAGCGCGAACGCCGCCGTCACCTCGTCGCCGAGGGGGCCGGCGACGCGTACCTCCCGGCGGTCGAACCCGGCCGCGACCGCCGCGGCCACGGTGCCGTCGCCGCCGTCGGCCACGGGCAGCGCCTCGACCTCGAGGTCCGGCAGGACGCGGCGCAGCCCGGCCGTGACCCGCTCGGCGACCTCCACGGCCGTCAGCGACCCCTTGAACTTGTCCGCGGCGACGAGCACCCGCTGTGCCTTCCGGGTATCGCTCACTGCAGCGTCCGCCACTTGCACTCCCCTTGCTCTCCGGGCCCTCACGCACGTCAAGGCCAGTCGCGCCGCTGTGACCTTAACCGGAGGACGCCCCCGCCGTCAGCCTCTGCCCACCCCCTGGACCGACGCCCCCAGGGGCGCGGGGAAACAGCGCGAACCACCACGACGCGCCCGCGGCCGCGGATGCGGGTAGACCGTAACCATGTCCCTTGCGCACACCGAGACAGACCTGGCCGGCCGCATCCTCGGCGGCTGGACGGGCCGCATCGCCGGAAACATGCTCGGCAAGCCGGTCGAGCAGGGCGAGCTGTGGACACGCGACCGCATCGACCGCTACCTCAGGCAGGCCGCCGCCCTGCCGCTGACCGACTACCTGCCCGAGCCGGCCGGCGACAACGAGGGGGCCGCGCTGCGCCCCGAGTGGCGTAGTTGCGTCCGCGGCCGCATCCACGGCAGCTGCCGTGACGACGACGTCGACTACGCGATCCTCGGCCTCGATCTGCTGGAGACGCACGGCTTCGGTTTCAGCACCGAGCAGGTCGGCGACCTGTGGCTGCTGCGGCTGCCGTACTTCCAGACGTTCACCGCCGAGCGGGCCGCGTACCGCAACCTCGCCAACGGGCTGAAGCCGCCGCTGACCGCGACGTACGACAACCCGTACCAGGAGTGGATCGGCGCCCTGATCCGCGCCGACATCTTCGGCTGGACCTGCCCGGGCGGGCCGCGCCGGGCCGCTTCCCTGGCCCGTCGGGACGCGGTGCTCTCGCACACCGGCAACGGGGTCTACGGGGCGATGTGGGCGGCGGCGCTGATCGCGGCGTCGTTCACGGCGCCCACCGTGCGGCACGCCGTCGACGAGGCCCTGGCCGTGATCCCGGCGAGCAGCCGCCTCGCCCGCACGGTACGCCGGGTGGTCTCGCTGCACGACACCCGGATGTCCTGGGAGGACACGCTCACCACGGTCGCCGAGGAGACCGCCGGAATGGGCTGGATCCACGTCGTCCCGAACGCGGCCGTGCTCACCGCCGGTCTGCTCTACGGTGACGGCGACTTCACCCGCACCATCACCCTGACCGTCCGCGGGGGCCTGGACACCGACTCCAACGGCGCGACCGCGGGTTCGGTGGCGGGCGTGTTCGGCGGGGCGGAGGCCATCCCCGACCAGTGGAAGCTCCCCTTGGAGGACACGGTCCGCAGCGCCGTGTTCGGCTTCGACGGGGTGCGGATCAGCCAACTGGCGGAGCGGACGCTGCGGCTGGCGGAACCGGCGGCGTGACAGCCGGGGGATGAGGCGGGATCGGGTGGTTACCCTGCACCGATGACTTCCTCTCCTGACTTCGCCGCCTACATCGCGTCCCTGCCCCGCGTCCTGGCCGGCGCCGCCGCATTGTTCCGGGACGGCGAGGGCCGTGTGCTGCTGGTCGAGCCCAGCTACCGGGAGGGCTGGGCGCTGCCCGGCGGCACCGTCGAGTCCGATGACGGCGAGACCCCGCGGCAGGGCGCGCGCCGCGAGACGGCCGAGGAGATCGGTCTCGACCGTGAGCTCGGCCGGCTGCTGACGGTGGACTGGGTGCAGGGCGCGGGCCGTCCGCCCCTGGTGGCGTACCTGTACGACGGTGGGGTGCTGAGCGAGGACGAGTGCAAGGCGATCCACCTCCAGGAGGAGGAGCTGCTGTCCTGGCGGTTGGTGGCGCGCGAAGAACTGACCGAGTACCTGTCGGCCGCCCACTGCGGCCGGGTCCTGGCGGCCCTCGACGTCCTGGCGGACGGGTCGGGCACGGCGGAACTGGAGAACGGCCGGCGGGTGTTCTGACCGGCCGCGTCTGGCCCGTCACTCCTCGGCGTCCCGTCCGATATCCGCTCGCCGCCGTCCGGCGCCCCGGCCTACTCTCGGTGCCATGGCCAAGCCCCTCGTCGCCCTGCTCACCGGTGCCGGTATCAGCACCGACTCCGGGATCCCGGACTACCGCGGGCCGAACGGGCTGTGGCGGCGGGACCCCGAGGCCGAGAAGCTGGTCACGTACGCGTACTACATGGGCGATCCGGAGATCCGGCGCCGGTCCTGGCGGATGCGGCGCGAGAACCGGACGGTGCAGGCGGAGCCCAACGCCGCGCACCGGGCGGTGGCGGAGCTGGAGCGGTCCGGCGTGCCGGTGCGGGTGATCACGCAGAACGTGGACGGGCTGCACCAGCTCGCCGGGATGCCCGACCGCAAGGTGCTCGAACTGCACGGCACGGCACGGAGTTTCGTCTGCACCGGCTGCCACGCCCGCGGCCCGATGACGGACGCGCTCGCCCGGGTCGAGGCCGGTGAGGACGACCCGGCGTGCCGGGAGTGCGGCGGGATCCTGAAGCCGGCGACGGTCATGTTCGGCGAGCGGCTCGACCCCGTCGTCCTCGGCGAGGCGGCCGCCATCAGCAAGGCCTGCCAGGTCTTCGTCGCCGTCGGTTCGAGCCTTCAGGTCCAGCCCGCCGCCGGGCTCGCCGGTGTCGCCGCCGACCACGGCGCGCGCCTGATCATCGTCAACGCCGAGCCGACCCCGTACGACGACCGGGCCGACGAGATCGTCCGTGACCCGATCGGCACGGCCCTGCCGAAGCTGTTGCGCGGCCTCAAAGACACCCCCTAGAACAGCGCGGCTCCGCGTTCGAAGTCCAGCAGGCGCTGCTTGCGCTCCAGCCCGCCCCCGTACCCGGTCAGGCTGCCGTTCGCGCCGATGACGCGGTGGCAGGGGACGATGATGCCGATCGGGTTGCGGCCGTTGGCGAGGCCGACCGCTCGGGAGGCGGCGGGAGCGCCGAGGAGGTCGGCGAGCCGGCCGTATGTGCGGGTCTCGCCGTAGGGGATGCGGCGCAACTGGTCCCAGACGGTGCGCTGGAACGGGGTGCCGGTCAGGCGCAGGGGAACGGTGAACTCCTTGAGGTCGCCCGCGAAGTAGGCCTTCAGCTGCTCCTCCGCCTCGGCGAAGAGGGTGTCGTCGCGGGTGCCGAAGGTCTCCTCCGGCGGGCGGTGACGCTGGTCGGTCATGTAGAGGCCGCACAGGACGCCGTCCTCGGCGACGAGGGTGAGGGGGCCGTACGGGCTGTCGGTCACGGTGTGCTGCTTCATCGAACGTCCCTATACCGGAAGGAAGTTGATCGGGTGGCTGTCGGTCGCCCAGAGGTACTGGACGGCGTAGGCCCGCCAGGGGCGCCAGGCCGCCGCGCGGGTGGTGAGCGCGGCCGGGGTGGACGGCAGGCCCAGTTCCCTCGCGGCGCGGCGGATTCCGAGGTCGGTGGGGAGGAAGGCGTCGGGGTCGCCGAGGGCGCGCATGGCGATGACGTCCACCGTCCAGGGGCCGAAGCCGGGCAGGGCGAGGAGCTGGGCGCGGGTCCTCGGCCAGTCGCTCTCCACGCCGAGGTGGAGGTCGCCGTCGGCGAGGCCGCGGACCAGGGTGGTGAAGGTCGCGCGGCGGGTGCGCGGCATCGCGAGGGTGTCCGGGTCGAGCGCCGCGAGGGCCTCGGGGGCCGGGAAGAGGTGGGTGAGGCCGCCCTCCGGGTCCTCGACCGGTTCGCCGTGCGCCGTGACCAGGCGGGCCGCGTGGGTGCGGGCGGCGGCGGTGGAGACCTGCTGGCCGAGCACGGCGCGGACGGCGAACTCGGCCTCGTCGACCGTGCGCGGCACGCGCCGCCCGGGCGCCTTGTCGACCAGGGGCGCCAGCACCGGGTCGGTGCGGAGCTGGTCGTCGATCGCGACGGGGTCGGCGTCCAGGTCGAGCAGGCGGCGGCAGCGGCTGATGGCGACGGTCAGATCGCGCAGGTCGCTGAGGGTGAGGCGGCAGGCGATGTGGTCGGGGTTGGGGGTGAGGGCCACGATGCCGTGGCCGTACGGGAGGCGCAGGGTGCGCCGGTAGGAGCCGTCGCGCCACTCCTCCACGCCGGGCACGGCCGTCGCGGCGAGGTGGCCGAAGAGGTTGTCGGGGTTGAGCGGGGCGCGGAACGGCAGGCGCAGGGACAGCGCCCCGGGTGTGCTTGTGCCCTGCCGTTTCGGGGCGCGGGCGCGCAGCTCGCTCGGGGACAGGGCGAAGACCTCGCGGACCGTGTCGTTGAAGGTGCGGATCGAGGCGAAGCCCGCGGCGAAGGCGATCTGCGCCATGGGCAGGGCGGTCGTCTCGATGAGCAGCCGGGCGGTCTGGGCGCGCTGGGCGCGGGCGAGCGCGAGCGGGCCCGCGCCCAGTTCGGCGAGCAACTGCCGCTCGACCTGCCGGGTGCTGTAGCCGAGCCGGCCGGCGAGTCCGGGCACACCCTCGCGGTCCACGATCCCGTCGGCGATCAGCCGCATGGCGCGGGCCACGAGGTCGGCGCGCTGGTTCCACTCCGGGGAGCCGGGGCTGGTGTCGGGGCGGCAGCGCTTGCAGGCCCGGAACCCGGCCTGCTGACACGCCGCAGCGCTGGGGTGGAAGACCATGTTCTCCGGCTTGGGCGGCACCACCGGGCAGCTGGGACGGCAGTAGATGCCGGTGGTCAGGACGGCCGTGAAGAACCAGCCGTCGAACCGCGCGTCCTTCGACCGGACGGCGCGCACGCAGCGCTCGGTGTCGGTGTGCATCCCCATCTGCATGGGTCCAGCATCCGGCACCGGGCGGCGCGGGGCTGGCGAGAATCCGACATGGACGTGCCCGCGCGGCACCGCCCCACCGGGACAGATGAAGATTCATTCATGTGTTCGTGCGGGGGCCGGTACGATGACGTCATGGGTCATGGAGCCGTCACCCCCGTGCAGGACGCCGGCGAGCGCGTACGCCTGGACGCGGACAACGTCGCGAAGGTCGCCACCACGCTCCAGGCCCTGTCCACGCCCTCCCGGCTGCTGATCCTGGCGCGGCTGCGCGAAGGCCCGCTGCCGGCCACTGAGTTGGCCGCCGAGGTGGGCATGGAGCAGTCGGCCTGCTCGCACCAGCTGCGGCTGCTGCGCAATCTGGGCCTGGTCGTGGGCGAGCGACAGGGCCGTTCGGTGGTGTACGCGCTGCACGACCACCATGTCGCCGAGCTGCTCGACCAGGCCGTCTATCACGTGGAGCATCTGCGCCTGGGCATCAGCGACGCCGCCGACTGAGGCGGCGCCGCTGTCGCACGAGGGGTTCTCAGCCGGTGGCCGTCGGCCGTCGCGAGGCCTCCATCGCCTCGCTCACCCGCGCCAGCGGTCGCAGCCGGTAGGTGTACGCGTAGTCGCGGCCCGCGAACAGCTTGAACTCGTCGTGGGTGTGCGCTCCCCAGCTGTTGTCGCCGCCCACGCCCATCTGGCGGTGGTTGAGCCGCAGGACCACCGCGTCCCGGGGGGTGAGCTGGTAGTCGTGGCGGGCTCCGACGGACAGGTCCTCGGGGGTGAAGTGCGAGGCGTTGACCTCCAGCAGCGGCTCACCGCAGACCAGCAGTCCGCGCCCCCTGCCGTCGGTCAGCGCGGCCCAGCGGACATCGGTCTTGTTGCCGTTCTCCTGGGGGCGCAGGTAGGAGGTCCACTGCCCGGAGACGGTGCCGGAGTACAGGCCCACGTCGGTGGCGTTGTTGCGGTCCCACATGTTCTCCTCGGGACCCCGGCCGTAGTAGTGCAGCCGGTCCAGGCCCCGCGGCAGGAACAGCAGGGTGCCGACCTCCGGGATGTACGGCAGGTTCGCCGCGCCCGGGTGCAGGGTGTTGTCGACCTTGATCTCCCCGTTGCCGAAGACCGTGTACGTCGTGCTGTACGTGGACTCGGTGCTGGTGGGCAGCGTGCCGGTGATGGTGATCTCGACGGCCCGGTCGTCCAGGGGCCGTACCCGTACGTCGGCCACCTTCCGCTCGGCTCCGGCGTCGCGCCACGTCTGGTTGCGGGTGTGCTGGCCGTTGCCGCGGTCGTTGTCGGTGGGTGCGCGCCAGAAGTTCGGGACGGGGCCTGAGGTGATGAGAGGGGTGCCGCCCGCCTCGTACGAGGTGATGGTGCCGGTGCTCTTGTCGACGGTGACGGCGAAGCCCTTGCCCTTCACGGTGACGGCCGTGTCCCCCTCGGTGTGGCGGAGGGCGGGCACGCCGCGCAGCGGTGCGGGCTTCACAGCGGGGCTGCCCGCGTCGAGGGCGAGCTGCTGCTTGGCCACCTCGAAGCCGGCCTTCGCCCACTTGGTGGCTTCCCTGGTGGTGAAGGAGAGCTGGAGGAAGTACTCCGTGCCGGGCTCGGGCTTCGCCGGAAGCCGTACCGGGACCTTGATGTCCTTGCTGCTCAGCGGGGCGACGTTCAGCTGGTCGCGGGTCAGCCGGCCGCGCTGGACGACCTCGCCGTCGGCGACGAGGGACCAACGGCCGTCCAGCTCACGGAGGTGGGTGAACAGGTACTCGTTGGTGAGGGTGAGGGCGCCGGGGCCGCCCGGGGCCGGGGTGGCGTTGACGGCCTGGTAGATCTGCTTGACCTCGGCGGACTTGCCCGTGAGCGTGCGGTCGGGCAGGACGATGCCGTCCCCGGCGAAGGCGCCGTCGTTGGGGTTGTCGCCCCAGTCGCCGCCGTACGCGTAGAACGTCTTGTCGCGCGGGCGCTTCTCGGTGAAGCCGACGGTGGCCGCGTCGAACCAGAAGCGCACGCCCTCGTCGTCCGGCTTCCGGGTGTCCGAGGCCAGCTCCGCCGCGCTCAGTGCGCGGGCGTACACCCGGGCCCGGCGGATGGTGCCGCTGAACTCCCGGGTGGGGTTGTCGATGTCGGTGGCGAGCGACAGGGACGCGGTGTTGCCGGCGGGGCGGCGGGTGGTGGTCCGGGTGCCGCGCACCTGGCCGTCGACGTACAGGGCGAGTGTGCCCGCGTCCGCGTCGAAGACGCCGGCGATGTGGTGCTCCCTGCCCGTCCAGCCGTCGGGCAGCGCCCAGCTCGCGGTGATCCACTGGCCGCCGCCGTGGATGAAGAACTCCAGGTTCTTGTCGGTCTGCTTGAGGGCGTACTGGGTGTCGCCCTTGGCGATGACGGGCTGATGGCCGCCGGTGACGTCCGGAGTGACCCAGGCCTCCAGTGTCAGGGAGCCGGTGAGGTCGAGGCGGGTGTCGCGGGGGAACACGGTGCCGCCGGAGACACCCTTGGCGCGGTCGAAGGTGCCGGCCGGTGCCATGATCTCGCCGCGCAGCGCGCCCGGACCGGACTCGGTCAGCAGCTTGCGCGTGGGGGTGGGCCAGCGCAGGGCCTGGTCGACGAAGTCCCAGATCCAGCCGCCCTGGAGGACGTCGTAGCGGCGGACGATGTCCCAGTACTTCTTGAAGTTGCCGTTGGAGTTGCCCATGCCGTGGGAGTACTCGATCATCACGTACGGCCGGGTGTCGTTCGTGTCCTTGGCGCGCTGCTCGACCCGCTGCGGGCTGTCGTACATCTCGGAGCGGATGTCGCTGATGCCCGGGCGGTCGTCGCCCTCGTACTGGATGACGCGGGTGGGGTCGTAGGAGCGGATCCAGTCGTGCATGGCGTTGAAGGTGGTGCCGCCGCCCGCCTCGTTGCCGAGGGACCAGATGACCACGCAGGCGTGGTTCTTGTCGCGGTGGACCATGTTCTGGGCGCGGACCACGCAGGCCTCGGTCCACTCGGGGTGACCGCTTCCCGGGAACGTGTCGCGGATGCCGTGGGTCTCCAGGTTGGTCTCGTCGACGAGGTACAGGCCGTACTCGTCGGCGAGTTCCAGCCACAGGGGGCTGTTGGGGTAGTGCGAGGTGCGGACGCTGTTGATGTTGAGCCGCTTGATGATCTCGATGTCCTCGACCATCTGCGCGCGGGTGAGGGCCGAGCCGGTGACGGGGTGCATCTCGTGCCGGTTCGTGCCGCGGAAGGAGACCGGCTTGCCGTTGATGCGCATCAGGCCGTCCTTGAGCGCGAACTCGCGGAAGCCGACCCGGTGCGAGAGGGTCTCGACCACCTTGCCGGCCGGGTCGCGCAGGCGCAGCACGGCGGTGTAGAGGTTCGGGTGCTCGGCCGACCACAGCTTCGGCGCGGGGACGGCTCGGGACGCCTCGACGGTGGCCTCGTCGCCGTCCGGGACGTCGACGGGCTGGTTCAGCGGCCGGGACCAGACGGCGTGGCCGCGCGCGTCGTAGAGCTGGGTCTCGACGGTGTGGCGGCCCGCGCCCCTGCCGCCGTAGTCGCGGACGTGCGCGGTGACCTTGAGCTCGGCGGAGGTGTAGCCGTCGCCGAGCGGGGTGTCCAGCTTGAAGTCGCGCAGGTGCACCTGGGGCGTGGAGTACAGGTGGACCGAGCGGAAGATGCCGCTCAGCCGGATCATGTCCTGGTCCTCCAGCCACTCCGCGTCGGAGTAGCGGTACACCTCGACGGCGATCTGGTTGGTGCCCGGCTTGAGGTGGGGCGTGATGTCGTACTCGGCGGAGGTGTAGGAGTCCTCGTGGTAGCCCACCAGCTCGCCGTTGATCCACACGTAGTGCGCGGACTTGACGCCCTCGAAGTGCAGGAAGGTGCGCCGGCCCTTCCAGTCGCGGGGCACGGTGAAGGTGCGGCGGTACTGGCCGACGGGGTTGTAGCGGGTCGGGGCCGCCGGCGGCTGGGCGTCCTCACCGCGGCCGTTGGGGCCCCACCAGGGGTAGGTGATGTTGACGTAGATCGGGAAGTCGTAGCCGTGCATCTGCCAGGCCGAGGGCACGGGGATGGTGTCCCAGCCGGAGTCGTCGAGGTCGGTGCGGTGGAAGTCGGTGTCCCGGTCGTCGGGGCGGTCCACGTAGGCGAACTTCCAGGTGCCGTCCAGGCTCAGGCGGTACGGCGAGCGCTCGCGGTCGCCCTTCAGGGCCTGTCCGAGGTCCGCGTACGGCATGAGAGTGGTGTGCGGCGGCTGGGTGCCGACCCGGTACACGTTCAGGCCGTCGTTCCACTCCGGCGGGCCGTCCGCCGCCGGGCGCCGGCCGGCCGCGTGCGCCGCGCCGGGCGGCCCGGACAGGGCGAG
The DNA here is from genome assembly GCF_044764825.1 of Streptomyces sp. NPDC093598. Classification (NCBI taxonomy): domain Bacteria; kingdom Bacillati; phylum Actinomycetota; class Actinomycetes; order Kitasatosporales; family Streptomycetaceae; genus Streptomyces; species Streptomyces sp. NPDC093598. The sequence continues at coordinate 392,792 of NZ_JBIWIV010000002.1, read as the reverse complement.
CGCGCCGAGCACGGCGGCTCCTGACTCCAGCAGCCGGCGGCGGCTGACGACCGGCCGGTCGGCGGGAGAGGGGTGCGGGTGCGGGTGCGGCATGACCGTGGCCTTCCTCGGTTCGACAGGGTGCTGCACGGACTGAGGGCATGTCAGATGCGACCCCCAACTGCCCATCATTGTTGGGAGTTTCTGTTGGTACGCGTGCAACTGACGGTGACGGAGCAACTGCTGAGCAGGCACACCCTAGGACTCGAACACAACCGAAGCAATGACCCCGTCGGACTTTGTGCGGTCCTGATGGTTATCCGGCGTCAGACGGCTCTCAGGCCCTGGCCGTGAGGAAGGAGAGCAACTCGCTCGTCAGCCGGGCGGGCGCGTCCAGCGGGACGAGGTGGCCGGCCCGCGGGACGGGCACCAGCCGGGCACCCGGGATCAGGGCGGCGAGTTCCTCCCCCTTGGCGAGCGGGATCCAGGTGTCCTCGGTGCCCCAGCACACCGTGACCGGCAGGTCGATCGTCGGGTAGAGCGGCTGGATCTCGTCGGTGTAGCGCTGGTCGGCCTGCGCGATCTGCCGGTAGAAGGCGCCCTGGCCCTCCTCACCCGTCCAGGGTCCGACCAGCGCGTCGAGCGTGGCGGGCCGCAGACCGAGATGGCTCGCGGAGGAGACGTACTCGCGCACCAGGGCCTCGTGCAGCGCTGCCGGGAGCTGCTCGAAGACCCGGCTGTGCTCCCCGACCAGCCGGAAGAAGGGGGTACCCCAGGGCTTCAGGGCCACCGGGTCGACCAGCGCGAGCCGCCGGTAGCGGGCCCCGTGCAGCAGATGGGCCCGCAGGGCCACGCAGCCGCCGAAGTCGTGTGCGACGACCGCCGGCTCCTCCAGTCCCCAGTGGGCGAGCAGCTCTGTGAAGATCCGGCCCTGGGCGGCCAGTGAGACGTCCTGGCCGGGATGCATGGCGGAGCTGCCGTAGCCCGCCATGTCCCAGACGTGCACGTGGTGCCCGGCGGCGGCGAGGGCGGGGGCGATCTCGTGCCACACGTACGACGAGAAGGGCGTCCCGTGCAGCAGCACGACCGGCTCGCCCCCAAGGTCGCCGAGCCGGTCCCAGCGCACGGTCCCCGACGCGGTGGCCAGGCTCTCCCGCAGCGTCCGGTCCCCCACGATGCCGCTCCCTCCCACCGCGTGCGCCGGCCCGCGGACATTTGGCATTTCGGCGCGACAGTGCCGCTCCCCCAACCGTAATGTGACCTCATCGGACAGCCCCGCAACAGATCTTGGCGGTACCTTTGCCGCGCCGGAAGGAGCGGCCCGCATGAACGGGTATGCGACCTCGGACCACGTCGCCGTCACGGCCGCGCCCGGCGGGCTGCTGGATCTGCTGAAGGTCGCGGCCGTGGTCCTGGACGCGGGCGGGCACATCGCGCTGTGGAGCCCTGAGATCGAGCAGCTGCTCGGCTGGACCGCGGAGGAGGCCTTGCGCCAGCGTGCCGACACCCTCCTGGTGTCCCCCGAGAACCGGCCCCGGGGCAGGGAGCTGTTCGCCCAGGTCAGCACGGGCGCCCGGTGGGCCGGTGTCTTCCCGCTGCGGCACCGCGACGGCACGGAACGCGCCGTGGAGTTCCGTACGATGCGCCTGCTCGACCCCGAGGGGCAGCCCCACCTGCTGGGACTCGCCACGGACGCGACGACCGTACGGCAGGTGGAGCGGGACCTGGCCCTCTCGCACAGCCTCGTCAACCAGACTCCGCTCGGCATCGCCGTCTTCGACAACGACCTGCGGTGGGTCGGGGTCAATCCCGCGCTGGAGCGGATCAACGGCGTGCCCGAGGAGGCCGTGCTGGGACGCCGGATCGGCGAGGTGCTGCCCGGTCTGGACGTGGCGGCCATCGAGGCCCGGATGCGGCACGTCCTGGAGACCGGCAGGCCGCTGCTCGACCAGCAGACCGTCGGCCGGACGGCGGCGGACGTCCAGGACCGCGCCTACTCGGAGTCGTACCACCGCATCGAGGACACCGACGGCCGGGTGCTCGGACTGGCGATGGCCGTGCTGGACGTCACCGAGCGCCAGCAGGCCGCGGCCGAGGTCGCGCAGGCGCGCCAGCACCTGTCGGTGATCGCCGACGCGGGTGTGAAGATCGGCACCACGCTGGACCTCCAGCAGACCGCCCGCGAACTGGCCGACGTGGTCGTGCCGCATGTCGCGGACCTGGCCGCCGTCGACGTCCTGGAGTCCGTCGTGGCCGGCGGCACCATCGTGCCCGTGACGGGCGGCGCCCCGGCCGAGTTCCGCGCGCTGGCCGTCGCGGCCGGCTACGCCACCGACGCCATCCACGCCGCCGACCCGGTGGGCGAGCTGGCCACGTACGGATCGTCGCGGATCATCACGCAGTGCGTCCGCAGCGCCCGCCCCGTCCTGGTCGAGCGGGTGGACGGCAAGATGCTGCGCCGTCTGGCCCGGGACGCGCGGGCCGCCAAGGCCCTGCACGAGGCCGGTGCGCACTCCTACCTGGCCCTGCCGCTGATGGCCCGGGGCAAGGTGCTCGGCACGCTCTCGCTGTACCGCACGGTCAACGAGCGCCCCTTCGACGACCGGGACCGGGTGCTCGCCTCGGAACTCGCCGCCCGCGCCGCGATCTGCATCGACAACGCCCGCCTCTACGGCCGCGAACGCGGAACGGCCCTGACCCTGCAGCGCAGCCTGCTGCCCAGCACGCCCGCCGAGCGGGAGGGGCTGGAGATCGCCGCCCGCTACCGCCCGGCCCTCAGCGAGGTCGGCGGCGACTGGTACGACGTCCTGCCGCTGGGCCCGGGACGCACCGGGCTGGTCGTCGGGGACGTCATGGGCAAGGGCGTCCAGGCCGCGGCGATCATGGGGCAGCTGAGCACGGCGACACGGGCGCTGGCCCGGCTGGACCTGCCGCCGGCCGAATTGCTGCGGCACCTCGACGACATCGCCGGCTCGCTCGGGGACGCGATCGCCACCTGCGTCTACGCGGTGTGCGACCTGCGGCGCGGCACCTGTGAGCTGTCCAGCGCGGGGCATCTGCCACCGGTGCTCGCCGGGGCGGACGGCAGTGCGAAGCTCATCGACGTGCCGGGCGGTGTGCCGCTCGGGGTCGGCGGCGTGGAGTTCGGCACGGTGGAAGTGGAACTCGCCCCGGGCTCCCTGCTCGCCCTGTACACGGACGGGCTGGTGGAGAACCGGGCGGAGCCGATCGACGCCGGCCTCGACACGCTGACCCGCCTGCTGCGCAACGCGGGACCCAGTCTTCAGCGCGCGAGCGACAGTCTGCTCAGCGCGCTGAGTCCCGAACCGGACGACGATGTGGCCCTGCTCCTGGTCCGCACGCGGGCCTGAGCCGCGACGGCTCAGGCGTCACCCCGGCGTGGGGTGCACAGGGCCCAGATGATGAACGCGGACATCGCGATCATGACCACGGACCAGACCGGGTAAGCCGGCAGGGAGAGGAAGTTGGCGATGATGACGAGCCCGGCGATGCCCACGCCGGCGACGCGCGCCCAGCCCGCCCCTTGGAACAGGCCCATGCTGACGAGCACGGCGACCACGCCCAGGATGAGGTGGATCCAGCCCCAGCCGGTGAGGTCGAACTCGAAGATGTAGTTGCGGGTCGAGACGAAGACCTCGTCCTCGGCGATCGCCGCGATGCCGCGCATCACGGCGAGGATCCCGGCAATCATGAGCATGACGGCCGCGAAGACCATCATGCCGGTGGCCAGGTCCTGCTTCGCCGTCGTGCGCCCGTGCGTAGGGTGTGTGGCGGTCATCTGCTGCCTCGTTTCTGCCGGGCCGGCCGCGGTCAGCGACCGGAGGTGGGGGACGGGGGTGGAGGCGCCCGCTGCTCCGGAGCCGCTCAGCACCAGCTCCTTCGCCCTGCGGAACTCCTCGTCCGTGATGTCGCCTCGAGAGCGGATCTCGGACAGCCTGGCGAGCTCGTCGACGCTGCCGGGCCGGGCCTCGCCGCCCCGGGCGGTCTCCCTGATGCAGCTGTCGAGGGCCTGCTGCTGAGCGCGAGCCCGGTCGGTCTCCCGGCGGCCCCTGTCCCGGCCGCGGGCGAGGACGAGGACGAACACGCCCAGGAAGGGCAGGACGACGGGTTCTGCGCGCTCATGTCGGTCCTCCGTCCCGGGGGGCACGCCCGGCAGCCGTCCCCGTCGACCCCAGCCTGCCCGGGGCCGGGCCGGGCTGCTTCACCCGTGGCGGGTGATCCGCACGGGGCGCCGGAAGGCTGAGGTGGTGGTGCGGGCCTGGTGGGGTGCCCGGGTGCCGGGGCGGGACCGAGACCGGGAGACGCGCGATGGACGATTCAGCGGAGGCGCCGCACCGGCGGCGGCCGGGGCGTCGGCGGCGTGCCGCGGTCACGGCCCTCGTGCGTTCCGCGCTCATCGCGGCCGGGCTCGTCACGGTCTACTGCGTGCTGCCCCTGGGACGGACGCGGCACGAGCGGCGTCGGTCCTGCCGACCTGCGGGCTGCTGCTGGGCGTGGCGGCACGGCTCCTCGCCGGCGCAGGCGGGACTGCGCCGGCAGGGCCGGGAGCCCTCGGACGACTTCCCCTCGCGGCCGGAGCGCTGAGCCATGACTGTACCGAGCCCCTTCACGACCTTCATGTCACCGGCCGAGCGGGCGGCCGCGGGCCGGGACGCGCGGCGGCGGGTGCCACGGTCGTCCCATGCCGGGTTCGAGGCGGGGCCGGACCGGTTCGACCCGGTCGAGGTGGTGGAGAGCCAGTCGGCCACCCGCGTACCCGAGTTGGTGCCGATCCGCTACGGCCGCATGCTCGAGTCCCCGTTCCGCTTCTACCGCGGCGCTGCGGGGATCATGGCTGCGGACCTCGGGGCCACCACGGCCACCGGGCTGCGGGTGCAGCTGTGCGGGGACGCCCATCTGCTGAACTTCCGGCTGCTGGCCTCGCCGGAGCGCCATCTGGTCTTCGACATCAACGACTTCGACGAGACGCTGGCCGGGCCCTTCGAGTGGGACGTCAAACGGCTCGCGGCCAGCTTCGCCATCGCGGGCCGGGCCAACGGCTTCTCGGCGGCGGAGCAGAACAGCGCGGTGGAGACGTGTGTCCGTGCCTACCGGCGGCGGATGCGGCAGTTCGCCGGGATGCGCACCCTGGACATCTGGTACGCCCAGGACGACGCCGATCGCATGCGGGAGCTGATGACCGCGTCGATGTCCAAGGAGGCCCGGCGCCGCACCGCGAAGGCCACGGCGAACGCCCGGACCCGCACCCACCTGCAGGCCTACGCGAAGCTCACCCGGACCACGGCCGAGGGGCGGCGGATCACGCCGGACCCGCCGCTGATCACTCCGCTGCGGGACCTGGTGACCGACGCCTCGCCGCACGGCCGGGAGAAGGAACTGCACGCCGTACTGGAGGGCTACGCCCGGACCCTGTCGTCGGAGCGCCGGCATCTGCTGCGCCGGTACCGTCCCGTGGACATCGCCCGCAAGGTGGTCGGGGTCGGCAGTGTCGGCACCCGCTGCTGGATCGTGCTGCTCCTCGGCCGGGACGACGACGATCCGCTGCTGCTCCAGGCCAAGGAGGCCCAGGAGTCGGTGCTCGCCGCCCACAGCGGCGGCGACCGCTGGGACAACCAGGGCCGGCGTGTGGTGGCGGGACAGCGGCTGATCCAGACGACCAGCGACATCCTGCTGGGCTGGACCCACGCGGTGGGGCTCGACGGGCACGAGCGGGACTTCTACGTACGGCAGTTGCGGGACTGGAAGGGCATCGCCCGGCCGGAGACCATGAACCCGGGCCTGCTCCGGCTGTTCGGGCAGCTGTGCGGGGCGAGCCTGGCACGGGCCCACGCCCGTTCCGGCGACCCCGTCGCCATCGCGGCCTACCTGGGCGGCGGCGACCGCTTCGACCGCGCGCTCACCCTGTTCGCCCAGGCGTACGCCGAGCAGAACGAGCGGGACTTCGAGGCGCTGGGCGCGGCGGCCCGCTCGGGCCGGATCCACGCGGCGGCGGAGTGATCGCCCGGGCCGAGTGCGGGAGCGGAGCGCTCGTGGGATCGACGTCCCGGGGCTCCCTGTCGTTCTCCGCGCCCGCCCGGGCACGCTGCGCACAACCACCCGCGGCGGGCGATGCGTCCCCGGCGCGACCGGAGTTTCCTGAGGTCCACACACCACCTACGGAGTCGCGCGCGCCCGGGGGCCCGGGCGGCTCGGAACAGGGGTATCGGCCATGTGCCGCTGGCTCGCCTACTCAGGCACTCCCGTGCTGCTGGACGACGTCCTCTACCGCCCGGAGCACTCGCTGATCGACCAGAGCCTGCACGCGCGGATGGGGGTCGAGACCACCAACGGCGACGGCTTCGGCGTGGGCTGGTACGCGTGGCACCTGCGCACGCCCGCCGTCATCCGCGACACCGGCCCGGCCTGGAGCAACCGCAACCTGCGGGAGATCGCCGACCACGTCCGCTCGCCGCTGTTCTTCGCCCATGTGCGCGCCTCGACCGGCTCGGCCGTGCAGCAGACGAACTGCCATCCCTTCCGCCAGGGGCGCTGGATGTGGATGCACAACGGGGCGATCGACGGGTTCCGTGAACTGCGCCGGGATCTCATGCTGGCCGTGGACCCGGGGCTGTTCCCGTCGCTGGAGGGCACGACGGACTCCGAGGTGATGTTCCACGTGGCGCTCACCCTGGGGCTGGACCGCGATCCGCCGGGTGCGGTGGCCCGGATGACGGGGCTGATCGAGCGGCTGGGCCGCGAGCACGGAGTCCCGCAGCCGCTCCAGATGACCGTCGCTGTGACCGACGGGGAGCGGGTGTGGTTCTTCCGGTACTCCAGCGCGGGAAGATCGCGGTCGCTCTACTACAGCAGCCGGGTGGAGGACGTGCGGGCCCTCCACCCCGACCTGGGTTTCCTGAACCATGTCTCCGACGAGACCCGGCTGGTCGTGTCGGAGCCGCTGGGCGATCTGCCGGGCGTCTGGAACGCCGTACCGGAGAGCACCTACGGTGTCGTCCAGCCCGGCCGGGACCTGCTGCGGCACTTCGAGCCCGAGCCCGTCTGAGCGCCGCCGACCCGTGCCTCAGCGCAGGTGCGCGGCGAAGGCCTCGTACGCCCGCTCGTCGAAGAGGACGAACCTGACCTCCTCGACCGACGTGTCCGCCGCCCGTACGGTCTCGACCGCGATGCGCGCGCCGTCGTCCATCGGCCAGCCGTAGACGCCGGTGGAGATCGCGGGGAACGCGACGGTACGGGCGCCGAGTTCGCCGGCGACACGGAGCGACTCGCGGTAGCAGGAGGCGAGGAGGCCGGAGCGGTCCTCGGTCGTGCTGAACACCGGGCCGACCGTGTGGACGACCCAGCGGGCGTCCAGACCGCCCGCCGTGGTGGCGACGGCCCGGCCGGTGGGCAGGCCCTTGCCGAGGTGCGCCGCGCGGAGCCTGCGGCAGTCCTCCAGGATCGCGGGGCCGCCGCGGCGGTGGATCGCCCCGTCGACCCCTCCCCCGCCCAGCAGTGACGAGTTGGCCGCGTTGACGATCACGTCGACGCTCTCGCGCGTGATGTCGCCCCGGACCAGTTGGATGGCCGTCATGTCTGCCTCAGCCGCTTCCAGACGGCCTTGGCCGCGTTGTGCCCCGACATGCCGTGCACTCCGGGGCCCGGCGGAGTCGCCGACGAGCAGATGAACACGGCCGGATGGGGGGTGTGGTACGGGAACAGGGTGGGCTTCGGGCGCAGCAGGAGCTGGAGGCCGGAGGCCGCGCCGGAGGCGATGTCCCCGCCGACGTAGTTGACGTTGCGGGCGGCGAGTTCGGGCGGGCCGGCCGTGGCGCGGGCCAGCACGCGGTCGCGGAACCCCGGGGCGAAGCGCTCCAGTTGGCGCTCGATGGCGTCGGTGAGATCGCCGGTCCAGCCGTTCGGGACGTGCCCGTAGGCCCAGAAGACGTGCTGGCCCGCCGGGGCCCGGGTCGGGTCGACGACACTCGGCTGCACCGTGATCAGGAACGGCTTGTCGGGGGCCCGGCCCTCCCGGGACGCCGCGCGCAGGGCCGCGCCGATCTCCGCGCTGTCCGCGCCGACCTGCACCGTGCCGGCGGCCCGGGCCTCCTTCGCGGTCCACGGCACGGGGCCGTCCAGGGCGTAGTCGACCTTGAAGACGCCCGGCCCGTAGCGGTAGCCGCCGTAGTGGGTGCCGAACCCGGCGATGCGGGCCAGGGCGGTGGGCGAGGTGTCGAAGACGTACGCCCGGGCCGGCGGCAGGTCGTCCAGGCGTTTGACCTCGTAGTCGGTGTGGACGCTGCCGCCGAGGTCGCGCAGGTAGGCGGCGAGGGCGTCGGAGAGGGACTGGGAGCCGCCACGGGCGACGGGCCAGCCGCGGGCGTGCGCCGCGAGGGCGAAGACCAGGCCGATGGCGCCGGTGGCGAAGCCGCTGAGCGGTGCCATGACATGGGCGACGAGCCCGGAGAACAGGGCCTTGGCGGGTTCGTCGCGGAAGCGGCGCATCAGCAGCGTCGACGGGGGCAGCCCGGCCAGGCCGAAGCGGGCGAGGGTCACCGGGTCGCGGGGCAGCGCGGTCAGCGGCAGGGACATGAAGTCCCGGGCGAGGGTGTCCCACTTGGGCAGGAAGGGCTCGACGAGCCTGCGGTACGCGCCGGCGTCGCGCGGGCCGAAGGAGGCCGCCGTCTCACCGACCGTCCGGGCCAGCACAGCAGCCCTGCCGTCCGGGAAGGGATGCGCCATGGGCAGCTCGGCGTGCAGCCACTCCAGGCCGTAACGCTCGAGCGGCAGGGCGCGGAACGCCGGGGAGTTGACGGCGAGCGGGTGGGCCGCCGAGCACGGGTCGTGCCGGAAGCCGGGGAGGGTGAGCTCCTCGGTGCGGGCTCCGCCGCCCACGGTGCCCCGGGCCTCGAAGACGGCGACGGAGAAGCCGCGGCGGGCCAGCTCCACGGCCGCGGTCAGTCCGTTCGGCCCCGCACCCACTACGACGGCATCGAGCATCGACTGCACCTTCGGACCCCTTCGTCAGCCGACGGCCACTGAGGTTCAGGATATGCCCGGGGACTGTCCGTCACCGGCCGCGGGTGATTTCCGGTACGGAAGGCCGCTTTGCGGGGTTTGGACGCCCCCGCCTGCACACGCCGGGTAGTCGTCTGTGTGCGTCGGGCGACGGCTCGGTGCTCAGGACCCTCCCGACAGCAGGCCCGCCACCCTGCGGGCCGTGGCCGCGTCGCGGGCCGCGGTGAAGGGCAGCACATTGCCGCCCGTGATGCGGAACGGCGCGCCCGCGCGGGTCAGGTGGGCGCCGCCCGCCTCCTCCACCAGCAGCAGACCGGCCGCATGGTCCCAGGCGGCTTCCCAGGAGAACGCGACGGCGTCCAACTCGCCGCGGGCGATGGCGAGATACTCCAGTCCGGCCGAGCCGCACGGGCGGGGTTCCACACCGTCGGTGCGCAGGCAGAGCAGGGCGTGCTTCTCCTCGTCCGTCGTGTAGTCCGGGTGGGAGGTGGCCACGCGCAGGTCCCGGCCGGGCTCCGGCACACCGGCGAACAGCCGCTGCCCGTCGAGGTGGGCGCCCTTGCCCCGCTGGGCGGTGGCGAGCCGGTCACGGGCGGGCGCGTACGTCCAGGACGCGAGCAGGGTGCCGCCCAGTGCCAGCGCGACCAGGGTGCAGAATCCGGCCTCGCCGCGCACGAACTGCCGGGTCCCGTCGACCGGGTCGACGATCCAGACCGGGGCGTCGCCGCGCAGCGCCTCGTACGACGCCGGGTTGGCGTGCACCGCCTCCTCGCCGACCACGACCGAGCCGGGCAGCAGGGCACCCAGCGCTGCGGTCAGATACAGCTCGGCCTTGCGGTCGGCGTCGGTCACCAGGTCGTGCGGGCCGCTCTTCTGGTCGACCTCGTGCGCGGCGAGCTGGCGCCATCGCGGCATGATCTCGGTGGCGGCCACCTTGCGGATCGCCTCTTCGACGTCGGTGGCGTGCTCTGCGAGAAACTCTTCGATGGTTTCGTTGCTGTCGATCACCCCTCCATGACAACACGCGCCACTGACAATGCCCGCCCGCCGGGTGCACTGCGGGTGGCATCGCGATGAACAGCCGACCGCCGGGTCACCGGCCCACCGCGTACCCCTGCATGCCGCGCGGGTTCGCCGCCGCCGACAGGACACCCGTCTCCGGGTCCCGTGCGACCGCGCACAGCCGGCCCTCCGACCAGGGGCCGCCGACGGTCACGTCGTGGCCGCGGCGCCGCAGTTCCTCGACGACGGCCGGGTCGGTGCGGGACTCCACGGTCACGCTGCCCGGGCGCATGCCGCGCGGGCAGAAGGAGCCGGGGAAGCTGTCGTTGTGCCAGTTCGGGGCGTCGATCGCGCCTTGGAGGTCGAGGCCGCCTCGCACGGGGGCACGCAGGGCGACCGCGAGGAAGAAGTGCAGCTGCCACTGGTCCTGCTGGTCCCCGCCGGGCGTGCCGAACGCCATGACGGGCAGGCCGTCGCGCAGGGCGATCGAGGGCGTCAGGGTGGTGCGGGGACGGCGTCCGGGGGTGAGGGAGTTGGGCAGGCCCTCCTCCAGCCAGGTCATCTGGAGCCGGGTGCCGAGCGGGAAGCCGAGTTCGGGGACGACCGGGTTGGACTGGAGCCAGCCGCCGCTGGGCGTGGCCGAGACCATGTTGCCCCAGCGGTCGACGACGTCGAGGTGGCAGGTGTCGCCGTGGGTGGTCCCGTCGGCGAGGATCTCCGGTTCGCCCGGCACGGGGGACGCCGGGCCCTTGGCGACGGTCGGTTCGCCGACTCCCAGGGCGTCGTAGCCGTCCTGGGCGGCGGCCGCCGCGCGCGCGTGCGCGCACAGTCGCGGGGTGCGTCCGCCGGGGCTGCCGGGCCGCAGGTCGTTCTCGGCCCGCTCGCCGACGAGGGCGCGGCGGGCCGTGTTGTACGGGTCGGACAGCAGGTCGTCGAGCGGCACGTCGGCGGCGTCCCCGTACCAGGCCTCCCGGTCGGCCATGGCGAGCTTGCAGTTCTCGACCAGGAGATGGACGTAGCCGGCGGAGCCGTAGCGGGGCAACTCGGGTGGGAGCAGGGCGAGTTGCTGGAGGAGGACCGGGCCCTGGCTCCAGGGGCCCGGCTTGCACAGGGTCCAGCCGTTCCAGTCGTACGTCACCGGCGTCTCGTAGGTCGCGGACCAGGCGGCGAGGTCGGCGGCCGTGAGGGTGCCGGTGTGGCGTTCCCCGCTGGTGTCCCTCGTGGGGCGCCCGGCCTGGCGGACGAGGGCGTCGGCGATGAATCCGGTGCGCCACACCTGCCGCGCGGCCTCGATCCGCGCCTGCCTGTCCCCCGCCCCGGCGGTCTCGGCGAGCAGGCGCTTCCAGGTGGCGGCGAGGGCGGGGTTGACGAAGAGCGCGCCGGGGCGCGGCGCCTTGCCGCCGGGCAGGTAGACCTCCGCCGACGAGGTCCACTCCGTCTCGAACAGCTCGCGCACGGTCTCGACGGTCTCCCCGACGCGCTCCACCGGGGCGTGGCCGTGCTCGGCGTAGCCGATCGCGTACTTCAGGACGTCGTCGAGGGACTTGGTGCCGTGGTCGCGCAGCAGCAGCATCCAGGCGTCGAACGCGCCCGGTACGGCGGCGGCGAGCGGCCCGGTGCCGGGGACGAGGTCCAAGCCCAGGCTCCGGTAGTGCGCGACGGTCGCCCCGGCCGGTGCGACGCCCTGCCCGCACACCACCCGTACGTCGCCGCCGGCCGGGGCGAGCAGGATCGGCACCTCACCGGCCGGGCCGTTGAGGTGCGGCTCGACGACGTGCAGCACGAAGGCGCCCGCCACGGCCGCGTCGTAGGCGTTGCCGCCGTCCTCCAGGACGGCCATCGCCGACTGCGAGGCGAGCCAGTGGGTGGCGGACACCATGCCGAAGGTGCCGCTCAGGGTGGGACGAGTCGTGAAGCGCATACCTGACCTCGGTGCCGGGGACGTCGACGGGCCTGCGCAACATAGCCGCTCAGACGGTGCCCTGTTCCGGGGCGGAGACGCGGAAGAGGAACGACAGCCCGTCGACCGTCGCCCGTGCTCGGGCGAGCGCCTCCTCGGCGGTCGGGGCCGACGCGCGGGCCCGGGCGACGCGGGCGAACGAACCGTGGCCGGTGAGCTCCTCGCCGGGCTGGAGGAGCACCGTGACGCCCGGGTCCAGGTCGGCCTCCGTCCCGTCCGCCAGACCCACGAAGGTGCCCGTGGCCTCGGGGGCCGTGTACCAGATCGCCTCGCACCGCGGCTCGCGGCCGGACTCCAGCACGGCGCGGATGTCCGGGAGGACCTTGTCGCCGAAGGCCTGCCGGGTCTGGAGGTCGATCATGTCGACACCCACCGCGTCCTTCACCAGGTTGAAGATCTCGTCGCCGCCCACCCGCAGGTGGGTCTCGATGACACGCGGACCGTCGGAGGTCAGCACCACCTCGGTGTGGGTCGGGCCGAATTCCACGCCCAGCGCGTCCAGCACGCGCCGCACGTGCTCGCCGATCGCCTCCTCGTCCGCCGGGTCCAGCGGCGCCGGCAGGACGTGGCCCAGCTCCACCAGACCGTCGGGGTCGGAGTACTTGCGCGTGACGGCGACGACGACGTGCTCGGCCGCCTCCGAGAACGCCTCCACGCTGTACTGCGGCCCGCGGTGGTACTGCTCCGCGAGGACGCCCAGCCGGGCGATGCCCGGGAAGTCGCCGGCCGCCGTGCGGTAGGCCCGCGCGGCCTGCTCCGGGGAGTGGACGAGGGTGACGCCGAAGCTGGCGGTGCCGGCCGTCGGCTTCACGATGAAGGGGTACCCGGCCTCCTCGCCGAAGGCCAGCAGGTCCACCTCGTCGTACGCACGGCGCGCCGCCGTGTCCTCCACCCCCGCCTCCCGCAGCCGTTCGCGCATGGCGTGCTTGTCCTGCACCAGGCGCACGGTCCCGGGGCTGTGGGTGGCGACGCCGAGTGCCGCGCCCACGGCGGCGGCCCGGTCCTGGTCGTGCTCCCAGAACGCGGTGATCCGGGTGACCGGCTCCAGCGCGTGGACGGTCCGCGCCAGGGTGACGACCTCGTCGACCGGGGCGTCCTGGCGTACGGCCACCACCCGCAGGTAGTCGCCGCCCGTGGTGATCCGGTGCAGGTGCTCGGGCCGGCAGATCACCGAGATCCGCACCGAGTCGTCGAGGGCGCGCAGCCGTGCGGCGTAGTCCAGCCGCGGGCCGATGGCGAACATGAGGTAGTGCTCCGGCGTGCGGACCGTGTCCGTGTGTGCCATGGGGAAAGCCTTTCGGGAGGTCAGTGGACGGCCGAGGGGGCCGGGACGGGCGCGCCGGCGGGGCGGCGGGGCGGCGGGGCGGCGGGGCGGCGAGGGAGAAGGCGGCCGTCGCGGCCACGAGGAGCAGGGCGAGGGCGAGCCAGCCGACGGTGCCCGACGGGAGCACGAACGCCGTCATCAGGAAGGGCCCCACGATGAGCTGCGCGCTCATGCCCATGCTGAACAGGGACAGGTACTGCGGCCGGGAACGGGGGTCGGCCATCGCGTACGACAGCTCCCACGCGGCGACCGCGTGCAGGTTCTCGCCCACCGTGAGCGCCACCACCGCGAGCACCACGACCATGAGCGCCACGGTGACGCCCTGCCCGTCGGCCGCGGCGAAGAGCAGACAGGACAGCACCAGCGGCACGGCGGCCAGCCGCAGCAGCCGGACCGCCCGGTCGGTGCCGCTCGCGAAGCGGGCGACGTACACCTGGAGGACCACTGTCAGGACGGTGTTGACGGCGAGGACCACGGAGCTCGCGCCCCCGGGCAGCCCCGCCTGCCGGGTCATCCACAGCGGTACGAGGACGAACAGGATGGAGTCGTTCAGCAGGAGGACGGCGTTGGCGAGTGCGGCCGTGAGGAAGCGCCGGTCCCGGTACGGGGACGGACCCGGTTCCCGGGACGCCCCCGCCCCGTCGCCCGCCGCCGAGGGCGCCGTACGCGAGGTCGCAGGGGACGCCGCGCGGGACGGTCCGGGACGGCCGGCCGCACGGCCCGCCCTGCCGACCAGCGCGGCCACGGCCACGAAGGCGGCGCCGTTGCACACGAACAGGGCGGAGAACGCGGCCGGTGAGCCGACCGCCTGGACCACGGCGGCCAGCAGGAAGCCGGCGGTCATCCCGATGTTGCTCACCGCCCGCAGCGACGCCATGGTGCGCGTCCGCCGGTCGTCCGGTTCGAGCTCCCCCACGATGACCTGGAGCAGTGGCATGGCCGCCCGGGTGGCCGCGGTGATCAGGCAGGTGACGGCGAAGTAGCCGGCGTACCCGTCCACGAAGGCGTATGCGACGAAGCCCGCCGCCCGCACCAGCGTCAGCCCCACGAAGACGGGGAGCGCGCCGGCCCGGCCCGCCAGCGCCCCGAAGGGCGCCGGGCTCAGCAGCCCGAGCACGTTCGCCGCGGTGAGCGCGCCGCCGACCGCCACCGCGGGGATGCCGACCACGCCGACGAAGTACAGCGTGGCGGCGGCCAGGAACATGCCGACCGCGACCGCGTCCACGGCCGACGCGGCGGCGATGACCCGCCCGTTCCGCGAGGCCGGCAGCAGGTCAGCCCACACCCGGGGTCACCCCCGGGGCGAGGGCCGCCACCAGCGCGAAGGGCGGGTGCGGCACCAGGTAGAAGTGGTCGCCCGGAACGGTGTGGTGGGTGAACCGCCCCTCGGTCAGCGCCGCCCAGGCCGCCGCCCGGTCCTCGGGCACCAGCGGGTCGCCGTCCCCGGCGATCGCCGTCACGTCGCAGCGCAGCGCCGGTCCGGGGCGGTGGACGTAGGCGTCGAACATCCGATAGTCGCCGCACACGTACGGCAGGACGAGCTCGCGGACCTCGGGGTCGGCCAGCAGTTCGGCGTCCGTGCCGCCCAGGGCGACCAGGGCGTCGGCGACCGCGTCGTCGTCCAGCTCGGCCGCGTCCGGGCCCTCGGGGTGCGGCAGGTGCGGGGCGCGCGCCCCGGAGGCGAAGAGGTGGCCGATCCGGTGCCCCTGCGCCTCCAGCAGACGGGCCGTCTCGTAGGCCACCACCGCGCCCATGCTGTGGCCGAGGAACGCCACGGGCCGGTCGAGCAGCGGCCGTACCGCCTCCGCGATGTCGGCGGCGAGGCCGGGCAGCCCGGTGGGCAGCGGTTCGCCGTAGCGGCCCGCGCGGCCGGGGTAGCAGACGGCGTGGACCTCGTGCGCGGGAAGGCCCTCGGCCCAGGCGTGGAAGAAGGAGGCCGAACCGCCCGCGTGCGGGAAGCAGATGAGGCGGGACGCCGCATCGGGGCGGGGGGCGGTGCACTTGAGCCAGGTCGTCATCGCCGGTCCCCCGCCGCGAGGAGGGCCTCCACAAGGGCCGTCTGCCGGCCGAGCGTGGGGCCGGTCATGAGGTCGCGCACCGGGACGCGGACACCGAGGTCGGCGCCGATCCGCCGGGCGAGCCGGGCCAGCAGCAGCGAGTCGCCGCCGAGGTCGAAGAAGTCCGACGCGGCCGACAGGCCCGTGCTGCCCAGCAGGTCCGTCCACAGGGCCGCCACCGCCTCGGCGGGGGTGCGGACCGGTGCGGTACGGGCTGCCGGTTCCGCGGGCGCGGCCACCGACTCGGCCACCGGTGCCGTGCCGGGGGGCACGGCGGCCGGTGCGGCCGGTGCGGTGCGGGCCAGCGCCGCCGGGGCCAGCAGACGCGGGCCGGCGAAGGCGAGGCCCGGCAGGTGCGCCGGGCGCCCCTCGCCGGCCAGGACGGCCGGGTCCACGGGCAGGCCCACGGTCCACAGCCCGGCCAGCGCCAGCAGGGTCTCCTCGCCCGGGCGGTCCGACCGCCCGGGGCTCAGCGGCACGGCGGTCAGCCCGGCGGCCTCGGCCATCGCGCTCAGCGCCCTGCCGGGCCCGGCCTCGACCGCCACGGCACCCGGGTACGCCTCCGCGAGGGCGGCCAGCCCCGGCGCGAACCGCACCGCGCAGCGGGCCTGTTCGGCGAAGGACCCGGGTTCCACGACGCTCCCGGCGGGGACGAGGGCCCCGGTGGTGTTGGACAGGTACGGCAGGCGGGGGCGGCCCAGGGCGATCCCGGCCGCGGTCTCCCGCAGCCGCGGCACGGCCGGTTCGAGCATCCCGGTGTGGAAGGCGTGGCTGGTGCGCAGCCGGCGGGCGGTGGTCCCGCGGTCGCCGAGCCACGCCGTGAAGGCGTCCACGACGTCCTTTGGCCCGGCCAGGACGCAGCTCTCCGCCGTGTTGACCGCGGCGAGCTCCAGCCGGTGACCGCCCACGGCCTCGAACGCGCCGGCCAGTTCCAGGGCCCGCTCCTCCCCCACGGCGAGGGAGACCATGGCGCCGGGCGGGCAGGACTGCATGGCCCGGCCGCGTTCGGTCACCAACGCCAGCGCGTCGCCGAGGCCGAGAACCCCGGACAGCGCGGCGGCGGTGATCTCCCCGAGGCTGTGCCCGGCGAGCGCAACGGGCCGGGGCCCGAGAGCGGTGAGCGCCGTGGCGACCGCGAACTCGACGCAGAACAGGGCCGGTTGCGCCAGTTCCGTACGCGCCAGCTCATCGGCCGGGAAGGCGGGGTCGTACAGGGCCGTCCGCACCCGGCCGGCGAGGGGCGGCTCCAGGTGCCCGAGGCACTCCTCCAGCGCGGCGGTGAAGCCGGGCAGCGCGTCCCGGAAGGGGATCGCCATGCCGGGGTGCTGGCTGCCCTGGCCGGGCAGCAGGAGCACCAGCGGCGCGGCGGCGGCCGGGACGGGCGGGTGCGCGGGGGCGGAGCGCAGCCGGTCGGCGAGCTCCAGATGGTCGCGGCCAGCGACACAGGTCCGGTACGGGAGCAGGGCGCGGCCGGTCGCCAGCGTGTGGGCGACGTCCGCCAGGGGCACGTCACCGAGGTCGCCGAGGCGGTCCGCGAGCCGCGCCGCCGTGCCCCGCAGGGCGTCCGGGCTCGCCGCCGACAGCATCAGCACCCGTCCGGCCGGCCCGTCCCCGTGCGGCGCGGCGTCCGCGCGGTCGGCGGCCCGGTACTGCTCGACGACGACGTGGGCGTTGGTGCCGCCGATGCCGAACGAGCTGACGCCGGCCCGGCGCGGGCCGGGCCCGCCGTCCCAGTCCAGGCACGCGGTCGGCACGTACAGCGGCGAACCCTCGGTCTCCAGCAGCGGGTTGAGACGGGTGAACCCCGCCACGGGCGGCACCTTGCCCTCCCGCACCACCAGCAGGGTCTTGATGAGCGAGGTCAGCCCCGACGCGGCGTCGAGGTGGCCGATGTTGGCCTTGACCGCGCCGACGGCTATCCGGCCCGGCCCGGCACCGAGGCGTCGCAGGACGCCCGAGGCGGCCGACCACTCGATCGGGTCGCCGACCCGGGTACCCGTGGCGTGCGCCTCCAGGTACCCCAGCGAGTCGGCCGTGACGTCCGCCGCGGCGAGGGCCGCGCGGATGACGGCCTCCTGGCCGGCCGCCGAGGGCGCCTGGTAACCCGCCTTCGCGGAGCCGTCGTTGTTGACCGCCGTCCCGATGATCACCCCGTAGGGGTCGCAGCCGTCCGCGACGGCGTCCTCGTGGGGGCGCAGCACGACGGCCACCACACCCGAGCCGGCCAGTGCGCCGTCGGCCGCCGCGTCGAAGGGGCGGCACTCGCCGGACGCGGAGAGGATGCCGCCCGGCAGGTGGACGTGCCCGGTCTGCGGGAAGTCGACGGCCGCCGCGACGACCACGGCCTGCTCGCACTCGCCGTTCAGCAGGGACTGGACGGCGAGGTGCACCGCGACCAGGGAGGAGGAGCAGGCGGTGAGCACGCTCAGTGCGGGACCGGTCAGCCCGAGCCGGTAGGCGATCCGGGTCGCCAGGTAGTCGGGCTCGTTGGCGCGCAGGGCCTCCTCGACGCCCGCCGCGTCCAGGGTGCCGGACGTGAGCATGGCGCGCAGGTAGGCGCTGCTGCTGGCGGAGGCGTACACGCCGGTGACGCGGGACTCGGTGGTGGGGTCGCAGCCCGCGTCCTCCAGCGCGGTCCAGGCCGCCTCCAGCATCAGCCGGGCCTGCGGGTCCATCAGTTCGGCCTCGCGCCGGCTGATGCCGAACACCTCGTGGTCGAACCGGTCGGCCTCGTCGAGCAGGCCCCGTACGGGGACGTGGTCCGGGTCGTCCACCACGGCGGGCGGCTCGCCGGCGGCCAGCAGCGCGTCGCGGTCGAGCCGGGTGGTGAGGACCTCGCCGCGCAGCAGCGCCCGCCACCAGGTGGGAATGTCGGCGGCGCCGGGGAAGCGCCCGGCCATGCCGGTGACGGCGACGTCCAGGGAGCGGTCGCGCGGGGTGTCGTCGTGGGGCGGGAACGGGCCGGGGCCGCCGGCCCGCGGTGCGGAACCGGTCATCGGGACGCCCCCTGCTGCTGCACGCGGCGCCGGCGGGCGCGGGCGACGCGCTCGCGGCGCGCCTGCTCGGCCCTGCTGTCCGTGCCCGCCGCCGGTCCCGCGCCGGACGGGGCGCCGGCCCGGACGAGTTCGGCCTGGCTGTTCACCGTGGAGCAGCGGAAGAGGTCGACGACCGAGGGCCGTACGCCGGTGTGGCCGGCCAGCGCGTCCTGGAGGCGGATGATCAGCAGTGAGTGGCCGCCGAGGTCGAAGAAGTTGACGTCGTGCGGCACGGAGGAGGTGCCCAGCACCTCGGCCCACGCGGCCGTCACCCCGGCGACGGGGTCGGCGGACGGGCCGGGCGGGGACGGCGGGGCGTCCGCACCCGGCGCGTCATGCCGTTCGGGCTGTTCGGGCTGTTCGGGCTGTTCGGCGAGCGCGGCGAGAGCGGCGCGGTCGACTTTGCCGTTGACGGTGACCGGGAAGGCGTCCAGCGCCCGCAGCAGCGACGGCACCGCGGCCTCGGGCAGCGTGCGGGCGAGCCGCTCCCGCACGGCGGGCAGGTCGCCGGGGGCGGCGGTGACCACGAAGCCGGTGAGCCGGGTCCCCGCGGCGTCCGGCAGGACGACGGCCTCACGCACGTCCGGGCAGGCGCGCAACGCCGCCTCGACGGCGCCGGGTTCGACCCGGTGGCCACGGATCTTCACCTGGTTGTCGCGGCGCCCGAGGAACTCCAGGGCACCGGACCGGTTCCAGCGCACCAGGTCGCCGGTGCGGTACATCCGGGCGTCCCCGCCCGCGAAGGGGTCGGCGACGAACGCGCGGGAGGTGGCGTCGGGGCGCCCGAAGTAGCCGCGCGAGACACCGGCACCGCCGATGTGGAGCTCGCCGGTGATGCCGGGCGGCACCAGGCGGCCCGCCCCGTCCAGGACGTACAGCCGCGCACCCGGCACCGGGCCGCCGATGTCGACCGGCCCGGCCGCGTCGAAGCGCCGGTAACTGGCCCACACCGTCGCCTCGGTGGGCCCGTACTCGTTGACGAGCGCCGTGCCGCCGCCCAGGAGGCCGACGTGGCGGCGCAGCAGCGCCTCCGGGAGGGCCTCACCGGCCGTGATCACCGTGGTGAGCGTGGCGAGCCGGTGCGCGCCCAGCCGCTCGCCCGCGGCGAGCACCGTGTCGTACAGGGACGGCACGCACAGCAGGTGCGTGACGGAGTGCCGTTCGACGAGCCCCACCAGGGCCTCGGGGTCGCGGAACTCGTCCGGCCCGGCGACGACCAGGCGGCCGCCGGCGGTGAGCGTGCCCCACAGACCGGCGACCGAGGAGTCGAAGGCCAGCGGGGACAGCAGCAGGAACACCGGGGCGCCGGGATACACCTGGCGGCGCGCCAGGGTGGAGGCGGCGAGCTGGCCGTGCTCGACGACCACGCCCTTCGGGGTGCCGGTGCTCCCGGAGGTGTAGATCAGGTACGCCGCGTCGTCCGGCGCCGGTTCCACCGGCGGCAGGGCTGTGCCCGCGTGGCGTACGGCGTCCTCGTCTGCGGTGACGGTCGCCACGCCGGGCGGGACGGGCCGCCGCGCGGTGCCGCCGGTCACCACGACGGCCCGGACGCGGGCGTCGGTCAGCACCGCCGTGACGCGCTCGTCGGGGTTGGCGGGGTCGACCGGCACGTAGGCGGCGCCGGTGCGTACGGCCCCGAGCACCGCGGCCACCATCGCCGTGGAGCGCTCGGCGAGGACGCCCACCCGGTCGCCGGGGCGGACACCGGCCGCGACCAGCCGGGCGGCGATCCGGCCGGCCCAGGTGTCGAGTTCGCCGCGCGTGACCCGCTCGTCCCCGCGGACGACGGCCACGGCGGCGGGGTCGGCGGCGGCCAGCGCGGCGACCCTCGTGTGCACCGGCTCGTGGCCGTCCTCCGGCAGCGGGTC
Organism: Streptomyces sp. NPDC093598; assembly: GCF_044764825.1. Classification (NCBI taxonomy): domain Bacteria; kingdom Bacillati; phylum Actinomycetota; class Actinomycetes; order Kitasatosporales; family Streptomycetaceae; genus Streptomyces; species Streptomyces sp. NPDC093598. The sequence continues at coordinate 372,552 of NZ_JBIWIV010000002.1, read as the reverse complement.
GCCCAGCCCGGCGGCCAGCAGCTCCCGGCGCTCAGCCCCGTCCAGCAGCGGCAGCGCGCCGGCCGTCACCGGCTCCTCGCCCGTCAGGGCGGTGAGCACCGTGCGCAGGTGGCCGAGGAGCTCCGTGACGCAAGCCGCGGTGTACCGGTCGGCGTCGTACAGCGCCACGAGCTGCGCCGCGCCCGGGGCGGGGTCGCCGTCGTGCAGCGTCACGCTCAGCTCGCGGGCGCCGGGGAGCGTGGCGGCGGGCGAGCCGTGCCGGAACTCCACCAGGGGGTCCGGTACTCCGGCGTCGTCGCTCCACAGCGCGAGGGACCGCTCCAGGGCCAGATCCGTCCCGGCCAGCAGTTCGGCGCGGGTCAGGTCGTCGCGTACCGCCAGCACGACCGGTACGTGCAGGGCCGCGGCCACCGCCCGGTCGGTACCGGTCCGCCGCGTCAGGGTCACGGCCAGCGCGGCGAGCCCGACGGTCAGGGGGGTGACCGCGTGGTCGCGGGCCGTGCGTCCGACCGCCGCGCGCAGCGCGGTGTCGAGGGGCAGGCGCACCACCCCGGTCCGTCCGGCGGGGACGGGACGGGGCCCTCCGACGCCCAGCGGGCGGTCGGTGGCGGCGGTGCGGACCTCGTCGGCCCACTGCTGGGACTCCTCGTTCCCGCCCCCGGCCCGGGGACGGCCGAGGGGGGCGGCGGACGGCGATGACATCGGTACTCCTTCGGTGGCGGTCGGGCGCGTGGCGGTGGGGTCAGTCGGCCAGCGTCATCGTGAGGTGGATGCGGTCCGTGCCACCGGCGTTGTAGGCGGAGTGGTGGCGGAGCGTGTTGAGGATGTGCACCCGGCCGTCGGTGGGAACGTGGTAGGTGTGGCCGCTGCGGAACAGCAGGCGGCTGTCCTCGTTGGTGGTGATCGCCACGTGCGCGACCCGGGAGTGGTCGGTGTGCATGTGGTAGATCTCGCCCGGGTGCAGGGTGACCAGGCGCATGCGGCCGGGGCGGAACGGGAGCTGCCGGTACAGCTCGTGGAAGTAGGTGTCCTGGAGCGCCTCGTTGAAGAACGCGAACTCGCTCTCCTCGAAGATCTTCTCGCCGGTCTCCTGGTTGAACTGGCCGGTGCCCGCGTCGCGCCACGGGTCGGCGGCGCCGGCGCGGTGGGTCAGGCCCAGGCGGCGCAGGCGGTCCTCCGGCTTGCCGGAGGGCGCGTCGGGGAGGCGCTCCAGGTACTGGTGGTAGGCCGCGACGATCTCGTCGTGGTCGAGCCGGATTCCGGCGACGATCTCGACCAGGTCGGTGTCGATCGTGCTGAGCGTGGGCGTGGCCATGGTGATCTCCGATCTGCGCGGGCGGATGCCCGGACTGTGTACGGGAGGTGTGGTTGGGGGGGTACGGGGTGAGAGGGGGGCGGCTCTACGGGGCGGGCGTGCCGTACGTCCGGGGGTGCGGCGTGGTGCGCAGCGCCCAGGAGACGAGCGGGCGGCTCACCAGGCCCACGAGGAGGAACAGTCCGCCCAGCAGGAACCAGCCGGGGCGCCCGAGCCCGAAGGCGAGGGTGCCGAGCACCGCGGGCGCGAGCGCCTCGGCGAGGCCGCCGCCGAGGCCGAACACCCCGGAGTACTGGCCCTGGGCGTGCGGGGCGGCGAGCCCGAAGGAGTACTCCATCGCGGACGCGGCGTGCCAGAGCTCGCCGAGCGTGTAGACGGCCGTGGCCGCCAGGAGCAGCGCGGCGGCGGCCCAGCCGGGCACGCTGCCGGCCGCCATCATCAGCAGCAGGCCGGCGCAGACCGCCCCGCCCGCCCAGCGCATCCGGCTGCCGGCCGACTCGGGGTCGGAGACGTTCTTGCTGACCGCGACCTGGAGGGTGATCACCAGGACGGTGTTGAGGACCAGGACGCCGGAGACCATCCAGCGGGGCGCCTCGGTGTGGTCCACGATCCACAGCGGCAGCAGGAACGTCGGCACCGCGAAGTGCAGGGACATCAGGCAGTTGAGGACCGTGGCGGCCAGGTAGGGCCGGTCCCGCAGGGCCTCCCAGCGGCCGCTGAGCGGCGGTACGGGGACCTTGGCCGGACGGGGCAGCCGCAGCAGGGCGAGGGCGCAGCCCACGAAGGCCAGGGCCCGTCCGCCGACCAGCGTCAGGTACGCCGGTGCCGTGTCGAGCTGGATGGCCACGCCGGCGGCCAGTGCGCCCAGCGAGATGCCCAGGTTGGTGGCGGCCCGCAGGTAGGCCCGGAACCGCGCCGGGTCGTCGCCGCCGAAGGCGCGTACCAGGGGCGCCCGGCTGGACTTGTCGGCGGCGAAGACCACGCCGGTGAGGACCGAGATCAGGACGAACGACCAGAAGGCGTCGACCAGCAGGAAGCAGCCCATGAAGACCGCGCCGGACAGCATGACGGCGATCTGGGTCTCGCGGGCGCCCCAGCGGTCGGCGACCCGGCCGCCCAGGATGCCGGCGACCAGGCCGACCATCGCCCCGGCGAACAGGCCGAACGCCACCTGGGACATCGGCAGTCCGACGACCCGGGTGAAGTACAGGGCGCTGGAGGACATGAACATCCCGCTGCCGAGGGCGTTGACGAACGTCGCCCCGGCCAGGGTGCGTTGCGGTCCGCGCCGCGGCAGGAGCCGGGCGAGCGGGCCCGGTCGGCCGGTGGGGGTGCCGGTGCCGGCGGGGGGCTCGGTGGTCACGGCCACAGCGGGTCCCGGAAGTCCGCGTCGGGGCGCTGCTGACGGTTCCAGGTCCGCAGTTCCCGGCCGGTGACGCCCTGCGGGGCCACGACCAGGCGCTCGTCGAACCAGGCGCGTACGGCGGTGAAGCGCTCCTCAAGCTCCTCCTCGCTCGACGCCGACACCAGCACCTGTCCCATCCGGTGGTTGGTGTTGTCGATGTCGCCGAGGAAGGTGCCGCCCGCGGGGAACTCCACCCGGGCGAACTCCACGCCCGGCAGGGCGCGCAGCTCGGCGGGCGTCGGGCAGGACAGGAGGGTGCCGGCCCGGCCCTTGAGGTAGCTGGTGCCGAACAGTTCCGGGCGGTGGTCGACGTCCGCGCGCGGCTCCCGGCCGAGGGCGCTCAGCAGCGCCGCCTCGCCCAGGTGGATGCCGAACTTCGCCTGGACCTGCTCGTGGATGAGGGCGCCGCCGCGGCGGGCGGCGCATTCGCTGAAGGTGAGCCGGCCGGTCAGCGGATCGTGGAACAGCTCCATGTGGAAGACGCCGTCTCGCAGTCCCAGGGCTTCGAGGCTGCGCCGCACGACCGGTTCCGCCAGGTCGTACGCCCAGGTCTCGTCCTTGGGGTCGAAGTGCCGCATCCACAGCTCGGACTGCTCGTCGATCATGGTCAGGCAGGGGGCGCCGTAGCGGCCGACGGCCAGGAAGCGCAGTTCGCCGTCGTGCAGGAAGCCGTCGGCGATCCACTCGTCGCCGCCGACGTACTCCTCCAGCACGAAGGTGCGCTGGGCGGTGCGGTCGGCGCGGTAGCGGTCGCTGAGGGCCCGGAGGGCCTTCGGGCCGTCGACGACGGCGGTGCGCGCGGTGGCGGCGCCGGCGACCGGCTTGAGCACGGCCTTGTCGTACTCCCAGGGGACGCCGGAGACGTCGTGCACGTCGTCGACGACGGTGACGCGGGCGGTCGGGACGCCGGCCTCGGCGATCCTGCGCTTCTGAAGCGACTTGTCCCGGAAGTACAGGGCGGTCACCGGGTCGATGGCGGTGCAGCCGAGGAGCGGGGCGAGGACGCCGGCGGTCACCAGCGCCCATTCGTCGGAGGTGAGGACGGCGTCGAAGCGCTGTCCGTCCGGTCCGGCCCGGTGCAGGGCGGCCAGGACGGCCTCGGGGCTCTTGGGGTCGTCGACCCGCAGGACCGTCAGTTCCTCGGGGACCTCGGCGAGTCCGTGGTCGTACCCGGCGGCGCCCCAGGCGACGACGGCGTCGACGCCGTTGCGCACACACGCCTGCATCACGTACTTGTCGGTGCCGAGCAGCAGCACCCGGGGCCGGCGGTCGTCGGGGGCCACGCGGTACACGTCGTCCTTGATGGTCTGGATGGTGTCGCGGTCCGCGCGGACGGCCGCCATGTCCGGCGCCGTCATGAAGATCCGCAGCGGGCTGGTGAGCAGGTCGGCCGTGGGACGGATCCGCTTGCCGGGCGTGAGCTTGACGCCGACCAGGTGCACACTGGGCAGCGCCGCCAGCCGGTCGACCGCGTCCTGGTCCACCGCCGCCACGACGCCGTCCCGCTCGGTACGGGTGCTGTGCACGGCGGCCGCCGCGCGGCGGGTGTAGACCCGGCCGGCGTAGCGCTCGGTGAACTGGTGCGGGCGGGCGTACGCGAGGGCGGTGAGGTCGGCCTGGTTGGCGCCCAGGCAGGCGTCGTGGAAGCCGGGGTTCATGTTGCCGTTGAGGCGGGCGCCGATCTCGACGAGTGCGGGGCCCTCGGGGGTCATGATGACCTCGGCGTGGGCCGGGCCGTGCTCGATGCCGAGCGCCTCCAGGACGGTGTCGACGTAGGCGATCAGCTCGGGCACCGGCGCGGCGTCCGGGTCCAGCAGGACGTCGAGGTCGTAGATGTTCTTGCCGCCGGGCAGGAGTTGCTTCTCGTACTCCCAGACCCCGCAGACGTACCGCTCGCCGGCCACGCTGACCGTGTCGACGATGTACTCGGTGCCCGACAGGAACGACTGGACCAGCGCCTGGGTGTTGGGCCGGTCGAAGATGTCCGTGGAGCCGAGCACCGCGCGGGCGGCGGCCAGCACCTCGGCGGCGTCGTGGCAGCGGTAGACGTGGTCGGTGGAGGCCGAGCTGAGCGGCTTGACGACGACCGGGTACGAACCCGCCCGCTCGGCCCAGTCGGCGAGGGCCTGCGGGTCGGGGCTCCGGTACTGGTCCGCGCAGCGCACCCCGGCGCGGCGCAGGGCCTCGATCATCTCGTACTTGTCGCGGCGGGCGGCGGAGAGCGCGGTGCCGTTGGTGGCCAGGCCCAGGCGCTCGCTGAGCGCGTCGGCGAGCGGGACACCGGGCTCCTGACCCGCGAGGACGGCCACCGGCCCGAGGGCGGTCAGCGCCTCCACGGTCCGCTCGAACGCGGCCTCGTCCGGGCAGTGGAAGTGCTCGCGGTAGGCACCTGGGTCCGGCTGGAGCATCGTCGACATGGGTTCGGCGGTGCTGTGGACGTGCGCCACGTCGACGCCGAGCCGGGCGAAGGCCGGTGGCAGGAAGGTACCGGTCGAGTACCCGTCCACGATCACTGCGGTCCGGACCGGGCGGGCCGGGGTCGGGTCGGAAGGCATCGAGTCCATCACTCTCTGTCCGGGGTGCGGGGTACGGGGAGGGGCCGGCGGGAGGACCCCTGGGTCACTTCGCCGGGGGGACGGGCCAGCCGATGTCGCCTTCCGCGAGGAGGACCGCGGCCGACTGCGGGGCGGGGGTGGGCCAGCCGATGTCACTCGCCGGGCCGGCCGAGACCGCGAACAGGGCGATAAAGGCGAGAGCGCCCGCCGCGAGGCGGATACGAGTGAGACGCAGGAAGGACCGCACAACTTCTCCTTGGCAGAACGAACGTGAGAACGGTCGAAGCAGCCGCGGCCACCCCGTTGCCTGAGAAGTTAGAGCAGACGAGCGGAGTTTGGCAAGATGTTGCCAACAGATTGGCAATCCCGTACCGGCCAAAGTGCGAGCGTGTTGCATCGATGCCGGTCCACAGCCTGGGCAAGATTTGCCCGGGCGACCACCGCCCGGCTAGCCTCTGGTCGCGTTGCGGCAACGTGCGCCCTGTGCGGGGGTTGCCGAGCCTGGCCCGCCCGCCGCCCTTTCCTCGCCTTGCCCTGTCGGTACGACCACTGGGGTTGATCACGTGCTGGAACAACCTTTCTTCGGACGTCGGCTCAAGCAGCTGCGCAATGAGCGGGGCCTGTCCCAGGCCGCGCTGGCCGGCGACGGGATGTCGACCGGTTACCTGTCCCGGCTCGAATCCGGCGCGAGGCAGCCCACCGCCCGGGCGGTCGAGTACCTGGCGGCCAGGCTGGGCGTGAAGGTCGCGGCGTTCGAGGAACCCGGCGCCACCGATTCGCTGGCGCAAGCACTCGCGATCGCCACCTCGGACCACTCCGACGCAACGGTCGAGGCCCTGGAGCGTGCGCTGGCGCTCGGCGACGGGCAGGACCCGTTGCTGCGCTGGCAGGCCCTGTGGCTCGTGGCGCAGTGGCGGCGCGGGCACAATCAGCACGCCCAGGAGCGCCGGCACCTCGAGGAACTCGTCACGCTGGGTGATGAGCTCGGTCTGCCGCCGCTGCGCGCCCGGGGCTTCACCCAGCTCGCTCGCTGCCTGCGGGCGTGCGGCGAGATCGGCCCCGCCGTCGAGGCGGCCCGCACCGCACACCAGCTGGCCCGGGACCACGAGCTGCCCGTCAAGGACCTCGCGGGCAGCCTGCTGGCACTGGTCTCCGCGGAGGCCGAGGCGGGCCGGCTCTCCGAGGCGCGGGCGCACGCGGACGAACTGACCGCGCTGACCGGCGACCGGTACGACACCCTGTGGGCCGAGGCCCGGTGGACCGCCGCCGCCGTCCGGGTGCGCCAGGGCGACCTGGAGGCCGCCCAGGAACTGCTGGAGCAGGCGCTGGAGCGCTTCGGCAGCGCCCAGGACCTGGCCCTGTGGACGCGGCTGCGGGTGGCGGCGGCGCGGCTGCACGTGCTGAAGACCCCGCCGGAGCTGGACGCCGCCGAGCAGCACATCGAGCAGGCCGAGGCCGGCCTCGCCTTCGTGGGCATCTCCGCGCTGGAGCAGGAGGTGATCTCGCTGCGGGCGGACATCGCCTTCCACGCGGGCCGCTTCGCCGACGCGCGTGCGCTGCTGGACCGAGTGCGGGGAAGAGATCCCCACATGACCTACCGCAACCGGGTCCGCCTGGACGTCCTCCACAGCCGCCTGCTGATCATCGAGGGCGAGGAGCAGGAGGGGCTGCGCCGGATGCGGCAGCTCGCCGAGGAGGCGCAGGCCGCGTCCAACATCGACCTGGCCGCCGACATCTGGCGCCTGCTCGCCGAGACGCTCGCCCAGTGCCACGGGACCACCCCCGCCTGACCCGCCGGCCCCCGGCGCGGAGCTTCCCGCGCCGGGGGCGCGGGAGGCTCGTGAGGGGGCGCCGGCGCGGGGTCAGCCGAGGCGGCGGCCGCGCAGCAGTCCCGCGGCCGCCAAGGCGAGGAAGCCCCCGCACCCGACGACCATCCCGGTCCAGCCGTACGCCCCGTACAACGCGGTACCGGTCATGGTGCCGACGGCGCCGCCCGCGAAACTCGCCAGCATGAACACGGTGTTGAGCCGCGCCCGGACGCTCTCGTCCAGCCGGAAGATGCGCACCTGGTTGGCGATCTGCCAGCAACTGCCGCCGTACACCAGCAGGTTGGAGCCGATGACGAGCGCCGCCATCGAGGTGCTGCCCGCGGTGCCCATCAGCAGGAAGGCGGCGCCGACGCAGCCGAGCGCCAGGGTGTTGACGTACAGCGGGCCGCGCTGGTCGCTCAACCGGCCCGCGGAGTAGGACAGCAGTGCCGAGGGGAGGCTGAACAGGCCGAACAGGCCGGCCCAGGCGACCCCCTTGCCGAACGCCGGTCCGGCGAGGTGGAAGGCGAGCGTCGCCCAGAAGGCGCTGAAGGCGGCGAAGACGGTGGCGCCCAGGTACGCCGAGAGCCGCAGTTCGGCGTGGGCGAGCAGCAGCCCCGGCATGGAGCCGATGAGCTTGCGGTACGGCACGGCCCGCCGGCCGGCCGGCCCCTCGGGCAGCAGCCGCGGCACGACGACGGCCAGGGCGCCGGTGAGGGCGGCCGAGACCAGGTAGGCGGTACGCCAGTCGTCGCTCAGCCCGACCACCGCGCCCGAGAGGGTGCGCGACAGCGTCGAGCCCAGGGTGAGGCCGATCCCGATCATCCCGACCGCCCTGCCGCTGTGGGCGGGCCCCGCCATCGAGGCGGCCGTCGGCATCAGGATCTGCGGGACGACCGTCGTGGTCGACAGGGCCACCGTGGCGACGGTGAGCGTGGCCAGGTTGGGCGCCGCCGAGGCGACCAGCAGCCCGGCCGTCGTCAGCAGCAGCAGGACGGTGACCAGGCGGCGCAGCCGGGCGGCGTCCGCGAGGGGGACCACGAGGCCGATGCCGAGGGCGTAGCCGATCTGGGCGGCGGTGGCGACCAGGCCGGCGGCCGAGTCCGACACCCCCAGCCCCGAGGCGATGGCCTCCAGCAGGGGTTGCGGGAAGTAGATGTTGGCGACCGTCACGGCGCCGGCCACGGCGAGGGTCAGTGCGGTCCCGCGTGCCAGGCCGGAGCGGGGCGGTGCGGGGGGTGTTTCGACGGTCACGGTCCGTCCCCTCTGCGATCACGGATCTGCGGACGATGCACGAGCCATATTGCCATCCAGGCAACACCTGTGGCAACCTCTTGCCAATTCCTGGAACCCCCCGACCGATCGCGGCGGTGGGTCGTTCCCTGAGCACAAGGTGGAGCACATGAGGAGCTCGCAAGTACCCCAGGTGGCGGTGCTGGTTGATGCGTATACGACCGGCAATCATTTGCCGCCCGCTTTTGCCAAACTCGGCGTCGACGTCGTCCACGTGCAGAGCACGCCCGAGCTGATGACCTCCATGCGGTTGCCGGACTTCTCCGCGTACCGGGCGGTGATCCCCTACGGCAGCCCGGCCGAGACCGCCGCACGGCTCGCCGAATACGCGCCGGTCTGCGTCGTCGCCGGCCAGGAGCCCGGCGTACCGCTCGCCGACGAACTGTCCGAGCGGCTCGGCCTGCCGGGCAACGGCACCGCGCTCTCCGCCGCCCGCCGCGACAAGTACGAGATGATCGAGGCCCTGCGCCGGGCCGGCGTCCGCTGCGCCGACCAGATCAAGAGCGCCAGCGCCGAGGAGCTCGTCTCCTGGGCCGAGGAGCGCGGCAGCTACCCCGTGGTGGTCAAGCCGCTGTCCTCGGCCGCCACCGACGGCGTGGCCATCTGCCGGAACGCCGAAGAGGTCCGCAAGGCCGCCGAGGCCGTCCTCGGCACGGTCAACATCTTCGGCGAGCACAACGACGAGGTCCTCATCCAGTCCTTCCTGGACGGCGAGGAGTACATGGTCGACTTCGTCTCGTACGCCGGCGAGCGCTACGCCTGCTGCATCTGGCAGTACCACAAGAAGCTCAAGGGCACCCACCGCATCTACGACCGGGACTCGATCACCCCGCCCGGGACCAGCCCCGCGACCGAGATCATCCCCTACATGCACGAGGCGCTCGACGCCCTCGGCATCCAGTACGGGCCCACCCACGCCGAGGTCATCGTCACCCCCGAGGGCCCGGTCCTGGTCGAGGTCGGCGCCCGGCTCAGCGGCGGCCTGCTGCCCGACTTCCACGACATCTGCCTCGGCGCCAACCAGGCCGACGTCACCGCCCTCGCCTGCACGCGCCCGGAGGACTTCCTCGACCGGTACGCCGGCCGCACCTACGCCAAGCTGACCGAGGCGACCTGGATCCTCCTCGCCACCGACCTCGACGGCGTCGTCGACGGCATCGACCAGGACGTCGTCGCGGAGATCGAGGCCCTGGAGTCGGTCCACACCTTCGTCCCCAAACTGGCCCCGGGCAAGCGCATCCGGCCGACGGTCGACCTCTACACGGCCACCGCCGCGGTCCACCTGCACAACCGGTCCGCCGAGGCCCTGGAGCGCGACGCCGCCCGCATCCAGCAGCTCAGGGACCGCATCTACCTGCTGCGCGACGACCTCGGGAGCGCCGCGTGAGCCCCGCGTCCCCCACTCCGGAACTGCTGCTGGTCGGCGGCGGCGGAGACATGACGCTCAGCGTCGACGTCGCCGTACAGGCCCTGGAACAGGCGCACGCGCGCGGCCTGCGCACCCATGTCACCAACACCGCCGGCACACTGGCCGCCACCCCCGCCGTCACGGCGGCGGCCGGCACGACCAGCGCCGTCGAGTTCGGCGACCCGGCCGGCACCGCCGCCTGGGCGACCGCCCGCGCCGGGTCCGGCGAGCGCCCCACCCTCGTCTTCGGCGTCCGGGAGATGGCCCAGGAGGCGGTCGCCGAGACCGCCCTCGCCCTCGGGCTGCCCGGCAACCCGCCCGCCGCCGTCCGCCGCATCCGCCGCAAGGACGCCTGCCGTCAGGCCCTGGCCGCCGCCGGCTTCCGCCAGCCCGCCGTGCGCACCTGCGCCGGCGAGGCGGAGGCGCGCGCCTTCCTCGCCACCTCCGAGGGCCCCTGGGTGGTCAAGCCCCGCGACGGGATCGACAGCGCGGGCGTGCGCAAGGTCACCGGCCCCGACGACCTGCCGGCCGCGCTCGCCGGGCTGCCCGACCGCGAAGCGCCGTTCCTCATCGAGGAGTTCGTCGAGGGCGCCGAGTACAGCGTCGAAGGCGTCTTCGTGGACGGGCGCCCGCACGTCCTCGCCGTCACGGCCAAGGAGAAGCTGGCGCCCCCGCACTTCGTCGAGATCGGGCACGTGCTGCCCGCCGACCTGCCCGAGGACACCCGGCTGCGGATCGAGGACACCGTCACCCGGGCCCTGACCGCCCTGGGCTTGTGCTCCGGCCTGTTCCACGTCGAACTGTGGCTCACCGCCGACGGGATCGTCCTCGGCGAGGTGCACGCCCGCATCGGCGGCGGCTGGATCCACCGCATGCTCCCGTACGCCCTGCCCGGCCTGGAGCTGTACGGCACGGTCTACGACGACGCCCTCGGCCGTCCCGTACGGCTGCCCGTCCCCGTGCGCGCCGCCGCCACCCGCTACTTCGCCCCGCCGCCCGGCCGGGTGACCGCCGTCGACGGCTGGGACGAGGTCCGGGCGCACCCGGCCGTGCTCCACGCCGAACTGCGCCTCACCCCGGGCGACGAGGTCCCCGCCTTCCGCTGCGGCGCCGACCGGGTGGGCGCCGTCGTCGTCGGCGCGCGGACCGCGGCCGAGGCGCGCGAGCTGGCCCGCCGGCTCGTCGACTCGGTCACCATCACCGTCGCCCCCGCCGCGCCCGAGGTGTCCGTCACCGTCGAGCCGCGCCCGCTCACCAGCTCGTTCCAGATCTCCCACATGACCATCGAGACGGTGGACATCGTCCGGCTCCGGCTCCTCGCACCGGACGGCGCCACCACCGGCGAGGGCGAGATCGCCGCCGACAGCGGCTACGGCCAGGACGGCCCCGCCATCGCCGCCGAGGCCGAGGAACTGGCCCGCTCCCTCGCCGGGACGTGCGGCGCCGCCGGCGACCCGGTGCAAGCGCTCCGCACCGGCCTGGACGGGGCACGGTCCGACGGCGTCGGCGCACCCGCCCGGATGCTGGTCGAGATGGCGCACCTGGACCGCGCCGCCCGGCTGGCCGGCGTACCGGTGTGGAAGCTGCTCGGGCTGCCCGAGCCCGGCCGGATCCGCCTGCTGCACACCGTGCCCATCGGCAAGGAGATCCCCCGCGACGGGCGCCCCCTCAAGATCAAGCTGGGCGGCCCGGACGACGAGGAGGTCCTCCGCTCGCTCACCGGGGTGGACGCACCGCTGATCCTGGACGCCAACCGGGGCTGGGACCGTGACGACTGGGAACGCCTGCGCCCCCTGGTGGCCGCGCTCGCCCCGGCCGTACTGGAGGACCCGGTGCGCGATCCGGAGCTGCTGCCCGCGATCCGCGCCGCGCTGCCCGGCACCGCCGTCCTGCTCGACGAGGGCATCGCCACCCCGGCGGACGCCGAGTTCGCCATCCGCGCCGCGGGCGGCCTCAACGTCAAGCTGATGCGCTTCGGCGGCATCCTGCCCGCGCTCACCGCGCTCACCACCGCCACCGAGCGGGGCGCGGCCCGCATGCTCGGCTGCTTCCTCGAGCCGCCGCGCGCCATCGCGTACGCCGCCCAGCTCGCCGGGCTGTGCGACTGGTCCGACCTGGACGGCCACTTCTGGGTGAGCGACGACCCGGCCGTCCCCGGGTACGCGCTCGACAGCAGCGCCCCCGGCATCCCCCGGCTCACGTACGGGAACGGCGGCCCGGCATGACCGACGCCCCCCACCGCCCGGCGCGGGCGAAGCGCACCCTGCCCTACGGCACCTGGGATTCCCCCGTCGGGGCCGAGGACGCCGCCCGGGGCGACGCGCTGCTCGAATGGACCGGCTTCCTCGGCGACGACGTGTGCTGGACCGAGGTCCTCCCCGAGGAGGAGGGCCGCAGCGGTCTGATGACCCGCACCGCGCACGGCATCCACGAGGTTCTGCCCGGCCGCTGGGACGTGCGCACCCGGGTCATCGAGTACGGCGGCCGTCCCTGGCTCGCCCTGTCCGACCGCGCCGAGGACGGCATCGTCTTCAGCCACGGCCCCGACCAGCGGGTCCACCGCTGGCGGCCGGGCACCGACCCGGTCCCGCTGAGCCCGGCCGGCGCCTGGCCCGGCGAACTGCGGTACGCCGACTTCGCGGTGCGCGGCGACGAGGTGTGGTGCCTGCGCGAGACCGTCACGGACGCCAGCGCCCGTACGGCCGAACGCCACCTGGTGGCCCTGCCGCTGGACGGCAGCGCGGCCGGCGACCCGTCCCGCGTGCGGGAACTGGCCGCCACCCACCACTTCATGACGGGCCCGCGCGTGGAGCCCGGCGGCGACCGGGTGGCGTGGCTCGGCTGGGACCACCCGGACATGCCGTGGGACACCACCGACCTGATGGTCGCCGACATCCGTCCCGACGGCACCCTCGGCGTGGCGACACCGCTCATGGGAGGCGGCGGGGAGTCGGTCACCCAGGCCGACTGGGCCGTCGACGGCTCGGGCCGTCTGTACGCCGTCAGCGACCCCGACGGCTGGTGGAACGTCCACGAGATCGGCGCCGACGGCCTGCCCCGCAACCTGTGCCCCCGCCCGGAGGAGTTCGGCGAGGCGCTGTGGCGCATCGGCCTGCGCTGGTGCCTGCCGCTGCTGGACGGCGGCCTCGCCGTGGTCCACGGGGTCGGCGAGCGCAGGCTGGGCGTCCTCACCGCCGACGGCACCCTCACCGACTTCGCCGGCCCGGCGACGGAATGGCACTTCGCCTCGACCGACGGCCGCCGTGTCGCCGCCGTCTGCTCATCCCCCGGCCGGCGGCGCTCCGTCGTGCTGGCCGACCCGGCCGACGGCGCCGTGCGGGTGGTGCGGGCACCCGCCGGGGCGTCCCTCGACGCCTATGCCACCACCCCGTACCGCCGCACCTACACGGGCGCCGACGGGGAGCCGGTCCACGCCCACGTGTACCCGCCGCACCACCCGGACACCACCGGGCCCGAGGGCGAACCGGCGCCCTGGCTGGTCCTCGCGCACGGCGGCCCCACCAGCCGTACGCACCTGGTGCTCAACCAGGAGATCAGCTACTTCACCAGCCGCGGCATCGGCGTCCTGGACGTGCAGTACGGCGGCTCCACCGGCTACGGCCGGGCGTACCGCGAGCGGCTGCGCGGCACCTGGGGCCTGACCGACGTCCAGGACTGCGCCACCGCCGTCCGCGGGCTCGTCGCCGAGGGGCTCGCCGATCCGCGGCGGATCGCCATCCGGGGCGGCAGTGCCGGCGGCTGGACGGCCGCCGCCTCCCTCGCCGCGGAACCGGACCTCTACCGGGCCGCCGGTATCTACTACCCGGTGCTCGACCCGGTGACCTGGCGCGATGAGACCCACGACTTCGAATCCCGGTACCTCGACACGCTGATCGGGCCCTGGCCCGACGCGGAGGACCGGTACGCCAAGCAGTCCCCGTTGCACGGCGCCGCCCACATCCGCGCCCCCTTCGTCCTCCTCCAGGGCCTGGACGACACCGTCTGCCCGCCCGCCCAGGCGGAACGGCTGCTCGCCCTGACCGACGACCGCTCGGTCCCGTACCGCTACCTGGCCTTCCCCGGCGAAGGCCACGGCTTCCGGCGCACCGCCACCATCGCCGACTCGCTCACCGCCGAGCTGCTGCTCTACGGCCGGGCTCTCGGCTTCGCCCCCGCGCACTGAGCGCGCCGCCGCGCCCCGCGCGGTCCCACGCTCCTTGACCGAACAAGAGGCACCCCATGTCCGCATTCGAGCAACTGAACTTCGACCGGCTCGCTCCCGGCATCCGCAAGGAACTCAGACAACTCCGGACCCTGGACAACCACCACGCCCCGTTGGCGATCCTCTTCGAATACGCACTCGTCGCCGCGTCCGTGGCACTGTGCGTGGGGGTCTCCTACTGGTTCTACCCGGTGGCACTCGTCGTCATCGGATCCGTGCAGCGCTTCCTGGCACACTTCCTGCACGAGTCCAGCCACAAGGTGTTCGCGAGGAACCCCGTCCTCAACCTGGCCGGCGGATCCCTCCTCTCCGGCTACCTGGTGTGGCACCTGTACGGGCCCTACCGCAGCTCCCACGTCGGCAACCACCACCGCAACCTGGGCGACCAGCACGACGACCCCGACTACAGCTTCCACATCGAGTGCGGTCTGTACGACACCGAGCGCTCCGACCGGCACTTCTTCCTCAAGGAGGTCGTCGCCTCCGCGCTCGGCCTGCGGACCTTCGGCTACCTCCGCTACATCGCCCGGGAGCGGGTCTTCTGCGACAGCTCGCAGATCACCGTGTCCGTGCCGGTCCCGCTCCGCACCGAGCAGATGGTCTTCGTCGCCCAGTGGACCGCGATCCTCGGCGCCTGCGCCTGGTTCGGTGTGCTGCCCGAACTGCTGCTCTTCTGGTTCGTGCCGCTGTTCACCACCAACGTCGCCATCGGCTGGCTGGCCGAGCTCTCCGAGCACTACCCGATGCCGGAGAGCGAGAACAAGCAGGTGCTGCTGACCCGCAACCGCCACGGCGTGTGGCTGGAGCGGTTCCTGATCAGCCGCCACAACGACCGCTACCACCTGGTCCACCACATGAACGCCGGCATCCCGTTCTGGAACCTCGGGCGCGCCCACAAGGTGCTGCTCGGCGACCCGGGCTACGCCGCCTGGGACGGCCTGTGGGCCGGTGCCTTCACCCGGCCGCGCGGGCGTCGCGACAAGGAGACGGTGATCAGCTACGCCGCCAAGTACCGGACCTGGCGCCGGCTGGGCGGCGACCCGGCCGCGGCCGGCCCGAGCTTCGCCCAGCTCATGATGCTCGCCGCCGGCACGGGCAAGCAGGCGGACCCCGCCGACTTCGTCATGACCGGCACGGAGCGGATCCCCCACGACGACGACCTGAAGGCGAAGGTGCTCTCCTCATGACCTCGGCGATGTCCCAGCGCGCCCTGCACGAGGCCGCCGGCCAGGGCCTGCGGATCCTGGCCGCCGACGAGCGGTGCAGGACCGCGTTCACCACCCCGGGATCGGTCCTCCAGGACGTCCTCTCGCCCGCCGCGCGCCGGTACGTCCTCGCCCCGGGGCGTGACGAGTTCCTCGACCACCTCGGCGTCCTGCGGGCCAAGTCGTACCGGATCGCCGTGGAGTTCGTCGGTGAGGAGAACTCCGACCCGGCCGGGATCGACGAGGTCGTCGACGAGTACCTGACCGTGCTCGCCCACGAGCCGGTCCCCGAGCAGCTCGGCTTCGACCTGTCGAACCTGGGCCTCACCGTCTCCCGCGACCTCGCCGCGAAGAACACCGCGCGGATCACCGAGGCGGCCGGGGCGCGCGGCTGCGAGGTCGTCCTCAGCATGGAGCGGGCCCCCGCAGTGGACGATGTGCTCGGCACCTACCGCGACCTCGCGGGCGAGCACCCCGGCCTCGGCGTCACCGTCCAGGCGTACCTGCACCGCACCGAGGCCGACATCGACGCCATACCGGTGGACGGCCGCAAGATCCGCCTGGTCAAGGGCGCCTTCGCCGCGTCCGGCGACATCGCCCTCGGCCGTGGCCCCGCCCTCGACGAGCGCTACCTGCGGCTCGCCCGACGGCTGCTCGACCGGGGCGCCCGGCTGAGCCTGGCCACCCAGGACGCCGCCGTCCTGGCCACCGCCCGGGAGAGCGGACTGCTGGACCGCGTCGAGGAGATCGAGATGCTCCACGGCGTCCGCCCCGGGCTGCTGCGCACCTACCGCGAGGCCGGTTACGCGTGCCGCATCTACGCCACGTACGGCGAGAACTGGTGGCTGCACCTCCTGCACCGCCTGGCCGAGCACCCCCCGATGGTGCTCACCGCACTCGCGGACATCGCCGAGCGCCACCGGGGCGACAGCCACACCGTCGGCACGGGCTACTAGCCCCCGAGCGCCGGCCACGAACACGCACAGGCACCGAACACAGCGGGTGGAGAAGGATGGAAAACACAATGGCCGACCGGCTGATTCACCTCAACACGGCCGGCGCGGGACTCGTGCCCGCCGAGGTACGGCGGACCATGGCGGAGGTCCTCGACCGTGAGGCCGCCACCGGGTGCTACGAGACGGAGGCGCACCTCGACGGGATCGTCAACGACGAGGTCTACCGCAGGCTCGCCCGGGTGCTCGGGGCGCCGGTCGGGGACGTCGCCCTCTTCGACAGCGCCACCCGCGCCTGGTGCGCGGTCGTGCCCAGGCTGGCCCTGGGCCCGGGAGACCGGGTCTGGGTCACGCCCTACGAGTACGCGGGCAACCTCATCTCGCTGTTCAACCTGCGCGACCGCACCGGCTGCCGGATCGAGGTCGTCCCCACCCTGCCGGGAGGCGACCTCGATCTGGACTGGATGGCCGCCCACATCGCGGACGACGTCGCCCTCGTCTCGGTGACGCACATCCCCTCCGGGTGCGGCATCGTCAACCCGGTCGAGGAGATCGGGCGGCTGCTCGCCCCGTACCGCTGCTTCTACGCCGTCGACGCCTGTCAGTCCATCGGCCAGATACCCGTCGACGTGCGGCGCATCGGCTGCCAGCTCCTGACCGGCGCGGGCCGCAAGTTCCTGCGCGGGCCGCGCGGCACCGCCTTCGCCTATGTGGCGCCCGAGTTGCGGGCCGCGCTCACCGCGGACTTCCACGACCTGCACGTGGCGCGGATCGACTCGGCCACCGGCTACCGCGTGGACGACCACAGCGCCCGGTCCCTGGAGCTGGCCGAGCGCTCCACCGCCGCCGTGGCCGGCTTCAACACGGCGCTCACCCTCTTCGAGGAGGGCACGCCCTTCGACCACAAGGAGGTGTTCGGGGCACTGCGCGCCACCCTGGGGGCCATCGAGGGCATCGACCTCATCGCCCCCGGCACCGAACAGTCCGGCATCGTCTCCTTCCGGCACCCGGGCGCCGACGCCGTCACGGTCATGGCCCGGCTCGCCGAGCAGCGGATCAACGTGTGGAAGATCGTCGGCCACCACACGCCCCTCTACATGGCGGAACGCGGTGTCGACACCGCCGTACGGGTCTCGGCGCACTACTACAACACCCCGGCCGAGATCGAGGAGTTCGGCCGCGCCCTGCGCGGGGTCCTCGGGGAGCGGTCGTGAACGCCGCACCCGAGGAGACCCTGCACGGCGCCGTCAGCCGCTGGGCCGCCGACCGCCCGCGGGCCACCGCCGTGGTCCACGGCGCACGGAAGGTGAGCTACGCCGAGCTCGACCGGACCGCCGACGCGTGGGCCGCCGCCCTCGCGTCCCTCGGCACCGGCCCCGGCGACCTGGTCCCGGTGCTGCTGCCCCGCGGCGCCGACCTGGTGACGACGGTGCTCGCCGTGCTCAAGACGGGCGCCGCCTACGCGTTGCTCGACCCCACGTGGCCCGAGCGGCGGATCGACGAGGTGACCGACCGGCTCGGGGCACGGCTGATCATCACCGGGGGCCGTGGACACGGCGGACTGCCGGTGTGGACGCCCCCGCGGCCCGGCGCGGAGCCGGAGCCGCACGCCGGGTTCCGGCCCGCCGAGGTTCCCGCGGACGCCCCCGCCTGCGTCTTCTTCACCTCCGGGACCACCGGGCGCCCCAAGGGCGTCCTCACGCCCCACCGTGCCACCGCGCGTCTGGTGCGCCCCGGCACCTTCGCCCGGTTCACCCCCTCCACCGTGATCCCGCTGGCCGCCGCGCTGCCCTGGGACGCCTTCTCGCTGGAGCTGTGGGGCGCGCTGCTCGGCGGCGGCACCTGCCTGGTGATCGACGAGCCGTACCTGTCCGGGCAGGCGCTGCGCGAGGCGGTCGCCGCCCACGGTGCCGACACGGTGTGGCTCACCAGCAGCCTGCTCAACATGATCGTGGACGAGGACCCGGACGCGTTCCGGGGCCTGAACCAGGTGATGACCGGCGGCGAGCGGCTGTCCGTCCCGCACGTACGCGCCTTCCTGCGCCGCCACCCCGGCATCGCCCTGATCAACGGGTACGGGCCGGTGGAGAGCACCGTCTTCGCCACCACGCACCGCATCACGGAGGCGGACTGCGACCTGCCCGACGGCATTCCGGTCGGCCGGCCGGTCCCCGGCACCGGGATCCACCTCGTGGACGGCGAGATCTGCGTGTCGGGCGACGGCCTGGCCCTGCGCTACCTCGGCGAACCCGCCCTCACCGAGGCCGCGTTCCCCCGCGTCACGGTGGACGGCCGGCCGGTACGGGTCTACCGCACCGGCGACCTCGGCCGGCTGGACGAGGACGGCGTCCTGCACTACCGCGGCCGCGCCGACCGGCAGGTCAAGATCCGCGGGCACCGGATCGAACCGGCCGAGGTGGAGCGGCAGATCGAGGCACTGCTGCCCGCCGTCCGCGCCTGCCGCGTGGTGGCCACCCGCGACCCGTCGGGCAACGCCGACGGTCTGCTGGCCTTCTGCGTCCCCACCGCGCCCGGAGGTCTGCTCGCCGGCGCGGAGGACGTCCTGCGGGCGGGGCTGGTGCACTACCAGCGGCCGACCGCGCTGGTCGCCGTGCCGGCCTTCCCCGTCACCGCCAACGGCAAGCTCGACGAGCGGGCCCTGCTGGAGCTCGCCCCGGCCCCGGCCGTCCCGGCCGGCGCTCCCGGGACCGCCCCGGCCACCCCGGAGACCGTCCCGGACGACCGCCCGACGCCGGCCGGTGGCACCGGCGAGCCGCCGGTCGCGCTCACCGCCGCCGTGTTCGCGGCGGTCCTGGGCCTGCCTTCCGTACCGGCCGACACCCCCTTCACCGACCTCGGCGGCACCTCGCTGGGCGCCGGCCGGGTGTGTGCCCGGCTCGCGGCGGAACTGCGGCGGCCGGTCCCGCTGTCCCGGCTGTACGAGTACCCGACCGCACGCGCCCTGGCGCGGTGGCTGGCCCGGACGGGCCACCCGCAGGATCCCCCGGCCGTGGCGGAGGGCACCGACGTGCCGCTCACCCCCATGCAGACCGGCTACCTCACCCAGCACCTCCTGCGGCCCGGGGACCGCTCGGCCCACTGCCTGCTGCTGTTCCGCATCGACGGCGACCTGGACCTGGACGCCCTCGACGCCGCCGTCGAGGCCGTCCACGAGCGCCACGAAACGCTCAGGGCCGCCTACCTCGCCGCACCCGAACCCGTCGCCCGCCCCGGTGACTTCCCCGCCCCTCCGCTGGAAATCCTGGACACCGTGCCGGACGCGGAGACGGCCACCGCGGCGCTGTGCGACACGCTCGGCACGCCCCTCGAACTCGCCGACGGCGAGGTGTGGCGCACGGCGCTGGTACCGCTGGGGGCCGGCCGCTCCTGGGTGTTCGGCTGCGTCGTGCACCACATCGCCTTCGACGGCTGGTCCGAGTCCGTCCTGGCCGCTCACCTCGCCCGGGCCTACGACGCCGCACGGAACGGTTCCGCCGCGCCGCCGCCCGCCGCGCCCGGACTCGCCGAAGCGGCCACGCTGCGCCGCGACCGGCTCGCCCAGGTGGACCTGGAGCGCCGGCGGGCGGAGCGGGAGGCCGAACTGGCCGGCGTACCGGAACTGGTGTGGCCCCTGGCGCCCGACGCCCCGGCCGAGCGGACGCTCGGGCCCCGCCGCGTCGAGCGGCTGCTCGACCCGGACGCCGCGGCCCGCATCGACGCGGCCGCCGCCCGTGCGGGCGTCACCCGGTACGCCGTCCTTCTGGCCTGCTACGGGCAGGCGCTCGCCGAGGTGACGGGATGTCAGGACTTCGCGGTCGGCGTACCGGTCGCCCAGCGGTCCGACGGCCGCCTCGACGAGGCCGTCGGCTGTCACATCGAGATGGCGTGCCTGCGCCTGCGCGGGGACGTCCTCGACAGCGGCGTGGACGCGGTCGCCGCGGCCGGCCGGATCGTCGAACGGGCCTTCCGCGCCCAGGACGTGGCCTTCCACGACCTCGTACGCGCCCTCAACCCGCCCCGCACCGGGCGGCCACCCCTCTTCCAGACCCTGCTGGTGCTCCAGGACAACGCCCTGCCGGAACTCCCGCTGGCCGGGCTCACCACCATCCACCTGCGCCCGCCGTACCTGGACATCCCGCTGGAGGTCCAGACCGAGTTCTGGCCCCTGCCCGGCGGACGGCTGCGGCTCGCGGTCAACCACCGGCCCGACGCGGTTCCCGCCGCCACCGTCCACGAGCTGGCCAAACGGCTCGCCGACCTCGTCCACACCCTGCCGCTGCCCGAAGGAGACCCGTCATGAGCGTGCTCGCCCCGGAGGCCGTCGACCTCCTCGACCCCGAGCTGTACGCGACCGGGGACCCGTACCCGGTCTGGCGCTGGATGCGCGACCACGACCCAGTCCGCCGGCACGGGGAGACCGACCACCCCGCCTTCTGGTCGGTCACCCGGTACGACGACGTCCGCACCGTCTACAACGACGCCCGGGTCTTCAGCTCGGCACAGGGCATCCTGCTGCGGCCCCTGGCCCACGGCAAGGACCCCGGCGGCGGACGCACCCTCGCCCTCACCGACCCGCCCCACCACAAGGCGCTGCGCTCGCTGGTGGCCGACTGGTTCACCACCCGTTCGGTACGCGCGCTGGAGGACGCGATGCGCGCGGCGGTGCGCCAGGTGGTGGCCAGGGCGGTCGAGCTGGGCGAGTGCGACTTCGTCACCGACATCGCGGCCCGGCTGCCGCTCTACGTGATCTGCCGGCTGATGGGCGTGCCCGACCACGAGCAGGAGATGCTGTTCGCGCTCACCAGCAAGGCGTTCGGCGCCGGCGACGCGCAGGTCCGCAGCATCGCGCACCAGGAGATCATGGCGTACTTCGTCGAGCTGATGTACCGGCGGATGGACCGCCCGGAGGACGACCTGGTCAGCGCCCTGGTCAACGGGGAGGT
This sequence comes from Streptomyces sp. NPDC093598, assembly GCF_044764825.1. Taxonomy (NCBI): domain Bacteria; kingdom Bacillati; phylum Actinomycetota; class Actinomycetes; order Kitasatosporales; family Streptomycetaceae; genus Streptomyces; species Streptomyces sp. NPDC093598. The sequence goes on along the minus strand of NZ_JBIWIV010000002.1, from coordinate 351,445 downwards.
GGACGGCAAGCTGCTCAGCGAGGAGGACATCCTCCTCAACTGCGACAACCTGCTGGTCGGCGGGACGGAGAACGTGCGGCTCGCGGTGTCCGGCGGCATGGCGACGTTCCTCGACCACCCCGCCGACTGGGAGCGGCTGCGCGCCGACCGCGGCCTGATGCCGAGCGCGGTGGAGGAGGTGCTGCGCTGGACCTCCAGTGCCACGCACATCATGCGCACCGTCACCGAACCCGTCACACTGCGCGACCGGTTGCTGGAGGCGGGCGACAAGGTGGTGCTGTGGACGCCTTCCGCCAACCGGGACGAGCGCCACTTCGCCGACCCCGACGTCTTCGACATCGCCCGCCGCCCCAACCGCCACCTGGCCCTGGGCTCCGGCGAGCACTTCTGCCTCGGCGCGATGATGACGCGCACCGAGATGAGGATCCTGTTCACCGAACTGCTCGACTCGGTGCGGCGCGTCGAGCGGACCGGCCCCGAGGTGCCGCTGCGCTCGATCGTCGTCAACGGGCTGGAGAGCCTCCCGGTGAGGATCACCGCCGCGTGAACATCTACGCCCTGATGAAGCTCGCCGCCGCCTCGGCGGAACCGTCGCCGAGGGCCAGGAAGCGCGTCGGCGCCTTCACCACCAGGTCGTGGTCCTCCCGTCGGGGCAGACTCGACGACGTGACCGAGCCGATGACGCCCGCGCCGGCCACCGAGACCGGGAAGGAACCGCCCTGCGCGGCGTAGCGGTCCGGTTCCCGGCGGGCACGTCTCGCCAGGAACCACCCCAGCCCCCCGGCTACGCCCGCACCTGCCGCAAACCACCCACGGACCGCTGAAGCGGCCGAATTCCGGACGGGGAAAGGTGGGTCCCCGTCACCGCGCAGCCACGGAGCGAGTTCGCACTTCCGCACCACAGGCACTCATGTGACACTGTCGTTCCGTCCGCCGTGCGGACCCGTTCCGCACCGTCGTCCCCCACGAGAAGGGCGCCGTGCGTTCCCTACCTCTGCCCCTGGCCCTGACCGCCCGTCTGTCCCCGGTGGTGGTGCTCGCCGCGGTGGGCTGGGCATTGTCGTCCGGCCCGCTCGCCGCGCCGCAGGCCGCCGAACACAAGCCGGCCGAAGAGAAGACCGAGACCCGGGCCGCGTCCGCCCCGTCCACGTCGACGGTGTCGAAGACCTACTCGGCCGCGCCCGCCCCGTGCGAGAGCATCGCCAAGAAGACGATCGAGTCGCTGGTGCCGGGTGCCAAGGCGGGCGGAAAGGAGATCCCGTCCACGGACGCGGAGCTGCGCCGCACCTGCTCCTGGAACGCGCTCAAGGGATACGACTACCGCTGGCTCGACGTGTCCTACGAGGTACTGGAGTCGGACGAGGCGGCGCAGAAGTCGTACGAGGAACACACCGGGAAGAGGAGCGGCGGCGGGGCCGTCCCCGGGCTGGGTGACAGCGCGTACTCCGTCGTGAACCTCACCACCGAGAACAAGCAGGAGACCCGCGAGGGCGTCGTGATCGCCCGTGCCTCCAACGCGCTGGTGACGGTCACCTACAACGGCAGTGACTTCGAGTCGAAGAAGGCGCCCGGTACGGACACGATCAACAAGGGCGCCATCAAGGCCGCGAAGGAAGCGGTGGCCGCGCTGGAGGCCGACAAGGGCTGATTCGCCGCCCTCCAGCGCCGGTCCACGTCAGACAGCCGTGCGGTCACGGCCTCGCAGGGCCATCAGCACCAGGTACAGCACCATCGAGGTGCCCAGCCCCACCGCCCAGCCGTAGTCGGCCAGACCGGCCAGCGCGGGGATGGGACGACCGTCGATCAGTGGCTTGAAGCTCGCGCCGCCGACGGCGAGGACACCGCCGACCACGAAGGCGACGACGGCCCGCCAGTTCCAGCCGCCCTCGTACCAGTAGCGGCCGCCCGGACGGTACAGGTCGGCGAGGTCGAGCCGGGAGCGGCGCAGGATCCAGTAGTCGGCGATGAGGATGCCCGCGACGGTGCCGAGGAGGCCGCCGACCAGGCCGAGCCAGGTGAAGATGTAGCCCTGCGGGTCGGAGTACAGCTTCCACGGGAAGATCAGCACACCGAGGACGCAGGTGGCGAGCGCCCCGGCCCGGAAACTGATCCTGCGGGGCGCGATGTTGGAGAAGTCGAACGCCGGCGAGACCAGGTTGGCCGCCACGTTGACGGAGAGGGTCGCGACCAGGACGGTGACCAGCGCGAAGAGCAGACCCACCGTGTTGTCGGTCTTGGCGGCGAGCTGCACCGGATCCCAGATGGCCTCGCCGTAGACGGCCTGGGAGCCCGAGGTGACCATCACCGACAGGAAGGCGAACAGGGTCATGGTGGTCGGCAGGCCGAGCGCCTGGCCCCGGGTCTGCGCCTTCTGGCTCTTGCCGTAGCGGGTGAAGTCCGGGATGTTCAGCGACAGCGTGGACCAGAAGCCGATCATGCCCATCAGGGCGGGGGCGAACAGTTTCCAGAAGTCGGCGCCCCAGCCGAGCTTCGACGGCTGGTCGAACAGCGGGCCGAACCCGCCCGCCTTGTCGCTCATCCACCACAGCATCACGAACGCGCCGACGAGCACGAAGGGCGCCGCCCAGTTCTCGAAGCGGCGGATCGTCTCCATGCCCCGGTAGATGATGACGACCTGGAGCGCCCAGAAGATCGCGAACGACAGCCACATGGTCCAGGCGTAGCCGCCGACCTTCGCGGCGTCCGTCCAGCCGGTGCCGATGAGCTTGCCGGCCAGGAAGTAGATGGCCTCGCCGCCGATCCAGGTCTGGATCCCGAACCAGCCGCAGGCCACCAACGCCCGTACGACGGCGGGCAGGTTGGCTCCGCGGATACCGAAGGAGGCGCGGGCGAAGACCGGGAAGGGTATGCCGTACTTCGGCCCGGCGTGCCCGGTGAGCAGCATCGGTATCAGCACGATGACGTTGGCCAGGGCGATGGTGAGCACCGCCTGTTTCCAGTCCATGCCGACGGCGATGAGTCCGGAGGCCAGGGTCCAGGAGGCGGTGTTGTGGGCCATGCCGACCCACAGCGCGGAGAAGTTGTACGTCGTCCAGGTGCGCTTGTCGACCGGGACCGGCAGCAGGTCCTCGTTGGCGTAGGGGCCGGTCGGTGCGGGGGCACCCGGGGCGATCTCCACCCGGCCGTCGGCGAGGGTGACTTGGGTGGGCGGCGGTGGGGCCGTGGGAGCGGTATCGGTCATGGGCCGGGCCAATCAGGGGAGGTGGGACGGGAAAGGCCGTGCGGTGACGCCGATGGGGGGGGTGCGCTCCGGGTGCGGCGGGGAGCGTCCTGGGCCCCCTTCCCGAGCCGCTGGGAAGGGGGAGTTCACAGGGGGGCGCGACGGAGAAGGTCAGCCGTTGACGGCCGGGATCACCCGTGATCCGTAGGACTCGATCACGGCCTCCTGCGCGTCGTGCATGTCGTAGACGGCGAACTGGTCGACGCCGAGCGCGCGCAGCGCGTCCAGCTTCTCGATGTGCTTCTCGACCGGGCCGATGAGGCAGAACCGGTCGACGATCTCGTCGGGCACGAACTGGGTGTCCGGGTTCCCGGCCCGGCCGTGGTGGGAGTAGTCGTAGCCCTCGCGTGCCTTGATGTACTCGGTGAGTTCGTCGGGGACTGCCGCCGAGTGCTCGCCGTACTTGGAGACGAGGTCGGCGACGTGGTTGCCGACCATGCCGCCGAACCAGCGGCACTGCTCGCGCGCGTGGGCGAGCGCCTCGGGCGAGTCGTCCTCGGTGACGTAGGCCGGGGCGGCCACGCAGACGGTCACCTCGGCGGGGTCCCGGCCCGCGGCGACGGCCGCGTCCTTCACGGCCTTGACCATGTACTCGGTGAGATAGAGGTCGGCCAGCTGGAGGATGAACCCGTCGGCTTCCTCGCCGGTCATCTTCAGGGCCTTCGGGCCGTACGCGGCCATCCACACGGGCAGTTCGGCGCCCTCTTTGATCCAGGGGAACCGGACGACGGTGCCGCCGCCGAGGTCGGCCTCCCGTCCGCTGCCGAGGTCCCGGATGACCTTCATGGCCTCACTGATCCGGGCCAGGGTGTTGGGCTTGCGGCCGGCCACGCGCATCGCGGAGTCGCCGCGGCCGATGCCGCAGACCGTGCGGTTGCCGAACATGTCGTTGAGGGTGGCGAAGGTGGAGGCGGTGACCTCCCAGGTGCGCGTGCCCGGGTTGGTCACCATCGGCCCGACCTTCAGCGTCGTGGTGTTGGCCAGGATCTGGCTGTAGATCACGAACGGTTCCTGCCACAGCACGGCGGAGTCGAAGGTCCAGCCGTACGTGAAGCCGTTCCGTTCCGCCCGCTTCATCAGGCTGATCACCCGCGAGGCCGGCGGGTCGGCCTGGAGGACGAGTCCGAAGTCCATCTGCGTCACTCCTAGTTGAGGTACTGACAGGTGGAACGCGGGGTGAACACGCCGTGCCCGGCGTGGCCGGTGTACTCCCGCTCGGTGATGACGGGTTCGCCGCGCGAGAGGACCGTCTCGACCCGGCCGGTGGTGCGTTTGCCCTCGTACGCCGAGTAGTCGACGTTCATGTGGTGCGTCTCGGCGGACATGACCTGCTCGGCGTGCGGGTCGTAGATGACGACGTCGGCGTCGGCGCCCGGCGCGATGGTGCCCTTCTTGGGGTACAGGCCGAACATCCGGGCGGGGGTGGCGCAGGCGATCTCGATCCAGCGGCGGCGCGAGATGTGCCCGTCGAGGACCGCCTGGTGGAGCAGGTCCATACGGTTCTCCACTCCCGGCAGGCCGTTGGGGATCTTGGAGAAGTCGCCGCGGCCGAGTTCCTTCTGGCCGACGAAGCAGAAGGGGCAGTGGTCGGTGGAGACGACCTGGAGGTCGTTCGTGCGCAGGCCGCGCCACAGTGCGGCCTGATGTTCCTTCGGCCTCAGGGGCGTGCTGCACACGTACTTCGCGCCCTCGAAGTCCGGCTCGGCGAGGTTGTCGGTGGACAGGAACAGGTACTGCGGGCACGTCTCGCCGAAGACGTTGAGCCCCTCGTCGCGGGCCCGGGCCAGCTCGGCGACCGCCTCCGTCGCCGAGACGTGCACGACGTACAGGGGCGCGCCGGCCACCTGCGCGAGCTTGATGGCGCGGTGGGTGGCCTCGGCCTCCAGCAGGGCCTTGCGGACCTCGCCGTGGTAGCGCGGGTCGGTCTCGCCCCGGGCCAGGGCCTGCTCGACCAGGACGTCGATCGCGATGCCGTTCTCGGCGTGCATCATGATCAGGCCGCCGTTGTCGGCGGAGCGCTGCATGGCGCGCAGGATCTGGCCGTCGTCGCTGTAGAAGACGCCCGGGTAGGCCATGAACTGCTTGAAGGAGGTGACGCCCTCCTCGACCAGGTGGTCCATCTCCTTGAGGGTGTGCTCGTTGACGTCGGAGACGATCATGTGGAACCCGTAGTCGACGGCGCAGTTGCCGTCGGCCTTGGCGTGCCAGGCGTCGAGGCCCTCCCGCAGGCTGTGGCCGACGCTCTGCACGGCGAAGTCGATGATCGTCGTCGTGCCGCCCCAGGCGGCGGCGCGGGTGCCGGTCTCGAAGGTGTCGGAGGCGAAGGTGCCGCCGAAGGGCAGCTCCATGTGGGTGTGGGCGTCGACGCCGCCGGGGATGACGTACTTTCCGGTGGCGTCGATGGTCCGGTCCGCGGTGAAGGATTCGGCGGCGGGTGTGCCCGCGGCTGCGAGGGCGGCGATTCGGCCGTCCTCTATCAGGACGTCGGCGTGGATCTCGTCGGAGGCTGTGATGACGAGGCCGCCGCGGATGACTGTACGGCTGCTCATGTCGTGGTCGCTCCTCGCTGTGGGTGGGTGCGGGTCGTATGTGGCTGGTCGCGCAGTTCCCCGCGCCCCTTGAGGTCTCTCAGGGAGCTGTCAGTGGCCCGTACGCCCCCGGCGCCCGGTCCCGGTAGAACTGCCAGCGGTCGCGGACCTCGCGGAGTTTGGCCATGTCCAGGTCGCGGACGACCAGTTCGGGCTCCTTGTCGCTCGCCACCTCGCCGACGAACTGGGCCTCCGGGTCCACGAAGTACGACGTGCCGTAGAAGTCGTTGTCGCCGTACTCCTCGACCCCGACCCGGTTGATCGCGCCGACGAAGTACTCGTTGGCGACGGCCGCCGCCGGCTGCTCGAGCTGCCAGAGATAGCCGGACAGGCCGCGCGAGGTGGCCGAGGGGTTGAAGACGATCTCGGCGCCCGCGAGGCCGAGGGCGCGCCAGCCCTCGGGGAAGTGGCGGTCGTAGCAGATGTACACGCCGACCCGGCCGACCTTCGTGTCGAAGACGGGCCAGCCGCTGTTGCCCGGGCGGAAGTAGAACTTCTCCCAAAAGCCCCTGACCTGGGGGATGTGGGTCTTGCGGTACTTGCCGAGGTAGGAGCCGTCCGCGTCGATCACGGCGGCGGTGTTGTAGAGGACGCCGGGCTGCTCCTCCTCGTACATCGGCAGCACCAGGACGATGCCCAGTTCCTTGGCGAGTGCCTGGAAGCGGCGGACGATCGGGCCCTCGGGGATCTGCTCGGCGTACTCGTAGAAGGCCGGGTCCTGGACCTGGCAGAAGTACGGCCCGTAGAACAGCTCCTGGAAGCACAGGACTTGAGCACCCTGCGCGGCGGCGTCGCGGGCCGCCTGCTCGTGGACCTGGATCATCGACTCCTTGTCGCCCGTCCAGGCGGTCTGGAAGACGGCGGCACGGATCACTCGGCTCATCGGGACCTCCGGTCGCTCGGTGTGCCGTGAGCCTAGGGAGGACGAAGGGCGTCTTTGAGTTGCACCGTGTCACGTCCGGGGGCGTGCGGCGTGTCACTGTGTCACTCTGCCGTGGGCCCATGTTTCACCGCCGTTTTCCCAGGTGGTCGCGTGTTTCACTGCTGTTGCGCGTCGTGCGCGAGGAGTGCGATGTGCACCGAGGCGGCCTGCTCGAAGTCGTCGAGGTCCACCCCGAGGCGGACCTGTATGGCCTCCAGGCGGCGGTAGAGGGCCGGCCGGGAGACGTGGTGGAGCTGGGCGGTGCGGGACTTGTTGCGGCCGGTGGCGAGGTAGGTGCGCAGGACCGACAGCAGGTCCTCGTCGCTCTCGCGCAGCAGCCCGTCCAGCTCCCGCTCCGCGAAGGACTGCACGTGCGGGTCGTCGCGCAGCAGCCGGATCAGGCCCCGCAGGTGGACGTCCTTCAGGCGCACCACCGGCGGGAGGTCGAGGACGGCGGAGGAGTCGGCCACGGCGTCCGCGACGTGCTGGGCCTCACGCAGGCCGGTGGGGACGTCGTCCCAGACGACTCGGGGGTCGGCGGCGGCCACGACCGTGTGGTCCGGGCCGGACTCGGTCCGCAGCCGGGCCGCGAAGTGCGCGGCGAGGGCGCCCGCGTCCTGGTCGCGGGGCAGGCTGAGCAGCACGGCGGTGGCGCCGTCGGCCAGTTCGGCGACCAGCCCGGGCAGGCCCAGCAGCCGCAGGAGCCGTTCGAGCCGGCCGGGGTCGGCGTCGCGGACGACCAGCGGCACGAAGGTGCGCCGGTTGACGGGCAGCCCGGCCGCGCGGGCCCGGGGCAGCAGTTGCCGTGCCGGTACGACACCGCTGACCAGGTCGGTCAGCAGGCTCTGCGCGGACTGCTCCTCCCAGGAGCAGGCGGCGCCGCCGGCGAGCATGCGGTGCAGGACGAGGGCCTCGGCGGCGCGGTCGGCCAGCAGCCGGCCGGTGGCGGTGCCGCCGCGGTAGCCGCACAGCACGATCCGGCCCCAGCGTTCCCCGCGTCCGCCCAGTTCGGCCCGGATCCAGCCGTCGCCCTCGGTACCCCCGGCCTGCCGGGCGATGCGCTCCCAGTCCCGCAGCACGTCGTCCACCGCGGGCCGCTCCCCCGCCGTGCCGAGGACCCGGTGGGCGAGGTTGGTGACGACGACCGGGCAGGCGCTGTGCCGGGCGACCTCGTCGAGCAGGCGTTGCAGCGGGGCGCCGGCGGTGATGAGGGCGGTGAGTTCGGTGCGGACGGCCTCGGAGAGGCTGACGGCGGCGAACTTGCGCCGCACCAGCCGCGACTGGACCTCCTCGGTCAGTTCGGCGAAGGGGAACGGCCGGTGCAGGACGACCATCGGCAGTCCGCACCGCTCGGCCGCCCGGCGCATCACGTCCGGCGCCGCGGGAAAGGCCCGGCCGAGTCCGAGGACGACGGCGGCGGCTTCCGCGCGGTGCAGCGACCGGACGTACTCGGCCTGTTTGTCCTCGTCACCGGCGAGCAGCACGCCGGTGGTGAGGACCATCTCGCCGCCGCTGAGCATCACCCCGACGTCGGCGGCCTCGGCGACGTGCACCCAGCGCACCGGCCGGTCGAGGTGGCTCGCGCCGGCCACCACCTCGGGTTCCCCGGCGAGCACCCGCTCCAGGGTGAGGACCTGCCGGACCGACAGGGCCGGTTCGAGGGAATCCTGGGTGATGGTCATGGTGGCGGGTCCCTTGCTCAGTGCACTGCTACCGGATGCTCCTCAGAGCGTTCTCGAGGATCGCGGCGCCTTCCTCGGCCTCCGCGACGTTGAGGGACAGCGGCGGGGCGACGCGCAGCGCACTGGTGTTGTGCCCGCCCCCCTTGCCGATCAGCAGGCCGCCCTCGCGGGCCGCCTCCAGGACGGCCGCGGCGGCCCGGGGATCGGCCTCGTCGGTGCCCGGCCTGGTGATCTCGATGCCGATCATCAGTCCCCGGCCGCGTACCTCCCGTACGGCCGGGACCTGCGCGGCGGCGGCCCGCAGCCGCTCGATGAGCAGGCCGCCGACGCGTCGGGCGTTGCCCTGCAGGTCGTGCTCCAGCAGGTAGTTGAGGTTGGCCAGGCCCGCCGCCATGGTGATCTGGGTGCCGCCGAACGTGGAAATGCTGTTGGAGTCCAGGCAGTTCATGATCTCGGAGCGGGCGACGACCCCGCCGATGGACATGCCGTTGCCGATGCCCTTGGCGAAGGTCATGAGGTCCGGCGGCCCGTTCCGCCCGTGGGCCTGCCAGCCCCAGAAGTGCTCGCCGGTGCGGCCCCAGCCGGTCTGCACCTCGTCGGCGATCCAGAGGATGCCGCGCTCGTGCAGCACCTCGCGGAAGGCGGCGTACAGCCCGTCCGGCGGTGCGGTGAAGCCGCCGACACCCTGGACGGGTTCGGCGATCAGCGCGGCCGGCGGGCGGGTGTGGCCGAGCAGGTCCTTCAGGTCGTCGACACAGGCCGCGATGTAGTCGTCGTCGCTGAGGGAGGCGAACGGGCCGCGGGTGCGCACGCCGCCGTGGACGTACAGCGTCTGGAGCGGGGAGAGCGAGGTCGGGGACCAGCCGCTGTTGCCGGTGATGCCGACGGCGCTGAAGGAGCGGCCGTGGTAGCTGTTGCGCATCGCCAGGATGGTGTTGCTGCGCCGGTACGCCGTGGCCAGCAGCAGGGCGGTGTCGTTGGCCTCGGTGCCGGAGGTGGTGAAGAAGACGCGGGCGTCCGGGATGCCGCTCAACTGGGCGATGCGCTCGGCGAGTTCGACCATCGGGCGGTTGAGGTAGAGGGTCGAGGAGTGGATGATCCGTCCGGCCTGCTCGCTCACCGCCTTGGTCACCTCGGGCAGCGCGTGCGCCGTCATGGTGGTGAGGATGCCGCCGAAGAAGTCGAGGTACCGGTTGCCCCGGGCGTCCCAGACGTGGCGGCCCTCGCCGTGGGTGATCTCGAGGGGCTCCTCGTAGTAGAGGGCGAGCCAGTCGGGGAGCACGGCCCGGTGGCGGCCCAGGAGGTCGTTGATCACGGCTGCACCAGCCCTTCGTAGGCGTCGGGGCGGCGGTCGCGGTAGAAGGCCCACGTCTGCCGCACTTCTTCGATGAGGTCGATGTCCAGTTCCCGGATCACGAGCTCCTCCTGGCTGTCGCTGGCGACGTCCCCCACGAACTGCCCGCGCGGGTCGACGAAGTAGCTCGTGCCGTAGAAGTCGTTGTCGCCGTACTCCTCCTGCCCGACCCGGTTGATCGCGGCGATGTAGTACCCGTTGGCGACGGCGGCCGCGGGCTGCTCCAGCCGCCACAGGTGGGACGACAGGCTCCGGTGGGTGGCCGAGGGGTTGTAGACCAGCTGGGCCCCGGCCAGGCCGAGCTGCCGCCAGCCCTCCGGGAAGTGGCGGTCGTAGCAGATGTACACGCCCACCTTGCCGACGGCGGTGTCGAAGACGGGCCAGCCGAGGTTGCCGGGCTTGAAGTAGAACTTCTCACGGAAGCCCTTGAGCTGTGGGATGTGGTGCTTGCGGTACTTGCCGAGGTAGGTGCCGTCGGAGTCGATCACGGCCGCGGTGTTGTAGTAGAAGCCGGGCTGCTCCGCCTCGAACACCGGCGCGACGATCACCATGCCGGTCTCGCGGGCGAGCGCCCGCATCCGCCGCACGGTCGGCCCGTCGGGGACGGGCTCGGCCCAGCGGTAGTGCTCGGGCTCCTCGACCTGACAGAAGTAGGGGCTGTTGAAGACCTCCTGGAACCCGATGATCTTCGCGCCCCGGCGGGCCGCCTCGCGGGCGTGCTCCTCGTGTTTCGCCACCATGGACTCGGTGTCGCCGGTCCAGGTGGCCTGGACCAGGGCGGCACGTACGACGTTGGCCATGAGCTGCTCCTTCGACGCGACGTCTGCGCCTCTACGCCCGTAGAAGCGGGCCGTAGAGCCACGAACGTAAGCCTCTGGCACGGGGTTGCCAAGACCATCGTCGCCAACCCGCGGGGCATTGCGCGATTCACACCCCTGTGGGTGAGCCGCCCGGGGCGTGGCATCGCCGGTCAGGCGGCGAATCCGGCGACCCGCAGGGCGTGCACGAGATCCCAGCCGCGCTCGTCCGACACGCCCCGGGCGGCCTCCAGCAGGAGCGGGACGAGGCGCCGTGGATCGGGCTCGGCGCTGCGGGCGGCCTCCTCGGGGGTACGGGCCCTCACATACGCGTCGAGCAGCACGCGCACCTCGCGGTGGCGCCCCTCGTCGACCAGTCCGAGGACGGCCCGCCCCAGCTCGCCCGGCGGCCGTGCGACCCCCTGCCGCAGCATCTGCCGCCCGTCCCCCGCCCGCCCGGCCGCGACCAGGGCGTCGGCGGCGGCGACCAGCCGTCCGGCGGGCAGCGAGGCGGCCTCCCAGAGCAGGGTCTGCCAGTCGGCGTCCAGCCCGGCATGCTGCAGCCGCTCCGCGAGGAGCGGGAATCGGCCGGGGGCCCACGAGGCGACCTCGGCCAGCAGCGCGTGGGCCTCCCCACTGCGCCCCTCACGCCGCAGCCGGGCCAGCACGTCGACGGTCCTCCCCACCTCGGCCAGGTCCGCGGCTCCGACCACGCCGTCCTCCCGCATCGGGCGCTCCGCCACCACCTCCTCGGCGACCCCGGCGAAGCGCGCCCCGCGGGGGCCGCGGCCGGTGGTCGTGGGATCGGGTGCGGGCACCGTCGGTTCGGCGCCGGGCGGTACGGCGCCGGGCGGCACGGCGACGGCTGCGGCCTCCTCGGCCACCATCCCGGCGAAGCGGGCACTGCCACGACGGCGTTTGCGCTGCTTGGGGGTGGGGGGTTCGGGGGCGGCGGGTGCGGTGGCCGGGGCGGCCCCGGTGAACGCAGCGGAGACGGGCGCGGCCGGGGTGGTGAGCCCGTCGGATGCGCCGCCCGGGGCTCTCCGGCTCGCCGGATGCTCCGGGGCGTGCCACCCGGCGCCGGTCCCGACCGCGGCGATGAACGCGTCGGGCGTTGCCGCCGCGACGGCTCCCTCCGGGGCGGTCCTGCTCGTCGGGAGCTGTCGGGCGTGCCGCCCGGCCTCCGGGTCGGCGGCACCACCCTCCCGAGTGCCGTACCGACCGGCCGGGGCCGAGAACGCGTCGGGCTGGGTCAGCGCGACCGCTTCCCCCGGAGCGGTCCGGCCCGCCGGATGCTCCGGGGCCAGCCATCCGGCCCCCGGACCGGCGGCGCCGTCCCTGGCGCCGTACCGACCGGCCGGAGCCGAAAACGCTTCGGGCCCGGCTCCCGCGACCGCTTCCCCCAGGGCGGTCCGGCTCTCCGGACGCTGCGGGGCGGGCCGCCCGGCCTCCGGGTCGGCGGCGCCGTACCGCATGTCGCGTCGGCCGGAGGGACCGGTCACGGCCGGCGGCGGCCCGGCAGGCGTCCCCGCGGCCGACGACCCCGCCCCGGCGCCGTGCGACGCGTCACCGTCGGTCCACGCTCTCGGGGACACTCCCCGGTCACGCCGGTCCACGTAGGTCATGCGTGCCCGGAGTTCCGCGCACCGCGCGACGGCCCGTTCGTGGTCGTCCCGGGCCCAGGCCAGGTCCAGGCGGAGGGCGTCCGCCTCTTCGCGGGCCGTGGCCGAGGCCAGGCGGCGGGCCAGGGCGGCCTGGCGTTCCGCGGCGTACTTCTGTTCGCGGAGCATGACGTCGAGGCGGTCACCGAGGGCGTCGCGGCCCCCGGGCCGGGTGTCGTACGCGGCGAGGGCGGCGGCGTGCAGGGAGCGGGCGCGGTCCGTCTCCGGGCCGGCACCCCCCGGGCCGTACTGCCCGGCGAGGTCCCGCAGCAGCGCCTCGACCACGTCCCAGGGCGGCATCTCCCGCCCGTCCAGAGCGGCCCGCATGCCCTCCGGGTCGCGCTGCCAGAACACCGCGCACCAGCCGCCCGACGGATCGAGACGCTTCAGCAAGCCGTCCAGGTAGGTCGCGAACTCCCCGACTTCAGCCGGGAGTTGATCCGCCGCCATCGCTCAACTCCCGTGAGACCGGAGCACTCCGCCCCGTAGGCAACACCAGTCGTGTTACGGCAGTGCTACGGGGAGTTTTCACGCGCGGCGCGGGAAACTCAGACAGGCACCTGCACGCACCGCCCCGCCAGTTCGTCCATCGACAGCCCGAGCACTCCGGCCAGCGCGGCCACCGTGAAGAAGGCCGGGGTCGGGGCCCGTCCGGTCTCGATCTTCCTCAGGGTCTCCGCGGAGATGCCCGCGCTCGCCGCGATCTCCGTCATGCTCCGGCCCCCACGCGCCTCACGCAGCAGCCGGCCGAGCCGCTCGCCGCGTTCGCGCTCTTCGGGGGTGAGAGGGGTGCGCACCATGACCCCATTCTAATACCGGTATAGTAATTGGCATGGTGGAGCTCAAGACAGACACTTCGATCGACGCGATGCACGAGGCGGGCCAGGTCGTCGCCCGCGCCCTGACGGCCGTGCAGAAGGCCGCCGGCGTGGGCGTTTCCCTGCTGGAACTGGACGAGGTGGCGCACGGAGTGCTGCGCGAGGCGGGGGCGGCCTCGCCCTTCCTGGGCTATCGCCCGTCCTTCGCGCCGACCCCCTTCCCCGCCGTCCTCTGCGTCTCGGTCAACGACGCGATCGTGCACGGCGTCCCGGGCCGCTACCGCCTGCGCGACGGCGACCTCGTCTCCGTCGACTTCGGGGCCGAACTGGGTGGCTGGGTCGGCGACTCGGCGCTCAGCTTCGTCGTGGGCACCCCGCGCGAGGCGGACCTCCGCCTGATCGCAACCGCCGAGCGGGCCCTCGCGGCCGGCATCGAGGCCGCCGTCGTGGGCAACCGCATCGGCGACATCGCCCACGCGATCGGCACGGTGTGCCGGGGCGCCGGCTACGGCATCCCCGACGGCTTCGGCGGCCACGGCATCGGCCGCCGTATGCACGAGGACCCCGGGGTGCCGAACGAGGGCCGCCCGGGACGCGGCATGCGGCTGCGGCACGGCATGGTGCTGGCGATCGAGCCCATGGTCATCGCGGGCGGCACGGACGACTACCACGCCGCCCCCGACGGCTGGACCCTGAAGACGAACGACGGTTCCCGCGCCGCACACGCGGAGCACACGGTGGCGATCACCGACTCGGGGCCGAGGATCCTGACGGAGCGCTGACCCGCCGCGCGCCCCCTTCCTCCCGGTGCACCCCGAAAGGTGCCCTTCGCCGACGATCGTGCGAAGGTGTTCTACGAGCGCGCCCCAGGTGTAACCGGCTGCCACCCGGGTTACCCGACCCCGGCACGTCGAACAGCGAGGGCGTCCCCCGCCCGCGCGCCGGGGACGCCGGGAACGGAAGGCCCATGAGCAGCGGCTTCACCAGCCCGGAGGGCTACGGCTCGGATCCCTTCGGAGAATTCCTCGCACGCTTCTTCGGCGGACCGCGTCCGGGTCCCCGGCAGATCGATCTCGGGCGGCTGCTGAGTCAGCCGGCCCGGGAGCTCGTCCGCGGCGCCGCCCAGTACGCCGCCGAGCACGGCAGCCGGGACCTGGACACCCAGCATCTGCTGCGGGCGGCGCTCGCCACCGAGCCCACCCGCACCCTGCTCAGCAAGGCCGGCGCGAACCCCGACTCGCTGGCGTCGCAGATCGACGACCGGTCGGGACCGGCCCAGCACACGCCGGACGACGCCCCGCCGCCGACCGCGCTCTCCCTCACCCCGGCCGCCAAGCGTGCCCTGCTGGACGCCCACGACATGGCCCGGGCCCGCGGCTACGGCTACATCGGCCCGGAGCACGTGCTCAGCGCCCTGGCGTCGAACCCCGACTCGGCCGCCGGGCACATCCTGAACGCGGCCCGCTTCGCCCCCTCCGAACCGCCCGAGGCGCCGGAGGTCCCCCAGTCCGAGCGCCCGCGCCCCACGAACACGCCGACGCTCGACAAGTACGGCCGTGATCTCACCGAGCTGGCCCGGCAGGGCCGGATCGACCCGGTGATCGGCCGGGACCAGGAGATCGAGCAGACCGTCGAGGTCCTCTCCCGCCGCGGCAAGAACAACCCGGTGCTGATCGGTGACGCGGGGGTCGGCAAGACGGCCATCGTGGAGGGGCTGGCTCAGCGCATCTCCGAGGCGGACGTGCCCGATGTGCTGATCGGGCGCCGCGTGGTCGCCCTGGACCTGACGGGCGTGGTCGCGGGCACCCGCTACCGGGGTGACTTCGAGGAGCGGATGAACAACATCGTGGGCGAGATCCGGGCCCACTCCGACCAGCTGATCATCTTCATCGACGAGCTGCACACGGTCGTGGGCGCCGGTTCCGGTGGCGGCGACGGCAGCTCGATGGACGCCGGGAACATCCTCAAGCCGGCCCTCGCCCGGGGCGAGCTGCACATCGTGGGCGCCACCACGCTGGAGGAGTACCGCCGGATCGAGAAGGACGCGGCGCTGGCCCGCCGCTTCCAGCCGATCATGGTTCCGGAGCCGACCGCCGCGGACGCGATCGAGATCCTGCGCGGCCTCCAGGACCGCTACGAGGCCCACCACCAGGTCCGCTACACCGACGAGGCCCTGGTCGCGGCCGTGGAACTGTCCGACCGTTACCTCACCGACCGCCGCCTGCCCGACAAGGCGATCGACCTGATCGACCAGGCCGGTGCCCGGGTGCGGCTGCGGGCCAGGACCAAGGGCACGGACGTACGGGCCCTGGAGCGGGAGCTGGAACAGCTGACCCGGGACAAGGACCAGGCCGTCGCGGACGAGCGGTACGAGCAGGCCACCCAGTTGCGCGACCGGATCATGGAGCTGAAGCAGCGGATCACCGCGGCCGGCGGTGACGGCGAGGTCGACGAGGGCCAGGACCTGGTGGTCGGGGCCGAGTCGATCGCGGAGGTGGTGTCCCGGCAGACCGGCATCCCGGTCAGCAGCCTCACCCAGGAGGAGAAGGACCGCCTGCTGGGCCTGGAGGAGCATCTGCACGAGCGGGTGGTCGGCCAGGACGAGGCCGTGCGGGTCGTCTCGGACGCGGTGCTGCGCTCCCGCGCCGGGCTCGCGGCTCCCGACCGCCCGATCGGCAGCTTCCTGTTCCTCGGCCCTACGGGCGTCGGGAAGACCGAACTGGCCCGGGCGCTCGCCGAGGCCCTGTTCGGCAGCGAGGACCGCATGGTCCGGCTCGACATGAGCGAGTACCAGGAGCGCCACACCGTCAGCCGCCTGATCGGCGCCCCGCCCGGCTACGTCGGCCACGAGGAGGCCGGCCAGCTCACCGAGGTCGTCCGCCGCCACCCGTACTCACTGCTGCTGCTGGACGAGGTGGAGAAGGCCCACCCGGACGTCTTCAACATCCTGCTCCAGGTCCTCGACGACGGCCGGCTGACCGATTCCCAGGGCCGCACGGTGGACTTCAGCAACACGGTCATCGTGATGACGAGCAACCTCGGCTCCGAGGCGATCACCCGCCGGGGCGCCACCACGGGCTTCGCCGCGGGCGGCGCCGACGCGGACGAGGAGGCCCGCCGCGAGCAGATCCTGCGCCCGCTGCGCGAGCACTTCCGCCCCGAGTTCCTCAACCGCATCGACGAGATCGTCGTCTTCCGCCAGCTCACCACGGAGCAGCTGCGCCGGATCACCAACCTCCTGCTGGACCGCACCCGGTCCCTGGTGCGGGGCAAGGGCATCACGGTGACCTTCACCGACCGGGCTGTGGAATGGCTGGCCGACCGCGGCTACCAGCCGGAGTACGGCGCCCGCCCGCTACGCCGCACGATCCAGCGCGAGGTGGACAACGAGCTGTCCCGGCTGTTGCTGGACGGCAGGGTCGACGAGGGCGGCGGGGTGACGGTGGACGTGGAGGACGGCAAGCTCATGTTCCGGACGCAGAGTCCGGTGGCGCCCCGTTAGGGGCGCGGGGCCGAGTCGGTCTGCGGCTCCGCCGCGGGACGCGACCAGCCCCCACGCACCCGCACCCGCACCCGGCACTCAGCGCACAGGCCGCACCACCATGGCCGAGCCACCACCCCGCCGCACGGTCTCAGCGGCTGCCAGCCACTTCCCACCCGGCAGTCGCTGAACACCCGTGGCCGCACCGATCTCAGGGTTCACCTTGAAGGAGTGGCCGATCGCCTCCAATTGCTCCCTCAGCCCGGCGTCGTCGTACAGCCCCGGCTCCAGCTCGGTCTGTGCGGCGTTCCGCTGACTGGCCCGGGGCGCGGCGATCGCGTCGACGAGCGGCAGCCCCCGGTCGAGGAACCCGGTGAGCGTCTGCAGAACGGTCGTGATGATCGTCGCCCCACCCGGCGACCCCAGCGCGACCACGGGCTTGTCGTGCCGGTCGAGCACGATCGTCGGCGACATCGAGGACCGCGGCCGCTTCCCCGGCCCCGGCAGGTTCGGGTCGTGCACGGCCGGGTTGGCCGGGGTGAAGGAGAAGTCCGTCAGCTCGTTGTTGAGGATGAACCCGCGCCCGGGGACGGTGATCCCGCTGCCGCCGGTCTGCTCGATGGTGAGGGTGTAGGCGACGACGTTGCCCCACTTGTCGGCCACCGTCAGGTGTGTGGTGCTGTCGCCCTCGTACGTCGTGGGAGCCGCCGTACCGCCGGAGCCGCAGCGCTGCGGCTGACGCGGATCGCCGGGCGCCACGGGGCTGGTCAGCACCGCGTCGTCCTTGATGAGGCACTCGCGCGAGTCGGCGAACCGCTGCGACAGCAGTTCCTTCGTCGGCACGTCCTCGAAGGCGGGGTCACCCACCCACCGCCCCCGGTCGGCGAAGGCGATCCGGCTGGCCTCGATGAAGCGGTGCAGATAGCGCGCCTTGCTCGCCTTGGACAGGTCGGTCCGCTCGAGGATGTTGAGCGCCTCCCCGACCGTCGTGCCCCCGGAGGAGGACGGTGCCATGGAGTAGACGCCGAGGCCCCGGTAGGAGGTCCGGGTGGGTGCCTGGAGCTTGGTGCGGTAGGCGGCCAGGTCCTTCGCGGTCAGGTCGCCGGGCCGGGCGTTCCAGCCGGAACCGGGATCCACCGGCGGCTTGTTGACGGTGTCGACGATGTCCCGGCCGAGCCGGCCGTGGTAGAGCGCGTCGACGCCCTTGCGCCCCAGCTCCGCGTACGTGCGGGCGAGGTCGGGGTTCTTGAAGGTGGAGCCGACGACCGGGAGTCGCCCGCCCGGCAGGAACAGCTCGGCGGTGTCCGGGAAGTAGCGGAAGCGGGTCTCGTTGGACGCGGTCTGTGAGCGGAAGGTCTCGTCGACGGTGAAGCCGTCACGGGCGAGCCGCTCGGCCGGCTTCAGGACGCCGGCGAGCCGCTTGCTGCCCCACCGGTCGAGCGCCGTCTGCCAGGTGGCGGGCGTGCCCGGGGTGCCGACGCTGAGGCCGCTGCTGACGGCTTCGGCGAAGGGGACGGGCTTGCCGTTCTCGACGAAGAGGTCCTTGTCGGCGCTCAGCGGGGCGGTCTCGCGGCCGTCGATGGTGCGCACCGTGCGGGACTTGGCGTCGTAGTAGACGAAGTAGCCGCCCCCGCCGATGCCGGCGGAGTAGGGCTCGGTGACGCCGAGCGCTGCGGCCGTGGCGACGGCCGCGTCGACGGCGTTGCCGCCCTTCCTGAGGACCTCGATCCCGGCGGCGGAAGCGTCGGGGTCGACGCTCGAGACGGCGCCGCCGTAGCCGACGGCCAGCGGGGATTTCTCACCGCCGGTGCGTTGCGCGGCGGTTGGCGGCGCCGCCGCTCCCACCGACATCACCACGGCGGCCGAAACCGCCAGGACCGTCAGATTCCGTGCGACAGGGCGACGCATCCGCACCTCCAGTCAAAGGCCGTCCGCGCAGCTTAATTCATCGCCATGGCCGCGTCAGGCAGGCACCGAACACCGGTGCGTCGGGCCCGCTACCATGCGCGCCCATGAATGACGACGTGCGCAACATCGTCCTGGGCGTGATAGCGGCGGGCATCAGTGCCGCGCTCGGCTGGGTGGCCCGCACCTACCTGTACAGGCGCAGGCTGCGCCGGAAGCAGGCGTTCTTCGGGCTGCCCGACAACTCCGAGTCCCTGCTGGTGGTGAACCGGGGCGCAGCGGGGCCGGAGCTCGCGGTGATGCGCTACGACGTGTTCGCGCTCCTGGAGCTGGCCGCGCTGATCAAGGACTGCAACGCGCACGCCCAGATCCTCCCGCACGACACCGCGCGCCAGGGCTTCGGCGAGCGCACCGAGTTCTGTGTCGGCGGTCCGGCCTCCAACCGCCGTATGGCGGCCCATCTGTCCTCCCTGCTTCCCGGGGTGCGGGTGAACGTGGACGCCGAACCGGGCCCGGACCGCGGCTCGTTCCTGGTGGGCCCGGAGCGCTACCGCGTGGAGAACGGCAGGCAGGAGTACGCGCTGCTCGCCCGGCTCACCGCCGAGCGCAGCCAGAACACCCGTCCGGTGTTCCTCTTCTGCGGCCAGACCTCGATCACCAACCAGGCCACCACCCGTTACCTCGCCCGCAATCATGAGCGGCTGGCCCGCACGTACGGCAGCAGCTCCTTCGTGCTGCTGCTGAAGGTGATCAACTCGCAGGCGTACGGGCCGGACGTGGTCGAACTGGTGGAGGACGTGACCCGGGCGGCGCAGACGCCGCAGCCTGCCACGGCTCCACGGAGCAGCCACCGCGCCTCCTGAGTTTCTCCACTTCTCAACAATCGTTACTGGCACGTAACTTACCGACGGGTTACCCCTGGTAAGGAGTCGAGGTTACCGTTCGGTCACTTTGCACTTACACGAGTGAGGAGTGACCGTGGGACCCCACCGCAAGGCCCTGCGCACCACCGCCGTAGGCGCCGTCTCTGCGACCCTGGTCGCCGGAACCGCCCTCGGATACGCCCCCACCGCCCAGGCGGCGCCGAACCCCATCCGTTTCGTCGACATCGCCGGCGACGGCGGCACCGTCCTCAAGGCCAACGTCGTCACCCCGGCCGGCGCCCGCGCCGCCGACCGCTACCCGCTGCTCGTCATGCCCACGAGCTGGGGCCTGCCCCAGGTCGAGTACCTGGCTCAGGCGCAGAAACTCGCCGACTCCGGGTACGTCGTGGTCACTTACAACGTGCGCGGCTTCTGGCAGTCGGGCGGCGAGATAGAAGTGGCGGGCCCACCCGATGTCGCCGACGCGTCGAAGGTCATCGACTGGGCGCTCGCCCACACCCCCGCGGACGCCGGGCACATCGGCATGGCGGGCGTCTCCTACGGCGCGGGCATCAGCCTGCTCACCGCCGCCCACGATCAGCGGGTCAAGGCGGTCGCCTCGCTCAGCGGCTGGGCCGACCTGATCGGCTCGATCTACTCCGGGCGCACCCAGCACGTCCAGGCGGCCGGCCTGCTGGACGGCGCGAGCATCGTCACGGGCCGTCAGGGCGCCGAGCTCCGAACGGTCTTCAACGACTTCTACAGCTCCAACCTGGCGAAGGAGCCGGAGCTCATCGCTTGGGGGAAGAAACGTTCCGCTGCGACCTACGTCGACCAGATCAACAAGAACGGCGCGGCGATCATGCTCGCCAACGCCTGGGGCGACAGCATCTTCCCGCCCAACCAGTACGCCGACTTCTACCAGAAGCTGACCGGCCCGAAGCGGCTGGAGATGCGGCCCGGAGACCACGCCACCGCCGAGCTGACCGGCCTGTTCGGGCTGCCCAACGACGTGTGGAAGGACACCGAGCGCTGGTTCGACCACTACCTGCGGGGCGAGGACAACGGCATCGACCGTGAGCAGCCCGTCCAGCTCAAGTCCCGCTCCTCGGGCGGCTACGAGGGCTACCCGGACTGGAAGTCGGTCGGCGCGACCGACCGGAAGATCGCTCTCGCGGGCACGACCACCATCCGTGCCAACGTGAACTCGGGGGCGGACGGCGGGGTCGTCTTCCTGTCCAGCATCCTCGACCAGGTGGCCCAGCTGCCGCCGATGGCCTCGATCCCGCTGCTCCCCCGTCGCTGGGCCGCCGTCTGGCAGTCGGAGAAGTACACCTCGGCCCAACAGGTGCGCGGAACGGCCAGGTTGCACACGACCCTCACCCCCACCAAGGAGAGCGGCACCCTCGTCGCCTACCTGTACGACGTGGGGCCGCTCGGCCTCGGCAAGCTGGTCACCCACGCGCCGTACACCTTCCACGGGCGCTCCCCCGGAAAGCCGTTCGGCGTCGACCTGGAGCTGTACTCCACGGCCTACGACGTCCCGGCCGGGCATCGCCTCGCCCTGGTCGTCGACACGGTCGACCCGCTCTACATCGAGCACAACCCGTCCGGCGCGCAGCTGACCTTCTCCTCGCCGGCGAACGAACCGTCGTACGTGTCGGTTCCGCTGCGCGAGCAGTGATCTCCGGCTGCCGCCGGACGGGCCTGGCCGATGTGAACCGCCGCCCCCGTGGCCTTCGGGTCATGGGGGCCGCACCCGGTGGGAATGCCCCGCGGACCGGGCGGGCGGTCTGCTCACCCCCGGCGGGATCGGTGGCCTTCGGCGAAGTCCCCCTCTCCGACAGGGATGAAGGGCACATCGTAGTCGAGGTCCGATGCGATGAGCCGTCCGGTGCCTGCGCGTTCAGTGCTTGAGGATCTTGGAGAGGAAGTCCTTGGCGCGGTCGCTGCTGGGGTTGGTGAAGAACTCGTCGGGTGTGCGGTCCTCGACGATGCGGCCGTCGGACATGAAGACCACGCGGTTGGCGGCCGAGCGGGCGAAGCCCATCTCGTGCGTGACGACGATCATGGTCATGCCCTCGCGGGCGAGCTGCTTCATGACCTCCAGCACCTCGTTGATCATCTCCGGGTCGAGGGCCGAGGTGGGCTCGTCGAAGAGCATCGCCTTGGGCTCCATGGCCAGGGCGCGGGCGATCGCCACGCGCTGCTGCTGACCGCCGGAGAGCTGCGCCGGGTACTTGTCCGCCTGGTCGGCGACGCCGACCCGGTCGAGGAGTTCCCGGGAGCGCTTGTCGGCGTCCTCCTTGCGGCGCCCGCGGACCTTGACCTGCCCCAGCGAGAGGTTCTCCAGGACGGTCTTGTGGGCGAAGAGGTTGAACGCCTGGAAGACCATGCCGACGTCGGCGCGCAGCCGGGCCAGGGGCTTGCCCTCCTCCGGCAGCAACTGCCCGTCGAGGACGATCTGCCCGGACTCGATGGTCTCCAGGCGGTTGATCGCCCGGCAGAGGGTCGACTTCCCCGACCCGGACGGGCCGATGACCACGACCACCTCCCCCCGGCCGACGGTGAGGTTGATGTCCTGAAGGACATGCAGCTCCCCGAAGTGCTTGTTGACGTCACGCAGCTCGATCAGCGGCTCGACGGCCATACTCAGCCCTACTCACTCTCAGCTGTGTGGTGGTTGCCGCAACGTATCCAGGCAAGATCGGACTTGTCGGGCGACACGCACTTTTCGATCATTAGCCGTATTTACGTCGGACTTTGGGCCAAAGGTTGCCGTCATGGGGATCACGACTCCGCGACCTCGGCGTACAGCTGCGACAGCTCGGGGACCCCGTTCACGGCCCATTCCTGCCCGGAGTCCACGACGTCGAACTCCCGGCCGGAGGCCAGTCGCACGACCGGCTGCCCGTCGGACCGGATCTCCCAGGCGGCTCCCGGCACCGTGCGCACGATGACGGTGCCGAGGTAGAGCCCGGCGTCGTTGCCGAGCCAGGGCAGGGTCTCCTCGTCGTCCCGCCAGCGCGGCACGAGCTGGTCCAGCGCCTCCAGGGAGGCCGCCGAGTCGTCCAGCCGGACGCCCTCCCGGTACGCCTGGGAGCGGAGCAGTTCGCACTCGGCGAGGAGTTCCGCGATGCCCGCGGGGTCGGGGAACCCGACCTTCTGGCGCCGGTTGCCCAGGAAAGGGATGTTCATACGTCCAGCGTGTCATTCGTACCGCCGTACGCACCACAGGGCGCGCGGTACCGCCGATCCCGGTCGAGTTCAGGCCGAGTTCACGCGGCGCGCGTTGACGGCTCACTCCTGTCTCCCTAACTTCACCGTGCGCCTTGCGTCTCCGCCGTCGTTACCTCTTCGGTTCGTCCCTGCGTTTCGTGTTGCCGCGCCCTGTGTCGCTGAGCGGGAGGAGTCGGCCGTGCGCCGATGTGTCCGGGGGATCCTGACCGTCCTGGCCCTGTGCGGATCGCTGGTGCCGGCGGTCTCGGCGCAGTCCGTCGAGAAGGGGCGGGCCGCGCCGGTGCCGCTCGAGCGGCTCTTCGACAACGTGGCCGTCAGCGACGACGGCCGGCCCGAGGAGGCCGACTTCGACGGTTCCGGCGCCTCCCTGTCGGCGCGTGACCTCACGGCCGCGGGCTGGACGCCAGGCCGCGCCCTCACCGTCCAGGGCGCCCGGCTGACCTGGCCGAAGCGGCGGCCCGGCGAGCCGGACAACGTCCGCGCCGCCGGGCAGGACGTCCGGATCACGGGGCGCGGTGACGCCCTCGCCTTCCTGGTGGCGGGCACCGCCGGCACGGCGGTGGGCGGCCCCGGCACGGTCACGTACGCGAACGGCACGCGCTCCGGCTACCGGCTGACCGCGCCCGACTGGCGCACCGGGCCGCTCGCGACGAAGGCGGTGGCCCTGCCGCACCTCAACACGCCGGACGGTCAACTCGCCCAGCAGGCCCGCCTGTACGTCGTGACGGTGCCGCTGGTGCCGGGGCGCGCGGTGACCTCGGTCCGGCTGCCGAACGCGGCCGGGCTGCACGTCTTCGCGGTGTCGGTACGGACCGCCACGCGGGGCTGGACGGGCAGCTGGACGACGGCCACGGGCGGCTACGCCGCAGTGGGGCCGTGGACCGACCGGACGCTGCGGCTGGTCGTGCACACGTCGGCCGGCGGGCCCCGGGTGCGGGTGCGGTTCGACAACACCTTCGCGGCGGCTCCGGTCCGGATCGGGAGCGCGACCGTCGCGGTGCAGGCGTCGGGCGCGGTCTCGCGGGGCACCCCGGCGGCGTTGGCCTTCGGCGGTGCGGCGGGCGTGACGATCCCGGCCGGGGGCCAGGCGTACAGCGATCCGCTCGGTTTCTCCGTACCGGCGGACGCCGATCTGCTGGTGAGCTTCCATCTGCCCGGCACGGTCGCGGCGGCGCCCGTGCACGGGCTCGCGCAGCAGCGTTCCTACGTCAGCGAGCCGGGCGACCACACGGCGGACGGCACCGCCGGGGCGTACACCTCCGTGATCACCCGCTGGCCGCTGCTCGCCGGGGTCGACGTGAGCGGCGGGCCCGGGTCCGTGGTGCTGCTCGGGGACTCGATCACCGACGGCGACAGGTCCACGGTGGACGCGAACCGGCGCTGGCCGAACGTCCTGGCCGGCCGGCTCCTGAAGCAGAGCACCGTCCCGCGCTACGGCGTGCTGAACCTGGGCGTCTCGGGCAACCGGGTGATCACCGACCGGTACCCCGGCGACGGGGTGTCCGCGGACACCGCCGGGGTGAGCGCCCTGCACCGGTTCGACCGGGACGTCCTCGCCCAGCCGTCGGCGCGTACCGCGGTCGTCTTCGAGGGCGTCAACGACCTGCGGTGGGGCACCTCCGCGGAGCGGGTGATCGCGGGGCTGCGCGAACTCGCGGCGCGCGGGCACGCCCGGGGGCTGAGGATGCTCGCGGCGACGATCCTGCCCTGTGAGGGCGAGGCACGGTGCACGGCCGCCGTCGACACCGAGCGGGTCGCGGTGAACGACTGGATCCGCGACGGCGGGGTCTTCGACGGCGTGCTCGACTTCGACGCGGTGGTCCGTGATCCGCAGCGGCCTTCCCGGATGCTCCCCGCGTACGACAGCGGGGACCATCTGCATCCGGGCGACACGGGTCTGGCGGCCCTGGCGGACTCGGTCGACCTGCGGCTGCTCCGGCCCCAGCCGCTCCCCTCCTAGACGTCGAGGTCCACCACGACCGGCGCGTGGTCCGACGCGCCCTTGCCCTTGCGCTCCTCACGGTCCACGTACGCGTCGCTCACGGCCTTGGCGAAGGGCGCGTTGGCGTACACCAGGTCGATGCGCATGCCGCGGTTCTTCGGGAAGGCGAGCTGGCGGTAGTCCCAGTATGTGAACGGGTGCTCGTACTTGAGGGGCCGCGGGACCACGTCGGACAAGCCCGCCTCGCGCAGGGAGGTCAGGGCGGCACGCTCGGCGGGGGTGACGTGGGTGGAGCCCTCGAAGAAGGCGGGGTCGAAGACGTCGTCGTCCGTCGGCGCCACGTTGTAGTCGCCCATCACGGCGAAGGGGCGGCTGCCCGCCGCGTCACCGGCGACGGCGGCCTTGAGGGCCTCGAACCACTGGAGCTTGTAGGCGTAGTGCGGGTGGTCCACCTCACGGCCGTTCGGCACGTAGACCGACCAGACGCGGAGCGGGCCGCAGGTCGCCGAGATGGCGCGGGGCTCCACCGAGCCGTCGAACCCGGGGTCGCCGGGCAGGCCCTTGACGACGTCCTCGATGCCGACGCGGGAGAGCACCGCCACGCCGTTCCACCGGCCGGTGGCGTGGACCGCCGACTCGTAGCCCAGCTCGCGCAGCTGCTCCGACGGGAACTGCTCCTCGGAGACCTTGGCCTCCTGGAGGCACAGCACGTCCGTGCCGCTGCTCTCCAGCCAGGCCAGGAGCCTCGGCAGGCGGGCGGTGATCGAGTTCACGTTCCAGGTCGCGATGCGCATGTCCCACAACCTACCCGGCGGGTCTGACAACGCGGCCGGGTCCCCGGCCGGGGCTCAGACCTCGGCGGAGTCGCCCGGCGTCAGCCGCAGGTGCTCCGAACCACCGAGCTGTCCGATCTGCCGGTCGTAGATCGGGCGGGCGAGATCGGTGAGGTAGGCGTCGTGGATGTCGTAGGCGCGCTGCGGCTTCAGCTCGCGGACGTAGTCGATGACCTCGGAGATCTTGCTCCAGGGGGCCATCACGGGGAGCATCAGCGTCTCGACCGGGTGGCCGGGGACGGTGAGGGCGTCGCCGGGATGGAAGACCCTGCCGCCGTCGACGAGGTAGCCGACGTTGGTGATGCGCGGGATGTCCGGGTGGATCACCGCGTGGAGTTCGCCGTGGACCTGGACGTCGAAGCCGGCGGCGGTGAACGAGTCGCCGTGGCCGACGGTGTGGACACGGCCGGGGAAGGCGGACGAGATCTTCTCCGCGACCGCCTTCAGGGTCCAGATCTCTGCGGCCGGGTTGTTCTCCATCGCGGCGCGCAGCCGGAACTCGTCGAAGTGGTCGGGGTGCTCGTGGGTGACGAGGATCGCGTCCGCGCCGAGCGCGGCGTCCTCCTCGCTGAAGGCGCCGGGGTCGAGGACGAGGGTCCGGCCGTCCTTCTCGAGCCGGACGCAGGCGTGCGACTTCTTCGTGAGCTTCATGGCTCCATCCTGCCTCCGCGCTCTCGCGCGGGCTCACTCCTGGGGCGTGGTCTCCTCGCGGATGACCTGCTGGGCCACCTTGAACGCGCTGTTCGCGGCCGGTACGCCGCAGTAGACGGCCGCCTGGAGCAGCACTTCCTTGATCTCGCCCGGGGTGAGGCCGTTGCGCAGGGCGGCTCTGGTGTGGAAGGCCAGCTCGTCCAGGTGGCCGCCGGCGACCAGGGCGGTGAGGGTGATGCAGCTGCGGGTGCGCCGGTCGAGGCCCGGGCGGTCCCAGATCTCGCCCCAGGCGTAGCGGGTGATGAACTCCTGGAAGTCCCCGGAGAACTCGTCGGCCTGCGCCAGCGCCCGGTCCACGTGCGCGTCGCCCAGCACCTCGCGGCGGACCTTGATCCCGGCGTCGTACGGGTCCGGCCGGCCCTGGGCCTGGGGCGGTACGGCGACCGGGGCGATCTCGGCGACAGGCCCCGTCTGCTGGGGCTGCGGCGGGGCGGGAGACAGGACCGGCTTGAGGGCGGCCGGGGGCAGGACGTTCTGGCCGGTGGAGGTCTCGAAGGCGGGCTGCCAGGCGGTGGAGAAGTGCCGCACGAGGAGGTCGGTGACCGCTCCGGGCTGCTCCACGGGCACCAGGTGGGAGGCGCCGGGAACGACGGCCAGGCGGGCGTCCGGGATGCCGGCGACCAGCGTGCGCGCCTCTGCGGGGCCGGTGACCTGGTCGTCCGATCCCACCAGGACCAGGGTCGGTACGCCGACCCGCCCGAGCTCGGGGCGGACGTCGAACGAGGCGAGCGCCTCGCAGGAGGCGATGTAGCAGCCGGGATCGGTGGTGCGCACCATCTGCACGGCCCACTCGGTGATCGCGGGCTGGGCGGCGGCGAACCCGCCGGTGAACCAGCGCTCGGGCGCGGTACGGGCGATCGGGTCGAGGCCGTTCGTCCGGACGATCACCCCTCGCTGCCGGAACTCGTCGGCCGTGCCGAAGCGGGGCGAGGCCGCGATCAGCGCGAGCGAGGCGAGCCGCTCGGGGTGGCGCAGGGCCAGCTCGATGCCGACGGCGCCGCCGAGCGCACAGCCCGCGTAGCCGAAGCGCTGCACGCCGAGCCCCTCGAGGGTGGCCAGCAGCCGCGTGGTGAGCTCGCCGACCGACCCCGCCGGGTACGCGGGAGCGCCGCCGTGCCCCGGCAGGTCGAACCGGAAGACGCGCCACTGCTTGGTCAGCTCGGGGACCTGGCGGTCCCACATGTGCCATGTGGTACCCAGGGAGGGACCCAGGATCAGGACCGGCGCGTCTTCTGGCCCGTCAAAGCGGTATTGCAGGGTGTTCGGTGGTGTCTCGCTCACCCGTCAGACCCTCTCATCTCTCGCAGACGCCCCAATAACGAGGGGGCGCTGGGTACCGTTGTGACCAGGTTGGTGACTTCTCGGGCATAGCGCTTGGGGCATCGGATGATCTCACGTCGGGTCTTGCCCTCCTGGGTGCGGCGTTCGTAGTACGCGTGGGTGCGCGAGGTCCGACGGCCCGAGGAGTACTCGGTGGGACTGACTCCGCACAGAGCGGCGAAGGACGCCTCGGTGTTCAGCCGCTCGGGGTCGTCTCCCTGGTGATCAGCAAGGTGACGGCGCTGTCCGATCACACAGGGCAACAGATCATCTCGTTCCGATCTGCGGGTACCGTCAAGGTATGAGTCATCCACACCCCGAACTGAAAGCCGCCCCGCCCGTTCCTCAAGGAGGGCTGCGGGTCATCGCCCTGGGCGGCCTGGGTGAGATCGGCCGCAACATGACTGTCTTCGAGCACGAGGGCAAGCTGCTCATCGTCGACTGCGGCGTGCTGTTCCCCGAGGAGACCCAGCCCGGCGTGGACGTGATCCTGCCGGACTTCACCTCGATCCGGGACCGGCTGGACGACGTCGTGGCCGTGGTACTCACCCACGGCCACGAGGACCACATCGGTGGCGTGCCGTACCTGCTGCGCGAGCGGCGCGACATTCCCGTCGTCGGTTCCAAGCTGACGCTGGCGTTCCTGGAGGCCAAGCTCAAGGAACACGGCATCCGGCCGCGCACGGTGCGGGTGCGGGAGGGTGACCGGCGCGGCTTCGGGCCCTTCGACCTCGAGTTCGTGGCGGTCAACCACTCCATCCCGGACAGCCTCGCGGTCGCGATCCGCACCGGCGCCGGACTGGTGCTGCACACCGGCGACTTCAAGATGGACCAGTTCCCCCTCGACGACCGCATCACCGATCTGCGCGCCTTCGCCCGCCTCGGCGAGGAGGGCGTCGACCTGTTCCTCACCGACTCCACCAACGCCGAAGTGCCCGGATTCACCACCTCCGAGCGTGAGCTGAACCCGGCGATCGAGCAGGTGATGCGCACCGCGCCGCGCCGGGTCATCGTCTCCAGCTTCGCCAGCCATGTGCACCGCATCCAGCAGGTCCTGGACGCCGCGCACCAGCACGGCCGCAAAGTCGCCTTCGTCGGCCGATCGATGGTCCGCAACATGGGCATCGCCCGCGACCTCGGCTACCTCAAGGTGCCGTCCGGTCTGGTCGTGAGCACGAAGGAACTGGAGAAGCTCCCGGACCACAAGATCACTCTGGTGTGCACCGGCTCCCAGGGCGAACCGATGGCCGCGCTGTCACGAATGGCCAACCGCGACCACATGATCCGCATCGGCAAGGGCGACACGGTCCTGCTCGCCAGCTCCCTCATCCCCGGCAACGAGAACGCCATCTACCGGGTGATCAACGGACTCACCCGGTGGGGCGCCCACGTGGTCCACAAGGGCAACGCCAAGGTGCACGTCTCCGGTCACGCCAGCGCCGGCGAACTCGTCTACTGCTACAACATCGTCAAACCCCGCAACGTCATGCCCGTGCACGGCGAATGGCGCCACCTGCGGGCCAACGGCGACCTCGCCATCCGTACCGGCGTCGACCCCGGCCGGGTCGTCATCGCCGAGGACGGCGTCGTCGTCGACCTCGTCGACGGGCGCGCGTCCATCACCGGCAAGGTCCCCGCCGGCAACGTCTACGTGGACGGCATGGAAGTCGGCGGCGCCACCGAGGCCTCCCTCAAGGACCGCCTCACCCTCGCAGAGGAAGGCGTCGTCACGGTGGTGGCGATCGTCGATGCCGACACCGGCGCCCTCGCGGAGGCCCCCGACTTCCTGGCCCGCGGCTTCGTCCACGACGACACCACCTTCGAGCCGGTCATCCCCGTCATCGAGAAGACCCTGGCCACCGCGGCCGAGGAAGGCGTCGGGGACGCCCACCAACTCGAACAACTTGTCGCCCGCGCCGTGGCGAACTGGGCGTTCCGCACCCACCGTCGCAAGCCCCTCATCATCCCCGTCATCATCGACGCCTGAACCACGGCCCGGCAGCACAGTCCCCGGTTCCGGTCGCGGTCTCGCCGGCATCGCGGCCGGGCACAGGTGCCCTAGCATCTGCCCGGCACCGGGCTTGGCGCGGCCCCTCGCGCCGCCGGGACGGAATCCCTGAGCACCAGCGAGCGGCAAGGAGTCACGGTGACCGTAGGCGAGCCTGACGGGGACGGTGAGCCGACCAGTCGTACTCCGGAGAACGGGCGGGGCCGGGGCAGGAGGATGACTTTGGCGGGGACGCTGGCGGCGGCGGAGACCGCGGCGCCAGTGGAGTCGCTCGACGTGGTCGCGCGCTTGCTCAAGGAGCGCCTCGGGGCCGCGTCGGTGTCGTTCCTGATCACCGACTTCACCGGCGGCTCGGTGGTGCGGCTCGGGGCGGCGGGCAGTGTCGAGACCGATGAACCGGCCCGGCGCATCACGCTGCGCGGCACCTTGTACGACGATGTGATCCGCACTCAGCGGCCGAGCGTGGAGGACAGGGGCGAGGGCACGCTGGTGCGGATCGTCGCCCCGGTGACCAACCGCGGGGACGCCATCGGGCTCCTCGAACTGTTCTTGCCCTCGGCGCCGGACGCGGAGGTGATGCGGGAGATCGGCGAGACCGCGCACGCGCTGGCGTACATCGTCATCGCGAACCGGTCCTATACCGACGTGTACCAGTGGGGCCGCCGTACCGTCCCGCTGAGCCTGGCCGCGGAGATCCAGCACCGGCTGCTGCCATCGTCACTGGCGTGTGAGGCGGCGCAGTTCGCGGTGGCAGGGGCGCTGGAGCCAGCCGACCACGTGGGGGGTGACACCTTCGACTACGTGATCGACCGGGACACCGTCCAGCTCTCCGTCACCGATGCCATGGGTCACGACGTCGACGCCGCGCTGCTGGCCACCCTCCTGGTGGGCGCGCTGCGCCGGGCCCGACGGGCCGGCGCCGGCCTGGCCGAACAGGCTCGCCAGGCCGACCAGGCCATGCGCGAGCACGGCCGCCAGGGCTACGTCACCGGTCAGCTTCTGCGGATCAGCCTGATCGACGGCGCGACCGAGTTCATCAACGCCGGGCATCCCTGGCCGCTGCGGATGCGGGACGGACAGGTGCGGGAGATCGCTCCGAAGATCGATATGCCGTTCGGCTTCCCTGCCCCTCACAGCTACCGGGTCCAGTCGCTGGACCTGCGGCCGGGCGACCGGCTGGTGATGTTGACCGACGGCATGCTGGAGCGCAACGCGGACAGCCTCGATCTGCCCGACCTGATCGTGCGCACCCGCGCGCTGCATCCCCGCGAGGCCGCCCGCACCCTCATCGCGGCGATCGTCGACGCCAACCACGGTCACTTGCAGGACGACGCGACGGTCATGTGCCTGGACTGGCAGGGCGTCGGCCACTCCCGACGGGACGCCGACACCGGTGCCGACCTCACCGACGCCTCCGCCCCGTCGCGGACGAGACAGACCACTCCCGGACCATGACTCGGGCCTTCTCCGGTCCCCCGCTTCTGCCGGCCCTGTCCAGACCACCACACCGGTGAAGAGCAGGTAGCACAGGCCCTTCACGTCGGTTCGGGCCGAGGCCGCACCCGCCTCCGCCTCAACAGATCAGGGGCCGCGCAGCAATGGCTGCGCGGCCCCTGTCTGTGCACGCCCGGCACTGGAGCAGGCACTTCGCCTGGTGGGCGGCCGAGCCCGCACGGGCGGCGCTCACCGGACGCAGTGTGCGCGATCCCGGGGGCAGGCCTGCGAGGTCAGGCCAGGTTGATGTTCTCGGCCTGCGGGCCCTTCTGGCCCTGGGTGACGTCGAACGTCACGAGCTGGCCCTCCTGGAGCTCACGAAAGCCCGAGGAGTTGATCGCGGAGTAGTGCGCGAAGACGTCCGGGCCGCCTCCGTCCTGGGCGATGAAGCCGAAGCCCTTCTCCGCGTTGAACCACTTCACAGTTCCCGTTGCCATGTCGTATGCCTTCCAGTCGATGAACGCCTCCCGCTCCATGCGGAAGGCGGAGGTGATCGCCCTGGTTCCTGCGGCACAGCACAGCGAAACGCCCACACCAAAGGCGCGGGCAGGGGGAATTCCGAACCACGACAGCTGACACAGAACGCTACACGCCCACACGCCACGTCACCATAGGAAACGAACACCGCACGGCAGACCGTGCGTGCGGTGCCCGCCGAAGCGGGCGGGCACGCTCATCTCATGCCGCTGCGGTCGGGTTCGCTGATTCGGTGGCGCGGCGGTATTCGGCGTTGAGGCGCTGGGCTTCCTCGAGCTGGTCTTCGAGGATGATGATGCGGCAGGCGGCCTCGATGGGGGTGCCGTGGTCGACGAGTTCCCGGGCGCGGGCGGCGATGCGCAGCTGGTAGCGAGAGTAGCGGCGGTGGCCGCCTGCGGAGCGGAGTGGGGTGATGAGGCGGGCTTCGCCGATGGCACGGAGGAAGCTCTGCGTGGTGCCGAGCATCTCGGCGGCCCGACCCATGGTGTAGGCGGGGTAGTCGTCGTCATCGAGACGGCCGTACGAGTCGTCTGCTGTCATCGCACCTCTCTGTGGAACGTGTGGAGGGGCCCTGGTGCCGTACGGCACCAGGGCCCCGAAGGAACTGCTACACCATCTGCCGGCCCTGATACTGCACCGGCCCTCTGTTTCCGCAGACCCGACCGAGATGCTGTCGGGGGCGCGGGGATCGCGGTTGCTTGACCGGAGACCACCTCACTATCGATGTCCTGCGGTACCCGGGGCCAAGACTTCCGCCCGGGCGATCCTGATGGCGCTCGGCTCCTCCGTTCTTCCCTCTTGATCAACTACTCACTGACGGGAACCGCGTACTACTGGTACTGCTGGTGGCCTCGAACAGCGCCACTCTTCGGCAGCCAGCCCCGTCGCCCATCCTGCGTCTGCCCTGGCTCAGAACCCCACTGCCGAACTTCCCGGCACGCGCGCCCGCAGCCGACGCCTTTACCGAGGACCTACTGACTACTCACTGCTGGTACTGCGGACTGCACTTACGGAACTATTGCTGCACTACGGCGGCCCCTGATCACTGCGGGCCACCCGGTCCGATGGTCAGTCCCGTCACCGTCCTGCAACCGCTCTGGCTTCGGAACTCCACCACCGCACCGTCCTGCGAACTGCAACTGCTGTACTACTGCCCGGCAGTTCATCTCTGCCGGGCCTCGCTCGATCTCGGCTACGAGAGAAACCATAACCACACCACCATCCAATGTCTACTGCGGCTGGCATAGATTTCCGTGCGGTCGAAGATGAGGTAATCCGCCTCGAGTGCTCCATGGATGGACGGACGTTTCCATCCGTTACGCCCCGCAGGTCGGCCGGTGACGGGCCTGGCACGCGGACTGCTGCACGGTCGGATGTGCTGAGAGATTCCGCCCACGTGGGTCAGTTCGCCGCCGTCTTCGACGCCCCCGCGAAGGAGGACGGGCCGCCCACGCATCGGCGCTCCCATCTCGCTCGGATCCTGCAGGGCACGGTGGGGATCCCGGAGACGGGCGGGATGTACCGGGTTGAGATCGAGGACGTCAGCGCCTGGAGCGTGGGCGACTTCAGCTGTTCCGACCACTGAGCGACGGCGACGGGAATCCGCTGCACGCAGTTGGGCCCGACCGGCGTACCGGTCGGGCCCAACTGCTGGTCAGATGTCGTGCCTGTTTACCCGGTCAGACCGTCACGGGGGGTGCCCAGCATCGCGGAGGCGTGCTGTGAGCCGAGGATGCCCGAAGGCGCGGCCTTGGGGAGGGCGCGGCAGGTGAAGCCGAGCTGTGCCATGGCCCGCAGGACTTCGGCGGCGCTGAAGTCACGGCGGTCCTGGCGGGTGACGATCTGGCCGACTTGCTTGACGGGGTAGTGGCGGCGGCCGATGGTCACGGATTCGCCGGTGACCGGTTCCGGCTTGACGCCCTTCATCGATTCCAGCACGCCGCCCTTGGTGAGCTCGAAGGGGAAGCGGGCGATGACGCAGCGCATGTGGCCTCACAGGGAGAAGGGGAGAACGGTCAAACCGGGGGTGGGCGTTTCAGCGGGAGAGGGCGAGGATGCCCAGAGCGCTGCCTTGCTCGTCGACCACCGGCAGGGCACCGAGC
Organism: Streptomyces sp. NPDC093598; assembly: GCF_044764825.1. Taxonomy (NCBI): domain Bacteria; kingdom Bacillati; phylum Actinomycetota; class Actinomycetes; order Kitasatosporales; family Streptomycetaceae; genus Streptomyces; species Streptomyces sp. NPDC093598. The sequence continues at coordinate 318,006 of NZ_JBIWIV010000002.1, read as the reverse complement.
TGACGGGTACGCATCGCGTCCTCGGCTTCGGCCATCGTGGTCACGGGTGAGGTGAACGAGCCGTGGTCGCCGAGGATGTCGCGCAGGCGGACGCGGTCCGTGTAGTCGGAGCTGTCGCGGACCGCGGCGAGTTCGGTGTGGCTGACCAGGCCGGTGCACTGGCCGTCCTGGTCGCAGACGACGAGCCGTACCGTGCGTGCGGCGGCCATGACGGCCAGCGCCACCTCGACGCTCATGTCGTCACAGACCTGCGGTCCGGCCGCGTCCATGACCTCAGCCACCGTCCTGTGCACGGGGTTGGCATCATCCGGGCGGAGCTGCGTCTGAATCAGCGTCAAAGGTGCCTCCTGAAGAGATGGGCCAGATACCTGATCACGAAGGGCCTAGGCCACCGCGCCGACGACAGACTGGCGCACAGGCGCGCGCCGGGTCGCCGAGGCGGGGCGGCGTCGGCCTCGGGAGGTGGCGCTGCGCTTGGGGCGTTCGACCACCGGTGCGGTGATGACAACCGGGATGCCGGACGGGGCCTGGGCTCCGGTGATCCGGTTCAGGGCCTCGTCGCCCGAGCGGATCTGGGTGATCTGCGGCCGGATCCCGGCGTCCGACATCAGGCGGACCATGCCTCGACGCTGGTTCGGTGTGACGAGGGTGACGACGCTGCCGGACTCGCCGGCGCGGGCCGTTCGGCCGCCTCGGTGGAGGTAGTCCTTGTGGTCGGTCGGCGGGTCGACGTTGACGACGAGGTCGAGGTTGTCGACGTGGATGCCGCGCGCAGCGACATTGGTCGCCACCAGTACGGTGACGTGTCCCGTCTTGAACTGCGCCAGGGTGCGGGTACGTTGCGGCTGCGACTTGCCGCCGTGCAGCGCGGCGGCCCGTACCCCGCTGTTGAGCAGGTCCTGGGTCAGCCGGTCGACGGCGTACTTGGTGTCCAGGAACATGATCACGCGGCCGTCGCGAGCGGCGATCTCGGTCGTGGCGGCGTGCTTGTCGGCGCCGTGGACATGCAGGACGTGGTGCTCCATCGTCGTGACCGCACCGGCCGACGGGTCGACCGAATGCACGACGGGGTCGGTCAGATAGCGGCGCACCAGCAGGTCGACGTTACGGTCCAGGGTGGCGGAGAACAACATCCGCTGCCCCTCCGGACGCACCTGGTCGAGCAGCGCGGTGACCTGCGGCATGAAACCCATGTCAGCCATCTGGTCGGCCTCGTCCAGCACCGTGATGCCCACCTGGTTCAGCCGGCAGTCGCCACGGTCGATGAGGTCCTTGAGTCGGCCCGGGGTCGCGACGACGACCTCGGCCCCGCCGCGCAGCGCGCCGGCCTGCTTGCCGAGGGACATCCCGCCCACCACCGTGGCCAGCCGCAGCTTGACTGAGCGGGCGTACGGAGTGAGCGCGTCGGTCACCTGCTGTGCCAGCTCACGCGTCGGTACGAGGATCAGCCCCAGCGGCTGGCGGGGCTCAGCGCGCTGTCCAGCAGTGCGAGCGAGCAGGGCGAGGCCGAAGGCAAGGGTCTTGCCGGAACCGGTGCGCCCGCGGCCCAGGACGTCACGGCCCGCCAAGGAGTTCGGCAGCGTCGCTCCCTGAATCGGGAACGGTGCGGTCACACCCTGCTTGCCGAGTTCGGTCAGCAGTTGTCCAGGCATGGCGAGATCGGCGAAGCCCTCAACGGCGGGCAGCGCGGGGGTGATCGTTTCGGGGAGCGCGAACTCACCCTGCACCGCAGCGGGCCGACGGCCGTAACCGCCGGAGCGTGCCGGCCCGCCCGAACGGCGCGGTGCCTGCGAGCCGAAGCGGCTGCCACCCCTTCCGGCGTCGGCACTGCCATTACGGGCGCGGGCGGGGCGGTCGTTCGTGTATGTGTGGTTCATGCGGAACCTTCCTCGATGTGGCACATATCAAGGAATTCCCGCACCGATGAGCAGCATGGAGAATTACAAGTATGGACCGGCGGTAAAAGAAAGCAGATCTGGCCGGCAGAAATCTCCGGGATGCGCCTGCATCCTGGAGGAGCAGCTGCTCGGGGTTGGACTGCGGATCCCTCCGCGTCGTCCCGCGGGTGAAACCGCTGCGGGAGATGCGTGCAGCTGGGGCCCGCACCCCGAAGGATGCGGGCCCCAGCTGCGCATTGTGCGTGAGCGTCAGGCGGGAACGATGTTCTCGGCCGTCGGGCCCTTCTGGCCCTGCGCGATGTCGAAGTTGACCTTCTGGCCTTCGAGCAGCTCACGGAAGCCCTGCGCAGCAATGTTCGAGTAGTGAGCGAACACGTCCGCGCCGCCACCGTCCTGCTCGATGAAGCCGAAGCCCTTTTCCGCGTTGAACCACTTCACGGTACCAGTAGCCATGTCATATCTCCTTTGGGGCAGTACATCGGGATCCGCACCGTACGGACACCGTGTCGCCGCGATGATTGCCCCGCCCGGAAAATGACCGGATTTACAAAAGTGCTCCCGACCGGCAGAAGCCGGGTCGGGGGCACTTGAAGTCTTGGGAACCACAACTGCAACTGAGATCGACAGTAGCACGCTGGAACGGCCTGTGCACGTTACATAATTCCACTCCCTCCATTGCAGAAAAAACTCTTCCTGCATGATCCGTCAAACTCTCACCTCGCGGGAACAGATATTGCTTCACTCTGGTGCGATGTTTCGGAAAAAAGCGGTGTCGTCAGCCGCCACCGACCCCGACAAGGTCGTCATCGGCCTGAACGAGCCCGGCGCCCGCATCTGCATGGCCGAGGCCGTCCGGCCCGACACGAAGGTGGCCCACCTGGAGTCGGTCTCCCTGGACCAATCCCTGGCCGCCCGGCTCACCGAGGCGGGGCGTCTCGAGGCCCCCTGTCCCGACAGGACCGGCGACAAGACCGAAAAGAGCAGCCGCTTCCCGGACCGCGAGGCCGGATCGCCGCCCCGCGCGCCGCCCTGGCCGCCCTCTTCGAGCCCGACCGGGACACCCTGCGGCTGAAACCGGCACGCCTTGCGGACGCCTCCCGCCCGGCAACCCTTTACCAGAAGCTGACATACCTGCAGTAGGCACAAATATACGATCCGCTCCATGAACAGAGCGGCAAAGGTCGGCACAGTCGGTACATGTACGGCACTGCTCGTCCTCGGGGGATACGGCGCCTACAACATCGTCCACGGCCTGACCTCGGGCGCGATGGGCAACGCTCAGACCAAGGCGGCGCACAGCTTCGACCCGGCGACGGTGTCGACTTCACCGCCGTCGGACGCCAAGGCCGTCAAGCTGACCCGGGCATTCCTGGACAGCTGGTCACAGCAGCACCTCGACGCGGCGGCTGACGACACCGACACACCCCACACGGCCGCGCCGGCGTTGAAGGGATACACCGAAGGTCTGCGCCTGACGACGCTGACGTTCGGGCAGGTGGTGTCGGCCGGGCCGTCGACGGTCACGTCCGGCGCCACCAAGGTCACCTTCAACGTCACGGCCGAGGTGGCGGGCGGCACCTGGACCTACCCCAGCGCGGTGGCGGTGCTGCAGAGCGCGGACGGCCGGCCGGCGGTGCACTGGAACAACTCGGTGCTCTACCCGGGTCTGGGCGACGACCAGTCGCTGACGGCGGGCAAGCTTCCCGCGGATGTGAGCACGGCCGAGGTCGTCGCAAGTGACGGGAAGACGGACCTGACCACGTTCCCCTCGCTGCGGGACATCGCGGCGACGATCCGCAAGAACGCCAAACCCAGTGGTGGCAGCACCGGCACGGGCGTGGCCGTGGTGAACGCCGATGGCGACGGTGTCAGGACGTTGAAGGTCTTCTCCAAGGGCCGGACGCCGAAGATCAAGACGACCATCGACGCGCACGTCCAATCCGTGGCCGAGAGCGCGGTGAAGGACTCTCCCCTGCGAGGAAAGCCGGCCGGGGCGGTGGCGCTGGACTGGCGCAGTGGCCACATCCTCGCGATCGCCCACACGGGCGCGGACGGCGACATCGCCCTGAACGGCATCAAGTCACCGGGCTCCACCATGAAGATCATCACGTCGGCGGCCCTGTTCGACAAGGTCGGCCTCACGCCGAGCAGTCCGGCCCCGTGCACGGACTCGATCACGGCCAACAGCCAGACCTTCCACAACGACCCGGGCGTGAGGGCCAACCCCACCTCCACCATCGCGCAGGCGTTCACCGTGTCGTGCAACACCTCCTTCATCAAGGACGGCTTCCACTACCTCGTCAGCAACGGCGACGCCTCCGCCCTGCACGACGAGGCCGTCAACGTCTTCGGCCTGGGCAGCTGGTCGATCGGCGGCGGCGTCGCCACCACCGACCCGAGCATCCCGCCCGACGTCCAGGACGGCGACCAAGCGGCCCAGTTCATCGGTCAGGGGAAGGTCACGGCCACACCGCTGTTCATGGCGTCCGTGGCGGCGACCGTACGCAACGCCGGGTTCAGACAGCCGGTCATCCTGCCCGGACAGCACCAGGACACCGCGCCGCAGCAGATCTCCAGCCGCACGGCCGGTTACCTGCAGTCCATGATGCGCAGCGTGGCCACCAGCGGCACCGCAGCCCCGCGCCTCGGCGGCCTCGACGGCGTGGGCGCCAAGACCGGCACCGCGGAGGAAGCCGACCACACCAACGGCTGGCTGACCGCGTACGACTCCCGCATCGCCGTCGCGGCTCTGGTCGAGGGAGGCAGCTCCGGCGTGGACTCCGCCGGATACGTCGTCCGGCACCTGCTGACCGGGAGCTGATCCCGGAGTGGGCAACGACAGTTGTGAGCGAGGCGGCGCCCGGGCCAGCCACCGCAGCGGCCTCTCCTGGAATGGGGCCCAGCCCGTGACAACCAGCGGGGTGGTCACACTGCACTGCTGCGGAGGGCCCCGCAACCGGGGAACGTGTCTCGATCCGGTCGCCGTACTCCTGCAGCGGCGTCGGCAGCTTGTCGGCCTGGATGTCGGCAGGTGAACGGTTGATCGTCACCGTGAGCCAGCGGTCCGCGGCAGCCGGGTCCGCCGGACGTGCCGTCGAGCGCCGTAGGGCGACGACGGCGGACTCGGGTGTGCGGACTCCCCGGTGTCCGATGCTGCTCAGGCGCGGGCCGGTGTGGGCCACTCTCTCCCGACCTGATCAGCTGTCCTTGCCCATCGCCTTGCGAACGGCGTCACGAGTCCGGTCGATCACGGCTGCCACGGGTCCGACGGCGACATTCTGCGCCGCTGTCTCGACTCCCGGGTGCGGGCGGGTGGGCGCCATGGCCTCGGCAGCACGGACAGCCGTGGCCATCATGGCAAGCCGCTGCGCTCCGGCCTTCTCGCGCAACCCGGGGAACTCGTACTGTTCCTCCGAAGCCGCGTGCTGGAGCACGTCCGCGCGCAATTCCCGCAAGGCGGGCATGAACCCGGGGTCGTCGGGGTCCATGTCATCGAGCCGGCTCAGCTTCTCCTTCGCGGCCCTCTCCTCCTCGAGACGGTCGTCGACCACCTGCTGACCGTCCTGCAGGAGACGGCGAGCCGCGGGGTGGACCACTTCCTCCTCGGCGGTCTCGTGGACGGCCAGCAGGCGGACGAGCCTGTGGAATGCCTCCGCCCGGTCGTCGGCAGTGGCGTTCTCGACCTCGGCGAAGAGATTACGGATGTGGTGGTGCTGCTGGATCAGCAGTGCCACGACGTCGTCGCTCTCGCCGGCGTCGTCGAGGTGGGGCATGGCGTCGGTCAAGAGAGTCTCCCTTGGGGTGCAATCCCGAAGCGGCGTCGGCCCGCGGACAGCGGGCACCTGGGGTTCGTCCAGGTTCTCCCTGGTGACGGGCGGCCGCGACCGCGCGGGGCCGAACGGCGCAGGTGATCACCCAGGGCGAGCAGCCGGGATTCTCGACCTCGCACGACTGCCGCGCGCCGCTCCGCATCGCGGCCGGCCACGGGGGACCCGGGCCGGGGCCCGGGAACGGTTGGGGTGGGGCGACGTGGCCGCCGAGCTGACGGAGGCGATGGAGGCACTGCTCGACGGTCGCGACGTGCTGGTCGTCATGCCCACCGGTTCCGGCAAGTCGGCGATCTATCGGGTGCCGACCGTCATGCTCGGTGGTCCCGCGGTCGTGGTACATGCCCGCGATCCAACCGTCGAAGCGCACGCGCGGGTGTCGCGATGGCGCCGGAATTCCGGCAAGGGGAGTCAGGAGGACTGGGAGAAGCGCTTCGGGACGCACAGCTTGGAGGGCCCGAGCCGTACACATCTGACGCCTTCCGAGAAGTGCACCACGGGTTCACCGAGGGGGGCTTCCCGGAGGCCCGCCGCGGCGGTCAGCGTCTCCTCCAGTACATCGACGCCGGCGTCGGCCAGCGGCCACGGCTCGTGCTCGACGGGCGTCTCCCAGAGCATGCCGAGCCTGCGGGTGTACGCACGCCAGCGCGAGGTCAGCCACACGTCCCGCTCCGTCGGATCGATCGGGTCGCCAGGCCGGACGACCAGGCGGTGGGAGGCGTCACCGATCCATCGGGAACCGGAGTACGAGACGGTGTCCCCGTCCGTGGTCACGCGCAGGGTGCCCGGGTTGTACGGTGCGCCGATGGCCCGGGCCGCCACCATCGGGGGGAAGGCCACCTCGATGGACAGGAACCAGAGTCCGTCCCGGCCGTCACGGTGCCGTACGTACGTGCGCAGGTTGGTCTCCGCGAACGTCGGCAGGCCGGGCAGCGAGGCGGGAACTCCGGGTGGTCGCACGTCCGCCATGACAAAGGGGGTGAGCCCCACCCAGGCGGCCCCCTCGTACTCGTCCACGACCAGTCCCCCGGGCAGGAGCGCCTGGACCGCGTCAGGCCGGAACGGCCAGTGGACGAACGTCTGCGTCAGCCAGCCCGCCCGCAGCGCCGGCAGGCGCACCCGCTGCTCTGCCCCGTGTGCCACCACGGGCGTCGGGTCCCCCGCGCACGATCGAAGGAAACCCACGGTGCCCGGCATGGCGGGCGGAACGCCGGCCAGAGCATGAAGAGGGCCATGACGACCAGAGTGCCCTGACCTTACGCGCTCGTCTTGGACTGGCCTGGACGCGCACGGAGGCCCGAGGATGAGGACGGGGGCGTCTTCCGGGCCGTCGAAGCGGCACCGCTCCACGCCACGGGGTGTCCTGGGGCGTCCTCAGAGGTCGCTCGGCAGGCCGAGGCCGGTCAGGGCGCCGACCGGGTCCAGGTCGGGGGTGCCTCTGGGCCACCAGTCGTCGTGGCCCGGCTCGGACTCGTAGGCGTACCAGAGGCCGTCCCGGCCGAGGCGGAGCTGAACGTGGCCTTGGGGGTGGGTGAGGTGGTTGCGCCAGGGCCGGAAGGCGGGCAGGTCGGCGGCGAGGAGCAGGGGCCGGGCCCGGTCGAAGCGCCCGGCGGGCGGGTCCCACGGCTCCTCCAGTACGGCGAGGCCCTCCAGCCCGCCCTGACGCCAGGCCGCGACCGCGCGGGCCAGCTCGGACGGGGTGCGGCCCGCCGCGGAGGCCAGGGACGAGTAGAGCGCCCGGGTGCCCGCGGTGAGCCCCGCCCCGGGGCGGGCCGCGGCCAGGCGGACGGCGTCCTGCCAGAAGGTCAGCTGCCCGACCGGGTCACGACCGGTGCTGAGCAGGGCGTGGGCGCGGGCGGCGGCGTCTGTGGCCAACTGGTCCAGCGCGAAGGGGTCAGGGCCGCCGGGGGCCGCCGGATAGGCCGGGGGCTGCTCGGGGTGGGCGGGTGGAGGCAGTGGTGCAGGCAGGGGCGCGAGGGCGCGCGATGCGAGGACCTCGGCGGCCCGCACGCCGGGCAGGGGCGCCGGGCCCTTGTCCTGCGCGGCGCGCGCCGCGCGGGTGGCGCTCAGCCGGGACAGCGCGTCGAGCAGTTCCCGCTCGCCCCGGCCGCGCAGCAGGAGCAGGACGAAGGGGTCGGCGTCGAGCAGCCGGGCGGTCTGGTAGCAGAGGGCGGCCGCGTGTTTGCAGGGGTGGCCGCGGTCGGGGCAGCTGCACTGGGGCTCCAGGTCACCGGGGCCGGGCAGGAGCGGCACGCCGCAGTCGGCGAGGGACCGGGGCATCTCCTTGTCGAGGAGCGCCGCGATGTGCCCGGGGCGGTCGGCGGCGGCGTCCAGGAACCGGTCCCAGTCGGTGTCGTCCAGCGTGCGCAGACGGACCTGGACGCGGTACGGACGGGGCCGGCTGCCCTGGACGTAGGCCAGCACGAGTCCGGGGGTCACGGTGATGGCGTCGACATGCCCCTGCCCGGCGTATCCGCGGCCGCGCTCCAGCCGCTTCACGTCCAGCGCGCCCTGCTCCAGCGCTCCGACCCAGGCGTTTCCCCACCAGCTCTCGGCGAAGCGGTCACCGTCCCGGGGCGGGAGGGGCGGGAAGGTGCGGCGGAGTTCGTTGTCGCGGGAGGGGGCGGCCATGGAGTGGGGTGGACGCGGGGTGTAGGACGCGGTGGTCGTGCGCGGAGCCGAGGGCGGCCTTGGGTCGGCGGGCGCGGGGTGGCGGGGCCGGGCATGGGCAGGGGCTGAGGCCGGGGCCGGTGTCACCGCGCTGTCGGTGCGCGCGGCGAGGTCCGGATCACGTGACGCCGGGTCGCTGCCGCCAGTCCCGGTCGTCGCGGCCGAGGCCTCGGAACGGGCCCCCGGGCTTCCGGCCCGGTCGGGCGTCGCCGGGCTCGGCGCGGCCGGGCCGGGCCCGCGGTGCGGGCCTTCCCGGTTTCGGTCGGCGGGGCCGTGCGGCAACTCGGTCATGCGAGCCGACCGGCTCTTCTGCTCGGTGGTCCGCTCATGGTCGTCGGAGGTCGTGTCCGACGTGCTCGGCGCCCGGAAGACGTCGGACAGCAACTGCCGTACGTCACGCGCGCCTCCGCCGGGGGCGTCCGCGCCCGCCCGCCGCGCAGCCGCTGCTCTGTCGTCCACGGCGCTCTGCCGAGCCCGGCGCCTGCGGCGAGCGCCTTCCCGCTCGGTCTCCTCCCGGGCCCGCCGCGCGTCGTCCCGTGCCGCGCGCAGCGCCGCGCGCGCGACGTCCGCCGCGTGCGGCCCGGCGCCCGCCTGGGTGGAGGACCCCGTGGTGGCCGCACCCTCGGCGGGAGTGGCCCCCGCCGGGTTCGTCTGCGGATCGCCGGGTGCCTGCGGCTCCGGCGTGGCGGGCGGCGGGGTGTCGTCGGCTGAACCGACCTTCTCCGGCGCACCGGTGTTCTCCGGCGCTCCGGCGCCCTCGGGGATACCGGTGGCCTCGGGGCCGCCGTCCTCCTCGGGGCCGCGGGCGTCCTCACGACCACTCGTGACTCCGCGGGCACCGCTGCTCTTCCGGTCACCGGCGACGTCGGAACCACCGGTGCCCTGCCGACCACCGGCAAGCTGGGCGGCACCGATGTCGCTCCGGCCGGCGGCGGCCTCGGAACCACCTATGCCGTCTCGACCACCGGCGAGCTCGACGTCACCGATGTCGTTCCGGCCACTGGCAATCTCGTAGCCCCCGATATCCCCCCGCCCACGGGCGACCTCGGGCGCACCGTTGCCCGCCCCGCCACCGGCGACCTCCGAGCCACCCAAGCCGTCCCGACCACCGGCGACCCCGGAGCCACCCGAGCCGTCCCCACCACCGGCCACCTCGGGGGCACCGGCCTCGCGACCACCGGCCTCCTCCGCCGCTTCCGCGTCGTCCCCCGGGCCCGCAGCGTCCCGGGCGCTCCCGCGCTGCTCGGACACCGCCCTGCGGAGGGCCTCGCGGGCCACGTCTGCCGGTCTGGGGGTTTCCTGACCGGCTGCTCCCCCGGCCGGGAGCGGGCCCGGACGGGCGGCCGAGGCCGGGGCGGGATCCTGGGCTGCCCGCTCCCGGGCCTCGCGCAGCGCGCGGCGGGCCTCGTCGGCCGGGCGGGGTGTCATGACGGCCTCCGCAGGGACACGAGGTCGGACAGCTCCCGGTCCGTCAGTTCCGTGAGGGAGGACTCGCCGGAGCCGAGGATCGCGTCGGCCAGCGCCCGCTTGGTCTGGAGCATCTCGGCGATGCGGTCCTCGATCGTGCCCTCGGTGATGAGGCGGTGCACCTGGACCGGCTGGGTCTGGCCGATGCGGTACGCGCGGTCGGTGGCCTGTTCCTCGACGGCCGGGTTCCACCAGCGGTCGAAGTGCACGACGTGGCCCGCGCGGGTGAGGTTCAGGCCGGTGCCCGCCGCCTTGAGCGACAGCACCAGGACGGGCGTCGAACCGGCCTGGAAGCGGTCCACCATGCGCTCCCGCTCCGGCACCGGCGTACCGCCGTGGAGGAGGTCGACCGGGACCGCGCGGGTGGCCAGGTGGGAGGTGATCAGGCGGGCCATCCCGACGTACTGGGTGAACACGAGGGCGGACCCGTCCTCGGCCAGCAGCGTGTCCAGCAGTTCGTCCAGCAGGGCGAGTTTGCCGGAGCGGGCTGCGAGCCGGTCCCCCGCGGCCGAGGTGTGCTCCTCCTTGAGAAACAGCGCCGGGTGGTTGCAGATCTGCTTCAGCGATGTGAGGAGCTTGAGCACCAGGCCCCGGCGGGGCATGCCCTCGGCCGTTTCGATGGCGAGCATCGATTCCCGGACCACCGCCTCGTACAGCGCGGCCTGTTCACGGGTGAGCGGGACCGGGTGGTCGGTCTCCGTCTTGGGCGGCAGCTCCGGCACGATGCCCGGGTCGGACTTCTTGCGGCGCAGCAGGAAGGGCCGGACCAGTCGGGCCAGGCGCTCCACCGCCTCCTCGTCCTCGCCGTTCTCCACGGCCCGCGCGTGCCGGGCGCGGAAGGACTTCAGCGGGCCGAGGAGGCCCGGCGTGGTCCAGTCGAGCAGGGCCCACAGCTCCGAGAGGTTGTTCTCGACGGGCGTGCCGGTCAGGGCCACGCGCGCGGGGGCCGGGATCGTGCGCAGCGCCTTGGCGGTGGCGGAGTAGGGGTTCTTCACGTGCTGCGCCTCGTCGGCGACGACCATGCCCCAGGTGCGCTCGGCCAGGGCGGGGGCCGCCGAGCGCATGGTGCCGTACGTGGTGAGGACGAAACCGCCGTCCAGACCGGCGAGGCTGCGGTCCGGGCCGTGGAAGCGGCGCACCGGGACACCGGGGGCGAAGCGGGTGATCTCCCGCTGCCAGTTGCCGAGCAGGGAGGCCGGGCAGACGACGAGGGTCGGCTCGCGGCGGGCCCGCTTCAGGTGCAGGGCGATGAGGGTGACGGTCTTGCCGAGGCCCATGTCGTCGGCGAGGCAGCCGCCGAGGCCGAGGGAGGTCATCAGGTCGAGCCAGGCCAGGCCGCGGAGCTGGTAGTCCCGGAGGGTGGCCCGCAGGCCCGGGGGCGGCTCGGCCGGGCGGATGCCCGCGGTCAGGCGGTCGCGCAGGGCGGCCAGGGCACCGACCGGTACGGCCTCGACGGTCTCGCCCTCCACGTCGGCGGTGCCGGTGAGGGCGACGGACAGCGCGTCGACCGGGTCGAGCAGGCCGAGGTCCCGTTTGCGGGCCTTGCGGACGAGCGCGGGGTCGACCAGCACCCACTGGTCGCGCAGCCGGACGACCGGGCGGTGGGCCTCGGCGAGGGCGTCCATCTCGGTGTCGGTGAGCGGGTCGCCGCCGAGCGCGAGCTGCCAGCGGAACTGGAGAAGGTCCTCGCTCTCGAAGAAGCCGGTGCCGTCGGTCGCCGAGCCGGGGGCCGGACGGACCACAGCCGCGGCGGACAGGTCCTGCGCGAGGTCACGCGGCCAGTGCACGGCGACCCCGGCCGCGGCCAGCCGGGTCGCCGCGACGCCGAGCAGGTCGCTCAGCTCGTCCTCGGTCAGGGCCAGCACGTCGGGCACGTCCTGGTCGGCGAGCCGGTCGAGAGGGGGCCAGACCCGGGCCGCGCGGCGGACGGCGAGGGCCGCGTCCACGCGCGCGCGGGGACCGAAGGCGTCGTCGGCCGCGCCCGCCCACAGGGCCGCCGCGTCGGCCACGAGGGTGGGGTCGGCGAGGCTGTGCACCTGGACGATCGCGGCACCGGCGCTGCGGGCACCGCCGTCGGAGGCGTCGTCGAACAGGTCGTACGCCGACAGGTCGAGGCGGAGCGAGATCCGCACGCCGGCGTCCATGCCGGCGGCGACCTCGGCGGCCCAGTCGTGGGCGGTGGGAAGGTGCTGGGCCTCGCGGGCCGCGAAGGGCCGGCCGGAGGTGTGGGGCGCGGCCGGGGTGCGGGGCAGGGTGTCGGCGACCGCGTCCAGGAAGGCACGGACGAGTGCTTCCGGTTCGGGCAGCCGGATCGGGCCCGGGCCGGGCAGCGGTACGGCGTGGCCTTCGTGGGGCAGGGCGGCGGCCACCGCGCGCAGGTGCGCGATGTCGTCCGGGTCGAAGGGGCCGGCGCGCCAGGCGTCGTGGCCCGTGGCGGTCAGGCCGGGCAGCAGCCTGCCACGCGCGGTCAGCCGCAGGGCGTGCAGGGCGGCGGCGCCCCAGCAGGCCGTGGCCGGATGGGCCGCGGGGTCGTGCCGGGCGCGGACGAGGAGCGGCAGGGCCGCGTCCAGCGGGAGGGACAGCGCGGGGGTGGTGCGCCGCCGGACTCCGGCGGCGCCGTGCCGTCGGACGACGGTCAGCTCGGTGTCCTCGGCGGGCAGGGGCTCGCCCTCGGGGTCCCAGAAGGCGATGCGTCCCTCGCGCGGGAGGGGCGCGGGCAGGAAGACGGCCGGGAGCCGGACCGGGACCGTCGCCTCCCCCGCCCGCTCGGCCATCAGAGCCGACTCTCCCATACGTCCTGCCACCTCCCGCCCCGCGTGTCGGATCAGTTGTCTCCGACTCTACGGGCGGGGTCTGACAATCGGCCCCGGCGGCCGGTTCAGGGAACGGTCCGGGACACGACGTAGACCCAGGGATACGCCGGGTTGGACAGGTCCACGACCACGTCGTGGGTGGGGGCCGGGTTCTTCTGCCGGTGGACGAAGCCGTACCACGAGTCGGTCGTGGCGAATTTCCAGCCGGTGACCTTTCGGTCGCGGGCGCCGATGGTGATGTCGCCCCTCTTCAGGTCCTTGCGGGTCACGCCCAGTCCGGTCAGGTAGGCGTCCAGGCCGGCCGCGTTGGTCTCGAACTGGGTGTACAGGCGGCTGGTCTTCCAGTTGTTGGTCTCGTAGTACGCCACGTGCCAGGCCGGGTGCGGGACGGGCACCTGGTAGATCCGGCGCTGGAGCTTGGAGGGCCAGCCCTCGGTCAGGCCGGTCGCCGAGTACTTCGCCTCCTTGTCCTTGCCGCTGTCGCGGCTCTGGTTCGCGGAGATGACGAGGTAGCCGGCCGGGATGCCGATGAGCAGCACGATGATCAGCAGGGTGAGGGCCCTGCGGCGGATCATGTGGCTGCGGTCCTCGACCGGGCGGTCCGGCCCGTCGGGCCAGGGTCCCTGGTGGGGCAGGGAGGCGGTCACGGCGTCTCCTGCGTACTGCGCAGCGACTGCGTGTACCGCTCGTAGCGCTCGTACCGCTCCACGCGGCGGCGCTTGGCGCGGCGGAAGCGGCGAGCGACCAGCCGCGCGAGGTCGGCGGCGCCGACCATGCCGGCCTCGGGGCCGAGCTGGGCGCGGACGATACGGGCCTCGGGGCGGTAGCCGCGACCGGTGAGGTGCCGCTTGAAGGCGTCCCGGGCCGGGCCGATCAGCAGGTCGTCGGCGGCCGAGACACCGCCGCCGATCACGAAGCAGGAGGGGTCGAGGGCGGCGGCGAGGTTGGCGATGCCGACGCCGAGCCACTGGCCGATGTCCTGGAGCAGCTCGATGCACATGGCGTCGCCGTCGCGGGCCAGCTCGGTGATCATCGGGCCGGTGATGTCACCGATGCTGCCCTTGACGTGCTCGATGATTCCGTACGCGACGGGCGAGTCGGCGGCGGCCAGCTCGCGTGCCTCGCGGACCAGGGCGTTGCCGGAGCTGTACTGCTCCCAGCAGCCGCGGTTGCCGCAGGGGCAGCGGTGACCGCCGGGCACGACCTGCATATGGCCGAACTCGCCGGCGACGCCGTACTTGCCGCGCTTGACCTGACCGTCCTCCAGGATGGCGCCGCCGATGCCGGTGCCGAGGGTGATCATGACCAGGTGGTCCTCGCCGCGGCCGGCGCCGAAGCGCCACTCGGCCCAGGCGGCGGTGTTGGCGTCGTTGTCCACGAGGACCGGTACGGAGAGCCGGCCCGAAAGGCGGTCGCGGAGCGGTTCGTTGCGCCAGGACAGGTGCGGGGCGAACAGCACGCGGTTGCGGTCGGCGTCCACCCAGCCGGCCGCGCCGATGCCGACGGCGTGCACGTCATGCCGGTCGGAGAGGTCCAGCACCAGCTCGGCGATGGTGTCCTCGACGACCTTGGGGCTCTTGGACTTGTCCGGGGTCTCCGTGCGGAGCATCTCCAGGATGTTGCCGTCGGCGTCGACGACGCCCGCCATCACCTTCGTGCCGCCGATGTCGATGCCGACCGTGGGCACGCGGGGGGCCGTCAGGTGCGAGCGGCGCTCCCGGGTGCCGACGGTGCGGAGCACGGTGGCACGGCGGGAGCCGATGGGGGCGGTGAAGTCGCGGTAGGTGCTCATCGCCGCCGATTCTGCCTCACGGGGAGGCAGGGTGCGGATCAGAGGGGTGGTGCGGATCGTCGCCGGGTGCGGGCCGGTGGGAGCTTGTCGCGCCCACGCCGCGGAGCCGCACATCGATACAGCCCCGCGCCCCTGACCACGTCGCTCTCACGTCCGTACCAGGAGCTGGAACTCGAACGAGTAGCGCGTCGGGCGGTAGGTGTGTGTGCCGTATTCCACTGCTCGGCCCGTGTCGTCGAATGTGACGCGTTGCATCGTCAGCAGCGGCGCGCCCGTCTCCTCCGCCAGCCGCTCCGCCTCCTCCGTCGTCGCCGCGCGGGCGCCGATGGACTGGCGGGCGCTGTGCAGGGTGATGCCCGCCGCCCGCATCAGGCGGTAGAGGCCCGTCGTCTCCAGCTGGTCGGTGTCGAGGTCGATGAGGCCGGGGGGCAGGAAGTTGCAGAGGTAGGCCATGGGCTCGCCGTGGGCGAGGCGCAGGCGCTCGACGCGGTGGACGTCGCTGTCCTCGGCGACGCCGAGAGCGGCGGCGATCTCGGCCGAGGCGGGGACGAGCTGGTTGACGAGGACCCTGGTGGCCGGGCGCTGGCCCGCCGCCTCCAGGTCGTCGTAGAGGCTGCTGAGCTCCAAGGGGCGTTTGACCTGGCTGTGCACGACCTGGGTGCCCACGCCGCGACGGCGTACGAGGAGGCCCTTGTCGACGAGCGACTGGATGGCCTGGCGGACGGTCGGCCGGGACAGGCCGAGCCGGGCGGCGAGTTCGATCTCGTTGCCCAGCAGGCTGCCCGGGGTCAGCGTGCCGTGCTCGATCGCGGCCTCCAGCTGCTGGGACAGCTGGAAGTACAACGGCACGGGAGAACTGCGGTCCACGCTCAGCTCGAGCTGCACGGTCGGGTCCACTTCTGGTTTCGGCACGGGCCGAGCGTAGCTCCGTGCGTTGTTGACGGGAAGTCGTGTAGTCAGATTGTCCGGACATACAGATTGACAGCGGCGGGCTGTGCACGCACTTTGTTTTCATGCGCATCGGCGTCATCGGTACGGGCCGCATCGGCACCATCCACGCGAACACCCTCAGTCGGCATCGCGACGTCGGCTCCCTGATCCTCACGGACGCGGACCCCGCCAGGGCCCAGGAACTGGCGCACCGGCTGGGCGAGACCGCGGCGCCCGGCGTGGAGGAGATCTTCCGCTGGGGGGTCGACGCGGTGGTGATCACGACGGCGACGTCGGCCCACGCCGAACTGATCGGTCGGGCAGCACGCTCGGGCCTGCCGGTGTTCTGCGAGAAGCCCATCGCGCTGGATCTGCCGGGGACCTTGAGCGCGATCGCCGAGGTCGAGACGGCCGGGACGGTTCTCCACATGGGCTTCCAGCGCCGCTTCGACGCGGGCTACACGGGTGCGCGCGAGGCCGTGCGCTCCGGCCGGCTGGGGCGGCTGCACACCGTGCGGGCCCTGACCAGCGACCAGGCGCCGCCGGACGCCGCGTGGCTGCCGCTGTCCGGCGGGCTGTACCGGGACACGCTGATCCACGACTTCGACGTCCTGCGCTGGGTGACGGGCCGGGAAGTGGCGGACGTCTACGCCGCCGGGTCCGACGCCGGTCCCCGGATGTTCCGCGAGGCGGGCGACGTCGACACCGCCGCCGCGCTGCTCACCCTGGACGACGGCACGCTCGCCACCCTCACCGCGACGCGGATGAACGGGGCCGGTTACGACGTGCGCATGGAGCTCGCCGGGGAGCGCGACCAGATCGTGGTCGGTCTGGACGACCGTACGCCGATCGCGTCCACCGAGCCGACCGGGCCTCCGGCCGCGGACAAGCCGTGGACGGGTTTCCTGGAGCGGTTCGGTCCCGCCTACGAGGCGGAGCTGAACGCGTTCGTCGAGGTCGTCCGGGGTGAGCGGGCCAACCCCTGCGACGGGCGCGAGGCGTTGCAGGCGCTGCGGGTCGCCGAGGCGTGCGAGCTGTCGCGGCGGGAGCGCAGACCGGTGCACCTCGCGGAGATCGCCGGCGGTTCCTCGTCCGCCTTCGCCTGACGCCGGGAGCCGGGGGCCGGGCGGTCAGTGACCTTCCTGTTCCTCCTCCAGCAGCCCCGCGTCGTAGGCGAGCAGCGCGATCTGCACCCGGTTGTTGAGGTCGAGCTTGGCCAGGACGCGCGAGACGTGCGTCTTCACGGTGGCGACGCTCATGAAGAGGCCGGTGGCGATCTCGGCGTTGGCCAGGCCTCGGCCGACCGCGACGGCGACCTCCCGCTCACGGTCGTTGAGGACGGCCATGCGGTCTCGCGCGCGCGTGCGACGCGTGTCGGCGGCGGTGCCTACCGCGTGCCGCACCAGCTGGCGGGTGACCGTGGGCGACAGGACCGGATCGCCGGCCGCGACCCGGCGCACCGCCGCGAGGATCTCGGCCGGCGGGGTGTCCTTGAGGACGAACCCGGCGGCGCCCACGCGCAGCGCGCGCAGCACCTGCTCGTCGGCGTGGAAGGTGGTGAGCACCACCACCTGAGGGGCGTCCTTGCGGGCGCGCAGCCGTTCCGTGGCGGTGAGACCGTCCACCGTCGGCATCCGGATGTCCATGAGGACGACGTCCGGGCGGGTGCGGTCGACGAGGGCCTCCACCTCGGCGCCGTCGGCGGCCTCTCCGACGATCTCGATGTCGTCGGCGCCGCCCATCATGAAGGACAGCCCGGCCCGCACCAGCGGATCGTCGTCGACGAGGAGCAGTCTGATCGCAGTCATGGGCCTTAACCAATCACGGCCGGGCGCGCGGCGGGCCCGAAAGGGTGGTGCCAACGCCTCGCCCTGCGCGCGGTATTGACCGCCGGGCTGCGGGGCGAGACGTGCTCACTGCCACGGCAGCCACGCCCGCACCTCGAACCCGCCGCCGGGCGTGTGCCCGTGCTCCAGCCGGCCGCCCGCCAGGGTCGCCCGCTCCGTCAGGCCGATCAGGCCCTGTCCGGAGCCGGGGACGGGTGGCACCTCGCCTTCGGGCGCCGGATTGTGCACGCGGACGGTGAGGCCGGTGCCCGGTGCGCCGGTGACGGTGACCATGACCTCCGTGCCGGGGGCGTGCTTGCGCGCGTTGGTCAGGCCCTCCTGGGCGATCCGGTAGGCGGTGCGGCCGACGGCGGACGGGACGGCGGCGGGATCCTCGACGCGCTGGTCGAGTGAGACCTTCATGCCGGCCTCACGGGACTCGGCGACCAGCGTGTCCAGCGCCGCGAGCGTCGGCTGCGGCCTGCCCGTGTCGTCGGGTTCGCCCGCCCGCAGCACGCCGATGATCTCCCGCAGGTCCTGGAGCGCCTCGTGCGCGCTCTCCCGGATCACGCCCGCCGCCCGCGCCGTCTGCGCCGGGGGCGCGTCGGGCCGGAACTCCAGGGCGCCCGCGTGCACGCTGAGCAGCGTCAGCCGGTGGGCGAGCACGTCGTGCATCTCCCGCGCGATGTCCTCGCGGGCGAGCCGCTGCGCCTGCTCGGCTCGCAGCCGCGCCTCCGTCTCGGCGCGCCGGGCGCGGTCCCTGAGGCTCACCATGAGTTGCCGTTTGGCCCGTACGAACATGCCCCAGCCGACGATCGCCACGGTGAGCACCACGGCGAAGGGAACGCTCACCAGGTAGGGGATGTCCGCGTCGGGGCGCACCCAGTAGTAGAGGGGCACCAGCGCCACGTTGACGCCGCCCACCCAGGCCACGTACCGGAAGGGGCGGTGCACGGCGAGGGTGAACAGGGCGATCAGGCCCGCGCCGCCCGCGGTGTCCGAGACGAAGCCGACGGCGGTCATCGCCACGGACAGCCCCAGCGGCCAGCGGCGCCGCAGCCAGACCGCCGCGCAGGCCAGCGCACCGATCACCTGGTCGGCGACGGCCAGTCCGGGCGGCACGTGGGGGTTGTCGGCGAGCGCCTCCATGGCGGTCGCGCCCACCACCACGGCCAGCAGGAAGCAGGAGAAGTCGACGACCCAGTCGCGGGCGGTGCGCCGGGGCCGCCGCCCGGCCCGCACGGCGTCGGGGTCGAGTTCGTGCAGGAGGGCCGACGGGAAGAACCATCTGCGCCCGGTGAACAGCGCGGGCGCCTCTCCCACCGGTACCGGGGAGGCGTGCCCCACGTCGTCACCACTCACGAGCGACAAATCTACGCAGCCGAAGCCCGGCCCACCCGCCCTCGCGCGGGATCGTCGACCAAAGTCGGCATGTCGCAGACTTTCGATGCGCCGCGGCGTCGGAGCGGGGACTTCCGCCCCCGGGTGCTCGCCCCGCGGCCGATGTGCGTGGGGGGTCCGCGGGGCGAGGCTGCCGGCATGAAGCAGGTACTGGAGATTCTCGGCTTCCTCGCCCTGGTCCAGGGCGTGGCGGGCCTGGTGCACGAGTTCACCGACTGGAACTGGGGCCTGGTGCAGCGGCTCGGGTTCCTCGACGGCTACGAGATCTACGCGAGCCTCGCGCTGCTCGTGCTGGGCGTCGCCCTGTTCGCGGCGGCGGGGAGCCGGAAGTCCGTCTGAGCGGAGCACGGACGTCCGGCCCGCGGCCCCGGCGGGGCTCAGCAGCCGTAGTCGACCAGGTCGAACGACTCGTAGTGGTCGGCCGTGTAGTAGTCCTCCCGGTTCTCCTCACCGGTGACGATGCGTCGCGCACCGCGGGTGGAGGAGCCGGGGGTGATGACCGTGTACTCGTGGTAGTAGCCGGACGACTGACTGGGCAGGATGCCTTCCCGGTTCTGGAAGACGGTGCCGTCCTGGTCGAACGGGTAGGGGCCGCCCCGCTCGATCAGGTCGAGCGTGTCGTGTGCCTGGGACGGCAGGTCGCTGTAGCAGATGTCGCCGACGGCGGTGGGGGCCGCGTCGGCCGTGGTCGCGGAGACGGTTCCGCCGACGAGGAGAGCGGACAGAAGGGCGGCTGCTGCGCCGAGCCGCGAGGCGCGTGGGGGGAAATTCATGACGCTCATGATGACGCGCGTAGATGCTGGCATGTCAATGACAAGCCTGGAGAATTTCCTGTGAAGCCCCGTGAGTTCGCGGGACGTTCACCCGCCTTCCGGCGCCCTCACGCGTCCTCCGGCAGTCCGAACTCGCCGTACTCCGGGCGCCCCTTCAGGTCGTACGTCTGGATCGAGACGCCCGCACCGGTGACGCTCCCTCCGGCGTGCTCGAACGCCGTCGGCACGGCGCCCTCCGGGAACAGCCGGAACCCGGAGCCGAGCACGACCGGGAAGGTCAGCAGATGCAGGGTGTCGACCAGATCGAGCGCCAGCAGGGACCGCAGGAGGGCCCCGCTGCCGTGCACCTGGACCTCGCCGTCGGTGCGCTCCTTCACCGCGGTGACCTCCTCGGCGAGGTCGCCGGAGAGCACCGTGGTGCCCGCCCAGCCGGGGTCCGTCAGGGTCGCGGAGGGGACGTACTTCGGCAGGGAGTTCAGCTTGGAGGCGACCGGGTCGGCGGGGTCGGTCACCTTGGGCCAGTACGTGGCGAAGATGTCGTAGGTACGGCGGCCGAGCAGGAAGGCGCCCGGGCGGGCGAAGACCTCGTCGATGAACCGGCCGAAGTCCTCGTCGGCGTACGGGAAGCTCCAGCCGCCGTGGGTGAAGCCCCCGCGGGTGTCCTCCTGCGGCCCGCCGGGGGCCTGGTAGACGCCGTCGAGGGTGATGAAGAGGGTGGAGACGAGCTTGCCCATGGCGGGTGCCTTCCTTCCGGACCGGACGGGTTCTGCTGTCATCGGTTCAGACCCCGCCGGCACCCGCAACTCATCGCTGGGCCGTACGCCCGCTCACGGGACGTCCGTGACGGACAATCCGCCCGTCGGGCCCTGCTCGTCCGTCCAGGAATCTCTCCTCCGGGCCCGGAGACCTCGACGTCCGTTCGCCGCCAGCGCCGGCGCTGTGCCGCCGCTGGGATGGACCCATGACTTCTCAAGGAACTCTGCACGGCAAGGTGGCTCTCGTGACCGGCGGGAGCCGTGGCATCGGGGCGGCGACGGCGGTGCGGCTGGCCCGGGAGGGCGCGGACGTGGCCGTCGGCCATGTGAACGGCAAGGAGGCGGCCGAGGACGTCGTACGGGCGGTGGAGGCGCTGGGGCGCCGGGCGGTGGCGCTGCGCGCGGACGCGGCTGAGGCCGCCGGGGCGGCCGGGGTGGTGGACGCGGCGGCGGAGGCGCTGGGCGGGCTCGACATCCTGGTCAACAACGCCGGTGTGGGAGTGCTCGGGCCGCTGGAGACCCTGTCGCTCGCCGAGGTGGACCGGGTCCTCGACGTCAACGTGCGGGGTGTCTTCCTGGCTTCTCAGGCGGCCGCCGCGCGGATGCCCGAGGGCGGGCGGATCATCACGATCGGCAGTTGCATGGCCCAGCGGGTGCCGGGGCCCGGCGGGACGCTCTACGCGACGAGCAAGGCGGCCCTGGCCGGTCTGACGAAGGCCCTGGCGCGGGAGCTGGGCGGGCGCGGCATCACGGCGAACCTCGTCCTTCCGGGCCCGATCGACACCGACATGAACCCGGCGGACGGGCCGTACGCGGCCGGCCAGGCGGCGATGACGGCGCTCGGGCGGTTCGGGACGGCGGACGAGGTGGCGTCGATGGTCGCCTATCTGGCGGGGGCGACGTACGTGACCGGGGCGGAGTTCTCGGTGGACGGAGGCCACGCGGCGTGAGGCACGTGGGGCGCACCGGTGCTGTCCGGCCGGTGCGCCCCACGGTCGCGGGGTGGTTCAGCCACCCAGCTCCTGGTGGCGTGCCGCCAGCCGGCTCGCCCCCTCCTGGGTCAGGGAGCCGAACAGGCGGAGCCGGGAGATGCCCCCGTCGGGGAAGATGTCCACGCGTGCGTGCGTGCCGACGGCCGGGGCCGGCAGGACGAAGCGGTGGTTGGTGTCGGGCTGGAGGCGGGTGCGGGGCAGGATCTCCTGCCAGTCGCCGTCCTCGCCGTCCTTGACCGAGACCGACGCCCAGCCGGCGCTGTTGCCCTTGAGGTAGGCGGTGTCGATCTCCAGGGCGCGGATCTGCGCCTGGGCGGCGAGCCGGTAGCGAATCCAGTCGTGGCCCCGGTCGCGGCGGCGGCGGGTCTCCCAGCCGTCGTCCATCTTGCGGGAGCGGCCCGGCTGGATGGTGTTCGAGGCGGGCGAGTAGAAGAGGTTGGAGGCGTCCTCGGCCCGGCCGCCGTTCTCCAGGGCGACGACGTCGAACGTGCCGAGCGCCTCCAGCCACGCGGGGTCGGGGACGACCTCGCCGTGGACGCGCAGGCGGGCGATGCCGCCGTCGGGGTGCTGGTTGACCCTGAGGTGCGTGAAGCACTGCTCGACGTCGACGGCGAAACCGTTCGCCGCGTGGCCGCCGACCGGGGTGCGCGGGACGAGGGTCGTCCACTTCACGTCGTCCCCGAGGAGTTCCTCCGGCGAGGGGGAGCCCGGTACGCAGGTGCCCTCGACGGACACGGCCTGCGGGTAGTTGCCGCGGAAGTGGGCGGTGTCGACGACGATCCCGCGGATCACGCCGGGGGCGCCGAGGCGGACCAGCGCCCAGTCGTGGTCCTCCGCGGTCGGCCAGGGGTGGTCGGCGGAGGCGCCCCGGCGGCGGCGCGTCTCCCAGCCGTCCATGACCTTGCCCTTGTGCCCGAAGTGCTCGGGGTCGAACGCGGCGGGCTCGGGCACCAGCAGGTTCTCACGCTGGGCGAAGAACTCGTCGTTGGCGGCGATGACCCCGGCACCCAGACGCCGGTCGGCGAGGTCGGCGTACTGGGTGAAGGGGAAGTCGGCGGTGCGGTAGTCCGCGTACGGGTCGCCGCCTCCGTAGGGGTTCGCGTCGCCGGTGAAGCTGGGAATCGCCGTCACGGTGATCAGATCTGCCTTTCGAGGTCCGGTAGGGGATTCAGTGGGTCCGGGTGAGGAGCTGCCCCTTCGGTTGGGTGAACTCGCCGTCCGCGACGATGCGCTGCCCGCGCAGCCAGGTCGACTTCACGACGCCGTACAGGGTCCTGCCCGCGTACGCGGTGACGCGGTTGCGGTGCTGGAGGGCCGCCGGGTCGACGGTGAAGGTCTCGTCGGGTGCGAGGACGGCGAAGTCGGCGTCGCGGCCCACCGCGATGGCGCCCTTGCGGTCGTCGAGCCCGACCAGTTCGGACGTGCGCGTGGACATCCAGCGGACCACGTCCTCCAGGCCGTGCCCGCGCCTCCGGGCCTCCGTCCAGACCGCGGCCAGGCTGAGCTGGAGTCCGGAGATGCCGCCCCAGGCCGTGGCGAAGTCGTCGGTCTTCAGGTCGGCCGTGGACGGAGAGTGGTCGGTGACGACGCAGTCGATGGTGCCGTCGGCGAGGGCCTGCCAGAGCAGGTCCTGGTTGGCGGCCTCTCGGATGGGCGGGCAGCACTTGAACTCGCTGGCGCCGTCGGGGACTTCCTCGGCGGTGAGGGTCAGGTAGTGGGGGCAGGTCTCCACGGTGATGCGGACGCCCTCCGCCCGCGCCTCGGCGATCATCGGGAGGGCGTCGCTGGAGGACAGGTGCAGGACGTGCACGCGCGCGTTCACGGCCTTCGCCTCGCGGATGAGCCGGGCGATGGCGGTGTCCTCGGCGTCCCGGGGGCGGGAGGCGAGGAAGTCGGCGTACTTGGGGCCCGGCTGCTGCGGGGCTGAGGCGAGGAGGTGGGGGTCCTCGGCGTGCACGATGAGCAGTCCGTCGAAGGCGGCGATCTCGGCCAGGGTGCGGGCGAGGGCGTCCCGCTCCAGGTGCGGGAACTCCTCCACACCGGACGGCGACAGGAACGCCTTGAAGCCGAACACGCCGGCCTCGTGCAGCGACCGGAGCTCCTTGACGTTGTCGGGCAGGGCGCCGCCCCAGAAGCCGACGTCGATGTGCGCCTTGTCGGCGGCGACCTGCTGCTTGGTGCGCAGGTGCGGGACGGTCGTGGTCGGCGGGAGGGAGTTGAGGGGCATGTCGACGAGGGTCGTGATGCCGCCGGCCGCCGCGGCGCGGGTGGCCGTCCAGAAGCCCTCCCACTCGGTGCGACCGGGGTCGTTGACGTGCACGTGCGTGTCGACCAGGCCGGGCAGCAGGACGTGGTCGCCCAGGTCCTCCAGGCGGGCGCTCTCCGAGACGGGCGCGTCGTACGGGAGGACGGCCGTGATCCTGCCGTCGGTCACCTCGACGGATGCGGCACGCGTTCCCTCGGGAGTGATGACACGCGTCGAGCGCAGCACCAGTTCAGCGTCGGACACCCGAACCCCTTACTTCCGCGTAACGGAATTCAACTTTCTGTTGAAGGAGTCTTCACTCCCTCTCCCGCGCCGTCAAGGGCACACTTGACTGCGGCGCCCTTCAGGCGAACAGTCCTGGACGTTTCCACAAAGCGGAATTAAACTTCCAACACGCAGAACGTAGCTACGTCCAAGCGGGGAGTCAACCGACCGCCGGGTAGGCTTCTGCCCTTCCCGCCCGCCCCGAAAGGAACGCGCCGTGCCGACGTCCAGCGCCAGCACCACCGACTCCGCCCGGTCCTCCGCCAACGGCGGCGTCCAGTCCCTGGAGCGCGCCTTCGACCTGCTCGAACGGATGGCGGACGCGGGTGGCGAGGTCGGCCTGAGCGAGCTGTCCGCGAGCAGCGGGCTGCCCCTGCCGACCATCCACCGCCTGATGCGCACGCTGGTGGCCTGCGGGTACGTACGTCAGCAGCCCAACCGACGGTACGCGCTCGGTCCGCGCCTGATCCGCCTCGGCGAGTCGGCCTCCCGGCTGCTGGGCACGTGGGCGCGGCCGTACCTCGCGCGGCTGGTCGAGGAGACCGGCGAGACGGCGAACATGGCACTGCTGGACGGGGACGAGATCGTCTACGTGGCGCAGGTGCCGTCGAAGCACTCGATGCGCATGTTCACGGAGGTCGGCCGGCGAGTGCTGCCGCACTCCACGGGCGTGGGCAAGGCCCTGCTCGCCGGTTTCCCGCCGGAGGAGGTGCGGGCGCTGCTCTCCCGTACGGGCATGCCCGCCGCGACGGAGAAGACGATCACGACGCCCGACGGGTTCCTCGCGGCCCTGGAGGACGTGCGCCGGCAGGGCTTCGCCATCGACGACAACGAGCAGGAGATCGGGGTCCGTTGTCTCGCGGTCCCGGTGCCCGACTCCCCCACCGCCGCGGCCATCTCCATCTCCGGCCCGGCGGGCCGGGTGACGGAGGCGGCGACGGACAAGATCGTGCCGGTGCTCCAGCAGGTCGCCGGGGAACTGTCCGTGGCGCTCGCCAGCCAGAGCCCCGCGTAACGGCGGCAGACACCAGGACGCCGCACCTCACCCCGGGCCCCACCGGCACGGGGTGAGGACCTCGCCCTAACCCTGCCCCCGCACCGGCCCCCCGAAGAGATCCACCGCCCGCCGGACCTCCGTCAGCTCCGCCGACAGCGCGCTCACCGAGCCGATCGCCCCCGCGATCAGCAGGAGGGAGCGGCGCAGGCGGGGGATCTCGGGGAGGCCGTCGGCGGCCATGGCGGCCACCGCGGCCAGTTCCTCCTCGGCGATGCTCCGGTCGGCGAACTCGCCGGGATGGGCGGCCAGCCGACGGCGCAACCCGGACACGGCGGAGCGCAGCTCCGTCACGCGCGGGTCCTCGTCGCCGCCGGTCACAGGCCCCTGCCGCTTCTGCTCCACGCTCCGCAACACAGTCCTCCCCCTGCACCTCGTCGTGCGCGTGCCCTTCCGACGCGAAGTCCCCCACACCGGGCAGCCGTCGGGCGCCCGGCCGGTCGGTGCGGGCGACAGTAAACGACGCGGACCGCCACGCGCCAGTCCATTGCGTCATCGACTTGTTTCGCTGAGTGACTTTCCGGCCTGAGGCGCACACTTGTCCGACGCGCCTCGGGCCGTCGTACCTCCGTGCGGGGCGTGCGGTATGCAGGAGCCATGACGACACGGGAGACGACGGGCGGGACGCAAGCGGTTGCGGGACTGCTTCTCGCCGCGGGTGGCGGGCGGCGGCTCGGCGGGCGGCCCAAGGCGCTGCTCCCCCACCGGGGACGGCCCCTTGTGGAGCACGCCGTGCGGGTGCTTCGGGAGGGCGGCTGCGCGACCGTCCACGTGGTCCTGGGCGCACAGGCCGGCGACGTGCGCGCACGCGCCGCACTGCCGGGCTGCGTCCTGGTGGACAACCCCGAGTGGGAGCGGGGCATGGGGACTTCCCTGCGCGCCGGGCTCGACTCGCTCGCGGGCGCGGGCATCCGAGCCGCACTGGTGTCGCTCGTCGACCAGCCCGGCATCGGACCCGAGGCGGTGGCCCGGGTCCTCGCGGCGTACGAGGGCGAGCAGTCGCTCGCCTCGGCCGCGTACGACGGCGTGCGCGGTCATCCGGTGCTGTTCGGTGCCGCCCACTGGGCGGGCGTCGCCGTGACTGCGACCGGCGACCGGGGGGCACGCGCCTATCTTCAGGAGCACCGGAAGGCGATCGCCCTCGTCGAGTGCGGGGACGTCGCCCGGCCCTTCGACATCGACACCGAGGCCGACCTGACCCACCTGGAGTGAGCGGGGTGGCACGGAGCGCCACCTTGCCTCGACCCGGAGAATCTCGACATCAACAGACGATTGAACTTCCACCATGAGGAAACTAGTATCCACTGTTCAGAAGCGTCCGTCTGCTCCGCGGGCGCCGAACGCCGTATCCGGGAAGACTGGCACCCGGTGCCAAGCACGCCGGCTCGTCTTCACAGCTCGCTGAAGGAAGTGACCGTTCATGTCCGCTCCAGCGCCGTCCCCGCTGGCCATCGTCGACGCCGAGCCCCTGCCCCGGCAGGAGGAGGTCCTCACCGAAGCGGCGCTCGCCTTCGTCGCCGAGCTGCACCGGCGGTTCACGCCCCGGCGTGACGAACTCCTCGCCCGCCGCGCCGAGCGCCGCGCCGAGATCGCCCGCACCTCCACCCTCGACTTCCTCCCGGAGACCGCCGCGATCCGCGCCGACGACTCCTGGAAGGTCGCCCCGGCCCCGGACGCCCTGAACGACCGCCGGGTCGAGATCACCGGTCCCACCGACCGCAAGATGACCATCAACGCCCTCAACTCGGGCGCCAAGGTGTGGCTCGCGGACTTCGAGGACGCCTCCGCGCCCACCTGGGAGAACGTGGTCCTCGGCCAGGTCAACCTGCGCGACGCCTACACCCGGAACATCGACTTCACCGACCCGGGGTCCGGCAAGTCCTACGCCCTCAAGGCGGACGAGGAGCTCGCCACGGTCGTCATGCGCCCGCGCGGCTGGCACCTGAACGAGCGTCACCTCGTCGACGCCGACGGCACCCCGGTGCCCGGCGCGCTCGTCGACTTCGGCCTGTACTTCTTCCACAACGCCCAGCGCCTGCTGGACCTCGGCAAGGGACCGTACTTCTACCTCCCCAAGACGGAGTCGCACCTGGAGGCCCGCCTCTGGAACGAGGTGTTCGTCTTCGCGCAGGAGTACTGCGGCATCCCGCAGGGCACGATCCGCGCGACCGTCCTCATCGAGACGATCACCGCCGCGTACGAGATGGAGGAGATCCTCTACGAACTGCGCGACCACGCCTCCGGGTTGAACGCGGGCCGCTGGGACTACCTCTTCTCCATCGTCAAGAACTTCCGTGACGGCGGCGCCGAATTCGTCCTGCCGGACCGCAACGCGGTGACGATGACGGCCCCGTTCATGCGGGCGTACACCGAACTCCTCGTTCGCACCTGCCACAAGCGCGGTGCGCACGCCATCGGCGGCATGGCGGCCTTCATCCCGTCCCGCCGGGACGCCGAGGTCAACAAGGTCGCCTTCGAGAAGGTCCGCGCCGACAAGGACCGCGAGGCCGGCGACGGCTTCGACGGCTCCTGGGTCGCCCACCCCGACCTGGTGCCGATCGCCATGGAGTCCTTCGACAAGGTCCTCGGCGACAAGCCTCACCAGAAGGACCGGCTGCGCGAGGACGTCGACGTCGAGGCCGCCGACCTGATCGCGATCGACTCGCTGGACGCCAAGCCGACGTACGCGGGCCTGGTCAACGCCGTCCAGGTCGGCATCCGCTACATCGAGGCCTGGCTGCGCGGCCTCGGTGCGGTCGCCATCTTCAACCTGATGGAGGACGCGGCCACCGCCGAGATCTCCCGCTCCCAGATCTGGCAGTGGATCAACGCGGAGGTCGTCCTCGACAACGGCGAGCAGGTCACCGCCGAGCTGGCCCGCAAGGTCGCCGCCGAGGAACTCGCGAACATCAAGGCCGAGATCGGTGAGGAGGCCTTCGCGGCGGGCAACTGGCAGCAGGCGCACGACCTGCTGCTGACGGTCTCCCTCGACGAGGACTACGCCGACTTCCTGACGCTCCCGGCGTACGAGCAGCTCAAGGGCTGAGCCGGCAGCCGAACCGCTAGCGTTCCGAGTGGCCCAGGGACTTCTCCGGGGCCACTCGGTCGCGTACGGCCTTCTTCACGGCCGTCGGCTCCGGGAAGCCCTGCTCGCGCCGGTCCCAGACGACCTCGTCCCCGACGCGGACGACGAACACCCCGCCCGTGCCGGGCTTCAGGGCCAGTTCCGTCAGTTCGGCCTCGAAGGTCGTGAGCAGTTCCTGCGCCAGCCAGGCCGCGCGGGGCAGCCAGCGGCACTGGGTGCAGTACTCGATCTCGACACGGCCACTCATCCGAGGTGCACCGACCAATCCTGCCGGGCCGCGGGCTTGCCGTGCAGATCGGGCACCTGCTTGAGCCACGCGGGGCGTCCTTGCTGGTTCTTCGCCGCCCGGAGGGCCTCCTCGGCGGCGAGCTCCTCCCGGGTCGGGAAGCCGGTGGGCAGCCAGTCCCCGGAGGCCTCCGCACGGGCGCGGAGGTAGGTCACGTACGCCTCGCGCACCTCGTCCGCGGTGGCGAAGCCCGGCTCGTCCGCGAGCCAGGCGTCCGGGACCTCGCCGAGGATCCGCCGCAGCAGCTCCTCGGTGACGCGGGGGGCCAGCTCGGCGTCGGCGGCCCGGACGTCGGGCCCGTAGTGGCCGAGGGCGTGGTGCCGGAAGTCGTAGGCCTTGCGGGGGTCGGAGCCGTCCCAGCGGTGGTGGAAGACCAGGGCCGCGCCGTGGTCGATCAGCCACAGGCGCGGGGGTGCGACGCCGAGGGTGGGCCAGACCATCAGGTTGGAACTGTGGACCGTACGGTCGACGTTCACGGTCAGGGCGTCGAGCCAGACGATCCGCCCCGCCTCCAGCGGATCGACGGGGAAGACCCGGGCCACCTCCGGGGTGAAGTCAAGGGCGCCCGGCAGGTGGTCCATGCCGAGGTTGACGCCCGCGCTGGCCGCGTGCAGGCCCCGCACCTCCTGGTGCGGCTCGTGCTCCGCGATCGCCGGGTCGAAGTGCACCAGGACCAGCTCGGGGAAGCGCAGCCCGAGGGCGCGGGCCAGTTCCCCCACGATCACTTCGGCGACGAGCGCCTTGCGGCCCTGCGCGGAGCCGGTGAACTTCACGACGTACGTGCCGAGGTCGTCCGCCTCGACCACTCCGGGGACGGAGCCGCCGGACCGCAGGGGCTCGACGTAGCGGGTCGCGGTGACCTCTCTCAGCATTTTCTCAGGCCACCCACTTCATTGACCTTGCGATCCACGGTCGACTCAGAGGCGCCCAACAGCGGGAATTGTCCGTCATGAGCCATTGGAAGAGTCTTGGGGTTCGACTGGCATGCACATCTCCGTGCCTCCCCAGCAGTCCGTCAACGGCCGTCCGCCCCTTGCTTCCGGCCTCCGGCATGAAGTGAGCATAGTAACCGGGGGTGATCGCCGGCGAGGAGTGCCCGAGCCACCGCTCCACGGTCACCACGGACTCTCCCGCCTCCAGCATGATCGAACAACCCTTCAAGCAGGGCTGGCCGGCGAGAGGCAGCCAGGTCGCCAACCGGCTGCACGGACTGCTCACCCGGATCCACCCGTCGCTGGAACGGGTCCGGCCTCCTGCCCGGTTGTCTGCCCGGGCAGACACGGGGACGTGGCTGCCGCACTACATCAGGAACCGGGCCGCGACCAGCTCATCGGCGTTGCCACTCTGCTGCGAGGAGTTGGTAGGAACGCACCCGGTCGGCGTGGTCGTGGGTGATGGTGGTGATGATCAGCTCGTCCGCGCCGGTGGCCTCCTGTAGTTGTTCGAGCTGGTCGGCGACGCGCCCCGGAGAGCCGACGAACTGGGTGTCGACGCGGTCGGCCACCAGTGCCTGGTCCGCCTCGGTCCAGGTGTGGGCGCGGGCCTGTTCCGGGGTCGGGAAGGGGATGGCGCCCTCGGCGGTGCGGATGCTGCGAACCCAGGGGCCGTAGCCGGTGGCCAGTTCGCGGGCGGTTTCGTCGTCTTCGGCGACGACGACGTCGGCGGAGACGCTGACGTAGGGCTTGTCGAGGTGGTCGGACGGCTGGAACGCGGCGCGGTAGCCCTCGGCTGCCTCCAGCACCGTGGCCGGGCTGACGTGGTAGTTGGCGGCGAAGCGAAGGCCGTTGCGGCCGGCTACGTCGGCGCTCTGTCCGCCGCTGCTGCCGAGGATCCATACCTGTACCTCGGCGCCCTCGCCGGGGACGGCGTGTGCTTCGACCCCGTCTGCGGAGCGGTAGTCGCCACGCAGGAGCGCGAGTATGTCGTCGACCTGCTCGCCGTAGTCCTGGGGGCCGGCTCCGGGCTGGTGCAGCAGCTGCCGCTGGAGCTGGAAACGCGGTGAACCGATCAGGTGTTCAGCAGAGAACCTCGGCGGGATCTTCAGCCCGTTGGGGGTGCGACCGTCGATGACGGGAGTCGTGGTCGGCCGGGGCTGTGCCGTCTGTCCGGGTGAACGTCCGCCGGAGCGGCCGAGGCCCAGGTCGAGTCGGCCGGGGTGTAGGGCGTCGATCAGCCCGAACTCCTCGACGGTGGACAGGGCGGTGCGGTGACCGAGTTGTACGGCACCGGAGCCGATTCTGATCGTGGAGGTCGCGGAGGCGGTGAGGGCCAGCACGACGGCGGGAGAGGTCCCGGCCACGCCCGGGTTGAGGTGGTGCTCGGCGAACCAGTAGCGGGTGTAGCCGAACCGCTCGGTCTGCTGGGCGAGGTCGATGGTGTTGCGCAGGGCCTCGGCGGCGGTGGAGCCGGACGAGATCGGTACGAGGTCGAGAACCCCGAGGGGGATGCCGGACATGATCGGGTGCTCCTCAGCGGTCGGTGGGCAGGGATGCGGGCGCGGGCTGAGTTCGGCGTACGGCTCTATCGGGTGGGTGACGTCGGCCGAGAAGAGCGGATCACCGTAGCGGGCCGCGAGATCGACCGATTCCCGGCTGGTCGCGCTGCCGTGCCAGACCCGGATGAGCTGCTGGACCGGTCTCGGCCACACCTCGGCCTCGGTCAGCTCGGGGCGGAAGCGCGGGGAGGCGCTTACCTTGTCCTGCCGCCAGATCCGGCGGAACAGCTCGTAGCGTTCGGCGTTGCGGTCCCACTGATCCTCGGGAGTGACCTGGAACAGCTCGCGCTGGGCGGCGCCGTTGCCCTTGCCGATGATCAGGTCGAGACGGCCCGCGGAAAGATGATCCAGGGTCGCGTGGTCCTCGTACGCGCGTACCGGGTCGAGCAGGCTGAGGGTGCCGGTCACCGGATCCGGGGCGTGCACGATGAGGGTGATGGCCAGGAACTTCACGACGCCACCCGCCGGGTCTGCGGCTGCGCGCGTGTGTCGGGGTGTGCGCCCGGCTCGCGCCGTGCGGCTGGGTGCCGGCCTGCGCCATCCGGCGCGACGGCATGGTGAGGAGGGGGAGGTGCGGACACGCACAGGGTGCCTTCCTGGTCGACCGTTTGTGATCACGGGTCCTCATGCGGAGGGCTCGGCAGAAGGAAACGGTTCAGGAACGACAGAGCGCACCGGCCACCCGTTGCAGGTCGATGTGAGGCCGGGAGTACAAGCGGACGCAGCCGCGTGCGGCGAGAACCTTCTCGGACCGCACAAGGCCGCTGGGAACGGGTGACTTCATTACGGTCGCAGGCTAGGCGGAGCCGGACGGACGCAGGTGGAGAGCGTATTGCGGTTCCATGAAACCGTCCGGGCGCTCCTGGGAGGGCTGAGCGGCGCGTTCCGTGATGTGAACCACCCAGTCCAGGATCTGCACCGCTGCCCCTGCGGCCTCCAGCCCTTGGCACTGCGCATGGTGTCTGCGGGCGATGCCGTCCAGGTCGAGGTGGGGGCCGAAGGCCGGATGGGCGGCCAGTCGCCGTGCGTAGGCCCACAGGTGCGGATGGTCTGCGATGCGGTGGACCGCGGCGGCGTCCAGGTGCTGTCGGTGCACGGTGTCGAGCTGAACCAGGGTCACCCACAACTGAACGTCGGCGGCGGTCATTTCGTCGCCCAGGATGAAGTCCTGGAGGGCGAGCCGTCCCTCCAGTGTGTCCAGGGCGCGGAGCAAGGAGCTGAGAGCGGTCCGGCGCACCCCGGCGTCGGCGCCGACCTGGCCGGCGTGTTGCGCGGCTTCGTCGATGCGGTACTCGCAGAGATGCTCGACCGCCGCGATCTCCGCCTCCGTGCCGTGCGGGTACAACGCGGGCCGGTCGGAGCGGTCGGGCCGTTCGGGGCGGTCACAGCCGAAGTGCCGGGCCATGTCACGCAGGATGTCCGGGGTGTGCGTGCTGACGATCCGCCCCGTCCAGTCGTCGCTCAGCACCGGTGCCGCGGCGGGTCCGGGATGCAGGTGCGAACTGGCCTCGTACAACGGGCGCAGAGCGGAGTGTCCGCCGTCGGGTCCGTCGGGCACGGTCGGCATCAGCGCCACCGGAAGGGTCTCTTCCAAGCCGAGCAGACGGTGGGTGATGGCGATCCGCAGACAGTGGGGGCAGGACGGCGAAAGGTGAAGGCGGTAGCGGCGCGGCACGGCGTGGTAGCCACTGCTCGCGTCACGGCCGATCCTGCCCCGGAACGACAGCGCGGAGGGAAGGGACGGCACGGTGCTCGGTAGGGCGGGCATGGTTCTCCCTGGGTCCGGGTCCACTGCTGGTTCGCAGAGTGCGGCGGGCGGCGGGCGGCGGGCGGCGGGCGGCGGGCGGCGCACGATGTGACGGCGGGAGGTCAGGAGGAGAGACGGCCGGCCCACACGCACCGCGCTGTCGGCGGGCGACTCCGGACGCTCCATCATTTCCTACCTGTTCACTAGGGAACCTGTAATGGAGTGTCAGTCGACATTCGAGCCTCGTAGGACCTGGGCGAGGGGCGAGGTGCCCGTGGCGGCGCGGAACGGGTGGGTCCACAGGCCCTGCGCCTGAAGCTTCGGCAGCACTCCCTCGCCGAACCAGTACGCCTCCTCCAGGTGCGGGTAGCCGGAGAGGATGAACTCCTCGATGCCGAGGGCGTGGTACTCCTTGATCCGCTCGGTCACCTCGGCGTGGCTGCCGACCAGCGCGGTGCCCGCGCCGCCGCGCACCAGGCCGATGCCGGCCCACAGGTTGGGGCCGATCTCCAGGGCCTCGCGGCTGCCGCCGTGCAGGGCGAGCATGCGCTGCTGGCCCTCGGACTCGCTGCGGGCCAGCCCGGCCTGAACCGACTGCACCGTCTCCGGGTCGAAGCCGTCCAGGAGCCGGTTCGCCTCCGCCCACGCCTGCTCAGAGGTGTCGCGGGTGATGACGTGCAGCCGGATACCGAAGCGAAGGGTACGGCCCTGCTTGGCGGCCAGCCCCTTGATCCAGGCGATCTTCTCCGCAACCTGGGCGGGCGGTTCGCCCCATGTGAGATAGACGTCCACGTGCCGCGCGGCGACCTCACCGGCGATGGGCGACGAGCCGCCGAAGTACACCTCGGGGACCGGGTCGGGCACGCGGGCGAGCCTGGCGTCCTCGACCTGGAGGTGCTCACCGGCCAGGTCGACGGTCTTCCCCTCCCACAATCCCCGTACGACCTGCAGGAATTCGTCTGTCCGGCGGTAGCGAGCGCTCTTGTCGAGAAAGTCGCCGTAGGCGCGCTGCTCGTGGCTCTCCCCTCCCGTGACGACATTGAGCAGGAGCCGTCCGCCGGTCTGCCGCTGGAAGGTGGAGGCCATCTGGGCGGCGAGCGTCGGCGAGACGAAGCCGGGGCGGAAGGCGACCAGAAACTTCAGCCGTTCCGTGTTCTGGCTGACCATCGCGGTGGTCAGCCAGGCGTCCTCGCACCAGGCGCCGGTGGGGGTGAGCGCGCCGACGAAGCCGAGGTCCTCGGCGGCGCGGGCGATCTGGCTCAGGTAGGCGACCGTCGGCGGCCGGTCGCGCCCGGACTCCGTGGCGGGGGTGCCGTGGCCGCCGCCCACGACATGGCGGCTGTCACCGTTGGTGGGCAGGAACCAGTGGAAGGTGAGGGACACGTGGGTCTCCGATCAGGGGTTGTTCGTCGGCGGAGGCCGTGCCGGGGCGGCTCGGCCTCCTTGTGCTGTGGGGTCCACTGACGGCACAGCACGCTGGCAGGGCTTCGGCGTCGTCGGCGATCACCGTCGCGGCGCTCATCCGGTGGCCGCCAGCAGTGTCGTACGGCCGCCCAGCGCGGCGGAGAACTGGTCCGTGACCTGTGCCAGGGCCTCGGCCGAAGCCGGCGCGACGGTCAGCGTGCCGTCGTCGCCCACCGTGATGTCCTTGTCGAGGGTGAACCAGCCCGGTGTGATGTGTGCGGGGCCCATGGAGGCGAGGACCGGGCGCAGGGCGTAGTCGATGGCCAGGACGTGGGCGGTGGTGCCGCCGGTTGCCAGCGGGAGGACCGTCTTGCCTGTCAGGGCGTACTGCGGCAGCAGGTCGAGCAGCGACTTCAGCAGCCCGGAGTAGGCGGCCTTGTAGACGGGGGTGCCGATCACGACGCCGTCCGCCTGCTCGAACAGGGTGGTGGCCCGGGTGATCGCCGGGTGCCGGAAGTCGGCCCCGAGCAGCGCCTCGGCGGGGAGCGTGCGGACGTCCAGCGGGATCACGTCGTGCCCCTGCGCGGTGAGCCTGGCGTCCAGGTGGCGCAGCAGCCGTGCGGTGCGGGAGGTGGCGGAGGGACTTGCGGAGACGGACAGGATGGTGGCCATGGGAGGACCTTTCAAATCTTCGTTTGCGTCTGCGGGTGCCGGTCAGGCGTGGACGGCTACGGGCTCGGAACGGGGCTCCTGGGACTGGAGGTTCATCGGAGGTTCACTCCTCCCTCCCTGGGTGTGGCGTCGGCAGTTGGAGGTGGTGGCGCAGGGTCGTGCCCTCATATCGGTACGGAACACGCCGCGTTCCTGAAGCAGCGGAACGACCCGGTCGACGAACTCGTCCAGACCGCCCGGGGTGAGGTGCGGTACGAGGAGAAGCCGTCGGCGGCGTCGGTCTGCACGTACTCGTCGATCGCGGCGGCGACCGGGGCCGGGGAGCCGATGAAGGACTGCCGGGCGGTCTGCTCGATGGCCGGCTCGCGGATGGACAGTTGCCCCGGCGGAGCCGGTGAAGCGCACCTCGGCGGGTGGGGGCGTCCCGGGCCCGACGCCAGGTCCCGTTCCGCCGCCGAGATCGACTGCGACGCGTATCAGGACCCGCAGCGTGTCCGGGTCGCGTCCGGCCTCCGTCACCCGATGCAGCAGCGCTGTGCGGGCGAGCCGGGCGGTGGTCGGTTCGTCGGCGTCGAGCAGGACGACGTCGGCGTGGCTCGCGGCCAGCTCCCACTGCCCGTCCGAGTCGTGCACGTCGAGGGCGATGGCGACGGGCGGCCTCCTCTGCGGCGGGCGGGGGACGATGGACGGCCCGTGGACGGAGAAGTGCGGGCCCTCGAAGTCGAGGCAGTGGAGCCGGTCGCGGTCGATGAAGCGCCCGGTGGCGGCGTCCCGTATCTCCGCGTCGTCCTCCCAGCCGTCCCACAGCCGGGTGGCGACCTCGACGGCGTCGGCCGCCTCGGCCCACAGCTCGGCGGCGGGGGCCTGAAGGCGGCGGCCCACGGCGCGGGCTTCTGCCGGGGTGGCGGAGACGTCGACCAGCCAGCCGGCCCGGCCCGCGCTGACGAAGTCCAGGGTGGCCAGGGATGTGGAGGTGTGAAACGGCTCGGTGTGGGTGGTGGTCACGGTCGGGACGAGGCCGATCCGGCTGGTCACAGGTGCGACGCGGGCGAGGACGGCCACCGCATCGAGCCGTCCGGGGCTGTGGTCCGGCGGCCGGGCGAAGGAGTCGTCGAGGGTGACGAAGTCCAGGGCGCCCTGTTCGGCGAGACCGATCAGGCCGGCCCAGTGATCGGCGGTGAGCGGTTCGGCAGGGGTATGAGTGCTGCCGTCGAGGGCGACGGAGAGGGGGAGTTGGCGGGGCATGACCTCGTGTCCTGTGTGAAGCTGTCCTGCACGGAGGAATGGCCGCGGAGGCAGGGCGCGGAAGCCGCACGGCCGCCGCGCCCCGGATCGGCTACTTGTCGGTCTTCGGCAGGCCGGGCGGGTTGATCTCCGACTTGCTCACGGCCTCGTCGGACAGGCCCCAGCGCCCCAGCACCTTGG
This sequence comes from Streptomyces sp. NPDC093598, assembly GCF_044764825.1. Classification (NCBI taxonomy): domain Bacteria; kingdom Bacillati; phylum Actinomycetota; class Actinomycetes; order Kitasatosporales; family Streptomycetaceae; genus Streptomyces; species Streptomyces sp. NPDC093598. The sequence goes on along the minus strand of NZ_JBIWIV010000002.1, from coordinate 282,165 downwards.
CGTACGTGCCGTTCTCGATCACATGGTTGAGGGCGTCGGCGAGCGGCTTGGCGAGGCCGCTGTCCTTCTTGGTGGTGGCCGCGATGAGGCCCTGGAGGGTGGCGCCGGCGCCGGAGTAGGTGCCGACGACCTCGGTCTTCCCAGTGGTGGCCGCGTGGTGGGCGGCGGTCGGGTTGGGGCCGAGGTAGAGGTCGATGCGGCCGGACTGGAGGGCGAGGTAGGTGTCGCTGTCGTTCTGGTAGTACTTGATGTTCACCGGTTTCCGGCCGGCCTTCTCGTTCTCCTTGCTCCATTCGATCAGGAGCTTCTCCTGGTTGGTGCCGCTGCCGACGGCGACCGTCCGGCCCGCCACGTCCTCGGGTCCGGTGACCTTCAGGCCGCTGCCCTTCTTCGCCTCGAAGCCCAGATCGTCCTCGCGGTAGGTGGCGAAGTCGTACTTCTCCTTGCGCTCCTCGGTGACGGTGATGTTGCTGAAGCCGACGTCGTACTTGGCGCTGTCCAGGCCGACGAAGATGTTCTCCCAGGAGACCGTGTTGATGTGCGGCTTGAGGCCGAGCACGTCAGCGACCAGGGACGCGAGGTCGGGTTCGACGCCGATGATGGTCTTGTTGTCGGTGGCGTGGAAGGTCAGCGGCGCCGCGGAGCCGGACGAGTCGACGATCTCCAGCGTGCCTCTCTTGCGGATCTTCTCCGGGACCTCGGCGGCTATGGAGTCGACCTTGTCCGTGGTGATGCGGTTCTGGTCGGGGCTGATGTTGATCTTCGTCGTCTTGCCCGATGTGTCCGCGACCTCGGTGGTGCCGCCGTCGGAGGGGTTGCTGCAGGCGGCGAGGACGAAGGCGGTGGCGAGCCCGAGCGCGACTGCGGTGGTGCGGCGGATGAGGGTGGACACGGTTGTTCTCCTTGCGGTGCGAAGAGCGTGAGGGCCGGTCAGGGGACCTGAGGTCGGATGAACTGGCATCAGAGGACTTTGGAGAGGAAGGCGCGGGTGCGTTCCTGCTGCGGGGCGTCCAGGACGGCCGCGGGCGGTCCCTGCTCGACGACGACTCCGCCGTCCATGAACACCACGGTGTCGGCGACCTCGCGGGCGAAGCCGATCTCGTGGGTCACGACGATCATGGTGGTTCCGGTGCGCGCCAGGTCCTTGATGACGTCGAGGACTTCGCCGACCAGTTCCGGGTCGAGCGCCGAGGTGGGCTCGTCGAAGAGCAGTACCTTCGGTTCGAGGGCGAGCGCGCGGGCGATGGCCACGCGCTGCTGCTGGCCGCCGGAGAGCTGCCGCGGGTAGGCGTCGGCCTTGTCGGCGAGACCGACCCGGTCGAGAAGCCGGCGGGCTGTCTCCTCCGCCTCCCTGCGCGGGCGGCGCAGCGCGGAGACAGGGGCCTCGACGAGGTTCTCCAGCACGGTCAGATGCGGGAAGAGGTTGAAGTTCTGGAAGACGAACCCGATGTGGGTGCGCTGCTTCAGAACATCCTTCTCCTTCAGCTCGTGCAGCTTGCCGCCGTTGCGGCGGTAGCCGATGAGCTCGCCGTCGATGCTGATCCAGCCGCGGCCCACCTTCTCCAGGTGGTTGATGGTGCGCAACAGCGTGGACTTTCCGGAGCCGGACGGGCCGAGGATCACGGTGACCTCGCCGGCGTGGACCTTCAGGTCGACGCCGCGCAGCACTTCCTGCGGGCCGAAGCTCTTGTGGACGCCGTGGACGTCCACCATCACCTCGCTCATCGGTTGTCTCCCACGGGTCCCAGGATCTTCAGGGGTACGACGGGCTGGTTGCGCAGGGCCGCCGCCGCGCGCAGGGTGCGGATGAAGCGCCGGGCGCGCTGGATCGGGGTGGGCGGCGGGGTGCGGTTGGCGCCCCGGGCGAAGTGGCGCTCCACGTAGTACTGGGCGAGCGACAGCAGGGAGGTCAGCACCACGTACCAGGCGGTCGCGACCAGCAGCAGCGGGATCACCCGGCCGTTGCGGCCGTAGATGACCTGCACCTGGTAGAACAGCTCGCCGATGGACATCACGTAGACCACCGAGGTGCCCTTGAGCAGGCCGATGATCTCGTTGCCGGCCGTGGGCAGGATGGCGCGCATGGCCTGCGGCAGCATGATCCGGCGGATCTGCCGCAGCCGCGGGATGCCCAGCGCCGCGGCGGCCTCCAGTTGTCCGTGGTCGACGGAGATGACCCCGCCACGGACGATCTCGGCGGCGTAGGCGGCCTGGTGCAGCGAGAGCCCGATGATCGCGGCGCCGATGGTCCCGATGAGACTGTTGCTGTCGACGGACCAGAACACCGGCCCGAAGGGGATGCCGACTCCCAACTCCTCATACAGGACACTCAGGTTGAACCAGAACACCAGCTGGACGATCATCGGGATGGACCGGAAGATCCAGATGTAGGTCCAGGCGACGGTCTGCAGCAACGAGCTGCGCGACAGCCGCATGAAGGCCAGCACGGTGCCGAGGAGGAAGCCCAGCACGGTGGCGCAGGCGGTGAGCTGGAGGGTCACCCACACCGCCTGGACGATCGTCTCGGACAGGACGTAGTCGCTGAAGACGCCCCACTCCCAGACCGGGTTGGTGGCCAGGCCGTGCACGAACTGGGCGACCAGCACGGTCACGGCGACGGCCGCCGCCCACCGCGCGTAGTGGCGCGCGGGGACGACCTCGAGAGATGCCTGATCGTCCGGCGCGGGCAGGGCCCCCGGGCCGGTACCCGGGGAGGCCGCGCCCGGTGGCGCGGTGGCGGAGTCGGTGGTGAGTCCCATCGTGGTGTTCCTGCTCGCTGTTACTTGTGCTCGGGCGGGTTGATACGCGACGCGTCGATCGCGGAAGCGGTGGTGCCCCATTTCTTGAGGATCCGGGCGTACGTGCCGTTCTTGATCAGCTCGTTGACGGCGGCCTGGAACGCCTGCGTGAGCGGGGAGCCCTTCTTGAAGGCGAAGCCGACGTCGAGGCGGTGGTACTCACCGAGGAAGGTGGTCCGCGAGGCGGGCTGTGCGGCCTGGTAGCGCATGCCGTTGATGGTCGACATGATCACGTCGATACGGCCCTGCTGGAGCGCGGTGAGGGTCGCCGCGTTCTCCGAATAGACCTTCACGTCGTACGGCTTCTTGCCCGCCTTCGCGCACACGCCCTCCTGCGCGGTGGAGGGTCGCCTCGAACGTGGTGCCGGCCCCGGTGCCGATGGTCAGCCCGCACAGCTGGGTGAGGTCGGTGACCTTCGACTTCAGTACGGTGCTGCCCTTCTTCACCGCGAAGCCCTGGCCGTCGTTGATGTAGGTGACGAAGTCGACGCTCTTCAGGCGCTCGGCCGTGACGCCGAAGTTGCCGGTACCGAAGTCGTACTTGCCGCTGCCGAGGGCGGGCAGGATCGTCTCGAAGGAGGCGTCCTGACGCTGCAGTTTCACACCGAGGACCTTGGCCACCGCGTCGGCGAGGTCGATGTCCTGGCCGGCGGGCGCCTTGTCCGGGCCGTTCGGATAGTAGGCCCCCGGCGGAAATCCGACCGAGCTGCCGACCCGCAGCGTGCCCGCCTTGCGTACGTCGGCGGGCAGCAGGGCCGCGACGGCGTCCACCCTGCGTACGGCGGCGACCGGGTCGTCGGCCGGGGCGGGGGATGCGTGCGCGCCCGCCGGTGTGGTTCCCGGGATCTCGCCGGAGCCGCAGGCAGTCAGCGCCAGTACGGGCAGCAGCGCGATGCCGGTGACGATGCGCAGACGGGTTCTGATCCCTCGGAGGTTCACAGGTCGGCGGCCTTTCCCGTACGTGCGGAACGTGCTGTGCGCGCTTCGGCCGGCAGGTGCTTCTCGAAGGGCAGCGGGCCGATGGCTTCCGGGTCGGCCTCCGTGTCGAACAGCGGTGTGTAGCCGGTGGCCGGATACAGGCCGCGGGCCTCGGGCTGGCGCGGCCCGGTGGTCAGGTGGATCCGCCGGTAGCCGCGAGCGCTTGCCTCGCGTTCCAGCTCGGCGACGACGCGTCGGGCCAGGCCACGCCGCCGGTGAGCGGAGTGCGTCCAGATCCGTTTCAGTTCGGCCGTGGTCGCGTCGTACCGGCGGAAGGCGCCGCCCGCGACCGGCTCACCGCGCTCAAGGAGCAGCAGCAGGACGCCGCCGTACGGTGCGGTGAACTCCTCGTCGGGATACCGTGCGAGCTCGGCATGGGCGTCCTTGCCGTAGCGGGCCGAGTACTCTTCGCCGAGTTCACGGATCAACGGCTCCACCCGCGGGTCCGACACGGGTACATGGACGACCGTTAGTTCAGCTGAGGGCGGCGGTGGTTGGGCGACGGAGGTCATTCGCCCACCGCCGCGAGGTTCTGCGTGCCGCGCGCCGCCCGCTCGGCGTCGCGCTTGGCGACCTCCTCGCGGACGATCGGGATCACGTACCGGCCGAAGTCGATCGCGTCGCCCAGCAGGTCGTAGCCGCGGGCGGAGAGGATGTCGACGCCGAGGTCGTAGTAGTCAAGGAGTGCCTGAGCCACTGTCTCAGGGGTGCCGACGAGGGCGTTGGAGTTGCCCGCGCCTCCGGTGGCGGCGGCGGTCGGGGTCCACAGGGCCCGGTCGTAGCGCTCCCCCGCCTCGGCGATGGCGATCAGCCGCTGCGAGCCGGCGTTCTCGGGGGCACCGCTGCGGTGGTGCCGTACGAGACCTGCCTCGCGCCGCTCCAGGATGGCGCCGACCGTGCGGCGGGCCTTCTCCCAGGCCAGCTCCTCGGTCGGGGCGATGATCGGGCGGAACGCCACCTGGATACGGGGAACGTCGGTGCGGCCCGCGGTCTTCGCGGCCGCCTTCACGGCCTCGATCTGCTCGGCGGTCCTGGCCAGCGGCTCGCCCCACAGGCAGTAGATGTCCGCTTCGGCGCCTCCGGCGGCGTACGCGGCGGCGGACGAGCCACCGAACGACACGCCGGGGCGGGGCTGTTGGACGGGGAAGACGTCGCTGACGAAGTCGTGGAAGCGGTAATGGTCGCCTTCGTGGTCGAAGGGCTCGTGGGTGGTCCAGATCTTCTTGACGATGCGGATGTACTCGCGGGTGCGGGCGTAACGCTGGTCCTTGGTGAGTGTGTCGCCCTCGCGGCCCTGCTCGTGGTCGTTGCCGCCGGTGATGAAGTGCACCGTCAGCCGGCCCTCGCTGATCTGGTCGAGGGTGGCGAAGGTCTTCGCGGCGAAGGTCGGGTACGAGACGTTGGGCCGGTGGGCGAGCAGGATCTGGAGGCGGTCCAGTCTGCTCGCGATGTAGGCGGCGGCCGGCGCGGGATCCGGTGATCCGGAACCGTAGGCGAACAGCACCCGGTCCCACCCGTTGTCCTCGTGTGCGCGGGCGAGCCGGAGTGTGTACTCCTTGTCGAAGGCGGCGCCGGAGCGCGGGGTGGTTTCGGAGCCGTCGTTGGTGGCGGCAATGCCGAGGAACTCCACTGGCATGGGAGATGGCCTTTCCTGTCCTCAAGTCCTGAAGTCCGTTGGTGCCACGCCGTGGTCAGCAACGTGGGCACGGCGGAGCAACCCCTGAGTGCGGCCAGGTGTGACGGCGCGCTGCAGGGTGGTGCCGGGAACCGGGGTGAGCAGGTGTGATGACGCCCGGGCATGGCCTCGGGCAAGGTGGAGCGGCGGCAGCGCGTGTCAGGTGTCGCAGGACCGTTCGTACGCGGATGCAGTGTGGTCAGCGCATGCGTACGAGAGTGCTGCGAAGGGAGGGACTCGGCTCGCGACGGGGTACCGAGGGAGGGAAGGGCCGGTCAGACGGCCCGCTGCCGCGTCAGGCGCAACACGCGGCGGACCACACCCGACCGAAGTCGATGTGGTCACGGGTGACCAGGTGCTGTCCGGCATTCATGCGATCAATTGAGCAGTACATCTCGCGTCCCGTCAACCACGGCCCGTATGCCGGACCCGCCTTGCGGGGCTCCTGTGCGTGGTTGACACCTGCGCGCGTTGGGCACATACGATCGAGCACGGACCGGCCCGCCGCGCGCGGCAGCCGAACCGGCCGCGTTGAGGGACGCGGCGAACGTGATGACGCCGAAACCGGGCCGCCGCCCCTACCCGCGCTGTGGCTGCGCGGATTCCGCGAACGTGTGTGCCGCCGGGTGGTCACCGGCGCCCGCGCCTCCCTCTTCTGGAGAGCCTTCTGATGGTTTCGCCGTCCTATCTCAGCGATCCGTCCCGCGTCGCCGCATCCGTCCCACCGGCAGCACGTCCGAAAGACCCAGGTCACGGCCCCGGCCATGGTCCCGACGACGACCTGCCGCCGATCGTGCCGCGCCGGCACATCGGCCGCCGGATGACGGCCGGCGCGGCGCTGCTGGTGTTCGCGATGGTGGTCAACTCCGTCGTGCGCAACCGCGCTTTCCAGTGGGATGTGGTCGGCCGGTACTTCACCACCGCCGCCGTGCTCGACGGGCTGCTGCTCACCCTGTGGCTGACCGGCGTGGTCATGGTGCTCGGCTTCCTGCTCGGCACCCCGCTGGCCGTGATGCGGCTGTCCGCCAACGCGGTGCTGCGCACGTTGAGTTGGGGCTATGCGTGGATCTTCCGGTCCACTCCGCTGCTGGTACAGCTGCTGTTCTGGTTCAACATCGGCGCCCTCTACCCGACGCTCGGCCTCGGCATCCCCTTCGGGCCACAGTTCGTCACCGTCAAGACGGTCAACCTGCTCGGCCCCACCCTCACCGCCGTCATCGGCCTGACCCTGCACGAAGCCGCCTACGCCGCCGAGGTGGTGCGCGGCGGAATCCTCTCGGTGGACGCCGGCCAGACGGAGGCCGCCCAGGCCCTCGGCATCGGCAGACGGCGCACCCTGCGCCGGATCGTCATACCGCAGGCGATGCGCTCCATCGTGCCGACCGCCGGGAACATGCTGATCGGCACCCTGAAGGGCACCAGCATCGTCAGCGTGCTGGCCGTGCACGACCTGCTCTACTCGGTGCAACTGGTCTACAACCAGACCTACCAGGTCATCCCGCTGCTGATGGTCGCCACCCTCTGGTACATCGCCGTCACCACCGTGCTCAGCGTGGGGCAGTTCTACGTCGAGCGCCACTACGCGCGTGGCTCCGCCCGCGCACTCCCGCTCACACCCCTGCAGAGGCTCAGAATCCATCTGGCCGCACTCCGTGCCCGGCTGGAGAGGGCGACAGCGCCCGAGGCCCGCCCGGTGATCGGCGGTGACCGGTGATCCCACCCACGTCATTGTCTTCCCTACATTTCCCATCGATTTACTAGGGAAGCATTGACGGCCCGCCCTGCGGGTGCGCAGGATGATGTACATGTCCCACACGCAGCAGCGACTCGTTCGTCGTCGGCATGTCGACTTTGGTCACGTCGTCAGCGCCGCCTGCTGTCGCGTGTAGGGCACGCGGCTCACACCTCGCGCGTGCCACTCCGCTCCTTCTCTCTCATCCCAGGTGATCAGGCGCACCCCTGCGCCTGATGGCCCGACGCACTTCTGAAGGACGACCGCCATGACCACGGCACTTCCGGCTGCCCAGGCCACCCCACGGGGTTCGCAGCTCACCGGCACACGCCGTCTCCGTCTCGTGGACGAGACCGCGCGGGAGGGCGGCGGAGGACACGGTTCCCGTCCCCTCGTCGGCTACCTCGTGCTGATCCCCGAGGGCACCGATCCCGCGCAGCTCTTCGCCGAAGACGTGACGCGGCCGGAGATCCGACCGGTCGCCCACACGCACGCACCACCTGTCCGACTAACGGGAGGCGATGTCGTCCACATCGATCCCGCGCGACATGTCGCAGAGCTGGACGGACGCGAACTCGACCTCACCTACCTGGAGTTCGAGCTGCTGGCACATCTTGTGCGGTATCCCCACCAGGTGCACTCCCGCGAGCAGTTGGTGGCCGCGGTCTGGGGCTACGACCACATCGGGGACGGCCGCACCGTGGATGTCCACATCGCGCGCCTGCGCCGCAAGCTGGGCACGGCTCACCGGCACCGGATCGTCACCGTACGCCGCGTGGGTTACAAGTACCTGCCCGGCCAGCAGGAGAGCCCCAACGCCGCGGCCTGCGGCCGACCTTGAGGAGACCACTGCCATGGGCCTTGCCCCTGCGCCATCCAGCCCCACCTCGGAAGCCGACCGGACCGGGCCCGGCCGTGCGCACTGGCTGCGCGTGGCCCGCGAGACGGCGGACGACCTGGCCACGGACGCGGTGGCCAGGGAACAGGCGGGCAAGGCCCCGTTCGACGAGGTGTCCCGGCTGCGTGAGGCAGGGCTGCTGACGCTTCTCATACCGGCCGAGCTGGGGGGAGGCGGCGCGGACTGGCCCACGGCCTACACCCTGGTCCGGGAGATCGCAGCGGCCGATGGCGCGATCGGTCAACTGCTCGGCTGTCACTACTTCCTGTCGTGGAGCGCCCGGTTCTTCACCGAGCGCTCTCTCGCCGCGCGGCTCGAGCGGCAGTCCGCGGCGGAGCAGTGGTGCTGGGGTGGTGGTTTCGCCCGTCAGGAACCGCCTCTGACACTGGCCAGGACAGGGAAGGGCCATGTGCTCGACGGTCGGCAGAACTACGCAACCGGGGTCCTGGTCGCCGACCGCCTCGCCGTACGGGCGGTGCGGGCCGACACCGGCGAACCACTCGCTGTCCTCGTCGACCCCGCCCGGCACGGCGTGGGGATCGACGGCGACGCCGACACCTTCGGCCAGCGGCTCGCGGCGGGCGGGAGCGTGGAGTTCGACGCCGTGCCGGTCACCGCCGACGGCATACTCGGTTCCCTGTCCGCGGACGAGGACCTCCTGTCGCCTCCGGCCGCTCTGGTGTCGCCGGTCGGGCGTCTCGTCTCCGTCCAGCTCCGTCTCGGCATGGCCGAGGGAGTACTCGCCGAAGCCCGTGAGTACAGCAGGGCGGGCCACTCACCCTGGCACCCCGCCTGGCCGGCCGGCTCCCCGCAGGACCCGCGGGTACTGAGCGTCTACGGAGAACTCACCGTCCTCACCCGCTCCGCTTCGGCGCTCGCCGATCAAGCACGGGAAGCCGTCCACGGCGGACTGGCGCGCGGTGAAGACCTCACCTACGACGAGTGCGCGGAGATCTCGGTCCTCGTGGCCATGGCCGAGGCCGCCGCGTCCAAGGCCGCGCAGGAGTCCACCGCCCGCGCCCTCGACATCATCGGTTCCCGCTCCGCCTCCGCGCGGCTGGGCTTGGACCGCTTCTGGCGCAATGCCCGCACCCACGCCTTGTACGAGCCCGTCGCCCACCGGCTCCGCGATGTCGGGGACTACTTCCTCAACGGCGCCCACCCTCCGTTCGTCCTGCCCGCCTGATACTGGATAGGCATTCGATTCAGGGGGCTGCCGTGACATGGTCAACGGGGCTGGTCGGGCTGGCCGCCAGCCTGCTGATAGCGGTGGCGACCGCGCCGGTGGGGGTTTCGGGTGCGGTGTTCCTGCTGCCGGTGCAGTTGAGCGTACTCGGCGTACCCAGCCCGGCGGTCACACCCACCAATCTGCTGTTCAACGTGGTGGCCGGGCCCGGCGCCCTGCTGCGCTACCACCGCGCGGACCTGCTGCACGGCCCGCTGACGCGCCGCCTGGTGACCGGCACTCTGCCCGGGGTGGTCCTCGGCGCCGTGGTACGGGTCTTCGCCGTCCCGGGGGCCACCGCCTTCCGTCTTCTGGTCGCCGTTCTGCTGATGCCGCTGGGCCTGTGGCTCATCGGGCGCACCCTCCGGCGCACCCGGCCGATCCCGGCCGCGGAACCCTCTCCCCGGGCCATCACCAAACTGGCCCTGGCCGTCGGAGTCATCGGCGGGATCTACGGGATCGGCGGCGGATCCATCCTCGGCCCCATCCTGGTCGGCCGGGGCATGCCCGTCGCCCGGGTGGCACCGGCCGCTCTCGCCTCCACTTTCGCCACCTCCGTGGCCGGCGCCGCGACCTTCGCGCTGCTGTCCCTGACCGGCTCCGGTGACATCGCCCCTGACTGGTACCTCGGCCTGGCCTGCGGTCTCGGCGGACTGACCGGCGGCTACCTCGGGGCGCATCTGCAACCTCACCTGCCCGAGACCGCACTGCGCCTCATGCTCGCAACCCTGGCCACCGTCCTCGGCGTCCTCTACGCCGCGCAGTCACTGCGCTGACGGCCAGTGCCCGGCACAGACGGCAGTCACCCCACGACCACCCGTCCAGAGAACTGTGAACGCGGTACTTCATCGGCATGTCGGACCGTTGAGAATATGAGACGCATACGCGAGCGACATTGACCTGGCTGAATTTCGCTGCAACCCTCTTATCTGTGAGCAAGTCCGAGAACCTCGCCGCGCGCCTGCACGTCGATCTGCGACGTCAGGCCAGCGCCATCTGTGCCATCGGTCGCCGCACCCACTGACAGGCACAGCTTCCCTTCGCTCCATTTCACAGTCGGCTTCTACGCCAAGTCGCTGTTCTCGCAGACGTCACGCTCCTCGAAGCAATTCCTGCCGAGGTTTCCTTTCCACCGTTCGACGTCTGCCATTTCCTTGCCCAGTTTCTTGAACAGGACCTTTCCATGGCCACGACGGCATCGACCCGACGTCAGTTCCTCACTCTGCTCGGTCTCTCGACGGTGGCCGTGGGCTGCGGCACGACCGCGACCGGAGCCACGTCCGGCAAGGGCCAGACCAGGACGCTCCGGTACCAGGGCTGGGCGGGCCAGGTCACCTTGCCGGAGCTGGCCGAGGACCTCGGCTATCTGCAGGACGTGAAGCTGAAGTGGGTCGGCAACACGATCAGCGGACCGCAGGACATCCAGTCCGCGGCCACGGGCCAGGTCGACTTCGGCGGCGCGTTCAACGGCGCGGTCGTCAAACTGGCCGCGAACAAGGCCCCCATCAAGGCGGTCATCAGCTACTACGGCACCGACAAGTACGCCTACAACGGCTTCTACGTCCTCAAGGACAGCCCGATCCGCTCCGCCAGGGACCTGATCGGCAAGAAGGTCGGAATGAACACGCTCGGAGCCCACTCCGAGGCCATGCTCGACATCTACCTGCAGCGAGGCGGTCTTTCCCCGGCGGACATCGGCAGGGTCGAGCCCCTCGTGGTGCCTCCGGTCAACACCGAACAGACGTTGCGTCAGAAGCAGATCGACGTGGCCGTGCTCGGCGGCATCCTGCGCGACAAGGCCCTGGCAGCCGGCGGCATCCGCCCACTGTTCACCGACTATCGACTGCTCGGCGCGTTCAGCGCCGGCACCTACGTGATGACGGACCGCTTCCTGAAGCAGAACCCCGACACCGCCCGGACCTTCGTCACCGCCGTCGGAAAAGCCATCGAGTGGTCCCGTTCCACTCCGCACGAAGAAGTCGTCGCGCGGATGACAGACATCGTGAAGAAGCGCGGCCGCAACGAGGACACCGCACCCCTGAAGTACTGGCGTTCCTACGGCGTCGCCGAGACGGCAGGCCGGATCACCGGCAAGGAATTCCAGTTGTGGATCGACTGGTTGGCCGACCGCGGCGACATCCAGAAGGACCAGGTCACACTGTCGGACCTCTACACCAATGAATTCAACGCCGCGGGCGAAAGCAGCGCTTCGACTACCTCAGCGGACTCCTCCGCCTCGACGAGCGGGAGCTGAATCCCATGCCGGAATCCATCACACCCAAGATCGTGTTCGAGGACGTACGGAAGGAATTCACCGTCAAGGACCGCACGAGGGATCGGCAGAACACGCGCTTCACCGCCCTCGACGGCATCGATCTGGAGATAGCGGCCGGCGAGTTCATCGTCCTGGTCGGCCCCAGCGGCTGCGGAAAGTCGACGCTGCTGGACCTGCTCGGCGGCCTCGCCCGACCCACCGGCGGGCGGATCCTGCTGGACGGCGTACCCGTCACTGGTCCGGGCCTGGACCGAGGCATCGTGTTCCAGCAGTACGCACTGCTGCCGTGGCGCACGGCGCAGGGCAACGTCGAGTTCGGCTTGGAGGCCACCGGCGTCCCACGGCGTCAACGGGCCGGACACGCCAAGGAGTTCCTGGACCTGGTCGGTCTGTCCGGGTTCGAGGACCGCCATCCGCATGAGCTGTCGGGAGGGATGCGCCAGCGGGTGGCGATCGCCCGCAGCCTCGCCTACGACCCCGATGTGCTCCTGATGGACGAGCCGTTCGCCGCGCTGGACGCCCAGACCCGGGAGTCGCTGCAGGACGAACTGCTGCGCATCTGGCAGCGCACCGGCAAGACCGTCGTCTTCATCACCCACGGCATCGACGAGGCCGTCTACCTGGGACAACGCGTCGCCGTCATGACATCCAGGCCCGGCCGTATCAAACAGCTCGTGCCGGTCGCCTTCGACTCCCGTACGGCGACGGACGACCTCCGCTCCAGCCCCGAGTTCGCGCGCTACCGGCATGAGATCTGGTCGCTGCTGCACGACGAGGTGGCCAGGGCCCAGCAGTTGGAGAAGGAGGAGGCTTCCGCATGAGCACCACAACCGGCACGACCACCGAGAAGACCAGGGCGCCCGGCGTGGAGAGCACCGCCGAGCCCGTCCCTGCCCCTTCCCCCGCTCCGTCCGCCGCGGCCCCGACACCAGGAACAGCACCGTCGGACATACGCCGAGTCCCTTCCTCCACGGCCCGGGTCCACCGGGCGGTCCGCCGACTGCCGTACTTCCTGCTGAAGGGGACGACCAAGTCAGCGGCGATCGTGGCCCTGCTGGTGCTGTGGGAGACCGCACCGCGACTCGGCCTGGTCGACCGGACCTTCCTGCCGCCCTTCAGCGAGGTCGCCCGCGCCTGGTGGGAGCTGGCCGCCGACGGTCAGCTCGCCGACAACGCACGCGCCAGCCTGGTGCGCTCGTTCAGCGGATTCGGTCTCGCCGTCGCCTTCGCCGTGCCGCTCGGCCTGCTGATCGGCTGGTACCGGCCGGTCGCCGACCTCCTCGGCCCGCTCCTCGAGGTCTTCCGCAACACCGCCGCCCTCGCCCTGCTGCCGGTGTTCGTGCTCTTGCTGGGCATCGGCGAGACCTCGAAGATCTCCATCGTGGTGTACGCGTGCACCTGGCCGATCCTGCTCAACACCATCAGCGCGGTCCGCAACGTCGACCCGACCTTGCTGAAGCTGGCGAAGTCGATGGACCTTTCCGCGCCCCGGCTGTTCCAGAAGGTCATCCTGCCGGCGTCGGTTCCGGTGATGTTCACCGGCATCCGGCTGGCCGGAGCGGTGTCCATTCTGGTGCTGGTCGCCGCCGAGATGATCGGCGCCAAGGCGGGCCTCGGCTATCTGATCAACGCCTCTCAGTACAACTTCGCGATCCCGCAGATGTACGCGGGCATCATCACGATCTCCGCCATCGGCGTGGCCTTCAACCAGTTCCTGGTGACCGTGGAGCGGCGGCTCAGCTCCTGGCGCGTACCCGCCGACAGCTGACCCGGCCGGCGCTCATCTCACTGCTTGCCGGTCCCGTCACAGCCCGTCCGTCTCGCTGCCCCTGCGTCTCGCTGTTCCCCGTGCGTCTCGTTCCCTGCGATCCGAGGTACCCCATGCCCGCGACCAGACCCCGTCAGCTGCATCTCAACGCCTTCCTGATGAACGCCGGCCACCACGACGCCGCCTGGCGCCACCCCCGTACCCAGCCCGAACGCGTCACCGACCTGCGCTACTTCCAGCAGCTCGCACAGACCGCCGAACGCGGCCTGCTCGACTCCGTCTTCCTCGCCGACGGCCTCGCCCTGTGGGGCAAGGTCCGGCACAACGCGCTCGGCGGCTTCGAACCGCTCACCCTGCTGTCCGCCCTGGCGGCGGTGACCGAACACATCGGACTGATCGCCACCGTCTCCACCACCTTCAACGAGCCCTTCCACACCGCCCGCAAGTTCGCTTCCCTGGACCACATCAGCGGAGGCCGGGCCGGCTGGAACATCGTCACCTCCGGCACCGTGAACGAGGCCCGCAACTTCGGGCAGGACGAGCACCTGGAGCACCGGCTGCGCTACGGGCGGGCACGGGAGTTCGTCGACGTCGCCACCAAGCTCTGGGACAGCTGGGAGGACGACGCGATCCTGCTCGACCGTGAGCGCGGCGTCTACGCCGACACCGACAAGGTGCGGGAGATCAACCACCGCGGGGAGTACTTCGGAGTGCAGGGCCCCCTGAACGTACCGCGCGCCCCGCAGGGATACCCGCTGCTGGTGCAGGCCGGCTCGTCGGAGGACGGCAAGGAGTTCGCCGCCCAGTACGCCGAGGCCGTCTTCACCGCCCAGCAGACCCTCGCCGACGGCCAGTCCTTCTACAAGGACCTCAAGTCCCGGCTGGCCCGCCACGGCCGCACCGAGGACCAGCTGCTGGTGCTGCCCGGCATCGCTCCCGTCATCGGCTCCACCGAGGCCGAGGCCCGCGCACTCGAACAGGAAATGACGGACTTGCAGGTGCCCGAGTACGGGCTCGCCCAGCTGTCCGGGATGCTCGGCACCGACCTGACCGGGCTGCCGCTGGACGGCCCCCTGCCGGAACTGCCCGAGGAGCGGGACATCAACGGCAACAAGAGCCGCTTCACGCTCGTCGCCGAACTCGCCCGCCGCGACGGTCTCACCCTGCGCGAGCTCATCGCCCGCCTCGGCTCCGGACGCGGCCACCGCGTCTTCGCCGGCACCCCCGAGCAGACAGCCGACCAGCTCGAGGAGTGGTTCACCCAGGGCGCCGCCGACGGCTTCAACATCATGCCGCCCCATCTGCCGGGCGGACTGGAGGACTTCGTCGACCACGTCGTACCGATCCTGCAGCGGCGCGGCCTCTTCCGCACCGAGTACACCGGCCGCACCCTGCGTGAGCACTACGGGCTGGCCCGCCCCGCCAACCGGCTGGCCACGGCGGCCACGGCGGAGGGAGGGCCCGCATGACCGGGCTGGAGTTCACCACCGATGTCCTCGTGGTCGGCGGCGGGCCTGCGGCCACATGGGCCGCCCTCAAGGCGGCCCAGGACGGCGCGGACGTGATCCTCGCCGACAAGGGCTACTGCGGCACCAGCGGCGCCACCGCCTCTGCCGGCAACGGCGTCTGGTACGTCCCCCCGGAGCCCGCCGCCCGACAGGCCGCACAGGCGGCCTCGACCGGGTGTGGACCCGCACCAAGCCCCTGCCGACCACACCAACCGCACCGTCGGCACGGCTGGAGGTGGCTTCGTGATCGAACTGGTCTCGGCGGAACGCTGCATCACCTGCGACAAGTGCATCAAGGTCTGCCCGACCAATGTCTTCGACCGCGGTGAGGACGGCATCCCGGTGCTCGCCCGCCGCGACGACTGCCAGACCTGCTTCCAGTGCGAGGCGAACTGCCCGGCAGACGCGCTGTACGTGGCGCCCCTGACCCACCCGCTGCCCGAGGACTCCACCGCACGGGACGAGGACCACCTGGACCGTACCGGCCTGCTCGGCAGTTACCGCCGGCACATCGGCTGGGGACGGGGCCGCACATCCGGCGCGCTGCGAGCCGTCGGCCCTTCCCTCGGACCACCAGGGGCCAAGGAGCCTCACTCCCCAACACTTCCTGACCACCTCCCGATCAATCACCCGATGTGAAAGGAACCCGCGCATGACCACCAGCACCGGCTTCGACATCCGCAGGATCGGCGGCCGAATCGGCGCCGAGATCCTCGGCGTGGACCTCTCCACCGACCTCGACCCCGCCGTGGTCACCGAGATCAACTCCGCGCTTCTGGAACACAAGGCGCTGGTCTTCCGCGACCAGCGGCTCGACGACGCGGGCCAGCTTCGCTTCGCCGCCCTCTTCGGCGAGCTCACCACCGCGCACCCCACTGTGCCGTCCGTCGACGGTCAGCCCCACATCCTCCCGGTCGACGGCGACGAGGGCATTCGCGCCAACCAGTGGCACACGGACGTCACCTTCGTCCGGACACCCCCGAAGGCGTCCACGCTGCGCGGCATCGTGGTCCCGCCCTACGGCGGCAACACCCTCATCGCCAACTCGGCCGCCGCGTACCGGGACCTGCCCGAGCCGCTGCGCGAGCTGGCCGACAAGCTGTGGGCGGTGCACACCAACGACTACGACTACGCCGCCCCCAAGAACGAGAAGGCGGCCGAGCACCGCAGGCGGTTCGTCTCCAGGAAGTACCGCACCGCCCACCCGGTCGTCCGCGTCCACCCCGAGACCGGGGAGCGTGGGCTGTTCATCGGCGGCTTCGCCCAGAGCATCGTCGGGCTCAGCCCCTCCGACTCCCGTGACCTGCTGCGCATCTTCCAGTCGTACGTCACCCGCCCGGAGAACATCGTGCGGGTGGCCTGGACGCCCGGCGACCTCGTCCTCTTCGACAACCGCATCACCCAGCACTACGCCCCGGACGACTACGGCGACCTGCCGCGCCTGCTGCACCGCGTGACCGTCGCCGGCGACGTCCCCGCCGGCGTCGACGGCACCCTCAGCCACGTCATCGACGGCGACGACGCCTCCCACTACACCCCCGCCGCGGCCTGAGGCCCACGGCCGCCGGACAGGGGACACCCGCCCCTGCCCGGCGGCCCGCCCGAAGCGGATGCCGACCGATGCCTCAAGGGATGATGGGCGCATGCGGATCTCAGCAGGGCCGACTACGCCGTGCGCGCCGCACTGCAGCTCGCTGCGTCACGGGAGGACGGTCCACTGAAGGCCGAGGCCATCGCCGACGCCCAGGACATCAGCATCGCCGACGTCATCCGCATCGTGGACGGACCGCTGGTCTCGTTGCGCGGGGTCCGCCCTCCGGAGCTGTCCTACACAGGCCCCGCCGAGTCGCTGCTCCCCTTGTGGATCGCGTTGCGATCCAACGTGCGCGAGATCCTCGAGGGCGTGTCACTCGCCGACGTCGCGTCCGCCCAACTGCCCGCCGAGGTGTCCGCGCTGTCCCACGCCCCGGGCGCCTGGGTAGACCCCTGACACGCTGGACCATTCACCCCTCATCTCGGTAAACGAGATGAAGGAGTCCAGCATGCGAACACCCCCTTGGGATGGCCGCCACCTTCTGCCACGATCCCTAGCAACCAGGTAGGAAAACTAGGGAACCGAGGGGTATGGCCATGCGAACGCTCAACCGCACAGGCTGGTTGCTGCCCCTCCTCACCTCGCGTCGCCACATCGACTTCAGCCGTACGTCCAGCGCCATCTGTCGGCCCGTCTGAGACCTCCGCAGAACCTGCTGGCACCCCACAGGAAACCGCTGGGCTTCTCCCGCCGCCTCTCCGGCTTCGGCGGACGGGTCACCCTGCGACCGACAGCGCCCGCATCCTCCTGACCTCACGCTTCAGGCGCGGCATTGGCTGCGTCGCAGGCGCAGCACCCACTCCCCCACGATCCGCTCCTCAGCAGACGGCATTCCTGCTGCCGAGGGCCGGCGAGCGGAGTACTGGTGCGTGCCCGCGGGCCCCACTCCTCGCTTTCCCGTACCTCCCTGATCGCCCATCCCTGAGAGGACACCTCCGTGTCTGCCGCAAGACCGCTCACCACCCTGCGCACCCTCGCCGCCATGGCGGCACTCCCCTTCCTGCTGACCGCCTGCGGCTACGGCTCCGAGTCCACCGACGACGGCAAGCAGACCGAGGTCGCGGCGGACGCCAAGAAGCTCTCCGCCGACGAAGTGAAGATCGGCTACTTCCCCAATCTCACGCACGCCACCGCCCTGGTGGGCGTCCAGGAAGGCCTGCTCCAGAAGGAGCTCGGCGGCACCACGATCAAGTCCTCGACCTTCAACGCCGGCCCCTCCGAGATCGAGGCGCTCAACGCCGGCTCCATCGACATCGGCTGGATCGGCCCCTCCCCCGCCATCAACGGCTACACCAAGTCGAAGGGCGAGAACCTGCGCATCATCGGCGGTTCCGCCTCCGGCGGTGTGAAGCTCGTCGTCAACCCGGACAAGATCACGTCACTGAAGGACGTCAAGGGCAAGAAGATCGCCACGCCGCAGTTCGGCAACACCCAGGACGTGGCGTTCCTCAACTGGATCTCCGAGCAGGGCTGGAAGGTCGACGCGCAGAGCGGCAAGGGCGATGTCTCCGTCGTCCGCACGGACAACAAGATCACCCCGGACGCATACAAGTCCGGCTCCGTCGACGGCGCGTGGGTGCCGGAACCGACCGCGTCCAAGCTGGTCGCCGAGGGCGGCAAGGTGCTGCTCGACGAGTCGACGCTGTGGCCGGACAAGAAGTTCGTGATCACGAACATCATCGTGCGGCAGGAGTTCCTGAAGGAGCACCCGGATGTCGTCGAGGCGGTGCTGCGCGGCTCGGTGAAGACCAATGAGTGGATCAACGCCAACCCGGAGAAGGCGAAGGCGTCCGCCAACGCGGCGCTGAAGGAGCTGTCGGGCAAGGAGCTGCCCGCCGAGGTCATCGACCCGGCCTGGAAGTCCATCGCATTCCTCGACGACCCGCTGGCCGCCACCCTCAACACCGAGGCGGAGCACGCGGTCAAGGCCGGTCTGCTGGAGAAGCCCCATCTGGAAGGCATCTACGACCTCACGCTCCTCAACAAGGTCCTCGAGGCCGAGGGCAAGGACAAGGTCGACGACGCCGGTCTCGGCACCGAGTAACAACGACCGGACCCGAGTTCCCAGGAGGTGGCGACCATGGCCACCGCGACCGCCAAGGCCGCTGAGGACGCCACGACGGTGACGCACGCCGCCCGCGTCGAGCACGTCTCGAAGTCTTCCGCGCACCGGGCACGCCCGGCGGACAGCAGCTCGTCCTGGACGACATCACGCTCGATGTCGCACCCGGCGAGTTCGTCACCCACCTGGGAGCCTCCGGCTGCGGCAAGTCCACACTGCTCAACCTGGTGGCAGGGCTCGACCTTCCGTCCGCCGGCTCGATCAGCACGGACGGCCGGCCCGCCCTGATGTTCCAGAAGCACAGGAGCGGCGGGCGACCGCTCCGTCACCGCCTGGCTCGCCCTCGCACGCGCCGACGACCTACGGGTGATCACCTCCGCGGCCACCCTGGTGGAAGTCGTCCACCCGCGGATCAACCGCCCCGCCCTGGAGTGGACCCTCTCCCGCCTCGTGGTCGAACCGGTCACCGAACCCCTCGCCCGCCACGCCGCCGCCCTCCTCGCCGACGCCGGCCTGCACGGCCACACGTACGCCATCGGCGCCATGCTCAGCGCCACCGCCCTCGCTGCACCCGGACCGGTCACGATCCTCACCCCGGAACCCGAGGACCTGACCGCGCTGTGCAGCGGACGGGTCACCGTGATCAGAGTCTGATGCAGCTACTTCCTCGGCAGCTCCCGGGGGGTATGGCAATCGTCCGGGCCCGGCCGTTCCGTTTGCCGCCGGTACCGGTGGGGACCCGGCCGAGCATGAACGCAACCCCACGTCGCCGCGTGATGCGGCAGAACCGGGTCCTGTGGTTGCTGGACCGCCTGGAGCACGAGCCCAGGGCCGATGCGGTGATCGACACGCTGCGCAAGGGCGTGCGGGCCCTGCCCCTGGGGCGCGGCCGGGACCTGCTGCACGGCAGGTGGCTGGGGCACCCGGTGCATCCGCTGATGGTGCAGGTGCCGATCGGAAGCTGGCTGTCGGCGGCGGCCTTGGACCTGCGCCCCGGCGGCTCCCGCGAGGCGCGGCTGCTGGTGGGGGTCGGGCTGGGCGCCGCGGCCCCCGCGGCCGTGGCCGGCTGGGTGGACTGGGCGGAGCTGCACCGCCGCCAGCAGCGGATCGGGCTGGTGCACGCCCTGTCCAACACGGCGGCCGTCGGTCTGTACGCCGCCTCGCTCGCCTGCCGCCTCAAGGGGCGCGAGGGGGCAGGCCGGGCGTACGGCTTCCTGGGGCTGACGGCGGTCGGACTCGGCGGCATGCTGGGCGGCCACCTGGCCTACCGGCAGGCGTCCGGCGCCAACCACGCCGAAGAGGTCCCGAACGTCGTCTCCGGGGGGTGGCACCGGATCGGAACCGTCGACGAGTTCCCGGTCGGGGAACCGGTGCGGCGCAGCGTGGACGACGTGCCGGTGCTGGTGGTGCGCGAGACCGGCGGGGCGATCCACGCGCTGGCCGAGCGGTGCAGCCACCTCGCGGGGCCGCTGTCCGAGGGCACCGTCGCCGACGGCTGTGTGCGGTGCCCGTGGCACGGCAGCGTCTTCCGGCTCTCCGACGGCTGGAACGTACGCGGACCGGCCACCGCCCCCCAGCCCTCCTTCGACACGCGGGTCACCGGCGGCCATGTCGAGGTGCGCCTGCGGCACCAGGACGGCGGGGAGCCGGCCGGGCAGAGGAACGCAACACGAGCGGGGGTGGCCCATGGGCACGGCGACCGTGACTGACAGCCGCCTCGCGCGCCGGCTGCAGGGAGTCCTCCGGCGCACCGGCCGGAACTACGCGGCAGGGCACGACCGTCCACTGGGCGGCTATCTCGCGGCCATGGCGGGCTTCGCGGCGTACACGGCGGCCTGGACCACGGCGGTACGGCGCAGCGGGCGCCCGGTGCCCGAGCGGCCCGAGCCGTGGGACGTGGTCCTGACGTCGGTGGCCACGTTCCGGCTCAGCCGGCTGCTCAGCAAGGCGTCGGTGACCAGTCCGCTGCGGGCCCCCTTCACCCGGTACGTCGGGCCGCAGGGCCCGGCCGAGCTGCACGAGGAGGCACAGCCCGAGCAGGGCAGGCACACCGTCGGCGAGCTCGCGACCTGCCCGTTCTGCCTGAGTGTCTGGGTGGCCTCGACCCTGACCGCCGGCCAGCTGCTCTGGCCGCGCGCGACCCGTACGGCCATGGGCACGCTCACCGCCCTGGCCGGGGCGGACACGCTGCAACTGGCGTACGGCGCGCTGATGGACAAGACGACCGGCGACTGACCGCGGCCCGCCGGAGCGCGGCCGGCACACCTTCTTGGCAAGGCGATATCGGCTCACCTTCGCCGCGCGCCCGCCCAGCTGGGCGGGCGCGATGAGGGTGCGGCCGAGCAGACCGGCAGTGCAGACGAGCGCGGCGCCGAGCAGGACGGCGACCGGTACGACCCGCACGTGCCGCCGGCCCACCAGGGCACGGGGGCGGACCGCGGCTGCGCCGGCCTGATGACGGCGGTGATCGGCACGCCGTACTTCCGGCACCTGCTGGTCCGTGGACGGAAAGCGACATGACGCACGAAAAGTAGATCAATAGGTAAATCGCTCCGTAAGTGCCTGTTGTATGGACGCACACACAACGGGAGCGAGGGAGCATGGCCAAGGACATCACGGACCCGGGCCCGCCCCCGGAGGCGAGCCTGAAGCCCAATGCGATCGGGTTCGTCGACGCGCTGGTCATCGGGCTCAACGCGACGTCCCCCGCGTACTCCGTGGCGGCGGTCATCGGCCCGATCGTGGCGCTCGTGGGCATCCACGCCCCCGGAGTGATGCTCGCGTCGTTCGTGCCCATGCTGCTGATCGCGTCGGCGTTCTACTACCTCAACAAGGTCGACCAGGACTGCGGCACGACGTTCTCCTGGGTCACCCGGGCCATGGGGCCGTGGGCGGGCTGGCTCGGCGGCTGGGCCATCACGATGACCGGCGTCCTGGTCGTCGGATCGCTCGCGGACGTCGCCGTGACGTTTTTCCTGCTCGCCGTGGGCCTGGACGGCTGGGCCGAGAACGACGCGGTGCGCCAGGTGCTGACGGTGCTGCTCATCCTGGCGATGACGGCCGTCTGCGTGATCGGCACCGAGGTGTCGGCCAAGGTGCAGAACGTCCTCATCCTGGCGCAGGTCGTCTGTCTGCTCGCCTTCGCCGTGGTGGCGCTCCACCGCGTCTACTCCGGCACCGGCACCCTCGACGCCATCGATCCGGAGTTCGGCTGGCTCGACCCGTTCGGGGCCGGCGGGGCGTCCCTGACCGCGTCCCTGCTGCTGGGCGTGTTCATCTACTGGGGGTGGGAGTCGGCGGTCAACCTCACCGAGGAGGTCGAGAACTCGGCCACCGCCCCCGGCAAGGCGGCCGTCTGGTCGACGGTGCTGCTGCTGGTGACCTATCTCGCGGTCGCCTTCGCGGTCGTGGCCTACGCCGGCACGGACTATCTCGCCGAGAACGCCGCGGAGGAGGAGTTCATCTTCGCCCTGCTCGCCGAGGAGGCCATGGGCGGCTGGGACTGGGTCGTGCTGCTGGCGGTCTCGACCTCCGCGCTCGCCTCCACCCAGACGACGATCATCCCGGCGTCGCGCACGGGCCTGTCCATGGCACGCCGGCACGCGCTGCCCGCCCACTTCGGCCGCATCCACCCGCGCTTCCGCACCCCCAACGTGAGCACCTGGTGGGTCGCCGGCATCGCCATCGCCTGGTACCTCGTCCTCTTCCACGTCAGTGAGAACGCCCTCTTCGACTCCCTCACCGCCCTGTCCCTGCTGATCGCCTTCTACTACGCCCTCACGGGACTCGCCTGCGCGGTCTACTACCGCCGCCAACTGACCCGCAGCGTCCGCAACTTCACCCTGATCGGCCTCGGCCCGCTGGTCGGCGCGGGGCTGCTGGCGTGGCTGCTGGTGGAATCCGTGGCCGACATGTCCGACCCCGCCAACTCCTACAGCGGCGTCTCGTGGTTCGGGCTCGGTCCCCCGCTCGTCATCGGTATCGGCATCGTCGTCACGGGCGTCGTCCTCATGATCGTGCGGCGGCTGACGGCACCCGCCTTCTGGTCGGAACACCCGAGCGTGGTCGACCCGGCCCTCGTCGACGGCAAGGAGTCCTGAAGATGTCGGTGGTCCTCGGCTACGACGAGTCCCCGGGCGCCCTGAGCGCACTGCGCGTCGCCATCGAGGTGGCGGCGGCCTACGACGAACCGCTGGTGATCGTCTACGGCGTCGCCGCCCCCGGCGTCACGGGCGAGGAGTACGGCGCCCATCACGAGGCCGTCCGCGAGGCCGGCAGCACCGCGCTCGGTCACGCGGTCCGGGTGGCCGACGAGGCCGGTGTGAGCAGCTCGGTGGAGCTCATCGACGAGCGGCCCGCGCAAGCGCTGCTCGACGCCGCGGCCCGCCACGAGGCCAGGGTCATCGTGGTGGGCACGTGGGGCGAGTCCCCGGTGCGCGGGGCGCTGCTGGGCTCGACTCCGCACAAGCTGCTGCACCTGTCGACCGTGCCCGTGCTGTGCGTACCGGCCCCGTCATGAGCTCGCGGAGCGGCGTCGCGCGAGCGGTGTGAAGACGTACAGATCGAGGATGTCGGGCAGGGGCGCGACGCCGGGACCGCCCTCCCGCACCCAGGAGACGACGTCCTCGGTGGCGGCCTGGTCGTTGACCAGGCCCAGCCACACCGGCCGGCCTCCGGCGGCCCGGCCCTCGGCGGACGGCTGGACGACGACGACGTTGGCCTGGTCGCAGACGTCGAGGCAGTCGGAGACGCGTACCGGTGCCGCCTCGCGCAGACGCTCGGTCTGGGCGGCGTGATCGACGCCGGTGACCTTGGGGCTGCCGCAGCAGCAGGCCCGGCAGACGACGATGCGGCACGGCACCGCTCCGCCCACAGGCGCGGCCGGGGCGGCGCCGGAGGTCCGGCCGGTCACGGTGCCTCCCTCAGCGGGTTGGGCAGCGGCCGGTAGCGGGCGTCGGCGCCGTCCGCGCCCGTCCAGCGCAGCAGCAGGTTGGTCTTGGCGGGCAGGGTCGGTGAGGTGAGCAGGGCGGGGATCTCCGGAAGGTCGTGGCGGGCGAGTTCACGGCGGGCGGCGGGCCAGGGGTCGAATGCGGGGTGGTGTTCGGTGAGGGCGCCGGCGATCTCCATGAGGTGGTTGACGACCAGGCAGTACACGAGCCGCTCCCAGCCGGCCTCCCGCGACACGTCCGGCAGCAGCTTCACGCCCTCGGCGTCCCGGTACAGCGCCTGCACCGGCAGCCCTTCGGCGTCCACCCCGACCAGGGTGTTCTGCAGGTGGGCCTCGATGACGACGCCGTGCTCGGCGAACGCCGTCAGCGCCGGGGGCACGACCTGGGCCAGGTACGCCGCCCACCAGGCCCCGGGGTCGGCGGAGCGGTCGAGCGGGCTGCCGTCGAAGCCCTCGACGAGACCGGCGGCGAGCAGTGGGGTCGCGCCGGGCAGGAGGTGTCCGCCCAAGCCGTCGCGGACGAGGACGGCCAGGGCCTCGAAGGCGAAGTCGGCGGTGCGGTAGCCGCGGTCACTGAGCCAGGCCGCGGGGCCGTCGAACGTCGCGAAGGCGGAGCGGACGGCCGCGTCGGTCCGGCGCAGGGCGAGCAGGTCGTGGCGCCACAGGCGGCGGACGTCGTTGGTGATGCGCACGTCCAGGCTGAACTTCAGGAACAGGTCGTGCTCGGGCGTGTGGAGCGTGCGGATGGCGGCCGTGGGCCAGGTGTCGAAGGCGGTCGTGCCGAGCCGGACCAGCCTGCCGTCGGCGAAGGCGGCGGCGAGCTCCGGGGCGGCCAGGTCCAGCTGCCAGGGGTGGGCCGGGAGCAGGCGGTAGCCGGGCGGGGCCGTGCCGAGGGCGTCGAGGGCGGAGGTGTCGCCCTCCTCGACGACGGCGTCCTCCCGCAGCCCGAGCAGGGCCATCGGGAACCGGGCGTACGCCTCGGGCGCGTACGGCAGCCAGCCGGCGGCCGGGCCGCCTCCCCGCGCCTTGGGGGCCGGGTGGTGGGTGTGGCCGGTGAGGAGGGACTGTTCCGAGCGCAGGTAGAGGTCGTCGGGCGGGGCCGCCCGGGCCCGGGCGGCCAGCAGGGCGGCCACGGCGTCGCGGCTGTCGAGCATCTCGGCGGGCAGTTCGTGATTGGACAGCCCGGTGTGCCGGCGCAACTCCTCGGCGACGAGCTCGACCAGTTCGGTGTGGCCGACGCGGTGCCAGGCGCCCGCCAGGCGGACCTCCGGCTCGGCGGGCCGCCGCGTCCCGCGCACCCGCAGCAGCCGGTCCCCGCCGGGCAGCCGGTGGACACGGTGTCCGCCCTCCTGGCGCACCGGCCGGGCCACCTCCCGCAGCAGGCAGTTCAACAGGGGCACGGCGGCATACGCGTCGGCGAGAGCGCCGACGGCCGCGCTGTCACCGGGGGCACAGTCGCCGGGGGCCGAGTCGTCGTCGGCGGGCGGGGGCATGAGGTCCACGCGTTCCACTCGTCCCTATGGTCCTTCCAGCGTTCCGGGCGGAGATGATCAGTATGTCGGTCGTCGCCATTCCGCTGTGACGCCCCCTATGCGTACCCGAGGAGCCCGCCCGTGCACCGTCCCCCCACCGCCGAGACCGAGGTCGCAGACGAGCTGTCCGTCGTGCGGCCCGGCCTGCTGCCGCGGTACGAGGCCGAACTGCCCGGCGCCCGGGCGGCCGTGCTGTCCCGGCTGTGGCGCGGTCTCGCCCATGATCCCCTGCCCTGGGTCACCCGCAGGGAGCGGGGCCGGGACGGTCTGACGCTGTCCCTGTCCGACGGCCGCCGGCTGCACGGCCCCCGGCCCGATCCGTACGCGACCGGCGCGTACGTCACCGCCGTACGGCTCGGCGCGGCGGCGTACCAGGATCCGGCGCGGCTGATGACGGACCTCGCCGTACCGCACTCCGCTTCCTTCGCCGCCGAACTCGGGCACAGCGTGGCCTCGTTGGCGCTGTCGAGAGCGGGGCAGGAGGGCGATCGGGACGCGTGGCCGGAGAACGACTGGGAGTGGGAACAGCGAATCGCCGACGGGCATCCGTTCCACCCGACGTGCCGGTCCCGGCCCGGCTTCTCGGTGGCCGAACAGCTCGCCTACGGGCCCGAGCACCGGCCGGTCGTGGAGCTGGGGATGGTGCCGGTCCGGGCGGAGGAGTGCCTGGTGACGGGCGTGTGGCCGGACGAGCTGCGGGATGGGGGGCGGGTGGTGCTGCCGGTGCACCCGTGGCAGGCGGCGCATGTGCTGAAGCGGGTGTGCGAGGAGCGGAGCCCGGCCCATCCGCTGATGTCCCTGCGAACGCTGGCCCTGCCCGGCGGGCCGCATGTGAAGACCTCGCTGAGCGCCCGCCTGACGTCCTCGGTGCGGGACATCTCGCTGCCCTCGGTCGCCGCGTCGGCGGTGCTGTCGGACTTCGCCGGGACACCGGCGGCGCGCACGGACGGCCTGCTGCACGTCACCCGCACCCTGGGCGCGGCGGCGGCCGGTTCCCCCGACTTCGCGGCCGTCCTGCGGGAGTCGCCGCAGACCTACGCGGGCAGCGGCGAACGGGTCCTGCCGGTGGCGGCGCTCGCCACCACCGGCCTCCCCCACTCCCCCGCCTGGCTGGCCGGTTTCACCCGGCTCGCCCTCACGGTGGGCCTGCGGCTGCTGGAGCTGGGCGTGGCCCTGGAGGCGCACGGCCAGAACCTCTTGGTGGTCCTCTCGGCGGCGGGCGATCCGCTGCGGCTGGTCTACCGCGACCTGGCCGACATCCGCGTGAGCCCGGCCCGCCTGGCCCGGCACGGCATCACGGTGCCCGAGCTGCCCGCCCGGATGGTCACGGACGACGAACGCACGCTCCGCCGCAAGCTGTTCGGCTCGCTCGTGGCGGGCGCGCTGGCCGGCACGGCCGGGTCGGGCCCGGCGCTCGCGGCGGCGCTGGAGACGGCCGTACGGGACCTCCCGCGCACCCCCGACCTCGCGGCACTGTGCGCGGATCCCCTGCCCACGAAGGCGCTGACGCTGATGCGGCTGTCGCCGCGGACACCCGGGGACCAGTGGGCGGAACTGCCCAATCCTCTGCGATGAGCCCCGTTTTGGAGCCGGGCCGAGGTGATCAATAGGATCCGGCGATGATCACAAAAACACGCCTGGCGGCAGGGGTATGTGCCCTGCTCGCCGCGCTGACAGCCGGGCTCGCGTTCCCGGCCGGGGCGGCCGCCGGTGAACCCACGGGCCGGGACGCCCCCAAGGTCGACCTCGTCCTCGACGTCAGCGGCTCGATGCGGGCCCGGGACATCGACGGCCAGTCACGGATGGCCGCCGCGAAGCAGGCGTTCAACGAGGTGCTCGACGCGACGCCCGAGGAGGTCGAACTCGGCATCCGCACCCTCGGTGCGAACTACCCCGGCGACGACCGGAAGACGGGCTGCAAGGACACCGCGCAGCTCTACCCGGTCGGCCCGCTCGACCGCACCGAGGCCAAGACGGCCGTCGCCACCCTCTCCCCGACGGGCTGGACGCCGATCGGCCCGGCCCTGCTGAAGGCGGCCGGCGACCTGGACGGCGGCGACGGCTCCAAGCGCATCGTGCTGATCAGCGACGGCGAGGACACCTGCGCCCCGCTCGACCCGTGCGAGGTGGCCCGTGAGATCGCGGCCAAGGGCATCGGCCTGACCATCGACACCCTGGGCCTGGTGCCGACCGCCGAGCTGAGCAGGCAGCTGAGCTGTATCGCCGAGGCCACCGGCGGCACGTACACCTCGGTCGAGCACCAGGACGAACTCACCGACCGTGTGAACGAGTTGGTGGACCGGGCGGCCGATCCGGTGGTGACGCCGGTGCCGGCGGAGGGCGCCGACCGGTGCGCCGGGTCACCGACACTGAAGTCCGGCCTGTACTCGGACCGGGAGGAGTTCGGTCAGCAGCGCTGGTACCGGGTGGACGTGCGGCCGGGTCAGGAGCTGCGCGCCTCGGTGAGCGTCGCCGCGGACCGGGCCGTGAACCCTGGCTACGGCGTCTTGCTGCGGGCCGTCACGTCGAAGGGCCGCGAGATCGTGCGCGGCGAGGCGGCGGGCAACGGCCGTACGGACGTGATCTCGACGGGCCTGCGCTACCCGAAGGCCGAGAGCGATGACGAGGACGCTCCCGCTGAGGCGGTCTGCCTGGCCGTCTCGCACTCCTTCTCGGCGGCCTCGGGCGTGAAGGCCACGCCGGGTCTGCCGCTGGAGTTGACGGTGGACGTCGTGGACGCCCCGGGCCGGGCGGGCGACGTGGCCGCCTTCGGCCTGGGCCGCGGCTGGTGGCTGCTCGGTGTGCTGATCCTCACCGGCTTCCTCGCCGGTCTCGTCTGGGGCTGGCTGTCGCGCTGGCGGGTCGCGGTCTGGAGGACCAACTGATGCGAGTGGTACGAGCGTTGAGCGCGGCGTTGCTGACCCTGGGAGTGGCGGCCGCCCCGGCCGCTGCCGACGCCTCGCCGAGTCCGTCGCAGGACGGCACGTCGGCCCCCACGCGGGCCGGCACGTCGTTCCGTACGGCGACGGAGATCGAGCAGGGGCAGTCGGCCACGGCGAGCGGCTCCACCGGCGACTACCTGTACTGGTCGTTCCCCGCCGACACCGGGCAGCGCCCCACGGTCAAGGCGACGGTGAAGCTCCCGGAGACCCACGCGTCCCAGACCTGGCAGATCGACGTCTACGACGGTCTGCGCCGCCGCCAGGCCTGTCAGTACGGGGCGCAGACGCGCACCGCGGCGGCGGACGCCTCCTCCGTGGAGCTGGCCTGCGTGCTGCGCACGGTCCGCGCCTGGTCGGAGCCGTGGGCGAACGACCCGCTGCCCGGCACCTACTACATCCGGCTGACGGCCACCGGCGTCCCCACCGCCGACCTCGGCCTGCCGGTCGGCAGCGAAGTGCGGGTGGACTCCAGGGACATCGGCGGATCCGCGGCGGTGGACGGCTCGCTCGCCGAGCCGCTGGTGCCGGGGGTCGCCACGAAGCCCGAGGAGGAGCGGGAGGACGCGGCGGTGCTGGCCGGTCTCGAACCCGAGGACGGATGGGCGTCCGGCCGGTGGTCTGACCGGTGGGTGTGGACCGCGGCCGGCGGGATCCTGGCCGCGCTGGCCGGCGTCGGCGGGTACGCGCTGACGCGCGGGACGGGGCGGCCGTCCCGGGTGCCGCCGGGGGCCTGACCGGCCCCTCACCTGATCACCTCCAGGAGGCCCGCCCCGTGCGGGCCTTCTCTCATTCCTCGCGCAGTGCCTTGGCCAGGGTGCCCTCGCCGCTCACCGCGACCCGGCCGTCCCGCACGGCGTGGGCCAGGCTCAGCTCACCGCGGGCGATGGCCGTGCACGTGGCGGTGTCCAGGACCAGCCGGGCGTCCGGCTCCCCGGGGGCGGGGCCGTCGCCGTACACGGGCCCCTCCTCGGCGCCGGCGTACAGATGGAACAGGCCTTCCTCCAGGCGGACTTCGACGAGCCCCTCGCCGTCCAGCAGGCGCAGCAGGGGCAGGGCGAACCAGTGCGCCCGCACCGCGTCCGTCGCCCGGCGCTCCCCGAGCTCCGCCTGCCCCCACTCCCCCAGCGCCTGCAACACGGACAGCAACGTCCGTCCGTGTGCCGTGAGTTCGTACACGAAGGCCGCACCGGGCGGGGGCAGCCGGCGCCGGGTCGCGAGGCCGTCGCGCTCCATGTCCTTCAGCCGCGAAGCGAGTACGTCCGTGCTGACGCCGGGCAGATCCGCGTGCAGGTCGGTGTAGCGGCGAGGACCGGCGAGGAGCTCCCGGACGATCAGCAGGGTCCAGCGGTCGCCGACGACGTCGAGCGCACGGGCGGCGGAGCAGTACTGGTCGTAGCTTCGGCGAGGTGGCATGCGACGCAGTCTAGACAAGTTGTTGGACTTTCCAAGCGCCTACTTGGTAAAACCAAGCAACACAGTTCGGCAGAGGGGTAGCGGCGCATGGAGTTCCGGCAGTCCAGCAAGCTCAGCGAGGTCTGTTACGAGATCCGCGGCCCGGTCATCGAGCACGCCAACGCGCTGGAGGAGGCGGGCCACAGCGTGCTGCGCCTGAACACGGGCAATCCCGCGCTCTTCGGGTTCGAGGCGCCGGAGGAGATCATCCAGGACATGATCCGGATGCTGCCGCAGGCCCACGGTTACACCGACTCGCGCGGCATCCTCTCCGCTCGCCGCGCGGTCGCCCAGCGCTACCAGACCCTGGGCCTGGAGGTCGGCGTCGACGACGTCTTCCTCGGCAACGGCGTCTCGGAACTGGTGTCGATGGCCGTGCAGGCGCTCATCGAGGACGGCGACGAGATCCTCATCCCCGCCCCCGACTTCCCCCTCTGGACGGCGGTGACGACTCTCGCGGGCGGCAAGGCGGTCCACTACCTGTGCGACGAACAGGCCGACTGGTACCCCGACCTCGACGACATGGCGTCGAAGATCACCGACCGTACGAAGGCGGTCGTGATCATCAACCCGAACAACCCCACCGGCGCGGTCTACCCCAAGGAGATCGTCGAGG
This sequence comes from Streptomyces sp. NPDC093598, assembly GCF_044764825.1. NCBI lineage: Bacteria > Bacillati > Actinomycetota > Actinomycetes > Kitasatosporales > Streptomycetaceae > Streptomyces > Streptomyces sp. NPDC093598. The sequence continues at coordinate 252,162 of NZ_JBIWIV010000002.1, read as the reverse complement.
GCATCCTCGACCTCGCCCGGCGGCACGGCCTCATGGTCTTCGCCGACGAGATCTACGACCAGATCCTCTACGACGACGCCGTGCACCACTCGGCCGCCGCGCTCGCCCCCGACCTGGTGGTCCTCACCTTCTGCGGCCTGTCCAAGACCTACCGCGTGGCGGGCTTCCGCTCCGGCTGGCTCGTGGTCACGGGCCCGCGGCAGCACGCCAAGGACTACCTGGAGGGCCTCACCATGCTGGCCTCCATGCGGCTGTGCGCCAACGCGCCCGCGCAGTACGCCATCCAGGCCGCGCTGGGCGGCCGGCAGTCCATCCGCGAGCTGACCACCCCGGGCGGGCGGCTGCTGGAGCAGCGGGACGTGGCCTGGCGGATGCTCAACGAGATCCCGGGCGTGACCTGCGTGAAGCCCAAGGGCGCGCTGTACGCCTTCCCGCGCCTCGACCCCAAGGTGCACAAGATCCACGACGACGAGCGGTTCGTCCTGGACCTGCTGCTGCGGGAGAAGATCCAGGTGGTCCAGGGCACGGGCTTCAACTGGCCGGCCCCGGACCACTTCCGCATCCTGACCCTGCCGCACGCGGACGACCTGGAGGCGGCCATCGGGCGGATCGGGCGGTTCCTCGGCGGGTACCGGCAGTAGGCGCCGCGCGACTGCCGAGACGCGGGGACGGCCGGAAAAGGTCGTTGAGCCGGATGGAGGCCGTGCGCAGGGCGTGAGCGCTGCGCAGAGGGGAACGTCGTCTTCGGTCCTTCCCCCAGGCAGGAGCGGAGACGAGTGATGGCCACCACGCAGGGCGACACCCGGGTCGGCACCGCACCACCGGCGAGCATCCAGTTGCCGGGCATCGTGCTCGGGGTGGGGATGGGCGGGTTCGTCGACGGCATCCTGCTGCACCAGCTTTTGCAGTGGCACCACATGCTCTCCAGCACCAACCAGGACCGCATCGGGGTGAAGTACTACAACCCCCACACCGTCTCCGGCCTGGAGATGAACACCCTGTGGGACGGCGTCTTCCACACCGTGTGCTGGCTTGCGGTCCTGCTCGGGCTGGCCGTGCTGTACTCGCGGGTGACCCACGACCGGCTGCGGGTGTGGACCTCCCGGGTGCTGTGGGGCTGGATGCTCGTCGGCTGGGGCCTGTTCAACCTCGTGGAGGGCGTCCTGGACCACCACGTCCTCGGCATCCACCACGTCTACGCCGGGGAGGGCCAGGTCTGGTGGGACATCGGCTTCCTCGTCCTGGGCGCCCTGCTGGTCGCCGGCGGCTACCTGCTCCAGCGCAGCGGCCGGCCCTTCGCCCCCGGCGCACCCGCCGACCGGCATGAGGGCCGGCACGGCTGATGGGCCACCACCCCCTGCCCGAGCACGGGCACGACGCGGGCAGCGCCACCCTGGACTGGCTGCCGCCCGGGCTCGTGCTGCCTGCCGCCTTCGGTGCCTACCTGCTGCTCGTCCGCCGGGCGCGGCTCCGCAATCCGGCCCTCGGCTGGAGCCGGTGGCGGACCGGCTGGTTCCTGGGCGGGATCTTCCTGCTCGGCGTCGCGCTGCTGCCGCCCGTGGCCCCCTTCGCTCACGAGGACTTCCGCGGGCACATGGCCCAGCACCTCCTCATCGGCATGTACGCGCCGCTCGCACTGGTCCTGGCCGCCCCCGTCACGCTCCTGCTGCGCACCCTGCCCGCGCCCCTGGGCCGGCGTCTGACCACCGTGCTGCACAGCCTGCCCGCCCGCGTGATCGCCCACCCGGCGGTCGCACTGGCGCTCTCCACGGGCAGCCTCGCGGTGCTGTACTTCACCCCGCTGTACAACGCGACCACGACCAGCCAGGCCGCGCACTGGCTGCTGCACGCGCACTTCCTGCTCTCCGGATGCCTGTTCGCCTACGCCATCGCCGGCCCCGACCCGGCCCCCGCCCGGCCGGGGGTCAGGGCCCGACTGGTCTACCTCGGCGTCGCGATCGCGGCGCACGCCGTGATCTCCCAGTTGATGTACGGCGGCTTCTGGGTCGACATCCATGCGCCCATCGACCAGGTGCAGGACGGGGCGGAAGTCATGTACTACGGCGGTGACCTGGCCGAACTGCTGCTGGCGGCCGCGCTGGTCGCCACGTGGCGACCTGAGCCCCGGCGCGCGGCGAGCCGCGGTGGGTGGCGGGGAGGTGTCCCGGCCCGGAATGTCAGTGGCGGGTCGTAGCCTTCGAGCAGGTGGGGTGAGGCCCTTCGAGCAGGTGGGCCAGGAGCCCCTTCCCACAGGTGGGGCGAGGAGCCCCGGGGCCTGTCCGAGGCAGGAGAGGAGCACGCCGTGACCCGACCGCCGACCGCCGCGCAGCGGCGTGTCATCGACGCCGCCGACCCGGTGACCGGGCGGCTCAGGGGCACGGAGGCGCAGCTCGCCGCTCTGGTGAAGCGGGGGCTGGCCTTCCGGCACCCGAGGCCGCCGCACGATCACTTCCTGACACCGGAGGGGCACCGGGTGCGGCAGGGCGTGCTGGAGACGCCCGAGCCCGCCGCCCAGGCCCCGGCATCGGCGGGCGTCTTCGCGGCACGGGTCGGCGGCGAGGAGACCCCTGTGCATGCCGGGCCCGCCCGGCGCCGCGAAGTGCACAGCGCCTGGCAGGGGCTGCTGGAGCTGCGCCGGATGACCAACCCGGACGGGTCAGTGGACCGGCCGTGCGGCTGGGAGCGTACGCATCTGGTGCAGGCCGCCGCGCTGGCGCTGGAGGCGGCCGGGCACGGCCCCGCGGGCCAGGAGGGCGCGGGCTACCGAGTACGGGAGACTCCGCAACCGGAGGCCGTCGCCGTGCACGAGCCGGACGGCGAGGCGCTGCGGGCCTGCGCGGCCACCCTGGAGGGGGCAGGCTGGCAGGTGAGCGAGCACCGTGAGCCGCGCACCGGAACGAGGTACCTCCTGGCTTCACCGCGCCGAGCGTGATGAGCATGCCAAGATCGGTGGATCGTTGTGCAGTGCACAAGACTCCGAAGGGGAAGCCGTGAGCGAGCCGTTTTCCGTCCCTGTGACCGTCCGTGGATACGAGACGGACGTGCAGGGACACCTCAACCAGGCCGTCTACCTGAACTACGCGGAGCACGCCCGCTGGTCGCTGCTCCAGGCCGCGGGAATCAGCCAGTCCGCCCTCATAGGCAGCGGCGTGGGCCCGGTCGCCCTGGAGACGACCATCCGCTACAAACGCGAGCTGCTCGCGGGCGACGAGGCCGAGGTGACCTGCGCCTTCGAGTGGGGCGGCGGCAAGACGTTCCGGATCGAGCAGACCGTCCTGAAGGCGGACGGCACGGTGGCGGCCGAGATCACGGCGATCGGCGGGATCCTGGACCTCGAGAAGCGCAAGCTGGTCGCCGATCCCGCCGAGGTCTTCAAGAGGCTGGCGGCGGACCCGGGGCTGTTCGGACTTTGAGTGCGAAGACCGCTGTGCTGCTCATCGGTGACCTTCCCCGGCCAGGTGATCTCCGGGCGGTCGTCGCGAGCGCAACGCCAGGGGCCGCCGTGGCTCCGTTCGCCGAGGGGACTCAGGCAGATGGTGGCCGCGGTGAGGGGTTGGCCAGGTTGAGCGGACCCTCGGGCGAGGCAACAGCCAGGACGTCAGCGCAGAGGTAGCGGCCGGTGTCTCGAGGAAGAGCCCGCCGGAGCTGCCGGCCGCGAGGCCACCCGACCACGACCGGGATGCCGAGCGGGACGAGACGCCCCCGTCATCGAGCAGCGCGCCCCGCCGTTCGTACGAGCCGGGAGCCACGACCGCGGGGACGAAGCAGAACAGGCTCATGGAGGAAGAGCCGTCGACCACGGAGGAGGTGGCGAGCGCCCGCTCGCCTGGCCGGCCTTCGAGGTACCACCAGTCGGCGGGACCGTAGGGCTGTTCGGCGTGGAAGGAGACGATGAGGAAGGCTGCGTATTCCTTTGCGCGCCTTTTGGATGCCTGCCATGGATTACTTGCTTTCCTGATCATTAAGGTCCCCTCAACCCGGACGCGTTCTGCCGCTTTCGCGGCAAGTCCACATGAAGTCGAGGGGGTTCCTATGCTGCGAGCCAGACGTACCAGACTCAGATGCCTTTCTCTGGCCGTCGTGTTTTTCACCGTGCTCACCTGCTTCGGCCTGGCCGGCATCACCCAAGCAAGTGCCACCACTGCGAGTGGTGCCTTCGCCGCAATCTCTCCCTCTGCCAGGATTGTTGACACGCGCTCGGCTCTCGGTGTCAGCACCGCGCTCGGTGCGGCTTCCACCAACACCTTCCAAATCCTGGGGCAGGGCGGCGTTCCCAGTTCCGGGGTGTCGGCCGTGTCGCTGGAGATCACCGTGGCAAACGCGTGAACGTCAACGGATACTTCACCTCCGATGGCGGCGCCGCCTCCCCGGGCGGATACGTTCCGGTCACCCAGTCACGGCTCGTCGACACCCGGGACGGCACCGGCGCCCCGCAGACACAGATCGCGCCCGGCGGGACGCTGAACGTCCAGATCGACGGTGTGGACGGCATCACCGACGAGGCGTCGGTCTACGCCAACATCACCGTTCCCTCCCCCGGCAGCGCCGGAACCCTCTACGCCTACGCCACCGGAGGATCGGCTGGGCAGCCGGTCGTCGACTACAAGACCGTCACCACGTCCCAGGGCGCGGTGATCCCGGTAGGCGCAGGCGGCCAGGTCACCCTGAAGAACGGGTCCTCCACCCAGTCGGTCGACGTAATCCTCGACATCTACGGCTACTTCACCCAAGCATCTTCCGGTGGCGGGGTCTTCACCGCCGCCCAGGACCGGCTGCTCGACACCCGCACCTCCACCGCCATCCCGGCCGACAGCAGCGTCAGCGTGACAGTGGCCGGCAACGACGGTATCCCCACGTCCTTCGGCGCGGCCGTCCTCAACCTGACCACGACCGGACAGGAGAACTCCGGCTACCTACGCGTGTGGCCAACCGGACAGCCGATGCCGTCCACCACGTCGGTGGACAACTTCCAGGCGAACACCTCCACCGCCGACCTGGTGATCGCTCAGCCGGGCGACCAGGGGGCGGTGAGCATCTACAACGCCAGCAGTGGCACCATCCAGCTCATCGTCGACCTGCAAGGGTGGTTCTCCATAGACGGCAACGACGACAGCGGCACCCTGACGACGCTACCGCCGGCCGACCCCCCGGAGGCGGACCTGACCGACGCGCCAACGGACCCTGCGGCCGCCACCTCGGAACCGGCGACCCCCACGGACTCGCCGAGCGGCATCGCGCCCAACCATCTGTACTGCGACCCGGGGGGCGTCTACAAACCCACTTCCCTCGGGGGCAGATACATCCGCGCCATCGGCCCCCTCCAGTCCAACTACAACGGCACCACCCACAACGAAAGCACCACGTTCACTGCTGAGGCGTCGGGGACCGTCGGCATCAGCCTGACCGGATCGCTGAAGGTCTCACTCAACGAGCTCGTCTCGCGCCAAGAAGCCACCTACGGCATCAACTTGTCAGCGTCGCTGACCGCGAAACTGGGTAACTCGGTAACCGCGACCATCCCGCCGCACAAGACCGTCAGTGCCAAGTACGGCGTCTGGCGGCGGCGTATCACAGGTACCAGCTTCTACCTGTACAGCAACTGCACCCACTCCACGTCTTCCACAGTCGTCTCCTACACGCCTTACACCGTCGGCTGGTACACATGGCAAAGCTGACCGGGGCCTCCGCGGCGGTGACGATCGCCTTGGCAGCGAGCGTTCCACTCATCGCGGGCTGTACAGCGCACAAGGGCCAGGACTCACCGGACAAAACCCCAACCGCCTCCGCGACCGCGTCCCGTCCCACTTCGGCCATCGATCTGACGAAAACTCCACCCGACATCTCGGGCTCGACCAAAGCCCTCATTCGCCTGGCGGACAGGACAGGGTCGGAAGAGGCCGCCGTGATCCAGAGCATCAAGGCCGGGACGGTTGCCGTGGCGACCGAATGCACCGGCGAGGGGAAGACGACCATAGTCATCGGGAAACTGGCCACCTACACCATCCCGTGCGCGGCCACGCCCGCAACGACTTACAACGAGATCGGGTTGGGCAGCAGCAAGCAACACGTCAAAATCACGGTTATGGCCAGCGCCGGAATCCACTGGGGCTTGTCAGTCGGATGGCGCCCGGGATACCAGCGCCCGTCCTGACGCGTTTTGGGGTGGGCATGAGGCAGGACGTCATCTCCGCCCCGGACCGCCCCGGACCGCCCCGGAGGGCTCGGGGCGGTCCGGCTCGCCGCTTACTGGCGGCGCACGCCGTCTCGCTCGGCTTCACCGGAAAGCTCCGCGTCCCCCCTCGCCAGGCCCCAGGCCCTGCTCGACCGAGCCACAGCGGTCCCAGGCGAGGCAGTGTCGGACCGCACAGGAGAGGGCGTGCGGAAGGACCGACCGATGCGGAAGCGCAAGGTCAGGCGGCGTCTCGCCAGATCGTCATGTCCAGCTGGAGAAAGGCGATGTCGGGCAACGCCGTCGACTTCGTCTGGAGCACCAGCAGGGCGATGTCCCCATTTTTGTGCTTGACGCAGATCTCGGTGCCGGCGGCTGCCGCGGCCAGGGTCCAGCGGTGGCGGTCGGCACTGGCGAGCATGAGCCGGCACTCGTCGAGGGTCGCCCCCGACTTGCCGAAGAGCTGAAGGAACACGCTGGTGTCGCTCTCCATCGCGCAGCCGGCGTCCTTGCAGTCGAAGCGGATGTCCCCCTTGCGGTCGTCGCGCATGAACGGCTTCTGGAAGCTCAGCGAGTTCTCCGGGGTCAGCATCAGGGGCGCTTGGGAGTCGACTTGCGGTGACGCGGACTGCGTCGGGGAGGGCTTGGACGCCTCAGGTGTCCGGCCACCTGGTCCCGGCGTCCCGGTACGACTCTCGGACGCCGGGCCGGAGGCCCCCGACGACCGTTCGGACCCGTCCGTGCCCGTCGTCGACGGCGCGCCCGCCACCCAGTCGCCGAACCTGTTCCCCGCGTCTTGGACCGTCCACAACAGACCCCCTGCAGCCACCACCCCCGCCGTCACGGCCGCGGCCGTGATCAGCGCGGTGCGGCGTCTTCGTGCCCTGCGCTCCTGCGGCCCGGGCGCGAGCGGCTGGGGCTGCGTGACGACGAGCGGCTGGGAGTGCAGGACCCGCGTGGGTGGGGCGGCCGGGGACGGCACCGCCACCTCCGGCCCCATGACGTCCCGCCAGAGGGCCGGGCCGGTGTCCGCTCCCAGCCGCTGACGGCACCAGTCGACGATCTCGGCAGGGGTGGCCCGCTCCTCCGGGGCGGCGGCCAGGCAGCGGGCGAACAGCGGGCGGAGCTGCTCGGGCAGCAGGGACAGGTCGGGTTCGTCGTGCACGATCCGGTACAGCACCCCGACGGCGGAGCCGTCCCCGTACAGCGGCCGGCCCAGCGCCGCGAACGCCGCCGTCTGGCCCAGCGCGAAGACGTCGGTCACCGCCGTGACCTGACCCGCGGCGGCCTGCTCGGGAGCCATGAAGTGAGGCGTGCCGACGGCGGCGCCGGTGGCGGTGTAGGAGGTGAAGTCGGCGGCCAGCGAGATGCCGAAGTCGATCACGCGCGGTCCGTCGGCGGCGAGCAGCACGTTGGACGGCTTGAGGTCCCGGTGCACGATGCCGGCGGCGTGGATGGCCTGGAGCGCCTCGGCCACCCCGGCCATGAGCCGGAGCACCGCGGGTACCGGCAGGGGCCCGCGCCGGGCGACGGCGTCGGTCAGGGAGGGGCCGGGCACGTACAGCGTGGCCGCCCAGGGCGGTGTGCCGTCCGCGTCCGCGTCGATCAGCTCGGCGGTGTAGGCGCCCCGGACCCGCCGGGCCGCCTCCACCTCCCGGCGGAACCGGCGCCGGAAGGCCGGGTCGTCGGCCAGTTCCGGGCGGACCACCTTGAGGGCCACCGGCCGGCCGCCCTGCGTGTGAGACAGGTAGACCCGGCCCATGCCGCCCGCGCCGAGCCGGGCCGCGAGGCGGTACCCGGCGACCACGGGTGGATCGTCCGCCTGCAACGGCTGGAACACCTCGGTCGCGTGATTCATCGGCCCGTCTCCCCCTCGTCCCCTGATCCCCCGGTCAACGATCAGTCGACCGGGGCAGAAGCCTAAGGGGAGTCCGGTGGGCTCAGGACGCGGCCGGAGTCTTGGGCGCGCTCGTGAGTTCCTCGCCCGCCTCCATCGGGTGGGTCACGTCGTGGGCGTCGTGGCCGCCCTTGCCCAGATGGTTGAAGACCACGTTGAGCAGCACCGCCGCCACACAGCCCGTGGAGATGCCCGAGTCCAGGACGATCCGGGCCGTCTCCGGGAACGCGTGGTAGAACTCCGGCGCCGTGATGGGGATGATGCCGACGGCCAGGGAGACGGCCACGATCAGGACGTTGTTGTCCCGGTCCAGGGCGGCCCGGACCAGGGTCTGGATACCGCTGGCGGCGACCGAGCCGAACAGGACCACGCCCGCCCCGCCGAGCACCGGGCGCGGTACGACGGCGATCAGCGAGGCCGCCATCGGGCACAGGCCCATCAGCACCAGGAAGCCGCCGCCCGCGGCGACGACGTAGCGGCTGCGGATCTTCGTCATGGCGACCAGGCCGATGTTCTGCGCGAAGGCGCTGCACATGAAGCCGTTGAACAGGGGGCTGATCGCCGAGCCGAGGGTGTCGGCGCGCAGGCCGGCCGCGATGGTCCGCTCGTCGGCCGGGCGGTCGACGATCTCGCCCAACGCCAGCATGTCGGCGGTCGATTCGGTCATCGACACCACCATCACCACGCACATCGAGATGATCGCGGCGAGCTGGAACTGCGGCGCACCGAAGTGGAACGGCGTCGGGAAGCCGACGACGGCCGCGTCCGCGACCGGGCCGAAGTCGGTGACGCCGAACGGGATCGCGATCAGCGTGCCGACGACGAGACCGAGCAGGACGGCGATCTGCTTGACGAAGCCCCGGGTGAAGCGGCGCAGCAGCAGGACGATCAGCAGGGTGACGGCGGCCAGCCCCAGATTGGTCACCGAACCGTAGTCGTGCGCCGTCGGGTCGGGTCCCTGCGCCCAGCCGAAGGCGACCGGCAGCAGCGATATGCCGATCAGGGTGATGACCGTGCCGGTCACCACGGGCGGGAAGAAGCGGACCGCCTTGCAGAAGACGGGGGCGGCGAGGAAGCCGAGGAGTCCGGCGACGATGACCGCGCCGAAGATGATCGGCAGGGCGTCGGACTTGTCCTCGGTGGAGGCGACGATCGCGGTCATCGGGGCGACACCGGCGAAGGTGACGCCGTTGACGAACGGCAGCCGGGCGCCGATCTTCCAGATGCCGAGGGTCTGCAGGAAGGTGGCGAGGCCCGCGGTGAACAGGCAGGCGCCGGTGAGGAAGGTCAGGTCGGTGGCGGTGAGGCCGATGGCCGCGCCGACGATCAGGGGCGGGGCGACGACGCCCGCGTACATGGCGGCCACGTGCTGCAGGCCGGTCGTCGCCATCTTGAGCGCGGGGAGTTTTTCGTCAACGGGGTGGTCGGCCACGGCGGCGTCCCTCCGGTCGGTTACACGGCTGCGCCGAAGGGCCGGCCGTGGGTGTCAGGGAGGTGGTGCGGGTGGTCGTGCGGGACCGGATGTGCGGCGGACGGGTTGACCGTTCCGGGGCGTGCGCGTCCACGCGCGCCCCGGAAGCGGTCGCCGTGGACCCCGCTCGGGTTCACGGCCACCGGCCGGGAGCCGTCCCTCCCGGCCGGAGTCATGGGGGTGTTCAGGCCTGGGCGGCGATCGTCGCCAGGCGCTGGGCCTCGTCGCGCGTGGCGCGGGCGATGGCGTCCTCGTCGGCCGTGAGCAGCCGGCCGTCCTCGACGATCTGCCGGCCGTCGACGAAGGAGGCGGTGACCGGGGCGGCCGCGCCGAAGACCAGGGCGGTCACCGGGTCGGCGATGGAGGCGTGGGCGAGCGTGTCCAGCTTCCACAGCACCAGGTCGGCGAGCTTGCCGGGTTCGAGGGAGCCGGTCTCCGCGGCCCGGCCGAGGACCTGGGCGCCGCCGTACGTGCCGAGGCGCAGGGCCTGACGGGCGTTCAGGGCGGCTTCCCGGTGGGCGCCGAGACGGTTGACGAGGAGGGCGTTGCGCAGCTCGGTGTGGAGTTCGCCGGACTCGTTGGAGGCGGTGCCGTCGACGCCGAGGCCGACGGGGACGCCGGCCGCGAGCATGTCGGGGACGCGGGCGATACCGGCCGCGAGCCGGGCGTTGGAGGACGGGCAGTGCGCGACGCCGGTCCTGGACCGGGCGAAGGCGGCGATGTCGGAGTCGTTCATGTGGACGCAGTGCGCCATCCACACGTCCTCGCCGAGCCAGCCGGTGGACTCGAAGTAGTCGGTCGGGCCCATGCCGAACAGTTCGTGGCAGAACTTCTCCTCCTCCACGGTCTCCGAACCGTGGGTGTGGAGCCGGACGCCCAGGCGGCGGGCCAACTGGGCACCGTCGCGCAGCAGTTCGGTGGAGACGGAGAAGGGCGAGCAGGGCGCGACGGCGACCTGGGTCATGGCGGCGAAGGAGGAGTCGTGGTGCCGGCGCACGGTCTCCTCGGTGGCGGCCAGCGCCCCGTCCAGGGTCTCCACGGCGAAGTCCGGGGGCAGACCGCCGTCCTTCTCGCTGCGGTCCATGGAACCGCGGGCGAGGGTGAAGCGGACGCCCATGTCGCGGGCGGCGCCGATGATCGCGCCGGAGAGGTCGCCGGAGCCGTGCGGGAAGACGTAGTGGTGGTCCATGGCGGTGGTGACGCCGCCGCGGGCCATCATCGCGAGGGAGCCCTGGGCGGCCGCGCGGACCATCGGCTCGTCGATGCGCGCCCAGGTGGGGTAGAGCGCGACGAGCCAGTCGAAGAGGTTGTGGTCCGTGGCCAGGCCCCGGGTGATCCACTGGTAGAAGTGGTGGTGGGTGTTGATCAGGCCGGGCGTCACGAGGTGGCCGGAGGCGTCGACACGGCGGGCGACGTTCTCCAGGCCCTCGGGGGCCCTGCCCGCGCCGAGCGACTCGATGCGGTTGCCGGCGAGGACGACGTGCCCGGAGGCGTACTCGGTGTCGTTCGCGTCGACGGTCGCGATCGCGCAGTTCTCGATGACGATGCGCCGGTCTGCTGCCATGGTTCGTCCCTTTTCACGAAGTGTGCTGAATTGGAGAGGGCACGGCAGGACCCTGGAAGTTTTGAGTGCCGTGGCCGGGAGGGGGGTTCCCCGGCCACGGGTGCCGAAAGAGGGAGCGTCAGAGGTTGGTGAGGTCCACGGGGATCCGCGCCTCGCACCCGTCCCGCAGGATCGTCGCCTCGATCAGGCCGTACGGGCGGTCGGCGGCGTAGTACACCTCATTGTCGTTCTTCAGCCCGAACGGCTCCAGGTCGACCAGGAAGTGGTGCTTGTTCGGGAGGGAGAAGCGGACCTCGTCGATCTCGCTGCGGTTGTTGATGATCCGCGAGCCCATTTGGTACAGGGTCTGCTGGAGCGAGAGGGAGTACGTCTCGGCGAAGGCCTGGAGCATGTGCTTCTTGACCTGCTCGTAGGACTTCTCCCAGTGGGGCATGCGCTGCTCGTCGTCGGTCCAGTTGAACCGCCAGCGGCCGGAGACCTCGGTGGCCAGGATGCGGTCGTAGGCCTCCTTCAGCGTCGTGTACTTGTCCTTGACGTAGCCCCAGAACTCCGAGTCGGTGGAGTTCATCACGACCAGGTCCTTCAGGCCGGAGACGACCTCCCACTTCTCACCGTCGTAGGTGATCTGGGTCAGCCGGACCTCCTGGCCCTTGCGGACGAAGGAGTGCTTGACCTCGTCGGCGCCGATGGACTGCGAGGTGGCGTCGGAGGCCTCGATCCGCTCCCAGGCGTACTCCTCGATGCGGATCCGGGCCCGGTGGATCGGCTCCTGGCTGGTGACGAAGTGCCGGGCGAGGTGGATGCCGAACTGCTCGGCGGACTCGATGCCGTGCTCCTTGGCGAACGCGTACACCGTGTTCTTGGTGGTGTCGGTCGGCAGCACGTTGGCGTTCGAGCCGGAGTAGTGGACCTCGTCCATGTCGCCGGAGAGGGCGACGGAGACGTTGAGGTCCTTGATGTGGTGGGTGGCGCCGTCCCGCGTGATCTTGACGACTCGGTTCTCGGCCTTGCCGTACTGGTTCTGTCCCAGAATCGTGGGCATCTGTAGCTAGCTCCCTCGGTATACGGAGTAGCCGAACGGGTTGAGCAGCAGCGGTACGTGGTAGTGCTCACCGGCCTCTACGGCGAAGGTGATCGCCACCTCTGGAAAGAACGCACCGCTGTCCCGGTTCGCGGGGGCGTCCTGCTGCGCATCGGCTTGCTGGTTCGCAGTGTTCTCGAAGTACCGCTCGACGGCGAAGTCGAGCCGTACGTGGGTGGTGCCCTCCGGCAGTGCCGGCAGGTCCTTGCACCGCCCGTCCGTGTCGGTCGCGGAGCCGCCGAGCGCGTGCCAGTCCGCGGTCCGGCCGGTGCGGGCGGAGAGCTGGACGGCGACGCCCTCGGCGGGGCGGCCGACGCTGGTGTCCAGGATGTGCGTGGACACGGACGCGGTGGCGGAGGTGCTCATGCTGCTGTCAGTCCTCTTCGACGAGTCGGGCCAGACGGATGCGGTTGATCTTCCCCAGTTCGGTGCGGACGATCTCCCGCTCCCGCTCCGGCGGGTTGCCGATCCGTTCCCTGACCGCGTCGCGCATCTGCTCACCGGTACGGCCGGTGGCGCAGATCAGGAAGACGTGGCCGAACCTCTCCTGGTAGGCGAGGTTGAGCTCCAGCATCTCCGCCTTGAGTGCGTCGGAGGCGCCGGCCATGCCGCGCTGCTCCCGTGCCGAGGCGGGGTCACCGGGCTTGGGGCGGCCGATGGGCGGGTGGCCGGCCATCGCCTCGTCGAGGTCCGCGGCCGTCAGTTCCGCCATGGCGGCGTCGCTCGCGGCGTAGAGGGCCTCGCAGGTGGCGTAGGGGCGGGCGGCCAGCAGGCGCTTCGCCCACGCCGTGGAGGCGCACGCCTCGTGGAGTGCGGTGAACGCCGCGTGCTCCTCGAGCGTGTTGAACCGGGCCAGGCCCGGCGGCGTGGAAGTGGAAGTCACGGGAGCCTCCGTGGCCGGATGCGGCCTTCGTGCTGAACGGGCGTGCCGATAGCTAACGCCCTCCCGCGACGGCACGTCAACAGTTTGTTGAAAATTCGGTGGCGCGAAACCCGGCCGGAGCTGCGCGGTCCGGTCAGGCCCCCTTCTCGCGGTTGAGGTAGTTGTAGACGGTGAAGCGGCTGACGCCGAGGGCGCTCGCCACGGTCTCCACGCCGTGCCGCACGGAGAAGGCGCCGCGCGCCTCGAGTATCCGTACGACCTCCTGCTTGGCCCTGCGGTCCAGATCGGCCAGCGGCATGCCCTTGCGGCGCTCCATGGCGGCCAGGATGTGATCGAGGGAGTCGGCCAGCTGCGGCAGCCGCACGGCGACGGCGTCCCGGCCCTCCCAGGCCAGCACGACGTCGTCGGGGCCGGCCTCGTCGGGCGGGATCATCTCGCCGCCCATGGCGTCGACCAGGGGCTTGACGGCCGCGATGAACGGCTCGCCGCCCGCGCCGCTCACGCCTCGCCCTCCTCGACCACGTTGACCTGGAGCGACACCCGGGTGGCGCCGGCCTCCAGGGTCTTGCGGAGCAGGGCGTCCACGGCGGTGAGCACCGCGTCGGCACCGCCCTCCGCGGTGTTGCCGAACGGGCCCACGTCCACGGCGTCCAGCTCGGCGGCCTCCACGACCTCGCGGGCCACCACCGCGTGCGCGGGCGCCTCGTCCAGGTCGAACGGCTCGGTCGTGAACTCCACTCTCAGTCGCACGCGCTCAACCTAACGCGCGGGGCGGGCTTTCCGGCAGCCCCTCTTGACAGCCCTCGCACCTCACAGGCAATCTTCCGTTAAGCAGAAGTAAGATTCCGCAATACGGAAAAAGCGCCATGGAAGCTCGCCATGGCAGACACGGAAGGGAGCGCCGCCCCGATGGGATTCGCAGACCAGCGCTTCAACGTCAACCTGTCGATCCTCTTCACGGAGCTCCCCCTGCTGGAGCGTCCCGCGGCCGTCGCCGCAGCGGGCTTCACCGCCATCGAGCTGTGGTGGCCCTGGGTCGACTCGCCCACGCCGGAGCGGTCCGAACTCGACGCCCTGAAGCGCGCGATCGAGGACGCCGGCGTCCGGCTCACCGGCCTGAACTTCTACGCCGGGCAGCTCCCGGGCCCGGACCGCGGCGCCCTGTCGATCCCCGGCGAGGAGTCGGAGCGGTTCCGCTCCAACATCGACGTGGCCGCCGACTTCGCGGCCTCTCTGGGCTGCACGGCGCTCAACGCGCTGTACGGCAACCGTGTCGAAGGCGTGGACCCGGCCGAGCAGGACGCGCTCGCCCTGGAGAACCTGGCCCTCGCGGCCCGGGCCGCCGACCGGATCGGCGCGATCCTGCTGATCGAGGCGCTGAACCGGCCCGAGTCCCCGCTGTACCCGCTGGTGTCGGCCCCGGCGGCCGTGGAGGTCGTCGACAAGGTCAACGAGGCGACTGGACTGGGCAACGCCCGCTTCCTGATGGACCTCTACCACCTGTCCATGAACGGCGAGGACCTCCCGTCGGCCATCGAGCGGTTCGCCCCGAAGACCGGGCACGTGCAGATCGCCGACAACCCGGGCCGCGGCGCGCCGGGCACGGGCTCACTGCCCCTCGAAGACCTCCTCGACCAGCTGAAGAAGGCGGGCTACGACGGCTGGGTCGGCCTCGAGTACAAGCCGGGCGACCGCCCGAGCGCCGAGGCCTTCGACTGGCTGCCCCGCTGACCCCGTACCGAAAGGCATCCCCCATCATGAGCAACACCCTTCCCAAGATCGCCTGGATCGGCCTCGGCATCATGGGCTCCCCCATGTCCGAGAACCTGATCAAGGCCGGTTACCAGGTCACCGGCTACACCCTCGAACAGGACAAGCTGGACCGCCTGGCCGCCGCCGGCGGCACCGCCGCCGGCTCGATCGCCGAGGCCGTGCAGGACGCCGACGTCGTCATCACGATGGTCCCCGCGTCCCCGCAGGTCGAGGCCGTCGCCTACGGCCCCGACGGCATCCTGGAGAACGCGAGGTCCGGCGCGCTGCTGATCGACATGTCCTCGATCACGCCCCAGACCTCGGTCGACCTGGCGAAGGCGGCCGAGGACAAGGGCATCCGCGTCCTGGACGCCCCGGTGTCCGGCGGTGAGGCCGGTGCCATCGAGGCCGTACTGTCCATCATGGTCGGCGGCGAGCAGGCCGACTTCGACGCCGCGAAGCCGATCCTCGAAGCGCTCGGCAAGACCATCGTGCTGTGCGGTCCGCACGGTTCCGGCCAGACCGTGAAGGCCGCCAACCAGCTGATCGTCGCCGTGAACATCCAGGCGTGCGCCGAGGCCGTGGTCTTCCTGGAGAGGTCCGGCGTGGACCTGAAGGCGGCACTGGACGTCCTGGGCGGCGGGCTCGCCGGGTCGACCGTACTGACCCGCAAGAAGGACAACTTCCTCGGCCGGGACTTCAAGCCGGGCTTCCGGATCGACCTGCACCACAAGGACATGGGCATCGTCACGGACGCCGCCCGCAACGTCGGTGCGGCGCTGCCCGTCGGCGCCGTGGTCGCCCAGCTGGTCGCGAGCCTGCGTGCGCAGGGCGACGGCGGCCTGGACCACTCGGCGCTGCTGCGGGCCGTGGAGCGGCTCTCCGGCGCGCAGATCTGACCCCTGCTCGACCCTCGTGGCCCCGGGGGTTCCCCAGAGCCCGGGCGGCGCCGCTCCTGACACCTGTCCTGTCGCGCCCAAAGGGGCGGCGCCGCCCGGAACCAGCCCTGCCCTCCGCTTCGACGAACCGCGGCCGCCCGCTGGCGGTGAGCGGCCACACGGGCACCCACGAGGCGCCCCCGCACACCAAGGACGACGACTTCTTCCAGGCCGGCGAGCTGTTCCGGCTGATGTTCGAGGAGAAGTCCCGTCTGGTCGCGAACATCGCCGGCGGCCTGTCCCAGGTCTCCCGTGACGACGTGATCGAGAAGAACCTCGCGCACTTCCACGCCGCCGACCCCGAGTACGGGCCGCGCGTGGAGGAGGCGGTCCGCGCCCTGCGCGAGGACTGAGACTCCCTGACCGTGCCCGACCGCCCGGGGCGACCCGGATGAGGGGTGGTCCCCCGGGCACGGGCACGGTCAGGGCGCGGACCGCGGCGGCTGCGAGCCAGTGCGGTGGTGAAGGGCCCGGGCCGGCTTCTCGACCTGAGGGAAGCCCGCTCCGGAGCCCGTCGCACCCGCCGCGGTCCCACGTACTGCCCCTCTCCCCCCCCAGACCCCGTCCGGCGGCGCGAACGTCCTGTCGCGCCCAGCCTCGCGCCGCCGGACGGCCAGCCCCCTCAGGGTGCGGAACCGTCCCGTTCGCAGCAGCCTGAAGGCATGGCACCTCCCACCGAGCAGCCGCATGTCGTGGTCCACGCCCCCGCCCTGGACGGCTCCCGCCGGGTCACCCTGGGCGAGGAGCCGCTGGGTATCGCCACCCACAGCGACGACGTCGCCGAGATCCTGCGCCTGGCCGACCTGTACGTCACCGATGTCGCGGAGAGCGACCTCGTCGAGTGGCAGGGCGGCGGCCCGGACGACTGGCCGGGGCTGTCGGAGCACCACCAGGCGTGAGCGCGCCTACGCCACCGGTCGTACACCTCGTACGGCACCCTCAAATCAAGCTCTGAACCCGGCCCCGGGGGCTTCAACCGCCCCCGGGGCCGGGCACATTCTCCTCACACGGGGCCCGTCGGCACGGGGGCGGCGGGCCCCGGTACGGGGGTGAAGCCATGAGTGACGGTACGGCGGTCCGGCTGGAGCCGCACGAGATCGCACTGCTGGGGGAAGGCCCGCGGGCCGCCGTCACCGTCGCCGTGGTGGATCTGTATCTGCGGGGCCTGGTGGAGGCGGACCGGCCCGGGGCGATGCGGAGGGCCACCGGGGACGCCGTGACGGGGGAACCGCCGCCGTCTCCCCTCGCCGAAGCGGTGCACACGTTCCTGCGCGAGCCCGCCGGCCTCCGGGCCCTGACGAAGGCCCCGGACATCCGGCTGGCCGTGGCGCTCATGCGCATCCCGCTCGCCGAGGCCGGCCTGCTGCGCTACCCGCTCCTCGGCCCCACGCGCGCCGCCCGCCGCCACATCCGGGACCTGCGGCACGACCACCCCCTGCCGACGAGCAGACGCGGCCTGCCGGACCACGACCGGCTGCTGGCCGTAGCCCTGCACGGCGAGGCGGCCCTGCGTCTGCTGGTGCCGCGCTTCGCCCTGCGGGCGGGTCTGGTCCGCCGGGCCGAGGTGGGCGGCACAGGCCTCCTCGAGCACTCGCCGCGCGGCACGAGCGGCGGCGGGGGCGGCTACTCCTACTGCGGCGGAGGCGGCGGGGGCGGGGGCGGGGAGTGAGGTGTTCACGGCCCAGGGGGTGCCGCGAACGCGTGAGGGGCGGCCCGTCCTCCCGGACGGGCCGCCCCTTCTGCCGCGTGGGCCTCAGACCTTCAGCGGCTTGATCGACGTCGGCGCGTGCCCCGGCTCCGTGGCGATCTCCTCGAACTCCACGACGTTGCCGATGTCGTTGGTCGTCGACATGGAGATGTTGGTGACGCGCTCCAGGATCGCCTCGACGACGACCGGGACCCGGTACTGCGCGGCGAGCTTCTTGGCCTGCTCGAAGGCGTCACCCAGCTCGGCGGGGTCGGTGACGCGGATCGCCTTGCAGCCGAGGCCCTCGGCGACCTTGACGTGGTCGACCCCGTAGACGCCGATCTCCGGGGAATTGAGGTTCTCAAACTCCAGGTTGACCTGGAAGTCGATGTCGAACGCCCGCTGCGCCTGCCGGATCAGCCCCAGATAGGAGTTGTTCACCAGGACATGGACGTACGGGATCCTGTGCTGCGCGCCGACGGCGAGTTCCTCCAGCATGAACTGGAAGTCGTAGTCGCCGGAGAGGGCGACGACGGACGCCTCCGGGTCGGCCTTGGCGACGCCGAGCGCGGCCGGGATGGTCCAGCCGAGCGGGCCGGCCTGACCGCAGTTGATCCAGTGCCGGGGCCGGTAGACGTGCAGCATCTGCGCCCCGGCGATCTGCGACAGGCCGATGGTGGAGACGTACCGGGTCTCCGGGCCGAAGGCCTTGTTCATCTCCTCGTAGACGCGCTGCGGCTTGATCGGGATGTCGTCGAAGTGCGTGCGGCGCTGGAGGGTCGCCTTGCGCTCCTGTGCGGCGGCGGCCCATGCGGAGCGGTCGGGCAGCCTGCCGGCGGCCTTCAGCTCCTCGGCGACCTCGACGAACAGCCCCAGGGCGGCCTTGGCGTCGGAGGCGATGCCGTAGTGCGGGGCGAAGATCTTGCCGATCTGGGTCGGCTCGATGTCGACGTGGACGAACGTCCGCCCGGCCGTGTAGACGTCGAGCCTGCCGGTGTGACGGTTGGCCCAGCGGTTGCCGATGCCGAGGACGAAGTCGGACTCCAGGAAGGTCGCGTTGCCGTAGCGGTGCGAGGTCTGGAGGCCGACCATGCCGGCGTTCAGCTCGTGGTCGTCGGGCAGCAGACCCCAGCCCATCAGGGTCGGGACGACCGGGGTGCCGGTCAACTCGGCGAATTCGACGAGGAGTTCGGCGGCATCGGCGTTGATGACGCCGCCGCCCGCGACGATCAGGGGCCGCTCGGACGCGTTCAGCATCCCGAGCGCCTTCTCGATCTGGGCGCGGGTCGCGGCGGGCTTGTAGACCGGGAGCGGCTCGTAGGTCTCCGGGTCGAACTCGATCTCCGTCAGCTGCACGTCGATCGGCAGGTCGATGAGGACCGGGCCGGGGCGGCCGGAGCGCATCAGATGGAAGGCCTGCTGGAAGACGCCCGGGACCTGCGCGGCCTCCAGGACGGTGACGGCCATCTTGGTGACCGGCTTGGCGATGGAGGCGATGTCGACGGCCTGGAAGTCCTCCTTGTGGATCACCGCGGTGGGGGCCTGGCCGGTGATGCACAGGATCGGGACGGAGTCGCCGATCGCGGAGTACAGGCCGGTGATCATGTCGGTGCCGGCCGGGCCCGAGGTGCCGATGCACAGGCCGATGTTGCCCGGGCGGGTACGGGTGTAGCCCTCGGCCATGTGCGAGGCGCCCTCGACGTGCCGGGCGAGGGTGTGGGCGATACCGCCGGAGGCTTTGAGCGCCGCGTAGAAGGGGTTGATCGCCGCGCCCGGGACACCGAACGCGTCGGTGACGCCCTCGCGCTTGAGGATCTCAACTGCCGCGCGGGCAGCGGTCATTCGAGCCATCGAGTACTCCTGCTTCGGCTGTCGGATTCGCACTCCCGTCGCGCCCCGCGGTGAGCTCTTCCGTATTTCGGAATTTGTTTTCTACTATCTGGAATGAATGTATGCGGGGCGGGTGAAGGGCGTCAAGAGACGGCAAGCGCCGGACAGGGCGGGGCCCGAGGGAGCACGATGGGCACACCGTCCCGATACGACACGGTTCTGGAGTGGTCATGGCCGAGACCGTTGCGGTGCGCTGCCCGGCCTGCCGCCGCGAGCACCGCTACACGGCTCCGGTGTACCCCTGCGTGTGCGGTGCGCCGGTCGCCCCGCGACTGGACCGCGACGGCCCGGCGACGCCCGTATTGCACCGGGCCTGGCAGGACGACTGGGTGACGGTGCGGTGCCGGTCCTGCGGGCGGCGCGGCGAGTGGCCACGCCCCGAGGTGGGGTGCGCGTGCGGGGTGGTGCTGCGGGTGGCGGTGGTGGAGGGCCCGGGCGGGGACGGCGGAGGGGATCAGGACGACGCGTGCGACCGGGACGCCTCAGCCCGCCCCGGCCCGACGACCGGCCCGCCCGAGACCGCCACCGCCGATGCCACCCCTCGCGCCGCCTCCGTCCGGCCTGCCTTCCGGTCCGTCACCATCCGCACGGCTCTCGACGCCGTCACCGCCACCGCGCTGTATCTGCGCCGGCTCGGCTACGGCGGTGTCCGCCGGGCGGACCAGCGGCCCCCGTCCGGCATCGGACTGGCCGCCCGCGGCGTCCTCGCGCAGGTCGACCCGGCCGTGCGGCCGGCGACACTGCGGGACGTGGAGTGCCTGTGGCTGACGGCCATGACCGAGTCCGCGCAAGGCCTCTACTTCTCCCTCACCGGGTACGCGGACGACGCCCGGGCCCGCGCCGACGCCCTGGGCGTCCCGTTGTTCGTCCTGGACCTCACCGGCACGCCGAGGCCGGTGAACGCCCCGGCCGAGACGCTGGCCGCCACCCGCCGCGGGAAGCGGGCACCCTGACGCCGGGCCCCGGCGCACCGCATACTCGGCGCATGCGGATCCGCCCCGCCACCCGAGCCGAACTCCCGGCCCTCCAGGACATCGAACGGGCCGCCGGCGCCTCCTTCCGCGACCTCGGCATGCCGGAGATCGCCGACGACGAGCCGCCCGCGCTCGACGTCCTGGAGCGCTACCGCCGGGCGGGCCGCTGCTGGGTCGCGGCGGACGACCGGGACCTGCCGGCCGGCTACCTCGTCGCGGAACCCGTGGACGGCGCCCTGCACATCGAGCAGGTCTCGGTCCACCCGCGCGCCGCACGCCGGGGCGTGGGCCGCGCCCTCCTGTCCCACGCCGCCGACCACGCCCGCGAGGAGGGTCTGACCGCCCTGACGCTGACCACCTTCACGGAGGTCCCGTGGAACGCCCCCTACTACGCGCGCCTCGGCTTCCGTCCCCTCCCCGAGGCGGACCTCACACCCGGTCTCCGCGAGATCCGCGCGACGGAGGCGGCACACGGCCTGGACCGCCGGCCACGGGTGTGCATGCGCGCACCGTTGTGACCGGCGGGCCGGCGCCGCTCAACCGTCCGCGAACCTCTCCCGCAGTTCCACCTTGCGCACCTTTCCGGACACCGTCATCGGGAAGGAGTCGAGGATCCGCACCCGGCTCGGGATCTTGTAGTGCGCCAGCCGCCCCTCGCAGAAGACCCGCAGTTCCTCCGCCGTCGGCGGGTCGGCAGGGTCGCGGGGGATGACGCAGGCCAGGACCTCCTCGCCGTAGCGCTCGTGCGGGACGCCGACGACCTGGACGTCCTGGATCTTCGGGTGGCCGTAGAGGAACTCCTCGATCTCGCGGGGGTAGATGTTCTCCCCGCCCCGGATGATCATGTCCTTGATGCGGCCGACGATCTCGACGTAGCCGTCCTCGCGCATCACGGCGAGGTCGCCCGTGTGCATCCAGCGGCCCGCGTCGACGGACTCGGCGGTCTTCTCCGGCTCGTTCCAGTAGCCGAGCATCACGCTGTAGCCGCGGGTGCACAACTCACCCGGCGTGCCACGCGGTCGGGTGACACCCGTGGCCGGGTCGACGATCTTCACCTCGATGTGGGGCAGGACCCGGCCGACCGTGCCGGTGCGGTGCTCCAGGTCGTCGTCCCTGCGGGTCTGGAGCGACACCGGGGACGTCTCGGTCATGCCGTAGCAGATGGAGACCTCCGCCATGTGCATCTCGGCCACCACCCGCTTCATCACCTCCACCGGGCAGGGCGAGCCCGCCATGATGCCGGTGCGCAGGGACGAGAGGTCGTAGGAGGCGAAGTCGGGGAGGTTCAGCTCCGCGATGAACATGGTCGGGACGCCGTAGAGCGAGGTGCAGCGCTCCTGCTGTACCGCCTCCAGGGTCGCCTTCGGGTCGAAGGACGGGGCCGGGATGACCATGCAGGCGCCGTGCGAGGTGGCGGCGAGGTTGCCCATGACCATGCCGAAGCAGTGGTAGAAGGGCACCGGGATGCAGATCCGGTCCTGTTCGGTGTAGGCGATCAACTCACCCACGAAGTAGCCGTTGTTGAGGATGTTGTGGTGGGAGAGGGTCGCGCCCTTCGGGAAGCCCGTCGTGCCCGAGGTGTACTGGATGTTGATCGGGTCGTCGCAGGAGAGTTCGTCGTACGCCGCGTCGGGGGTCGCCCGTCCCAGCAGCGTCTCCCAGCTCGGGTCGCCGAAGTGGACCACCTCCCGCAACTCCGGGACTGCGCCGCGGACTTGCTCGACCATCGCCCGGTAGTCGCTGGTCTTGTGGCTGAGGGAGGCGAACAGCAGGGACACGCCGGCCTGTTTCAGGACGTACTCCACCTCGTGGGTGCGGTACGCCGGGTTGATGTTCACCATGATCGCGCCGATGCGGGCGGTGGCGTACTGGACGAGCACCCACTCGGGGCAGTTGACCGCCCAGATGCCGACGCGGTCGCCCTTGGCGACGCCGGAGGCGTGCAGGGCGGAGGCGAGCTCGTCGACCGCCGCGCCGAATTCGGCGTACGTCCAGCGCCGTCCGGACGGCACGTCGACCAGTGCCTCGCGGTCCGGCCAGGCGGCCACCGCCCGGTCCAGACTGGCCCCGATGGTGTCGCCGAGCAGCGCCGTCCCGCTGGTGCCGTGGCGGTAGGAGTTCACCGGAAGTCCTCCTCGCGGTACTCGGCGTCCGACCCGGCCGCCGTGGCCTCGCGCAGCTCGATCCGGCGGATCTTGCCGGAGACGGTCTTGGGCAGGTCGCCGAACTCCAGGCGCCGGATGCGCTTGTAGGGGGCCAGGGCCTCGCGGGAGTGCTCGAACAGGACCTTGGCGGTGTCCGGGCCGGGCTTCCAGCCCTCGGCCAGCACGACGTACGCCTTGGGGACGGCCAGCCGCAGCTCGTCCGGGGCGGGCACGACCGCCGCCTCGGCGACCGCCTCGTGCTCCAGCAGCGCGCTCTCCAGCTCGAACGGGCTGATCTTGTAGTCGGAGGCCTTGAAGACGTCGTCGCTCCGGCCGATGTACGTCAGATACCCCTCGTCGTCCCTGGAGGCGACGTCTCCCGTGCGGTAGTAGCCGCCCGCCATCGCCTCCGCCGTGCGGTCCGCGTCGCCGTGGTAGCCGGTCATCAGGCCGACCGGGCGGTCCGACAGGTCGAGCGCGATCTCTCCCTCGGCGGCGCCCGGCGCACCGGAGACGGGGTCGAGCAGTTCGACGCGGTAGCCGGGGCTGGGCCGGCCCATCGAGCCGGTCTTGAGCGGCTGGCCGGGGCTGTTGGCGACCTGGACGGCCGTCTCGGTCTGGCCGAAGCCGTCCCGGATGGTGACGTTCCAGGCGCGGCGGACCTGCTCGATGACCTCCGGGTTGAGCGGCTCACCGGCCGCGACGACCTCGCGGGGCGGGGTACGCAGCTGCGTCAGGTCCGCCTGGATGAGCATGCGCCACACGGTCGGCGGGGCGCAGAAGGTGGTGACGCCCGCCCGGTCCATCTCGGTCATGAGACGAGCGGCGTCGAAACGCGTGTAGTTGTGCAGGAAGACAGTCGCCTCGGCGTTCCACGGGGCGAAGAGATTGGACCAGGCGTGCTTGGCCCAGCCGGGGGAGGAGATGTTCAGGTGCACGTCGCCGGGTTTCAGGCCGATCCAGTACATGGTCGACAGATGGCCGATCGGATACGACGTATGGGTGTGCTCGACGAGCTTGGGCCGGGCGGTGGTGCCCGAGGTGAAGTAGAGCATCAGCGGGTCGTCGGCCCGGGTGGGGCCGTCGGGGGTGAAGTCGGCGGAGGCGCCGTAGGCGTCGTCAAGCGGCAGCCAGCCGTCCGGCACGGCACCGGCGGCGTCCGCGGCGATGCGCGTGTAGTCGCCGGGGACCTCGGCGAACTTGCCGGTGTCCTCGGTGCGCGCGATGACGTGCCGGACCCGGCCGCGCTCGACCCGGTCACGCAGGTCGGCGGGGCCGAGCAGCGGGGTGGCCGGGATGACCACCGCGCGCAGCTTCATCGCGGCGAGGGCGGTGATCCACAGTTCGGCCTGGTTGCCGAGCATGACGAGGATCCGGTCCTCGGCGCGCACACCCCGGGCGCGCAGCCAGGTGGCGAACTGGGCCGACCGTACCGACATCTCCCCGAAGGACAGCTGGGTCTCGCGGCCGTCCTCCTCGACGAGGTGCAGGGCGGTGCGGGCGTTGCCGTCGGCGATCTCGTCGAACCAGTCGAGCGCCCAGTTGAAGTACGCGGGACGCGGCCAGCGGAAGCCCTCGTACGCCGTCGGGTAGTCCTCGCGGTGTTCCAGCAGGAAATCCCGCGCGTCGCGGAACAGCTCCGTCGCCGATGTCATCTGTCCTCCTGGGTGCCGGACCATTGCCGGGCGGCTCTGAGCCATCGTGTAATCCGTGATGCAGGTCTCACTACCCCCGAACGGGGGGTGCGCCCGCACAGGAGCCGTAGTGAAGGGGCGATCAGGTGACAGCAGACCCGTCCGACGTGGTCGAGATCCGCGACGCGCTGCTGCGTCTGCGGCGCACCACCGGCCTGCCGGTCGCCTTCGGCGGCCTGATGGAGGCCGGGCGGCAGATGCGCATCAGCGAGCTGAGCGGCACGGCGACGCACGCCCTGCGGTCGTTGGTGGTGACGTCCGGCACCGGTCTTGGCGGCAAGACGGTGGCGCTGTCCCGGCCGTGCGTGGTGACGGACTACTCGGCGTCGCGGCAGATCAGCCACGAGTACGACGCCCCGGTGGCCGTGGAGGGGCTGCGCTCGGTGCTGGCCGTGCCGGTGGTGGTGCGAGGCCGGGTGCGCGGGGTGCTGTACGGGGCGCTGCGCACGGCCCTGCCGCTGGGTGGGCGGACGCTGGACACGGCCGTCGAGGCGGCACGGGACGTGGAGCGGGCGCTGGCCGTCCGGGACGAGGCCCGCACACTCGCCGCGGGGGCCGGGGCGGGCCCGGGGTGGGAGCAGGTGCGGGAGGCGCACGCGGCGCTGCGGGCGCTGGCACCGCGGATCACGGACCCGTCACTGCGCGCGGAGCTGCTCGGCGCGTGTGCGCTGCTGACGGCCGACACGGGCGCCGCGGCGCGGGTCCGGCTCGCGCCGCGCGAGGTGGACGTGCTGGCGTGCGTCGCCGCGGGGGCCACGAACGCGGTGGCCGCGGAGCGGCTGGGCGTGACGCCCGAGACCGTCAAGGGGTACCTGCGGTCGTCCATGCGGAAGCTGCGGGCCCGCACGCGTGGCGAGGCCGTGGTCGCCGCGCGCCGGGCGGGATGGTTGCCGTAGGTTTGTGGTGTTTTCCGTGGTGCCTGCACGATCACTTCGCCGACGGGTTCCGGGCGGGGCACCGGCCTCGTGTTCCGCGGCATTCGGGAGTCCGATGAATTCGCCCGCCGGCACGTGTTGTTATTTCCCTCACGACGCCGTCCCTCCGAAATTCAAAGAGCTGTTGCCTAATATTGGCCAGGACACGACACAGGGAGGGGAGCGGTGACCGTGCGACGGGACTTCCAGGAGCCTCCCAGGAGCCGCCCCGACCTGGTCATCGGCCGGGAGGATTTGTTCACATCGGCGCGTGAGCAGCTCGGCCGAGGGGGCAGCGTGCTGCTCCACGGGCCGGCCGGAATTGGAAAGTCGACGGTCCTGCGGGCGCTGGCCGCGGATTACGGCGGCGCGGGCCGGACGGTGTTGCGCTGCTCGGCGACCGAGTCCGAATCGCACCTGCCCTTCCTGGCCCTCGCCGACCTCTTCGGGCTGGTCCTGGACGACGTGTCCGGTGCGCTGCCCGGCGCCCAGCGCACCGCCCTGGAGTCGGCGCTCACCGGCCGCGGCGAGTCCACGCTCCAGCGGGACGGGCTCGCACTGCGCCTGGCCGTGCTGTCGGCGCTGCGGGCCCTCGCCGCCAAGGGCCCGGTGCTGGTGGTCGCCGACGATCTGCAGTGGCTGGATGCCGCCAGTGCCGAACTGCTCGGCTTCGCGGCCCGCCGGCTGGGCGACACGCCCGTGCAGATGCTGTGCGCGGTGCGGACCGAGGGCCAGGAGTACGACCGCCATCTCCCCGCGTCTCCGCCCGACACGCTCGCCGTGCGGCTGGGCCCGCTGAACCGTACGCAGGTCTCGGCGCTGCTCGACCACCGCGGCTACACGCCCCTGTCCCGCTCCACGATCCGCGACATCCACCGCACGAGCGGCGGCAACCCGCTCTTCGCGCTGGAACTGGGCAGGGCCCTGGCCGAGAGCCCGGCCCGGCCCCGGCCAGGTGAGCCGCTGCCCGTGCCCACCTCGCTGCGGGCCCTGGTGCTGAGCCGGCTGGAGATGCTGTCCGACGAGGCACGCCGCACCCTTCTCGTGGCCAGCGCCGGTGCCCGCCCCACGCTGGCGCTGCTGCACGCGGCCGGGCGGGAGCACGCCGAGGCCGAGACGGCCCAGGCGGCGGCCCTGGGGCTGCTGGCCACGGACCCCGAGGCGCCGGCCCTGCGGTTCGCGCATCCGCTGATCTCGGCCGCGCTGTACGCGGAGGCCCCGGCGCAGGAGCGGCGGGCCGTGCACGCGGCGCTGTCCACGGCGGCCTCCGACCCGATCGAGCGGGCCCGGCACCTGGCTCTGGCGACCACCGGCACCGACCCGGACGTGGCGGCCCGGCTCGCCGAGGCCGGTGCGCTGGCCCTGGACCGCGGGGCCCCCTCCGTGGCCGCCTCGCTCGGGCTGCTCGCGGCCCGGCACACCCCGGCGGACAGCACCCCGGGCCCCGACGAGCGGCGGCTTCAGGCCGCGGAGGACGCGATCACCGCGGGCGAGGCCGATCTCGCCCGGGACATCGCACGCGACGTACTGACGCGTGCCACCGTGCCCGCCGAGCGGGTCCGGGCGTGGATGGTGGTCATCGAGGCGGCCGGGCAGGCCCTCGGCGAGGTCGACGCCGTCTTCCCGCAGGTCCTGGCCGACGCGGGCGACGACCCGCGCCTGCTCGCCCAGGTCCACTACCAGCTGGCCTGGCGCGGCCTGGTCGTCGAGGGCGACTTCGCCGAGGCCCGCCAGGAGGCCGCGCACGCGGCGGAGCTGGCCGCCCGGGGCGGGGACCGGCGCACCGAGCTGATGGCGCTGTCCTTCCAGGCCTCCACCGAGACCCTGATGGGCCACCCGGACGCGCCCGTGACCGTCAAACGGGCACTGAAGGAACCCCAGGACCCCTACGTGGCCTGCCACCACAACGGCGCCGGGTCGGCGCGGTTCCGCTGGCTGATCATGAGCGACCAGCTGCCCGAGGCGCGGGCGACCATCACCGCGCTGCTGCGCGAGGTGCGCCGGCGCGGCATGGTCGAGAGCGAGGTGCACTTCCTGCGCTTCCTCGCCGACACCGAACTGCGCTCCGGGCACTGCGGCCGGGCTCTTGACCTGGCCCGCGAGAGCCTGCGGCTCGCCCGGGACTCCGGGATCGGCGAGGGCGCCTCCGCCATGCTCGCCTCCCTCGCGGAGGCCTCGGCCGGGGACGTCGACCGGGCCCTGGCCCTCGCCCGGGAGGCGGCGGACCACGCCGAGGTCGACGGCGACCAGATGTACCTGTCCCGGGCCCTGGCGGCGCTGGGCTACGCCCAGTTGGTGGCCGGCGACCCGGCCGCCACCGTCCGTTCGCTGCGCCGGGTGCGGGAGCTGGAGCAGGGCCTCGGCATCAACGACCCCGGGCGCGGCCGCTGGCACGGCGACCTCGCCGAGGCCCTGGTCCGCATCGGCGAGCCGGGCGAGGCCCAGGACGTCATCGACACGACCCGGGCGCACGCGCTGCGGCTGGGCCGGCAGAGCGTGCTGGCCGTCCTCGACCGGGCCGAGGCGCTGGTGCGGGCCGCACGCGGCGAACACGAGGCCGCCGTCGTGCGGTTGACGTCCGTGCAGGACCGGCTCGGGCGGCTCGGGTACGGCCTGGAGGAGGCCCGGGCGGCCTTCGCGCTGGCCCGGCTGCGTACCCAGGCCGCCGCCTTCCCGCGCACCGGCGCCAGGCCCCTGCCGGGGCCCGCGTCGTACGACGAGGCCGCCCGGCTGTTCCGGCGCTGCCGCGCGCTGCCCTGGCTGCGGCAGGTCGACGCGGCGGCCACGGCCGGTCCCACGGCGGTGGAACCGGCCGCCGCCGCGCCGGCCGTCGCCCTCGACGCCCTGGAGGGCCTGGCCGCGATGGAGCGTCAGGTCGCCTCGCTGGTGATGGAGGGCGCGACCAACCGGGAGATCGCGGCGCGCCTGTTCATCAGCGTCAAGACCGTCGAGGCGACCCTCACCCGGGTCTACCGCAAGCTCGGGATCCGCTCCCGGGTGGACATCGTCCGTCTGGCCGCGGGCCGCCGAACGACCTGACCCCACCTGGGTTTACGGGGCCCGACCGAGGGTTATCCCTGCCCAACTCCCTTAGGGGGTTCCCTCATTGGGAGCCCCCTCGTCCGGGCTCTAGCTTTGGGGCGTGCCGCTCGCCGGGCACACGGAGATCCGAACAACGGCGTCAGGGTCCCCGTGCACCACCACCCGCGCGACCCCCCACCGGCAACTCCCCAAGGAGACCCATGTTCGGGCTCAACGCTGCCAAGAAGGCCGCCGCCGTCGCCGCTGCGACCGCTGCCGCCGCCACGACCGCACTGCTCGCCGCCCCCACGGCCGTCGCCGCGCCCCAGCCGATCGTCGGCGGTACCACGACCACGACGTCCGCGTACCCGTTCGTCATGCAGATCACGGACGCCTCGCAGAACCAGTTCTGCGGCGGCACGCTGGTCTCGCCCACGAAGGTCGTCACCGCCGCGCACTGCATGGTCGGCGAGACCACCGGCAGCGTGCGCGTCGTCGGTGGCCGCACCTACCGCGACGGCACCAACGGCACGGTCAGCAGAGTCAGCAGGATATGGATCCACCCGAGCTACACCGACGCCACCAACGGCGACGACGTGGCCGTGCTGACGCTGTCGACGTCGATGCCGTACACCCCGGCGAAGTACGTCTCGTCCTCCCAGACCTCGGTGTACGCGGCCGGCGCCACCGCCCGCATCCTCGGCTGGGGCACCACCGCCTCGAACGGCAGCAGCTCCAACCAGCTGCGCACCGCGACCGTACCGACCGTGTCCGACTCCAGCTGCGCGAGCTCCTACGGCTCCGACTTCGTGCAGAGCGACATGGTGTGCGCCGGGAAGACCTCCGGCGGCGTGGACACCTGCCAGGGCGACAGCGGCGGCCCCCTGCTCATCGGGGGCGTCCTGGCAGGCATCACTTCCTGGGGCGAAGGCTGCGCCCAGGCCGGTTACCCGGGTGTCTACACCCGGCTGACCACCTTCTCCAACCTGGTCACGACGCAGGTCAACTCGTGACCGCGCACTAGCTCCTGAGTACCCCTCAGGTGAAAGACCAGGGGGGGGGGGGGGGGGGGGGGGGGGGGGGGGGGCGGGGCCCGCCCCCCCCGCCCCCCCCCGCGCGGGGGGGGGGGGGGGGGGGGCGGGCGGGGGGGGGGGGGGGCGAA
>NZ_JBIWIV010000002.1:0-222911 GCF_044764825.1 Streptomyces sp. NPDC093598 | reverse complement strand
CCAGGAGGCTGAAAACCCCGCGCCCCCGCCCACCCTCCTTTGACCCCCTCTGTTCAACCCCGGGGGGGGGGGGGGGCCCCCCCCGCGCCCCCCCCAACGCCCCCTTTCCATGTCGCGAAGCGGCCTTCTAGGTCCGGACGGCACCGAACCGTATGTCGTACGACGACTCCGGGTGCATGACACGCAGCATCCGCTCCCCCTCCGCGGTGACCTCGTCCCGCTGGGCCCGGGTGAGGCGGTCGAAGGGCTCGATCACGAGTGCGTCCCCCTCCAGCCTCCACAGCCCCGCGAGGAAGCCGTCGACGAGGAGCGTGCAGTAGGCCAGGTTCCCCTTCCACGAGCGGCCCCGGTGCTCGGGCGGGACGACGCGGGTGCGGTCGGCGTGTGAGAGCAGCAGGTTGTCGAACTCGGGCAGGAAGCGCGGCGGCGCGGGGGTGTCCGGCTCGGGGCGGGGGGCGTCCGGGAGGTCGAAGAGTTCGACGCCGCTGTCGTCCCGGAAGGTCACGAGCTGCGGGCGGAGGCGTTCGAAGGCGTCGCGCAGGCGGGTCAGGCCGGCCCAGGTCTGCATGTCCTTCACGGAGGCCGGTCCGAAGGCGGCGAGGTAGCGCAGGACGACCGCGTCGGGCGTGGGGGCCGGCTCCGCGGGCCGGCCGAGCCAGTGCTCGGCGGTCGTGAGCCTGACCTGTCCGCTCCGCCCCCACAGACCGCGCGGCGTCACCTGCACGAGCGGGAGGCGGCAGCGGGCGGCGACGGCCAGGGACTGCGGATCGGCGTCGGGCCACTCCTGGAGCAGGGCCTCGCGCAGCTGCTTCATGGTGCGGGGCTCGGCCTCGACCAGGTCGCGGGCGAGTGCGGCGAGCCGGTCGAGGTCGACACCGGCGAGTCCGGCACGGAAGTTGACCAGTTCCCGGTCCCGGGCGGGCTGCACCAGTGGCCGCAGGGTGAGGCAGTCGTCCGCGGTGTGGGTGTGGATGGTGGAGCGCATCGTGACGATCCGAACGGCCTCGCGGTCCGCCATCAGCCGGGACAGCGCCTCGGGGGCGAACCCGTCGAGGCGGGCGGCGAGTGCGTAGTAGGGAGGCTTGACGTTCTGCGCCTGGAGCCCGAGCAGGTGCTCGACGGCCGCCGCGACGGAGAGCCGGGCGGGGCGCAGGAGCAGCTGCCGGTCGAGGGTCGCGCGGTTGAGGGCACGCGTGCCGAGCAGGGGTGCCGTGCCGGTGACGCTCCGCTTGGTGTTCGTCATGTGAGGCACGGTAGCGGGGCTTGCGGACAGGTTCTGGCCGCGACTCCCGCGCGGACGGCCGGAGGCTGCCGTTCTCGTAGCCGCGTATCCTGCTCGTGTTCCGCTGCGTGATCACGCGTCCGTACGCTCGACCGAGAGGCAGCCGCGATGCCCCAGCGACGCGCCCGCCCCGCCGAGGAGAACCAGCCCGCGGCGCCGCCGCAGCCGGTGAACCACACCTCCCGCAAGTCGGTCTGGCGCCGCGCCCTGACCTCGCCGCAGCCGCCCGCACCCCACCCTCCGGGCATCGGCGCCGGCACCGGCGCTCCACCGGGCCGGGGTGGGACCGCCGAGGTGGCGAGCGTCGTGGAGGCGGCCCTCTACCGCGACGGTGTCCGCGTGTCCTCCCCCGTCACCCTGGCCGACACCTACCGCGCACTGCGCGAGCAGCCGGCCGGTATGGCGTGGATCGGCCTGGCCCGCCCCACCGACGGTGAACTCCTCTCCCTGGCGGCGGAGTTCGATCTGCATCCGCTCGCCGTCGAGGACGCGCTGGAGGCTCACCAGCGCCCGAAACTGGAGCGCTACGGCGAGACGCTGTTCGTGGTCCTGCGGGCCGCCCGCTACCTCGACGCTCCCGAGGTCGTCGACTTCGGCGAACTGCACGTGTTCGTCGGCCCCGACTTCGTGATCACGGTCCGCCACGGCGCGGCCCCCGACCTGTCGGCCGTACGCCGCCGCATGGAGGAGACGCCGGAGCTGCTGAAGCTGGGCCCCGAGGCGGTGCTGTACGCGATACTCGACGCGGTCGTCGACGGCTACGCGCCGGTGGTCGCGGGCGTGCAGAACGACATCGACGAGATCGAGACCGAGGTGTTCCGCGGCGACCCCGAGGTGTCCCGCCGGATCTACGAACTCTCCCGCGAGATGGTCGAGTTCCAGCGCGCCACCCGCCCCTTGGTCGGCATGCTGCACGGCCTGATGGCGGGGTTCGCCAAGTACGGCACGGACGAGGAACTCCAGCGCTATCTGCGGGACGTGGCCGATCACGTCACCCACACCAGCGAGCGCGTCGACACGTTCCGCCAGGCCCTGACCGAGATCCTCACGGTGAACGCCACGCTGGTCACCCAGCAGCAGAACACGGAGATGCGGGCGCTGGCGGAGGCGGGGTTCGAACAGAACGAGGAGATCAAGAAGATTTCAGCCTGGGCCGCAATTCTCTTTGCACCCACACTCGTTGGAACTATCTACGGCATGAACTTCGACACCATGCCGGAGCTGCACTGGGGCTTGGGTTACCCCTTCGCGATCGCCTTGATGGGGGCCGTTTGCACCAGTCTGTACGTGATTTTCAAGCGTCGAGACTGGCTATAGCGGTCGACCGACTCCCCTCACCCGGCGCACAGTGTTTGCTTCTGCACCTCCCGAGCGAAACGGTCATATGGGCGCTGGGGAGTCCCTGGGGAGAAGTGATGCGGGTGATCTCCTCACCCTCCCCTCAAGGGGCCGTCTGACCTGTGAATTTTGAGGCGCCACGAGCGTGGGGAGAATCTGGGGAGAGCCGGAGCCGCCAGCCGTGCCCCGAGTCCCCAGCATCAAGCCACCCCACTGTCCAGTCGACCACCCTCGGCCCGGCTCACCAATGTCGCCGCACATCACACTCGGTGACCCTCGAGACTTAGCCGAGGTTGGTCCTCATCCCGCACTCGCTGTGATCGTGCCCTTCTCCGCGGTCAAGCGCGCCGACTTGCCCCACGCCGACCACCCGGACGTGCCGCCCGCGAGCGCGGACTTCCACACCTCGACGTTGAAGATGTTCGCCCGGATCGCGTTGCCATACGTCGTGGTCAGGACGAGCGGGAGACCTGCCTGTCCCGCTCGAGCTCCGGGCCACCCGACGGCAGCTCGACCTCGACGTTCCGCCACCGCGACGGACGCCCCCTTGCCGACGAAGAACAGGCCCTCGCCGATGACACCACCCTCGAAAAGCTCCAGGCCGCCGACGTTCACGTCCACAACCCCGAAGCCGAGGCTGAATCAGCGGCAGCTGCGAAGGAACTGCCCAAGCTGCTGTGCGGATACGCCGTAGGTCCTCACGAAGTCCTCGTCCCGTTCATAACGCACGAGGACTTGCTCGAGTACGTCCGACTGGGCAGCGTCATCGCTGCGGGCGCCAATACATTGGAGAGCAGCGCGAGCCGTGACCGGCGCCGCGGGCGAGCGCGACCATCCGACGCGCCGGCGGAACGTCGGCCCAGGCCCGCCCCATCAGGTTCACGGGGTCCACGTGCTCCCCGGCAGCGCCGCCGCCCCTCCAAATGACGTTGAGAATCGCCCGCCACGCTCCAGCCCCTCCGACATGCAGCACTCGCGATGAGTAGCGGTGGGGTCGGCCGTGAGCGCTCCCGCGAAGTCGAGGATCAGACCTTTCCGGTCATTCTCGTCGGCGGCGCCATTGCTGTGCAGCATCCCATGGCGTCCCTTCCCTGATGAGCTCTACGGGCGACGCAATCGCGCGCCCAGAACAGTGAGGTACGAGACCTCCCGAGCGATCCGAGAGGTCGGTCACGCGCTCAAGCGAGGTCTGAACCAACGTCGTTTGAGCCCGGTGTATCGCCCTTCGCCGACCGCCTGATATCGCCCCACGGGCATCGCTCGCAACTCGGCCCGGGGTTGTCAGTGGTGGGTGGTAAGCCTGTTCTCCTGACGGTCATCTTCTCGGGTGAAAGGCGAACTGCTATGTCGGGAGAGCGTTACGTCGACCACAGGGTCCTCAAGGCATTCGCGCAGAGCAAGGTCAACGTGCCAGCGGAGGAGGCAAAGGAGCGCCGCCGACAGGTGAACCACCTGCGGGAGCGCCTGGAGGAGTACATCGCCGCCCACCCGGACTTCGACCTGGTGAAACTCCGAGCCTCTGGCAGCACGGCCAAGCATACGGCGATCCGACGCAAGAGCGGCACGGGATCCGACGCGGACGTCGCGGCGTACCTGCGTGTTGGAGACCCCGCGGTCGACGTCTCGACCGTGCTGGCCTGGCTGGAGGAGCGCTGCAAGGAGGTCTACGGCAAGACGAAGGTCGCGGAGGACTTCAAGCCGTCCGACCACGCGGTAGGCATCACCATGCGCGGCTCCGACCTGAAGATCGACGTGGTGCCGGTGCTCTACACCGGTGAACCGGACGACAGGGGCTACCTGGTCACCAGCGACGGCACCAAGGTGCTCACCTCCGTCACACTGCACCTGCGCTTCATCGAGAAGCGCAAGGCGGTGGCCGGCGACGGCTACCGGGAGCTGATCCGCCTGCTGAAGGCGTGGATCCGCGAGAGCAAGGAGATCGACCCGCAGCTGCGCTGCAAGTCGTTCCTGATCGAGCTCCTGGTCGCACACCTGTGGGACGTCGGCTGGAATGGCAAGCCACTCCAGGTCAACGACTACCCGGCAGCGATCGAACAGGTTCTCGCCTACATCGTCCGCACCGGCCTGAAGACGCCGATCCTTTTCACGGACTACTACAAGGCCAACGCGGTGAGCGCGACGACGAAGCCCATCCAGGTCTGGGACCCGGTCAACCCGGAGAACAACGTCGCACGGGGTTACAACGAGGCCCACCGCGTACGGCTGGTGAACCACGCCAAGACCACCCTCGACACCCTCACGATGGCCGCCTACGCGGCCACCAAGAGCGAGGCGCTCGACGCCTGGCGGGAGCTGTTCGGCCCTACTTTCCCGGGAGAATGACCATGACTGGCTCGTACACCAGATCCACCTCCTCCTCGTTCACGATCACTGACGCCCGCTATGTCGGAGGCAGAGTCGCTGCCGACCTCCGCCTCCTGTTCAACCTCTATGGCGAGCCCTCCCTCGACCGAATCGACAACTCAGCCGAAGAGGTCGCCCTGCTCCTGCGCGACGGCTATCTCGACACTGTCGACTACGGCTTCCGCGACACGGCCAACAACGCCTGGAAGCTCCGCCTGCGCTACAAGGCCACGACCGGCGGTCAGCTCGTGGACTCCCGGCCAGGCAACTTTCCCGACCCGGTCAACCTCACCGGCTACGGCTTCTACAGCTTCCTGACCTATAGCTCCACCTTCGACCTCCTGACCGGCACCCAGCAGGCGACGGTCAAGGGAGCTCTGCCGATCTCCCGGACGACCGGCGTCGCCCCGAGCGCTCTCTCAGGCAACACCACTGCAGGGCATAGCTACGCCCGTAACGGCGCTGGCGTCTCACGCGACGTGTACCTCGCCTACTAAGCCCAGTGCTATCAGCAGGAGGATCAAGAAGGTGACCAGCCAGGACGACCTGTTTCACCCCGTCATCGAACTGCCCGAGCCCACCCGCCGCGCCCGCTACGACCGGCTGATCGGCCTGGACAGCACAAAGCTGCGCCTGCGTAAGGAAGCGGCGCTCCTCGCTGATCCGCGCAGACTCCAGGCGTGGGCCGTCACCCATCATGGCGGCGATGTAGCCGCCCTCACTCTCTTCGCGGACCGGGCACCACTGTTCGTCTTCGCAGGCGATGTCGGCTCCGGCAAGTCGGCCCTGGCCGAGTCCTTCGGCTGCGACCTCGCCGACTTCCTCAGCCTGCCCGTCTACCTGTACCGGCTCAAGCTCGCGACCCGCGGCAGCGGCCTGGTAGGCGAGATGACGTCGCTCATCGGCGACGCCTTCACCCACATGCACACGGTAGGCAGGCGCGTCTCCGGCCCCCAGGGTGCTCGCGCCGTGCAGATCCTCGTCGTCGACGAGGCCGACGCCCTGGTCCAGTCCCGCGAGGCCCAGCAGATGCACCACGAGGACCGAGCCGGCGTCGACGCATTCCTGGCCGGAATCGACAGCCTGGCCGGTGCCCAGCTCCCCGTCGTCGTCGTGTTGTGCACCAACCGGCTCGGCGCCCTCGACCCGGCCGTCATGCGCCGCGCCGCGGCCACCTTCACCTTCGCTCGCCCCGACGACGCGCAGCGTCACGCGGTCCTCACCCAGGCGCTCGACGGGCTCGGCATCCGCCCGGAAACAGTCCGCAAGGTCGTCGAGCTCACTGGTCCCACCACCATCCGCCCCGGCTATACCTTCTCCGACCTCACCCAGCGCTTGGTCCCAGCTGCCGTCTTCCGTGCCTTCCCCGACCGACCGGTCACCGACGACGACCTCCTCGCCCTCGTCGAGGAGCTGGAGCCCACCCCCGTCTTCACCGAGGAACGCTGATGCCCCATCTCCCCGCTCCTGGCCCTACCAGCGTTCGCACCACCGGTGACTACTACCAGTGGCTCGTCGCCTGGGAGAGCTGCCTGACCCTCCTGCGGGAGAACGCCACTCGCTCGCACAACCCAATCCGCGCAGTCGGCGTCGAGCTCGACGGCGTGGGCAACCTCGATGATGTCGTCCTGCTGCGTGACGCTCCCCCGAACACCTACAAGCAGGTGAAGTACGCGGTTGACAGCACCACTCCGGTCAACGAGGAGTACCTGACCAAGCCCAGTGCCAGCGGCGGTCCGTCGATTCTCAAGAAGATCGCCAAGACATGGAGGGAGTTGACCGCCGACGGTGGAAGTGCCGACGTGCGCCTGGTAACCAACCGGGCGGCCGACCCCGAGGACGACTTGATGGCGGGCCGCGACGCCCGTACCGGCCTCCTTATGCCCAAGGCAGCCGTCGGCGGAGCCAAGTCGCTCCGAGGTAAGGCCCGTGCCCGGTGGGCCCAGGAGACAGGAGTAACAGAGGCCGAACTCATCGATCTCCTGTCGGTGCTGCGCTTCGACCTGCCTCTGGACATGGTCAGGTTCCAAGAGAACCTCCAACTCCTGATGACTGTCACCGGCCTTCGTCACGACCAGCAAGCACTTGAAAAGGGTGTCGGCTGGGTCGCCAAGATGGTCCGCGAGGGCCACCGAAAGCTAACGAAGACGATGATCGAGGCTGCCGTCACCGAGCTTGAACTCAAGGCTGGGCCTGCCCGAGCCATTCTGTCGATTGCCACTCTCAAACCGGACCCGCTGGCGTCGGAAGCTGACCACGCCATCGACTGGATCGATCGCTTCGACGGAGACTCCGACTACACCAAGCGTCGCCCACTGTCACCGCACACGTGGGATCAGCTGCAGACGGACATCGAGGCCGCGCCTGGACACCTGCCCGCCGGGACAACCGCTGTCTCCGTCACGGGCAGCATCCGTCTCGCGCCAGCCTTCCTCGTGGGCACCACCTTTCGCATGGTCACCGGTACCGACCTCGCAGCAGTTCAACGCGGGAGGACTGGTAGCCAACTCTGGTCCACCAACGATCCATTCGACACCCCTCAGGCGCCCGGAGTCATCGAGCACGACATCAGCCAAGGCGACGAGATCGCTGTCGCCATCGCCGTTGCAACGGACCCCACCGATGACGTCTTGGATTACCTGGACGAGCAGAACCTCCCCGTCAGCAAGCTCATCGTCCTCACCCCGCCGAGCGGCACAGCAAACGACGGATCCGTCCCCAACAGCACCGCCGCCAACGCCTTGGCCGTCGGCATCCGCGACCACGTCCGCCGCTCCACGCGCCGAGTCCGCCGAATGCACCTCTTCCTCGCCTGCCCCATGGGGCTCGCTGTTCTACTGGGCCACCGATGGAACCGCCTTTGCCAGACCATCGTGTATGAAGACATCAAGATCGATGACGGATACGAAGCAGCTTTCACCATCGAGGCATAGTGAGCCCGGTCGAACGGCGACAGAGCACCGCGGATCAGGCACACGCGGCGGCCCGTGACCTAGCCATGGCCACGGGCCCCACCACCCTCACATCCCGAAAACGCCCGGGGGTGTCAGGACGGCCGACTCCCAGGTACGTCCCGTGCAGGTCAGAGCCACCCCCTCCCCCATCCACCGAGCACCTTTTAAGCACTGCCCCTATCGCGCAAACCGGATCAAACCACCTCATGCCGGAGCATCCTCGGCGGCCCGCGGTAGATGGTTTCCGCTGTGCCCATGCCATAGTCCGCCTCGGAGATTCCCGCGAATACGGAGGCGCGAAGGGCTCGGCATGTGGCGGTGGCTCGCGCTGTGCGAGCGGTCGGGCAGACTCACCCGAGGCACGGCAACGCCGCGGGGCGCGCCGAGACGGGGGTGGGACATGAGCGACGGTGTCATCTTGCGAGGACCCCTTGGGGAAATGGCGCAGGCAGAAGCCGGCGCTGCTGGGATCGATCCGTCGGACCTCTACGCGGCGGCGATCAGCTGGTGGTCTGCGTCCATCACCCCAGCGGTCTCGGTCAGTTCATGGCCGGACGCCCCGATGACGGTCTGGACATCTCTCGTGCGTTCTCACGGGTGTGCAGGCGAGCCGATCGATCATCTCCTGGGCCGTCTCCTCGACGGGCTGGGTCCGTTGGCAATTCGCCGCAACGTCACGGACGAACGACGGTTCGGCGCTGCCGCTCACGCCACCCGCCGAGCGGACAACGCCGGCGGAGGCACGCCCGTGTTCCTCCTGACCGGTTCTCCATTCACGTCAGGTCGCAGCGGCTCCGCGATCAGCACGGCCATGGAGAGGCAGATACGCATGGCATGGGACGGGCGGCACACACTGCCCACGCGGGGCGTCGGACGCTATCGGGCAACGAGGAGACCCGTCCCGCCGCACGTGGGAGCCGCGTGGGACGTGTCCATCCGGGATTGGCGAGGCTTTCTGTCCACGGACGCCGCCACGTACTCCCGCGTCCTGCACTTCGTTCGGCGAGCAGCGCCAGTCGCCCTCCGCGTGGACTCGGCGTCGGGCGACTGGCGGGACGCGCTCGCCGCGGCGTACGCCTGGGCCTTCAACACCCGTCCCGTCCTCACCTACACCACGCGCGCAGCGTTGCAGTGGGACATGGTTCGCGCAGCGGAAGCCGAGTGGGACACCGTTCTGCCCGAGCCGCACGCCGACTTCTTCGTCCGGGTCGGTGACCATGTCTCGCGTATCGCCGGCACGCTCGCCGCGACTGAACACACCGCCATCCACAGCGTTCACATTCAAGCCGCCTGGACACTGGTCCGCCGCGCCGTACTGGACACCGCACGCCTCAGCGCCATGGACCGAAGCACGGTAGATCGGCTCATCCGAGCGCTGGACGACGGACTGGGTGGCATACCGGGACCTGAGGAAGACGCCCCGCCGCT
Organism: Streptomyces sp. NPDC093598; assembly: GCF_044764825.1. Lineage (NCBI taxonomy): Bacteria > Bacillati > Actinomycetota > Actinomycetes > Kitasatosporales > Streptomycetaceae > Streptomyces > Streptomyces sp. NPDC093598. Next base: position 213,545 of record NZ_JBIWIV010000002.1, on the reverse strand, counting down.
TCTCCCGAACGCACCCGAGGCCGGACACTGGGGGTCGACGGGAAGAAGAGGCACTTATGGGGGCCGGCCGCAGGCCGATAGCAGTGCCGTCCGCAAGCTGAAGGAGTGGTATCAAGACCGCTGCCAGATTTGCGGCACCGTCCTGGTCCTGCCCCCGCCTCGCCATCGATCCAGCGAAGCAGCCCATATCCGAGCGAGGGAGGACGGTGGGCCCGACGTCGTCGAGAACCTGCTGTGCCTCTGCCCGAACTGCCACACGCGCTTTGACGCGGGAGCATTGGTCCTGACCGACGGTCTCGTGATCCTCGACACGGTGACAGGCAAACTCCGAGAGAAGATCGCACTCCACCGGTGGCACTTCATCGACCCCCGGTACGTTCGCCACCACCGCCACCGCTGGACCACCAGCGGCCCGGCACCGCTCGCAAGCGCACCGAAGCCGGCGGAGCACTGAGGCAGACGGGCGGCACCCGCCCTCAGGAACTGGGCGCAGTGCACACCTGGGGGGACACCACCGCAACACCTGGGAACTTCCCGGTGGTTGCGTGGAGCCGGGGCGAGACATTCGCCGAGGCCGCGGCACGAGAACTTGCCGAGGAGTCCTGCCTCGACGCGGGCAGCGGGGCACGGGCGTTCGCTTACGACAGCACCCACAGGGATCGCCCGCTTCCCCACGTGTTCAGGCCAAGATGTCCGCCTTACGTTTTCGGACGGCCATGCCTGCGCAGCCTTCAGCGCAGCACCAGTGAGTGCTACTCGCTGCACCCGGGGGGATGCCACCGTGCCGACTGAGCCGACCGAAACAGCGTGGAAGATCCAGTTGGCCGTCGCGGATGCAACGGCCAAGGCTGATTCGAAAGCCGCGCTCGCCTTGACCCTGCAGTCCACCACGCTGGCCGTACTGAGTCTGCTGGCGAGTTCCCGGCGGGCGGTGGGCGGGTTCGAGTCCGCCGCATCGCAGGCGCTGTTGTGGCTCGGCATCGTGCTCATCATGGCGGGTGCCTGTTGTGCCGCATGGGCTGTTTCTCCCCGGCTCCGCAAGGAGCGGCGAGGGCCAGAACCGGATGGCGACTTCCTGTACTTCGGACACCTGCGGCTCATGGAACCAGCCGTACTGGAGAGCGCGCTGCGGAACACAGACCCACTGCCTTCGCTTACCCGGCAGGTGGTGGTGATGAGCGAGATCGCGTGGGCCAAACACCGTCGGGTGCAGTGCTCGCTCGTCCTGGCAGTTGCGGGCTGCGGCTGCTTCGCCTTGGCCGCCGCCTTCGCGTGAGGGCGAGGAGGTGTCACGGTGAACTTCCTTTCCCTCGTCTCTCCTGAGGTATGGCGAGACTTGATCGACCGCGGGCATCGGCGGACCTACCGGAGCCAGGCGGTGCTCCTGGCACAGGGCGAGTCCCCCGACGGTGTGATCGCGCTGGTCGACGGTCTCGTCAAGGTAGTGCAGGGCAATGAGGCCGGGGACCGTCTGACGTTGATGCTCCGCGGCCCCGGCGAAGTCCTCGGCGAGATGGGCGTGCTGCTCGACCGGCCGCGTTCGGCGACCGTGACCGCGGTACGGCCCTGTACCGGGGTCGTCATGGCCGCACACGCCTTCCGTGGATTCGTGACCCGGCATCGCCTGGAGCCGGTCGTGTACCGGCTGAGCGTGGAACGGCTGAACAGCCAGGAGCGTCTGCGCGCCGACCTTGCTCATCTGCCGCCGCCGGCGCGCCTAGCACGGGTGGTCGTCTATCTCGCGGACGAGGTGGGTCACCGCGACAGGAGTGGTGGTCTCGTCGTCGAACTCGGCATACCCAGAGAGGACTTGGCGACGATGGCGGGCATGAGTCGGTCATCAGCGTTTGCCGCCCTCGCGCGTCTCCAGGCCGACGGCATTGTCACGCTCGGCCGTCGGCGGCTCGTTGTCAGGGATGCTGCCCTGCTGAGAGCAGCAGCTCAGGACGACGGGGTGGGAGACGGCGGCCGGCCCCGCGCGGAGCTCCCGTGATGTGACGTGCCGCACACCCGTACCGTCCAGTGCTGGACGGTCGGCTCCCGGCTCCTCGAACAGGGTGGTGCTCTCCCCGCCGCGTGGGCGGGGAGGCGACGAGAGGAGCGGCGCATGTTGCCGTCATGGGAGCCCTTGTGGCCCTACCGGGCCGTGCTGGCCGTGGACGCCAGGGACTTCGGAACACTCGACAGCAAAGGGATGCAGCTGGTAAACGCCGACATCCCACCTCTGCTGGCCCAGGCGCTGAGCGCCAGCAACGTCAGCGCGCACTGGGAGCGGCGCGTGTTCGGCCAGCACACGGGCGACGGTTACGTCGCCGGTATGGACCCCGAGGTCCTGCCCGCGCTGGTGGGGCACTTTCCCGACGCGCTTCGCCAGGCGCTCGCCCGTCGGCGGGCTGATAACCCGCACCTCAAACCGCTGCAGCTGCGGGTCAGCATCCACGTCGGGCCGTTGCCTCAAAGCGGTCTGGGCGTGCCCATGGTGCACACCCACCGGCTCTTGGACGACAAGGCGCTGCGGGCGGTGCTCGAACGTGGGCATCCCGAGATCACCAACACCGCCGTGATCGTCTCCCAGCGGGTGTACGAGGACGTCTTCGACAGCGGTTGCGTCAACGAAGACGTACTGCCGGCGCACTTCCACCGGCATCTGGTGAGGGTGAAGAAGTTCGAGCAGCCGGCCTATCTGCACCTTCCGGGTTTCGACTGGGGGCTCGCGGATCCGGACATCTTCGAGCCGTCCGCTGCGGCGGGTGATGAGGAGGAGCCGGGAGCCGGGGCGCATGTGGCGTCGGCTCCCACGGCTCCAGTGGGTTCCGGCGCGGTGACTTTCCACCAGTACGGCGAGCACGGCAAGCAGGGCTACAACTTCTACGACGAGCGGGGGCGGTAATGAGCGACCTCAGCAGCGAAGCACCCGACCCGACGTACCACGGAATCGATCCGGTGGGGCCCCAGGCGCACGAGGATCCGGCCGGCGCGCCGCCATCGAACGCGTCGGAGTTCCACCAATACGGCGACCACAGCGTCCAGGCGGTCCACTACGCCGTACACCTGAACGGTGACTACGTTCACCCCCTGCCCATCGACGGCCGCGACCCCGCTTACCGTGCGAGCGAAGATGGGCGCTTCGTCGAGCCCCGGGAACCGAACCGTCTGCCCGACGCCGCCAAGATCCTCGAAGCGCACGGCGTCGTGGTGCTGTGCGCCCCCGCTGGCAGCGGCCGGCGGACCGCGGCGGTACGGCTCCTGCGCCATACGGCGGGACCGCAGGAGCCGGAGCTGTTCGACCTGGAACCGGAGTGGACCAAGCCCGGGACCCAGTGCCTGCCGGTGCGCTCGGCGACGGGCTACCTGCTCGACCTCTCCGACCTCCCGGACGAGCCGCCCGCCCGCTTCGGTCAAGACTTGGTCCGTCATGGAGCGGCGCTGCGTAAACAGGGGTCTTTCCTGGTCGTGCTCGCCACCCCGGGCGACTGGCAGGGCGCATGGGCGAATGCCACTGGCGACGTCACCGTACGGCTGGAGTCCCCCGGTGCGCGGCGCCTGGTCGAGGCCGAGCTCGACGCGCACGGTCACGGGGACCGGCTGGCCTGGCTGACGGACGAGAAACTTTCCCCGATCTGGGAAGCCGACCCGTCCGCCCGTGAGGCGTGCCGGCTGGCCGTACTCCTCAGTGCGGTCAACGGCAGGGAACAGCTCAAGGAAGCCGTGGACCGTTTCGGGGACTGGCATACCACGGTAGAGAAGCTGCTCAACAGGCGCGGTGCGGTGGACGGGAGTCCGTCGTTGCTGTCCACTCGGGTCACGGTGTGGGCGGGAGCGCTGCTCGACGGAGGGCGGCGCGGTTCCATCGTCCGCGCGTCCGACGACCTGCTCGCCTCGCTGGGCCAGGCCCGCGGGCCTGCCGATGTGCTCACCGACGCGACGTCGTCCCGTCGGCTCCAAGCAGCCGAGATCGAGCCCGTCGGCGAACGTGCCCACCACGACCGCAGGTGTCAGGGGCTGCCTGCTGCCATCCTGCGTCATCTGTGGGACGAGTTCCCCACCCAGCATGACCTGCTGACGACGTGGGCGGTCGGTGTCGCCGCGAATCGGTCCGTCCCGGAGGACGACGCCCGTCTGGCAAGCGAAGCCCTACTGCACCTGGCGGTGCGTCGGCACGACAGGAAGGTGCTCGACGCTCTCGCGACGGGGCTCACCGGCCCTCGGCGCATCTTGGCCGTCGAGGCGCTCACGAAGGCCGCAACCGACGCCGAACTCGGCCGCTACGTCCGGGACCGACTCCTCAACTGGGCAGAGTCCAACAACGCCGAGAAGGTCGATCTGGTCATCGACGTCTGTGGCGGGCCCTGGGGCCTTGAGCAGCCGGCGCTCGCCCTCACCCGCCTGGGCAAGGCAGCGGGCGGAAAGGAATTCGGCGCCGAGAAGCTGGTCGATGCCTTCCAGGAGCTCGTCCGGCACGCTCCTGGCCTCGTGGACAAGACGGTCGTGCAGTGGCTGAAGAAGCATGGGGCCGAGGCCGATGGAAAGGCGCACCGCCAAGCTTTGGGGGCCTTCCTCGCACTCGTCTCCAGCGACACAGGTACGGACCTGGTCCTCGCCTCGGCCTGCGACGCGTCCAGCAGGGAGCACTTCGTCCATGCCTGGCAGACGCTGCTGTCCACCAACGACGCCGTGGACGCCGTTCTCGATCAACTAACCCGGTGGCAGAAGCGGTTCGAGCACGACGCCGACCAGAGGGAGGCGGTGATCGCCCTGCTTGCGGAGGTCTTCGCCCCGCCGCGGCTGCGGTTGCGGCTCGATCGACTCTTGGTGGCCGACGGAGCGGTAGTCCGGCCGTTCTGGCGGGACATCCTCGGCCACGCCATGCAGCACTACAGCCTCGTCCGGAAAGCGTCGGAGGCATGACCGATCGTCCCGGTCCCTGGTGGAGACGGCGGGTCGGCCGGTTCACGGCGTACTGGCCCACCTGCCTGCCGGGCGTCCGCTTCCTCGCGCGCGGCACTCTCACCCATCAGATCCCGCCCAGGGCGACCGGGACCCACCACGGGACCGCCGCGCGAGCGGCGGCCCGCCTGGCCCTAGATGAACTCGGCCGCGGCATCACCGGGGAGCACCAGCCCGAGGAACTGGAATGCGCTCAGCAGAGGCTCACCCTGGCGGTCTCGCCGTGGCACAGCCCCGACGGCTATCCCGGCCTCTGGCTCAGGGCACGACTCACCCTGCTGCTCCCCCAGCAGGACGCCGACCGGGCCCAGAGGCACCAGAACGCCCTGCGCGACGTTGAACTCCAGCTCGCGCAGGACCGGTTGCGTCGGCAGGAGCTGGCTCGGACCGTGTGCACCGACCGGGACACCGCCCGGATGTGGTGGCTGGAGCGGCATCTGGACGACCTGCCGGCCCTCAACTGGGCATCGTTCCAGGACACGATCCTCCCCCTGGTGGGAACGTCGGTCACCGAGCGGACGCAAGCCGAGCGGCTCGCCCACACCCTCCTCTACGTCTGGGAGCGATTGGACGACGTGCCGGGACGGCAGGCGCGGTTCATGGCCACCGCCCGCATGCTCTTCGAGCAGATGGGTTGGTCCGATGGGTTCCCCTGGCCCTCGCCCTCCGGCGACCTGGAGTCCGTGGCGCCCTCCCCCACGGCCGTCTCCTTCGCAACGGAGGACGATCAGTGAAGACCTCCGTACTGCGCTGGCTGCTCGACCCGCTCACCAGTCTGCTCGCACTCCGCCTGTGGTCCCGGGAGCGCGGCCGCAGGCCGTACGACGCGGCGTGGCGGCTAGCCAGAGTCATACGTCACCCGGACGAGCTCGTGTACCGGGTTCACGGCCACCGCCCCGATGATCCTGGAGACGCGCTTCCTTGATTACGGGCAATGCTGCTGCGAGACAGAGCCAAGTGGGCGCGGCCTGTTCATTGCCGGCGAGCCGGACGTCTCGAAGGGACCGGTGACACACGCGATCCGGTGGTACTGCCAGATATCATGGGCAGCATCGTGGGCCAGGATGGTGGCTGCGTTTAAGTTCGCAGCCACCTCCGCCCTGGGTCCTGCGAAGCCGTCGGGGCGGCGGAGCCCAACGTGCCGCCCGGCCTCCGAACGCTGCGTAGTCGACGTTCGCACGGCAAGACGACGGCCCGGCTGCTCCCTCTCAGCGCAGCTTTCGCTGGGGAGAATCTGGGGAGAATGACCACCGCTGGGGAGCGTCTGGGGAGAATCGACCGCGCAAATCTGCGGCACGGTGAAAGCCCCGGAAAGATGCAAAGCCGCAGTTCAGGATGCCTTCTGGAGCCGTCTGCGCAGGTCAGCGCCCCGAGGACGACAACTTCAAGAAGATCTCGTCCTGGGCGGCGATCCTGTTCGCCCCGACGCTGGTCGGCACGATCTACGGCATGAACTTCACGCACATGCCGGAGCTGCACTGGGTGCTCGGGTATCCGTTCGCGATCGTCCTGATGGGGGTGGTCTGCACGAGCCTGTACGTGATCTTCAAGCGGCGGGACTGGCTCTGATCACGAGGTGATCATCCGCGTTTGAGCCCACCGCACCGCCGGGTACTCAGCAGTGCATTCCCGGAACCCGCACCACACGCTCCACTCGGGAGATCCGATGCTCCGACTTCCACCCCGACCAGATCTCGCCGCAGGCCATGAGTGACAGCACCGGACGGGCGGTGGAAGGCATGGAACGAGGCGCAGACCCGACACGGTCGGCTCTGATCGTGATCGACATGATCAACACCTACGACCACGAGGACGCCGAGTTGCTCGTGCCCTCCGTCGAAGAGGTCGTGCCCGTGCTGACCGAGCTGCTCGGCCGGGCCCGCGAGGCGGACGTTCCCGTGATCTACGTGAACGACAACTTCGGGCTGTGGCGCTCGCACCACGGAGAGCTGCTGGACGCGGCCCTGTCCCAGCCGAACGCCCACCTGATCGAGCCGATCCGGCCCGACGACCAGTCGCTCTTCGTCATGAAGGCCCGCCACTCGGTCTTCTTCGAGACGCCCCTGTCCTACCTCCTGTGGAGCCTGGGCGTCGGGCACGTGGTCCTGACCGGCCAGGTCACCGAGCAGTGCGTCCTCTACTCCGCGCTGGACGCGCACATCCGGCACCTCGAGGTGACGATCCCGAAGGACGCCGTCGCCTCCATCCATCCCCACCTGGCGAACGCGGCCCTGGAGATGATGGAGCGCAACATGGGCGCCCGGATCATCACGGCGAAGGAGACCGACTTCGCGCCCCGTGAGGCCTGAGACCTCTTCCTTGCACCCTCCACCATTACCTGACTAAGGTCAGGGAATGGCGAAGGAGCAAGTGGAGCAGGTACGGCGGTTCAACCGGACGGTCGCCGAGCGGGTCGGAGTGCTGCACGACCACTATCTGGGCGGTGCGCGTCCGTACGGTCAGGCCCGGCTGCTCTGGCAGATCGGTGACGGCGGCACGCACGACGTGCGCGGCGTACGGGAGCGGCTCGGTCTCGACTCCGGCTATGTGAGCCGACTGCTGCGGGCACTCGAGCGCGACGGTCTCGTGACCGTCGAGCCCCACCCCCGCGACCGGCGGGTACGCACCGTGCGGCTGACCGAGGCCGGGCGGCGGGAGCGTGCTCTGCTCGACGACCGCAGCGACGCACTCGCCGCCGCGCTCCTCGACCCGCTCGATGCACGGCAGCGGGAGCGGCTGACCTCCGCCATGGCCGAGGTCGAGCGGTTGCTGACGGCCTCGACGGTGGCCCTGGAGGAGCTCGACCCGGACCACCCGGACGCCGCGTACTGCCTGCGGTCCTACGCCGCCGAGCTGCGGGAGCTCTTCGACGGCGGCTTCGACCCGGCGAACAGCCTGCTGCCCGACCCGGCCGAGCTGCGTGCGCCGCGCGGGGTGTTCCTCGTCGCCCGGTTGCACGGCGAGCCGGTGGCCTGCGCCGGGCTCAAGCTGCCGGCCGGGGCCCCCGCGGAGATCAAGCGGCTGTGGGTCTCCCCCCGGACCAGAGGACTCGGCCTGGCCCGGCGCCTGTTGTCCGAACTCGAGGCACGCGCCGCCCGGCACGGCAGCGATCGGGTGCGGCTCGACACCAACAAGGCCCTGGAGGCGGCCATGCGCCTCTACCGCGGCAGCGGGTACACCGAGGTCCCCGCCTTCAACGACGAGCCCTACGCGCACCACTGGTTCGAGAAGCGGCTGTGAAACGGCGGTGCACCGGGCCCGGCCGCAGCGGCGGCCCCGCCGGTCAGCGGTGCTCGGGGTTGTCGGCGCCGGGGGGCGACCGCCTGCGTGGCCGTGCTGGTCACGATCCGCGCCCTGGCCGACGAGGCGCTCGCGCGCCGGGCGGCCCCCTTCCTGGTCCTGGCCCCGGCGGCCGTGTGGATGGGCACCTCGGCCGACGCGTACTTCACGGCGGTGGCGGCGTGGGCGGTGGCGCTGCCGGCTCTGGCCGTCACCCGGTCGTCCCTGGGGTGCGCGGGGGCGTCCGGGCTGCTGTTCGGCCTGATCTGCTACCTGTCGTACGGCCTCACGCTCGTGGCGCTGATAGCGGCGGCGGTCCTGGTGCTCGGCCGCCACCGGGTCCGGGAGCGCCCGGCCCTGCCGGCGGCGTGGCTCGCCGGACTGGCCGTGGTCCCCACGGTGTTCACGCTCGGCGGCTTCGACTGGTGGGAGGCCTACCACCTGCTGGTGACGCGCTAGGGGGTGTCCGCAAAGTCGCGTCGTTCGCCCGGAGGGCGGGCCCCGCGGCGTTCGGTGCGTGCTCTCGGCGTGCCGGGCGGGCACCCGCGTACTGGTTGTACTCGGGTGTTCGCCCGGTGCGGCGAAAGTGCGTGCCGGGCGTCGCGGGGCAGGCGGGACTTTGCGGACACCCCCTACGGCCAGGGCGCGGGCGGCATCCGCCCCTACGGCTACTGGGTGTGGGCCAACCTGGCCTGCACCGTGCTCATCACGGGTCTGGCCACGGCGGCGGGGCTGCGGCGGACGGGGGCCGTCCTGGCCCGGCGTCGCACCGAGCCCCGAGCCGACGCCCGTCTCGCGTTCCTCGTGTCCGCCGCGCTGCTCGCCCTGCTGGTCGCCGACCTGAGCGGCATGAGCAAGGCGGAGACGGAACGCATCTGGCTCCCCTTCGCCCTGTGGCTGCTCCCGGCGTGCGCGTTCCTCACCCGCCCCCGCATCTGGCTCACCGCCCAGGCGCTGCTCGCGCTGCTCCTCAACCATCTGTTGCGCACCGGGTGGTGACCGCTGCCGGGAGAATGTCTCGTCGCGGCGTCAGGCGGCCGGGCCGGCGTCCATCATCACGTCGGCGTCGTCGGCGTCCTCGTCCGGCACCCGGCGCAGGTAGGCGGTGATCTGCTTGCCGTCGCCGAGGGACGAAACGGTGACTTCCGTGCTGACCGCGTGCACCACGTGCATCCCGTGGCCGCCGAAGCGCTGCCCGTCGCGCTGCCTGACCACCGGCTGCTCGGTGGAGGTGTCCCACACGGTGACGGCCAGTCCGTCACCGGACAGCAGGAGAACCATCCCGCAGGGGCCGGGAGCGTGCCGGAGCGCGTTGGTGACCAGTTCGCTGACCACCAGTTCGGCGTCGATCGCCAGCGGGGCCGGCACGGGAGGGCGGCCGGTACGCGGTACGTACGCCAGGAACGCCTGCAGCGCCCGGCGTGCCTCGACAGCGCAGACTGCGCCTTCGGCCCAGACCGCGCCGTAGCGCAGGGGGGCCTGCTCGTCCGCGCCCGGCTCATCTGCCGCCTGCTTCATAAGCGGGATGACCATGTGGGGCTCTTTCGTTGTTGTTCGTGTTGCTCGGGGTCTTTCGGTCGTTCGCTTACCCCGGCGTGGCCCGCGCATACTGCCGGCGGGCCGCCGCTGTGGTGTGCTCTTCGCCGCAGTCGCCCAGCCGCGTTCCCCGGTCCTTCCCGGCGGCGACGGCCGAGGCGGACAGGAGGGTCGCGGCGGCGAGGCTGCCCCAGAGGGCGGCCGGGCCGTGGGGGGCGAGAGCGGTGATGACCGTCGGGGAGACGGCGAGGCCGAGGCCCGAGGAGAGCTCGAAGCGGGCGAGGGTGCGGCCCAGGGCATGGGCGGGGGCGAGGTGGGTGACGAGTGCGGTGGCGCTGCCGGCGTAGACGATCTCGCCGAGGGTGCAGACCACGGACACCGCGGCGACGGCCGGGGCACCCCAGCCGGGTCCCAGGGCGGTGGCCGCGAGGAAGCCGAGGTAGGACGCGGTGAGGACCACGCCGGCGAGCACCAGCACGGTCCGCCGGGCGAAGCGGGACATCAGGACGGTGACCGGCACCTGAAGGGTGACCACCAGCACCGTGTTGGTCACGAAGACGGCTGCCGACCACACCGGCGACGCGTGCAACTGGGTCACCAGGATCAGCGGGAGCGCGATCTCGGGGACGTTGAGGCAGAAGACGTAGACGACGTTGGCGGCCAGCAGGGCGCGCATCCGGGGCGCGGGGCCGTGGTCCGTGCCGTCGCCCGGCGCGGCGGCCGGGTGTGCGCGCAGGTGGACCGACCAGGCCAGGGCCGCCGCGGCGAGACAGGCGAGTCCGGTCACGGCGGCCAGCGCCCGCAGAGCGGTGGCGCCACCCGTCAGGCACACGGTGGCGATGAGGGCGCCCACGCCCAGTCCGGCGTTGCGCAGGGCGCGGCCCGCCGCGAGAGCGGCGTCGCGTTCCCGGCCGTGGGAGACCGTGGCCACGACGGCCGCGTGGGCGGCGGGCCACGCCTGGTTGCCGATGCCGAGGAAGAGCGCCGCCGTCGCGAACGGCCAGACGTGCCCCGCCGGGGTGGCCAGCAGCAGCGCGACGCCCAGGACGCGCACCAGCATCGACACCGCCACGACCGTGCTGCGGGCACCCCGGTCCAGCCAGCGGCCGACCGCGGGCATGCACGCCAGGCCCGCGACGATGCCGACCGTCATGGCGATGCCGGTGACCGGCGCCGACAGCCGCAGCACCAGCACCCCGTAGAGCAGCAGGAAGGGCCGCAGCAGGCCGGTGCCGAGCGCGTCCACGGCCAGGGCGACGGCATAGCGGGGGCCTCCGCAGGCGCGGACGAGGGCGCGGGGCCGGATCTTGGTGGTGGTTGCCATGGCGTCACGGTGCGTGCGGCCGCCGGGCCCGGCACGTCGCTTGACGGACGTCGTCAAACGACGCCGGCGCCGGGCAACCGGCCCGTGATGATGGGGGGATGACGTTGAGGATCGACATCGGCGGCCTGCCGTCCGGGGGACTGCGGTTCGCCGCCTCCCCGCTGGCCGAGCTGACCGCGATGCTGCACGTGCTGGCCGAGCCCGGGCATCATCCGCAGTTCTCCGGCTGGGCCGCGGACGTGTGGGCCGGGCTGCGGCCGGAGCTGGCCGAGCGGCTGAGGGAGGCCGAGTTCCTCTGGCGGTCCTCACAGGCCGACTTCCTGCTGCCCGCCCGGCCCCGGCGGACCCTCGCCGAGGAACTGGACGACGTGGACCGGATCGACGACGACAGGTATGTGACCGCCGCGCTCGTCACCACGTGCGGCAGCACCCGGGTCCCCCTCGACGCGCCGTCGCCCCTCGCCGACGCGGCCGCGCGCGAGCGGGCCCTGGATCTGGCGCAGGCCCGCGGCGCACGGCAGGAGGCCTTCGCGGAACGGCTGCTCGACGACCCGGCGGCCGTGCGGGCCCGGGTGCGCCACACCCTCGAACAGTGCGCCGAGGCCTTCTTCGACGCCGCCTGGGCGGGCGTCGCCGTACGGCTCGCCGGCGACCTGCGCGTGAAGAACGACCTGTTGAAGCGCCAGGGCCTCGGAGCGGCACTGGCAGCGGTCTCCGCGGCGGTCACCCTGGCACCGGAGGGCGACTGCATCGTCGTGGACAAGCTCCAGGACAAGGCGACCACCGCCGACGGCGCCGGGGTGACCTTCATCCCCAGTGTCCACGGCCGTCCGCACCTGGTGGCGGTCCACGCGCCGGGGTGGCAGCCGGTGGTGCAGTACCCGGTGGCCGAGCCGGAACCGTCGGAGCCGGTGCCGCTGGACACGGTCACCCTGCGGCTGGAGGCGCTCGCGCATCCGGTACGGCTGCGGCTGCTGCGCACCCTGGCCCGCGGCCCGCACACCACCGGCGAGCTGGCCCACGTCTGGGGGCTCACGCCTCCGGAGGTCTCCCGCCACCTCGCCCTGCTGCGCCGCGCGGGCCTGCTCACCACCCGGCGGCACGGCCGTTACGTCCGCAACACCCTCGACGTGCCCGCCCTGACGTCCTTGGGCACCGACCTGCTGACAGCCGTGCTGCGCTGAGCCGATCAGTGCTTCGCCACGAGATCCTCGAGCGCGATGTTCAGTTCCAGGACGTTCACGCGGGGATCGCCCATAAAGCCCAGGGTGCGGCCCTCGGTGTGGCGGTCGACGAGCCGTTGGACCTGGCCGACGGAGAGGTGGTTGCGTGCGGCGACCCGGTGGACCTGGAGGTCGGCGTACCGCGGGGAGATGTCGGGGTCGAGGCCGGAGCCGGAGGAGGTGACGGCGTCGGCGGGGACGTCGGCGGGGTTCACCTCGTAGTCGGCGGTCGAGTTCTCCTTCACCACCTCGGCCTTGGCCGCCCGCACCGATCTGACCAGCTTCTCGTTGTCGGCGGAGAGGTTGGTGGCGCCGGACAGGATCAGCTTGTACCGCGTGTTGACCCAGTTCTCGCCCAGGCCGTTCGCGGGGCGTGGCTGGAAGTAGTCCAGGCTGTAGCCCTGTTGGCCGATCAGGGACGAGCCGACGACCCTGCCGCCCGACGTGATCTGCGAGCCGTTGGCGTGGCCGGGGAAGAGTCCCTGGGCGACGCCGGTGATGACCAGTGGGTAGAGGACGCCCGTCACCAGAGTCAGCACGAGCAGGGCGCGCAGGCCCGCCCCGAGCAGCCGGGTGGTGTTCTTGACGGAGTTGTTCATGGCCATCAGCCGATCCCGGGGATGAGGGAGACGATCAGGTCGATGAGCTTGATGCCGAGGAAGGGGGCGATCAGCCCGCCGACGCCGTAGACCGTGAGGTTGCGGCGCAGCAGCTTGTCGGCGCTGAGCGGCCGGTACCGCACGCCCCTGAGGGACAGCGGCACCAGCGCGACGATGATCAGCGCGTTGAAGACGACGGCCGACAGGATCGCGGAGTCGGGCGAGGACAGCCCCATGATGTTGAGCTTGCCCAGGCCCGGGTAGACCGCCGCGAACAGCGCGGGGATGATCGCGAAGTACTTCGCGACGTCGTTGGCGATGGAGAACGTCGTCAACGCGCCCCGGGTGATGAGGAGTTGCTTACCGATCTCGACGATCTCGATGAGCTTGGTCGGGTCGGAGTCGAGGTCGACCATGTTGCCGGCCTCCTTCGCGGCCGACGTCCCGGTGTTCATGGCCACGCCGACGTCCGCCTGGGCCAGTGCGGGGGCGTCGTTGGTGCCGTCGCCGGTCATCGCGACGAGTTTTCCGCCCGCCTGCTCGCGCTTGATGAGGGCCATCTTGTCCTCGGGGGTGGCCTCGGCGAGGAAGTCGTCGACACCGGCCTCCTCGGCGATGGCCTTGGCCGTCAGCGGGTTGTCGCCGGTGATCATGACGGTTCTGATGCCCATGCGGCGCAGTTCCCCGAACCGCTCGCGCATGCCGTCCTTGACGATGTCCTTGAGGTGGATGACGCCGAGCACCCGGGCGCCGTCCGCGTCCTCGACGGCGACCAGCAGTGGGGTGCCGCCCGCCTCGGAGATCCGGGCGGCGAGCCCCTCGGCGTCCTCGGCGACGGTGCCGCCCCGCCCCTCGACCCAGGCGACGACCGACGCCGTGGCGCCCTTGCGGACCTTGCGGCCGCCGGCGTCGACACCGGACATCCGGGTCTGCGCGGTGAAGGCGATCCACTCGGCACCGGCGAGCTCGCGCTCGCGCAGCCCGTGCTTCTGCTTGGCCAGGACGACGACGGAACGCCCCTCGGGCGTCTCGTCGGCCAGCGAGGACAGCTGGGCCGCGTCGGCGAGTTCGGTCTCGCTCACGCCGTTCACCGGCACGAACGCGGCGGCCTGCCGGTTGCCGAGGGTGATGGTGCCGGTCTTGTCGAGCAGCAGCGTGGAGACGTCACCGGCGGCCTCGACCGCGCGGCCGGACAGGGCGAGGACGTTGCGCTGGACCAGCCGGTCCATGCCCGCGATGCCGATCGCCGACAGCAGCGCGCCGATGGTCGTCGGTATCAGACACACCAGGAGCGCCACCAGCACGACCATCGTCAGCCGTGTCCCGGCGTGGTCGGCGAGGGGCGGCAGGGTGGCGCAGGCCAGCAGGAAGACGATGGTCAGCGAGGCGAGCAGGATGTTCAGCGCGATCTCGTTGGGGGTCTTCTGCCGGGTGGCGCCCTCGACGAGACCGATCATCCGGTCGATGAAGGTCTCGCCCGGCTTGGTCGTGATGCGGATGACGATCCGGTCGGACAGCACCTTCGTGCCGCCGGTGACGGCCGAACGGTCGCCGCCGGACTCGCGGATGACCGGGGCCGACTCGCCGGTGATGGCCGACTCGTCGACGGAGGCCACGCCCTCGACGACGTCTCCGTCGCCGGGGATGACGTCGCCCGCCTCGCAGACGACGAGGTCGCCGATCCTGAGCTCGGTGCCGGGAACGACGGTGCCGTCGACCTTGCGGGCCACACTGTCCGTCTTGGCCTTGCGCAGGGTGTCGGCCTGGGCCTTGCCCCGGCCCTCGGCGACCGCCTCCGCCAGGTTGGCGAAGACGACGGTCAGCCACAGCCAGGCGCTGATCGTCCAGCCGAACCAGTCGCCCGGGTCCTCGAAGGAGAACACGGTCGTCAGGACCGAGCCGACCCACACCACGAACATCACCGGTGACCTGACCATCACCCGCGGGTCGAGCTTGCGGAACGCGTCCGGCAGGGACCTGATCAGCTGCCTGGGGTCGAAGAGGCCCGCTCCGACGCGGCCCTCGGGGGTCCGGTGCCCCGTCGGCGTGTCCGGACGGGGTGCCAGGGTGGGAGTGGACATGGAGTCCTCGTGGGGTTCGGTGCGGGTGGTCATGACGCCAGCCCCTCGGCGAGGGGACCCAGCGCGAGGGCCGGGAAGTACGTCAGACCGGTGATGATCAGGACGGCGCCGACCAGCAGACCGGTGAAGAGCGGCTTCTCGGTGCGCAAGGTGCCTGCGGTGACCGGGACCGGCCGCTGCCCGGCGAGCGAGCCGGCCAGGGCCAGGACGAAGATCATGGGGAGGAAGCGGCCGAGCAGCATCGCGAGTCCGGTCGTGGTGGTGAACCAGTCGGTGTTCGCGTTCAGGCCGGCGAAGGCCGAGCCGTTGTTGTTGGCGGCGGAGGTGAAGGCGTAGAGGATCTCGGAGAAGCCGTGCGCGCCCGGGTTCAGCATCGAGTGGGGCGGGGTCGGCAGGGCCAGGGAGGCCGCGGTGAAGACCAGCACCAGGGCCGGGGTGACCAGGATGTAGCAGGCGGCGAGCTTCATCTCCCGCGCGCCGATCTTCTTGCCCAGGTACTCGGGCGTACGGCCGACCATCAGGCCGGCGACGAACACCGCGATGATCGCCAGGACCAGCATGCCGTAGAGGCCGGAGCCGGTGCCGCCGGGGGCGATCTCGCCCAGCATCATCGAGAGCATGGTGAGGCCGCCGCCGAGGCCCGTGAAGGAGGAGTGGAAGGAGTCGACCGCGCCGGTCGAGGTGAGGGTCGTCGACACCGCGAAGATCGAGGACGAGCCGACGCCGAAGCGGACCTCCTTGCCCTCCATCGCTCCGCCCGCGGCCTGCAGGGCCGGACCGTGGTGTGCGAACTCCGTCCACATCATCAGGGCCACGAAGCCCAGCCAGATCGTGAACATCGTGGCGAGGATCGCGTGGCCCTGCTTCACGTTGCCCACCATGACGCCGAAGGTGCGGGTCAGCGAGAACGGGATGACCAGCATCAGGAAGATCTCGAAGAGGTTGGTGAAGGGCGTGGGGTTCTCGAAGGGGTGGGCGGAGTTGGCGTTGAAGTAGCCGCCGCCGTTGGTGCCCAGCTCCTTGATGGCCTCCTGCGAGGCGACCGCGCCGCCGTTCCACTGTTGCGAACCGCCCATGAACTGACCGACCTCATGGATGCCGGAGAAGTTCTGGATCACCCCGCAGGCCACGAGCACGAGGGCGGCGATCGCCGCGGCCGGCAGCAGGATCCGCACGGTGCCGCGCACCAGGTCGGCCCAGAAGTTGCCGAGGTCGCCGGTGCGCGAGCCTGCGAAGCCCCGCACCAGGGCCACCGCGACGGCCATGCCGACGGCCGCGGAGAGGAAGTTCTGCACGGCGAGCCCGGCCGTCTGCACGACGTGCCCCATGGTCTGCTCGCCGTAGTACGACTGCCAGTCGGTGTTGGTCACGAACGACACGGCCGTGTTGAACGACTGCGCCGGGTCGACCGAGGCGAAGCCGAGCGAGCCGGGCAGGACGCCCTGGAGCCGCATGAGCAGATAGAGGAACAGCACGCCGACGACCGAGAAGGCGAGGACACCGCGCACATACGCGGTCCAGGTCATCTCCGCGTCGGGGTCGGCGCCGACAGCCCGGTACATCCACTTCTCCACCCGCAGGTGCCGCTGCGAGGAGTAGACCCGGGCCATGTAGGTGCCGGCGGGGACGTACGCGAGCGCCAGCGCCGCGGTGAGGGCGAGCAGCTGGAGGACGCCGGCGAGGACGGGGCCCATCTCAGAACCTCTCCGGGAAGATCAGCGCGAGGACGAGATAGCCCAGCAGGGCGACGGCCACGACCAGGCCGACGACGTTCTCGGCGGTCACAGCTTCGTCACCCCCTTGGCGACGAGAGCCGCCAGCGCGAAACCCGCGAGCACGGTGATGACGAAGGCCGCATCGGCCATCGCGAACTCCTGGAGTGAGGTGTGGGGAAACGGACGCTTCGAGGAAAGCGCTCGGACGGCCGGATCGGGTCGCCGTTGACGGGCCCCATACGGCGGTGGCCACGGCTTTGACGGGACCTTGACGCGCCCGGCCCCTGTGGGCGGATCCGTCGCCGGCATGGGCGCCGATCCCGGCCGCGACGGCAGGGAGAGCGAGGTCACAGCCAGGGCGAGGGCAAGGTCACAGCCGCACCCACTGCTGCTCGTTCGTTAACGTGGCCTAACATCCGAGCATGACGGTCCTGCCTGACGACGGGCTTGAGCTGGCCGGCGAGTTCCCTGACGTGCCCCATGAGCAGTGGCAGCGCCTTGTGGCGGGTGTGCTGCGCAAATCGGGCAAGGACGTCGAGGGCGCCGAGGCCGAGGAAGCCCTGTCCACCGCGCTGGAGGACGGGTTGCGCACCCGCCCCCTCTACACCGCCCGTGACGCCGCGCCCGAGCCGGGTTTCCCCGGTTTCGCCCCCTTTGTGCGAGGCGGCCGTGCCGAGGGGAACACGGTCGGCGGCTGGGACGTACGGCAACGGCACTCCACGGCCGACCGTGACGCGGTGATCGCGGACCTGGAGAACGGCGTCACCTCCCTCTGGCTGACGGTCGGGGAGGGCGGCATCGCGGTGCCGGACCTCGGCCGGGTCCTCGACGGGGTGTATCTCGATCTTGCGCCCGTCGTCCTCGACGCGGGAGGCGATGCCGAGCCCGCCGCGCGGGAGCTGCTGCGGGTGTACGCGGAGCGGGGTGTCGCCCGGGACGCGGCGCGCGGCAATCTGGGCGCGGATCCGCTCGGGCACGAGGCCCGGACCGGGCAGCGGTGCGATGCCGCGCCGACGGTGGAGCTGGCGCGGCGGTGCGCCGGAGAGTACCCGGGGCTGCGTGCGCTGACCGTGGACGCGCTGCCGTACCACGAGGCCGGCGGTTCGGCCGCCCAGGAGCTGGGCTGCTCGCTGGCCACCGCGGTGGCGTACCTGCGGGAGCTGACCGGCGCCGGGCTGGACGTCGAACAGGCCTGCGCGCAGCTGGAGTTCCGGTACGCGGCGACCGCCGACCAGTTCCTGACGATCGCCAAGCTGCGGGCCGCGCGCCGGCTGTGGGCCCGGGTGGCCGAGGTCTGCGGGGCGCCGCGCGCCGGGGCCCAGCTCCAGCACGTCGTCACCTCGCCGGTGATGATGACGCGCCGCGACCCGTGGGTGAACATGCTGCGCACCACCATCGCCACGCTGGCGGCCGGTGCCGGTGGGGCCGACGCGGTCACCGTGCTGCCCTTCGACCACGCTCTCGGCCTGCCGGACGCGTTCGCGCGCCGGATCGCCCGCAACACCTCCACGATCCTCATCGAGGAGTCGCACCTGTCCCGGGTGATCGACCCGGCCGGCGGCTCCTGGTACGTGGAGCGGCTCACCGACGAACTCGCCCACGCCGGCTGGGAGTTCCTCCAGCGGATCGAGCGGCGGGGCGGCCTGGCCGCCGCCCTGCGGTCGGGGGACCTCGCGCAGGACCTCGCCGAGACCTGGCAGGCCCGCACCGGCCGGCTGGCCAAGCGGCGCGAACCCATCACCGGCGTCAGCGAGTTCCCGTTCCTCGCGGAGAAGCCGGTCGTCCGCGCGGACGCGCCCGAGCCGCGCTCCGGCGGACTGCCGCGCGTGCGCCGTGACGAGGCGTACGAGGCGCTGCGCGCCCGCTCCGACGCCCATCTCGCCGCGACCGGCTCCCGGCCCCGGATCTACCTGGCCGCGCTGGGCCCGGCCGCCGCGCACACCGCACGCCTCACCTTCGCCTCGAACCTCTTCCAGGCCGGCGGCATCGAGCCGGTCACGGACGGCACCTTCGAGGAGAGCGGCGCGACGGAGGCCGTGCTGTGCTCCAGCGACGCGCTGTACGCCGAGCAGGCGGAGGCGGTGGCGGGGCAGCTGAAGGCCGCCGGTGCCGCGCATGTGTTCCTCGCCGGGCGGCCGGGGGACCACCCCGGTGTCGACTCGTACGTCTTCGCGGGCTGTGACGCCGTGGCCGTGCTGTCCGCCACCCTCGACCGCATGGGAGTGTCCTGATGGGAATCCCCGACTTCTCCGGGATCGAGCTGGGTACCCCGGCCCCCGACGGCGGCGCCGACGAGTGGCGTACGGCGGTCAAGAACGCCTCCGGCGGGGACGACCTGCTCTGGGAGACCCCGGAGGGCATCGCCGTCAAGCCCCTTTACACCGGCCGTGACCTGGAGGGCCTGGACTTCCTCGACACGTACCCGGGTGCGGCGCCGTACCTGCGCGGCCCGTACCCGACGATGTACGCCAACCAGCCCTGGACGATCCGCCAGTACGCGGGTTTCTCCACGGCCGAGGAGTCCAACGCCTTCTACCGCCGCAACCTCGCGGCCGGCCAGAAGGGCCTGTCGGTCGCCTTCGACCTGCCCACGCACCGCGGCTACGACAGCGACCACCCGCGTGTGACCGGTGACGTCGGCATGGCGGGCGTGGCGATCGACTCGATCTACGACATGCGGCAGCTCTTCGACGGGATCCCGCTGGACAGGATGACCGTGTCGATGACGATGAACGGTGCCGTGCTGCCGGTGCTGGCGCTGTACATCGTCGCCGCCGAGGAACAGGGCGTGCCGCCCGAGAAGCTGGCCGGGACCATCCAGAACGACATCCTCAAGGAGTTCATGGTCCGCAACACCTACATCTATCCGCCGAAGCCGTCGATGCGGATCATCTCCGACATCTTCGCCTTCACCTCCCAGCGGATGCCGCGCTACAACTCCATTTCCATCTCCGGCTACCACATCCAGGAAGCGGGCGCGACGGCCGACCTGGAGCTGGCGTACACCCTCGCGGACGGTGTGGAGTACATCCGGGCGGGCCGTGAAGCCGGCCTGGACGTGGACGCGTTCGCGCCTCGGCTGTCGTTCTTCTGGGCGATCGGCATGAACTTCTTCATGGAGGTCGCCAAGCTGCGGGCGGCGCGCCTGCTGTGGGCGAAGCTGGTGAAGCAGTTCGACCCGCAGAACGCCAAGTCCCTCTCCCTGCGCACCCATTCGCAGACCTCGGGCTGGTCGCTGACCGCGCAGGACGTCTTCAACAACGTCACGCGCACCTGCGTCGAGGCGATGGCGGCCACCCAGGGCCACACCCAGTCGCTGCACACCAACGCCCTCGACGAGGCGCTCGCCCTGCCCACCGACTTCTCGGCGCGCATCGCCCGCAACACGCAGCTGCTGCTCCAGCAGGAGTCCGGCACGACCCGGGTGATCGACCCGTGGGGCGGCAGCGCGTACGTGGAGAAGCTGACGTACGACCTGGCCCGGCGGGCCTGGCAGCACATCGAGGAGGTCGAGGCCGCGGGCGGTATGGCCAAGGCCATCGACGCGGGCATCCCCAAGCTGCGCATCGAGGAGGCCGCGGCGCGTACGCAGGCCCGGATCGACTCGGGCCGCCAGCCGGTCATCGGCGTCAACAAGTACCGCGTGGAGACCGACGAGCAGATCGACGTGCTCAAGGTCGACAACTCCTCCGTGCGCGCCCAGCAGATCGAGAAGCTGCGGCGGCTGCGCGCGGAGCGGGACGAGCGGGCCTGCCAGGAGGCGCTGGACGCGCTGACCCGGGCCGCCGGCGGCGAGGGCAACCTGCTGGAACTGGCGGTGCACGCGGCCCGCGCGAAGGCCACGGTCGGGGAGATCTCCGACGCCCTGGAGAAGGTGTACGGCCGGCACGCGAGCCAGATCCGTACGATCACCGGTGTGTACCGCAACGAGACGGGAGAGTCCCCGAGCGTGGACCGCACCCGCACCCTGGTGTCCGCCTTCGAGGAGGCCGAGGGCCGCCGCCCGCGCATCCTGGTCGCCAAGATGGGCCAGGACGGCCACGACCGCGGCCAGAAGGTGATCGCCACCGCCTTCGCCGACCTCGGCTTCGACGTGGACGTCGGCCCGCTGTTCCAGACGCCCGCCGAGGTGGCCCGGCAGGCCGTCGAGGCGGACGTGCACATCGTCGGCGTCTCGTCGCTGGCGGCCGGTCACCTCACCCTCGTCCCGGCGCTGCGCGAGGCGCTGGCCGAGGAGGGCCGCGAGGACATCATGGTCGTGGTCGGCGGCGTGATCCCGCCGCAGGACGTGCCCACGCTCCTGGAGATGGGCGCGGCGGCCGTCTTCCCGCCCGGGACGGTGATCCCGGACGCGGCGTACGACCTGGTGCGGCGGCTGTCGGACGGCCTCGGGCACGAGCTGTGATCGATGTCGACGCGTATGTGAAGGGCGTGCTCGACGGGAAGCGGGCGATCATCGCCCGTGCCATCACACTCGTCGAGTCGACCCGGCCCCAGCACCGCGCGCCGGCCCAGGAGTTGCTGACCGCGCTGCTGCCGCACAGCGGCCGGGCCCGGCGGATCGGCGTCAGCGGGGTGCCCGGCGTGGGCAAGTCGACGTTCATCGACGCGTTCGGCACGCTGCTGACCTCGCTCGGGCACCGGGTCGCGGTGCTGGCCGTCGACCCGTCCTCCAGCCGTACGGGCGGCTCCATCCTGGGTGACAAGACCCGGATGGAGCGCCTGGCGGTGGACCCGTCGGCGTTCGTGCGCCCCTCCCCCACCGCGGGCACGCTGGGCGGGGTCGCCAAGGCCACCCGCGAGTCGATCGTGGTGATGGAGGCGGCCGGCTACGACGTGATCCTGGTGGAGACGGTCGGCGTCGGCCAGTCCGAGACCGCGGTCGCGAACATGGTCGACACGTTCCTGCTGCTCACCCTCGCCCGCACGGGCGACCAGCTCCAGGGCATCAAGAAGGGCGTGCTGGAGCTGGCCGACGTGATCGCCGTCAACAAGGCGGACGGGCCGCACGAGCGGGACGCCCGGGCCGCGGCCCGGGAACTGGCGGGCGCGCTGCGGCTGATGCACGGCAAGGACGCGTTCTGGACCCCGCCGGTGCTGCATTGCAGCGCCCGCGAGTCGACCGGCCTGGACACGCTGTGGGAGCGCCTCGAACAGCACCGCACCCTGCTGGACTCCACCGGCCGCCTCACCGCCAAGCGCCGCGACCAGCAGGTCGACTGGACCTGGAGCATGGTCCGCGACGAACTCCTCGGCCGGCTCCACGCCGACCCGGCGGTACGGGCCCTGGCGCCCGTGCTGGAGCAGCGCGTCCGGGAGGGCGAGCTCACCCCGACGCTGGCCGCCGAGCAAATCCTCGGCGCGCTCGGCGGCGGCTCCGAGGCAGCGGATTCCTGAACCGGGAGCCCCAGGAAGACCCAGGAAGACCCAGGACGGCCCCCGGAAGACACCGTCAGACAACCGGAACGGCGAATTCACATACCCGGCTTGCATGACTATGCAAAGTGATACATACTCTTTCTATGTCCAAGGTCCTCACCTCCCTGCCCGCCGGCGAGCGCGTCGGCATCGCCTTCTCGGGCGGTCTCGACACCTCCGTCGCGGTCGCGTGGATGCGCGACAAGGGCGCCGTCCCGTGCACCTACACCGCCGACATCGGCCAGTACGACGAGCCCGACATCGCCTCGGTGCCCGGCCGAGCCAAGACCTACGGTGCCGAGATCGCGCGTCTGGTCGACTGCCGCGCCGCGCTGGTCGAGGAGGGCCTGGCCGCGCTGACCTGCGGGGCGTTCCACATCCGCTCGGGTGGGCGGGCGTACTTCAACACCACCCCGCTCGGCCGCGCCGTCACCGGCACGCTCCTGGTGCGGGCCATGCTGGAGGACGACGTCCAGATCTGGGGCGACGGGTCGACCTTCAAGGGCAACGACATCGAGCGGTTCTACCGCTACGGTCTGCTCGCCAACCCGCACCTCAGGATCTACAAGCCCTGGCTGGACGCGGCGTTCGTGACCGAGCTCGGCGGCCGCAAGGAAATGTCGGAGTGGCTGCTCGCCCACGGCCTGCCCTACCGGGACAGCACGGAGAAGGCGTACTCCACGGACGCCAACATCTGGGGCGCCACCCACGAGGCCAAGACGCTGGAGCACCTGGACACCGGCGTCGAGACCGTCGAGCCGATCATGGGCGTCCGGTTCTGGGACCCGTCGGTCGAGATCGCCGCCGAGGACGTCACGATCGGCTTCGTCGAGGGCCGCCCGGTGTCGGTCAACGGCAAGGAGTTCGCCTCCCCCGTCGACCTGGTCATGGAGGCCAACGCCATCGGCGGCCGGCACGGCCTGGGCATGTCGGACCAGATCGAGAACCGGATCATCGAGGCCAAGAGCCGCGGCATCTACGAGGCCCCGGGCATGGCCCTGCTGCACGCCGCCTACGAGCGGCTGGTCAACGCCATCCACAACGAGGACACCCTCGCCCAGTACCACGCCGAGGGCCGGCGCCTCGGCCGGCTGATGTACGAGGGCCGCTGGCTGGACCCGCAGGCGCTGATGATCCGCGAGTCGCTCCAGCGCTGGGTCGGCGCCGCCGTCACCGGCGAGGTGACGCTGCGGCTGCGGCGCGGTGAGGACTACTCCATCCTCGACACCACGGGCCCGGCCTTCAGCTACCACCCGGACAAGCTGTCCATGGAGCGCACCGAGGACTCGGCGTTCGGCCCGGTCGACCGGATCGGCCAGCTCACCATGCGCAACCTCGACATCGCCGACTCCCGCGCCAAGCTGGAGCAGTACGCCGGCATCGGCCTGATCGGCACCGGCAGCCCCACCATCGGCGCCTCCCAGGCCGCCGCGACCGGGCTGATCGGCACCATGCCGGAACTGCCGCAGGGCGGCGCCGAGGCCATCGCCTCCCGGGGCGCGGTCTCGGAGGAGGACGCGTGGCTGGACCGGGCGGCGATGGAGTCCGGCACGGACTGACCCCCGGCAGCACCGCCGAGAGGCCGGCTCGACACCACGTCGAGCCGGCCTCTCGCCGTTGTGATCAGCAGGACCGGCGGGGTGACGGGACGACCCGGCACGGCACCGCGAAGTCGCTCACCCGCTGTCGCACTTCGGCCGTCGCCACGAGTCGACCTGGGAGCCCAGCACCCATCAGGGCATCGACATCTGGGGCCATACCCCGTCGGACGGACGATCGTCGGCGAACTCGCCCGGTCCGGATCGCCGCACCGTCCCTCACACGCACCGGGGACACCGTCCCCGCCCTCGGCGGCAACGGTGTCCCCGGCGACTGAGCACTGTCTCAGCGCGTGCCGGCCATCTCCCGGACCGGTGCGTCGAGGGAGTCCAGGCCGCGCAGGATGTCCTCCACGCGCTGCTTGGCGTCTCCGAAGAGCATCTGGGTGTTCTCCCGGAAGAACAGCGGGTTCTGCACACCGGCGTACCCGGCGGCCATGGAGCGCTTGAAGACGACCACGTTCGCCGCCTCCCACACGTGCAGGACCGGCATGCCGGCGATGGGGCTGGAGGGGTTGTCGGTGGCGGCCGGGTTGACGGTGTCGTTGGCGCCGATGACCAGGACGACCGAGGTGGCGGCGAAGTCGTCGTTGATCTCGTCCATCTCCAGGACGATGTCGTAGGGCACGTTGGCCTCGGCGAGCAGCACGTTCATGTGCCCGGGCAGCCGGCCGGCGACGGGGTGGATGCCGAAGCGCACCTCCACGCCCCGCTCGCGCAGCTTGCGCGCCAGTTCGGCGACCGGGTACTGGGCCTGGGCGACGGCCATGCCGTAGCCCGGGGTGATGATGACCGAGGTGGCGTCGCGCAGCAGTTCGGCGGTCTCCTCGGCGGTGATCTCGCGGTGCTCGCCCTGCTCGCCGTCCTCGGCGGACGCCGCCGGGGTGCCGAAACCGCCCGCGATCACCGAGAGGAAGGAGCGGTTCATCGCCTTGCACATGATGTACGACAGGTAGGCGCCGGAGGAGCCGACCAGCGCGCCGGTGACGATGAGCAGGTTGTTGGAGAGCAGGAAGCCCGAGGCCGCCGCGGCCCAGCCGGAGTAGCTGTTGAGCATGGAGACGACGACCGGCATGTCACCGCCGCCGATGGAGGCGACCAGGTGTGCTCCGAGGGCGAGCGCGATCACGGTGACCGCGATGAGCAGGCCCATGCCGGGGCGTGCGACGAACGCCACCGTGAGCGCGACGAACGCGACGAGCGCGCCGATGTTGAGGACGTGCTTGCCGGGCAGCGTGAGCGGGCGGGAGTTGATGCGTGCCGACAGCTTCAGGTACGCCACGACGGAACCGGTGAAGGTGACGGCTCCGATGAACACCCCGATGAACACCTCGGCGTGATGGATGCCCAGCAGGGAACCGGACAGCTCGGCGTCGACATCGAGGTAGCCGTTCCAGCCGACGAACGCGGCGGCGAGGCCGACGAGGCTGTGCATGATGGCGATCAGCTCGGGCATGCCGGTCATCTCGACCACCCGGGCCCGCCACAGGCCGATGCCCGCGCCGAGAGCGGTGGCGACGGCGATCAGCACGAGGCCGGTCGCGGTGATGCTGCCGGAGGCGAGCCCGACCGTGGCGGCCAGGGCGACGACCATGCCCGCGATGCCCCAGACGACTCCGGAACGGGACGTCTTGTGCTGGGAGAGGCCGGCGAGGCTGAGGATGAACAGCAGCGCGGCGACGACGTAGGCGGCCTGTGCGGCCGTGTCTGTGGTCATCCGTGATCAGCCCTTCGAGAACATGCCGAGCATGCGGCGAGTGACGGCGAATCCGCCGAAGATGTTGATGCTCGCCAGCAGGATCGCGGCGAAGGACAGCACGGTGACGGCGGTGTTCCCGTGCCCGATCTGCAGCAGCGCGCCGACCACGACGATGCCGGAGATGGCGTTGGTGACCGACATCAGCGGGGTGTGCAGCGCGTGGTGCACATGGCCGATGACGTAGAACCCGATGACGATCGCCAGTACGAACACCGTGAAGTGGCCGATGAGTTCGCTCGGGGAGAAGGCCGTCACGAGGAACAGCGCGAGCGCTCCGGCGGCCACGAGCGCGTACGAGGACCAAGCCGGGCGGGCGGGCTTGGCCGGTGCCTCGGAGGGGGCCGGTTCCGGCTTCTTCGCCCCGTCCGGGGCAGGTGCCGCGGACACCTGGACCGGGGGCGGCGGCCAGGTCTTCTCACCCTCGCGGACCACGGTCATCGAGCGCTGCACCACGTCGTCGAAGTCCAGGACGAGCCGGCCGTCCTTACCCGGAGTGAGCAACTTCAGCAGGTTGACGACGTTCGTGCCGTACAGCTGCGAGGCCTGGGCGGGCAGCCGGCCGGGCAGATCGGTGTAGCCGATGATCGTCACGTCGTTGTCGGTGACGACGGCCTTCCCCGCGACCGTCCCCTCGACGTTGCCGCCCTGGGCGGCCGCCATGTCGACGATCACGCTGCCGGGCTTCATGCGCGCGACGTCCTCGGCGGTGATCAGCCTCGGCGCCGGGCGGCCCGGGATGAGCGCGGTGGTGATGATGATGTCGACGTCGGCGGCCTGCTCGGCGTACAGCTGCGCGGCGAGCCGGTTGTAGTCGTCGGAGGTGGCCTTGGCGTAGCCGTCGGTGCTCACTTCCTGCTGGGCGCCCACCGCGAGGAACTCCCCGCCCAGCGAGCGCACCTGCTCGGCGACCTCCGGCCGGGGGTCGGTGGCGCGGACCACGGCACCGAGGCTGCGGGCGGCGCCGATCGCGGCGAGCCCTGCCACCCCAGCCCCGGCCACCAGCACCTTGGCCGGCGGCACCTTGCCGGCGGCGGTCACCTGACCGGTGAAGAACCGGCCGAAGGCGTGCGCGGCCTCGACCACCGCCCGGTATCCGGCGATGTTCGCCATCGAGCTGAGCACGTCCAGGGACTGGGCCCGCGAGATCCGCGGGACGGCATCCATGGCGAGCACGGTGATCGGCCGTCCGGCCAGTTCTTCCACCAGCTCCGGGTGGAGCGCGGGACCGATCAGCGCGATCAGCGTCGCCCCGTCACGCAGCCGGCCGATCTCCTCGGTCGAGGGGGCGTTGACCTTCAGCAGGACCTCCGCCTGCCACGGGTCACCGAGCCGCGCTCCCGCCTCCTCGTAGGCCGCGTCGGAGAAGCGGGACGAGGCTCCCGCTCCCGGTTCGACCGTCACGTCATACCCGAGCGCGACGAGTCTCCCCACGGTGGCCGGCGTGGCCGCCACCCTGGTCTCGCCCGCAGTGGATTCGGCCGGTATGCCGATCCCCTGGGGTTGCGGTTCCGCTGGGACCATCGTCTGCCTCTCCCGTCGTTCGACTGCCTGTCCTCCTTGGTGCCCGCATCCTGCACGTTCGACGCGGCATCCGTGGCGGACCGTGGTCACATGGCCGAGGAGGTCGTCCTCACACCGCCGAAGGGTTGCCGAGGGACGCGTTCGGCGGTATCGGTGTGCCCCCCGGGGCGGAAGAGTCCTGTGATGCGACACGGCATCGCCGAGCGCAGACTGATGGGGTGAGCAGCACGCGCCCGGGGCGCGGCGAGGCCGCGACCCCCTCCCGATCCGCACCGCGGCAGACCATCGCGCTGGCGGCGATGATGTTCGCCGTCGCCATGACCTTCATCGACCAGACCATCGTGTCCATCGCGGCCCCGGACATCGTCCGCGAACTGGGTCTGTCGTCCTCCGGCATGCAGTGGGTGGTCAACGCCTACCTGCTGGCCCTCGCCGCGTTCTTCGCCCTCGGCGGCCGCCTCGCGGACCTCTACGGGCCACGCCGGGTCGTCGTGATCGGCACGCTGGTGTTCGTCGTCTCGTCGGTGCTGTGCGGCTGCGTCCCCGAGGGCGGCGCCGCGCAGGCCTGGCTGATCATCTTCCGCGCCACCCAGGGGCTCGGGGCGGCCCTGCTGTTCCCGGCGGCCCTGGCCGTGGTGGTGGCGGTGTTCCCGGTCGAGCGGCGGGGCCGCGCCCTCGCCCTGTTCTTCGGGGTCACCGGCGCGCTGACCGCCATCGGCCCGCTGCTGGGCGGCTGGCTCACGAACTGGACCTGGCGCGCCGTGTTCTGGGTGAACGTGCCGGTGGCGATCGTGGCGCTGGTCCTCACGGCCCTGGCGCACATCTCCGACCGGCGGCGGTCCGGCACCCTGGACGTCCCGGGCGCCGCCCTGATCGCGGCCGGTATGGGCCTGAGCGTCCTGGGCTTCCAGCAGGCCTGGTCCTGGGGCTGGGACAGCTGGGCGACCTGGGTGTGCATCGCGGGCGGCCTCGCGCTACTCGCCGGGTTCGTCCGCTACGAGCAGCGGGTGGAGCATCCGCTGATCGACCTGCGGGTCTTCCGGGACAAGGCGTTCACCGTGGACGCGGCGGTGCTGTTCTTCTCGATGCTCGCCTTCGTCCCGCTGTTCTTCTTCACCTCCGTGTACGCCCAAGTCTCCTTGAGCGCCTCACCGAACCAGGCGGCCCTGTTCCTGCTGTACTTCTTCGTGGGCTTCGCCATCGCCTCGCAGTGGGGCGGCCGGATCCTCGACAAGAAGGGCGCGCGCCCGGCCCTGAAGCTGGGCACGGCCGTGGGCTGTGTCGGATTCGCCCTGTGGGCGGGCAAGCTCACCGACCTGTCCATGCACGACCAGTGGCCCTACGCGGCCCTCGCCGGGGCCGGCATCGGCTTCGTCCTGGCGCCGGCCTCCACGGACGCCGTCAACCGGGCCATCGGCGCCTCGTACGGCGAGGTCACCGGCATCACCCAGACCGTGCGCAACTACGCGGCGAGCGTGGGCCTGGCCGTCTACGGCACGATCCTGACGCACGTCACGACCGACAACGTGGTGGGCACCCTGACGTCCCGGGGCATGTCCACCGCCGACGCGGACACCGCGGCCCGCGACGTCACCGAGTCGATCACCGGCAGCGGTGACTCCCGGCCGCCCACCGGCACCGGCCAGGCCGCCGAGGCGACCCGGGAGTCGATGTCCGCGATCCGCATGGACTTCGCCGAGGCGAACCAGTGGGTGTTCTACGGCATGGCCATCGCCCTGGGCATCGGCTTCCTGTGCGCCCTGCGGCATCCGGGCGGCAAGGTGGACGCGAACGCGAAGGTGGAGGAACCGGCCACCCGGGCCCACTGACGCCGCCCGTCAGGAGGGGAACAACGCGTCCGTGCGCTCCTGGATCTGGTCCGGCGTCAGGTCCTCGATCGTCTGGGAGATCATCCAGAGATGGCCGAACGGGTCGGCGAGGCGGCCGCCGCGCTGTCCGTAGTGCTGGTCGGCGACAGGGTGCACCACCGTCGCCCCGCCCCGCAGCATGGCCTCGGCCACGGCGTCGGCGTCGGACACGTCGAGGGCCATGATCACCGGGCTGCCGCCGAGGGAGGTCGGCGCCGGGTCGCCGGCGTCGGCGTCCTTGACCGCGATCGATGCGCCGCCCAGACGCAGCATGGCGTGCACGATCTTCCCGTCCGGGCTTGTGTACCGCTCGATCTCCTCGGCGCCGAGCGCGGTCCGGTAGAAGTCGATCGCCCGGGGCCCGTCGGGAACCACGAGCCGGGCGTAGAGCCGGGTGACGGTGTGCTGTGCGTGTGCGTTCGTCATGCCTTCACGATCGCCGGTGCCCGGGGATCGTGGATTGTAGAAAACGGCCGGCCCGGACCGTTCACCTGTCCAGCGGCACGTGGTTGCGTTCCAGCGGTGAGCGCGGTGCGTACGCGGTCGGGGTGATCCCGGCCAGCGCCCGGAACTCGTGGATCAGGTGCGCCTGGTCGTGATAGCCGCAGTCCGCGGCGAGCACCGCCCAGTCCGGCGCCCCCTGCCCGGCGTTGACGCGGCGCAGGAGCCGCTGGAAGCGCCGTACCCGGGCGTACCGCTTGGGTGCGAGTCCCAGCTGGTCGCTGCAGCGGCGGGCCAGCCGCCTGGCGGTCCAGCCCAGCCGGTCGGCGACCTCGGCGACGGGCGTGCCCCGGTCGAGCAGTGCGGCGGCGAGGCGGACGGCCGGGTCGGGCTCCAGGGGGCGTCGCGCCCGCGCCAGCATCGCCGCCTCGAGCTCCCGCAGCCCGGCCTCCGGGCCACCTGCGGCCATGGCCTCCAGCAGTCGCTCGCGCAGCACCGCGCCGTCCGTGCCCCACAGCTCGTCGAGCCCGGCCAGTTCGTCTCGGACGGCGGAGACCGGGGCGGTGAGGAAGGGGTGGACGCCCCCGGGCCGGAACGCCACCCAGACGACGGCCCGCTGCTGTGCCGGGTCGATCAGGGCCGGCTCCGTGTACGGCCCGTGCACGGCCGCGCCGCGGGTACGCCGGTGCGGGCCCCGCAGCGGGGAGGAGGACAGGGCGTCCCCGTCGAGGTTGACCAGCAGCTGCGCCCCACCCGTCGGCAGGGCCAGCTCGGCGGAGTGCGCGAACCGCCCCTCGGCGTAACCCATCGCGCCGATCAGCGGCACCAGGGCGCTCGCCGACGGGCGGACCGTGAGCGAGACCGGCGTCGGCCCCGCCGCAGGAGCCGGACGTGTCATGGGTCCAGCGTACGGCCGGTCGACACCGGTACGGGAGCTACACCGCCAGCCACACCGCCTGGTCCGGCCCCAGTACACCGCCCTCGACCGGGCCACTGGCCGCCAGGATCGCGGAGTGTCCGGGCAGCCCGTACGGCTCGGCGGAGAGGTTGACCACGCAGACGAAGCCCGGCTCGCGGCGGAAGGCCAGCACCCCGTCGGGGGTGTCCAGCCAGGTCATCGTGGAGTCGCCGAGCGCGGGGTGGTCGCGGCGGATACGCAGGGCGGCCCGGTAGAGCTCCAGCATCGACCCCTCGACGCCGGTCTGGGCCCCGACGCTCAGCCCGGCCCAGTGCGCGGGCTGCGGCAGCCAGGGCTCGGCCGTGGCACCGTCGGGGCTGAAACCGTAGGGAGCGGTGAGGCCGGACCACGGGATGGGGACGCGGCAGCCGTCGCGGCCCCTGTCGGTGTGCCCGGAGCGTTCCCAGATCGGGTCCTGGAGGACGGACTCGGGCAGGTCCTCGACCTCGGGCAGGCCGAGTTCCTCCCCCTGGTAGACGTAGGCGCCGCCGGGCAGGGCGAGCATCAGCAGGGCGGCGGCCCGGGCGCGCCGGGTGCCGAGGTCCGGATCCAGGGGGCCCTCGGGTTCGTAGCGCGAACTGACCGTCCAGCTCCGCGCGGCGGTACGGCCGTAGCGGCTGGGGTGGCGCATCACGTCGTGGTTGGAGAGGACCCAGGTGGCCGGTGCGCCCACCGCCCCGAGCATGCCGAGGGAGTCGTCGATGACGGCCCGCAGGTCCTTGGCGTCCCAACCGCACATGAGGAAGTCGAAGTTGAAGGCCGTGTGCAGTCCGTCCGCACGGACGTAGGCCGCGAGACGCTCCGGGGTGTCCGCCCACGCCTCGGCGACGAACGAGCGGTCGCCGGGGAACTCGTCGGCGACCTTGCGCCAGGACCGGTAGATCTCGTGCACCTCGTCCCGGTCCCAGTGCGGATGGTCGAGGTGGTGCCGTATCTCGTCGCGGCGGGTGAGCGGCCCCACCACGGCCGGTTCCGCCCGGGGCGGCAGGTCGGGCAGCTCCGGGTGCTTGATCAGGCCGTGGGCGACGTCGATGCGGAAGCCGTCGACGCCCCGGCTGAACCAGAACCGCAGGATCGACTCGAACTCCGCCCGCACCTCGGGGTGTCGCCAGTTCAGGTCGGGCTGCTCGGGGGCGAACAGGTGCAGGTACCACTCCCCGTCGGGCAGCCGGGTCCAGGCCGGGCCGCCGAAGCAGGAGACCCAGTCGTTCGGCGGTTGCGAGCCGCCGGGTCCCCGGCCGGGGCGGAAGACGTAGCGTGCGCGTTCCGGGCTGCCGGGGCCGGCCGCCAACGCGGCCTGGAACCAGGCGTGCTGGTCGGAGGTGTGGTTCGGCACGATGTCGGGGATGACGCGGATCCCGTGCTCGTGCGCCTCCTCGATGAGCCGCTCGGCGTCGGTCAGGGTGCCGAAGAGGGGGTCGATGTCGCGGAAGTCGGCGACGTCGTAGCCGTGGTCGGCCATGGGCGACGTGTACCAGGGGTTGATCCAGATGGCGTCCACGCCCAGTGACTTGAGGTAGGGCAGGCGGGAGCGGATGCCGGCGATGTCGCCGACGCCGTCGCCGTTGCCGTCGGCGAAGCTGCGGATGTAGACCTGGTAGATGACGGCACTGCGCCACCAGGGTGCGGAACGGGGCATGTCACTCCTCACAGAGGACCGGGGTGGCTACTTCGCGGCGCCGGCGGTGAGTCCGGCGACGATGCGGCGCTGGAAGAGCAGCACCATGACCACCAGCGGAATGGTCACGACGACGCCCGCGGCCATCTGGCTGCCGAACGGCGTCTGGTAGGTGGTGGCGCCGGAGAACTTGGAGATGGCGACCGTGGCGGTCTGCATGCTCGGCTTGTTGGTCATCGACAGGGCGATGAGGAACTCGTTCCAGGCGGCGATGAACGTGATGATCGCGGTGGTGAAGATGCCCGGCGCGGCCAGCGGCACGATGACCCTGCGGAAGGCCTGGCCGCGGGTGCAGCCGTCGACCATCGCCGCGTGCTCCAGCTCGTCCGGCATCTGCCGGAAGAACGTCGTCAGGTTCCACACCGCCAGCGGCAGGGTGAAGGACATGCTCGGCACGATCATCGACTGGTAGGTGTTGATCCAGCCGATGTCGGTGAACAGCTTCAGCAGCGGGACCACGATCGACACCACCGGGAACATCGAGGTGGCGATGATCAG
This sequence comes from Streptomyces sp. NPDC093598, assembly GCF_044764825.1. Classification (NCBI taxonomy): domain Bacteria; kingdom Bacillati; phylum Actinomycetota; class Actinomycetes; order Kitasatosporales; family Streptomycetaceae; genus Streptomyces; species Streptomyces sp. NPDC093598. Next base: position 181,102 of record NZ_JBIWIV010000002.1, on the reverse strand, counting down.
CGTCAGGATCAGCCGCTTGAAGCGGAACTCCAGCCGGGCCATGGCGTAGGCGGTGAAGGTGGCGAGGAGCAGGGACAGGGCGGTCGTGACGCCGGCGACGATCAGGCTGTTGAGCAGCGCCCTGTTGAATCCTTGGCCCGCGCTGAACACCGACCGGTAGTTCTCGAGGGACAGCGGGGAGGGGATCAGCGACGTGCTGAAGATGTCGCTGCCGGGGCGGAGGCTGGAGACCAGCATCCAGTAGAAGGGGGCCAGGCAGTAGGCCACCACCAGGGCGATGCCCAGATAGGGCAGCCACTGCCGCCACTTGGGCGTGAGGGTCATGCCGTCACCTCCTGCATGCGGCGCAGCGGCACCCGGGCTGCACGGCGCCTGCTCCTCTTCGTGCCGCCGGCGTCCCCGAGGAGATCGGCGCCCAGGAGCCGGACGAAGGCGAGCGCGATGAGGAAGACGTAGAGGAAGAGGAGGACCGCGTAGGCGGCGGCCGGTCCGAAGCGGACGTTGGACGCCTCGTTCTGCGCGAGCATCGACAGTGTCTCCACGGAGCCCTTCTGGGCGCCGATCAGGATGTAGGGCAGGTCGAACATGCGCAGGGCGTCGAGGCAGCGGAACAGCACCGCCACCAGCAGCGCCGGCTTCACCAGGGGCAGGGTGATGCGCCAGAACTGCTGGAGTGCGCTCGCCCCGTCGAGCCGGGCCGCCTCGTAGACCTCCTTGGGGATGACCTGGAGGCCGGCCAGCACGAGCAGGCCGATGAACGGGGCGGTCTTCCACACGTCGGCGATGACGACCGCGATCTTGGCGGAGAAGCCGTCGGCGGTCCACAACACCTGGTGCCCGAGGAGGACGTTGGCGATGCCGTCGGCGTTGAAGATCCACTTCCAGAGGAGTCCGGAGATGGCCGTGGGGATCGCCCAGGGCACCAGGATGCTCGCCCGCACCAGGCCGCGGCCCCGGAACGCCCGGTGCATGATGAGCGCCATGGCCACGCCGATCACCGTCTCCAGTGAGACCGTGACCACGGTGAAGAAGGTGGTGTTCCAGAAGGCGTTCCAGAAGCGGTCGCCGGCCTGGGTGAAGATGTCGGTGTAGTTCTTCAGCCCGACGAACGGCTCGGTGGCGCTGATGAACCCGGTTCTGGGGTCCAGGCCCTTCGGCCCGTACAGGGACTCGTCGAGCGCCATGAGCGTCGGGTAGAGCACGACGATCGTCAGCACCAGCAGGGTCGGGGAGACCAGGAGTGCGGCCAGGCGGCCCGCGCCCGCGGTGGCCCGGGGGCGCGGGTGGCGGGGGTGCTGCCTCACTGCGCCGTCAGCTTCTGCAGGTCCGACTGCAGGTCCTTCAGCGCCTGGGCGCTGCTCTTCTTGCCGGTGAGGGCGGCGTAGACCTCGTTCTGGACGGCGGCGGTGACATCGCCGTACTGCACGACGCGGGGGCGTGGCACGGCCTTGGTGATGGACCGCTTGAGGTCCGGCAGGTACGGGAACTGCTTGTCCAGTGCCTTGTTGTCGTACAGGTTCGCGTACGGCGAGGCGAGCGAGGCGTTCTTCAGGAAGTAGGTCGAGCTCTGCTCGCTGGTGAAGAACTTCATGAAGTCGAGCGCGGTGGCCTTGTTCTTGGCGAAGGACGACAGGGCCAGGTTGGAGCCGCCGAGGCTGGAGGCGCCGGGGCCGTTCAGGCCGGGCAGGGGTGCGACGGCGAACTTGCCCTCGACGGCGCTCTTCTGGGCCAGGGAGTACACGTAGGGCCAGTTGTTGAGGAAGATCAGCTTGCCGGACTGGAAGGCCTGCCGGCCGTCCTCCTCCTGGTAGGTGATGGCCTCCTTGGGGATCGTCCCGTCCTTGAAGGACTTGACGAGGAAGTCCAGGCCCTGCTTCGCCTGCGGGGTGTCGACGTCCGGTTTGCCGTCTGCGTCGACGATCCGGCCGCCCGCGGAGTTCACGGCCTCGGCGAAGTTCACCGTCAGGCCCTCGTACTTCTGGAACTGCCCGGCGTAGCAGGACATGCTCTTCGCCTCGGGCAGCTTCTTCACCTTGGCGCAGTCGGCGGTCATCTGGGCCCAGGTGGTGGGGGGCCGGGTGACCCCGGCCTTCTTCAGCAGGTCGGTGCGGTAGAACAGCAGGCCGCCGTTGGAGCTGGCCGGTACCGCGTAGAGCTTGCCGCGGTACTTGCCCGTCTCCACGACCGGCGCGAGCATCTTGCCGAGCGGGAACTGGTTCGCGGGCAGCGGCTCGATCCACTGATGGGCGGCGAACTCCGACGTCCACACGACGTCCGTGGCGAGCACCGTGTAGGCGTCGGACTTCGTCTCCGCGTTCTGGATCATCTGCTGGCGCTGCGAGTCGGCGTCCGTCGGCAGCTGGATGAAGGTGACCTTCTCCTTGGGGTGCGCCTTGTTCCAGCGGTTGATGATGGTCTGGACGGTGCCGGTGGTGTCCTTGCCCGCGACGTACGTGATGGGGCCGCGGCCCTTGAACGACGCCGTGGTGGCCTGCGCGGACTGTCCGGAGCCGCTGCTGCCGCCGGACGAGCCGCACGCGGTGAGGAGGAGCCCGGCGGCGGCGAGCGCTGCGGAACACTGGATCGCTCTGGCGGTGCTGGTCTTCACTGTCTCTCCTGGTCTGACGAACCGAAGTCGTGTCTGTTCCCCCGGATTGGCTTTGGTCATGAGATTGCGTTGCCACGGCATTGCACTGCTAAAAACCGCAGTTGACAGCGGGTGAGAGGCGTCCCTCCGAGGCGTCTTCGAACCTGTCGAGACAACGCTTGCACGCTAGGAGCGGCCCGTGGGGAAGTCAATGCGCCCCAACGTCGTAAGAGGGCAAGAATCAGGTGAGACAGCGCTGCCAAGGGCGGCCGCCGGATGGGGTGTACCCGTGCTAGCGTTCGGCGCATGCCTCCAGGTCAGCGGCACCCCACGATGGCTGACGTCGCGGAGCGGGCCGGAGTGTCCACCTCCACCGTCTCGCGCACCCTGCGCGGCCTGTCCACCGTCTCGCCACAGGTCCGCGCCCGGGTCGAACAGGCGGCCCGGGAGCTGGACTTCGCGGTCTCCCGTCATGCCGCGAGCCTCGTGACGGGCCGGACCCGCAATGTCGCGGTGCTCGTGCCCACCCTCAGCTCGTGGTTCATGGGTGCGGCTCTGTCGGGCCTCGCCGGCGTCCTGCGGTCGGCCGGCATGGAACTGACGGTGTATGTGATCCCCGAGATGGCCGAGCGCACGGCGTTCTTCGAGCATCTCCCGGCCCGGCGCAACGCGGACGCACTGCTGGTGTTCTCCTTCGACCTCACCGAGGAGGAGACGGCGCGGCTGGACGACCTCGGCATGCCGGTCGTCTACGTCAGCCAGCACGTCGACGGACGGCCCAGCGTCTACGTCGACGACGTGGCCGGTGCCCTGCGCGGCACCCGGCATCTGCTGAACCTCGGCCACCACCGGATCGCCTATGTGCGGACGGAGGGCGCCCGCGGGTTCTCCTTCAGCTCGCAGGAGCGGCTGGTCGGTTACCGGCAGGCGCTGACCGAGGCCGGTCTGCCCCTCGACGACGACCTCGTGGTCGCCACCCCGGCGGGCGACAAGCGGGGCGCCGCCGAGGCGGTCGGCGGGCTGCTGGGGCTGCGGGAGCCGCCGTCCGCGGTCTTCGCCGAGCAGGACGAGGTGGCCGTCGCCGTGATCTGGACGCTGCGCGCGACGCGGATCGAGGTGCCCGGCCAGGTGTCGGTCGTCGGCTTCGACGACCAGCCGGTGGCGCAGTGGTTCGACCTGACCACCGTGGCCCAGTCGCCCTCGGCCATCGGCCGGGAGGCAGGGGAGTTGGCCCTGTCGCTCATCGACGACGCCGGCGCGGACCGCGAGCGGCACATCGTGCTGCCGACCCATGTGATCCCCCGGGCCACCACCGCCCCGCCTCCCGCCCCCAGGCACGCCCCGGAGCCCCGACTGCCGCCGGACTGAAGGAAATCAACGCACCTCGTCGAGGGCCCTGTCTACACTCGGCCCGACACAAGGGGGCTGCCGTATGACCACCGGGGCGAACACCGTCGGAGACGTCTTCAGCGCGGGAGCGGAGGAGTTCCACCGCTGGTCCGGGGCGCTGTGGGACCCGGTCGGCGAGGCCACGACCGCCGTGGCCGCGCCGGCCGACGGCGAGTCCGTGCTGGACGCCTGCTGCGGGGCGGGGGCGTCGGCCCTGCCGGCCGCGCGGGCCGTGGGTCCGGCGGGGCGGGTGGACGCCGTGGATCTCGCGGCCGGGCTGCTGGCGATCGGCGAACGCCGGGCGCGGGAAGAAGGCCTGGACAACCTCCGCTTCCACCGCCACGACGTCACCTCGTGGCCTGTGACCGGCGACGGCTACGACCTCGTGCAGTGCGCCCTCGGCGTGTTCTTCTTCCCGGACATGGACCGGGACGCCGCGGCCCTGACCCGGAAGGTGCGCCCTGGCGGCCGGTTCGTCGTGACGGTCTGGGAGAAGGGCGCGCTCGACGGCTGGCAGTCGGCGCTCCGGGACGCGGTCCTGACGGAACGCGACCTCCCGCGCCCCCCGCAGCGGGACCAACTCGCCCGGATCGACACCGCGGACACCCTCACGGCCTGGCTCCAGGACCTCGGCGGCAGCGTGCCCCGGGTCGTCCGGCGGCAGTTCGACACTCCGCTGTCCCCGGACACGGCCTGGGTCCTCGCCACCGGCAGCGGCACCCGCGGGATGCTCACCGGACTCTCACCGGCCGCCGTGGGGCGGGTGCGCACCGAGTTCACCACCCGGATCGCCTCGGCCGCGGTCACCGACCTCGACGTACGCATCCTCACCGGAACGGCCCGCTTCCCCGGCTGACCCCGGCCGCCCCGGGGCCGAGCCGCTCGCCGTCCTCGTGCGTCACGCCTGCGCGAACCGTTGACCACGGCAAAGGCACCCCTTATCTTCTGACCCACTTCATGGCCGACTTCTCGAACTACGTTCGAAATACCGGACAGAGGTGGCTCGTTCCCACTCCCCGATCACCCGCTGGAGAACCCCCTTGAGACGCATAGCCGTTCGGCTGCTCCTGGCCGTCCTCATGGCCTTCGCGACCTGCCTCGCGGGCGCGCCCGCCCAGGCCGCCGTGCCCGACTCCCCCGCCGTCACCTACACCAACCCGGTCGCGGAGAAGCGGGCCGACCCGCACATCTTCAAGCACACCGACGGTTACTACTACTTCACCGCGACCGTCCCCGAGTACGACCGCATCGTGCTGCGCCGGGCGACCACCATCCAGGGGCTGAGGACGGCCCCCGAGACCACCATCTGGACCAAGCACGCCAGCGGTGTGATGGGTGCCCACATCTGGGCGCCGGAGATCCACTTCATCGACGGCAAGTGGTACGTGTACTTCGCGGCCGGCGCCACCAACGACGTGTGGGCGATCCGGATGTACGTCCTGGAGGGCACCGGCGCCAACCCGCTCACCGCCTCCTGGACGGAGAAGGGCCAGATCAAGACCCAGTGGGAGAGCTTCTCGCTCGACGCCACGACGTTCGTCGTGGGCGGCGTGCGCTACCTGGCCTGGGCGCAGCGCGACCCGTCCGTGAACAACAACACCGACATCTACCTCGCGAAGATGGCCGACCCCTGGACGATCACCGGCACTCCGGTGATGCTGTCGCGGCCCACCTACTCCTGGGAGACCGTCGGCTACAAGGTCAACGAGGGGCCGGCGGTGATCCAGCGCGGCGGCAAGGTCTTCATGACGTACTCCGCGAGCGCCACCGACGCCAACTACTGCCTGGGCATGCTCACCGCCTCCGCGAGCGCGAACCTGCTCAGCCAGGCGTCCTGGAGCAAGAGCCCCACCCCGGTGTTCGCCAGCAGCGCCGCGACCAGCCAGTACGGTCCGGGCCACAACTCTTTCACCGTCTCCGAGGACGGAAAGAGCGACATCCTCGTCTACCACGACCGCAGCTACAAGGACATCAGCGGCGACCCCCTGAACGACCCCAACCGCCGCACCCGGGTGCAGAAGGTGTACTGGAACGCCGACGGCACCCCGAACTTCGGCATCCCGGTGGCCGACGGGGTCACCCCGCAGCGCTTCTCCTCGTACAACTTCCCGGACCGGTTCGTCCGGCACTACGACTACCGGGCGAGGATCGAGGCGAACGTCACCAAGCTCGCCGACTCGCAGTTCCGGGTCGTGCCGGGTCTCGTCGGCAGCGGCACCGTCTCGCTGGAGTCGGCCAACTTCCCCGGCTACTACCTGCGGCACAAGAACTTCGAGGTGTGGCTGGAGAAGAACGACGGCAGCGCGCAGTTCGCGTCCGACGCGACCTTCCACCAGCGCGCCGGACTCGCGGACCCGGCGGGCGTGTCGTACGAGTCGTACAACTACCCGGGGCGATTCGTCCGCCACTGGGAGTACCTGCTGAACGTGCAGGCGGTGAGCACGGCCACCGACCGGGCGGACGCCACCTTCTACACTCAGTGACAGCACGGTAAATGCGCGTAATGCCCTGAATGTCTTCCCGAGGGGCGGGCACTCAGGGCGTGTGCACACACAAGAGCGCAAGCGACCGCGCAGGGTGCTGCTCACCGGGTGGTTCAGCTTCCGGGACAGGGAGGCGACCGCCGGGGACGTGCTGGCCCTGCGCCGGGTGGAGGACGTGCTGCGGGGGACGGGCATCCCCTACGACGTCGCATGGAGTCCCCGTTTCCGTCCGGAGGCCCTGCATCTGGACCGGCTGTGGCCCGAGGACTACACCCACCTGGTGTTCGTGTGCGGCCCGCTGCACGGGCCGCAGGTCGAGGAGCTGCACCGGCGGTTCGCGCACTGTGTGCGGATCGCCGTCGGCACCTCGGTGATCGACCCCGGCAGCGCGGCCGTGACCGGCTTCCACCGGGTGCTGCCCCGGGACGGGCCGGACAGCGAGCCGGTGGAGGACCTCGCGGCCCGCGCCCCGGACGTACCGGCGCGGCCCGTCGTCGGGGTGATCCTGGCGCACGGCCAGCACGAGTACGGACACCTGCGGCGGCACGGGCAGGTCGCCGAGGAGGTGACACGCTGGCTGGCCACGAAGGACTGCGGCCGACTGGAGCTGGAGACCCGGCTGGACACGCACGACTGGCACCTGAGCGCGACGCCCGCGCAGCTGCAGTCCGTGCTGGCCCGGCTGGACCTCGTCGTCACCGACCGGCTGCACGGGCTGGTGATCGCGCTGCGGGTGGGCACGCCGGTGCTGGCGGTCGACCCGGTCGCGGGCGGCGCCAAACTGACCGCGCAGGCCCGGGCCTGCGGCTGGCCCGCGCTGGTGCCCGCCGAGCGGCTGGACGTGCGGCAGCTGGACCGCTGGTGGGACTGGTGCCTGACCGGTGGCCGGGTGACTGCCCGGCAGATCCGCGACGGATTCCGCGAGGGCACCGTGCCCGACAGCGCGGACCGGCTCGTCGAGGCGCTGGCACGGCCGGTGCCCGGTTAGCCCGGGGCCACCTCGGGGCATCCGCTTGTACGTCCCCCGCTGTACTTCCCCCGCCGCACGTCCCCCCGGGAGGAGAGACGGTCCGGCCGCCCGGAAGGAGTAAGCGTGTCCATCGGCCGACTTCCCGAGAACGAGCAGCGCATCCTCGACGAGATGGAACGCGCCCTGCGCCGCGACCGTCGCCTCGCCCGCAGGCTGCGCACCCACCGAGTGAGCCGCTGCCCCGATCCCGCCCGGGTCCTGGCCCGTCTGGCCTCCTACCGTCCCCGTGGCTGGACCGTGGCGGTCCTGCTCGCGGTGTCGGTCGGGCTGATGGTGGCCGGGATCGTCACGTCCGAGCCGGGTGTGATCTGGGCGTTCGCCGCGCTGTGGCCCCTGACCCTGTTCGCCGCGTTCCGGCTGATGTGCCGGTGGTGCGGGAGCTGAGCGCGGTCCTTCCCGCTACGCCCGCGCCGCGCCGGGCAGTTCGCCGACGGCGTGCAGGACGTCCTCGGGGGTGATGCGCAGGAGTGCGGGGTCGGGCCGTCGGCCGTGCGGGTCTCCCTCCGGGCCGTACCACAGGGCGCGGTGGCGTGGGCCGGGCGGCGGGCCCCAGCGGCTGGGCGCGACCGGGCCGAACAGGGTGACGGAGCACGTGGCGTGGGCGACCGCGAGGTGGGCGATGCCGGTGTCGCCGCTGATCACGGCGCAGGCCCCGGCGACGAGGGCGGACAGCCGTCCGAAGGGCAGGCCGCCGCCGAACACGTCGGTGTCGGGCAGGCCGGCCTGCTTGGCGAGCCGGGCCACGAGGTCGCCCTCGGCCGGGCCGCCGGTCACCACGACCCGCAGGCCCCGGGCACGCAGTTCGGCCGCGACGGCCGCGTACCGCTCGACGGGCCAGCAGCGCGCGGGTGATCCGGCGCCGGGATGCAGAACGACCGCACCGGGCGCCGGGGACGCGATCCGCGGGCGGGGCAGCAGCAGATCGTCCGGGTCGGCTTCGATGCCGTACGCCCGCAGCAGCCGGCACCAGCGGTCCCGTTCGTGTTCCTCCGCGTACCAGGGCGGGCCGTCGATCCCGGGCAGATCCGGGTGGGCGAAGGCGAGCAGCCTCAGCGGGCGCAGGCCCATGAGCAGCCGGTGGCTGGGCGGGCCGTTGCCGTGCAGGTCGACGGCGACGTCCGGGGGCGGGCCGGTCCAGTCGAGGGTGCGCGGGACCGCCCGGCCGGGGGCGGAGGCGGGCAGCAGCCGGTCCACGGCCCCGGTCACCGCCGCGACGGGCGCGAGTTCGGCGGGCGCGGCGAGCACGAGTTCGTGCTCCGGGTGGGCCCGCCGCAGGGCGCGCAGCGCGGGGACACCGGCGAGCAGGTCACCGAGCCCGAGGGCGCGCAGGACGAGGAGGCGGGGGCGTGCGGGCTGCGCTGTCCGGTCCTGGGTCATGCCAGCAGCCTGCCGTGCGCCCGCCGGGTCCGCCGCCGCTGACCCGCCCATCGGGTGCCGCCCGCCACCGACGCGGCCGGGTCGGTGAGGAGTGACGGCTCAGGTGCCCGGGCGGCCCTCACAGTGCCCGGGGCCGTCGCATGGTCGGCCTCTTCCTCATCCCGGCCGCGCGCTCGTGAACTGCTGGACGTCAGAGCACCAGCGGCCGAAGGGGGTGATCTCGACTCGGATAGCCTAGGGTTACTGACGGCCTACCAGGGGGCTGTGATAGCGCAGTTGTGGAGATTCGAGTCAAGTGGCAAGCCGTAGGATTCCCTCAGGTGTCTGGATATCCGTGCTCATGCTCGGAGCGTTGGCAGTGGTGGTCGCATTGGGGCTACAAGCGCAGGGCAGCGTGCCTGAAGGCGGCTTGGCGGCAAGCTCACCCAAGCCGACTGCGAAGCCCTCTCCGACAAGGACTCCCGAACAGGGGAACCCTATTCCAGCCGATTCGGGGACAGGGCGCCGCATTGTCTATTCAGTGGAAGGCCGACGCGTCTGGCTCGTGAGTGAAGGAGAGACCGCCCTCCGGACATTCACGGCCTGGCCGGGAACGATCGCTCCCGCTCTCGGTGCTCACAAAGTGACCTTCAAGCGGGAGCAAGGCGTGGGGTCAGACGGTGTACAAGTCGAAAATGTGGTCTATTTCGGAAAGATTTGGGCCTTCTCGAACGCGTCCGACGGGGCGTCTCCGTCACCGAACCCCGATCTCCAGACCGGTGCAATACGGCAGCGCATCGATGACGGAGCCGCCATGTGGAAGTTTGCGGAGGTCGGAACGAGTGTCAACGTAGTGAAGTAGCCGTCAATCGCCTTCCATCACGACCTTTCGAGAATGCCGCGTACGGTCGCGTCACGTTCCTCGAGCCTCATTCGTATCCCCTCCAGGGCCTTCTTCCTCTTGGTGAGCTCTTTGTTTTGAATTTCAACTTCCCCTTGGAACCAGACTTGGGCGACGTTGAATTTCTGCTTGCACTGTGCGTCCCTGATGGCGACAGATACTTCAGATTTACTGGGACCGGCTGATTTCCAGTCCCACCGGGGGTCCCGCATTGCATCCATCGGCGTCTTGTACGTGAATCCGACGCTGGACATGCAATCTGACCATTTGCCGAACACTGACGACACCTCAGGCAGCTTCATCGACTCAACATAACTGAATTGCTTGATCTGGTCAGTCAGGCCGTTGTCCGTGAACGAGGGGACTTCCTCCGATGCCTTCCTTGAGCAGTTTCCGACCACTGCCTTCTCCTTTTCCAGAGGCGCCTCTGCTGAAGCTCCTCCGTCTCCCAGCGCCATCATGAAGTGGTAGCCATAGCGAGACTGTGCGTCGTTGGTCGGCCCATATCGGCCGGCCATCAGCGACGGCAGGCTCACCCTCTCCGAGGAGGGCATCCTGTACTTCGCCCGTTTCGATTTCAGGCACGCGTTGATGAGTGTCTGCCGGGCTTGCGAGACTCTTCGGCGCTGCGACTCGGTCTCCATGTACTCCTGGACTGGGAGGACGAGGTCAGGAAGAGGGTCCAAGAGGCTTTGTTGGTTGATTCGGGGAGCGGGGGAGGGGGAAATCTCTTCACGCGCGTCCGCCGGCTGCGGCCCCAGGGAACATGCTGAAGTCATGAAACTCAACGCCGAGCCCAGCAGGGCGGCTGCAACGTGGCTGTGCCTGGGCATTTTGATGCACCTTCACTGTCTTATCTGCGGTAGGCATAGAGAAGTGCCCGTCAGCATGGAGCGTGACGGGCACTTGGAAGACGTGTTCTAGATGTAGAAGCTCTGCCAGGAGGCGTTCTGGTTGTACGTGTTGACAAGCTGCTTGTTGGTGTTCGACGTGATCTGGTCGTAGTTGCCCAGGAAGCCCGAGTTGAAGTAGACGCGGACGAAGTCGCTTGTGCAGACGCAGCCGCCAGCCATGCTGTATGAGGCGGAAGCTGAATTATTCTTCACGGCCTGACCAGCACCAGCGCCGCTCCCGTTGTTCGGGTAGACGTAGCCCGCCAGATCGGAGACCCGGCCAGTGTTGCCGTTCCATCTGTAGTAGGAACCCGCTTGGTTCGAGTTGTAGTAGAGACAGAACCCGATACCCGTAGAGGAGTCTGTGGGGCACTTTCCTGTCGCTGCCTGCGCCGGTGTCAGAAAAGTGAAAATCGAGGCCATGGCGGCAATGAAGACGCCGAACGCGTACCCTGCCTTGCGCATTCTTTACTACCCTTCAGTACGAAAATGAACGCGTTCAGCCTAGCCGCAAGCGAGGTGAAGATCAACTTCATTCCAGCCACATTTTTCGAAATGACATATTGTCTATTATGTAAATTTGCAGCATTCGAGCCCGAATCGACCCATTGGGTTGCAGTATCGACTGGCGAGTTCCCTTTTGCGGCCATTAGGACATCTCGGTTACAGCTGGGCCCGCTGATCCGGACGGCGCATTTTGGGCTGACCTCGACGTCCGAGCGCCGTACGCCGAGGAATCATGTGGGCCGGAAAGGCCGGAGGACGGACGTCCTGCTCCTGATCGGTGGTGAGTGGCTGGCCTCGGATCGGGCTTGGTGGCGGCGTCGCCAGGCGGACCGGTTGGACGACCAGGTCGATGAAAGGCGTTGGATCTCGTTGCAGGTGAGCGGTATGAGGGCGTCTCGTGCAGAACGGCGGGCGTGCTCGTCTGCTCGGACGATGGCGAGGAAGGCGTGCGCGAGCATGCCCAGGGTGGCCCAGCGGGACAGGACGCGTAGCGGCGGACCTGATGCTCGTCCAGGGCGGCCAGGCCCTTTCCGGATTGGAAGAACTCCTCTACTCGCCATCTTGATCCAGCGACTGGCACCAGCGTGGTCGGCGGCACCGGTGTGGGCGAGTAGCAGCGGTAGTAGGCGAGTTCGCCGGTGCTGCGGTTGCGGCGGATCAGCAGTTGGCGACTGCCGGGCCTTGGGTCGGCGAGGTCGATGACGGCCCAGTCGTAGAAGCGATGGCCCTTGGTTCCGGCCCCGGCGGAGAGCTTCTGCCAGGCCCGTTTGGGCACCTTCCTGGCCAGCGTGTCCGCACGGAACTTCCCCGCGACGGTGGTGACTTCGTGCGAGCAGGCCACCGCGAGGATGTAGCGGGTGCCGCGTTTCTCCAGCGCGTCTCGCAGCTTGGGGTTGCCGCCGTAGACCTCGACGCCCGCGACCCATGCGGCCTGATGGCCGGCGTCGGCAGGTCCGACAGCAGCCCGAGCACCAACTGCCTCGCTCGACGCCGGGGTTCGACCCGCGCAAACCGCCCCGCTATCCGGCTCATCAGGCCCTCGAACGCCTCCTGCCAGCGGGCAGGGTCTACGCTGTGACCTGCGGCCACCGCATGATCTTCAGTCTTCACACACCGATGATCAACGGTGGCCGCACCGTCTCCACAGCGCGTCAGGGTCGCGCAGCGTCCGCCTGCCGTCCCGTGTCAGGAGGACATGTGCAACGTGGCGAAGTCTGGTGGGTCGAGTTCGACGAGCGGCGGTTGGTCGTACTGCTGTCGGGAGACGACGCGTCCGGGATCCGGGTGATGCAGGTCGTCGCTCCGGCGGGCGTCGACATCAGCGGTCTGGGCGTCGAAGTGGTAGTAGGCGCCATGGAGGGACTGCCCTTCGAAGGCGTGCTGCGGTTCGCGTTCCCGCGTCCAGGCTTTACCCCTTGCACGTGGCTGACCACCGTGTCCCGAGACGACCTGATCGAGCGGGCGGGCGCCCTGTCCTCAGCGAAGCTCAGCGAGATCGAGGATGCCCTCCGACTCGGTGAACAGGAGAAGGAGTGGACCCCGGCGACGACCGCGAAGCTCAGCGAGATGAGGGACGCCCTCCGTCTCGGCGGACTCGCCTAGGCCGAGAAGGAACGGACGCCCCCGATGGCGTGGCCGATCTCGTCCGGACGATCGACGCTGGCCACCTGTCTCCTCGGCGCCCCTCACCATCGAGATCACGATCTACGGCTGGAGTACTAGCGGCCAGCCGTCCATCGGCGCCAAGGTGACCTCGCCGTGTAGGGGCGTGCATTGCGCGCAGGGCGGTTCGTTGCGCGCCCTGCGGCAGCCGTAGCCGCCGACGCCGCCGTGTGGGAAGGGCCCTTGCGGTGGGCGGCGAGCCGGTAGAGGCCGTCGGATACGAGCTCGGTGCGCAGTTCAAGGTCGTCGGCTCAGAAGTCACCGGATGCCAAACGGTCGAGGGCGAGCGCCTTGCCCGAGGCGCTCACAGGTGCCCGAGGCCGTCACAGGTGCCCGTCCGGTCCTGGGCCGGCCGTGAACGCCTCCTCGATGGGGCGTTCGTCGACGAGGACGCGGCCTTTCGGCGGTCCGTCCAGCACCGCGCGGACGGCGGTGAGCAGGTCCGGCGCGACGTGGTCGGCCCGCGTGGTCTCCTCGGGGCGAGTGCGCCCGTTCGGGATGAGGATGCCGTGGGCGCCCGCCCGGCGCGCGGCCTCCGCGTCGGCGGCGGTCGCGCCGACGACGACGAGTTCGGCGGGCCCGGTGCAGATCCGCCCGCCCGCCCAGAGCAGCATGCCGGGGTTCGGCCTGCGGCAGCCGCAGCCGTCGTCGGGGCCGTGCGAGCAGACCGCGAACACGTCGAAGGGGCCGAGGAGTTCGTCGACACGGCGGTTGACGCGGCGGACGTCGGCGTCGGTGAGCAGTCCGCCGGCGACGCCGGGCTGGTCGGTGACGACGCCGGTGCGGATGCCGTGCTCGCGCAGCAGGGCGAGCGCCTCGCGGGCGCCGTCCACGGGGCGTACGCGGTCGGGGTCGGCGTTGTGCGGGACGTCGTCGACGAGTGTGCCGTCTCGGTCGAACAGCACGGCCTTGACCGGGCTCACGGGGTGGCCTCCTCCTGCCAGACGGGCGTGTGTCGGTGGCGCCGGGCACCTGCCGGCCGGTGCCAGGTCGCGGTGGGCGGGATGAGCGCACGGGAGGCGAGCGTCGTCGTCACCTCGTGGCGGGTCCGCGGGCCGGGGGCGATCCGGGCGCGGGCGAACTCCGCGGTGCCGGCCGCCCAGCCGAGGGCGCAGGCCGTCTCGGCCCGTCCGTGGCCGGTGGCGGCGAGGGCGCAGGCGGCGATCCCCGCGGTCGTGATGACCGCGTGGGTCAGCCCGGTGGTGCGGACGGCGGCGGGCCCACGACCGCCGCCGCCCAGCACGGTGGTCCGCTCCCGCAGGTCGCCGAGGACGCTCAACGGGTGCCGCAGCGGGCCGGGTTCGGGGTCGGTGCGGTCGTCGACGAGGACGATCTCCGCGGGGCGCGGCCCTGTCGCGGCGGCGAGCGCGGCGAGACAGTCGGCGAGGGTGTCCGGTACGAGGGTGGGGATCACGACGGCGTACGAGGTCATGCGTGCGGCCCTCCCTCCGGCGGCGTGCGGACTACCGTGCTGGCGAGTGCCGCGGTACGGCTCCCTCAAACACCAGGTCAGGCCCGTCGGGGCACGCCTCGGAGACTATAAATGGCGCGTATACACGCGATGTATAGTCCCGGCATGCCTTCTCCGACCAAGAAGATGAAGAAAACGGGGACCGCGTTCCGAACGGCCGGAACGCTCGCGGCGACCGCCGCCCTCACCCTCGCCCTGAGCGGCTGCACGGGGTCCGACACCACGGCTCCCAGCGCCGTGCGGGCCCGCCCGGCCTCGGACATGGAAGCGGTCCGCTTCGGCGCCGTCGACTGCCGCGAGGTCAAGTGCATCGCGCTCACCTTCGACGCCGGGCCGAGCGAGCACTCCGCCCGGCTGCTGGACATCCTGAAGGAGAAGCAGGTCCCGGCGACCTTCTTCCTCCTTGGCGAGCGGCACATCGAGAAGTACCCGGAGCTGGTGCGGCGCATGGCCGACGAGGGCCACGAGGTGGCCAGCCACACCTGGGACCACAAGATCCTGACCGAGCTGAGACCCGAGGAGATACGCGAGGAGCTGGAACGCCCCAACGAGGAGATAGAGCGCCTCACCGGCCGGCGCCCGACCCTGATGCGACCGCCGCAGGGCCGCACCGACGACACCGTGCACGCCATCTGCCGCGAACTCGGCCTCTCCGAGGTCCTGTGGAGCGTGACGGCCAAGGACTACCGTACGACCGACTCCGACCTGATCACCCGCCGCGTCCTCGACCAGTCCTCCCGGGACGGGATCATCCTCCTGCACGACCTCTACGACGGCACGGTGCCGGCCGTGCCGGGCATCATCGACGCGCTGAAGGAACGCGGGTACGTCTTCGTGACGGTGCCTCAGCTCCTCGCACCGGGGAAGGCGGAGCCGGGCGAGGTGTACCGGTGACGCCCCATGCGTTCCCTACGATCGGGGGGTGGCGAACTTCCTGCTCGAACGCACCGTCCCGCTCCCCCTCGACGAGGCGTGGCGGCGGATCACCCGGTGGCAGCGGCACGGTGACGCGGTGCCGCTGACCGTGGTCAGGGTCGTGCCGCCCGGTCCGACACGCGAGGGCACGCTCGTCGTGGCCCGCTCGGGGGTCGGGATGCTGGCCTTCGACGACCCGATGGAGGTGACGGTATGGCAGCCGCCGCGGGACGGGGCCACGGGGTTGTGCCGACTGGAGAAGCGGGGGCGGGTCGTCCTCGGGTGGGCGGAGCTGGAGGTGCGGCCGGGGCCGGGAGGGCGGTCCCGCGTGGTGTGGCGGGAGGAGATCAGGGTCCGGTTCGCGCCGTCGGTCTTCGACGGCGTGGTGCGGCGCTCCTCGCGGTACGTGTTCGGGCGGGCCCTGAACCGCCTGCTCAGACAGCCCTGACGCGCCGGCGCCGGTGGGGCGTTTCCCGACCGGGCCTCAGGCCACCGAGCCGATCCGCCCCACCGACTTCGCCTCCGGCTCATGGTGGATCGGCGTGTGCGCCCCGGTCAGGGAGAGGCCGCTGCCGCCACGCCGTCCGGCGACGATCTCCGACGCGATCGACAGGGCCGTCTCCTCGGGTGTACGGGCCCCGAGGTCCAGGCCGATCGGCGAGTGCAGCCGGCTCAACTCCAGCTCCGTGACACCGACTTCGCGCAGGCGGGTGTTGCGGTCCAGGTGGGTGCGCCGGGAGCCCATGGCACCGACGTACGCCACCGGCAGACGCAGCGCCAGCTTCAGCAGCGGCACGTCGAACTTGGCGTCGTGGGTCAGCACGCACAGGACCGTACGGGCGTCGACGTCCGTGCGCTCCAGGTAGCGGTGGGGCCAGTCGACGACGATCTCGTCGGCGTCCGGGAAGCGGGTCCGGGTCGCGAAGACGGGGCGCGCGTCGCACACGGTGACGTGGTAGCCGAGGAACTTGCCCATGCGGACCAGGGCGGAGGCGAAGTCGATCGCGCCGAACACGATCATGCGGGGTGCGGGGACCGAGGACTCGACCAGGACCGTGAGAGGTGTCCCGCAGCGGGAGCCCTGTTCGCCGATCTCCAGGGTGCCGGTGCGGCCGGCGTCGAGGAAGGCGCCGGCCTCGGCGGCGACCGTGCGGTCCAGTTCCGGATGGGCGCCGAAGCCGCCGTCGTACGACCCGTCGGGGCGGACCAGCAGGGCCCGGCCCGTCAGTTCGGGCGGACCCGACACGATCCGCGCCACCGCCGCCGCCTCCCCTCGGGCGGCGGCGGTGAGCGCGGACGCGACCACCGGGCGGACCGGATCGGCGGCCCGTACCGGGGTGACCAGGATGTCGATGACGCCGCCGCAGGTCAGGCCCACGGCGAAGGCGTCGTCGTCGCTGTACCCGAAGCGCTCCAGGACGGTTTCGCCGTCCCGCAACGCCTGCTCGCACAGGTCGTAGACCGCGCCCTCCACGCAGCCGCCGGAGACCGAGCCGATCGCCGTGCCGTCGGTGTCCACCGCGAGCGCGGCGCCGGGCATGCGGGGCGCGCTGCCGCCGACGGCCACCACGGTGGCCACCGCGAAGTCACGGCCCTGCTCGACCCACCGGTTCAGCTCCTCGGCGATGTCCAGCATCTGTCTCGGTCTCCTTGGGGTTGCGGCGGGCGGGGCGTCAGTGGACGCCCAGCCAGCTCTCGATCGGGTTGAGGGCGAAGTAGACGAGGAACACCGCCGTGAGGATCCACATGAAGGCGCCGATCTCGCGCACCTTGCCCTGGGCGGTCTTGATGGCGACGTAGGAGATGACGCCCGCGGCGACACCGGTGGTGATGGTGTACGTGAACGGCATCAGCACGACCGTGAGGAACACCGGGACGGCGGTGGCCCGGTCGGCCCAGTCCACGTGCCGGGCGTTCATCAGCATCATCGCGCCGATGACGACGAGGGCGGCGGACGCGACCTCCTGCGGCACGATCGCGGTGAGCGGGGTGAAGAACAGGCAGGCCGCGAAGAACAGGCCGGTGACCACGGAGGCCAGGCCGGTGCGGGCGCCTTCGCCGACACCCGTCGCCGACTCGATGAACACCGTCTGGCCGGAGCCACCGGACACGCCTCCGATCGCGCCGCCGGCCCCGTCGATGAACAGCGCCTTGGACAGGCCCGGCATGCGGCCCTTGTCGTCGGCGAGCTTGGCCTCGGTGCCGACGCCGATGATGGTGGCCATCGCGTCGAAGAACCCGGCGAGCACCAGGGTGAAGACGATCATGCCGACCGTCATCGCGCCGACCTCGCCCCAGCCGCCGAACCGCACGTCCCCGAAGAGCGAGAAGTCCGGCATGGAGACGGCGCCGCCGTGCAGTTCGGGTGCTCCGCCCGCCCACTGCCTGGGGTCGATGACGCCGGCGGCGTTCAGGATCGCCGCGACGACCGTGCCGCTGACGATGCCGATGAGGATGGCGCCCGGGATGTGCCGGGCCTGGAGCATGAAGATCAGCAGCAGGGTTCCGGCGAAGAGCAGCACGGGCCAGCCGGCCAGTTCGCCCGCCGGGCCGAGCGCGAGGGGCGTGGCCTTGCCCTGGTGCACGAAGCCGGACTTGTAGAAGCCGATGAGGGCGATGAACAGGCCGATGCCCATGGTGATGCCGTGTTTGAGCGCGAGCGGGATCGCGTTCATGATCATCTCGCGCAGGCCGGTGACGACCAGCAGCATGATGACCACGCCGTACATCACGCACATGCCCATCGCCTGCGGCCAGGTCATCTCGGGTGCGACCTGGGAGGCGAGGACTCCGGAGACGGACAGGCCGGCGGCGAGGGCCAGGGGCACCTTGCCGACGAAGCCCATCAGCAGGGTGGTGAAGGCCGCCGCGAACGCGGTCGCGGTGATCAGGGCCGGCTGGGCGAGCGTGTCCCCGGCCGCGTCCTTGCCGGACAGGATCAGGGGGTTGAGCAGGAGGATGTAGGCCATCGCCATGAAGGTCGTGATGCCGCCGCGCACTTCACGGGCGACCGTGGACCCTCTGTGGGATATGTGGAAGTACCGGTCGAGCCAGGACCGTCCGGCCGGGACGCGGGTGCCTTCACCCGCGTCTTCGGCTGTGGTCCTCGGCTCGGTCGACTGCTGGGTCATGGGTGCCGTCTCCCAAGTTTCAAAGGGGGTTGGGATGTTCACGACCCGGGGGACGGCCCGAGACGAACAAGGGACCTGGGGGACGAAGCCCCCAGGGGATCGTGACTGCTCAGCCTTCGGAGAGCTGCGTACCCGTCAGGTGCTCGGGCCTCACCGGGGTCCGGTTCAGCTCGAGACCGGTCGCGTTCCGGATCGCCGCGAGGACGGCCGGGGTCGACGACAGCGTGGGTGCCTCGCCGATGCCGCGCAGCCCGTACGGGGCGTGCTCGTCGGCGAGTTCGAGCACGTCGACCGGGATGGTCGGCGTGTCGAGGATGGTCGGGATCAGGTAGTCGGTGAAGGAGGGGTTCTTGACCTTCGCCGTCTTCGGGTCGACGACGATCTCCTCCATCACCGCCACGCCCAGGCCCTGGGTGGTGCCGCCCTGGATCTGGCCGAGCACCGACAGCGGGTTGAGCGCCTTGCCGACGTCCTGGGCGCAGGCCAGCTCGACGACCTTGACCAGACCGAGCTCGGTGTCGACCTCGACGACGGCCCGGTGCGCGGCGAAGGAGTACTGCACGTGTCCGTTGCCCTGTCCGGTGCGCAGGTCGAAGGGCTCGGTCGGCCGGTGCCGCCATTCCGCCTCGACCTCCACGGTCTCGCCCTCCAGGACGTCGACCAGGTCGCCGAGGACCTCGCCGCCGTCGGTGACGACTTTGCCGCCCTCCAGGAGCAGCTCGGCCGTCGCCCAGGCGGGGTGGTAGGAGCCGAACTTGCGGCGCCCGATCTCCAGGACCTTCTCGCGGACCAGCTCGCAGGAGTTCTTCACCGCGCCGCCGGTGACGTACGTCTGCCGCGAGGCCGACGTCGAACCTGCGCTGCCCACCTGGGTGTCGGCCGGGTGGATGGTCACCTGGGTGACGCCCAGCTCGGTGCGGGCGATCTGCGCGTGGACGGTGACGCCGCCCTGGCCGACCTCCGCCATGGCGGTGTGCACGGTGGCGACGGGCTCGCCGGCGACGACCTCCATGCGCACCTTGGCGGTCGAGTAGTCGTCGAACCCTTCGGAGAAGCCCACGTTCTTGATGCCGACGGCGTAGCCGACCCCGCGGACGACGCCCTCGCCGTGCGTGGTGTTGGACAGGCCGCCCGGCAGCTGCCGTACGTCGGCGCCCTCGCTGGACTCCCACTGGCGCTCCGGCGGCATCGGCATCGCCTTGACGCGGCGCAGCAGTTCGGCGACGGGGGCCGGGGAGTCGACGGGCTGCCCGGTCGGCAGGAGCGTGCCCTGCTCCATGGCGTTGAGCCGGCGGAATTCCACCGGGTCCATGCCGAGTTTCGCGGCGAGCTTGTCCATCTGCGCCTCGTAGGCGAAGCAGGCCTGGACCGCGCCGAAGCCGCGCATGGCGCCGCAGGGCGGGTTGTTGGTGTAGAGGGCGATGGCCTCGATGTCCACGTCATCCACCACGTACGGGCCGACGGACAGGGAGGAGGCGTTGCCGACGACGGCCGGGGAGGCGGAGGCGTAGGCGCCGCCGTCCAGGACGATCCGGCACTTCAGGTGGGTGAGCTTGCCGTCCTTGGTGGCCCCGTGCTCGTAGTGGAGCTTGGCGGGGTGGCGGTGGACGTGCCCGAAGAACGACTCGAACCGGTTGTAGACGATCTTGACGGGCTTGCCGGTGCGCAGGGCCAGCAGGCAGGCGTGGATCTGCATCGACAGGTCCTCGCGGCCGCCGAACGCGCCGCCGACGCCGGAGAGCGTCATCCGCACCTTCTCCTCGGGCAGGCCGAGCACGGGGGCGATCTGGCGCAGGTCGCTGTGCAGCCACTGGGTGGCGATGTAGAGGTGGACGCCGCCGTCCTCCTCCGGCACGGCGAGGCCGGACTCGGGGCCGAGGAAGGCCTGGTCCTGCATGCCGAAGGTGTACTCGCCCTCGACGATGACGTCGGCGCGCTCGCGGGCGGCCGCGACGTCACCGCGGATGATCGGCTGGCGGTGCACGATGTTGGGGTGCGGGACATGGCCGGCGTGGTGGTCGTCGCGGTTCTCGTGGACGAGGAGCGCGTCCGGGGCGGTGGCGGAGGCCTCGTCGGTGATGACGGGCAGCTCGCGGTAGTCCACCTTGATCTTCGCGGCGGCCCGGCGGGCGGTCTCCGGGTGGTCGGCGGCGACCAGGGCGACCGGCTCGCCGTGGTGACGGACCTTGCCGTGGGCGAGGACCGGGGTGTCCTGGATCTCCAGCCCGTAGTGCTTCACGTCGGTGGGCAGGTCGTCGTACGTCAGCACGGCGTAGACGCCCGGCATGGCCAGCGCCTCGCTCGTGTCGATGGACACGATCTCGGCGTGCGCGACGGTCGAGCGGAGGATCTGCCCCCACAGCATGTCCTCGTGCCACATGTCGGACGAGTACGCGAACTCGCCGGTGACCTTGAGGGTGCCGTCGGGGCGGAGCGTGGACTCGCCGATGCCGCCCTTGGTCCGGGAGCCCTGGGTGATCTTCGTGGGGGTTCCGCTGGGGGAAGCCATGATCAGACCGCCTCTGACTGCCGGGCGGCCGCGAGGCGGACCGCGTCCATGATCTTCTCGTAGCCGGTGCAGCGGCACAGGTTGCCCGACAGTGCCTCGCGGATGTCCGCGTCGGTCGGGGTCGGGTTGCGCTCCAGCATCTCGTCGGCGGCGACCAGCAGACCGGGCGTGCAGAAGCCGCACTGGACGGCGCCGGCGTCGATGAACGCCTGCTGGATCGGAGAGAGCTCGGTGCCCTCACCGGTCTGCGAGTCGGTTCCCTTGGCTTCCCAGTGCTGGGCGTTCTGAAGGGACGTACCGCAGGTGCCGGACGCGCAGCCGCCCTCGGCGCGCTGCTTGGCGTAGTCGGCGAGGCCCTCGACGGTGACGACCTCGCGGCCCTCGACCTGTCCGGCGGCGACCAGGCACGAGCACACCGGCACACCGTCCAGACGGACCGTGCACGAGCCGCACTCGCCCTGCTCGCAGGCGTTCTTCGATCCCGGCAGCCCGAGCCGCTCCCTCAGCACGTACAGCAGGGACTCGCCCTCCCACACGTCGTCGGCCTCCTGCGGCCGGCCGTTGACCGTGAAGTTGACGCGCATCAGGCAGCTCCCTCGGTGGTGCGGCGGGCGCCGCGGTAGGACTCCCAGGTCCAGGTCAGCGTGCGGCGGGCCATGACGCCGACCGCGTGGCGGCGGTAGCTCGCGGTGCCCCGGACATCGTCGATCGGGTTGCAGGCGGCGGAGCACAGGTCCGCGAACTGCTTGGCGACCGACGGGGTGATGATCTCCCCGTTGTCCCAGAAGCCGCCCTCCTCCAGCGCGGCGTTCAGGAACTCCTCGGCGGCCTTGGCCCGGACGGGTGTCGGAGCGGCCGACCCGATGCCGGTCCGCACGGTCCGCGTCCGCGGGTGCAGGGCCAGCCCGAAGGCGCACACGGCGATGACCATCGCGTTGCGGGTCCCCACCTTGGAGAACTGCTGCGGCCCGTCCGCCTTTTTCACGTGCACGGCGCGGATCAGCTCGTCGGCCGCCAGCGCGTTGCGCTTCACGCCCGTGTAGAACTCGTCGATCGGGATGCGGCGTGAGCCGCGTACCGACTCGACCTCCACCTCGGCGCCCGCGGCGAGCAGGGCGGGGTGGGCGTCACCGGCCGGGGAGGCGGTGCCGAGGTTGCCGCCGACGCCGCCGCGGTTGCGGATCTGCGGGGAGGCGACCGTGTGCGAGGCGAGGGCGAGACCCGGCAGCTCCGCGCGCAGGTTCTCCATGATCTTCGTGTACGGCACGGAGGCACCCAGCCGCACGCTCTCCTCGCCGACCTCCCACTCGGAGAGGTCGCCGATGCGGTTCAGGTCCAAGAGGTACTCGGGCCGGCGGTGGTCGAAGTTGATCTCGACCATCACGTCGGTGCCACCCGCAATCGGCACAGCTGTGGGGTGCTCGGCTTTCGCGGCGAGCGCCTCCTCCCAGCTGGCGGGGCGAAGGAAGTCCATGACCGGCTCTCTTCTTCGTCTTCTCGTGGGGCGTTCAGATTGAGCCAATCCGTGTGCGGCGGTCCCGGCTCGTTCATGTGCTGTTGACGCGTAGTGGACTCAGTACACAGCGCGCTACGCCGAGCGAGTCAGTCACGGAAACCATGAAGGGTTTGGCTGGCCAGGACAGGCATCTTGTAGATTCGTATGAACGGAGGCCCTCAGAAACCTCCTCGTTCTCCTGTGGAAACGCGCGACACAGCCGCGTGACCTGGGACACGACCGGGACATGGTCCGCGGGCCGGCGAGCATCGCTCACCAGCCCACCGAACAGGCGTTCCTCGCATACCCCTCCAAGATCCACCATAGATTTCGAGACAAAGAACGGCGGCGACGAGAATGCGGCTGCGCGCACTGCTGGACACCGACGCGCTGGGCCTCAAGCTGCTCGGCGGCGAGGACGAGCTGGACCGCACCGTGCGGGGTGTGATGACCACCGACCTCCGCGACCCCAGCCGCTACCTCGCGGGCGGCGAACTGGTGCTCACGGGCCTGGCCTGGCGCCGCGACGCCGACGACTCGGAGCCGTTTGTCCGGATCCTGGTGCAGGCGGGCGTGACGGCACTCGCCGCGGGCGAGGCCGAGCTCGGGGACGTGCCGCAGGACCTGGTGGTGGCCTGTGCCCGCCACCGCCTCCCGCTCTTCGCCGTGCACGAGTCGGTGGCGTTCGCGACGATCACCGAGCACGTCGTGCGGCAGGTCTCCGGTGAGCGCGCCGGAGACCTGGCGGCGGTCGTCGACCGCCACCGCCGGATGATGACCTCCGGCCCCGCGGGCGGCGGCCCCGACGTGGTCCTGGACCTGCTCGGCACGGACCTGGACCTGCGGGCCTGGGTCCTCTCCCCCACCGGCCGCCTGATCGCGGGCTCGAAGGCGGCGGGCCCCGCCCTGCCGACCGGGACGTGCGCCCGGCTCGCGGGCGAACACCTGGCCGCCACCCGCACCGGCCGCCGCGGCCCCCACCGCGCCGTCCTGGGCGCCACGACGTACTCCCTGTTCCCGGTCCGCTCCACGGGCCGCTCCCCGCAGCCGGCCCGGGACGTGCGCGAGACCGTGCTGTCGGACTGGCTGCTGGCCGTGGAGGCGGACGCCGGGGACTGGCCCGAGGAGCGCCTGGACCTGCTCTACGGCGTCACCCAGCTGATCGCGGTCGAGCGGGACCGCCGCGACGCGGCCCGCACGGTCCGCCGCCGCCTCGCCCAGGAGGTCCTGGAACTGGTCCAGACGGGCGCGGCGCCCGCCGAGATCGCCGCTCGTCTGCGCGTCGCGGCGCCGGTGCTGCTGCCCGGCCTGGGCGCCGCGCCGCACTGGCAGGTGGTCGTGGCCCGCGTCGACTGGGACGGCGAGGAGATCGAGGGCGGGCCGGTGGCGCAGGCCCTGCTGGAAGAGGTCCTCGTCGACCCCGCGGCCGCCGGGCCGGAGCACTCCGACCGCATCGCCGTGGCCCACACGGGCGGCGAGGCCATCGCCCTGGTCCCCCTGCCCGCCGTCTCGACGGAGCACGACGGCTCGGAGGCGGGCGTCCTCGCGGACGCGCTCCAAGAATCGGTACGGGACCCCCTCACGGCGGGACTCGACGACGACGGCCGGCTCACCCTCGGCGTCAGCGCGGCCGTCCACTCGGCGGAGGGCCTGCGCGGCGCGCTGGAGGAGGCCCGCCACGCCCGGCGCGTCGCCGCGGCCCGTCCCGGCCGGGTCTGCGCGGCGGGCCACCAGGAACTGGCCTCGCACGTCCTGCTGCTGCCGTTCGTCCCGGACGACGTCCGCCGGGCCTTCACGGCCCGCCTGCTGGACCCCCTGCGCGACTACGACCGCCGCCACCGCGCCGAGCTGATCCCCACCCTGGAAGCCTTCCTCGACTGCGACGGCTCCTGGACCCGCTGCGCCTCCCGCCTGCACCTGCACGTCAACACGCTGCGCTACCGGGTCGGCCGGATCGAGCAGTTGACGAGTCGTGACCTGTCGCGCCTCGAGGACAAGCTGGACTTCTTCCTGGCACTGCGCATGAGCTGATACGCGGGGTGTCCCGGTGGCAAACCCGGGACACCCCCGAGTCCCACGACTTTGTGAAATCCTTCACCCACCCTCTTGGCCCGGCCCGCCGATTCGTGCTGAGATGCCGCCACCACTCAACAGCTCGATGGCGTGCTCGGGGAGGGCAACGTGGCGCATACCGCCATGTCTGGTAACGGAACGACCGCCGGTGACGATCCCCTCCAGACCGCGGTATGGCGGCTGCGCTCCCGCGGATGCTGGGCCGACGCGGCCGCCCTGCTGCTGCCGGCCACACCGGCGGCGGCGCTCCAACGCGCGTCGTTGCTGGTGGAACGGTGTCTGTACACCGAGCAGGGCTGGGAGGAGGCCGAGGACGCGCTGCGCACGGCCGAGGCGATGGCCCACAGCGACGACGAACGGGGCGCGGCCGCTTGTGAACGCGGGTACTTGGCCTACGCGGCGACCCTGCTCGGGGTGCGGGACCGGGCCGACGAGGCGCGGGCCGCGCTCGGGCGGGCGGCGGCGCTGGTCCCTCCCGGGGCTCCGGCGCGCGCGCTGCTCGACTTCCGTCGCGGACTCCTGGCGGAGAACCTGACGAGCGCGCCCCAGGCCGCCCGCGCCGCGTACCGCCGGGCCCACGCGGGCGCGACGGCGCACTCCGACCCGCTGCTGCTGTCCTTCACGTGGCGTCATCTGGCGGGACTCGCCCTGCGGGACGGGGAGTTGGCCGAGGCACGGCACGGCTTCGCGGAGTCGCTGCGGATCCGGGAGGAGCTGGGCTATCTCGTCGGCACGGCGCCCGCGCTGGTCTCCCTCGCCGACACCGAGACGGAACCGGAGGCGTCCCGGCTGCGCGAGGAGGCCCGGCGGTTGTTCCGGCTGCTCGGGGGCGTACCGACGTGGCTGTCCCGCCAGCTGGCTCCGCCGGTACCGCCGGCTGCGACGGCCTGAGGGGGGCGTGGGGTACTCGGCGGTGTCGCTGGAGGCGGGGCGTTCCGCAACCCGGCGGTGCGGGGTGCCGCTGCGCCCACCCGTGCCGCCCTTAGCGGCACGCATGCCCGCAGCGGGGGCGCTGCCGCCGTACGACGCAAGGGGCCGTGCCGGGGGGCGTCCGACCCCATCGCGCCGTTCCGAGGACGGACACCCCCCGGCGCGGCCCCGACCCACCACCCGGCGTCAGGCGCCGGCCGCAGCCGCCCCCGCGAAGTGCTCGCCCACCAGCGCCCGGACCACGTCCAGGTCCCGGGCGATCAGCGCGTCCAGCAACGCCGTGTGCTCGTGCGCGTCGGCCACCAGGTCGGCCCGCCCCCGGCCCCCCGGCCCACCCCCGACCAGCGGCCACTGGGCCCTGCGGTGCAGATCCTCCGCGATCTGGACCAGCTGCCCGTTGCCCGAGAGGGACAGCAGGGCCCGGTGGAACCCGCGGTCGGACTCCGCGTAGGTCGCGCGGCAGCCGGAGGACGCCGCGCGGACCGTGGCCTCGGCGAGAGGGCGCAGCTCGGCCCAGCGTTCGGCGGGGACGGTACGGGCCAGCCGCAGCATCACCGGCACCTCGATCAGCGCCCGGACCTCGGCCAGTTCGGCCAGTTCCCGCACGCCCCGTTCGACCACCCGGAACCCACGGTTCGGCACGACCTCGACGGCCCCCTCGAGGGCCAGTTGCTGCATGGCCTCGCGGACCGGCGTCGCCGAGACCCCGAACCGCTCCCCGAGCGCCGGCGCCGAGTACACCTCACCCGGCCGGAGATCCCCCGCCACCAGCGCGGCACGCAGCGCGTCCAGGATCTGCCCCCGCACGGAGGCCCGCTGGACCACCGGCCGAACCCGCGGAACGACCGGGACGGGCGGCTCACTGTGGGTGTGCTCCCCCCGCACCGCCCCGGACTGCTGTGGCACGCGCGCCTGCCCGGCCGGCACACCCGCCGGTCCGGCCGAACCCGCCGCCCGCCACGGAGTCCCCGTTTCCGCGGAGCCCTGCGCTCCCTGCTTCACGGGTCCTCCTCCGGACGTATCGGTACTTGGGGTCATTACGGCGGGTTGTTACTCGTCCGTCAAGCACCATAAGCGCCCCGGCCCCCAGTTCAAATCCCAGTTCCATGTCCGGAGATCTTGAGTAAGGTTAGGCTTACCTTCAAAGCCCCGTTTCACCCCGACGGATCGGTGATCACATGCCCGCGCTCCTTTCGGCCGTCTCCGGCGCCTACACCCGCCTGGCCGAGATCCTGCCGGGGCTCGCCGTCACCGAACTGAACACCGAGGACGAAGTACCCCAGGGCGGTGGCTGGACCGCGGCGGCCGACCTCGCGGCCGCCGGTCCCGCCCTGGACCGCTTCCTGGCGTGGGACGTGGACCAGATCGAGCGGGACTACGGCCGACAGGCCCGCCCCGACGTCGTCGCGAGCTTCGGTCTGCACCGCTACGCCTGGCCCGCCTGCCTCCTGATCACCGTGCCGTGGTTCCTGCACCGCCGGGTCCCCCGCTATCCCGTGACACACGTCTCCTACGACCGCACGGCCCCCGGCCACGCCATCGGGCACCTGGCCGTGCGCCCCGCCGGCTTCGCCTGCCTGCCCGGCGACGAGGCGGCCGTGCTGCCCGGCGCCCGGGTCGTTCCCGACGAGGAGGCGCTGCGGGCGGAGGTGCGGTCGGCGGTCGCCGAGCACCTGGAACCGGTCCTGGCCGGTTTCGGCCCCCGGATGCGGCGCCGCGGACGCGCTCTGTGGGGTATGGCGACCGACGAGATCGTCGAAGGCCTCTGGTACGTCGCCCAATTGCTCGGGGAGACCGAGGAGCGGCGCGCGATGCGCGAGCTGGAGCTGCTGCTGCCGGGCGCGACCAAGCCGTACGTGGGCACGGCGGCGTTCCGGGAGCTGACCGGCCCCGGCGGCGAGCCGCTGCTCACCCGGGACCGCGCGAGCTGCTGCATGTTCTACACACTGCGCCCGGAGGACACCTGCGCCACCTGCCCGCGCACCTGCGACACGGACCGGGTCACCAAGCTGCTGGCCACGGCCAGTTGACGTACTCGCGGGGTCGATCACTCCGATCGTCCCGTAAGATCATCGCGGAACCGGACACCCACACGTCCACAGGCGATTCACACCTTCCTCACGCGCCACGGGAACTTTCCGGAGAACCACTCGTGTGGGTAGTCTTGTTCGAACTCAACTCCCGCCCCTCAAGCGGCAGTTCGAGCAGAACGCCGCCCTGGGCATTCCCTTGCACTTCCTTGGCGGCCTCTTGCCCCGAAACCCCCTGAGGGCCGATGGGATTGGGCCACTATGGCGGGCGTTACGCCCTATCCCAATGCAAGGGACCACCCAGATGAGACTGACCGACATATCGCTGAACTGGCTGCTTCCGGGCGCCGTGCTTCTCCTGGGCATGCTGGCGGCGGTGGCGGTGCTCGCGCGCGGCAAGCGCTCCTCGGTCAAGGACACGAGCGCGGACGACTCCTGGGAGCGCAGCGAGGAACGCCGCAGACGCAAGGAAGCCGTCTACGGCACCCTCTCCTATCTCCTCCTCTTCTGCTGTGCGGCCGTCGCCGCCCTGCTCTCCTTCCACGGCCTGGTCGGCTTCGGCGAGCAGAACCTCGGGCTGTCCGGCGGCTGGCAGTACCTCGTCCCGTTCGGCCTGGACGGCGCGGCGATGTTCTGCTCCGTCCTCGCGGTGCGCGAGGCCAGTCACGGTGACGCCGCTCTCGGCTCCCGGATACTGGTCTGGACGTTCGCCTTCGCCGCGGCCTGGTTCAACTGGGTGCACGCACCCCGGGGCATCGGCCACGCGGGTGCCCCCCACTTCTTCGCGGGCATGTCCCTGTCGGCGGCGGTGCTCTTCGACCGCGCGCTGAAGCAGACCCGCCGGGCCGCCCTGCGGGAGCAGGGCCTGGTGCCCCGCCCGCTGCCGCAGATCCGTATGGTGCGCTGGCTGCGGGCCCCCCGGGAGACCTACCGCGCCTGGTCGCTGATGCTCCTCGAGGGTGTGCGCAGCCTGGACGAGGCGGTCGACGAGGTGCGCGACGACAAGCGCAAGAAGGAAGAGGCCCGGCAGCGCAGGCGCGATCAGCAGCGCGTGGAGCGGGCCCAGTTGAAGGCGATCAGCCGTGGTCACCGCGGCCACTTCGGCCGTGGCGGCGGACGGCAGGTGGAGGTGCAGGTGGAGCGCGGCTCCTCGCAGGTCTCCGCGGAGCCTGCCATATCCGCGCCGGAGCCCCTGCCCGCCCGCTCGCGTCCCTCCCTTCAGCCGGTACGCAAAGGAGCTGACCCGGTGACCGTGGACCTCACCGCGGAGGACGACACCATGGCACTGCCGCGTCTCGACTCCCTGGAGCGCAAGCTCAAGGACCTCGAGCAGCAGTTCGGTTAGCCGAGCCGCAGCGCGACATCGAGGGGGCGTGGCCTGCGGGCCGCGCCCCTTCGGCGTTCACGCCGCCTCGGCCTCCAGCTCGAACCAGACGGCCTTGCCCACGCCGTGCGGCCGGACCCCCCAGGCGTCCGCGAGGGACTGCACCAGGAACAGACCCCTGCCGTTCGTACCGTCGTCGGCGACCGGTACCCGCACCCGAGGCCTGCGCGCCACGAAGTCCCGTACCTCCACCCGCAGCCCGCGGGGTCCGACGGTGGCCGTGAGGACCGCGTCGTGGTCGGTGTGGACGATCGCGTTGGTGACGAGCTCGCTGGTGAGCAGTTCCGCCACGTCCGACTGCCCCTGCTTCCCCCACTGTCCGAGCAGTTCCCGCAGGGCCCTGCGGGCCTCCGGGACGGCCCGCAGGTCCGCCCTCCCGAGTCTGCGCCTCAACTGCGGCGCCGGCGCCCGCTCCCTGACCTCGTCGGTCCTGTCCTTCACCGTCTTCGCCGAGAAGCCCCCGATCGCTATGGGACCGCCTCGTCGTGCCTGCCTCTCCATGACCCCCGCCCGCGCGCCGATGTCGGTTCCCCTCCTGCTCGAACATGTTCACGGGGATCCATGCCCCATCGGGAACGCGGCAGTCATGTCGAATCGTCGACGTCGGGTGTTCGGCCACCGGAACGGCGCGGGCGGCCCGGGCGGCAGGCCGCCGAGCGGTACGACGATGGAGAGGAAGGGGACAAGAGGGTAGCCGGTCATCGTCCCCCGGACGGATCCTGACCGCCGGAGATCGGACGATGGGCCGACGGCCGGCTGTCGATCCCTGCGTACGCGGTGCAGGGCCGGGGCTGCGGGCCGGAGTGCGCGGCGCTGCGGTGAAGTTGGCCGAAGTACGACGGTCTTGACGGGCGCCGAGACGAGTAGGGGCCGTCCTCCCCCACCCCCGTGGCGGGAGGACGGCCCCCGGTCTTCCGTCGGGCGCGGTCAGTACAGCTTGTTGACGGCGGTGGTCGTCGTCTTCTTGAAGGCGCCGACGGGGGCGTCCCCGAAGTCGCCCATCTGGCCCCACCCCACGACCGTGACCGTCCTGCCGTCGCGCCCGACGGACAGCAGCGAGATGTCCGTGGCGCCCCAGGACGTCTCGGTGTGCAGGCCGCGGACGCGGGCGCCCTCCTCGACCGGCAGCGAACCGTAGTCCCGGCCCTCCGCCTCGACGTCCGGGTCGTTCTTCTCGATTCGGTCGGCACAGCTGCGGATCAGGTCGTCGTAGTGCTTCGCCAGGGCCTTGGCCAGGGCGGCGGTGTCCGCCACGACGGTCAGCTGCACGGCGCTGGTGTCCAGGTCGGTCCGGAACTCCCGGTGCCGGTAGTCGTAGGAGGGCACGCCCTCCGTGCTCACGCAGGTGCCGAGCCCCTCCGGGAACCCTTCGGTGACCGGGCCGGCCGTCCAGGCGGAGGTCGGGTGCGGCGGCAGCTGGGACGCCGACAGGAACTTCGGAGCGGCGGCCTTCGGCGCGGCACCGGCGACCGGTGCCGTGAGGACCGTGCCCGCCGCGAGGGCGGCGACGGTGAGTGCGGTGAGCGCGCTCGCTCGGATGTGCTTGGGCATGGGTGTCCCCCGTGGGTGAATGCGTGGATGGTCGATGCCGCGGCGAGGCCGGCTGGTCGGCCCGGACCTGCTCGGTGCGACACCAAAAGCATCAGCGGTCACACCGGGCGGATGCAACAGCCCGCATCCGATCCGGCACGGTGGAACCATCCCAGCCCGTCTGACGTGCAGGTACATGGGGTGCCTGGGATGCCGTTCCGGGCCGGGTCGGACCGTGAGGACGGGGGAACGGTGTCGGCACAGAAGGACGTCGACGACGTCGGGGAGTTCGCGGCGCTGCTGAGGATGCTGAAGGAGCGCACGGACCGCAGTTACGGTTCACTGGCCCGGCGCCTGGCCATGAACACCTCGACCCTGCACCGCTACTGCGCGGGCGAGGCGGTCCCGGTCGACTTCGCCCCCGTGGAGCGTTTCGCGGCCCTGTGCGGGGCGTCCCCGGAGGAACGCCTGGAACTCCACCGCCGCTGGCTCCTGGCGGTGGCGGCGCGGC
The DNA here is from genome assembly GCF_044764825.1 of Streptomyces sp. NPDC093598. Lineage (NCBI taxonomy): Bacteria > Bacillati > Actinomycetota > Actinomycetes > Kitasatosporales > Streptomycetaceae > Streptomyces > Streptomyces sp. NPDC093598. Next base: position 150,315 of record NZ_JBIWIV010000002.1, on the reverse strand, counting down.
AGCGGCCCCGCACGGCGAGCCCTGCCGGTACGGCGGAGGCGGACACGGATACGGACGCCGCCACGGTGGACGGCCCTGTCGAAAGGCCTGCGGAAGCTGACCCGCTCCCCCGCCGCCCCTGGTACCTCCGCGGACGCGTCGCGGTCGGACTGGCGGCCGCTTGCGCGGTGCTCGCGGCACTCGGGAGCCTCGCCGCACTGCCGGACGGGCGGCGTGCGTCCGCCGACGTCCGTGTCCCGTCGGCGGGCCCGGCCCCGTCCGGTACGGCGGGGTCAGACGCCCCGGACCGCGAGAGCGCCTCCCCCGCTCCGAGCGGCGGCTCTCCTACGGCCAAGCCGCGCTCGCCCTCCGCCCCTCCGAAGAAGAAGCTCTCCCCCTCCTCCTCCGCACGCACCACCCCGCCCGCCGGCGCGGCCGCCCCCGCAGCCCCCCTCACCTGGTCGGCCGACTCCCAGGCCTGGAAGCTCGGCTGCGGTCACGACTACGTCGTCGCCAGGCCGCCCGGGCAGGTGGCGCCGCCGCCGGTCCCGCAGGACGCCGGCGTCTGGGCCGCCGCGCAGAACGCGGTGCACGGCGGTGAGACGCTCGTGCGGCTGTCCGTGCAGGGGCGGACCGACACGGCGGTCGTGCTGGAGGCGCTGCGCGTGCGCGTGGTGGGACGTTCGGCACCCGCCCCGGGCAACGCCTACGCCATGGACCAGGGCTGCGGAGGTTCGATCACTCCGCGCTCCTTCGACGTGAACCTCGACAAGGACCGCCCCATCGCCCGCGCGGTCGCCGGGAGCGACGCGGGTACGCCGATCCCGGCGGTGCGCATGCCCTACCGGGTCTCCGCCCGGGACCCCGAGGTACTGCTGGTCAACGCCAGGACCCAGGCGTGCGACTGCCGCTGGTACCTGGAGCTGGACTGGTCCTCCCAGGGCCGCACCGGCACGGTCCGGATCGACGACGACGGCCGCCCGTTCCGGACCAGCGGCATCAAGGACCTGCCCCGCTACGTGTACGACACCTCCGCGCGCGAGTGGACGCCCTACCGCTAGAACCGGGGCACGTTGCGCAGGTTGGAGCGGGCCATCTGCAGCATCCGGCCGACCCCGCCGTCCAGCACGACCTTCGAGGCGGACAGCGCGAAGCCGGTCACCATCTCGGCCTTGATCTTCGGCGGGATGGACAGCGCGTTGGGGTCGGTGACGACGTCGACGAGGGCCGGGCCCTTGTGCTTGAAGGCGTCCTTGAGGGCCCCGGGGAGGTCCTTGGGCTTCTCCACGCGCACCCCGTACGCACCGCAGGCGCGGGCGACGGCGGCGAAGTCGGGGTTCTTGTTGGCGGTTCCGTACGACGGAAGGCCGGCGACCAGCATCTCCAACTCGACCATGCCGAGGGAGGAGTTGTTGAACAGGACGACCTTCACGGGCAGGTCGTACTGCACCAGCGTCAGGAAGTCGCCCATCAGCATGGAGAAACCGCCGTCGCCGGACATCGACACGACCTGCCGTTTGCGGTCGGTGAACTGCGCGCCGATCGCCATGGGCAGCGCGTTGGCCATCGAGCCGTGGGAGAAGGAACCGATGACGCGGCGGCGGCCGTTGGGTGAGATGTAGCGGGCGGCCCAGACGTTGCACATGCCGGTGTCGACGGTGAACACGGCGTCGTCGGCGGCCACTTCGTCGAGCACGGACGCCACGTACTCGGGGTGGATCGGCGTGTGCTTCTCGACCTTGCGCGTGTACGCCTTGACGACCCCCTCCAGCGCGTCGGCGTGCTTCTTCAGCATCCGGTCGAGGAAGCGGCGGTTCTTCTTCTCCTTCACCCGCGGGATCAGGCAGCGCAGCGTCTCCCGTACGTCGCCCCACACCGCGAGGTCCAGCTTGGAGCGGCGGCCGAGGTGTTCGGGCCGGATGTCGACCTGGACGATCTTCACGTCGTCGGGGAGGAAGGCGTTGTAGGGGAAGTCGGTGCCGAGCAGGATCAGCAGGTCGCACTCGTGGGTCGCCTCGTAGGCGGCGCCGTATCCCAGCAGTCCGCTCATGCCGACGTCGAAGGGATTGTCGTACTGGATCCATTCCTTGCCGCGCAGGGCGTGCCCGACCGGGGACTTGATCTTCCCGGCGAACTCCATGACCTCGGCGTGCGCGCCCGCGGTGCCGCTGCCGCAGAACAGAGTGACCTTGCCGGCCTCGTCGATCATCTCGACGAGCCGGTCGATCTCGGCGTCGCCCGGTCGGACCGTCGGGCGGGAGGTGACGAGGGCGGTCTCGGCGGCCTGCTCCGGGGCGGGCTCGTCGGCGATGTCCCCAGGGAGGGTGACGACGCTGACGCCGCTGCGGCCGACGGCGTTCTGGATGGCGGTCTGGAGCAGCCGGGGCATCTGCTTCGGGCTGGAGATCATCTCGCTGTAGTGGCTGCACTCGGCGAACAGCCGGTCGGGATGGGTCTCCTGGAAGTAGCCGAGGCCGATCTCGCTGGAGGGGATGTGCGAGGCGAGGGCGAGGACCGGGGCCATGGAGCGGTGGGCGTCGTAGAGGCCGTTGATGAGGTGGAGGTTGCCTGGGCCGCAGGAACCGGCGCAGGCGGCGAGCCCGCCGGTGATCTGCGCCTCGGCACTGGCGGCGAAGGCGGCGGTCTCCTCGTGCCGGACGTGGATCCAGTCGATGGCGGAGTTGCGGCGGACGGCGTCGACGATCGGGTTGAGACTGTCACCCACGACGCCGTAGAGGCGTTTGACCCCGGCGCGGGTCAGGATGTCGACGAACTGTTCCGCGACGTTCTGTTTGGCCATGGTTCTCGTCTGCCCCTTCGGTCTCCTGGGATCCCTCCGGGTTCCATCAAGTCACACAGGGCCCTCTCACGCCTCCCACACCGCGGCGGCCGTACGATCGTCTGCATAACCTTTGACCCGCACTTGGGAGTCGGCGAGGAACGCGGCGAGGCCGGGCGGTTCGGGGCGGGACCATCGCTCGGCGAGGTACTCGCCCAGTTCGGGCTCACCGCGCAGGGGCTCGGCGAGACCGCTGCTGCACATCAGGAGCGTGTCACCCGGGCGGGCGACGGAGGTGCGGAAGCGGAAGGGCTCGCGGGGCGGCTCCGGCGCCGGTTCGTACGGACTGGGCGGGGTCGGGATGCCCAGGTCCATGGTGAGCCGGTCGCCCTCGGGGGTCTCGGAGGGCGGTGAGCCGAACCCCACCACGGGTTCGCCCTTGATATCGGCGGCCCGCGGCTCGATGTCCTGCCACTCCCCCTCCCGCAACCGGAACAGTCCGCCCGGCCCGACCCCGAAGAACACGCGGGTACGGCACGCGGGGTCGGCCGACAGCAGCAGGCAGCGCAGACTGGCCGCGTACTCCTCGGGGTCGACGCCCTGCTCGGAGGCGCTGGCCCGCAGCTTGCCGAGGCTGCGGTCGGTGAGCCGGTGCAGCCCGGACTTCAGGTCGCCGCGCCGGCCGTCCCTTATGTCCTCGACCAGGCGCGCGTGGCTGCGCCCGACGGCCCGCCCGATCCACTGACAGGCCTCGGCGGCGGCCCGGTGCGCGCCCGGCGTGGCCCGGGCCCCGGTCGCCATCGCCACCAGCAGCAGCGCGTGGTCCCCCGCCCCGAACCGTGCGGTGAGCAGCGCATCCCTGCGGGGCTCCCCCCGATACCGCGCGGAGTCCCCGCGCACGGAGACGGCCCGCAACGTACAGGCTCCGTACCGGGCCCCGTCGAGCACGGTGTCCGCCACGAGGTCGTCGAGATCATCCGGATCGGCGGCCGGGAGAGCGGTGGGTTCGGCGTCATAGGTCGGCGGCCGGGTGCCGACGTGGCCACGGGGCCGGGGGGCCGGCACGGGGCGCTCGATCCGGGGGCCCGCTCGGTCGGGCGCGGGGCTGGTGGTGGGTGGCGAGGACGCAAGGGGAGGCGTCGCGGGGCGAGGCGGCGCCGAGGGATCCGCGGGGCGGTACGCCTCGGGCGGTGCGTCGGCGGGCCGGTGCCCCTCGGGCGGCGGTTCAACAGGGCGTGGGGGCACGGGCGGCTGACCGGGAGCGTTCGACGGCCAGGTGCTGGGCCGTGGAGGTACGGGCGGCCGGTCGGCCGGATCAGGGTGGGCCGTGAAGGGGGGCTCGGCGGCGGGCAACGCCGCTTCGCTCGGGCCGGACGGTGCGGGTGCGGGCCCGTCGGGCTCGGTGGCGGGTGCGGTAGGGGTGGGACTCGCCGGTGCGCCGGCCGCCGTGGCCGGTTGAGCCTCGGGGTCCGGCCAGGACGGAGGGGCCGTGGGGGGTGGGGGCGCGGGGGGCGTCCGTGCGGCGGGTGTCGCCCCGGCGGGCTGACCCGGGCTCGCCGAGGACGCGCGAGGGCCGGCTACGGGCGGGGTTGCGTCGTCGGTGAGCCCGGCCGGAGGCGTATGCGCGCCTGCCGGCGAGGCTGCGTCCCCTGTGCGCGCGTCCGTGGGGGCGCGGTCGGGTGGGTGCCCGGCGCGGCCCGGCGGTTTCGTCGTGGCCGGGAAGCTCACGGGCCCGGGTGGCTGGGTCGGCGGCGGCTCCCAGGGGGCGCGCCCCGGGGTCCGGTCGGTCGGACGGAGCGCGTCCAGCATGTCATCGGCCCCGGCCCGGGGCGCCGGAACCACAGGCTCCGCACCGACGGGCCGCGTCACCGCCCCGTCCGAGGCACCGGAGCGCCCCTCCGGCCCGTCCCCCACGGCCCCGGACGCCGAAGCGAACCGGTCGTCCAGGGAATCCGGTGCCGGTGTGGGGCCCGTGTCGTCGGTGGAGTCGTCGTACAACTGCCTCCACCAGTCGTCCTCATGACCGGTGGGCCTTCCCCCCTGCTGGCTCATGCCCTCAATTGTCCACCGCACGAGCGGGATGAAAACGGGGCTTGTGGAAAAAACCGGCCGGCCACGGGGCGGCGACCGGCACGTCGAGTGAGCCGTAGAACGGTCATGCGATATCGGGCGCCCGGTCGGCGGCGAGCGGCTGACCTGCGGGTCTGGACCCCGGCCACGCTTCTGACCTGCGCGTTCTCGCGTGTTCCGGCAGGCTGGTCAGATGGGAGTGTGGGACCTCCTGCTGGTCGGGCTGGTCATCCTGCTCGGTCTGTGCGGAGTGCTGCTGCCCGCCATGCCGGGATCGTGGCTGGTGTGGGCCGCGGTCATGTGGTGGGCGCTGAAGGATCCGCAGCCCGTCGCCTGGTGGGTGCTGGTCGGAGCCACGGTCCTGCTGCTCGTCTCACAGGCCGTCCGCTGGGCGTTGCCACCCCGGCGGCTGCGTATGAACGGCACCACCCGCCGCATGCTGGCCTGCGCCGGCGCCGGTTCCCTCCTCGGCTTCGTCCTGGTCCCCGTCCTCGGGGCGATCCCCGGATTTCTGGCCGGTGTCTACCTCTTCGAACGGCGCCGCCTCGGCCGTCACGCCGACGCGGTCGCCGCCCTGCGCACGGTCCTGCGCGCGGGCGGCTCCAGCATCCTGGCCGAACTGTTCACCTGCCAGCTGATCGCGGCGGCCTGGGTGAGCGCGGTCTTCTGGAGCTGAGCCTCAAGCCGGCAGCACACCCTCGTGCGTCAGCAGCCGCACCTTGCGGTCCAGGCCCCCCGCGTATCCGGTGAGGGCGCCGCCCGCCCCGATCACCCGGTGGCACGGGCGGACCACGAGCAGCGGATTCGCGCCGATCGCACCGCCGACGGCCCGCACGGCCGCCCGGGGCGCCCCGATGCGCGCGGCGATCTCGCCGTACGTCGTGGTCGAGCCGTAGGGGATGTCGTCCAGCGCGGCCCAGACCTTCTCCCGGAAGGCGGTGCCCTCGGTGCGCCAGGCCAGGTGGAACTCCTTCAGTTCGCCGGCGAAGTAGGCGGCGAGCTGCTCCTCGGCCTCCCGGAAGGGCCCGGGGTCGCGCCGCCAGTCGTCACGCACCTGACGTCCGCCCTTCTGGCCGGGCACGGACAGGGAGGTCAGCTCGCCGGTCGGGGCGGCGGTGAGGAGCAGCGGCCCGAGGGGGCCGGTCACGCTCGTCCAGTAGGTCGGGTCGGTCATCGAAACTCCCACTCCCCTGCTGCGCGCAGGTGGTTCACAGCGTACGAGCGCCAGGGGCGCCAGTGGTCGGGGACGCCGAGGCCGGGCGGGGCCACGTCCGGATCGCCGAGGGCGCGGGTGCGGATCTCGGCCACGGTACGGGCGTCCAGGCCGGGCACGGCACGCAGAGCGTGCTGCGCGTGGTCCCGGTCGGCGCCGGGGTCCAGACGGACGGCGTGGTCGGCGAGGGCGGCGGTGAGCGCGCCGAGGGTGCCGCCGGGTTCGGCCCCGGCGAGGACGGCGGGCTCGGGGAAGAGGTGGGTGAGGCTGCCGCAGGGGGCGTCGAGGGTTTTGCCGTAGCGGCGTACGAGCCGTTCCGCCTCGGCGGGGCCGGTGAGCGCGCGCACCGCGAGTTCCTCCGGGTCGGCGGTGCCCGGTGAGCGCAACCCGGGCCGGGCGGCGACCAGGGGTGCCAGCCGCGGGTCGGCGGCGAGGCGCTCGTCGACGGCGTAGGGGTCGGCGTCGAGGTCGAACAGCCGCCGCAGGCGCTGGACGGCGGTGGTGAGGTCGCGCGGGTCGGTGAGGTGCAGCCGGGCGTCGAGCCAGCCGCCCGGGTGGGCGCCGAGCCCGGTCCGCGCGGTGGCCGGGCGTTCGTCGACGGCGACGATGCCGGTGCCGTACGGGAGGCGGAGGGTGCGGCGGTAGGTGCGGGTGCCGGGCGGGCCGCTCACCTCCTCGATGCCGGGTACGGCTTCGCGTTCCAGCAGGTCGAAGACCGGTCCGGCCTGGTAGGGGCCGCGGTGGGCGAGCCGGAGCGGGATACCGGCGTTCGGGGTGGCCGTGCGGCGGTCCCGGCCGTGTCCCGGCGCGGCGGCGCGCAGCTCGCTCGGGGTCGACGCGTACACGGCCCGGATCGTGTCGTTGAACTGCCGCACGCTGGCGAAGCCCGACGCGAACGCGATCTCCGTGATCGGCAGCTCGGTGGTCTGCACGAGGACGCGCGCGGTGTGGGCCCGCTGGGCCCGGGCGAGGGCGACCGGCCCGGCGCCGAGTTCGGCGGTGAGCTGCCGCTGCACCTGCCGTGCGCTGTAGCCGAGGCGTCCGGCGAGCCCGGCGACGCCCTCCCGGTCGACCACGCCATCGGCGATCAGCCGCATGGCCCGGCCCACCACGTCCGCGCGGACGTTCCACTCGGCGGAGCCGGGCACGGCGTCCGGGCGGCACCGCCGGCAGGCCCGGAATCCCGAGCCCTGCGCGGCGGCGGCCGTGGCGAAGAACCGTACGTTGGCCCGCTTCGGGGTGACCGCGGGGCAGCTCGGCCGGCAGTAGATGCCGGTCGTCTCGACGGCGAAGAAGAACACGCCGTCGAAACGGGCGTCGCGACTGCGTACGGCCTCGTACCTGGTGTCTTCGTCCGTTCCCTGGTCCATCACAGGTCCAGTCTCCGCCGTCGGCCGGGCGGCCGCTGGCGGAAATCGGACACCACGATCGGACCGGGGCCCGGGCGGTGGGGCGGCGCGGTCACGAACGCCGTTGCGGTCCCCGCTTCGCCTCCATCGCGGCCTTGCCGATCGCCCCCTTCCGCTTCCAGTCCTTGCGGATCTCGGCCCGGAGGCGGGCGTCGGTCTTGGCGACGATGCGCCGGTTCTCCCGCAGGAGCTTGCGGTAGCTCTGCAGCCGTCGCTCCGGCAGCTCACCGGTCTCGATGGCGGCCAGCACGGCGCAGCCCGGCTCGGCCTCGTGGGCGCAGTCGTGGAAGCGGCACCGCTCGGCCAGTTCCTCGATCTCGGAGAACACCTGCCCGACGCCGGTCTCGGCGTCCCACAGGCCGACGCCGCGCAGCCCGGGAGTGTCGATCAGGACGCCCCCGCCGGGCAGTGCGAGCAGGTTGCGCGTGGTCGTGGTGTGACGGCCCTTGCCGTCGACGTCCCGGGTGGCCTGGACGGTCATGACGTCCTCGCCGAGCAGCGCGTTGGCGAGGGTCGACTTGCCCGCGCCGGACTGCCCGAGCAGCACGGACGTCCCCCCGCCGACGATCGCGGCGAGCACGTCGAGCCCGTCCCCGTCGACGGAGCTGACAGGCACGACCGGCACGCCGGGCGCGCTCGTCTCCACGTCCTGGACGAGGTGCGAGCGGGTCACGGCGTCCGGCACGAGGTCGGCCTTGGTGAGGACGACGACGGGCTGGGCCCCGGACTCCCAGGCGAGCGCGAGGAAGCGCTCGATGCGGCCGAGGTCCAGCTCGACGGCGAGGGACACGGCGATGACGGCGTGGTCGACGTTGGCCGCGAGGATCTGCCCCTCCGAGCGCTGGGAGGAGGTGGAGCGGACGAAGGCGGTGCGGCGCGGCAGGCAGGTGCGGACGTAGCGCGGATTCCCACCGGGTTCGACGGCGACCCAGTCGCCGGTGCACACGACCCGCAGGGGGTCGTGCGGGGTGACGAACGCGGTGTCGGCCCGCAGCGGCCCGTCGGCGGTGACGACGTCGCACTGCCCGCGGTCGACCCGGACGACCCGGCCGGGCAGCAGCCCTTCCGTCGCGTACGGGGCGAACGTCTCGGCCCAGGCCTCGTCCCAGCCGTAGGGAGCGAGAGCGGTGGAAACGGATGAAGCAGAGGAGGAAGACAAGGGTGACCCTTCCAAGGTCGGCCCCCGGCCCGACCGTCGGTCGGATCAGCCGGCGGCCACGGAGGTGGACTTGATGAACCGGATGCGGGCAGCGCTCATCGCAATGACAGCCATCGGTCGACACCTCCTCGTCCTTCTGCTTCTTCTCTTCGCGGACCGTGTGCGCGGTACCGCCGAATGCACGGTCCCGCCGTGTGCGCGGAACCGCCGTAACGCTATCCCGTCACCGCCGAGGCACGTCAACTGCTTTTCGCGCAGGCGTGGCCGTTCAGCTCGAAGTCGTACGGCGGGGTGTTCTTGCCGTGCCATGAGGCGATGAAGCCGAAGGCCACGTCGCCGCCGACCGGGACGGACTTGTTGTAGTCGGCGGCGGTGGCGGTGACGCGGGAGCCGTCCTGGGCGACGGAGGCGTCCCACATCTGGCCGACCTGCTGGCCGTCCCGGAAGGACCAGGCGACACGCCAGGAGTCGAGGGACTCGGCGCTGGTGACGGTGACGGTGGCCTGGAAGCCGTCGGGCCACTGGTTGACCAGGTCGTACTCGACCCGGCAGACGGGGTCCTCGCTCTCCTCGTCGGGTTCGGGCCGGTCGGTGGGCGAGGAGGTGCCCTGCGGCTCGGTGTGGCGGTTCTCGTCCTCCGGCTTTCCGGTGCTGTCCGGCTGTTTCGTGCCGTCGGCCTTCCGGTCGGCCGGCTTCGAGGTCGCAGGCGGCAGGGACGGGGCGGACGGCAGGGACGGGCCGGGGTCGGCCACCGGCTGACGGTCGACGCCACCGCGCGCGCCGAGGTCGTCGCCCTCGCCGCCGAAGGGCATCAGCGAGACGCCGAGGGCCAGCGCGGAGACCAGGACCGCGGCGACGAGGAGGCCGTTGCGGGCGACGCGCGCCTTCTGCTCCCCGTCCTCCGGTTCTCCTGCCGTCTGTCCGGCCGAGCCGGGGCGGCCGGCGCCGAGCCGCACTTCGGCGGCGCGGCGGCGGCGCTCCAGGTAGGCGAGGCCGCCCCAGCCGATCACCCCGCCGGCCAGCGCACCGGGCAGTCCACCGCCGTGCAGGCGCAGACAGGCGGCGGCCTCGGCGCACTGCACGCAGGTGGCGAGGTGGCGGGAGAGGTCGCCGGGGGTGTCGGCGGCGGAGGAGCGGGTGACGGCGTCCAGCAGCCGGGCGTAGCTGCGGCACCGGGCGTCCATCGGCGTGTCGAGGTGGTTGCGGTGGCAGCGGTCCCTGAACAGGGTGCGCACCTGCTGGAGTTCCTCGGCGGCGCCGGCCGGGTCGAGGCCCAGACGGCGGGCGACCAGGGGCAGCGGCAGCGCCTCCACCTCGGCGAACCACAGCAGTTCCGCGTCGGGCTGCTGGAGATCGCGCAGGCCGCGCAGCGCGAGCGGGCGCTGCAGGGGCGGGCCGGTGTAGCGGGCGGCCTTGTCCGAGTTGAGCCACAGCCGCAGGTCGGGGTCGAGCTTGTGGCCCTGCCCCTCCTCTTCCCAGGCCGCGGCCACGGTGCGTACGGCGGTCAGCAGCAGGGGTATACGGGGCAGCCGGGCCGGGCGGCGGCCGGTGCCGCGGACGGGGCCGGTTTCGGCGGCCCGGGCCTCGCGTATGCCGTGTGCGAACGCCTCGCGGCCCAACTGTGCGGCGGCGGTGGAACCGGACGTGCACAGATCGGCGTACGCGAGGACCGCGTCCCAGCACTCGGAGAACAGCGCGGCCTCGGTGGCGTCCTGAGGGGTCGGCAGGTCGGGCATGAGACTCCTGCATCCACAAGCGAGGTCAACTCACCACAGCGGCATTGGAGTTGGGGGGAACCTCGCGGCAGGGCAAGAGCTTTTCACGCCTCCCACACAACTGACAAGCGCCCTGTTCAGATATCACGACAGGGCGGCCGCACCCCTACGACTCCGGTTTCGGAGTGGCATACGGATGCGGCCGCCCTGCGACTCAAAGCTGTGCCGCCACACGGGACGACGTCATCGAAGCGTTATCAGACGGCGGTCGGTTCGTCGGCCGGGAGGCTGTCCATGAAGGAGCTGACGGAGAAGACCGCGTTGCCGGCTCCGGGCGGGCCGTAACCGGGGGGCGAGGAGAGTCCGAAGTCCTCCATGGTCTGCCGGTAGGCCTGGAGCAGGCGGATGTGGTACTCCAGCGGCGCGCCCTGCGGGTTGGCCTTGCCGAGCGGCGTCGTGGGCTCCGGGCACCAGGTGGTGAAGCGGGGCGTGATGCCGTGCGACATGAAGAAGCGCAGACCCTCGGTGGTCGAGTCGATGGCCTCGTCGACCGTCTTGAAGCCGAACGGCTCGGCCATCTCCACACCCGCCACGAAGTTGGGGATGACGTTGCGCGCGCCGAAGATCTCGGCCGAGTCGAGGATGCGCTTGTGCCACTCGTCGCGGCCGACGTACCGCTCCTTGCCGGGGCAGTACATCTTGAACAGGTACTCGTCCCACACCTCGTAGTTGGGGTGGTAGATCTGCACGCCGTAGTCCTTGAAGCGCTGGACGTCGTCGCGCGGCAGCGCCTGGGCGACGACCTTGCCGATCCAGCGGCCGGGGAAGCGCTCCTCGATGGCCTTGGCGTAGTGGCCGTAGAAGTCGGCCTCGTCACGGCCGGAGACCGTCTTGGTGATGGCACCGCCGGTGAGGGTGTAGGCGGTGGAGGTCTTCGCCGTGTCGTAGCGGTCGATGATCTCCAGGGCCTCGAGGACCTCCTCGACGTCCTTGACGCCCGTGTAGGGCCGGCCGGCGGCCTTGTGCTGGCGCCAGTTGTGGTTGATGTCGCAGTACTGGCACTCCTCCTTGGCGCCGAAGTACTGGCAGACCCGGAAGACGGTCAGGTAGATCAGGTAGCCCCACTGGATGGTCGGGGCGACCTCCATGACCGACTTCCCGTTGGCGAGGGTGTGCCGGTAGTACTCGGGCATCGGCGGCACGCCGACGTCGGAGATCCGCTTGCCGTCGAGGTAGAGGCCGAGCACGCCGTCCTCGTTCGCGGCGACACGGTAGGGCGAGGAGGGGTTCACCCGGACCGAGACGACGGTGCGCCGCAGGTCGTAGGGGCCGCCGGTGAGGATGATCTCCTCGGGCGGCCGGCGCAGCGCGGCCTCGCCCAGCTCGGGCAGGGTGCCGTGGTCGAAGGAGAAGATGAAGTACGACTTCGGCTTGACCTCGCCGCCCTCGTTGTCGCTGAGCGCGGACGGGTCGAAGGCGACACCGCCGCGGAGCAGGTCCTCCTTGAAGACGGCCTCCCGCGGCACGTGCGGGAACCGCTCCATCAGATCCTCGACCAGCGCGGTACGGCTGCCCATCCCGTTACTCCTCCCGGTTCGGACGTACGACTCCTCACGGTATGCCCATGGGTGTACGCGGCCGGTACCGGGTCCCCCCGAGCCAGGGGAATGTCCCGTTCACGACGTTCACCGGGGCGGTTGTCAGGCTTCGCGTGCGAGCGCCGCCCAGTCGACCGCGTACGCCGGTTCCTCCCCGGCCAGCAGCCGTTCCGCCTCCTCCGTGACCGTCAGGCCGAGCCGGGCCAGCTCGTTGCCCTGGGAGCCGGCGAGGTGCGGGGTGACGAAGGCGCCGGGCAGGTCGTAGAGCGGTGAGTCGGCGGGGAGCGGCTCGGGGTCGGTGACGTCGAGGATCGCGGTCAGGCGCCCGGTGCGCAGTTCCGCGACGAGGGCGTCGTGGTCGACCAGCGCGCCGCGGGCGGTGTTGATCAGCACCGCCCCGTCGGGCATCAGGGCCAGCTCGCGGCGGCCGATCATGCGGTGGGTCTCGGGTGTCTCGGGGGCGTGGACGGTGACGATGCCGGACGTGCGCAACAGCTCGTCCAGGGGCAGCAGGGGGACGCCGAGCGCGGCGGCCTGCCGCTCGTCGACGTACGGGTCGGTGAGGGCCGGCCGCAGGTCGAAGGGGCGGAGCAGTTCGAGGACGCGGCGGCCGATGCGGGAGGCGCCGATGACGCCCACCCGGCGGCCGTAGTTGCCGATGCCGGGGATGACGCCCCAGCCTGCGCAGACGCGGGACGTGCGCATCCGGTCGCGGGCGGCGAGGACGTCCTTCCCGGCGAGCAGGATCATGGCGAGGGTGTACTCGGCGACCGGCAGCGCGTTGGCGGCGGCCGCCGTGGAGACGGCGATGCCGCGCTCCCGGAGGGCGGGTGTGGCGAAGGACTTCACGGAGCCGGCGGAGTGCAGCACCGCCCGCAGCCGGGGGGCGGCGTCGAGGACCGGCTCGTCGAGGCGCGGGCACCCCCAGCCGGTCACCAGGATCTCCGCCCGGGCCAGGGCGCCGAGGACGCGCGGGTCGCTGAAGTCCTGGGCCACGAGGTCCGGATCGATGTCCAGGGACTTCCGCAGTCGCGCCAGCACCTCGGGCGGGAAGACCTGTGGCACGTTCTCGGCGGCCATGGCGAACAGTGCCTGGGGGCGCTGACTCAAGGAGGTGACCTTCCGGCTCGGGGGACGCTGCTGAACGGCTCCCGCGACACCTGTAGAAACCGCTCTCTACAGCGCCTACGGTAGGCCGAGCCGGCGGCAGCGGCAATGGACACCGGGCCTGGGTAGGTTCCGGCGGGGGCTTCCCGGTCCCCGCTGCCTCGGGGAAGGACTGCGCGATGAACGGGACCGTGACCAACTGGGCGGGCAACATCACCTACGCGGCCAAGGAGCTGCACCGACCGCGCTCGCTCACCGCGCTGCGCGCGCTGGTCGCGGACAGCGGCCGGGTGCGGGTCCTGGGCAGCGGGCACTCCTTCAACGAGATCGCCGAACCCGGCCCCGAGGGCGTTCTGCTGTCGCTGGCCGACCTGCCCCCCGAGGTGGACGTCGACACGGCCGCCCGTACGGTCCGGGTCGGCGGCGGCGTGCGCTACGCGGAGCTGGCCCGCCGGGTGCACGGGCAGGGGCTCGCACTGCACAACATGGCGTCCCTGCCGCACATCTCGGTGGCCGGGTCGGTCGCCACCGGCACCCACGGCTCGGGGGTGCTCAACGGCCCGCTCTCGGTGTCCGTGCGCGAGGTGGACCTGGTCACGGCCGACGGCTCGACGGTCACCATAGGCCGGGACGAGGAGCGGTTCGGCGGGGCCGTCACGTCACTCGGCGCGCTCGGTGTCGTCACCGCGCTCACCCTCGACCTGGAGCCGGCCTACGAGGTCGAGCAGTACGTGTTCACCGAACTGCCGCTGGAGGGCCTGGACTCCGGGGCGTTCGAGACGGTGATGGCGACGGGGTACAGCGTCAGCCTGTTCACCGACTGGCGGGAGCCGGGCTTCCGGCAGGTGTGGCTCAAGCGGCGCACCGACCAGCCGCTGCCCGCCTTCCCCTGGGCCGCTCCCGCGACCGAGAAGATGCACCCGGTGCCGGGCATGCCCGCGGTCAACTGCACCGAGCAGTTCGGGGTGCCCGGGCCGTGGCACCAGCGACTGCCGCACTTCCGGGCGGAGTTCGTCCCGAGCAGCGGGGCGGAGCTGCAGTCGGAGTACCTGCTGCCGCGCGGGCACGCCGCGGAGATGCTGCACGCGCTCGACGCGATCCGGGAGACGGTCGCCCCCGTCCTGCAGACCTGCGAGGTACGCACGGTCGCCGGCGACGACCAGTGGCTGAGCCCCTCGCACGGCCGGGACACCGTCGCGGCGCACTTCACCTGGGTCGAGGACACGCGGGCGGTGCTGCCGGTGGTGCGGCGGGTCGAGGAGGCGCTGGCCCCCTTCGAGGCACGGCCGCACTGGGGCAAGGTGTTCACCGTCCCCGCCTCCGCCCTGCGCGACCTCTACCCGCGGCTCGGCGACTTCCGGGCGCTGACGCAGGAGCTGGACCCACGGGGAAAGTTCGCCAACGCCTTCGTGCGGGACGCTCTGGCGGAGGCGTGACGGGCGCTCACGCGGTGGGGGGACACCGGCCGGCCGGTCGGGCGTGTGCGGTTGGCCTGCCGGTCAGGCCGTGGCGTGCGGCCGCGCGGGCACGCCCGTGGAGAGCCCCTCCCCCGGCCGGGACACCGTCGCGACCCACGGGGACGCGCCACCGCCCTCCGTGCGGGGACGTGCCCGCGCGGATGCGGGTGGTCCGTCGGTCAGGCCGTGGCGTGGGGGCGGCCGCGGGACGCGAAGGTCGTGGCGCGGTCGGCCTCGTCCTTGACGAGCAGGGACATCAGGGACGCCACGGTCAGACCCGCCTCGGCCGGGTGGCGCAGCACCTTGCCGGGGTCGATCCGGTACGTGTTGGAGCGTCCCTCCCGGGTGTGGGAGAGGTATCCGTCCTGCTCCAAGTCGGCGATGATCTTCTGCACGGCTCGTTCGGTGAGCCGGCAGTGGGCCGCGATGTCCCTGATGCGGGCGCTGCGATTGTCGGCAATGGCGGCCAGCACGCGCGCATGATTGGTGAGGAACGTCCATCCGGTGTGTGGCTCGGGCACTCCATCCATGCTCCAACTCTAGCGACAGAACATTCACGCACCCAAAAACACGTACTACGTTTCATGTATCAGTTGACGTGTGTGGGGTAGAGGGGCAACGCTGGAAGCGGAGGCAAGGCGAACAGAGCAAGGGAGAACAGGGCCATGCCGGAGCCTGCGTACTCTGCGCGGTCTCACACGCAGGAGGACGCCGCACCCGTAGCGGTCGACAGTGCTCCGGCGGCGATCCCGCCCTGCATGGCGACCGTGGACGTCGTTCCGGACGGCGACCGGATGACCGTGACGATGTGGGGCGAACTGGACCTGGGCAGCCGGCGGTTGCTGCCCGAGCTGTACGACATGCTCACCTTGTCCGGCGGCGGCATCGACCTGTGCCTGGACGCGGTCGGGTTCTGCGACTGCTCCGGCCTCAACGCACTGCTGGACCTGCGCACACGCGCCGTCGACCAGGGCAAGACGGTCACCGTCCGGTCCTGCGGCGTCGCGGTCCAGCGCCTTCTCGACCTGACGGGCACGCGGGAGCTGTTCGCGGACACCGCCCCGCCGGGGAACGCCTCGCCCGAGAACACCGCGCCCCCGGCCGTGCCCGCCGCGACCCCGCCGCAGGAGGACGACCAGGACCTCCGAGCCGAAGTCGCCCAGCTGCGCCGCGCCATGCAGACCCGGCCCACCATCGACCTGGCCCGGGGCATCCTGATGGCCTCCTTCGGCCTGAGCCCCGAGGCGGCCTGGAGCGTGCTGGTCAGGACCTCCCAGAACACCAACACCAAGCTCCACAACCTGGCCCAGGACCTGGTGGGCACCGTGCGCGGCACCACACTGCCGGAGCAGGTGCAGGAGCAACTGGCCGCCGCGGTCGCCGGCACGAGCCGCCCGGGCGAGGTGCCGGTGTGCCCCACGGGCGGAGCCGCCGAGAACGCAGACTGACCCGCGCCCTCCCGCCCGCACCCGCACCCGCACCCGCACCCGCACTAAGGCATCACGGCCGGGCCACGGTCGGCCACCACCGGTCCTCACCAGGAGCGCACTTTATAAAGCCCCTTTCCTAACCCCTTGTCGAAAGTCCCGGCAGCCCATAGCCTTGCGCCGCGCCGGTGCCGACGTCCGACCCCGGCCCGGTCGGTCTGGGAAGGAATGGGGCACCCCGGTGAAGCGCACATCACGAGACATCCGCACCGCGAACCGCTACGAGGTGCTGCGCCAGATCATCGCCGAGTCACCCACCTCACGCCAGGAACTGGCGGCGGCCACGGGGCTCAGCCTCGCGACGGTCGCCACCCTCGTCGGCGAGCTGCTCGACCTCCGCATGATCACCGAGGTGGGGTTCGAGGACTCCGCGGGCGGCCGCCCCCGGGGCCTGGTCGCGGTCAACACCTCGGGCGGCGCGCTGATCGGCGTCGACATCGCCGAGACGTACGTCCATGTCGAGCTGTTCGACCTGGGACTGAACGTGCTGGCCCGCGCCGAGGAGGACGTCCGGCCCGGCGAGAGCCTGCCCGAGCAGGTGGTGGGCCATGTCGCCACCGCCGTCGGCTCGGTGGTCACGCAGGCCGGCATCGAGGGCGCCCGGGTGCTCGGGGTCGGCGTGAGCGTGCCGGGGCAGGTGGACCGCGCGACCGGCATCTCGGAGTACGCGCCCAACTGGGACTGGCACGACGTACCGCTGCTCGACCTGCTCACCGAGCACATCGCCTACCCGCTGTACCTGGACAATCCGTTGCGCGCCAGCGCGGTCGCCGAGCTCTGGTTCGGGGCGGCGCGCGGGCGCGGCAACGCCGTGGTGGTCAACCTCGGCACCGGCGTGGGCGCCGGGCTCGTCCTCGGCGGCGGGCTGCACCGAGGGGTCAGCAACAGTGCCGGCGAGTGGGGCCACACCACGATGGTGCTGGACGGACGCCTGTGCCGCTGCGGCAACCACGGTTGCGTGGAGACGTACGTCGGCGCCCGCGGCATCATGCTGAACCTGCGCGAACTCAGCCCTGACAGCCCACTGTTGCATCCCGAGGACCAGACGGCGACCATCGACGCCCTGGCCCGCGGGGTGGCGGCGGACGACCCCGTGGCGCGCCGGGTCGTCCACGACACCGCCCGCTATCTGGGCGCCGGTGTCGCGGACCTCGTCAACCTGTTCAACCCCGAGATCGTCGTGCTGAGCAGCTGGGTGGCCCGCACCCTGGGCGAGCCGCTGCTGCACGAGGTGCGCGAGGCCGTGACCCGGCACGCGCTGCCACGGCCGCTGGCTGCCACCGAGGTCGTCCTCTCCCCGATCCCCACCGACCCGGTGTGCCTGGGCGCGGCCACGTTCGCACTGGAGGGCGCGCTCCAGGCCGTCGGGCAGAAGAACGGCAAACGCACCGCCCACGTGAGGAGCCGCACCACCACCCCATCCGGGTAGCGGTGGAACCAACTCCTCCACAAGCTCCGCGTGTTCGAAATCGCGAACCGGACACAACGCTTCGCACAGACTTCGTCCAACCCCTTGCCGAAGCCTTAGCCGAAGCTCTAGCGTCCCGCACCGCACCTCTCTTTGAGCCATCTGGCGCGAGCCTTCGGGCCGTGAGCCATCAGGCAGTGAGCCGCAGAGCCGCAGCCGCACTCGAGACAAGGACGTCAGCATGTCGGCATTCAGCAACACCAACATGGACCGCCGAACCCTTATGCGGGCCGCGATGGGCCTGGCCGCCGCCGGCGGACTGGCCGCGTGCGGCAGCAACACCGGGCGGGGCGGCGGGTCCGGTTCGGGCAAGAACCTGGTCCAGTACTTCCACGCGTACGGCGAGGCCGGCGTCGAGCAGGCCGTCAAGAAGTACGCCAAGGCCTACAAGGGCGCCAACGTGACCACGCAGTGGATCACGGGCAACAACTTCGAGCAGAAGCTCTTCGCGGCGCTGCTCACCGACAACGCGCCGGACGTCTTCGAGTTCCACCCGCAGATCCAGCTCATCAAGAGCGGTCAGGTGGCCGACCTCACTGACATCATCGAGCCGGTCAAGAACGACTTCAACCAGGCCGACATCAAGTCGCACACGGTCGACGGCAAGATATACGGCGTCCGGATGATCGACGACCCGCAGTTCTTCTTCTACCGCCCCTCGATGTTCGAGAAGGCCGGCGTCAAGGTGCCGACCACGCTGGAGGAGCTGGTCGAGGCCGCGGCCAAGCTGAAGACCAGCAAGGTCAAGGGCGCCTACCTCGGCAACGACCTCACCCCCGTGCAGCACAACCTGATCTGGTCGGCCGGCGCCGACACCCTCACCGCCGACAACAAGCCCGCCTTCAACACCGACGCGGTCGCCGACGGCCTCAAGCAGCTGCGGGGCCTGTTCACCAGCGGCGACCTGCTGCTCGGCGCCCCCGCCGACTGGTGGGACCCGTCGGCCTTCACCCAGGGCCTGACGGCGATCCAGTGGTGCGGCATGTGGGCCATGCCGGTCATGCAGAAGGCGCTCGGCGACGACATCGGCATCTTCCCCTTCCCGAAGGTCGGTTCGGCCGGCAAGGAGTCCGTCTACAACGGCGGCTGGTCGATGTTCGTCAACGCCAAGGGCAAGAACGTCGAAGCGGCCAAGGAATACGTCAAGTGGCTGTGGATCGACCAGAAGGAGTACCAGGAGGACTTCGCCACCTCATACGGCTTCCACATCCCGCCGCGCACCTCCCTCGCCCAGTCCGCGGACAAGCTGAAGTCGGGCCTGCCGGCCGAGGGCGTCAAGCTCTTCAACGAGTTCGGCCACTTCGACAACATCGGCTGGACGCAGGCCATGATCGCCGCGTTCAACGACGTCATGGCGAACTCGGTGCGCAAGAACGGCGACCCGAAGGCCCAGCTCGCCGCCTGCGAGAAGAAGGTCGACGCCGAACTCAAGAAGCTCTTCGGTTAGACCACCGGACGGATCTCGACATGTCGACCACCACCACGCGCGGGGTCGCCCAGCCCGCCCCGGCCAAGGTCTCCAAGCCTCGGCCGCGGCGGGGCCTGAGGGCGAGCAGCACCTTCAACTTCTGGCTGTTCACCGGGCCGTTCCTGATCGGCCTGATCATCTTCGTCTTCGTGCCCATCGGCTGGAGCGTCTGGCTCAGCTTCTTCGAGGCACGCTTCACCGTCACACCGAGCCAGTTCGTCGGCTTCGACAACTACCGGCAGGTCCTCACGGACGAGGACTTCCTGAACTCGCTGGTCACCTTCACCGTCTTCGCCGCGTTCATCGTGCCCGCCACCTGGGCGATGTCACTGGGTCTGGCGCTGCTGGTGAACCGGCTGCGGTTCATGCGGGCGTTCTTCCGGTCGGTGTTCTTCCTGCCCACCGCGGTCAGCTATGTCGCCGCCGCGCTGATCTGGAAGATGTCCCTCTTCAACGGCGTCCGCTTCGGTCTGGCCAACACCGTCATCGGCTGGTTCGGCGTGGACAACATCGCCTGGCTGGCGAGCCCCGACCCGCCCTGGTACTGGCTGGTCATCGTGACCGTCCGCCTCTGGCTCCAGTCGGGCTTCTACATGATCCTCTTCCTCGCGGCGCTGCAGAACATCCCGCGGGAGCTGTACGAGGCCGCCTCCATCGACGGTGCCAAGCCGGGCTGGCAGACCTTCCGGCACATCACGCTGCCCCAGCTGCGGGCCACGTCGACCGCGGTGATCCTGCTCCTGCTGATCGCCGCCTACCAGGCCTTCGACGAGTTCTTCAACCTGCTGAGCAAGGCCACCTGGGGCCAGCCCCCGCTGGTCGAGCTCTACAAGATGGCCCTCGGCGAGAACCAGAACTACGGCGCGGGCAGCGCGGGCGCGGTCGTCCTGACCCTGCTCATCTGCGTCGTGACCCTGCTGCAGGGCAAGATCATGGGCTTCGGAAGGGGTGAGGAGTCCAAGTGACCATCACAGCACCCGACATCGACAAGAGCACGAAGCCGGTCAAGGCCAAGCGCGGCGGTGTCATCGGGAACACCGGCCTGTACCTGGCGACCGGCGTCGCCGCCCTGCTCTTCCTGATCCCCTTCTACTTGATCGTCCGCAACGCCTTCATGACGGACCCGGAGATCACGGGCGAGGAGTGGAAGTGGTTCCCCACCGCCATCCAGTGGGGCAACATCGCCGAACCCTTCAACGACCCCACCGTCGACTTCGCCCGGTCCCTGTGGAACTCCGTCGTCGTCGCCGTCCTGCACACCGCCGGCATCCTGCTGATCTGCTCGCTCGCCGGGTACGGCCTCGCCCGGATCCCGTACCGGCACGCCAACAAGGTGTTCTACGCCGTGCTGGCCACCCTGATGGTGCCCACGGCGGTCACCTTCGTGCCGAGCTTCGTCCTGGTCTCGTCCCTCGGCTGGGTGGACAGTTACCGGGGTCTCATCATTCCGGGCCTGTTCAGTGGTTTCACCTGCTTCCTGTTCCGGCAGTACTTCCTGGGGTTCCCCAAGGAGCTGGAGGAGGCGGCACGCGTGGACGGGCTCGGCTACTGGGGTGCGTACTGGCGCGTCGTGGTGCCGAACTCGCTGAACTTCTTCGCGGCCATGGCCACGATCACCTTCATCAACGGCTGGAACTCCTTCCTGTGGCCCCTGGTCATCGGACAGGATCCGAGTGCCTGGACCGTCCAGGTGGCGCTGTCGTCGTACATGACGAACCAGACCGTCAACTACCACCTGATCTTCATGGCCACCGCCATCTCGATCCTGCCCCTGATCTTCGTCTTCCTCTTCCTCCAGCGCTGGCTGGTGCAGGGGATCGCACAGACCGGCATCAAGGGCTGAGCTAGGAGACCGATGTCTTTCCGCACGACCCCATCCGTCGACTACGTCGAGGACGTCTCTCCGGGCAGCGGTGCCCTGCCGCCCCGTGCCTGGTACGCGTCCTCGGACACGCGGTCCCTGTCGCTGAACGGCAGCTGGCGCTTCCGGCTGTCGGCCACCGCCGGCGCCGAGGACGACTCGTTCGCCGAGGAGGGCTACGACGCCGGGAACTGGGCCGAGGTCACGGTCCCCGGGCACTGGGTCCTCCAGGGCGACGGGGCGTTCGGCTCCCCGATCTACACCAACCACCTCTACCCCTTCCCGGTGGACCCGCCGTACGTCCCGACGGAGAACCCCACCGGTGACCATCTGCGCGTCTTCGACCTGCCGTCCGACTGGCCGTCGGACGGCGGGGCGGTGCTGCGTTTCGACGGTGTCGAGTCCTGCGCCCGCGTCTGGCTGAACGGCACCGAGCTCGGCGAGTTCAAGGGCTCCCGGCTGCCGCACGAGTTCGCGGTCGGCGAGCTGCTGAAGCCGGGCGGCAACGTGCTCGCCGTGCGCGTGCACCAGTGGTCGGCGGGGTCGTACCTGGAGGACCAGGACCAGTGGTGGCTGCCGGGCATCTTCCGTGACGTGACGCTGCTGCACCGCCCGGCGGGCTGCGTCGCCGACTTCTTCGTGCACGCCTCCTACGACCACACCACCGGGGAGGGCACCCTGCGCGTCGACTCCGACGTCGAGGGCCGGGTGACCGTGCCGGCCCTGGACATCGATGTCGCCACCGGCGAGCCGGTGACGGTCGCCGTCGAGCCGTGGACCGCCGAGACGCCCAAGCTCTACGACGCTGTGCTGGCCACGGACGGGGAGCGGGTGCCGCTGCGGATCGGTTTCCGTACGGTCGCCCTCGAGGACGGGCTCGTCAAGGTCAACGGCAGGGCGATCCTGTTCAAGGGCGTCAACCGGCACGAGTGGCACCCCGAGCGGGGCCGCGCGCTCGATCTGGAGACCATGCGCGAGGACGTGCTGCTGATGAAGCGGCACAACCTCAACGCCGTGCGCACCTCGCACTACCCGCCGCACCCGGCCTTCCTGGACCTGTGCGACGAGTACGGCCTGTGGGTCATCGACGAGTGCGACCTGGAGACCCACGGCTTCACCGAGCAGGACTGGCGGGACAACCCGGTCGACGACGACCGCTGGACCCCGGCCCTGCTGGACCGCGCGGCGCGCATGGTCGAGCGGGACAAGAACCACCCGTCGATCGTGTTCTGGTCGCTGGGCAACGAGGCCGGCACCGGCCGCGGGCTCACCGCCATGGCCGAGTGGATCCACGACCGCGACCCCGAGCGGCTGGTGCACTACGAGGGCGACTGGAACTGCCGCGACACGGACGTGTACTCGCGGATGTACGCCTTCCACGACGAGGTCGAGAAGATCGGGCAGCAGCTCGACGGCGGTACCCACAAGCGCCGCGAGCTGCCGTTCATCCAGTGCGAGTACGCGCACGCCATGGGCAACGGCCCGGGCGGGCTCGCCGACTATCAGGAACTGTTCGAGAAGTACGACCGGCTCCAGGGCGGGTTCATCTGGGAGTGGATCGACCACGGCGTCCGGCACGCCGAGTTGGGCTACGCCTACGGCGGTGACTTCGGCGAGGAGCTGCACGACGGGAACTTCGTGTGCGACGGGCTGGTCTTCCCGGACCGGACGCCGTCGCCGGGCCTCGTCGAGTACAAGAAGGTGATCGAGCCGGTCCGCCTCGAGGGCGACGGCGCCAACGGCACGGTGCACGTCACCAACAAGCAGGACTTCGCCGACCTGTCCGCGCTGGCCTTCGAGTGGTCGTGCCAGGTGGACGGCGAGACGGTCGAGTCGGGTTCACTGTCGGTGCCGGCGCTCGCGCCGGGCGAGAGCGCCGAGGTCAAGTTGCCGGAGCCGCCCGTGGACGGCCGGGGCGGCGAACGCCAGTGGACCGTGCGGGCGCTGCTCGCGGACGACACGCTGTGGGCTGCGAAGGGCCACGTCGTGGCCTGGGGACAGTTCGCCGCGGGGGCACGGCCGCTGCCGTCCTTCCCGGCGGCCGACCGGCCCGTGCTCGGCGACGACCGGATCACGCTCGGCCCGGCCCGGTTCGACGCCCGCACCGGTGCGCTGCTCTCGATCGACGGGGTGGAGGTCACCGCATCGCCCCGGCTGGACGTGTGGCGGGCTCCGACCGACAACGACGACGGCGCCGAGTGGCAGACCGACACCCGCTACGGAATGCTGTGGCGCACGCTCGGCCTGCACCGCATGCGGCACCGCCTGGTGTCGGTCGAGGGCGGCGAGGACGCGCTGACGGTCCGGACCCGGGTGGCGCCCGCCGCCCGCGAGGTGGGCCTGGACACGGTGTACCGCTGGACGTCCGACGGCGAGCGGCTGCGACTGTCCGTGTCCGTGACGCCGCAGGGCGACTGGACGGTGCCCCTGCCCCGGCTCGGGGTGCGCTTCGGGCTGGCGGAGGCGGACCGCGTGGAGTGGTTCGGCGGCGGTCCCGGCGAGGCGTACCCGGACACGGCCAAGGCGTCCATGGTGGGCCGCTGGCAGTCGACGGTGGACGGGCTGCAGACGCCGTACGTCCGTCCACAGGAGAACGGTGCCCGCGCCGACGTCCGGTGGGTGGAGCTCGGCGGCCTGCGGATCGAGGGCGACCCGGAGTTCTGGTTCACGGCGCGGCGCTGGACGACCGAGCAGCTGGACGCGGCCCGGCACCGCACCGACCTCACGCCCGGCGACACCGTGTGGGTCAACCTGGATCACGGGCTGCACGGCATCGGCTCCCAGTCCTGCGGCCCTGGTCCGCTGCCGCAGTACTTCCTGAAGGCGGAGCCGGCGGAGTTCTCGTTCGTCATCTCGACCACCAGGTAAGAAACTGATTAATCGATTGACCGATTGATCGACATTCCGACAGTGTCGGACTGTCATCCGCGGCCGGTCGGCCCTCGTGCCGACCGGCCGTTGCTGCGTTCACCGCAAGGGAGTTGGTGGGTCAGTTGAGTGTCGCCATCGAGGTCCGCGGGCTGTCCCGTACCTTCCACACCACCGTCCGCCGCCCCGGCTTCACGGGCGCCGTCCGTTCCCTGGTCAGCCCCGAGCGAGTGGCCAAGCACGCCGTCTCCGACATCACCTTCGACGTGGCGAAGGGCGAACTCCTCGCCCTGCTCGGCCCGAACGGCGCCGGCAAGTCCACCACCATCAAGATCCTCACCGGCATCCTCACCCCCACGTCCGGCGAGGCCCGGGTCGCGGGCGTGGTGCCGTACCGGGAGCGGGAGCGCAACGCCCGCAACGTCGGCGCGGTGTTCGGGCAGCGCACCCAGTTGTGGTGGGACCTGCCGGTGCGTGAGTCGTTCGCGATCCTGCGGGACATCTACGAGGTGCCGAAGGCCGAACACGCCGCCCGGCTGAGGGAGTTCGACGACATCCTGGACCTGTCGTCATTCTGGGACACCCGGGTCCGCCATCTCTCCCTCGGGCAGCGGGTGCGCAGCGATCTGGCCGCCGCCCTCCTGCACGACCCGCCGGTGGTCTTCCTCGACGAGCCGACCATCGGCATGGACGTGGTCGTGAAGGAGCAGGTGCGGGAGTTCCTGCGGCACCAGGTGGAGCAGCGTGGCCGTACGGTGCTGCTGACCACGCACGACATGACGGAGGTGGAGCGGCTCGCCGAGCGGGTCGTGCTGGTCAACCACGGCCGGCTGATGCTGGACGGCACGCTCGACGAGATCCGCCGGAAGTTCGGCTCGACCTGGCAGGTGCGGGCCACGCTGGCCGATCCGCACGCCGAAGTGGTCCCGCCGCCCGGCACCACGCTGCTGCGGCACACCGGCCAGCAGGTCGTCCTCGGCCCTGACGGGCCGGACGCGCCCACCCTCCAGCAGGCACTGAAGGCGGTGATCGAGCGGTTCGAGGTGACGGACATCGCCCTGGACGAGGCGGACCTCGAGGACGTGATGCGGGCCGCGTACGAGCACGCCGGGGAGGCCTGAGGTGGCCGTGCTCCATGCCTGGCGCGCCGCCCGGGTCACCCCGCTCGGCGAGCTGAACGCACCGCCCCGGATGACCGCCGTCGCCCTCCGGCTGGCCGTGCAGGTGGTGCTGGTCTGGTCGCTGTGGAGGGGCCTGTACGCGCAGACCGGCACGACCGCGGGGCTGAGCCGCGACCAGGCGGTCACGTACGCCGTGCTGGCCGTACTGGCCTCCCGGCTGCGGGAGCTGGACCAGTACGCGGGCCGGGACACGGTCCTTCAGCACATGCACTTCGGCACCATCGTCTACTGGTACCTGCGGCCGCTGCCGCCGCAGCGCTACTACGCCCTGCGGGCCGCCGGAGAGCAACTGTACGGGCTGGCCTGGGCGTTGACGGGATACCTGGTCTGCCTGGCCGCGGGCGTCGTCGAGCCGCCCCGGTCGCCCGCCGTGGCGGGGGTGTTCCTGCTCAGCATGCTGCTGGGCCAGTGGGTGCTGTACTACGTGATGCTGGTCCTGGACCAGTTGTGCTTCTGGACGATCCGCAACACCGCGGCCATGCTGATCCTGCTGTTCGCGCAGAACCTGCTGTCCGGGGTGTACGCGCCGCTGTGGTTCTTCCCGGACTGGTTCGTGACGATGAGCGCGTTCCTCCCCTTCCAGGCCACGCTGAGCGTTCCGCTGTCGCTGTACGTGGGGCGCATTCCCCTGTCCGACGCGGCGTTCCAGCTCTCCGTGCAGGCCGCGTGGGTCGTGGCGCTGGCGTTGTGCACCCGGCTGCTGTGGCGGCGGGCCGCCCGGCGCGTGATCTCGCAGGGAGGCTGAGATGTCGCTGAAGGCACTGCGGATCGTGTGGCGCGTGACGGCGCTCAACTTCCGCGCGCAGATGGAGTACCGCACCGAGTTCCTGCTGATGATCGCGATCGGGGCGATCTGGCAGGTGTCGGTGATCGTGTTCGCGACGGTGCTGCTGTCGCGGTTCGCCGGGATGGGCGGCTGGGACAGCTCCGACGTGCTGCTGATCCCGGCGACACGGATGCTGGCGCACGGGCTGTTCGTCCTGTTCCTGGGACGCATGCACTGGGCCGGACGGCAGATCCAGGAAGGCCGGATCGACATCTACCTGATGCGCCCGATGCCGGTCCACCGCCAGATCCAGCTGGCGTTCTTCCCGACCAACGCGATCGGGGACCTGACGGTGGCGGCCGGCCTGATGGCGGGCGCGCTCTCCCGCAGCGATCTGGACTGGACGACGGGCCGCGTCACGTACCTGGTCGCGGCCGTACTCGGCGGCATGCTGCTGGAGGCGGCCCTGTTCACGGTCGTGGCGAGCGCGTCCCTGCGCTTCCCGGCCGCCGACCTGTGGGGCCGCTGGCTGGAGGAACTCCTCGGCACCTTCGGCAGCTACCCCCTGAACGTCCTGCCGAAGGCGGTGGGCGGCTTCCTGACCTTCGGCCTCCCGCTCGCGTTCGTCGCCTACTTCCCGGCGGCGGTCCTGACGGGCCACGGCCACACGACCGGAGTCCCCTACTGGCTCGCGGCGGCCTCACCCCTGCTCGGGCTGCTGGCGTATCTGGCGGCGCGGGTGCTGTGGAAGTGGAGCCTGCGGCACTACAGCGGGGTCAACGGCTGACGGTCCGGCCCGAGCCGCGGATCGGCGTGAGCAGGG
Organism: Streptomyces sp. NPDC093598; assembly: GCF_044764825.1. Taxonomy (NCBI): domain Bacteria; kingdom Bacillati; phylum Actinomycetota; class Actinomycetes; order Kitasatosporales; family Streptomycetaceae; genus Streptomyces; species Streptomyces sp. NPDC093598. The sequence continues at coordinate 123,907 of NZ_JBIWIV010000002.1, read as the reverse complement.
CCGTGGCCGCCAGGACGACGCAGGTCGCTCCGGCCACCAGGGCCACGGGGGTGGTGCCCTGCTCCTCCGCGGCCCAGGTGAGGACGGCCGCGCCGACGGGGGCAGCCGCGTACTGAAGGGTCCAGAAGGCGGAGGTGACGCGGCCCAGGAGGTGTTCCGGGGTGACCTCCTGGCGGAGGGACATCGAGCAGGTGCCCGCCATGCCGGCGCAGGCGAGGAAGGCGGCGCTCAGGGCCGCGACGACCGGGACGTCGTGGGCCCGGCCGAGGCCGGCGAAGGCGAGGCCGCACACCGCGACCGAGCCGGTCCACGTCGGGCCGAAGCCGAACCGGCGGCGGATCCGGGCCACCAGCAGGGCACCGGCGATGGTGCCGAGCGCGCCGGCCGCCATGACCGTGCCGACCGTGCCGTCGTCATGGCCGAGGTCGTGTTTGAGGTGGTAGATGACCAGGTCGTTCAGGCCGAGGGTGAGGAAGCTGAAGACGAAGAGGAGGGCGGTGAGGGAGCGCAGTACGGGATGGCCGTAGAGAAAGGCGATGCCGGTGCGCAGGTCCTGCCGGAGGCCGGCCCGCCTGCCCTGCCGGTCGTCGGGTGTGTGCTTGCGGAAACGTACGAAGAACAGGCAGGAGGCGGAGATGCCGAAGCTGGCCGCGTTCACACCGACGGCCGCCGCCGGGCCGGACCAGGCCGCGACCATTCCGGCGCACAGGGGGCCCAGGACACCCGCGGCGGCAGCCGTCGCGTTCAGCCTCCCGTTGGCCTCCGTGAGGTGCCCGGTGCCGACCAGGCCGCGCACGACCGTGACGTAGCCGACCGCGAACAGCATGCCGACCGCCTCGCACAGCGGCAGCACCCCGTACAGCAGCCAGATCTGCGGGCCGGACAGCCACACCAGCGGGATCACCCCGTACAGCCCCATGCGCACCAGGTCGCAGGCGATGAGCAGCCGGCGCCGGTCCACCCGGTCGACGACCGCCCCCGCGAACACCGCCGCCACGACCGCCGCCGCCCCGCCCACCGCCGTCAGCAGGCCCATCCGCGCGACCGAACCCGTGGCCTCCAGCACCAGCAGGGGCAGGGCGATCAGCGCGAAGGAGTCGCCGAGCACGGAGAGGGTCTGGGCGGCCCAGAAGATGCCGAAGTCGCGCTGCCGCCACAGCGGACGCCCGCCGCGTAAGCCCTCGCCGGCGACGTCCCCGGCGCTGCCGGGTCCGTCCTCGCGCCGCTCCGCACCGTGCGTCATGCCGCCTCCCCCACGTCCCGCCCATCCCACCCTACGGCTGTCCGCGGCGGCGGCCCGCTGCGCGCCGGGTCCGCCCGACGCGCTGAACTCACAGGCCTGAACGGGTAACCTCGGCACCGTGAAGTGATCTCTCCGGCGGTGCTCCCCGGCGCCGCAGAAGCGAACCGATCCGTACCCGCGGCTGCCCGACGCGCGCGAGCCGCGGACGTTTCCGCATGGAGAGATCCCCATGGTGCGCGACAGCTACGCCCCCGTCCCCGGCCGGACCCCCGAGGAGACGCTGCGGGCCTTCACCTCACGGGCGACCGCCGATCCCGGCGTCGTCGGGCTCGTCCTCAGCGGCTCCCGGGTCCACGCCGGCATGCCGACGGTCCACTCCGACCACGACCTGCACGTCGTCGTCCGCGACGAGAGCGTGCCGGCCCTGGCCGCACTGGACCGCTTCCGCTCGGCCCACCTCGACCTCGTCGTCATCACCCTCGCGGAGTTCCGCACCCGTGGGATGCCCGGCCGCCCGGACAGCTTCGCGCGGTACTCCTACGTCCACGCCGAGGTGCTGTTCGACCGGCTCGACGGGGCCATCGCCCGCATCCTCGACGAGAAGCGGACGCTCGGTGCCGACGAGGCCCGGGACGCCGCCGCCGGCTGGCTCGACGCCTACGTCAACCAGACCTACCGCTCCCTGAAGAGCTACCGCGACCACCGCCCCGACCTGGGCCATCTGGACGCCGCCGAGACCGTCCCGTACGCCCTGGAGGTGCTCTTCGCGCTGCACCACCGCGTCCGGCCCTACAACAAGTACCTGCGGTGGGAGCTGGAACGGCAGCCGCTGGGCGACCCCCGCTGGGACGTGCACCGGCTCCTGCCGGTCCTGCGGCGCATCCTGGCCGACGGCGACCCGCCCACCCAGCGCGCCCTCTTCACCGGCATCGAGGAAGCGGCGCGCCGGGCCGGTCACGACCGGGTCCTCGACTCCTGGGGCGAGGACCTGGAACTGCTGCGGCGGCGCTGACGTCAGGCGTCAGTGGTCCGCGCAGCAGGGTGTCGGGTCGGGGACCTCGAAGGGGACCAGGGTGCCGCCCGCCGCGGGCATGGCGGTCAGGACGAGAGCGCCGTCGCGCCACTGCGGGCGGACGTGGTCCCGTGTCACGAGCGTCGTGCCGGGGACGGGCCGGTCCGGCGAGCCGAGGACGGTCACGCGGTCGATCGCTGACCCGGACAGCACCTCCGCGACGGTCAGCGTCCCGGTGAGCGAGGTGACGCCCGGGTAGAGGACCGCGCGCCCCACCGGGTCCGGTACGCCGGGCGACACCTCGTACCCCCCGCCCGTGAGCCGCTCCAGGGCGGTGCGCCGGAGCGGCTCCGAGGGCAGGGCGAGGGACAGGACCACGCGGGGCCGTTCGCCGCGCACCAGGTGAGTGCAGCCGAACGCGTCCTCGGGCAGGGCGAGGTCGGCCGCCAGGGCGTGCAGCAGGTGGTCGGCCGCGCGCAGTTCCCCGACCCCCGCGTCCACGGTGAGGGCGTACCGCGTCACGAGGGCAGGACCCACACCGGGTTGGTGTAGAACCACAGGTCGCGCCAGGGGTCGGCGTCGCCGACGACGTCGAGGGCCGGGCCCGCCGGGTCGACGGCCGCGCCCATCGCGCCGACGGCGGACCGGTTGCCGTCGGTGCCGCGCAGCCGGACGTACACCGGCTTCTCCACGCGGCCGAGTTCGAGGGTGAGGCGGATGACACCGGTGGACTTGCTGACGTCGTACGCCTTGACGACCTTCGCGGTCGGGGCGGTGAAGGTGTCCCGGTCGGCGACCGGGCCGGTCACATCACCCTGGATGACGTCCACGCGGGCCAGGTCGGGGAGGAAACCGGCCCAGTTGGGGCCGCCGGCGGGGGCGACCGCGACGGTCAGCGTGACCTTGGTGCCCTTCTTCACGTGCAGCGCGCCGCCGAGCGTGGCCCAGCGGCCGCCGCCCGTCACGCGTACGTCCACGGAGTCGACGAGCTGCCCGTGGTCGACCCAGACGCGGCCGGCGCGGATGCCGTCCATGACGGCGGCGTAGGAGAAGCCGTCGGCGCCCACGTGGGTGCGGCTGTACTGGCCGGGCCAGTAGTCGCCCTGGGTGAGGTCGATCTTCCCGCCGTAGACGGGATCCGGGTAGCGGCCGTCGGCGTTGAAGTCGCCGCCGGGGCCGCGCACTGCGGTGTCGGCGTAGACCTGGTGGGAGTCGGAGTTGGCGGTGATCCACCACGGCTTGCCCTCGGCGAGGAGGCTGTCCCACAGGCCGCCGACGGTGGCGGTCATCCAGTCGAAGCCGCCCCAGGTGCGGTAGCTCTCCGGCGGGTAGCCGGGAAAGGAGTTGGCGCCGGGGCTGTTGTCGTAGATGCCGCGGGCACGGGCCATGCCGAGCGGGGCGGGCAGGCCGGCGGCCTGGTGGCCGGGGGCGCCCTCGAAGCCCACGGCGATCTGGCGGCTCGCGGGGGTGGCGTCGCGCCAGGCGCGGATCTCGTGGGGGGAGTCGACGCCGCGCCGCGCCGGGTGGTTGGCGAGCATCAGCGCGTCCTTGACCTTGCGCCGCTTCACCTGGTCGTGCAGGAAGGCCAGGCCCGCGACGGCGAGAGCCTCGTTGGCCGGAGTGGAGTCGGAGGCGTTCTTGACGCTGCCGTCGTAGTCGGTCTCGAACTGCTTGAGGACGGCGACCTCGTTCCTGCCGGGGTGCACGAAGACGGTGCCGTGCTCGGCGGCCGGGATGTTCCACTCCAGGCCCTGGAAGACGAGGGTGTCCTCGTAGGCGTCGCGGGCAGCGCGGATGTCCGGGTTGACCTTCTCCACGCCGATCCTGGCGTGGGTGGCGCTGCCGTGGTCGGTGATGACGAGCCAGTCCATGCCGTGCCTGGCGCCCTGGCGGACCTGGTCGACGACGCGGTACTTGCCGTCGCTGCTGTACTGGGTGTGGATGTGGTGGTCGCCGGCGAGCCAGAGGAAGCCGTCCCTGCGGCGGCCGTCGGACGAGGCGGCGGCAGGCGTCGCCTGGGCGAGGACGCTGCCGGCCGCGAGGCCGGCGCCGAGCAGGCCGGCACGGCGCAGCAGCGAGCGGCGCGAGGCCTGTTCGGGGGTGAGGGCCTCGTCGGGTACGGAGGTGTCGAAGGCCGCGGGCAGGTCCGCCGGGGCCCGGTGCTCGTGGTCGTGCCCATGGTGGTGATGGCCGTGTGCGTGCCCGTGTCCCATGAAACGCCTCCTGTGTGCCGCTGCCGTCCGCGGCTGCCTTCCGCGGCGCATGACTGCGCCGCGTGTGGAGGATCGAGGCGAAACGTGAACGTTGAACGACTGTGGGGTGAGCAGGGGGCGGCCCGGACGCGGCGGCTCGTCCCGTGTCTCACTGTTTCCTCAACCGGCCTTGTACGCCACACTCGTCGAGATCGAAGCTGAGCCCCGTTCACGTTCTGCTCCGCCTCCTCAGACCGGAGACACCCCCCATGAGACGACTCCTCGGCACGCTCGCCGCCGCATCCCTCACCCTCACCGGCCTCACCACCGCCGACGCCACCCCCGCCGCCGCCGCGGACTCCGGCTCCTTCAGCGTCCTGACGTACAACATCGCTGGTCTGCCCCTCGGCCTCGGTGACAGCGACCCTGAGACCAACACCCCGCTCATCGGGCAGCGTCTCGGGCCGTACGACATCGTGAACGTGCAGGAGGACTTCAACTACCACGCCTCCCTGTACGCCAACGACAAGCACCCGTACCGCACGGCGACCAGCGGCGGCGCGGCCTTCGGTGACGGCCTCAACACCCTCTCGGACCACCCCTTCGAGGACTTCCAGCGGGTGAAGTGGGACAAGTGCACCGGCACCAACTGCTTGACGCCGAAGGGGTTCTCCCTCGCGCGCATGCGGCTCGCCGAGGGCGTCTACGTCGACCTGTACAACGTGCACACCAACGCCGACTCGACCGACGACGCCCTCGCGGCCCGCCGCGCCAACGTCGAGCAGCTGTCCGGCTTCATCCGGGCGAACTCGTCCGGCAACGCGGTGATCGTCATGGGCGACACCAACACCCGGTACACGCGCACCGGGGACAACATCCGCACCCTGCTGTCGCAGAACGGCCTCACGGACGCGTGGGTGAAGCTGGTCAGGGGCGGTACGCCCCCGGCCCAGGGCAGCGACGCGCTGGTCTGCGACGCGGCGGCGCCCACGGACGACTGCGAGGTCGTGGACAAGGTCCTCTACCGGAGCAGCAAGCTCGTTGACCTCACCGCCACCCGCTACCACAACGACTGGGCGTCCTTCCTCCGCTCCGACGGCAAGCACCTGTCCGACCACTTCCCGCACACGGTCGGCTTCTCCTACACGCTCAACTCCGCGCTGCGGGCGAGCGACTTCTTCGGAGGCCCGCACGGCACGGCCTTCAACGACGCGGACGACCTGCCGCCGGTCCCCTCTCCCCGCACCCTCACGCTGCGGGGCAGCGCCCGGCTGGACGCCGTGTCCCTCACCCACGACGGAGGCACGACCCTCACCCACGGCGGCACGGGCGGCACCGCGACCTCCCTGACCCTGGCCGCCGGTGAGCACCTGACCTCGGTCAAGCTGACGCAAGGTCAGAAGGACGGCCGTACGCGCCTGTTCTCGGCGGCCTTCACGACGGACCGGAACCGCAGCTTGTCCGTCGGCACGGCCACGTCCGACACGAAGACCTTCACGGCCCCCTCCGGCTGGCAGATCGTGGGCTTCACGGGCCGCGCGGGCGACGAGCTCGACAAGCTCGGGGTGGTGTACGCGCCGGTCCGCTGAGCGGGCGGGCCGACGCCGATCGGCCCCGCCCGTCCGTCCGTGGTCGGGGCCGTCGCCGAGGGGCCGGGACGTGGTCCCGGCCCTGGGCGACGGCGCACGGCACGGATCTCCGGCGACCGCGTCGCCATCGCCGAGGCACTGGCCGCCGAGCGCGGTCTCATCCTCATCCCCCCGTACGAGCACCCGCATACCGCCCGGGCCGCTGCCGGATCGACCGCAACGCCGTGGACATCCCCGTGCACACCCCGGCCGTGGCCTTCGACGCCCGCGACCGGGCCGCCTCGGGCTTCAGGCTGCTCACGGCAGGGTGGGGGGCCACCCGCGGGCACGGACCCGGCGGTGAAGGCGCCGGGCGAGCGACCCGCCGCACCGTCCGACGGCTCGTGAGACGGGTCGCGTGATCACGCAAGAGCCGCCGTGACCGACGGCGCGTGACGCCCCCACGCCACCCCTGGCGGCTACGATCGCTCCCTGCGCCCCCGGGGGCGCCGCCCCCGACTCGGCCGTCTTCGAGAGGTGACCCCCCACCCCCATGCCCAGAGCCGGTCTCACCCCCGAGCGTCTCGTCGCGGCCGCGGCCGATCTCGCCGACGAGGTCGGGTTCGAGGGCGTCACCCTCTCCGCGCTGGCCCGTCGCTTCGGGGTGAAGGACGCGAGTCTGTACACCCACGTCCGGAATCTGAAGGACCTGCGAACTCGCGTGGCCCTCCTCGCCGGTGGCGAGATGATCGACCGGATCGCGGAGGCGGTCGAGGGGCGGGAGGCCGGCAGGGACACGCTCGCCGCCTTCGCCGCCGCCTACCGGGCCTTCGCCCTGGAGCACCCCGGCCGGTACGCGGCGACGCAGATCCGGATCGACCAGCGGCTCGTCACCGGCTCCCCCGCGACGCGCCGCACGGCCGACGTCACCTACGGCATGCTCCGCGCCTACGGCCTGGAGGAACCCGACCTCACGGACGCCGTGCGCCTGCTGCGCAGCACCTTCCACGGCTACTGCGCCCTGGAATCCACCGGCGCCTTCGGCGCGCCCCGTGACGTGCAGGCTTCCTGGGACAGGGCGATCGACGCCCTGCACGTGCTGCTCCGCAACTGGCCCCGCGACAAGAGGACACCCGATGGCAGAACGAACCCGACCCGATGAGACGGCCGGTGTCATAGCCGAGACCTACTCCCTCGGCAGCGGCCCCTGGAACATGACACCCGTCACCCGGGGCGCCCTCGGCCAGATCTGGAAACTCTCCGGAAACGGCCGGTCCTGGGCCGTGAAGGAACTCCTCTTCGGCTGCGACCCGGCCCAGGTCGCCCGCGAGGCCGCGTTACGGGACTCCGCGGCGGCCCTGGGCATCGCCTCGCCCCGGCTCCACCGCGACCGGCACGGCGCACACGTCTGCCGCCTCGCCTCCCCGAGCGGCGGGTCCTGGGTGAAGCTGTACGACTGGATCGACGGCTCCGGGGCCGACGCCTCCGACCCGGAGGTCCTGGAATGGTTCGGCCGGACCATGGCGCTGCTCCACCGGGCCGGTGAGGGGGCCGTCGGCACCCCGGGCGACTGGTACGAGCGGTGCCCCGACGACGCCGGCTGGGAGGACGTCCTCAAGAAGGTGCGCGATGCCGGCCTGCCGTGGTCGGACGAACTGGGCCGGTTCATCGCCACCTCCGCGCCCCGGCTCGCCCACTGGGTGACCCCGTCGGATACCGGCGACCTGGTGACCTCGCACCTCGACCTCCAGCCCCAGAACGTCCTGGTCGGCCCCGACGGGCCGGTCCTCCTCGACTGGGACAACGCCGGACCCGTCTCGGCGGAACGGGAGTTCGCCCGCGCCCTCTACACCTGGTCCGGCGGCAACGACGTGAACATCGCCTCCGCGCGACGCCTGGCCCGGGCCTACCGCGAGGCGGGCGGCCGAGCCGTCCTCACCGGCCCGGGGTCCTTCTCGATGCTCTTCGCCACGGCCCTGAACTACATCCACGTGCAGGCCGAGACGGCCGTCGACCCCGAAGTGACGGCAGAGCAGCGCGACTTCGGGGCCAGACAGGCGCTGACCTGCCTGCGCGACCTGCCCGACCTCGCCGCCGTCTCCCTGCTGGTCGCCGCGCTCGACGGGCGGTCCTAGGTCGTGTCCGCACAGTCCCGTCGTCCGCCCGGAGGTCTTCGCGATGTCCAGGACCCGCCCGTGTCGACAACGCTCGTGATCAATACACCTGGCGGGCGGCAAGCCCCGCCACAACGGCGTAGGAAGGTGTCGCGCCCGTCGGTGCCCGGCCGGCGCGCAGGTCCGTCATCGCCTCCAGGGCCGCGCCCAGCGCCCGCCGGTACAGCAGCGAGCCGAGGCTGATGCGGTGTACGCCTGCGTCGGCGAGGTGCGGGACGGGCGGGCCGTCGGACGAGTAGAGGGTCGCCGCCGCCCCGTCGGACAGACCGGCCGCCGCGGCGGCCCCCCGACTCGTCGTCCCGATCGCCGGAAAGCCCTGCCCCGCGAGGGCCCGGGCGGATGCGTGATCCCAGGCGTTCGGCAGGAGCAGGGGCTCCCCGGCACGGTGGAGGCCGGCGAAGGCGGTCACGGCACGGCTTGACGGCTTCTGCTGCGGATCTGCGGTCATGCCCTCATGCTGGACCCGGCTCGCTTCGGCGCGGGCCGAACCGCGGCCGCAAGGCGAACCCGGCCCCGGGGGGCCTCAGCCGACGTGCACGCCGGCCCCGTCCAGCCGGACCCGCACCTCGGGCCCTTCGCTCCAGCGGACCGTCAACTCCCCGTCTCCGGAGGCGGTTGCGGTGACCGTTTCTGCCAGCGGGGCGGGATCCGCCTCGGCGGTGAGCCGGGCCAGGGCGACGAACAGCGTGGCGTCCCCGGCGGTGACACCGGTGAGGTCGTCGTCGAGGCCGACGACGGGCAGCAGTTCCGCGCGGACGCCGTCCGGTGCGCTCCAGCCGGTCACACGGACCGGCGTCCCCGGCTCCGTCCCCGCGACCAGATGGGCACGCACCTCCGCCGCCCCGCGCGCCAGCACCACACTCGTCACCCGCGCTCCCCCGCCCGCGGTGTGCCGGGACGCCGCCCAGCCCTCACCCGTGCCGAGCGGTTCGATGCCGGTGCGACTCGGGTCGCCGCCGACCAGGACGCTGTTGTCGTAGGAGTCCGCGGGTGTCGTCACGGTGGAGTACGCCAGCCGCGTGTAGTACGGGTCGTAGCGGACGTCCTCGCTGCCGTGGTTGTGGAGGCGGACCACGCCGTCGGAACGGGTGGACTGGAGCAGCCAGTTGGGAGGCCCCACGGGGGTGACGGCGTCGGCGCGTTCGGCGGGGGCGGGTTCCTCCGGTGCCGTCCAGACCTCGTGGTCCGGCGGCAGGAGCAGGCCGAGGAAGCCCTTGCTCGCCCAGTACGGGGAGGCCGGGCCCGAGTAGCCCTGAAGGACGGACGCGTCGGGGCCGTGCCAGCCGAGGGACAGCAGGCCCCGGTCGTCCACCGCGCCCCTCTCCAGGAAGTACTTCAGCGCGCCCGAGGCCAGCCGCCTGGTCTCGCCGGGGGGCAGGGGCGTACGGCCGGTCAGCGCGCCCAGCCACAGCGGGGCCGTCGTCGCGAAGCGGTACGTCAGGGAGCGGCCCTGGTGCATGGGGGCGCCGTCGCCGCCAAAGAGGCGGGCGTAGTCGCGCAGATGGCGGTCCAGGCGGTCGCCGTAGAGCGCCAGCAGCCGCTCGTCCTGCTCCAGCCAGGCGTGCAGCACCGGGTAGAGGTGCATCGCCCAGCCGTTGTAGTAGTCGTACTTGCGGCCGTCGCCGTCGGTGTACCAGCCGTCGCCGACGTACCACTGCTCGATGCGTTCCAGGCCGCGGTCGATCGCCGCGCGGGAGGCCTCCGGTTCGTGGCCGATCCCGGCCAGGAAGCCGCCCACCGTGACCGGGAAGAGCTCCCAGTTGCAGGGCCAGGGCTCGGCCGTGAGGGCGTCGGCCAGCCAGGCCGCCGTCCGTTGGCGTACGCCGTCGTCGAGTCGGTCCCAGAGCAGGTCCTGTGTGAGGCGGAGGGCCAGGGCGATGGACGCCGCCTCCACCAGGGGCTGGCTGCGGTCCTCGATGCGGGGCCAGACGCCCGAGACGCCGGCGGCGAGGCCGGTCGCGTAGCGTTCCAGGGCCTTCTCGTCGCGGCGGAAGGCGGCGAGCAGCAGGGTGCGGGCGTAGCCCTCCAGGCCGTCGGAGAGGCGCCCCGACCAGCTCGCCCGGTCGCCGGGCAGGTGGTAGAGCGCGCGGTCCTCGCTCGCGTACGGCTCGACGGCGGTGAGCAGGGAGTCGGCCGCCGCCTCCCAGTGGGCGCGGGTGTAGCCGGTGATCGGTGACGCCGTGCGGTCGGTGGGAGGCAGCTGCATCGGATGTCTTTCGTGCTGGGGCCGGTGGATACGGATCGGACCTGGAGCGCCCCGGTTCCGGTCGGGGCGCCCCAGGGGTTCATCCCACCCGCACTGTGCCCTTCGGCACCAGATGCAGGGCGACGAGTTCGTCGCGGACGAGGCCCGCGTAGGCCGTCGCACCGCGCACGGAGGTGTGCGTGTTGTCCCGCGCCTCGTTGGTGAGGTACAGCGCCTTGGAGCCTTCCGGGCCGAGGGACTCCACCAGCGCCCTGGTCTTCGCCGTGAGGTCGATCAGCGGGACGTCCTGCGCCGCCGCGACCGAGCGGGTGACGGCCGGGTGGTCGACACCGAGGCCGTTGACCAGGAGCGCGGTTCCGTTGTTCAGCGTGCCGTCCGGGTTGAACCAGCGCCGCACGACGGGAGTGACAAGGACCGGCTGTCCGCCCCGCTCCCGGACGCCCGCGACCAGGGTCTCCAGGTTGGCCCGGTAGGTGGCCTCGTCCGTGGTCTTGTCGTTGTGCGCGAGCTGGACGAGAACCAGATCGCCGGGGCGGATCAGGGGCCGTACGGTGGCCCACAGCTGCGGGTTCCCCAGATACGTGACCGTACTCTCCCCGGAATCGGCGTAGTTGGCGACGGACACGCCCTTGCGGAGGAACTGGGGCAGTTGCTGGCCCCATCCGGAGTACGGGTCGCCGGGCTGGTCGCAGACCGTGGAGTCGCCGACCAGGAAGATCTGGCGGGCGTGCCGGGCCCGGGTGACCCTGATGTCGGCGAGGGCGGGGGCGGAGCCGGCGATGCGCAGGTCGAGGCCGGGTGTGCCCTCGGGGCCGGTGGGCTCGCCCTCGGGGGTGCGGACGTTCACCGTGAAGCTGCGCGTGATGCGTTCGCCGGCCGGTGCGGCCGTCTCGGGGAGCAGGGAGCGGCGGGTCTCACCGCTGACGCTCGTGCTGGACGCCGCCTTGCCGCCGAGGGTGACCCGCACGTCGTACGTGCCCGGCGGGACGTCGAAGTGGCAGGTGCCTGCGGCGCAGTGGGTGAGACCCCGGCCTCCGCCTGCCTCGCCCGCCTGGGCGGGTACGGACGACAGCGCGGTACCCAGGGTCACCGCCGCCACGACAGCGATACTGAAACGTCTCACTCCAGGCTCCTCCCAGCACACGACCAGACCTGGAGGGGGACCGTACCGCTCCGGACAAGCGCTTTCTAGACCCCGAGCAGCATTCACCAGATCTCCGATCGCTCATCAGTGAAAGCCCTTTCGCGAAATCGATTCAAGTGTCACTCTCGCTACCGCCGCATTCCCCCCACTTTCGCAGGAGGCACCCCCATGCCCGGAGCCACGAACAGACCGGTCGGCCGCCGCACGGTCGTCCTCGCCGCCACCGCCGGTGCCGTCGGCGCGGCCCTCACCCGACCGGCGCTCGCCGCCGGTTTCGGCTGGACCGACGACGGCGCGAACTACGTCGTGGACACCGGCGCCCAACTGGTCCTCAAGGTCGCCAAGTCCACCGGCGACCTGACCTCCCTGGTCTACCGCGGCACGGAGTACCAGGGCTACGGCGGCCAGAACTCGCACATCGAGTCCGGCCTCGGCGCCTCCACCGTGAGCGTCAAGCAGTCCGGTTCCACCATCCTGATCTCCGTCACGCACGGCACGCTGAAGCATTACTACGCGGCCCGCAGCGGCGAGAACAACGTCTATCTGTGGACCGACAAGGCGGACACGTCCGTATCGGCCACCCGGTACATCGTGCGCGTGAAGAAGGGCGCTTTCCTCAACGACGAACCGGACTCCTACACCTACGCGCCCACCACCATCGAGGCCTCGGACGTCTTCCGGAAGCCCGACGGCCAGACCCGCTCGAAGCACTACTCCAAGCGACGCGTCATGGACCACGACTACGTCGGCTGGTCCGCGGGCGGCGTCGGCCTGTGGATGGTGCGCAGCAACCATGAGAAGGCCTCCGGCGGCCCCTTCTACCGCTCCCTGCTCCGCCACCAGAGCGCGGACGGCGGCGGCCTGTACGAGATCCTCTACTACGGGCAGAACCAGACCGAGGCCCAGCGCTTCGGCCTCCAGGGGCCGTACGTCATCGCCTTCACGGACGGCGGGGCACCGTCCTCGGCGCTGTACCCGGGCACGCTCACCACTCCGTGGGCCGACTCGCTCGGCATCGCGGGGTACGTGCCGGCGAGCGGCCGGGGCAAGGTGGCGGGTGTCGGGATCTCCGGGCGGAACACGGCCTACCCGTACACCGTCGGGATCGCCAACCCGTCGGCGCAGTACTGGGGTTCGGCGCGCCCCTCGGACGGCTGGTTCTCCCTGTCCGGGGTGCTGCCGGGGACGTACACGCTGACCGTCTTCAAGGGCGAACTGGCGGTGTACAGCACGCCGGTGAGCGTGTCCGCGGGCGGCACGACGACCCTGAACACGATCGCGATACCGTCCTCCAACGATCCGTCGAACGCGGCCGCGATCTGGCGGATCGGCGACTGGGACGGCACGCCGGGCGGGTTCAAGAACGCGGATCTGATGACGTACGCGCATCCGTCCGACGCACGGGCCGCGTCCTGGACCGGGAACGTGGTCATCGGCAGCGGCGAGACGGCGGCCTTCCCCTGCTACCTCTGGAAGGACGTCAACAGCGGGATTCTCGTGTACTTCCGGCTGACGGCGGCCCAGGCGGCAGCCGCGCACACCCTGCGCATCGGTGTGACGACGGCGTACGCGAACGGCCGCCCCCAGGTCACCGTCAACGACGTCTGGACCTCGCCGATCCCCGCCCCGCCCACCCAGCCGGACACCCGGTCGCTGACCAACGGTTCCTACCGTGGCAACAACCACACGTTCACGTACAGCGTCCCGGCATCCGCCTGGAAGACGGACACGAGTCAGTACAACGTGCTCAGGATCGACGTGGTGAGCGGGTCGGGGGCGAGCGGGTTCCTCAGCGCGGGGACGGCGATCGACGCGATCGACCTGCTGGCCTGAGGGCCCTCAGGACCGTCCGGGGTCTCATGTCCCGCGCGTCCACTGCTGGTTGGTGCCGCCGTTGCACGTGTACGTGATGAGCGCGGCGCCGTTGGCGGTGGACGCGCCGTTCACGTCCAGGCACTCGCCGCTCGCGCGGGACTTGACGGTCACGTACGAGCCGGTGGTGGTGAGCGACCACTGCTGGCTCGTCGCCGAGGAGGCGCAGTTCTCCTGCGTGACCGTGGTGGCGTTCTCCTGCACGCACAGGCTGCTGTTTCTGACCATCAGCTGGTAGTAACCGCTTCCGACGGACTTGAACCAGTACTTCTGGTTGGCGCCGCCGTTGCAGTCGTACTGCTTGAGCTGGGCGCCCGCCCACAGCGACTGGCTCGTGACGTCCGCGCACTTGGAGGAATGGCGGGCGATCAGCGTGTTGTAGGTGGCGCTGGTACCGGTGACCGTCCCGGCGGTCGTGTCGACGGTGACCTCGGGTGACCAGGACATGGACATCGTGGTCGAGTTGGAGAAGGTCAGCGGCAGCCACACGTACCGCGAGTCGTTGACGGTGCCGCCGAAGGAGTTGCCCCAGCGGTCGCCCATGTACAGGTACGAGGTGCCCGAGGTGCCCTGCACGGGCAGGACGAACGCGGTCTGCGAACCGTACGTCGTCGAGTCGCCGATGTTCTTCATGGCGGACCAGGGCCCGGCGATGCTGGTGGCCGTGGCGTACTGCTGCTGGTTGGGGTTCCAGCCCGTGGCGCCCGAGGTCAGCATGAAGTACACGCCGCCCCGCTTGAACAGCGCCGGCGCCTCGCGGTGGCCGCCGGGCCAGGGGTTGGCGACCAGGCTCGCGATGCCGGTGTAGTCGGCGGTCAGGCGGTAGATCTGGAGGTCGTAGTTCTCGCGGGCGGCCGAGATCATGTAGCCGGCGCCGTCCGTGTCGACGAAGACCGTGATGTCACGGGACATGTGCTGGCCGAGCGGCCGGAAGCTGCCCTTCCAGGTGTAGTTGCCGTCGACGGTGTCCGAGACGGCGACGGCAGCGCGGGCCTCGCTGTAGTCGGTGCCGTTCTCCTTGTGCATCCACATCACGAACTTGCCGGTGGAGGCGTTGTACATGACCTTCGGCCGCTCGATGTTGGCGGTCGCGAGCTCCGGGTCACTGGCCTCGGTCAGGACGTGGTTGCGGAACTCCCAGTTCTTCAGGTCGGTCGAGCGGTAGGCGTCGACGTACCGGAAGGTGTTGTCGGCGTTGCGGTGCTCGCCGAACCAGTAGTAGTAGCTGCCGACCTTGAGGACGCCACCGCCGTGCGCGTGGACGGGGTTGCCCGAGGTGTCCGTGAACTGGGTGCCGTTGGTGATGGTCTGGGGCGCGGCCTGGGCGGGACCGCCGGTGGCGAGGGCTCCGAACAGGCCCAGGCACAGGGCGAGGAGGGTCGCGTACGCACGTCTCATGTCAGTCACTCACCTTCACCGTGTCGGCGACCGGGACGCCGAAGTCGGGGGTGCCGTCGCGCTTCCAGCCGAGTTTCTGGGCGCGGGTGTGGCGGTTGGGGTCGTTCAGCGGGTCGCCGTTGATCTCCTTGTACTGCCGGGCGTGGTAGACGAGGACGTCGGTGCGGCCGTCCTCGGCGACCGTGAAGCAGTTGTGGCCGGGGCCGTACTGCTTGGTGGTGTCGTTGCTGGTGAAGACCGGGACCGGCGACTTGGTCCAGCTCATGGGGTCCAGGAGGTGGCTGTCGGCGTCAGCGGTCAGCAGGCCCATGCAGTAGTTGAAGTCGGTGGCGCTGGCCGAGTACGTCATGAAGAGGCGGCCGTTGCGCTTGAGGACGTACGGGCCCTCGTTGACCTTGAAACCGATGCACTCCCAGTCGTACTCCGGGGTGGAGAGCCGCACCTGCGGGCCCTTCAGGGTCCACGGGTTCGCCATCTCGGAGAGGAAGATGCCGGTGTTGTTGTCCAGGCCGGGCTCGTGCTGGGCCCAGGCGAGGTAGCGCTTGCCCCGGTGGGTGAAGGTGGTGGCGTCCAGGGAGAAGGTTTCCCAGGCCGTCTTGACCTGGCCCCGCTCCACCCAGGTGCCCTTGAAGGGGTTGGGGTGGGCGTTCTCCAGCACCCATATGCGGATCGCCCAGACGTCCTCGGCGGGCGCGGAGGCGAAGTAGATGTACCACTTGCCGCCGATGCGGTGCAGTTCGGGTGCCCAGATGTGGGCGCCCATGGGGCCGGTGGCGTGGGCGCGCCAGATGACGGACTCGTCGGCCGTGCCGAGGCCGCCCAGGGTGCGGGAGCGGCGCAGGATGATGCGGTCGTACTCGGGGGCGGTGGCGGTGAAGTAGTAGAAGCCGTCCTTGTGGCGGTGGATGTGCGGGTCGGCGCGATTGCGGACGAGCGGGTTCACGAAGGGGGCCGGCTTCGGGTGCCTGCCGGGCGTTTCGGCGGCGGTTTCTGCCCGGGGTGCTGCCTCGGCGACTCCGGGGAGGGCGGGGACGGCGGCCAGGGCACCGGCGGCTGCGGCGCCCTTCAGCAGCAGTCTGCGGCTGGGGGGTTCGGGCAGAGCGTGGTCGCGGTCGCGGCTCATGCGGAGGGGGCCTGCCTCTCACTGGGGGACACACGGCGTTGTCATCCGATGCGATAGCCGGGATTTCGAACACCATCTGTCATGACGAACGCCGAAAAGGTAAGGGGGTGGCACGAGGAGGTCAACGGGTCTGACGGGACGAACCCGTCCGGCGGGGTCCGGAAACAGCAGCCGCCGAATTTTCTGTTATCGCCGGGGACATGGCCCGTCTCCGAACACGTGCGCAGCCTCACCCACACCACAGCAGCGACCGCGGGCGTCCTCGCGGCGGTCGCTTCCCTGGTCTCCGCTCCCCCGGCGGTGGCCGCCGGCGCCCGGGACGTCACGGCCGACGTGCTGGCCGGCCGGGACGTGACGCTCGTCGGCGACACCGTCGTCAGCGTGCCGCCCGGGACGACGACGTACGACGGCGTGTTCCGCGGCGAGGGCACGCTCACCGTGCGCGGCAGCGGAACGCTGATCCTCACCGAGGACAGCGACTTCACCCTCCCCCGGTCCCGTCAGCGGCAGCGGGTGCGGACGGCGGGCGGCAACCACCCGTACGTCACGGTCACCCGGCCCGACCCTCCGGCGGTCACGGTCGAGCGCGGCGCGACGCTCCAGTACGGCGACGGCGGTACGACCGGCCTGATCGGCCACTTCCCGTACAACACCCCGGCGTTCCGCCTCAACCAGGACAACATCCGGGTCGACGGCACCCTCCGCCTCTCCCTCAAGAGCGCCTACAACCTGGGCACCATCAGCGGCTCGGGTCTGATCACGCAGCCCAGGTTCCTCTGGGGCACGTGGGACCTGCCGGGCACCCACTCCTTCTCCGGGGTGATCGACAACGGCACGCAGGCCAACGCCGGGCGGCCCGAGTACGCGACCTCGCTCCCCCGTGTCCGCAAGATCCTCAACCAGGGCACCTGGACGGTCGACACCCCGCTGGGCCGGACCGTCACGATGGGCATGGACTTCTACCAGCGCGAGTACGGCAGCGACATCAACGTCCAGTCCCGGCCGGGCGGCAAGGTGATCCTGACCGGCCAGTACAGCTGGTCGGACCGGGGCGGCGACACCGATCCGTCGCTCAGCGACCCGGCCCTCAACTGGACGCCCGCCCGCAAGAACGTCAACAAGCGCGGCACCAACATCAAGGGCGCGAACGTCCAGTGGGGCGACGGCACGACCGACCGGATCTTCATGCCGGGCACCGCCGAGACGGTCTACATCAACCTGCTGGCCGCCCGCTCGCGCTCCCGGCTCACCTTCGACTACAACGGCCCGGTGACGCTCGGCGCCCCCATCGGCGGCGGCAGATTCCACGACACCCTGTCGGCCCCCGGCGCCGGCGACATCGTCATCGCGGGTACTCCCGGCAACGACGTGACCTTCGCGGCCGTCCAGTACTACGACGGCTCCACGACGGTCGAGAAGGGCGCGGTCCTGCGCCTGGGCAGCGGCAAGCGAGGCGGCGACGGCGGCCTGTACACGGGCGGCACCCACGACCGGCTCGTCAACGACGGCTCCCTCATCCTGCGCAACACCCGCAGACCCCTCACCTTGTCCCGTATCGACGGAAGCGGTTCCCTCACCCAGTCGGGCACGGCCACGGCGACCCTGACGGGCAGGGCGGTGACGTACACCGGGCCGACCACGGTCTCCCAGGGCACCCTCGCGCTCCGCGGCGGAGCAACACTCGCCCACAGCAGGTCGATCCGGCTCACCTCTGCCGCCGCCAGGCTGGACGCGGGCCGGCCGGGCCTGCGCGTGACGACGACGCTGACCGGCAAGGGCACGGTGAGCGGCACGGTCACCAACGACGGGACGGTCACGACGGGCCTCACCGTCAACGGCGCCTACACCCAGAGCCCTGCGGGCTCACTGGTCCTACGGGGCAAACCGCTGACGGTGTCGGGCCCGGTCCGGCTTGCCGGAGACCTCGACGCCTCGGCTGCGCCCAAGGGCACGCGCGAGATCACCGTGCTCGACCACAGGGGCGAGGCCAGGACCTCAGGAACCTTCACCGGCCTGAAGGAGGGAGCCCGCCTGAAGCGGGCCGACACCACTTACCGCATCAGCTACCGAGGCGGCGACGGCAACGACGTCGTCCTGACGGCAGCCACCTCTCCGAGCCACTCCTCCCCCACGCCGTCCGCCCCGGCCACTGCGGTCCCCCGCAGCGCCGGCGCCTCGGAAGACGTCGGCTTCGGCTGGTGGCCCTACGCCCTCGGCTCCGCCCTGATCATCAGCCTCGCGGTACCGGTGGCGGCGCGACGGGGGCGGGGTGGTCGACGGGGTGGTCGGCACGCGGGCCGCACGCGGCAGTGACCCGGCCGGTGCTCACAACTCGGACTCCCCCCACACCACGACGTCCACCTCGTCCCCCACAGCCACCCTGCCCGGCCGGAGTACCGCGTACTTCGTGCCGAAGGCGACGCCGCCCTGGGGGGTGCGGCGGTAGGCGGCGAGGGTGCGCAGGGGTTCGGGGCCCGCTCGGGTTCCGGCGTGCTGGTCGACCAGCGTGACCGCGCAGCGGATGGCGAGTTTGGCGTAGCCCAGTTCCGCGGTGCCGATGCGGAGGCGGTGGGCGCGGTCCTCCGTGTGGGGGTCGGCCCAGCCGTCGATGACGATGTTGGGGCGGAAGCGGTCGAGGGGAAGAGGCTGGGCGCCGCGGGCGGTCAGTCTGGTGTCGAGGAGGTCGAGGGTGGAGCGGGAAAGGACGTGCAGGGCGCAGCTGTCGGCGTAGCCCGAGGTGCCCGGGGTCAGGCCGTCGGTCACCCGCTCGTGTTCCGGCGGTGTCCGTACCAGGCGGCTCCGTGCGCCGAGCAGGTCCGAGAGCCAGTCCGCTGCCTCGTCGCCCTGGTCGATGCCCTGGTAAGCGGTTCCGAACAGGTCCACTTTCCGCCGGGTGCCGGAGGTGTCCACCCGGAGGTGGAGGGGCTCGGCCTCGGGTGCGGTGAGCGTGAGGTGGTCGCCGTCGGGGGTGATCAGGGGGCGGATGACGGCCAGCAGCGGATCCCGGCGCTGCGTGCGGTACACGCCCTCCTCGCTGACGACCATGAAGCTGCGGTCGTGTGCCAGTCCGGCAGGTGTCAGCAGCGCCTCGCGTACCGACGTCCCGGCGCAGCCCTTGACGGGGTAGTACGACAACTCGACGACTCGGGCCATGACCTTCCGTTTCCGTTCCTCGGTTCAGCGGCCGCTGGGGGCTTCGGGGAACCCGAGCCGGGGAGCCAGCAGCCGGGCCTCGGCGGCCCGTTCGGCCAGGTACGCCAATGCCAGGCCCCGTTCCCGGTACCGGAGTTCGGCCGGGACGGTGCCCTCGCCGCCGTAGGCCACCTGCTCCTCGTCCGCCCGCGCCAGCATCAGTGCCGTGAGCCAGTCGTACTTCACCGCGGAGGCGCACACGCCGAGTCGTACGAGATGTTCCTCGCCCCGCCATCCGCTCTCGCGCAGGCCGTGCACGTAGGCGTCGTACGCCGCCTTGGCCAGGCCCGGCAGGTCGGCCGCGGGGACGAACAGGTCGAAGACGCAGTCGGGCAGGTAGGTGCCGAGGTCCTCGCCGAGGGCGGCGTCGCCGGTGAACGCCCAGTCGAGCAGGACACTGGTGCCGGGGCCGTCCGAGCGGAGGTTCGCCGGCCGCTGGTCGAGGTGGGAGAGGGCGCGGGGCAGCGACTCCATGACCGTGAGGAACCACGCGCGGTCGTGGTGGAGACGGACCATGTCCTCGCGCAGGCCGGGCGGGAAGTGCCGCTGGATCAGCGGGTGTCGCCACGCCTCGTCGTCGTCGAGCAGCGCCTCACCCGTCGTCTTCCCCGACGTGTGGTCACGCAGGAAACGCTGCGACAGCCACGGGGCGTCCTCCCCCGCGCCGACCGCGCCCTGCGCGGCGCCCAGGCGGTGGGCGTGGTCGACGTGACGGGACAGGGGCCAGGTGGTGGCCGGCTCGCCCGGCACGTTCTCCAGCCACAGCGCCACGTCACCGTCCGGCCGTTCGGCGTACTCCAGCAGCCGGGGCGCGCGGATGCCGTGCCGCCGCCAGACCTGGGCGAGCCCGGACCGGTAGACGTACGCCTCGCGGCGCCAGAAGTTCCAGTGGCGCGGGTCGTTGGACGCCGACCAGGCGACGCCGGTCTCCTTCGTCCGCGTCAGCACCTTCAGAACGGCCGAGCGGCCGCCGCCGCTGACCCGCCACACCCCGGCCGTGACACCGTTGAACGGGTTGTGCGGGAGCGGCTCGAACACCGCCCTGTCCGCCGGGACTCCCAGGACCTCACGTACTTCGGCATGCGCTGCAGCGACCTCGGGCATCCCCCGATGCTATGCCGCCGCCTCCGCCGTGTCCTTGCGTCCCCGCAGCCACACGTACACCGGGATTCCGGCGAACAGGAACAGCACGCCCTGGTAGACGGCCGCGTACCCGGCACCGGCGATCAGCCAGAACGAGAAGCCGAAGGAGACAACCGCGACCGTCAGGTCCCGGGCGAGTCCCGCGGGGCGATGGGGGCCCCTCCCGCCCGAGCGAAGCCGGGAGTGGGGGAGCTCGCGGGTGCCACGGGCCAGCCAGTACAACTGGGCCGCCGCCGACAGCAGGTACGGCACGCAGCCGGTGAACGTGGTGATCAGGACGAGCACGCGGAACGTGGTGTCCGGGCCGGCCGTGTAGTTGAGGGCGATCAGGAGGCTGCCGAGGACCGCGCAGGCCCACACCCCGAAGCCGGGGACGCCGCCCTTGCCGAGGCGGGCGAAGGGTGCGGGGAAGAGGCCGTCGCGGGCGGCGGCGTACGGCATCTGCGCGGCCATGAGGATCCAGCCGTTGAGGCAGCCGGTGATGGAGGCGACGGCGACCAGGGCGATGGCGGTGCCGCCCCAGCCGCCCCCGGTGATCGCGTTCACGGCGTCGGCGAAGGGGGCGCCCGAGTCGACGAGCCGGTCGTGCGGGACCAGGCCGAAGACGGCGACCGTGCCGAGGATGTAGACGAGGGCGGAGGCCAGCGTGCCGAGGACGCTCGCCCGGCCGACCGTGCGCTCGGGGTCGCGGACCTCGCCCGCGCTGACGGCGGCCGACTCGACCCCGAGGAAGCTGTACAGCAGCAGCGCTGCGGAGGCGGCGAGCGCGCCGGAGACGCTCTGCCCGGAGGCGTTGAACGGACCGAAGTTGTCCGTGTCGACGAAGAACAGGCCGATCGTGGCGAGCAGGAGGAGCGGTACGAACTTCAGGATCGTGGAGACGACCTGCACCGTGCCGACCCAGCGGGTCCCCGCGAAGTTGGCCGCGGCCGGCAGCCAGAGGGCGGCCAGGGCGACGAGGGCCTGGAGGGTGTGGTTGCCGTGCAGGGGTATCAGGACCTCGACGTAGCCGACGACCGCGACGGCCAGGGCGGCGATGCTGACCCAGCACATCGTCCAGTACGACCAGGCCGACAGGAATCCGGCGAACTCGCCGAAGGCGTCGCGCGGATAGACGTACAGGCCGCCGGTGACCGGGCTGCGCCGCGCCAGCCTGCCGAAGAGCAGCGCGAGGAGGACGGCGCCGACCGAGAGCACGAGGAAGGCGAGCAGGCTGACGGTGCCGTACGGAGCGACGGTGGCGGGCAGGGCGAAGATGCCGCCGCCGATGATGTTGCCCATGACGAGGGCCGTGGCGGCGGCGAGGCCGAAGGTGCGGCGGGGCGGCGGGGTCACGGCGGCGGTGGTGGCCGTGTCCGGCTCGGGGGACTCGGGGCCGGTGGCCTCGGCGGGGCGGGGGACGGTCATGGGCGTTCCTGTACGAGCGGAGGGGGAGGGCCGTGATCGTAACCCGCTGTCCCACATGCTGGTCGATCTGTTCATACACCGGACACACTCGGCTGGGGTCCGCCACGGTTCCTCGACTACCGTCGTCGCATGACCAGCACCCTCACCCTCGCCGAAGCCCTCGCCGCCGGGACGGTCGTCCTGGACGGCGGCATGTCCAACCAGCTCGAGTCGGCCGGGCACGACCTGAGCGACGAGCTGTGGTCGGCGCGGCTGCTCGCCGAACAGCCGGAGGCGGTGACCGAGGCGCATCTCGCCTACTTCCGGGCGGGCGCGGACGTGGCGATCACCTCCAGCTACCAGGCCACGTTCGAGGGGTTCGCCCAGCGCGGGATCAGTCATGACCGGGCGGCCGAACTCATGGCGCTGAGCGTGGAGTCGGCCCGGGAAGCGGCCCGGCGCGCGCGTGTCTCGCGGCCCCTGTGGGTGGCGGCCTCGGCCGGTCCGTACGGGGCGATGCTCGCGGACGGCTCGGAGTACCGGGGACGCTACGGGCTGAGCGTGGACGAGCTGGAGCGTTTCCACCGGCCGCGACTGGAGGTGCTGGCCGCGGCACGGCCCGACGTTCTCGCACTGGAGACGGTCCCGGACGCCGACGAGGCCACGGCCCTGCTGCGGGCGGTGCGCGGGCTCGGGGTGCCGGCCTGGCTGACCTACTCCGTCGCCGGTGGCCGCACGCGGGCCGGGCAGCCGCTGGAGGAGGCCTTCGCCCTGGCCGCCGAGGCGGACGAGGTGATCGCGGTCGGGGTGAACTGCTGCGCGCCGCAGGATGTGGAGGCCGCGGCGGCGACGGCTGCGCGCGTCACCGGCAAGCCGGTCGTCGTCTACCCCAACAGCGGCGAGACCTGGGATGCCGGGGCACGCGCCTGGACCGGCCGCTCCACCTTCACCGCCGGCCAGGTGAAGGGCTGGCAGCAGGCGGGGGCCCGGCTGATCGGCGGCTGCTGCCGGGTCGGGCCGGAGGGGATCTCGAGCATCGCGGGGACGCTGAGGGCGGCGTAGAGCGAACGGCACCCCGTCGTCTTCCGCGGTCCGCGCAGACCCCTCCTCCGTCTCCTCCTCCGCTGCTAGCCTCCCGTGGGAACCGGTTGCTACGGCGTTGCCGCGGTTCCCGAGGGGGTGGGCGCGGACCGGCGCCCGGGCGAGACGAGGCAGGCATGACGAGGAAGAGCGGGGACGCGAGCCGCAGCACCATCCGGGACGTGGCGGCGCGCGCGGGAGTCTCCGCGTCGACGGTGTCCCGGGTGCTGGGCGGGGTGTATCCGGTGAGCGCGGCGACGCGCGGGCGCGTGATGCGGGCGGTCCGCGAGCTGGACTACGTGGCGGACGCCCGGGCGAAGGCGATCGCGGGCGTCGGCACGCCCACGCTCGCCTTCGTCCTGGAGGACATCACCGGCCCGTCGTTCGCGCACATGGCCCACGGCGTGGAGCGCGAGGCGACCCGGCTCGGCCATCTCTGCCTGGTGTGCAGCACGGAGGGCGACGTCCGGCACGAGCTGGAGTTCGTCGAGATGATGCGCGCCCAGCGGGCCGCCGCCGTGATCCTGGTCGGCGGCACGGCCGACACCCCCGAGTACCGCGAACGCACCCACCGCATGGCCGACTCCCTCGCCTCGGCCGGTTCCCGCCTGGTCCTCTGCGGCCGGCCGCCGCTGGACCCGGGCGCCCCGGTGACGGTCATCGAGTACGACAACGAGGGCGGCGCCTACACCCTGGTGGCCCATGTGCTCGCGCAGGGCCACCGCCGGGTGCTGTACCTCGGCGGCCGGGCGGACCACACCACGGCCCTGGGCCGCGAACGCGGCTACCTCGCCGCACACCGGGCCCGTGGCCTCACCCCCGACCCGTCCCTCGTCCTGCACGGCGACTTCACGCGGGACGCCGGCCACCGCCTGATGCGGCAAGCGCTCGAGGAGGGCCTGGAGTTCAGCGCGGTGGTGGCGGCCACGGACATGGTCGCGGCGGGTGCCCTCACCGCCCTGCACGAGGCGGGCCTGACGGTGCCGGACGACGTCTCCCTCGCCGGCTACGACGACATCCCGTTCGCCCGCGACCTGCACCCCGCCCTGACGACGGTTCACGTCCCCTACGAGGAACTCGGGCGCCTCGCCGTCCGCACGGCCCTGGAGCACACCGCGGGCGCCCCGGACGAACACCTGCTGCTGGGCACACACGTGGTGGTGAGGGACTCGGTGGGCCCGCCCCGGTCGCGCTGAGGGCCGGCGCCGGCCCTCAGCCGTGCACGTCCTGGCAGCGCTCGTCGTACGCGCCCGGGTGGCAGAAGATGCCGGCGACCGAGTCGCCGATGGTGAGGCCGACGGCGTCGTAGGGCTCGCGGGTGAGGGTGACCCGGGCGCCCGGGGTGTAGCCGCGGTCGGTGGTGTTGGCGGAGCGCACGGTGCCTCGGAGGGTGTCCCGGGGGCCTTCCTGCACGGTGCCGGTGACGAGTCCGCCCCAGGTGGAGGTGGTCACGTCGTCGCAGGGCGGGGCGTCGGTGGCGCAGTCGCGCATGATCCGGTAGCGGTAGGTGAATGCACCCTGCCGGGAGATCTTCAACGTCCCCTGGGCCCAGCTCCAGGTGCCGGTGACGGCCTGGAGTGCCCCGCCCTTCGTGGGGATCGGCTCCGCCGGCCGGCCGGGCGGGGTACCGAGCCACACCCGGGTGCGGGCGGGCGGGTGCCCGTCGGATTCCGGGTCGGTGCCGAAGGCGAGGAGCGTGCCGTCGTACTCGGCGGCGGCGTCCACCCGGACCGACTGCCGGAAGCCGTCCTCGCCGCCGGCCGCCCTGGTCCAGCGGCGCCCGTCCGCGGAGGACCACAGGGCGCCGGTGGTCCTGCTGGATGTCTCTGCCGACCCGAGGGCCAGATACCCGCCCGGTACGGCCACGACCCGGCCGACCCGGGCCCCGTCCGCCGGGCGGGCCGTGCCCGCGCGCACGGCGAGGGGCGCGGGAGGGTCCGGCCTGCGCTGCCAGGCGGCGCCGTCGGAGCTCCTCAGGGTGAGGGTGGCCGACGTGCCGAAGGGGTCGGCGCACCTGGCCCACACCGTGAACCCGTGCTCGTCGGCGAGAGCACCGACTTCGGGTTCCCGGTCCGGCCACTGGGGACAGGCGACGTCGTGCGGCGCGCCGAACGGGTCCGTGCCGGTCGAGGCCCAGACGCGCAGGCTGCGGCCTCTCTTCCGGTCGGTCCCCGGTTCGAACGGCCCGCCGTCGTGCCCCACCACGACGGCGCCCCGCGGTCCCAGGGCCGCGTCCAGTACGACGTCGGTCGCGCGTCCCTCCGGCAGGTTCTCGACTTTCCCCCACCGGCCCTTTCCGCGGTAACGCATGATCGTCGGGGTGGTTTCCCCGTCCTGGAAACGCGTACCGCCTGCGACGGCCTCACCGTCGTGCCCGGCCAGCACCGCCACCGACATCTGCCGGTTCGACGGCCGGGATTCCCGCCAGACGATTCCGTCGCCCGAGTGGTACATCTCCGCGCCACCGCTCTGTGTACGGGCCGCGAGGAGAAATCCGTCCCGGGCCGCCACGAGGGAGCGGGCGGACAAGCCGAAGAAGGCGGAGGGCAGTTCGGTGAGGGGAATCTGACGCCAGCGCGCGGCGGCCACATCGGGGCCGGGCCGGTCGCCGTCTCCCCCGCCCTGACAGGCCGCGAGCAGGAGCACGGCGCAGAGCAGGCACAGAAGGCGCCGGAGGCTCCGGGGCAGGGGCAGGGAGGCCACGGCTCTCCTTCGATCGCGTGCGGTCGCTCGTGCCGGGAAAGAATGACAGAGCCGGTCGGGTTCCGCGGCATCTCCGCACAAACGGCAGGGAGTTCACATTCGATCGCACGTGATCGCGAATCGATTCTCTTGTGTCTCGTGATTCAGATGGTGCGAATGTGACCGCATGTGACCGATCGAAAAGCCGACTGTCCTTCAATTCCAGGATTTCCGGTCTCTTTTGGCCCGTGTTGCTGCCAGGATGACGTCCCACTGATCGTGCACGTCATGAAAGGCAGTCGTGGCCGAAGAACGCCTGCTCCCCTCCGCGGTCCGCGAACTGCTGCACCGCCTGCCGCCCGGGACGGACGAATGGGAGCTGTTTCCCCGGCTCACCGGTGAACACCAGCCGCTGTGGGGTCTGCTCACCCACTGCGTCGCCGAGGACGACGAAGAGACCCTGCGGCTCGTCATGACCGGGCGTACGCCGCTGCACGACATCCTCGACGAGGCACCCGGCTGGACCCAGTTGCGCGAGGCCGCGGACGCGCCCTTCGTCGACGGCGAACCGGCGCCGGCCCGCGCGTTACGCGCCTGCGCCGCCCTCGGACTCGCCCTGACCGGGGACGCCGACGCCGCCGAAGGGCATCTGCGGACCGGGGTCTCCTGGCTGCTGAGCAGCGCCGCCGCCGCGCAGCCGGTGGGGCCGGAGGCCGGCGCGTGGAGCGCTCCGGCCGGCTCACGGCACGGCGAGCGGCTGGCCTCACTGCTCACCGCCGAGGGCGTACCCGCCGCGGCGCGCGCGCAGTTGGCCGTCGTCCTGCTCGCTCTCGACGGCGGGCTGCCCCACCCCCTGAGCGGGCCCCGGCTGACGGTGCTGGCCGACCGCGGCACCGTGGGCGCGCGCTTCCAGCTCCGGCTGGACCTGGTGCGCGGACTGCCCTCGGCGCTGCTGCCGGATCCGCGCACCATGTCGGCGTTCCTCGGCGACGAAGGGTTCCGGCGCTCACTCGACGACGCCTGGCAGACCGCGCGCCCCGCGAAGACGGACGGTGCCGTGCTCTGGTCGCTGCGGGACGGCGACGGCCCCGTCGACCACGTGAGCGACTCCTCCTTCGGCGCGGCCTTCGCCGTGCTCCTCACGGAGCTGGGCCGCACCCGGGGCAGCCGGCTCGGGCCGCTGCGATTGCGCAGGGCCAACCCCCGTACGTCCGTCGTCGGCGCGGTGTCCGCCGCGAACCCCCGCGTCATCGAGTCCGTGACCGGCTACGAGACCAAGCTCGGCGTGGTGGACGAGGGCGACCGGGTCGTGGTGCCGAAACGGGACGAGGAGCGGGCCCGCGGGATCAACGACCGGGCCGACATCGTCGGGGCGGTGACCGTGGAGGAGGCCGCCAAACAGGCCCGCCGGCTCGACACGCGCGCGACGTCACGGCTGGTAGCGGGCGTGCTGACGACCGGTCTGGTCGCCGCCCTCGCGGCGTGGGGCCTCACCGGCATCGCGAGCGAGAAGAACAACCGCCGGGCGGTCGCCGCCGGACTCGCCGCACAGGCCGTCCGCCTCAAGAGCAGCGAACCGCGCACGGCCGGGCTGCTGGCCCTGGCCGGGTACGAGATCGACCCCGGGAACAAGGAGGCCGAGGACGCCGTCCAGGAGGTCCTGGAGACCAACCGCAACACCGTGCGCAGTTGGGTGGCCGACCGGACCGTCGTCGACGTCCTCGCCGTCGACGACGCCGGCCACCGGGCGTACACGTCGGGCGGTGACGACGCGATCCGCGTGTGGGACACCCGGTCGGGGCGGAAGCTGGCCGAGGTGCGGGGGCGGGCGGCCGGACTCGTCCGCGGCGTCGAATCGGGCATCCTCGCCGCGCACGACGGCAGGGACCTGAGGCTCTTCGACTCGTCGGGCGACACGCCCGAGGCGCTGGGACAAGTGCGGGCACCGTCCTGCACCGGTCCCTACAGCGAGATCGTGGGCATGGGCTTCACGTCGAACGGCTCCTCGCTCACCACCGTCTGGGACGACGGCGCCCTGACCGTCGTCGACCCCGTCAGCCGCACGGTCACGAGCTGCGTGCGGCTCGGCGACATCGCGGGGAAGAAGATCCGCGCCCTGCTGCCGCAGGGGCGGATGTCGATCAGCGCGGACATCGTGCCCGCCTACGCCGGTCCCGGCGGTGGTGCCGACCAGGCCGTCCTGCTGCTCACCACGAACGACGTGGTCGCCGTGGACCTCCGGTCGAAGAAGGCCTCGCACCTCGTCCCGGCCGCACAGGTCCCCGGCACCGCCTCGCTGGTGCGGGCGTCCCAGGACATGGTGACCCTGGCCCTGGAGGGTGGGGTCCTGGCCTGGGACCGCGCCGCGCGCAGCAGGATCGCCTATCCGGTGGGCGGCCTGTCCACCCGGCCCAAGGGGATGGAGCAGGACGGAGACGACGTCGTGATCGCCGGGCAGAGCGGGACGGCGGTGATCCCCGTGCGGTCCGCCCTCGACAGGGCTCCCTCCGCGTTGTCCGTGCCGAGCGGCGGGCGGTCCGTCGCCGCCGTGCGGGCCGGTGACGGCACGGTGGTGACGGCCGGGGAGGGCCGCGTCACCGTGCTCGGCAACGCCCCGGTGCAGCGGGCCCTGCCCCCGGCGAAACCGTCCACGGGTGTGGCCTTCGGCCCCGGGAACACCCTGCTGCTCACCGACTTCATGACCAACAGCTCCTACGGCGCCTACACCATCGATCTCGATTCCGTACCGGAGTTGGTCAGCACCGCGGGAGCCTCGTACGAGCCGGTGGTCGAGTACCCCGCCTCGTCCGCGTACATCAACGCGCTCACCATGTCGGACCGGTTCGTGGCCTCCGCCGGCCAGACCCGGGGCCTCGGGGCGGTGACGGTGTGGAAGAAGGACGGCACCTACCTCCAGGAACTGCTGATGTCCCCCGAAGCGGACCGCGGGCGGAAGGCGGAGGAACGCATCGTCGCCACGGTCCGTTTCGTCCCCGAGGCCCACCTGCTGGTGGCGCGGCACGTCAGCGGGGACGTGGGCATCTGGTCGACCCGCGACTGGCAGCGCCTGGGCACGATCGATCTCGCCCCCGGCACCACGGCCATGGCGATCCACGGCAGGACCGGCGTGTTCGCCGAGGGCGAGGGCCGGGCCGCCCGGCTGGTCAGGGTGGACCTGGTCACCCGCAAGCGGCTGCACACGGTCGCCGCCCCCGACGTCGTACGGCTGTCGGTCTCGGCGGACGGGTCGCGGCTCGTCGCCCTCGCCCGGGCCGGCAACACCGTCAAGGTGCTGGACGCCAGGAAGCTGACGCCCGTGCGCAAGGCCCTGCGGCTGCCCCCGGGTGACCTCGCCGCGGACAGTGCGATCTCGCCGGACGGGCGGCTGGTGGCGACGGCGATGGGCGACCGCGTCCTCGTCCACAACCTCACGTCGGGGCAGCAGGCGATGCCGCCGCTGCGGGACATCAACGGCACCGACGTGGTGCAGGTGGAGTGGTCCGGTGACGGTGCCTATCTCGCCGGCGCCTCACTGCCCCCCGAGCGCGAACACAAGCAGCCGGGCTCCGTCAACATCTGGAAGATGACCGAGGGCTCGCTCGAGCAGCGGATGTGCGACTGGGCGGACGGCGGTCTGTCGCGCGACGAGTGGGAGAGGTACGTGGACGAGTCCGTGTCGTACATCGACCTGTGCAAGGACGTGGCCGAGTGAACAGCCGCGCCGCAGCGGTGAGATGGGCCGCGGCCCTGGTCGCGGGAGCGGCGCTGCTGGGGGCGGGCTGTGACGCGCCGGGCGGCGGGGGCGACGCGCCGGGCGCCGGCGACAAACCGAAAGCCGCCCACGGCTCCCCGGTCCTCGCCTTCGTCCGGCCGCTCGCGCGGGAGATCGTCCTGGCGGACGCGGCCGGCCGGACGTGGCGGGGCGCGCGGCTGAGCGCAGCCGCCGACGATGTCCGGTGGTCCCCCGACGGGTCCGCGCTGGCGTGGATCGACGACGAGAACGACAGCCCCGACGGGCGGAGACTGCACCGTCTCGACATCGCGACGGGCCGCGAGCGGACAACGCCCTGCGCCTGCCGGGGAGTCGGTTTCCTCGGCGACGACGCCGCCACCCTGACCACCGACGGTGACGCACTCATGCTCTTCGCCGCCGACGGGCAGGTCCGGCGCGCGCAGCTCAGCGTCCCGCAGCCGGACTACGCCAGGGTCGCCGCCGGAGGTCGTGACGCGGTGACGATCGCCGGCATGCTGCCCGAGGAGAAGGCGGGGCGCGGCCAGTACGAGCTGGTCGCCGCCGACCGTTCCGGGACGGTCCGGCCGTTTCTGCCGGCCGGTGCGCCCACGTCGTTCAACGAGGGTCTGCAGTCTCCGGACGGGCGGCGAATCGGCTGGTCCTCGTCCGACTCGAGCGGAGCCTGCTGGAACGTCGGCACCATGCGGTTCGCGGCGTACGGCGAGAAGGGACGCCAGGAGCCGGAGCGTCCCGCCGACGCGGCGATGGCCCGCGCCCTGCTGGAGGACCGTGTCTCCGTGACCGGCTTCGCCTGGGCCGGGGCGGGCGTCACCGCGACCTTCGGTCCGATCGTGGGCTGTCAGGCCGCGCCTCCCGGGCGTTTCGTGTCGTACCACCTGCGCGACGGCAAGTGGCGCTTCATCGGCTCGGGCATGATCGCGGTCGGCTACGGCGCCCAGAAGCGCATCGCACGGCTGCTGGTGCCCGAGCGGCCCCGGCCCCGGAAGGATGAGGAGTTCCACCTCCCGCTCCTCGGGGACCTGGAGTTCACCGACCGGCACGGTGTGCGCCATGTCCTCGGCAGCCGGGTGTCGGCGTTCGTGTTCACCCCGGCGGAGAGCGCGAAGGCGGCAGCACCCGCCACGGCAGCACAGCCCGGGCAGACCGGGGTGGCGAAGTCGACGGACCGTGGCGAACCGGTCCCGGCACACCTGCGGGCTCTGGCGCAGCGCATCAGGGACGCGGCCGGGGCCGATGACGTCGCACGCCTGCTGGACCTGTGCGACCACTGCGACGACGAGACCCGGGCGCCGCTGCGGACCGCCGAGGGCCGCCGCGCGGTGGTGCGGCTGCTGAGCAGCCACCCCGGCCTGACCGAGAACGGCGTCGTGTTCCCCGGGCTGGCGGCCCACCGCTGCGTCGACGAACCCGAGCGGGACATCACCTGTACCGCCGAACAGCTCCACGACATCGCTCTGCTGGACATCCCGGTGGCGGACGGCACCGGCACCTACGAGGGCCAGGTCTACGAAGCGGAGTCCGAGCAGCGGCTGCAGCTGCGGACAGGGGCGGGCGGCAAGGCCCTGTGGGTGGGGAGGTACGCACCGTGACCTGCACGGACGATGTCGAGGGCGCCGGTACGGCCGAGGCCGAGGCACCGGAGTGCCACTGCGGGCGGAACTGCCCGCCGTACTCCCCGTCCCCCGGGGCGGTGGAACTGCGCGCGCCGGACGGCGCGGTCATGGTGGGAGACCTGGTGGACGGCGAACGCGTGGCCGGCTTCGCCTACGTGTCACCCCGGGAAGGGGAGCCGTCCGGCGAGCACGACCGGCTCCTGACGGAGGAGGACCGCGGCCGCGCGGCGCCCCCGCAGCGCGCCGTCCCCGTGGTCAGGCCTACGGGCCCCGGCGACGAGCGACTCCCCCACGACAGACTGCCGGAGCGGGTCGTCGTGCCCGCCGCCCGGAGGTCACCGTGTCTCCCGGCGGCCGTGAACGACCTCCTGGCCGACGGGTCCTGGGGCCGGCTGCTCCGCCCCATCGCCCGCACGGTACGGGCGGCCGGGCACGAGCTCTGGCTGTGCGGCGGAGCACCCCGGGAACTCCTGTCCGGCCACGGCCGCGAGGCCGTCCGGGACCTGGACCTGACCGGGACCGCACCGGCGGGCCGCTTCGCGGAGCTGGCACGCCGCACGCTTCAGGAGGAGGGCGAGACCTACGAACTGAGGACGCCGGTCAGCCCCGACAGTCTCGTCTGCACCGTGCTCGGCTCCGACCAGTCCAGCGAGCTGATCGAGTACCGGGGCCTCGGACTGGGCGGCTTCGGCTTCCCGGCCACCGGCACCGACCTCGCCGCCGACAGCGGGCAACGGGACTTCACGGTGAACACCCTGCTCTACGACGTCCAGCGCCACCTCGTCCTCGACCCGGGCGAGCGCGGCCTGGCGCATCTGTCGGTGCCGGGGCGCGCCCTGGTGCCCGTCGACCGGTCGGCCGACCCCGTGATCCGGGCCGCTCTGGCGCTGCGGGCGGTGAAGTTCCTGGTGCGCTGGGAGGCCGACGGCCCGGTGGACACACACGAACTGCGCGCCTGGACCGCCGAGTTTCCCGACGACCTTGCCGGCCACGTCCGCGAGCGCGGTGACCAGGCCTGGGCTCATGTGGAGGCCCTGCACCACGAGTGCCTCGGCGGCGTCCCCGCGGACCGGCAGACGGCCGTGGCGAGCACGCTGGGGCCGGGCGTGGAATCTCTGCTGAAGACGCTGCTGGGGAGCCCCGCATGAACGGCGAACCCCGGCACGGCGACACCGCGCGCGCTGCGCACCGCCCCCTCGCCCGCTGGGTCGCACGCGTTGCCGGTGCCGGCTCCGAGCCCGGGGCACAGCGCATCACCGGCCCCGTGAACGACGGAGCCGAACGGACCGACGCACGGACGCTCCCCGTGTTCCAGGACCCGGCCTGGCGGAGAACGCGTGTCGCCGCCCGCCGGGACGACGGCCCCGTCGTCCCCGCCCTGGCTCTCCATCACCCCGAACGCGGCATCCATTACGTCGAGTTGGACGACTACGGCAGACCTGTGCGGGTGAGCAGGGAAGGCACGGACCTGGTCGCACGGATCGAGCAACGGTGGGACGCCCCGCCCGCGGATCAGGACGTCGTGCGTGTCCTCGCCGGGGAGAGCCTCGACCTCAGGCATGCCGTGCTGCACCGGCTCGCCGTCGAGACCGACCCGCCCCCGGTCCTCTTCCACGCGCTGCCCTGGGCCGAACTGGACACCGTCGCCGGCAACGTCCTGACCCTGCTCGGCGGGGCCCCGTCCGCCGAGCGGCCCCGGCACGAACTCCGCCACTGGTTCACCCCCGCGGCGACCCGCCTGGCCGGGCCCCTGGCGGTCCTGGAACGCGGGATGCGGGAAGGACGGGACCCGGCCGCCCTGCGCCATGAGGCCGCCTCCCTGCTGACCGGTCTGCTGGCCGCCCCGCCCGAGAGGATCCCCGGCCCCACCGCCCGGCGGCTCGCGCGGCTGGCCGAACAGCTGAGCACCCGGGACCCCCTGCTCCGGCACACGGCCCGGGTGGTCGCCTCCCGGCTGGACACCGACGCACCGACCGGACGCTCACCGTCCCTCTCCCTCCGGCTGGACCCCGTGCTGCCCGCGGCGGCCCGCACGACCGGCAGCACCTACCGGAAGGCCGTCCGCGACGAGCTGTTCGAGGTGCGGGTGGAGCACACCCCCGGAGGCCGGGTGCAGGTGAAGCTGACGCTCCCGAAGCCCTCCGCCGCGGCCGGGGGCGCCTGGAGCGCGGCTTCGGACGACCTCGTGGCACCCCTCTTCGTCCGCCCAGCGGACGCGCGACCGAGCCGGTTCTGGATCGCCCTGCGCCGAAGGGAGGGGGCTCTGCGGGGCGTCCTCGACCTGTTCGCCCCGGCGGACCGTTTCGACCTGGTCGCGGACGAGCCCGCCGTGCCGTTCGCGGCCCTGCGCACCGTCCCCGCGGCCGAGCTGGTGCCCTCGCTGCACTCGTCCTCCACCGCCACCCAGCGCCTGTGGGAGGCGGCGGCGACGGCCCTTCCGCCCGACCACCCCGTATCCGTGGCCCTGCGGCTCTACCGGGTGGACGGCATCCGCTGACCCGGACGACGACGAGGAGGCGCACCGTGGCCGACAGCCCACAAGCCGATCCCGGGCCCCGGCGGGCGGCGATCGCCGATGAACTCCGCAGGCTCGAGGAAAGCGCGATGTACAGCGCCCAGATGCAGTTCGAGACCGCGAAACACTGGCGGAGCGTGCACCTCATGATGGGCATT
The DNA here is from genome assembly GCF_044764825.1 of Streptomyces sp. NPDC093598. Taxonomy (NCBI): domain Bacteria; kingdom Bacillati; phylum Actinomycetota; class Actinomycetes; order Kitasatosporales; family Streptomycetaceae; genus Streptomyces; species Streptomyces sp. NPDC093598. The sequence continues at coordinate 90,452 of NZ_JBIWIV010000002.1, read as the reverse complement.
CCCACCAGCCTGCTGGCCGCGGTGGCCGGTACGACCGCCCTGGTGGAGTCGACGGGACGCATCGCCGCCGGCATCCTCGCGCTCGTCTCCGCCGGGCTCGGCGCGATCATGACCACGGTGAACGCGCCCCAGCGCATGACGCACGCGACGACGTGCGCGAACGCCTACCTGGAGGTGCAGACGGCGGCCCGGCAGACCCGGACCGTGGACCTCCCGGGGCTGCCGGTCCACGAGGCCCGGGCCGTGCTCGCGGAGTTGACCGCCCGGCGCGACGAGCAGAACCGGGCCGCGGACCCGCCGAGCCGCCGCGCGTACCGGCGCGCCCAGGCCAATATCGAGCACGGCGGCCAGACCTACGCGGTGGACCGCGCCGGCACGGCGCCGGAGCCCCTCGCCACTACACCCACCACCCCCAACCCCCACCCGCTCTCCCCGGGCTCCTGAGCCTCCTGCGGCGGCAGCAGCGGGGATGTCCAGGGCGCACACCGTCCCCGCTGTGGCGTCGGTCGCCGGCTCGCTGACACACAGCAGCACCGTCAGTGCCGGCGCAGTGCGCCCGAGCGGCGGAGGCGCCGTACGGCTGAACGCAGTTCCGTGCTGCGGAGGGGTGAAGCGTCGGCCGGGACCGGCACGGGCGGGGGTTCCGGAGGCCTGAGGGCGTCGGCCTGCCAGAGGGCGAGTTCACGGTCCCGGGGGCCGTAGGCCGTGTAGGCCACGGTGTCCTCGGCGCCGGGTGCGCGGTCTCCGAACACCCGCACCGGGTGGTCGTCGTTCCACCGCTCCCAGCCGGGGTCGCCGTCCGTCGCGAACCGCACCCAGGCCGCGTGCATCGCGTCCGCCAGCTCCTGCGGGGCGCCCTCCCCCGCCAGTTTCCGGGACTCCGCGACCTCTCCGGTGTCGAAGACGAAGCCCAGCTCCAGCGCGTGGCAGGCGCCGAGGTCGGGCAGGTTCGAGGGCCAGGCGAACTCGTAGACGTACGACGGTTGTGTACGGGCGTCGGCCAGGTGGTGCAGGGGGATGCGGAGAAGGTGGTCGGTGACGAGCTGGCCGACGGTTTCCGCCGTGCCGGCCTCCGGGTGCAGGGTGCGGTAGCCGCGCGGCACCTCGCTGCCGCAGTGGCAGCGGGCCATGGCGCCCGCGAAGGCGACGGCTCCGAGGCGGTCGACGCGCTCCAGGAGGCCGCCCGGCACCAGCCACAGCCGGTACTCGTCGCGGGTCCAGCCCAGCAGCAGCTCGACGCCCGGGGCGGCGCCGCCGTCCGTGAGGGCCTCCAGGGGGTGGCGCGGGACGACGTCGCCGTCGATGACGAGGCCGAAGGCGGGTCCGCCGACCACCGGGCTGCTCAGTCTTCCCACTTCGGCCTGGGTGCGCAGCAGCAGGTCGCGGTCGACGGCGGCGAAGGCCTCGGCGGTGGCGGGTATCTTCAGCCGGGAAGCCATCCGGCGCACCATCCGTCGTACCTTGGCCCGCTCGGACGCCTCGGGCGGCCCGCTCTGCAGGACGGCCCGGCGGACCAGCCCCTGGGTCTGCGGGGCGGCGATGAGGGCGCCGATGCTGATGGCGCCGGCGGACTGGCCGGCGAGGGTGATGCGTCCGGGGTCGCCGCCGAAGGCCTCGATGGCCTCGTGCACCCAGGTCAGTGCGGCGATCTGGTCGCGCAGACCGGGGTTCGGGGGCGTGTCGGGGAACAGTCCGTAGCCCTCGACGCCCAACCGGTAGTTGATGGACACACAGACCACGCCGTCGCGGGCGAAGGAATGGCCGTCGTAGACGGGCACGGCGGAGGAACCCCTGGTCAGGGCGCCGCCGTGCAGCCAGACCAGGACGGGAAGGCGTGCTCCGGGGTCGGGCTGCGGAGTCCAGACGTTGAGATTGAGGCAGTCGTCGCCGGGCACGACCGGGTCGGACAGGTAGTGGGCGAAGGCGTCGGAGTACGGCGGTTTCGGCGCGGTGGGGCCGAAGTCGCCGGCGTCGCGGACACCGTCCCAGGGCGGCAGCGGCACGGGCGGGCGGAAGCGGCGGGGGCCGAAGGGAGGGGCGGCGTACGGGATGCCGCGGAAGACCGCGACACCACGCTCGTACCGGCCCCGCAGGGCACCGTAGGGCGTGCTCACCACGGGGTCTGTCCGGTCTGCCGTCATACGTCCACCAGCCTCCTCACCGCGCTCGTGCACCGTGCAGATCAGAGCAACTCATTGTGGCCCGGTATTCCGGTGCACGAGCGGGTGTGAGGGCTGTTCGGGTTACTTCGCGTACATCAGCGTGCCGAAGCCGAGCTGGTCGAATCCGCCGCTGGTGGTGCCGTAGTCACCCCCTCCGCCCTCGGGGGCGACGGAGGAGCACATCCGGGAGATGTACGTGTCGTCGAGGAGCAGCCGCCGCCCGTAGTGGTAGTGGAGCATCGCCCACACCGGGCGCACCTGGCCGCGGGAGGTGGCGCCGAGCACGGTCTGCGACTGCTGGGCGCAGTTCTGGCCGGTGCCCCAGGTGTAGGTGGTGAAGGGAACGCTCATGTTCAGGTTGTACTTGGCGACGTACTGGGCTGCCTTCATGAAGCGGCGTCCGTCGTACGAGTAGAGGTCGTCGCCCTGGTTCCAGGCCATCTCGCACAGCGCGCCCATCTGGCCCATGCCCATGACGGTGTGGCCCTGGTCGCGGCCGGACTCCTGCCACTGGCCGAGGTCGTAGCCCTCGACGTTGCTGTACAGGAACGGGACGGCGTGCTGGATGGAACCGTTTCCCGCGCCGGACGTGAAGTAGGTGACGGCCTGGTCGTACTTCGCGGCGTCGTCGGTGAGGATCCCGATGGCCATGACCGAGGCCATGTTGCACAGGTCCCAGTTGGCCCAGTAGTTGGTGACGCAGGCGTCGTTGTGGCCGGTGAGGAACTGGTTGTTGAGCGGATAGAAGACTCTGACCATCATGTCCTGGGCGGCGGCGAGGTCGAACCCGGTGTAGTCGCGCATGAGTTCGCAGGCGTTGGCGAACTGCCAGCCGTAGATGCCCGCGGCGAGGAAGCGGTCGGCGTTGCCGGTGACCGTGGTGAGGGTGCGGGACCAGGCGTTGAGGATGTTCGCGGCGCACCGGGCGTTGGCCTCGGTGCCGCCGACCCGCCAGCGCAGCGCGTTCTGGTAGGCGGCCGCGATGTCGTTGTAGAGCTGCGGGTAGTTCTCCCCGGTGCCGCCGCGGATGATCGTGGCCGTCGCTCGGGGTGTCCAGGTGGACTGGGAGTGGGAGTTGGCGGTCAGCTTGTTCCAGCCGGACAGCCAGGGGTCGTCGCCCGCGGCGACCCTGACCTTGGCGCGGTTGATGTCGCCGGCGTTGTGGAGCATGCCGGGGTGGGTGAACGTGGCGGGGGCGGCACCGGCCGTGGTGGCCGTGGCGCCGAGGGCGAGGGCTGCGGTGAGGCCACCGGCGGTCTTGAGCAGACCGCGGCGGCTCACCCGGCCGCCCTCGTGGTGCGTGTGGGGGGAAGTGCGGCTCATGGGGGGGGCTCTCCCATCGGTGGAGGACTACATGGGGGTGATGCTCACCTCGTCGAACTCGGTGGTGCTGCGGGTCAGGGGGTCGCGGGAGCAGACCACGAGGCCCACGTGGTAGGGGGCGTCACCGAAGCCGGGGAGGTCTCCCTCGGCGAGGGGGGTCCAGGTGGCGCCGTCGTCGGTCGAGGCGGATGCGGTGAAGTGCGTCCCGGTGCGCTTCAGCCGCAGCAGGCAGGGGGCGGTGACCGCCGCGTTGCCCGTGAAGGTGGACTTTCCGGCGACGGTCGGGCGCAGCATCAGCTGGGCGCTCGTGCCGCCGGTGACGATCGTCCCGGCCGCCTGGTCGAACGGCGACAGGGACTTGGCCATGAGCAGGCCGACCCGGTCGCCGGTGGTTCCGGCGCGGGAGACCAGGCGGGCGGTGACCTCGCAGTCGCCGCTGACGGGCCGTCGTACGAACTGGCCCGTCATGCCCTGGTTGTTGACGGAGAGGTCGGTCCCGGCGCCCCGCACCACGAAGGTCCCGTCCTCGTGGGCGGTGCTGCCGGGGGCCCGGACGGCGACCACGCCGAGGGTGCCGTAGGCGCGGTCGTCGAGGACGACGTCGCCCAGGTCGCCGTGGGTCCAGGGCGCGGGTGGCGGGGTGCCGACCGTGAGGGTGAGCGTGCCGGAGGCGTCTCCGGCGGCGTTGCCCGCGGTGGTGGTGACGGTGAACTCGCCGGTCCGGGTGGGGGTTCCGGAGATCAGGCCGGTGCGCCGGTCGAGTCGCAGGCCGTCGGGGAGCCCCTGCGCGGTGAAGCGGGTGGGCTCGTGCGTGGCTCGCAGGAGGTGCTTGAAGGGGGCGCCCTTGTTCGTGAACGCCACGGCGGACGAGGTGAGTCGCGGCGGGGCGGGCGTCGGCATGACCGCCTTCGCCGGAGCCGACAGCGGGCCGTGTCCGGCGCGGTTCGTCTTCGCCACGGCGTAGTGGTACGTCGTGCCCGGCCTGCCGGTCGCGTCGGCGTAGCGGATGCGGGTGCCGAAACCGACGGCGCCGATGCCGGTCGCTAGGGTCTCGAAGGGGCCCTCGGCGGAGGTGGAGCGCAGCACCCTGTAGCGGGCCGAGAGGTCCGGATCGGTCCAGGTCAGCTCGACGGCGTCGGCGCCCTGGGTGGCCCGCAGGTCTCCCGCGGTCCGGTCCGGGCGTGGCACGGACCAGACCTCACCGCCCGTACGGGAGGTGACGCTGACGTTGTCGAAGGCGCCGGTGCCGGTCTCCGCGTGGTCCTCGTCGAGGCCGAGGCAGGAGGTGAGGGTGAGACCGACGTAGGCCGTTCGGCCCAACTCGACCTCGCTGGACCCGACTTCGGTCCAGTGGGTGCCGTCCGGCGAGATGGCACCGGTGCAGCGGTCGCCCCGGCGGGTCACCCGGACCCAGTAGGGCATGCGCAGCCGGTAGCCGTCGCCCGCGCCCTCGACGTACGGGGCCTCGAGCGGGGTCGCCGACTCGGGAAGGTCACCGAGGGAGGAGATCGGGAAGGCGGCGCCGGTGGTGATCGCCTGCTGCTGCGAGGGCGGCACGGGCGTGCTGCCGGTGCCTCTGATCGCGCCCTGGGCCTTCACCCGCACGCTCCACACACCGCTCCAGGTGTGCAGCGGCAGGCCCTGGATCAGCATGGCCGCGTGGGCGGCGTCCGCGTCCAGGCCGGCCCGTACGGTGACGCCGATCTTGGAGTACTGGGAGCTGAGCGGCCATACGATCCGGGCCGTGACGGTGCCGTCGCCGCGCAGCGGCAGGTAGGCCAGCCGGTGGGTGTCGGCGGTGCCCGACGCCTCCAGCACGAACCGTTCCCCGTCGAACAGGGCCGAGCCGGGGATCCCGACGGCCCCGACGTCCCGGGTGGACCAGGGGGCGGGGAGCCCGGGCACCGCGGCCGCCCATGCGGAACTCGCGCTGCGCCCCTGGGAATTGACCGCGACGACCGTGTAGTAGGAGGTGCGTCCGGGGCGGGCTCGGCGGTCGGTGTACGCGGGCTCGACGACCCCGCTCCCGACCTCCTCGTACGGCCCGTCGGCACGGGAGGCCCGCAGGACGGTGTACGACTCGGCCCATACTGACGGCAGCCAGGCCAGTGTGACGGACCTGTCGCCGCCGACCGCCGTGACACCGGCCGGGGCCGTGGGCACGGACGGCGGCGGGGCCTTCGTGCCGGCGAAGGTGAGGGTGCCCCAGCTGGGCAGGTCGTCGTTGCTGCCCTCGACGACGCGGGCACCTCCGGCGCCGCGGAAGACGGCCGCCTCGGTGTACGGGGTGTCGAACTCGCGGACGCCGGCGTAGTGCGCGTACGCCATCTCGTAGATCGGGGGCAGCGTGCCGCGCCCGATCGCCGAGACGGACGTCTTGACGTACTTGCCGGTGCGGTCCAGGTCGGGGACGAAGGGGACGTCGCCGCCGAGGTTGTAGCGGGCGGCGTACTCGACATTTTTCAGCAGCCGGTTTCCGTCGAAGGCGTACAGGTCGACGCCCTGGTTCCAGGCGACCTGCGCGGCGTCCGTGAGCAGGCCGACGGCGAGCTGCTCGTGCCCCTGGTCGCGCCCGGACTCCTGGCCCTGCCCGGCGTCCGTGACGATACGGTGCGGGACGCTGCCGTTGCCCGCCCCGGCGGCGGCGAACCTGAGCGCGTCCTCGAAGAGGGCGGGCTCCTCGCAGAACACGCCGATGGCCAGGATCGACTGGACGGACGTCAGGTCCCAGTTGCCGTTGGCGTAGAGCATGTAGCCGGAGATCGCGGGGTACCAGACGCGCAGGAACGACTCCTCGCAGCGCGCGATGTCCTCCTTCGCCCAGCCGTCGTAACCGGTGTGGCGGAGCAACTCGGCCGCGTTGACGAACTTGAACGCCTGGAGCCCGGCGCCCAGCGGCCCGTCCGCTCCGGTGACGGCGGTGAGGGATGCCGACCAGGCGTTGAGGATGTCCCGGGACTTGTCCGCGTAGGCGCGCTCGCCCGTGACGCACCACATCAGCGCGGTCTGGTAGGCGGCGGCCGAGTCGGCGACGGCCTGGTTCTGGAAGTTGGCGGGGCCGCGGCCCCAGGTGGTGATCCGGCCCGTGTTCTGGACGGCGTACGTCGCCTTCGAGCGCGCGTGGGCGGCGAGGGCGAGGTAACCGTCGTACACGGGGGATGCCTTGGCGGCGACCGCGGTCCTCATACGGGCCAGGTCGTCGGCGCTGTGCAGCAGGCCGGGATGCGTGAAGGCGCGCGGTGCGGCGCGGTCCTGGCCGGCGGCCCGGGCGGTGCCGGGGACCAGCAGTCCGCTCGCGCCCGATGCCAGCAGCAGGGCGGCGGCACCGCCGAGGAAGCCCCGGCGACTCGGTGCGGTGGGTCTCATGGGGCCGGTGCTCACGGGGCCGGCGCTCACGGGGCCGGCGCTCGGGGAGTCGGTGCTCATGACGCGGCGGCCGCCTCGGCGGTGGTGAGGAACTTCAGGTTCAGGACGTGCTCGTTGGCGTGCATCGGGATGGTGTCCGTGGTGAGGTACCAGGTCGGCTTCTTCATCGAGTCGGCGATGACCGTGCCGTTGACGACGAGGTTCTCGAACGTGACGTCCTGGATGGCGTGCTTGGCGTCGTAGCCGAGCAGCAGGCAGGTGGCGAGCGGCTTGCCCGTGTAGGAGAGGTCCTTCACGTAGACGTTCTGGATGCCGCGTCCGACCGAGGTGTTGTACTTCGTGTTGTACATGACCCGCATGTGGATGAGCTGGCCCCAGCGGAAGTCCTCCACGCGTACGTTGTCGACCTTGACGTTCTTGATGAGGTTGCTGTCGCCGGGGTTGAGGGCGATGCAGCCCTGGTAGCCCATCTGGGGCTCACGGTGGTCGCAGATGTCGAGGTTCTTGAAGGTGAGGTTCTTCAGGACCTCGGGGTTGTCGCTGTTGCCGTGCGTCCCGACGTTGATGGGGTGCGCGACGTCCGCCCACAGGGTGGAGTTGCGGACGGTTATGTTCGTGGTGTCGCCGTAGTACTCCCAGCGGTGGGTGTAGATGGCGATGCAGTCGTCGGAGTTGCGCATGAAGACGCCGTCGACGACGACGTTGCTGGAGCAGAAGATGTCGATGCCGTCGCCCCAGCCCTTGGAGCTGAAGGAGCCGAGGCCCTTGATGGTGACGCCGGTGGCCTCGCCGAGCTGGACGGCGTAGCCGTTCGGGTTGAGGACGGTGACGGCTCCGATGGAGATGTTCCGCGAGCTCTCGACGAGGGCGCCGCCGGCCGTGGTCCCGGCGAGCACACCGCGGCCGGCGATCCCGGCGTGCTCCACGTTGCGGAAGACGACGGTCGCCTTGAGGACGGCTCCGCCGTCGAGGTACACGGTCTTGCCCGAGGGGACGTTCAGGTAGCCGTCGGCGGTGGTGTGGACGCCCGGACCGTAGTAGAGGATGTTCGGGTCGTCCTGCGCGGGCTTCTTCTTCTCGACGGCGCGGGCGAACAGGTGGAGGACGTCGAAGATGTCGTCGTTGATCTGCACGACGACGTTGCGCGGCCGGTCGAGCGTGAAGCGCAGGGTGTCACCCCCCACTTCGGGCTTGATGCCGTAGGAGTCCGGTCTGACGCGCACCTTGGTGGTGCCGCCCTTGAGGTAGGTGACCTCGACCTCGACGGATCCCTGGAAGTCGAAGTACGCCAGCGACGAGTTGTAGATCTTGCTGGACCCGGTGGTCGGGTTGATCTCTCCCAGCTGGGGCCGCCAGATGTCCAGCGTCTGCCACTCGCCGTCGGGGGCGGTGCGCACCCGCACCTTGAAGCTGGTGTTGGTCGGCATGGCGGACGGACGGGGGTAGGTCACCAGCTGCGGTGCGGTGGCGGTGTCGTCGGCGCCGGCGGCCGTGGCGGTGAGGTTGGTCAGCCCGGCGGCGAGGACGGTGGCGCCGGCCGCCTGGAGGGCGTTGCGGCGGGACAGGGACGGGGGCATCTGCGACTCCTTGCGAAACAGGAACAGGGTGAAAGGCAGGCAGAACTACTTGAGGCCGGAGGTGGACATCCCGGCGACGAACCCGCGCTGGGCGACGAGGAAGATCAGCAGAATCGGCACGACGTACATCACGGAGGCCGCGGCCTGGAGGTTGGCCACGGGGGTGCCGGCCGAGGTGACGTAGGTGGACATGACCGCCACCGCGAGGGTGGACCTGTCGGTGGAGAGCAGCAGTTGGGGGGCGATGTAGTCGCCCCAGGACCAGGTGAAGGCGATCACGAAACTCGCCGACAGCACCGGCCAGGACTGCGGCAGGAAGATCCGCCAGAAGATCGTGCCGTAGCCGCAGCCGTCGATGATCGCGGCCTCCTCCAGCTCCCGGGGCAGGCCGGCGAAGAACTGGCGGAACAGGAAGACCAGATAGGGAGCGGCGGCCAGGCCCCACAGCACCCAGGGCCAGTACGTGTCGACCATGCCGAGCTTCGCGAAGATCAGGTAGGTCGGCAGCAGCGTGATCATCTGCGGCAGCATCATCGAGCCGATGAGGATGCCGAAGAGCGTCTTCTTTCCGGGGGCCTCCAGCCGGGCGAAGCCGAAGCCGACCCAGGCGGAGCTGAGGGTGACGAGGGTGGCGTAGACGGTCGCGATGATCAGGGAGTTGCGGGCGTAGCCGAGGAAGTCGATCAGGTGGAAGGCGTCGGCGAAGTTGTGCCACTGGACGTGGGTGGGCAGCCAGTGCACGGGCGAGGCGGCGAGTTCCGCCGGGGTCTTCAGACCGCTGAGGATCAGCCAGCCGAAGGGGCCGACGAACAGCCCGGTGATGACGACGAGGACCGTGTAGAGGACCAGGCGGTGGACGCGTATCCGCACCCGGGGTGCGGAGTCGGGGGGCAGACTGGTGGCGGTCACTTCTTCGCCTCCGGGTCGACGTTGTAGAACACCACGCCGGACGTGAACCTGAAGATGAGCCCGGTGGCGATGAGGATCAGGACGAAGAGCACCCACAGCAGTGCGGAGGCGTAGCCGTAACGGCCGAGCGCGAAGTACTGCGAGAACACGTGCATCATGTACAGGTAGTTGGACTGCGGCAGCGCGGTGACGCCCGCGGTCGTCCCGTCCGGGGTCAGCAGCAGCGGCATGATGGTCTGCACGGACGCGATCACACCGGTCACGGTCTGGAAGAGCAGCACCGGAGACAGCAGGGGCACCGTGATGCTGCGGAAGGTGCGCCAGGCGCTCGCTCCGTCGATCCGGGCGGCCTCGTGCAGCTCGCGGGGCACGTCCTGGAGCCCGGCCAGCGAGATGATCATGACGTTTCCGGCGGCCCACAGCACACTCATCAGCAGCACGTAGCGGGCGTAGGGGTCGGCGAGCCAGCCGAGCGCGTCGAAGCCGAAGAGGGTGAGGACGCCGTTGGCGGCACCGGAGTTCTGGTCGAAGAGCGCCTTGAAGGTGAGGCCGGCGCCGACCGGCGGCACCACGGCCGACAGATAGAGCAGGGTGCGGAACAGCCCGCGGGCCTTGATCGGCCGGTTGACCAGTACGGCCAGCCCTAGCCCCGCGACGATCGACAGCGGCACCGACGTGATCGCGAACAGGCCGGTGCGGCCGAGGGAATTCCAGGTCTGCGGATCGGAGAACAGCTCGGTGTAGTTGCCGAGACCGACGTACCGCCAGTGCGGCGAGATGCCGTCGTACGTGGTGAGGCTCAGCCACAGCGCGTACGCCATCGGCACGATGGTCAGCAGCAGGAAACCGATGATCCAGGGCGCGGTGAACAGGTAGAAAGCGCGATACCTTCGGCCGGTCATGGAGATCCGGGGCCGCTCGGCCGGTGTCGTACGGGTGGCGCTCGCGGCCGGGCCGGGCGTCCCGGTGACGGATATCTGGTCGGCCGTCATCCCACCTGCTCCTTACCGCGTTTCAGCTGCTCGTTCATGACGGAGTTCAGGCGGCCGGCAAGGGCGTCGACGGACAGGTGGCCGTTCATCGCGGCCGGTGCCTCCTGGTTGAAGAGGGCGTAGAGCGAGTCCGCCGAGGCGTAGGGCGTGAAGGCGATCACCGAGAAGTGCTTCAGCTCGGCGTTCTGCACCTTCAGCACCCGCTTCTGGTAGTCCTCCCGGGCGGGCATCAGCGGGCGCAGCGACTTCAGGGTGGGGATGCCCCAGCCACCGGCGGCGCGGGCCCTGGCCGGCCCCTCGCCGAAGAACCACTCGAAGACCCGCCAGGCGGCGTCCTTGTTCCTCGCCTTGCTCGGCATCCAGAATCCGGTGCCGGCCTGGCAGGGGCTGACCCGCCGGCCGCCCGCGAAGACCGGGGCCGGGGCGAGGCGGGAGAGCGGCGCCAGCTTCTTGTCGGTGTTGATCAGACCGCCGAGCCAGTAGCCCGAGTTGGACATGGCCATCCGGCTCGCCTGATAGGTCGGGCCGTCCCAGGCGTTGGGGTCGGGCTGGACGATGCTCGGCCCGACCCTGCTCCGCCCGTAGTCGACGTACCAGGCCAGGGCCTTGCGGGCCTCGGGGGTGGTGAAGTCGATCCGGGAGAAGTCGTCGGTGAAGAGGTTTCCGCCGGCGGCGACCGTCAGGCTCGCCAGCAGGTTGGGGGTGGAGACGCCGTTGTAGCTGCCGCCGAAGACGACCGTCTGGCCGCTCTTGCGCCGGGTGAGCCGCTTGGCGTTCTCCAGCCACTCCTCGTAGGTGACCGGCTCGGTCTCCGGCGGGTGGTCGACACCGGCCTTGTCGAAGAGAGCGGTGTTGTACCAGAACATGGAGTCCTGCGAGAAGTCCTTCGCCATGCCGTAGCGGGGGCCCTTGCCCTGCGTGCGGCCGTCGTAACGCCACAGGTCGTTGACCGGGTCGAGGTCGTCGGCCTCGAGGACACTGCTCCGGGCGAAGTAGGGGTCCAGGTCCTCCATCACGTCACGGGCCGCGAAGTAGGGCGCGTCCGTCGCTCCGACGCCGCGCACCAGGTCGGGCGGGGCGCCGTTGGTCATCATGCCGATGAGCTTGGTGATGTCGTACCGCACCGTGACGATCTTGACGCCGATGTCCTTCTGGGCCTGCCGGACCAGCTCCGGGGAGATGTCGTCGGGCTTGGCCATCACCGTGACGGTCTCCCCGCCGCCGCTGACACCGCTGGAGACCTGCATCGCGCAGCCGCTCAGCGACGCCGCGCCGGTCGCGGCGCCGGCAGCCGAGAGGGCGAGGAAACGGCGGCGGCCCAGGGAAGCACCGGCACGTGGGTGCATGAACGCACCACCTCCTGCTCTTGCTGTTCGAAATAGCGGCCAGATGACGAGGCACCGGCCGGGGATGGTCGCTGTGGCAACCGGTTGTTGTGGTGGGGCAGAGCTTCTTCCGGCCCGGATGACGCGTCAAGAGCCCGGGCGAGTTTTCGAAAAGACTGTGGGTGGGAACCGGGGACGGGAACCGGTTGCTGTAGGCCTCTCCTGCGCCGCGTAGCACCGACTACAGCTCGCCCGTGACTGACCCTTCGCCACCGAAACCTTAGTAATCGATTTCCGGAAACCATCCTGATCTGTGGCCACGGAGCAGAGGCGTACCCGTAGCGACACCCCCCAAGGTCGCCCCAGCCGGGCGATTGACCACCGCTTCCCGGCGGATCTACCGTAGAAGACGCTTTCTGAAAATGTTTCCGTCCTCTGCTCCAGGAGAGTCATGCCCAGCCCTCAGCTGCCGCGGGCCGTGTTCGCGATGGACCCGGTGCACCTCCCGCTGCTCTTCCCTCCGCCGCTGATGGAGCGGCTGAGGCGCACGGCCGACATCGACCCCGGTTTGGTGGTGCGGGACTTCGCCGATCCGGCCGGGGCCGGTGCCCTGGCCTGCGCCGAGGTGCTGATCACCGGCTGGGGCTGCCCGCATCTGGACGCCCGTGTCCTCACCGCCGCCCCGGAGCTCGGCGCCGTGCTGCACGCGGCCGGCTCGGTGCGCTCCCTGGTCGGCGAGGCCCTGTGGGAACGCGGGGTCAAGGTGTCCAGCGCGGTGACGGGCAACGCCCTGCCGGTCGCCGAGTACACGCTCGCGATGATCCTGCTGCTCGGCAAGGACGCCTTCGACCACCGCGAGCGCTTCCGTCGCACCCACGCCTACCCGGGCCCCGCCGAGACCGCGGCGACCGGCAACCTCGGCCGTCGCGTCGGCGTCATCGGCGCCTCGCGCGTGGGCCGCCGGCTGCTGGAACTGCTGCGGCCGTTCGACCTCACCGTCCTGCTGCACGACCCGTACGTGAGCCCCGCCGAGGCCGCCGCCCTCGGCGCCGAGTCGCTGTCGCTGGAGGACCTGCTCCGGCACAGCGACATCGTGAGCCTGCACGCCCCCGACATCCCCGCGACCCACCACATGCTCGACCGCGACCGGCTCGCCCTGGTGCGGGACGGCGGCGTGCTCGTCAACACCGCCCGCGGCGCGCTCGTCGACCACGAGGCGCTCACCGACGAACTGGTCTCCGGCCGGCTGAACGCGGTGCTGGACGTCACCGATCCGGAGCCGCTGCCCCCCGGGTCGCCGCTGTACCACCTGCCCAACGTGTTCCTCACGCCGCACATCGCCGGCTCCCTCGGCAACGAACTGGAGCGGCTCGGCCGCATCGTCGTCGAGGAACTGGAGCGCCTCGCGGCGGGTGCACCACCGCTCCACGAGGTGCGGCACGCCGACCTGGCGCGGGTGGCGTGACGCCGGGACGGCAGGGCGTGGCCCCTGTTGCCCACAGGCACTTCGTTCCGTTGTCCACAGCCCCTCCAGCCTGGGGGAACCATGGGATACGGTTTCCGCACCGGCGGCCCGGGTGGCCGGCGCTATCGGCTCGAAGGTTCGATCGGGCCGGAAGGCCCGGGCCGGGAGCGTCGGGAAGATCGGGAGTGGGAACGCCGGGGTTGTGGCGGGTCGGTTCCCGACCGGCCCGGACCGCACGGCAGGAACAGCGTCGTGCGGCCGGCCGGTGGCAACGGGCCAGGGCGCGGCGGGCTGGGCGCGGCAGGCCGGGGCACATCGGGCCGAGGCGCTTCGGCCCGACGCACCACGGACTGTGGCGCCACGGCCGGCGCACCGAGCCCCGGGGTCCACGGCCCGAACCACCACCCCACCGGCCGCAACACCCCGGTCCGCCACCGGCCGGGCCGACACCACCGGGCCGCAGCGGACCGGGTCACTACGGAGAAGGAGCCGCAAGGGTGAGTCAGCGCAAGGCGACGAGTGACGCCGGCCGGGCGACCATCCGCGATGTCGCGGAGCGCGCGGGCGTCTCCGTGGCCAGCGTCTCGCGGGTGCTGTCCGGCAATTACCCGGTGTCGGAGGAGCTGCGCCGCCGGGTGATGAAGGTCGTCCGGGACCTGGACTACGTCACCAACGCCCATGCCCGTTCGCTCGCCGGCGGCGGCACACCGACGGTGGCGATCCTCATCAACAACATCACCGGCGCCGCGTTCGCCCATGTGGCGAAGGGCGTCGAGGGCGCGGCCACCCTGCGCGGCTGGCTCTCCCTGGTCGGCACGACCGGCGACGACCCCGAGCGGGAGCTCGCGCTGGTGAACCTCATGCGCCAGCAGGGTGTCGCCGCCGTGATCCTGCTCGGCGGCGCCTACGACTACGACGAGTACCAGCTGCGCATGGCCCGCTTCGCCCGATCCCTGGACGCGGCCGGTTCACACCTGGTGCTGGTGGGCCGGCCGCCGCTGGAGGGCGACGTCCCGGCGACGACCGTCGACTACGACAACGAGGGCGGTGCCTACGCGATGGCCAGCCACCTGCTCTCGGCCGGCCACCGCCGCGTCCTCGTCCTGCCGGGTCACGCCGAACTGACCACCGCACAGGCCCGGTTGCGGGGCGCCCAGCGGGCCTTCGAGGCGTACGGGGTGCCGTTCGACCCGGGGCTGGTGCGGCACGGCCGGTACGACTACGACCACGGGTACGAGGCCGTCGAGGCGGCCCTGCACGAGACGCCGGACTTCACGGCGGTGCTGGCCGGGACGGACGTGGTCGCCGCGGGCGCCATGCAGGCGCTGCGCGCGGCGGGCCTGCGGGTGCCGGAGGACGTGTCGATCGTCGGCTACGACGACATCCCGCTGGCCTCGCAGCTCACGCCTCAACTGACCACCGTGCACGTGCCGTACGAGGAGATGGGCCGGGTCGCGCTGCGGGCGGTGGCCGATCGGCGCGAGGGCGGCGCGGGCCGCCGCAAGAGTGCCGACGGCGACCATCTGGTGCTGGGCACCCATGTCGTGGTCCGCAACTCGGTCCAGCCGCCTGCCCCACGCGGATAGCGGGCCCCTCCGCGCGGATCCTGCCCGTTCCATGCGGATGGCTGCCCGCTCGACGCGGACAGCGGTCCGCTCCCCGCGGGTGGCTGTCCGCCCCGGGTGGACAGCACCTCCGCCGTACCGTGGTGCGGCACCCCGCCGTTCAGCGTGCGTTACGTAACCGGTTTCCCCCGACTTTACGAACCGTCCCACGCCGCGCCTCCACCCCCGCCGCATCTCGGAGCGGTGCCGCAGTTACCGCCCTGACCTGCGCGTATCCGAAACGGGGCAAGAGCACCCCCCGCGCCCCGCGCGCTCACCCGCCCGACCCCCGGCCGTAACGAGTTGCCGCGCACCTCTTGCTATGAGCGGACACCTCCGCCTACCGTCCCAGCAACCGCTTACTACAGCTTCTGCTTGGCCGAACCCCCCGCAACCGCGCGTCGGCGTCCTCCGGCCGCCGTTCCTGGCCGGCACCACCGAGCCGCCGCCGTCCTCTCGTTCCGAGAACGCCCTATTCCGAAGGATCACGGTCAGATGAACTTCACCAGCCCCCGGAGAAGGTTCGCCTCCGCCGCTGTCGCGGGCATCGCGCTGACAGGTCTGCTCTCCGCCTGCGGCGGATCCGGCTCGGGTGACGACGCCGCGTCGGAGTCCGGCCCGGTCACGCTCCCCTTCTGGGGCTGGGCCAACGGCCAGGAGGCGGTCGTCAAGGCGTTCAACGCCTCGCACAAGGACGTCCGGCTGAAGTACACCAAGGTCACCGACCAGCTGACGATGCAGAAGCAGCTGACCAACGCGGTCAAGGCCGGCAACGCCCCCTGTCTGGTGCAGAACACGGCCGAGTACGTGACGAGCTGGGTCTCGCAGGGCGCGCTCGCCGACATCACGCAGTACGTCGGGAGTGAGAAGAGCAAGTTCAACACCGGCGCCTGGGCGAGCGCGCAGGTGCAGGGCAAGCTCTACGGCGTGCCCACCAGCTCGGCACCCCAGTTCACGATCTACCGCACGGACATCTTCCAGAAGTACGGCCTGAAGCCCCCGGCCACCTGGGAGGACTTCATCGCTGCCGGCAAGGAGCTGAAGAAGCACAACATCAAGATCACCAACTACGCCGGTGAGGACCCGAGCACCCTGGAGGTGCTCGCGATGCAGGCCGGGGCGCACTGGTACGCGATCGACGGCAACGCCTGGAAGGTGAATTTCCAGGACGAGGGCACCCTGAAGGCCGCGAAGGTGATCCAGGAGATCATCGACAACGACCTGAACGCCAAGCTGTCCTTCGCCGACTACGCGGCCGTGCAGCGCAGTTACGACAGCGGTGCCACGGCGACCCGGCAGATCTCCACCTGGCAGATGGCCGGCATGGTGCAGAACTTCACCAAGTCCTTCGGCCACTGGGCCCTGGCGCCCTGGCCTGCCTACCCGGGCGAGGCGGCGAAGACGCCGGCCGGCACGAACCTGACCGGCAGCGTGACACTGGTGACGAAGCAGTGCAAGGACCAGGAGCAGGCGGCCCGGGCGGCGTTGTGGATGTCGACGAACCAGGACGCGGTCAAGACGATGGCGAGCCCGGAGACCGGCAACGGCGTGATGCCGGCGCTGAAGGACAGCGGTTCCTACGTCGGTGAGTCGATCTCGCAGAAGCTGCTCGGCAGGAACTACGAGCCGGCGCAGAAGGTCGTGACGGACAGCCTGGGAACGGTGACCACCGACTGGACCTTCGGCCCCAACTGGACCGCGATGTTCACGGAGTTGCAGGCGGGCTGGGCCAAGGTCGTCAACAAGCAGGAGAAGGTCACCGACCTGCTCGCGCACATGCAGGAGTGGACGGTCAAGGACCTGAAGTCCCGCGGTATCAGCGTCAAGGGCTGAGGCATTCGATGATTCGCTCCATGCGCTGGAAGGGTGCCGCGTTCACGGTGCCCTTCCAGCTCGGCTTCCTGTTTCTGTACCTGCTCCCGATCGGCTACGCGGTCTACGAGTCGCTGTACGCGGAGAAGCAGTCCGGGCTGGGTCTAGGCGGTGCGACGACGCAGTTCGTCGGGCTCGACAACTACACCCAGGGGCTGACGGACTCGGCGTTCATGAACTCCATCCTGCGGGTGGTGCTCTTCGCCTGCGTCCAGATCCCGCTGATGCTGCTGATCAGCCTGTTGCTGGCGCTGTTCCTGGACGCGCTCACGTCCAGGGTGGCGAGCCGGTTCCGGATCCTGCTGCTGGTGCCGTACATGATCCCCGGCGTGGTCGCGGCGATCGTGTGGGTCAACCTCTACAGCCCGGACGTCGGCCCGCTCACCGCGATCGGCAACACCCTCGGTCTCGACTGGAACTTCTTCGCGCCGTCGATGGTGTGGCCGTCCATCGGCAATCTGCTCACCTGGCACGGCATCGGCTACAACATGGTGATCATCTACTCGGCGCTGCAGGGCGTGCCCCGCGAGCTTTTCGAGGCGGCCCGGCTGGACGGCGCCTCCGAACTGCGGATCGCGCGGAGCATCAAGATCCCGTTCGTGCGTGGGGCGCTGGTGCTGACGGGTCTGCTGTCGATCATCCAGATGCTCCAGATCTTCAACGAGCCGGCGCTGTTCAGGAACATCACACCGCAGACGGTCAGCGACAGCTTCACCCCGATCATGATCATCTACAACCAGGCGTTCAACGCGGGCAACTACAACTACGCGGCCGCCCTGTCCGTGCTGCTCGCCCTGATCCTGGGCGTGGCCTCCTTCCTCTTCTACCGGCTCACCTCGAAGGAGGCCGACTGATGGTGCTGACCGAGCAGACCACCGAGCGGCCCGAAGTCCGCGGCGTGCGGCGCCTCGCCCGCCCGGACGCGGACTCCCGCGGCCGGGGCGGTCAGCGCTTCCTGCTGGTCGGGCTCTGCCTGGCCAGTGTCTACAGCCTGTTCCCGGTGTGGTGGCTGATCGTCGCCGCGACCAAGGACCGTACGGCGCTGTACCAGAGCAACGGCCTGTGGTTCTCGGGCTGGCACCTGTGGGACAACCTGCATCAGGTGTTCACCTACCAGGACGGGATCTTCCTGCGGTGGACGGCCAACTCGTTCCTCTATGCGGGTGTGGGCTCGCTCGGCGGCACGCTGATCGCGCTCGCAACCGGTTACGGACTGGCCCGCTTCGACTTCCCCGGCCGTAACGCGATCTTCGCGTGTGTCGTGGGCTCGTTCCTGATCCCGATCGCGCTGCTGACGCTGCCGCTGTATCTGCTGTTCTCCGCGATCGGCATGGTGGACACCCCGTGGGCGATGCTGATTCCCTGTCTGATCAACCCGTTCAGCGTGTATCTGGCCAAGGTGTACACCGAGGCGACGATCCCCTACGAGCTGCTGGAGGCGGCCCGGATCGACGGCGCCGGCGAGCTGCGGATCTTCTTCAGCATCGTGCTGCGGATGATGACGACGGGCGGCGCGACAGTGTTCCTGCTGGCTTTCGTGAACACCTGGAACGCCTTCTTCCTGCCGCTGACGGTGCTGCGCGGCAAGGAGAACTGGACGCTCAACCTCGGCCTGTACAACTGGTCGGGCACCCGTCTGGAGTCCGGCATCGACCTGACGGGTCTGGTGCTGACCGGTGCACTGCTGTCCATCGTCCCGATGGCGATCATGATGGTCGCGATGCGCCGCTACTGGCGTACCGGTGTGACGCTCGGCGCCCTCAAGTGACCCTCCTTCGCCGTATCCCCTGACTCCTGGGGGCCGCAGGTGACCCTGACTCCTTGCGGCCCCCAGGCTGACCGACGCCCCGGGAGCCCTCGCGTGACCGTCCTGCACAACCCCGTCCTCCGCGGCTTCACCCCCGACCCGTCGTTGGTCCGGGCCGGCGACTGGTATTACGTCGCGACGAGTTCCTTCGAGTGGTTCCCGACGATCCCGCTGCACCGCTCCCGGGACCTGGCCCACTGGGAGTACGCGGGCCACGTCCAGGGGGCTGTCCCCGGGAACTCACTGGCCGGTGTGCCCGACTCGGGTGGCGTCTGGGCTCCGTCGCTGAGCTGGGACGGGGAGCGGTTCTGGGTGACGTACTCCGTCGTGCGCTCGGTCGGCACGCCGTACTTCGACCTCGACACGTACATCTCGACGGCCCCCCGCATCGGCGTCGAGTGGAGCGCTCCGCGCCGGGTGGCGAGCCACGGTTTCGACCCTGCCCTCTTCCACGAGGACGGCCGGCTGTGGCTGCTGAACCTGCAGAACGACCACCGGCCGGGGGGTGAGCGGTTCGCGGGGATCGTTCTCACGGAGCTGGACCGGGACACGCTGGAACCCGTCGGCGGCACGCACCTGCTGCTCCGGCACGACCGGCTGATCGAGGGGCCGAAGCTGCTGCGGCGCGACGGCTGGTACCACCTGGTGCTCGCGGAGGGCGGCACGGGCTGGGAGCACGGGGTGCGGGTGGCCCGGGCCGAGAAGCTGACGGGTCCGTACGAACTCGACGAACGGCCACTGCTGACCACCCGGGACGACCCGGAGGCGCCGCTGCAGAAGGCCGGGCACGGCGAGCTGGTCGGGACGCCGGACGGGCAGTGGCTGCTCAGCCATCTGACGGCCCGTCCGCTGCGCACGCCGCGGGGCCGCCGCTGCACCCTCGGCCGGGAGACCGCCATCCAGGCCGTGACGTGGGACGCGCAGGGCCGGCCGCGGCTGCGGCAGGGCGGTTGGCACCCCGAGGTCGAGGTCGACGTGCCGACGCGGCCGTACCCGCTGCCACCGGCCGCACCGCCGGAGGATCTGTCCTGGCCGTGGAGCACCCTGCGCGAGCCGCCGGACCCGTCCTGGGCCGACACCACGGCCCGACCGGGCTGGATCCGGCTGCGCGGACGGCACGGGCCGGAGTCCCGGTGGGCGGCCTCCCTGCTGGCCCAGCGCGTCACCGAGCACCGCGCGGAGGCCGAAGTCACGGTGGACGCGCGGCCGGTCACCTTCACGCAGGCGGCCGGGCTGGTGCTCTGGTACAACCCCGAGGCGTACCTCGCCCTGGACCTGACGTGGGCGGAGCCGGAGGGCGAGCCGCAGCGCGGACAGCAGTGGGGAAGCGCCGCGGACGGCCGTACGGTGCTCAGTCTCGTCGAGCGCGACGAGGACGCCATACGGCAGGTCGCCGTCGCCGATGTGCCGGTGGACGAGCCCGTGACGCTGGGGGTGACGGTCGAGGGGGCCGACGCCCGCTTCTGGTACGTACGCGACGGGGTGCGCACGGCGGTCGGTCCGGCGCTGGACTTCAGCCGGCTGTCCGACGACCACGGCTCCCGGCTGCGCTTCACCGGTGCGATGGCGGGGATCCACGCCCGGGACCTCGTGGACGCGGCGTTCACAGCGGACTTCACCGGGTTTCGGCTGACCTGCACACCTGACTGAGGCGTTGTTCGGGGTTTCGAAAGTTTTGCCCGGCGCGAAGCAGTGAATTCACTTGTCTTCCCGCCGTCCTGTGCTCCACCTACAGTAGGAAGCGCTTTCTGCCCGGTCGGGCGTCGTGACCGCCGTGTGCAGCGCTGGTCGAAACTTTCCACGGCCCTCGGGCGGGCCGGAGAGGTGGGTTCCCGATGGTCCGTACGGCGAGTGCGAGCGTGGCGGCCGGTCCGACACTGGCGGTCGTGGCGCGCGAGGCGGGGGTGTCGGTGCCGACCGCGTCGAAGGTGGTCAACGGCCGCGAGGACGTGGCACCCGAGACCCGCCGCCGCGTGACCGAGGCACTCGACCGGCTCGGGTACGTGCGCAGACCCCGCTTCGACGCGGCGAAGACACCCCGGCTGGTCGATCTGGTCGTGCACTCGCTGGAGAGCTCCTGGTCGGGTGCGGTGCTGCACGGGGTGGAGGAGGCGGCGCACGACGCGGGTCTGGAGGTCGTGGTGTCGGCGGCGCTGGTCCGCTCCCGGGTCGGCCGCCCGGAGCGCGGCTGGCTGGACAAGCTGGTGGCCCGGGGCTCCGCCGGGGTCCTGTTCAACCTGGCCGAGCTCAGCGACTCGCAGTACGCGTGGCTGGAGCAGCACCGCATCCCGTTCGTGATGATCGACCCGGTGCAGGAACCGCCAGAGGGCGTGGTCTCGGTGGGCGCGGCGAACTGGCAGGGCGGTCTGACGGCCACGGAGCATCTGCTGTCCCTGGGGCACGAGCGGGTCGCCGTCATCGCCGGTCCCCGGCGCACGATGTGCAGCAGCGCCCGGGTCGCCGGGTACCGTTCGGCGCTCGCGTCGGCCGGGGTCCGGCACCGCCCCGAGTACATCCGGCACGCCGGCTTCGACGAGAGCGTCGCCCACCGCCGCATGCGGGAGCTCCTCGATCTGCCCGAGCCGCCGACCGCCGTCTTCGTCTGCTCGGACCGGATGGCGCTGGGTGTCTACGGGGCCCTGGGCGAACGGGGGTTGAGGGTCCCGGACGACGTCAGCGTGGTCGGCTTCGACGACCTGCCCGAGGCCCGCTGGGCCTCCCCCGCCCTGACCACCGTCCGCCAGCCGCTGTCCGAGATGGCCGCGACGGCCCTGAGGTCACTGCTGCGCATGATGGACGGCCATCATCCGGAGTCCACGCGCACGGAGCTGTCGACGCGGCTGGTGGAACGGGCGAGTACGGCGGCGCCACGCGCGTAGGAGGTGCTCTCCGTTTCCACGGGCGCGGACGGCGCGCGCAGACGGTGCGTCGCAGTAATGATCCTGGGGGGATGAGGAGTTGGCTGAGTTTCAGGTCCGCCGGATCCGGGGGGGGCGGCCCTGGTCCGGGGGGCCGACGGCCGGTGGGCGCGGCGCCGAGTCGGCCCACCGGGTCCTCGGACTGCGGTCGTCCCCCCGAGCGTCCGTCGGTGGCTCAGGGCATCGGGAGTCCGGCCGCCCAGGTGATGCCGCCCAGGAGGTGGGTGCGGAAGGCCGGGTCCGCGTACGCCTCGCAGGCGTGGCCCAGGGCCGTGTAGAAGACGCGGCCCTCGCCGTGGTCGCGGCACCAGACCAGGGGGTGGTCGGCGCCCATGCCGCCGCCCTCGTAGGAGGATTCGTCGGCGGTGGCCAGGACGCGGACCCTGCCGCGCGGGTTGGTACGGAAGTCGTACCACTCGTCGGTGAAGTCCCAGACGGCGGGCAGGTGCCGGGTCGCCGGATGGCCGTGGTCCTCGATGACGGCCTTGCCGGGCTGGTGGAGCGGGTGCCGGGCGAACCACGCGCCGAGCAGCTCGCCGTAGTAGGGCCAGTCGTACTCCGTGCAGGCCGCCGCGTGCACGCCCACGAAGCCGCCGCCCGACTCCACGTACGCGGCGAGCCGTTCCCGTCCGGACGGGGTGAGGATCTCGCCGCTGGTGGAGAGGAACACCACGGCCGCGTAGTCGTCCAGGGGCTGTTCGAGGGCCGCCGGGTCCTCGGTGGCGTCGACCTCGAAGTGCCCGAGGGTGCGCAGGGCGGCGACACCGGCCGGGATGGAGTCGTGCCGGTAGCCGGTGGTGCGGGTGTGGACGAGCAGTCGTGGTGCCATGGCATCCGAACCTAGGAGACCGGGGGCCGTCGGGGAGGTTCCTGCGGCGACCGAAATTTTCGGGCCCGCCGCGGCCCGACGCGGCCGGACCACCACGGGGGTGTCCGATTCCTTCAAGACCGGGCGTCGTGGGCCTGCCTACGGTGGCTCCATGACTGCACGATTCGATGCCATCGGCCTGGTCGTCTCCGACATGGCCGCCTCCGTCGCGTTCTACCGCCGGCTCGGGTTCGCCTTCCCCGAGGGCGCGGAGAACCAGCCGCACGCCGAGGCCGGACTGCCCGGCGGGCTGCGGCTGATGTTCGACACCGAGGAGACGGTCCGCTCCTTCCTGCCCGAGTGGCGGCCGCCCGCGCCCGGGGGCCGGACCTCACTGGCCCTGCGGTGCGACGGGCCGGCGGAGGTGGACGCCCTGTACGAGGAACTGGTCAGCTCCGGGTACCACGGGGAACTCAAGCCGTGGGACGCCTTCTGGGGACAGCGGTACGCCGTGGTGCTCGACCCGGACGGCAACGGAGTGGACCTGTTCGCGCCGCCGGCCACCGCGGCCGAGTAGCTCACCCAGCGGCAGACCCGACAACTCCCTCACATCACGGGCCAGATGGGCCTGGTCGGCGTAACCGGCCCGGGCGGCCGTCTCCGCGAACGGCACGCCGCGCCGGGCCAGGGCGAGGGCGCGGTTCAGCCGCAGGATGCGGGCCAGGGTCTTGGGGCCGTAGCCGAAGGCGGACAGCGAACGGCGGTGCAACCGGCGGGCGCCCACGCCGAGTTCGTCGGCGGTGGCCGCGACCGGACGGCCCGCGTCGAGGGCGGTCACGATCTGCCGCAGCAGCGGGTCCGGGGGCCCGGCACCGGCCGCCTGCCGCAGCGCCAGGTCCTCCAGACCGCTCGCCGGGTCGGGGGCCGCGTTCACCTGGTCGGCCAGACGCCGCACCCGCGAGGCCGGCCACAGGTCCGCGAGCTCGACGCGCCGGTCGCGCAGCTCGTGCGCCGGCACGCCCAGGAGCGCCGGGGCCGTGCCCGGGTAGAAGCGGACCCCGTGCCAGGGACCGGTCGCGCCGTCCGGGAGGTGTGCGCGGGTGTCGGGCCCGGCGACCATCAGCCGCCCGTCGTGCCACAGCAGATCCATGCACCCGTCGGGAAGGACCCGACCCACCCCGGGCCGGGACGGGGTGTTGGTCCACACGACCGCCCCGGGCAGCCGCGACGCCCGCTCGACGTACACGTGGGCCAGGTTACGCCGTGACGCGGCGGCGGGCACGGCGGCCGGTGCCGCTACGCCACCCGCCCCCGGTACTCCACCGGACTCACCCCGTACACCCGCTTGAACGCCGCCGACAGGGCGAAGGCGCTGCCGTAGCCCACCCGGCGGGCCACCGCGTCGAGCGTGTCGGCGGAGTCGCGCAGGCGGTCTGCGGCGAGGGCGAGGCGCCAGCCGGTCAGGTAGGTCATCGGGGGTTCGCCCACCAGGCCGGTGAAGCGGCGGGCCAGCGCGGCGCGGGACACCCCTGCCTTCGCGGCGAGCGCGGCGACGGTCCAGGGGTGGGCCGGGTCGTCCTGGAGCAGGCGCAGGACGCCGCCGACGACCGGGTCGGCGAGGGCCCGGTACCAGGCCGGTGCCTCCGCCCCGGGGCGTGCGAACCAGGCCCGCAGCGCGGCGATGACCAGCAGGTCGAGCAGCCGGTCCAGGACGACCTCCTGCCCCGGCTCCTCCCGGACGATCTCCTGGGTGATGTACGGCGTGAGCGGGCAGTCCCACACGTCGGACGTCAGGCTGAGCAGCGGCGGCAGGGCGTCCAGCAGCCGCCCGCTGACTTCGCCCTGCGTCGGGTAGGTGCCGATCAGCACCACGGTGTCCCCGTCGAGCCGGTCGCCCCAGGTGCGGACGCCCAGGTCCATGGAGCCGTTGAGGAGCCGCCCGTCGGGGTAGCGGCACTCCTGGTGCGGCAGGATCACCGCCTGCGGTGCCGTGCCGGGCGCGTCGGCGCAGGTGTAGGGGTCCGGGCCGCGGGCGATGGCGAGGTCCCCCGCCTCGAGCCGCGTGGGCTCGGCCCGGTCGGGCACGATCCAGGCCTCGCCTCGGACGATGAGCATCACGGTGAGCGGGGCCCTGTCCTCCACACGCACCGCCCACGGCGGGTCGAGGCAGGCCCTGATCATGAACGCGCCCCGCGCACGGGGCCCCTCCAGCAAGCCTGCGAGAGCGTCCATGGGATCAGCGTAGACGCGGTCGTATGGGAATGAGCCGTTCAGCGATGGTTCCGTGCGGTGTACGGCAGTTGACTCGACGGCATGACGAACACAGCACGGAACACGACAGAGAACAGCTCATCGAACACGGAACGGGAGACGAAGGGCATGACGGTGGTGGTGACGGGCGCCTCGGGGCGTACCGGCAGCCGGGTGGCGCGGGCCGCGGAGGCGGCCGGGCTCACGGTGCGGGCGGCGTCACGGGCGACGGGCTTCGACTGGTGGGACGGCTCGACCTGGGCGGACGCCCTGCGCGGCGCGGACGCCGCCTACCTCGTCCACCCCTCGGACGTCGGCGCCCCGGGTGCCGCCGAGGCGGTCGGCGCCCTCGCGCGGGAGGCGGTCCGGCTCGGGGTGCGGCGGCTGGTGCTGCTGTCCGCGCGGGGCGAGGACCAGGCCCTGCCCACCGAGGAGGCGCTGCACGCCTCGGGGGCGGACTGGACGGTCGTGCGGGCCGCCTGGTTCGCGCAGAACTTCAGCGAGGGGCCCCTGGTGGCGGAGCTGAGGGAGAGCGGTGAGCTGGTCTTCCCGGCCGACGAGGTGCGGGAGCCGTTCCTCGACGTGCGGGACATCGCGGACGTGGTGGTGACCGCTCTGAGGTCCGGCGACCGGTACGTGGGGCAGACCCTCGCCCTCTCCGGGGCCCGGCTGCTGACCTTCGGGGAGGCCGTCGCGGAGATCGCCGGGGCGACGGGGCGCCCGCTGACCTACCGGGCCGTCTCGGCGCGGGACTACGAAGAGGTGCTGGTCGATTTCGGGATGCCGCCGGAGGAGGCGGCCGGCCTGAGGGCGATCTTCGACACCCTCCTCGACGGGCGCAACGCGCACCTCTCGGACGGTGTACGGGAGGTCCTGGGGCGTGCGCCCCGGGACTTCGGCGACTTCGTGCGCGAGGAGGCCGCGGCCGGGACCTGGAAGGCCTGAGACCCGCGTCGGTCACTTCTCCTCGGGCGGCTGCCCCTCCCCGTTGACCTGGGTGCTCTTGGCGTGGGTGCTCTTGGCGTGGGTGCCTTTCACGTGGCTGTTCTTGACGTGGGTGCTCTTCACGTGGGTGCGCAGCCGGGCCGACACGTCCTCCGGCGGCAGGAAGCGGGACCAGCGCTCCGGGAACTCGGAGGGCATGTCGGGGTCGGCCTCGCCCGCGGCGGTGGCACGGGCGACGTACTCGGCGACCTGGGCCTGCCGCAGCCGCTCGTTGGCCTCGCGGGCCGCGGCGGTGGCGGCGGCCGGCCAGACCCGGTCGATGGCGGCGTTGACCGCGGCCCCGACGAGCACGGCGAACGCGGACACGCCGATCCACAGCAGCACGGCGACGGGCGCGGCGAGGGAGCCGTAGATCGTGGGGCCCTCGACCGTGCTGGTCAGGTAGATCCGCAGCAGGAAGCTGCCGAGGACCCACATGCCGAGGGCGACGAGCGCGCCGGGCACGTCCTCGATCCACGGGGAGCGGACGGGGACGGACACGTGGTACAGCGTGGTCAGGAAGGCGATCGACAGGAGGATGACCACCGGCCAGTACAGGACCTGGACGACCGTCGTCGACCACGGCACGATCCGCACCACCGCGTCCGGACCGGCCACCATCAGCGGCAGCGCGACGGAGCCGATCAGCAGGGCCACGATGAACAGCAGGAAGGCCATGAGGCGGGTCTTGACGATGCCCCGGACGCCGTCGAGGCCGTACATGACGGTGATGGTGTCGATGAAGACGTTCACCGCGCGGGAGCCGGACCACAGGGCGAACAGGAAACCGATGGAGATGACGTCGGGCCGGCCGCCCTTCGTCACGTCGTGCAGGATCGGCTCCGCGATCTCCCGTACGCCCCGGTCGGACAGCACCGTGCGGGCGGCTTCCAAGAGGTTGGTCTGGAGGCTCTGGATGGTGTCGGCGCCGGTCCAGGCGTCGACGTAGCCGAGCAGTCCGATCATGCTCAGCAGCAGCGGCGGCACCGACAGCAGCGTGAAGAACGCGGCCTCGGCCGCGAGGCCCAGGATGCGGTACTCGACGCAGGAGTTGACGGTGTCCTTGAGCAACAGCCAGGCGGTCCTGCGCTTGGAGACGTTCCGGTAGAGGGCCCGCGCCCGGTGGAGGCGCCCGGAAGGCGTGTCGGGGGTTTCACTTGCTGGCTGCACCCCCTAACGGTATCCGTCGAGCCCGACCCCACTCACCCACAGGCCGGGTCTTCGCGGACCGGGTCGGGTCCGCCGGGTGCCAAGGTGCTACCGCGGGGTACTTTCGCAGCATGGCAGGCAGCACCCACACCGTGACGAACCAGGTCCCGCCGCTGGTCGGCTACGACGTCTTCTCCGCCGACCGGGCCCTGGCCGCCGCGGTCGACCGGCATCTGGATCCGGACGTGCGCGAGGAGGTCCTCGGCGAGCTGACGGCGCTCGGCCGGACCTCCGGCTCGGCCCAGGTGCAGGACTGGGGGAGGCTGGCCAACGAGAACCCGCCGCGGCTCCTGACGCACGACCGGTACGGCAACCGCATCGACGAGGTCGAGTTCCACCCTTCGTGGCACCGGCTGCTCGGCAAGGGCGTCTCGGCCGGTCTGACGGCGGCGTGGGGCCGGCCGGCCGGGCATCTGCGGCGGGCCGCCGCCTTCCTGGTGTGGACACAGGTCGAGGCGGGCAACGGCTGCCCGCTGTCCATGACGCACGCGGCGGTGCCCGCCCTGCGCACCGACCCCGACCTGGCCGCCGAGTGGGAACCGCGGCTGACGTCCATGGTCTACGACCAGGAGCTGCGGCCCGCGCGCCTCAAGGCCGGGGCGCTGTTCGGGATGGGCATGACGGAGAAGCAGGGCGGCAGCGACGTACGGGCGAACACCACGTCGGCGCGGCCGCTCGCCGAGGACGGGACGTACGAACTGACCGGGCACAAGTGGTTCTGCTCGGCGCCCATGTCCGACGGTTTCCTGGTGCTGGCGCAGGCTCCGGGCGGACCGACCTGCTTCCTGGTGCCGCGGGTGCTGGAGGACGGCACCCGCAACGTGTTCCGGATCCAGCGGCTCAAGGACAAGCTCGGCAACCGGTCGAACGCCTCCGGTGAGGTCGAGTTCGACGGGACGTGGGCGCGTCGGGTCGGTGGGGAGGGGCGCGGGGTGCGCACCATCATCGAGATGGTCGCGGCGACCCGGCTCGACTGCGTGCTCGGCTCGGCCGGGCTGATGCGGCAGGCCGTGGCGCAGGCGGTGCACCACTGCACGTATCGCGAGGCGTTCGGCGGGAAGCTCGTCGACAAGCCGCTCATGCGCAACGTCCTGGCCGACCTCGCGATCGAGTCGGAGGCGGCGACGACCCTGGCGCTGCGGCTCGCGGCGGCCTGGGACGACGGCGGCGAGCAGGAGCGGGCGCTGCTGCGGATCGCGGTGCCGGCCGCCAAGTACTGGGTGACCAAGCGGTGCCCGCCGGTCGCGGTGGAGGCCGCTGAGTGCCTCGGCGGCAACGGGTACGTGGAGGAGTCCGGGATGCCCCGCCTGGTGCGCGAGTCGCCGCTGAACTCGGTCTGGGAGGGCGCGGGCAACGTCCAGGCGCTGGACGTGCTGCGCGCGTTGCAGCGGGAGCCGGGCGCGCTGGACGCGTATCTGCGGGAGGTGGGGCAGGCGCGCGGCGCCGATCACCGCCTCGACGCGGCCATCAAGGATCTGCTGACCGAACTCGCCGATCTGGAGGGCGTGGAAGGGCGGGCGCGGCGGCTGGCGGAGCGGCTCGCGCTGGTGCTCCAGGGCTCGCTGCTGGTCCGTTTCGCGCCACCGCAGGTCGCCGACGCGTTCTGCGCGGGGCGGCTCGGCGGTGACGGGGGCGCGGTCTTCGGGACGCTGCCGCACACGCTGGACCTGGCGTCGGTGGTGGAGCGGGCCCGGCCGGTGTCCTGATCCGGTCCGCTTGCGCGTACGCGGAAAGCGGGGGTGGTGCTGCGCCGACACGGCACCACCCCCGCCGCACTGGCCCGTTCGAGCCACGGAACACCGCTCGGGACGGCGCCGCTCAAGTTTCAGACACGGCCGGGCTGTCCACCAGGGTTGCAAGGGGTTGCAACTTGCTGCTGACTGTGTGCGGACCGTGCGCGCATCCCTCGGGCAGGCGGCACTATGAGACGGACAGTCAAAAGCGACACCGGGGGGCGCACGCGGATGGACGTCACGCACTTGGCCGCCGTGGACAGCTCGCGCGCGGCCCGGGTCCTCGCGCAGGTCCGCTCCGCCCGGCTGGCCGGGCAGCCCGCTCCGGTGTCGCCGCGTCCGGTGATCGAGCGGTCCTGGGAGCGGATGATGCGCAGCGGCGTCGACCCGGACCACGACGTCCGGGCGGATCCGCTGTCCCGCGAGGAGGTGCAGCGGCGGCGCGAGGCGTCGACTTTGCGCCATGTGCTGCCGGTCCTGCGGGAGGAACTGCTGGCGGTCGCGGACGTCGCGCACCACATCATGGTGGTGGCCGACGAGGACGGCCGGGTGCTGTGGCGCGAGGGCAGTCCGCCGGTGCTGCGCAAGGCCGACGGGCTCGGTTTCGAACTCGGCGCGGACTGGCGTGAGGACGTCGTCGGCACGAACGGGGTGGGCACCCCGGCGGTGGTGCGCCGGCCGGTGCAGGTCTTCGCCTCCGAGCACTTCGTGCGCTCCCAGGCCGGCTGGACGTGTGCGGGCGCTCCGCTGACGGATCCGCGGGACGGCCGGCTGCTCGGCGTGGTCGACGTGAGCGGTCCGCTGGAGACGATGCATCCGGCCACGCTCGCCTGGGTCGGCTCGGTGGCCAAGCTGGCCGAGGCCCGGCTGCGGGAGATGCACGTGGAGTCGCTGGAGCGGCTGCGCGCGGTGGCGGCGCCGGTGCTGGCCCGGATCAACGGCCGCGCCCTGGCCGTCGACAGGGACGGCTGGACCGCCGCGGTCAGCGGGATGCCGTACGTGCGGCGTGTGGCCCTGCCGAAGTCGCTGTCACCGGGCCCGAGATGGCTGCCGGCGCTGGGGCTGTGCTCGGTGGAGCCGCTGGCCGGGGGCTGGCTGGTCTCGGCGACCGCGGAGGAGCCGGTGCCGCGCGGCCCGGCCCGGATCGTGCTGGACCTCCGGCAGGCGCGGCGCTGGTCGGTCGAGGTGGTCGGTCCGGCGGGTTCCTGGACCCGGGAACTGAGCCCCCGGCACGCGGAGTTGCTGTACCTCCTCGCGGTACACCGCTCCGGCCGCAGCGCCTCGGGCCTGGCCGGGGACGTGTTCGGCGACCCCGCCCGCACGGTGACGGTGCGTGCCGAGATGTCGCGGGTACGGCGGTATCTGGGGGCGTTCCTGGAGCACCGGCCGTACCGGTTCGCGGAGGACGCCGAGGTGGAGGTGCTGCTTCCGGACGACCCGCGGGATCTGCTGCCGCACTCGACCGCACCGGCGGTGAGCAGGCAGCGCGGGTCCGCATCGGCACCCTGAGGTTCACCGCGTGTGCCGTACAAGCCGCCCCGAGGGGTGCATCTTTCGCATATTTGCAGCGTCTTCGTCCCCCGCACCGCTCACCTGCCGTAGCATCCCTCTACGGACCACCCCACCTGCTCCTCCGTCAACGTACGGATCACCAGGCGCAGTTGGTCCGTCTCGGGAGGATGTTATGAAGCATCGCGGCAGACACCGGCGGCGCAGGCGGGGCAGGGCGCTGCGCGCGACCCTGGCCGGGACGGCCCTCGCGCTCACCGCCGCCGCCACCCTGATCAGTGCCTCGCAGGCCACCGTCGCCGACGCCCCCGGGGCTCTCGAGCCGGTCGCGTCCGACGAGGCCGGGCGGCTTCCGCTGGTCGAGCACCGGGTGCCCGGGCGGTGGCTGGACCGGCTCGCGTCGCAGATGGGCCGGCCCGTCGGTGTGGGCACGGTGCTGGACAGCGCCGACCGCCCGCTGCGGAGCGCGGCCGACTGCCCGGACACCGAGAAGCACAGCCTGCCGGTGAAGCCGGCGGCCACGCGCGCGTACTGCTTCGGCGCCTCCGACACCCGGGGCTGGCGGGCCGGCGCGGTCACCACCTCCGGCGACGCGGATGACGACGGCCGCTGGGGAGGGAACCGTGTGATCCTCTCCGGCTGGACCCGCGGCGCCGCCGAGGGCGGCTCCATGGACGGCCCGGCCCCCGGGCAGGGCCTGGCCAAGGTCGCCTTCGTCGACGCCGACGACCCCGCCCGGCTGCGCTACACCTGGGCCTTGCTGGCCGTTCCGGTGGACGGCGGGCAGGACTACCGGGGGCTGGTCTCCCCGCTGTCCGGCATGGTCTGGTACCAGGACAAGCTGCTGGTGACGACCCGCGAGCACGACCGGGACGCGCTGTACGTGTACGACATGGACCGCATCCAGCGCGCCACCGTCGAGTCCGACGCGGTCGGCCGGGTCCGGGGCGGCTGGGCGGCGCACGGCTACCGGTACGTACTGCCCGCCGTGGCCTCGTACACCCTGCCCGGCGGCGGCGACGGGTCCCGCCCGGCCGCCGTCTCCCTGGACCGCAGCACCTCCCCCGACAGCCTGGTCGCGAGTGAGTGGGTGCCCGCGGACGGCGACCGGCGCACCCGGCTGTGGCGCTACGCACTGAGCCGGGACCCGGCCCGCTCCGGCCCGCTGACCACCGACTCCTCCGGGGAGGCGGCCCCCGTCGAGGCGTACGAGACGAAGACGGCCGATGTGCGGGGCGTGCTGGCGTACCGCTCGCGCTGGTACCTGGACCGCGCGGCCGGCAACCCGGGCGGGCACGGGACCCTGTGGCGCCAGGACACCGAGGGCGCGCGGGCGACGGAGTGCGGGACGGACGAGACACGGCACTGCTGGAGCGGCTCGTCCGGTTCCCTCTCCTACTGGGAGGAGACCGGCGAGGTCTGGTCCCAGTCGGGGCGGATGCTGTTCGCGCTGCCCCTGGCGTCGATCGACCGGGCGCTGGACTGACCGGGGCCGCCCGCCCGACCGGGGACCGATCGACAGACGTGCGGGTCAGATGATTTTCTGGCCCGCATGACCACCATCGCCGTGACCACTTGGTCCCTGGAGCAGACCGCCCCGACCGACCTGCTGCCGGCCGCCGCGCCGGACGGGGACGTCCGGGTCGTCCGCTCCGAGGTGCCCTCGCCCGAGTTCAGCCGGTTCCTGTACGCGTCGGTGGGCGGCGACATCCTGTGGACGGACCGGCTCGGCTGGTCGTACGCGCGGTGGGTGGAGCATTTGGAGCGGCCCGGCGTGGAGACGTGGGTGGCGTACGACCGGGGCACGCCGGCGGGGTACGTGGAGCTGGAGGCGCAGGACGACGCGGTCGTGGAGATCGTCTACTTCGGGCTGCTCCCCGCCTTCCGGGGCCGGCGCATCGGCGGGCACCTGCTGTCGTACGGCACGGCCCGGGCCTGGGACCTCGCGGACCGCTGGGCGGGACTGGCGCCGACGAAACGGGTCTGGCTGCACACGTGCAGCAAGGACGGCGAGCACGCGATGGACAACTACCGGCGGCGGGGCTTCAAGCTGTTCGACACCAAGGTCGAGGAGGAGTCGGAAGGTGCCGCTCCGGGACCGTGGCCTGGGGCGTTCCCCGCCTGACCTGGACGGACACCTCGGGAGCGCCCGATGTGACCAAGGACACCCTTGTCTTGCTCTGCGAGACAAGGGTGTCCGCATCTTGGACGAAGCTGGACTGTGTCCAGATCGCCGTGACACGCTTCCGTCATGTCCGGAACTGGAATTGCCTTGGTGAGTCGGCGGCACGTCGACCTCGGCCGCATGTCCAGCGCCATCTGTACGGCGCACTGAGCGTACTCAGCCCGCGCCCGACATCTTCTTCCCTGCCTCACTCCCGCGCAACGACGCGCCCTATGCCCATGCGCCCGCGCGCGCAGGTCAGAGCCGCTTTCCCGCCTGTCCCGAAGGACGTATCAACCATGGCCGCCACCCCGCAGAAGCCTGCCGCCGCGACTCCCCGCCGCAAGGTGAGCCGTCACCGCGGTGAGGGTCAGTGGGCGATGGGGCACCACACCCCGCTGAACGGCAACGAGCAGTTCAAGAAGGACGACGACGGTCTCAATGTGCGGACACGCATTGAGACGATCTACTCCAAGCGGGGCTTCGACTCGATCGACCCGAACGACCTGCGCGGCCGCATGCGCTGGTGGGGGCTGTACACCCAGCGCAAGCCCGGGATCGACGGCGGCAAGACGGCGATCCTGGAGCCGGAGGAGCTGGACGACGAGTACTTCATGCTGCGCGTCCGGATCGACGGCGGGGCACTGACCACGCGGCAGCTGCGGGTCATCGGCGAGATCTCACAGGAGTTCGCGCGCGGCACCGCCGACATCACCGACCGGCAGAACGTCCAGTACCACTGGATCCGGATCGAGGACGTGCCCGAGATCTGGAACCGGCTGGAGGGCGTGGGCCTGTCCACGGTCACGGCCTGCGGCGACACCCCGCGTGTGATGATCGGCTCGCCGGTGGCGGGTATCGCCGAGGACGAGATCATCGACGGCACCCCGGCGCTGGAGGAGATGAAGCGCCGCGTCCTGAACAACCCGGCGTACTCGAACCTCCCCCGCAAGTTCAAGACCGCCATCTCGGGTTCGCCGGTGCTGGACGTGGTGCACGAGATCAACGACGTCGCGTTCGTCGGCGTGGAGCACCCCGAGCACGGCCCCGGCTTCGACGTGTGGGTCGGCGGCGGGCTGTCCACCAACCCCAAGCTGGGCGTGCGGCTGGGCACCTGGGTGTCGATCGACGACGTGCCGGACGTCTACGAGGGCGTCATCTCCATCTTCCGTGACTACGGCTACCGCCGGCTGCGCACCCGCGCCCGCCTGAAGTTCCTCGTCGCGGACTGGGGCGCCGAGAAGTTCCGCCAGGTCCTGGAGGACGAGTACCTGAAGCGCAAGCTGGTCGACGGCCCGGCTCCCGAGCAGCCGTCGCAGCTGTGGCGCGACCACATCGGTGTGCACCGGCAGAAGGACGGCCGGTTCTACGTCGGCTTCGCCCCGCGCGTGGGACGCGTCGACGGCGCGACGCTCACGAAGATCGCCGACCTCGCGGAGGCTCACGGCTCGGGCCGGGTGCGCACCACCGTCGAGCAGAAGATGATCGTCCTCGATGTCGAGGAGAACCAGGTCGAGTCGCTCGTCGAGGCCCTGGAGGCGCTCGACCTGACCGCCCGGCCCTCCTCGTTCCGGCGCGGCACCATGGCCTGCACCGGCATCGAGTTCTGCAAGCTCGCCATCGTCGAGACCAAGCAGCGCGGCTCGCAGCTGATCGACGAACTGGAGCGGCGCCTGCCGGACTTCGACGAGCCCCTCACCATCAACCTCAACGGCTGCCCGAACGCCTGCGCCCGTATCCAGGTCGCGGACATCGGTCTCAAGGGCCAGCTCATGCTCAACGACCAGGGCGAGCAGGTCGAGGGCTACCAGGTGCACCTGGGCGGCGCCCTCGGTCTGGAGGCCGGCTTCGGCCGCAAGGTGCGCGGTCTGAAGGTCACCTCCGAGGAACTGCCGGACTACGTCGAGCGCGTCCTGAAGCGGTTCCAGGCCGAGCGCGAGGACGGCGAGCGGTTCGCCGCGTGGGCGTCGCGGGCGAGCGAGGAGGCCCTGTCGTGAGCGAGCGAGCGGCCCCGTTCTACTGCCCCTACTGCGGCGACGAGGACCTGCGTCCGAGCGAGGCCGCCGAGGGCCGGCACGGCGCGTGGGAATGCGCGGCGTGCAGCCGGGCCTTCTCGCTGAAGTTCCTCGGGCTGCTGGCCCAGGGGCTGAAGCGATCCGACTCCGGAGGGGCACAGACATGACGACCGTTCAGGAAGAGCGCACCGCCGAGGATCTGAAGAAGCTCGCCGAGCAGGCGGGCCGCGATCTGGAGGACGCCTCCGCGCTGGAGATCCTCCAGTGGGCGGCCGAGACGTTCGGCAAGCGCTTCTGCGTGACCTCCTCGATGGAGGACGCGGTGGTCGCCCACCTCGCCGCCCGCGCCATGCCCGGCGTCGACGTGGTCTTCCTCGACACCGGCTACCACTTCGAGGAGACCATCGGCACCCGCGACGCGGTCGAGGCCGTGATGGACGTCAACCTCATCACGCTCACCCCGGTTCAGACGGTCGCCGAGCAGGACGCCGAGTACGGCCCGAAGCTGCACGACCGCGACCCCGACCTGTGCTGCAAGCTGCGCAAGGTCCAGCCGCTGGAGCAGGGCCTGAAGGGCTACCAGGCCTGGGCCACCGGTCTGCGCCGCGACGAGTCCCCGACCCGGGCGAACACCCCGGTGGTCGGCTGGGACGAGAAGCGGCAGAAGGTCAAGATCTCGCCGATCGCCCGCTGGACCCAGGACGACGTGGACGCCTACGTCACCGAGCACGGCGTGCTGACGAACCCGCTGCTGATGGACGGCTACGCCTCCGTCGGCTGCGCCCCCTGCACGCGCCGGGTCCTTCAGGGCGAGGACGCGCGCGCCGGCCGCTGGGCGGGCCGGAACAAGA
The DNA here is from genome assembly GCF_044764825.1 of Streptomyces sp. NPDC093598. NCBI lineage: Bacteria > Bacillati > Actinomycetota > Actinomycetes > Kitasatosporales > Streptomycetaceae > Streptomyces > Streptomyces sp. NPDC093598. The sequence goes on along the minus strand of NZ_JBIWIV010000002.1, from coordinate 55,609 downwards.
CCGAGTGCGGGCTGCACGGATGACGACGACGATTCAGGAGAGTGACGTGACGACCGGAGCCACCGTCTGGCTCACGGGTCTGCCGAGCGCCGGCAAGACCACGATCGCCTACGAACTGGCCGGCCGGCTCCGCGAGGAGGGCCGGCGGGTCGAGGTGCTCGACGGCGACGAGATCCGCGAGTTCATCTCGGCGGGCCTCGGCTTCAGCCGCGAGGACCGGCACACCAACGTGCAGCGCATCGGCTTCGTCGCCGAACTGCTCGCCCGCAACGGCGTGCTCGCCCTCGTCCCGGTCATCGCGCCGTACCAGGACAGCCGGGACGCGGTGCGCAAGCGGCACCAGGCGAACGGGACGGCGTACGTCGAGGTGCACGTGGCCACGCCGGTCGAGGTGTGCAGCGAGCGGGACGTGAAGGGCCTGTACGCCAAGCAGGCCGCGGGTGAGCTCACCGGGCTCACCGGTGTCGACGACCCGTACGAGGCGCCCGAGTCGCCCGACCTGCGCATCGAGTCGCAGAACCAGACCGTGCGGGAGTCCGCGGCTGCCGTGTACGCCCTGCTGACCGAAAGGGGACTGGCATGACGACCGTCGCCACCGTTTCCGAGGAGACCGACAGCCCGTACGCGCTGTCGCACCTCGACGCCCTCGAGTCCGAGGCGGTGCACATCTTCCGCGAGGTGGCGGGCGAGTTCGAACGGCCGGTGATCCTCTTCTCCGGCGGCAAGGACTCCATCGTCATGCTGCATCTGGCGCTGAAGGCCTTCCGGCCCGCGTCGGTGCCGTTCTCGCTGCTGCACGTGGACACCGGGCACAACTTCCCCGAGGTCCTCGACTACCGCGACCGCACGGTGGAGAAGCACGGGCTGCGGCTGCACGTCGCCTCCGTGCAGGACTACATCGACCGCGGTGTGCTCAAGGAGCGCCCGGACGGCACCCGCAACCCGCTCCAGACGCTGCCGCTGACCGAGAAGATCCAGGCCGAGAAGTTCGACGCCGTCTTCGGCGGCGGCCGCCGCGACGAGGAGAAGGCCCGGGCCAAGGAGCGGGTGTTCTCCCTGCGCGACGAGTTCTCCCAGTGGGACCCGCGCCGCCAGCGCCCGGAGCTGTGGAACCTCTACAACGGCCGGCACGCGCCCGGTGAGCACGTCCGCGTGTTCCCGCTGTCCAACTGGACCGAGCTGGACGTGTGGCAGTACATCGCCCGCGAGGGCATCGAGCTGCCGCAGATCTACTACGCGCACGAGCGCGAGGTGTTCTCCCGCAGCGGCATGTGGCTGACCGCCGGCGAGTGGGGCGGGCCGAAGGACGGCGAGAGGGTCGAGAAGCGGCTCGTGCGCTACCGGACCGTGGGTGACATGTCCTGCACCGGCGCGGTGGACTCCGACGCCGACACCATCGAGAAGGTGATCGTGGAGATCGCCGCCTCCCGGCTCACCGAGCGCGGCGCCACCCGCGCCGACGACAAGATGTCCGAGGCCGCGATGGAAGACCGCAAGCGCGAGGGGTACTTCTAGAGATGAGCACCATCACGACCGAGGAACTCGCGGAGACCACCCTCCTGCGGTTCGCCACCGCCGGCTCCGTCGACGACGGCAAGTCCACCCTCGTGGGGCGGCTGCTGCACGACTCCAAGTCGGTCCTCACCGACCAGCTGGAGGCCGTGGAGCGGGTCTCCGCGAGCCGCGGCCAGGAGGCCCCGGACCTTGCGCTGCTGACGGACGGCCTGCGGGCCGAGCGGGAGCAGGGCATCACCATCGACGTGGCGTACCGCTACTTCGCCACGCCCCGGCGGCGGTTCATCCTCGCCGACACCCCGGGCCATGTGCAGTACACCCGCAACATGGTCACCGGCGCCTCCACCGCCGAGCTGACGGTGATCCTGGTCGACGCCCGCAACGGCGTCGTCGAGCAGACCCGCCGGCACGCGGCCATCGCCGCCCTGCTGCGCGTGCCGCACGCGGTCCTCGCGGTCAACAAGATGGACCTCGTCGGCTACGAGGAGAAGGTGTTCGCCGCCATCGCCGAGGAGTTCACGGCGTACGCGACCGAGCTGGGCGTCCCCGAGGTCACCGCGATCCCGATCTCGGCGCTCGTCGGCGACAACGTGGTGGAGCCTTCCGCGAACATGGACTGGTACGGCGGTCCGACGGTGCTGGAGCACCTGGAGACGGTGCCGGTCAGCCACGACCTGAGCCACTGCCACGCCCGGCTGCCCGTGCAGTACGTGATCCGGCCGCAGAGCCCGGACCACCCGGACTACCGGGGTTACGCCGGCCAGATCGCGGCCGGTTCGTTCCACGTCGGCGAGTCCGTCACGGTGCTGCCGTCGGGCCGCGCCTCGAAGATCTCCGGCATCGACCTGCTCGGTGAGCCGGTCGACGTGGCCTGGACGACGCAGTCGGTGACCCTCCTGCTGGAGGACGACATCGACATCTCGCGCGGCGACCTGATCGTGCCGAGCAAGGACGCGCCCGCGACCACGCAGGACATCGAGGCGACCGTCTGCCATGTCGCCGACGCCCCGCTGACGGTCGGGCACCGGGTGCTGCTCAAGCACGGCACGCGCACGGTCAAGGCGATCGTCAAGGACATCCCGTCCCGCCTCACGCTCGACGACCTGTCCCTGCACCCGCACCCGGGACAGCTCGTCGCCAACGACATCGGCCGGGTGAAGGTCCGTACCGCCGAGCCGCTGCCGGTCGACTCCTACGCCGACTCGCGGCGCACCGGCTCGTTCATCCTGATCGACCCGAACGACGGCACCACCCTGACCGCCGGCATGGTCGGCGAGTCCTTCGCCGCCCCGGAGCCGGTCAAGGACGAGTCCGAGGACGACGGGTGGGACTTCTGACATGACCTCCCCCGACTTCTACTCGATGTTCGCCAAGGAGGGCGGCCGCGTCGGCAGCGGTGCTCTGGGCAGCGGGCAGGGCGGAGTGGCGCGATGTGTGCGCTGACGTACGCGCACCGCTTGCGCGCCCTCACCCCCCACCGCCGTAGACGAAAACCTGCCGACCTCCCGGCCACGACCTGAGAGACCGTGACCGCCGGGCCTCCGAGAGGACCACCTCCCGTGCCTGCTTCATCCGCTCTTCGCCGCAGCCTCGCGGTCATAGCCGCACTTCCCCTGCTCACGCTGGCCGCCTGCGGTTACGGCTCCCAGGCCAAGGACGACGGCACCGCCAAGGTCGCCGCCGGGGCGAAGAAGATCGACGGTCTCGACAAGGTCAAGATCGGTTACTTCGGCAACCTCACCCACGGCACCGCGCTGGTGGGTGTGCAGAAGGGCATCTTCCAGAAGGCTCTCGGCGCCACCGAGGTCGAGTCGGCCATCTTCAACGCCGGCCCCTCGGAGATCGAGGCGCTCAACTCCGGTTCGATCGACATCGGCTGGATCGGCCCCTCCCCGGCGATCAACGGCTACGTCAAGTCGAACGGCAAGAACCTGCGCATCATCGGCGGTTCGGCGTCCGGCGGCGTGAAGCTGGTGGTGAACCCGGACAAGATCAAGTCGTTGAAGGACGTCAAGGGCAAGCGGATCGCGACGCCGCAGCTCGGCAACACGCAGGACGTGGCGTTCCTCAACTGGGTGGCCGATCAGGGCTGGAAGGTCGACCCGCAGAGCGGCAAGGGCGACGTCACGGTCGTCCGCAGCGACAACAAGGTCACCCCGGACGCCTACAAGTCCGGTTCCGTGGACGGCGCGTGGGTGCCGGAGCCGACCGCGTCGAAGCTGGTCGCCGAGGGCGGCAAGGTGCTGCTCGACGAGTCGACGCTGTGGCCGGACAAGAAGTTCGTGATCACGAACATCATCGTGCGGCAGCAGTTCCTGAAGGAGCACCCGAAGGTCGTCGAGGCCGTGCTGAAGGGCTCGGTCGAGACCAACAAGTGGATCAACGCCAACCCGGACGCGGCGAAGGAAGCGGCGAACAAGCAGCTGGAGCAGGACTCCGGCAAGGCGCTCCCGGCCGACGTGCTGGACCCGGCGTGGAAGTCGATCCGCTTCACCGACGACCCGCTGGCCTCCACGCTCAACACCGAGGCGGAGCACGCGGTGAAGGCGGGGCTGCTGCAGAAGCCGGACCTGAAGGGCATCTACGACCTCGCGCCGCTGAACAAGGTCCTCAAGGCCGAGGGCGAGCCCGCGGTCGACGACGCCGGTCTCGGCGCGAAGTAAGCCCTCATCCCGAATCCGCATGGTGAAGAGTTCCCAGGAGGTGACGACCATGGCCACGACCCTCGCCGAGGCCGCCGACGGCACCGAGGCGGCCACGCACGCCGCCCGGATCGCACACGTGTCGAAGTCGTTCGCAGGGCCCGCCGGGCAGCAGCTCGTCCTGGACGACATCACCCTCGATGTCGCGCCCGGAGAGTTCGTCACCCTCCTGGGGGCCTCGGGCTGCGGCAAGTCCACGCTGCTCAACCTGGTGGCGGGCCTGGACCGGCCCACCGCCGGCGAGATCGCCACGGACGGCCGCCCGGCGCTGATGTTCCAGGAGCACGCGCTGTTCCCGTGGCTGACCGCCGGCAAGAACATCGAACTCGCCCTGAAGCTGCGGGGCGTGCCGAAGGCCGAGCGCCGGGAGCGGGCCGAGGAGCTGCTCGCACTCGTCCGGCTGAAGGGCGCCCACGGCAAGCGGGTGCACGAGCTGTCGGGCGGTATGCGCCAGCGTGTGGCGCTCGCCCGGGCGCTCGCCCAGGAGAGCAAGCTGCTGCTGATGGACGAGCCGTTCGCGGCGCTGGACGCCATCACCCGGGACGTGCTGCACGACGAGCTGACCCGCATCTGGCGCGAGACGCAGCTGTCCGTCCTGTTCGTCACGCACAACGTGCGCGAGGCGGTCCGGCTCGCGCAGCGCGTGGTGCTGCTGTCCTCCCGTCCGGGTCGGATCGCACGCGAGTGGACCGTGGACATCGCGCATCCGCGCCGTATCGAGGACACCGCCGTGGCGGAGCTGTCCGTCGAGATCACCGAAGAACTGCGTGGGGAGATCCGCCGTCATGGCCAGCACTGATTCGACGACCGTCGCCAAGGACGGCAGCGATCTCGCCGGGCTGGAGGCGGGCCTCGACGCGCTGGAGACGCGGCAGACGGGCCGGACCCCGTTCCGGCAGACCCTCACCGAGAAGATCCTGCCGCCCGTCCTCGCCGTCGCCCTGGTGCTGGCGGCCTGGCAGGCGCTCGTCTCGTTCAAGGTCGTCGACGACCCGACCAAGCTGCCCGCCCCGTCCGCGGTGTGGGACGTCGTCCACACGGCGTGGCTCCAGGGCGAGCTGCTCGGCTACATCTGGACCAGCGTCTCGCGCGGTCTGCTCGGCTTCTGCCTCGCCCTGGTGATCGGCACGCCGCTGGGGTTGATCGTGGCCCGGGTGAAGTTCATCCGCGCGGCGATCGGTCCGATCCTGTCCGGCCTGCAGTCCCTGCCGTCGGTCGCCTGGGTTCCGCCGGCGGTGATCTGGCTGGGCCTGAACAACTCGATGATGTACGCGGTGATCCTGCTCGGCGCGGTCCCGTCGATCGCCAACGGCCTGGTCTCCGGCGTCGACCAGGTACCCCCGCTGTTCCTGCGCGCGGGCCGCACGCTGGGCGCGACGGGCCTGAAGGGCACCTGGCACATCGTGCTCCCGGCCGCACTTCCCGGTTACGTGGCGGGCCTGAAGCAGGGCTGGGCCTTCTCCTGGCGCTCCCTGATGGCCGCCGAGATCATCGCGTCCTTCCCCGACCTCGGCGTCGGCCTCGGCCAGCTGCTGGAGAACGGCCGCAACGCCAGCGACATGGCCATGGTGTTCGAGGCCATCCTTCTCATCCTCATCGTCGGCATCGCCATCGACCTGCTGATCTTCAGCCCGCTGGAGCGGTGGGTGCTGCGCAGCCGCGGCCTGCTGGTGAAGAACTGACGTCCATGATGAACAAGCCCGTCCTCCTCGTCATCGCCCACGGCAGCCGCGACCCGCGGCATGCCGCGACGGTGCACGCCCTGGTGCGCCGGGTGCGCTCGCTGCGCCCCGACCTACGGGTGGAGACGGGCTTCCTGGACTTCAACGTCCCCTCGGTGCAGGGCGTCCTGGAGTCCCTGGCGGTGCAGGGCGTCCGGGACGTCGTCGCCCTGCCCCTGCTCCTCACGCGGGCGTTCCACGCGAAGGCGGACATCCCCGCGGTCCTCGCGGCCGCGCCCCCGCAGCTGCGCATCCACCAGGCGGACGTCCTGGGCCCGTCCCCCCTGCTCCTGGCAGCGCTGGAACGGCGCCTGTTCGAGGCGGGTTTGACTCCCGCCGACAAGTCCTCGACCGGGGTCGTCCTGGCCTCGGCGGGGTCCACCGACCCGGAGGCGATCGCAGTGATCGCAGACATCGCGCGGGAGTGGCGGCACACCGGTTGGTGCGCCGTGCGGCCTGCGTTCGCCTCCGCATCCCTTCCCCGCACGCAGGACGCCGTCCGCGAACTCCGCGCACTCGGCTGCTCCCGGGTCGCCGTCGCCCCGTACGTCCTGGCCCCCGGCTTCCTCCCCGACCGCATCGCCCGTGGGGCGGCGCAGGCGGATGTCCTGGCGGACGTCCTGGGACCGGCGCCGGAGGTGGCGCGGGTGGTGCTGGAGCGGTACGAGGCGGCACGGGCGCCGTTGCCGGCGGCCGTGAGCGCCTGAGGGCTTCTCCGCCCGGTCCGCGACGTCCGGCCTTCACCCGGACCGCCTGCTGCGCCACGTGCCCCGCCGACCGGAACCGCCGTCCCGAGCGACCCGAACGGCCGTGTGTCCGGCGGGTGATCGGGTAGCGTCGGAGAGCGACGCCGACGGCTGATCCCGGCGCCGCCCCGACCGAGGCGCCTGGGAGGCCCGTTGGAGAGCGAGACCCGGCAACCCGCATCTGCCGGCGTCACCGTGCTGTCGATCGGTGTGGGGAGCTTCGACGACGGCTCCGACATGGAGGAACTCGGTTTCGTCCCGGCACGGATGAGCGAGGTCGAGGAGGCCTTCGGCCGGCTCGGCGCCACGGTCGGCACCTCGCTGGATCCGACGGAGATCGAGGTGGAGGCGCTTCTGCGCGGCCGGCTCGTCGACGTTTCCCAGCCGTCCGGTGTCGTGGTCGTCCATCTCATCGGGCACGGCAGGATCGACCGGAGTCACCGGCTGTCGTTCGTCGCTCGGGACAACCGCGAGGTGGACGTCGACCGGTGGATCGAGAAGGCGCAGCAGGAGGTCGAGCGCGGTGGCATGCGGCACCGTGTCGTCTTCCTGGTCGACACCTGCTCGGCCGGCGTCGCGACAGGCCGGCAGCCGTTCACCGAGATCGACGCGGACCGGGGCGTCTGGGCCCTGGGCGCGGCCGTCAGCACCTCCCCCACCGAACGCGGTCAGTTCAGCAGCCGGATCGCCGCCGCACTGCATCGGCTCGCGGACCTGGACCTCCACATCGACGAGGAGTCGATCAGGTTCAGCCGGTTCGTCCGCGAACTGATCCGGGTGATCCGGAACGACCCGGCCGACCAGCGCCTCTCGCTCGGCTTCAGTGTCGAACAAGGCGACGCCGACTGGCCGTTCCTGCCGAACCCCCGTCTGGTCGCACTGACCCCGGAACAGCTGCGGACGCGGCGCCGCTCACTGGGCTACGTCCCCGGTGAAGGCGATTCCGGCGCCCCGGCGGCCGGCGGACAGGCCGACGACACCGCCTACTTCGCCGACCGCGCCTCGGGCCGCGGCCTCGTCCCGGTCGACACCGGCACCGGGTTCTTCTCCGGCCGCACCTCGGAACTGACCCGCGCCATGGAGTGGGTGTCCGGAACAGGTCCTCTGCTGACCGTCACGGGTGCGGCCGGCGCGGGAAAGTCCGGACTGCTGGGGGTCGTCGTCTGTGCCGCGGACCCCGGACTGCGCCGGCGCTTCCGGGAACTGTGGGAGTCGTCCGGGCTCGACCTGCCCGAGGTACCGGACATCGTCGCGGTGCACGCGCGCCAGCGGTCGGCTCAGCAGGTGCTGGCCGCGATCGCCTCCGCGGTATGGGCGCGGCGGCCCAAACAGACCGACGAAGAAGGAGAGGGAAACCGGGGGCCGGGCACGCCACCGCAGACGTCCGAGGCGCTGCGCTTGCTGCTGGCGCGGGAACAGAAGAACCGTCTCATCGTGCTCGATGCCGTGGACGAGAGCACCGAGCCCCAGGCGGTTCTGCGTCTGGTGGCCGATCTCCTGGCACCCCGGGAAGCGGGCGAGGGGCACAGTGTTCCCGCGCCGTGCAGGATCCTGCTGGGCGGCCGCCGGGAAGTGGTGACCGCCCTGTCGGCTCTGGACGAGGCGGCGGACATCGAAGGCGTGCACATCGACCTCGACGCATCGGAACCCGCCGCGGTCGAACAGGACGTCCGGCGCTACATCCAGCGTCTCCTCGACGCCCAGGGGCCCTACGCCACCGGCCCCTCGTCGGAATTCGCCGGCCTGCTGGCAAAGAAGGGCGCGGCGCACATCGTGCGCGGCGCGCGAGGGGACGAACCGTGGGGCCCGTTCCTGCTCGCCGGCCTGTACGTCCATTTCCTGCTGACCCTGAAGTATCCACCCCGCGACGAGGTGGGTGCCGACATGTATGCCAAGGCGGCGTCGCCCCATCTGCCGACGCTGCTGGAATCGATCCTGAAGACACGGCGCCAGGACTACCCGCATCTGCGGGCGGTGCTCGCCGTGCTCGCGCGCTCGCGCGGTGACGGCATGCCGCGCACGACCCTGAAACGCGGCCTGCGGGCGCTGGGCGTCGACTCGATCGACGAACAGCACTTCCAGGACACCCTGTGGGAGGCCTCGCCCTTCCTGCGGTACGGGAGCGATCCCCAGAGCGGTGAGACCCTGTACCGGCTCTTCCACCAGGGCTTGGTCGACTACCTGCACGACCATCCGACGAGCGAGGACCCCTTGGACGAGGCGGCGAGCCTCGGCCTCGAGGGAGAGCTGCTGTCGGAACTCATCAGGCCGTACGCCTCGGACGCGCGGGAAGGCAAGGACCCCTGGGAGGCGGCCGAGGGGGAACCTTACGTGCTGCGCCATGCGCTGGGACATGCCGCTCGGGCACGCTCCGCCGCTCACGCCGAGTCCCTGCTCACCGATCCGCACTTCCTCGTCCGGTTCGACCTCCGTGAGGACCATCGCGCTCTCGACCTCGTCCGGTCGGAGCGGGCGGCGGACTACCTGCGGCTGCTCAGCGCCTCGTGGGTCACCCACGCCCGGTTGCGCGGCGCCGCCGAACGCGCCTCCGTGTTCGCCTTCGACGCCGACCGGCTGGGGCTGCGGGAAGCCGGGGAGCGGTTCAGCCGTATCGCGCAGGATGCCGCCGTCCGGCCGGAGGACGCGGCGTACAGGCTTCTGTGGTCGTGCGGCGGCCTCGTGAATTCCAACAGCCGCTCCGTCGGGACCGCGGGCACCACGGTGTTCGACATCGCGTTCTCGCCGGACGGCTCTCTGCTCGCCGCGGCGACCGATCGCGGCGTGCAGGTGCTCGAGACGGAGACCTGGAAGTCGGTCGCACCCCTCTTCGGCAGGAGGCCGCACAGCGGGGTCAGCAAGGTGGCCTTCTCCCCCGACGGTCGCCTGCTCGCCTTCGCCGGACGTTCGTTCACGCGGAGCGTGCAACTGTGGGACGTGCACCACCGCGTGCCGGCCGGAGCACCTTGGCAGTGCAGAACCGGCACGGTGAACGCGCTCACCTTCTCGTCCGACAGCCGTCTGCTCGCGGTGGCCAGCGAGGAACTCGGCGTCTCCGTGTGGGACATCACCGGTGACGACCCGAGCGAGGAGGCGCGGTGGGAACTCGGGGAGACGGAGGACATCACCAGATTCCAGGCTGTGGCCTTCAGCCCCGTGGGGCATCTGCTGGCCGTGTGCTCTTCCGGCGGGACGACGCTCTGGGACCTCGTGGACGGCGGCCGCACGCGCGTGGACGACGAGCGCTACGCCCGATCGGTGTGCTTCTCCCCCGACGGCGGCCTCGTCGCCGTGGCGGCGCACGGCGGCCCCGTCGCCCTGTACTCGGTGGCCACGCGCAGCAGGATCGGCAGCGTGGCCGTGCCGGCGGGTTACGACCTGGCCTTCACCCGTGACGGGAGTCTCCTGGTCGTGGGCGGCTGGCAGGAGTTCCACGTCGTCGACACGGCGTCGATGCACGTCGTCAACCGGCTGCCGGTCGCGGCCAGGTCGGCCTCCATCGCCGTGCATCCCGACACCTCGGTCCTGGTGAGTGGCGACGAGGACGGCCATCTGCGGCTGTGGAAAAGCCTCACCGGCGAGGCGCCCCCGCCGCAGCTGCCGCAGTTCGACAAGGGCGTCGTCGGCTCCCCCGACGGGCGCTTCATCGCCGTCCAGGACGCCGACAACAGGCTGTTGAGTCTGCGGAACCCGGTCACCGGCGACGAGATCGCCAACTGGTCCTACGCGGAGCCGCTCTCGGACCTCACGAGCTCACCCGACGGCTCCCTCCTGGCGGCGACGTCGTTCCAGCGGCTGTACGTCTTCCCGACCGACCCGGCGCCTGTGCGGGACGCCGGGAGCGTCCGGCTGTCCGGCAAGGCGTCCTCCTTGCTGCCGTTGGTCTTCTCGCCCGACAGCAGGCTCGTCGGCGTGGCCCTCGGACGGCGAGGGAGCATGCAGGCCGTCGAGGTGTGGGAAGCCCGGACGCTGCACCTGTGCGCCAGCATCCCGGTCGCCGGGGAGTTGTCCTCCTTCGGGTTCGCCGGCCCTCAGCTCGTCTACGTCGTCGTCGACGGCGCCCTGGGCACCTACCGCTGCACTCCCCCGGAACCGGAGGCCCCGCTGCCATGACCCGCCTGATCGGCGTGCACGGCGTCCGCAACTACAAGGCCGCCGACACCACCCCCGCCATCGGCGGCAAGCGCCTGCGCGCGGAATGGCTGGAAGCGCTCGGCGACAGGATCCCCGGGCTGGAGCTGGAGACGGCGTACTACGCCGATCTGCTGCGCGGTGAGCGGCAGAGTGACGAACTGGACGACACGGACGTGGTGCTCGTCGAGCAATGGGCGCGGGCCTGGGGGATCGACCCGAGCGGTGTGCAGGGGCGGGCGACCGGGTGGGTCCGATGGATCTGCGGGCAGGTCGCTCAGCGGTCCGGGCAGCGCCCTGCCGTCGTCGAGAAGACGGTCCGGATGTTCTTCCCGGAGGTGGCCCGCTACTTCGCCACCCGGCGTGCGGCTGTGCGCGAGCGGGTGCGGGCCGCGCTGCTCCGGCACCGCCCCGACGTCGTCGTCGCCCACTCGCTGGGCAGCGTCGTCGCGTACGAGGCCCTGCACGAGTTGGCGGACGAACTGGACGTGCGGCTGCTGCTCACCCTCGGCTCGCCGCTGGCACTGCCCCACGCGGTCTTCCATCGCCTCGATCCCCTCCCGTGCGACGGGTTGGGCAGGAAGCCCACGGGTGTGCGGCGGTGGGTGAACGTCGCCGATGCCGGGGACTTCGTGGCCATCCCCAGGGGGGAGCTGGCCCGGGTGTTCGAGGGTGTCGAGGAGCTGCCGGACATCAGCATCGCGCCCGCGTGGCCGCACGGCGTGCTCGACTACCTGCGTCACCGTTCGGTGGCCGAGGCCATCACGTCAGAGGTCCGGTCACCGTGACTCTCACGCGGCCGTTTCCTCGTGGGGTTCCGGCTGGAGGGCGAAGGAGTACGGAGCCCAGGGGCCGGTGATCTCCACGCGGAGGCCGGGGACGCCCCGGGCGGCCGCGAGGATGCCCGTGCGGAAGGCGGCCACGCGGTCGGCCGGGACGAGGTAGGCGTCGTTGCCGACGTTGGTGCCGGGGGCGGAGCCCGCCAGGCTGCCGCGTTCGGGGGTGTGGGCGACGCGGTCGACGGCGAGGGCGCCGGCCGTCTCGGTGACGCGTGCGGCGGCCTGGGCGACCGTACGCCAGGCCTCGTCGTTCCTGCGTTGTCTGCGGCGGCGGATGACCTGGTAGGCGCGTCCGACCCCGAGGCCCGTGAGCGGGTCCTGCGCGGGCTCCGTGGCGGCCTCGGGCGGGGTGATGTCCGGGGTGGCGTAGAGCTTGACGCCGAGTTCGACGGAGCCCGTGAGGCGGTCGAGCAGGGAGAGGAAGTAGGCGCGGCGGGTGTCGAGGGCCTGGCGGGCGGTGTCCTGGTCGCGGTAGACGGTGGCCAGGCGCAGGGGCAGCACGGCGGCGCCGGAGGCGACCAGGGCGGCCACCACGGCGTGGTGGGAGCGGACCGTGGACTCCAGCCAGTCCAGGTCGTCGAGGTGGGCCTGGAGGGGAGCGTCGGCGTAGTCGGCGGGCGGGACATGGCCGACGGCGAAGGCGAGCTGGGGACCGGTGACCGCAGGGTCGACCAGGTGGATCGGCTCTCCGGCGACACCGCGCAGGTGGGCCGTGGCCGCCGCGGCCTCGGGGGTGCGGCGCAGGACCGCGTAGGCGTAGACGAGGTTGGTGTCGCTCATGACTGCGGGCTCCTGTCGGTGGCCGTGCGATTCTCCTCGCGAGACTCCGTTCTCGTGCCGTCTGTCCGTAGGTACGGAGGTGACGGCGGAGGCGTTCACATGAACGGCCGGCGGGTTGACCTTGTCCCAGGGGCAGGGCCGAGGGTCCCGGCATGAGCGACGACTTCTTCCTGCGGCAGACGCCGTACAGCGATCCCGGAGAACTCGACACGACGGTGCTGCCCCGCGAGCCGCGCCGGCTGGCCGCGATGGTCAGGGGCCTGATCATCCACCGCGGCGAGGGCGGGCTCTTCGGGTACGCCATGCCCGAGGAGCGGCTGTACCACGACGCCGAGTCCCGGTACGTCACGGAGATCCTGCGGCTCCTGCGGGAGCGCGGCGGCACCCCGCTCACCGAACGGCGGGCGCCCGGCGGGAGGTTCGTGGGGACCTGCCGGGACTTCTCGCTCCTGCTGTGCTCGCTGCTGCGGGCCACGGGCACACCGGCGCGTCTGCGCTGTGGGTTCGCCACCTACTTCGCCGACGGCTGGTACGAGGACCACTGGGTCACGGAGTACCGTGCGCCGGACGGCCGTTGGCGGCTGGCCGACGCGCAGGTCCACGACGGGTACGACGTGCCGTTCGACCCGCTGGACGTGGAGCGGGACGCCTTCCTGGTGGCCGGTGACGTCTGGCGGGCCTGCCGGCAGGGGCGCGTGGATCCGCGGACGTGCGGGTTCAGTGCCGTCGAAGGGCTCCACGGCCTGTGGTTCGTCCGCGGCAACGTGCTGCGCGACCTGGCCGCGCTGAACGGCGTCGAACTGCTCCCCTGGGACGGCTGGGACCCGTGGCTCCGCAAGGGCGCGCCCCTCACCGAGGACGACCTCGCGGCGGCCGACGCGGTCGCCGCGGCCCGCTCCGAGGACGAGCGGCGGCGGCTCTTCACGGACCCGCGGCTGACCGTGCCGGCCGAGATCACGTCGTACGCGCCCTACCTGGGGGACCGCCGTGTCACGTTGCCCGTTCGCTGAACGGGGTCGCCTGGTGGAAGTACAGCAGCCAGCGGCCCTCCGTGCGCCGCCACAGCGAACTGCGGTGCGCGCGGCTGCCGTCGTACTCCGTGTCGTAGGTGAGGTGGACCAGGTCCGGGGCGAGTTGCGCGCCCCTCAGGGCGGACACGGCGACGCGCCGGTCGTCGGTCTCGGTGGTCGCGGCCAGGGAGGCGATGATGGCGGCCCGGCTCCAGTGCCGGCCGGAGGCGCCGAACTCGTGGAAGTCGGGGTGCAGCAGCGCCCCGACCCGCTCGGGCGAGCGGCGGACCTTCGGGGTGAGCAGGGCCAGTTCGCCCTCCATCGCCGACTCGACGGCCGGATTGTGCTCAGGCACTTGTCATCTCCAGCAGCTTGACTACGGTGTTCCAATTGCGGGTCGTGGCGATCACGCCCTTGTTGATGCGCGGTTTCGACAGGTGTTCGGCCAGCTTGGAGCGGCCCAGGCCGTTCGGGGCGTACAGGTACAGGGCCCGGTCGCCGAGGCGGAACTCCTCGGGGAGGTAGGCGTCCTGATCGATCTCCGCGAAGCGGTCGGGGGTGACGGGCGCGGAGAAGTAGGTGACGTGGAGCTGCTTGGGCTCCAGGTCGGCGGCCGGGAACGGGCAGGCGTCGGCGATCGACCGCAGATAGGCGTGGTCGCGCACGATCACGTCGACGCCGAAGCCGAAGCGCTTCTCGATTGCCTGCGCGATGTCGCCCGCCAGCGACTCCTCGGTCCCGTGGCCGGAGGCGAAGGCGGCCTGGCCGCTCTGCAGGTACGTACGGACGTCGTCGAGGCCGAGGTCCGTCAGGAGCGTGCGCAGGTCGGCCATGGGGACCTTCCTGCTGCCGCCCACGTTGATTCCGCGCAGCAGGGCCGCGTATGTCGTCGTCATCCGCTCACGATAAGGCGGCCGTCGTGCCCCGTGGGGGTGGGCACGACGGCCGCCGCGGGCAGTTGCCCGGCCCCGTAAATTACTCACCGGTCTTCGCGGGGCACAACCGTCTGCTCAGGATCCACACACCCGGGGAGCCCGATATGTCTCCCGATAGGTGTAAGGGACCACAGTCCCTGGGGGTCCTCCCCAGTGGGGAGAGGAATCGCTCCATGGGGATGAGTTCCCGCCCCGCCACTTCACCGGGCAGCACGACGAGATGGCTTTATCCGGCCCATACCTTTGAAACGAAAGGGGGCGGCAGGGGGCCGTCACCGCATCTCGAGGGGGCAAGCCCGTCATGAGGAACGGAGACATACGGGTGCGGGGCCTCGCCGCCCGGGCCGGCGGCTGGAGCGCCCGGCACCGATGGGCTGCCGTCGGCATCTGGGTGCTGTTCGTCGTCCTGGCGATGGGGCTCGGTTCGGCAGCGGGCCGGGTCGACGTCAAGGACAGCGACCAGCTGAAGGGTGAGACGCACACCGCCGCGAGGATCATCGAGGACGCCGGAATCGACGAGCCGGCCGGTGAGAACGTGCTGATCCAGGCCAAGGACGGTGACCTGAAGGCGACGGACGCCGAGTTCCGGGACGCCGTCGACGCCGTCGTGCGGGCGGTCGAGGGGACCGGGCGGGTCACCGAGGTGGTCTCGCCGTACGACTCGAAGACGATTTCGAAGGACGGCCGCAGCGCCCTCGTGCAGTTCGACATGCGCGGCGAGCCGGACACCGCCGGTGAGCGGGTCGAGCCGGTGCTGAAGGCCGTCGAGGGCGTCCAGCAGGACCACGGGGCGCTGCGGATCGAGGAGATCGGCGGCGCCAGCATGATGAAGACGTTCGACGACGCGTTCGGCGACGACTTCAAGAAGGCCGAGTACTCCGCGGTGCCGGTGGCCCTCGGCATTCTGCTCATCGCCTTCGGCGCACTGGTGGCGGCGCTGCTGCCGGTGCTGCTGGCGATCACCGCGATCATGGCGACGATGGGGCTGATGGGCGTCGTCAGCCATGTGATGCCGATGAGCGACACCGCGAACTCCGTGATGCTGCTGGTCGGTCTGGCCGTCGGCGTCGACTACTGCCTGTTCTACCTGCGCCGCGAGCGCGAGGAGCGCGAGGCCGGCCGGGACGCGCAGACGGCCCTCAGGATCGCCGCCGCGACCAGCGGCCGGGCGATCGTCGTCTCGGGCGTCACGGTGTGCGTGGCGATGGCGGGCATGCTGTTCACCGGCCTCGCCGAGTTCGAGGCGATGGGCCTGGCCTCGCTGATGGTGGTGGCCGTGGCGATGGTGGGGTCCGTGACCGTGCTGCCCGCGCTGCTGTCGCTGCTCGGCGAGCGCGTCGAGAAGGGCCGCATTCCGTTCCTGCGCCGGCGCAAGCGGAGCGGCGGCGGTCAGGACAGCCGGTTCTGGACGGCCGTGCTGCGGCGCGTCCTCGCCAAGCCGGTGGTGGCGGCAGCGGTCGCGACCGGAGCGCTGCTGGCCATCGCGGCTCCCGCGCTCGGCATGAAGACGCAGCAGCTCACGCTGGACCAGGAGTTCGGCGACTCGCTGCCGATCGTCCAGACGTACAACCGGCTCAACGACGCCTTCCCGGGCGGTTCCGAGCCGGCCGAGGTGATCGTCAAGGCGGACGACATCAACGCGCCGGAGGTGAAGTCCGCGCTCGCCGACTTCCGCGACCGGGCGATCAGTTCGGGCGCCTCGCGCGGCCCGGTGGAGATCAAGCTGCACGACGCGCAGAACGTCGCGTTCGTCTACGTCCCGCTGGTCGGCGGCTCCGACCAGGACAAGGCAGGCGCGAGCCTGGACAAGCTGCGTGACGAGGTGCGTCCGGCCACGCTCGGCAAGGTCGACGGGGTCGAGGCTCCCATCACCGGGCAGGTCGCGGGGTCGAAGGACTTCAACGACCAGCTGGCCGGTGCCGTCGTCCCGGTGTTCGCGTTCGTGGTGGTGTTCGCCTTCGCGCTGATGCTGCTGTCGTTCCGCTCCCTGACCATCGCGGTCACGTCGATCGTGCTGAACCTGCTGTCGGTGGGCGCCGCGTACGGCATCCTCGTCGCCGTCTTCCAGCACGGCTGGGGCGCGTCCCTGGTGGGCGCGGAGGGCGTCGGCGCGATCATCACCTGGCTGCCGCTGTTCCTCTTCGTGATCCTCTTCGGTCTGTCGATGGACTACCACGTGTTCGTGGTCTCCCGGATCCGTGAGGCGCGGCTGCGGGGCCTGGCGACGAAGGACGCGATCCGGCACGGCGTGGTCACCACGGCCGGGGTGGTCACCAGTGCGGCGGTCATCATGGTCGCCGTGTTCGCCATCTTCGGCACGCTGTCCATGCAGTCCATGAAGCAGATGGGCGTCGGCCTCGCGGCCGCGGTGCTCATCGACGCGACGATCATCCGGGGCGTACTGCTGCCGGCGGTGATGGCGCTGCTCGGCGAGCGCAACTGGTACCTGCCGAAGTGGCTGCACCGGCTCCCGGACCTCACGCACGACGAGACGCCGCAGGAAGTCGCCGGACCGGCGGCACGGGACGACGAGGGTGAGCCCCTCAAGGTCTGATCGCCGCGGCGGTACGGAGGGCCCGTTGGTTGCCGGGGCAACCAACGGGCCCTTTCGCCCGCTCTCGTCAGCTCAGCCGCCGCACCTGGAGCACCTGCTCGTCGCAGCGCACGATCTCCAGCTCCCGGTCCGGGCGGGCGCCCCCGAAGGTGAGCGCGAGGTGACGGTCCGACACCAGCCGCCAGCGACCGGGCACGGCGCCGGGGGCGTCGCCGCGACCCAGCGGGTGATCGACGACGGTGCCGTCGGGCGCGAACTCCACGCCGCGGCGTCCGCGCGCCGGCGGGAAGGGGAAGTCGTCGGGCCGGTACACCCGCACGTCCTCGTGGTCCTCCTCGTAGGAGTGGAGCCACGAGCGGAACAGGCCCGTCGGGGGCTCTCTCATGACGCGGCCACCTCACTCGTCCGACGCCGTCCGCATTGCCGCTCTTATGCCGAAGTGACTAGAATTATCAGTGTATGGGTTCGGAGGGAACGGGCAACCGACCGCTCCGCCCGGCGTCGCCCGGCCCTCGCGGCGCGTGTCAGACGCGCAGTTCCGCAGCCGCGTGCGCGGCACCCCCTCAGCTCCCTCCAGGGACACGTCATGTCCGATGCGCAGGCATTCCTTCGCGCCACCTCGCCCGACTACAGCCGCTGGTGCGGCGCCATGGAGGTGCACCGCAGACTCCTCACCCTGAACCCGGAGTACGCCGAGAACCGGGCTCTGATCGAGAACACCGCGTTCGCCTACGAGTCGATGGAGCAGATCACCGCCCGGCAGGGTCTGATCGACATTCCCGTCGTCGTGCACGTCGTGCACAGCACCCCCGAGCAGAACGTGAGCGAAGCCCAGATCCACAGTCAGATCGACGTCCTCAACCGGGACTTCCGCGCGAGCAACCCGGACGTGAGCAAGGTGCCCGCGGTCTGGCAGGATCTGGTGGCCGACGCGCGCCTGCAGTTCCACCTCGCCCGGACCGACCCGCTGGGCCGCCCCACGGACGGCATCACACGGACCCGGAGCGCGAACGCCGACTGGGACACCGACGACCTGGTCAAGTTCAGCCTGAGCGGGGGCCATGACGCCTGGCCCGCGGACATCTACCTGAACCTCTGGGTCTGCCAGTTGCGCCGCGGGCTGCTGGGCTACGCCCAGTTCCCGGGCGGCGCCGCCTCCACGGACGGCGTGGTCGTCACGCACAGCGCGCTCGGAACCACCGGCACCGCCA
This sequence comes from Streptomyces sp. NPDC093598, assembly GCF_044764825.1. NCBI lineage: Bacteria > Bacillati > Actinomycetota > Actinomycetes > Kitasatosporales > Streptomycetaceae > Streptomyces > Streptomyces sp. NPDC093598. The sequence goes on along the minus strand of NZ_JBIWIV010000002.1, from coordinate 37,468 downwards.
CGGCGCCGTTCGACGGCGGCCGCACGGCCGTGCACGAGATCGGGCACTGGCTGAACCTGCGGCACATCTGGGGCGACGACGACGAGGGGTGCAGCGGCAGCGACTTCGTCGCGGACACTCCCAACCAGGCGGGAGCGAACGCCGGTTCGCCGACCTTCCCCCATGTGACGTGCGGCAACGGGCCGGACGGCGACATGTTCATGAACTACATGGACTACACCGACGACGCCGCGATGTTCATGTTCACCAAGGGTCAGTCGGCACGCATGGACGCCACGCTCGACAACGCCCGCCTGCCCCTCACCCGTCAGGCCGTCGCGGTGTGACGACGGCCTGACGCGGCAGGGCGGTACTAGCCCTGGCGTGCCGCCAGTCCGGTCTCGATGAGGTCGGCCGCGCGCCTGGTGCCGCCCTCCTGGGCCGTCTCCGCCTGGAGTTCCTTCAGCCGGCGGGCCACCTCCGGGTCGCCGGTCAGGGCGAGGGCCGCCTCGCGCAGCGTCTCGCCGGTCGCCTCCCCCGTGTGTCCGGCTCGTCGCCCTCGTACGCCCCGATCAGCTGCGGGAGGGCCTGGATCGCGTCGTCGAGGAACGGCTCCACGTTGTCCAGCAGCGTGCTCCCCCATGCCTGCGGGTCGTCGTCGGGCGAGGGCAGCGTCGAGTGCCACGCCTTCACCTCGGCGCCGGTGCCCGCGACCTTGTCCGCGAAGACCGGCGGGATCGCGTAGGTCACCCGGTGGCCACGCGTCACGAGCTCGCGGATCACCTCCAGACTCGGGTTCACATGGCCGTGGGCGGCGATGGAGAACATGGAGATGTGGGCGCGGCTGGTCATGCGCCGAGACTAGACGAGACGATACGTCTCGTGCAATCTCTTGGCGCTCTACGAGGTCAGCACCTCGTGCAGGCGCAGCCACCGCGCCGGGGGCACCTCGCCCACCAGCACACCCGGGTCCAGCCGCGCCGCCCGGAACGCGGCGTCCACCCGCCGCCTCGGATGGGCCCTGCGCAGCGAGGCGTGCAGGGAGCCGCCCACCCCGGAGAAGCCCAGCTCGACCAGGGAACGCCAGCTGCGGCAGGCGGTGTCGTCGAGCAGCGGGGTCCGGCGCCGCTCCACGCGGAGCACGCCGGCGTCCACGCGCGGCACCGGCCGGAAGCTGCGCCGGCCGACCCGGCCGAGCAGCCGCCACTCGAAGCGGGGCCAGCTCCGGACCGTCAGCAGCGTCCAGCTGCCGTAGTCCCCGGTGCGTTTGCGGGCGTACTCGAGCTGGGTGAGCAGGGTGGCGTCGGTGAGGGCGGGGGCACGCAGGCACCAGTCGACGACGTCCGCGGTCCGGGAGAACGGCACGTTCCCGGCGACCGAGAAGGCCGTCCGTGGCGGACGCGCGGCCAGGAAGTCCCCGTTGACGACGCGCACGTGCGGGGTGCCGGAGAACCGGGCACGCAACACGGACACGAGCCGCGGGTCGATCTCGTACGCGTGCAGCTCACGGCAGCGCGCGGTCAGCGGGGCGGTCAAGGCGCCTTTGCCCGCGCCGACTTCGAGCAGCAGCGGGAGGGGGCCGGTCCGCGGGACGGCGAGCCGGGCGAAGCGTTCCGCGGCGGCGCGGTCGGCGAGGAAGTTCTGCGAGAGGGCGCGGGAGAGCGCGGTGGGGCGGGCCATGGCCTGCGGGTCCTTGTCTTCCGGAAGGTGGAAAAGGGCAGACGAGGGCCCTGACCGGAAGACAGGTGAGAACGAGGGAGGCGGGACGCCGGGCTCAGTGGCTCAGCGGGCGTGGCTCCCCGGGCCGGTCAGGGCTCCGGGGCGGCGGCGCGTCCTGGCGGCGTGCGCGCAGCCCCGGGCGTGACCGGAGATGCAGATCGCGTTGATACCCACGGGCAGCACGCTAGGCGGTGCCGGTGCGGGCGGACAACGGGTTTTTCGCCGGGTTCAGCGCTGATAACGGGCGAGGATCAGGTTGCCGTCCTCCTCCAGCCGTTCGCGCAGTTCGCCGAGTCCGATGGCTCCGCTGTAGTACTCCTGCAGGGCGGGGGTCGCCACCTTGTCCTTCCACTCGGGGTAGCCCCTGACCGTCTGCGCGGGCGCCGGGCGCAGATGCTCGGCCAGGGCGGTGCCGGTGGCCCAGCCGTCCTTCGTCCGGTGCAGGGCGGGGTCCTTCAGCGCCTCGGTGCCGGTGGGCAGCATCCAGTCGCCGAGGGCGAGGCGGACCATGTTCGGCGGCCGCAGGAGGAAGTCGAGGAACTGTGCGGCCTCCTTCTTGTGCGGGCAGTCCTCGGCGATGGAGAGGGTCTGCGGGCTGACGCCCTGGGCCGGCCCGCGGGCGCCGGCCGGAGCGGGCAGCACCTGCCAGTCGAAGCCCTTCGGGGCCTGCTGGACGATCTGCTGCCGGTAGGAGAAGCCGAGCGGGACCATCGCGTACCGTCCGCCGAAGAAGCCGGGCAGCGTGTCGGAGCCGCCGCTGCCCAGGGTCGTGGGCGAGGCGCTGCGGTCGGTGTTGGCCTGGTCGTGGATGGTGCGCGGCACCACCTGGTCGGCCGCCTCGAACCGGACCGTCACCTTGCCGTCCGGTCCGCGGTGGAAGAGTTGTCCGCCCGCCGACAGGGAGAGGTTGAGCGTGGCGGAGACGGGTTCCTTCAGCGGCCAGGCGATGCCGTACTTCCCGCCGCCGCTGAGGCGTTCGGTGATCCGGCGGAACTCGGCCCAGCTCCAGGGCTTCTCCGGCGTCGGGATCCGCACGCCGGAGTCTTCGAGCCACGTGGTGTTGGCGATCAGCACGCGCGGCTCCTGGAGGAACGGCACACCGTAGACGCCGTCCCCGAAGGTGGTGGTCTCCCAACTGCGCTGCGGGATGTCCGACTTCAGCCTCGCGGGCAGCAGGTCCGTGAGGTCGGCGAGGTAGCCGCCGTAGGCGAAGTCCGCGAGGTCGTCGGAGGCGTCGTGGATGATGTCGGGTGCCTCGCCGCCCTCGAAGGCGGTGAGGAGCTGATCGTGGACGCTGTCCCAGGTGCCCTGGACGTACTCGACCCGGACGTCCGGATGGCCGGCGTTCCATTCCCTCACCAGTTGCTTGTTCGCCTCGACGGACTCCTCCTGCCAGGCCAGGGACTGGAAGCGCAGGGTGATGCGGCCGTCGTCGCGGGTGCCGCCGGAGGAGCAGCCGGCGAGCAGCAGCAGGAGGACCAGGGCCAGCAGGCGTGCCCGCATCAGCTCTTCACCGCCCCGGTGAGCATGCCACCCGTGATCCGCCGCTGGATGAGCGCGAAGACGACCAGGGAGGGCAGTGTCGCGAGGCACGCGGCCGCCGCGAGGGGGCCGAGATCGGCGACGCCCTCGGCGCCGATGAAGTGGGTGAGGACCACGGGAAGCGTCTGTTTCTCCGGTGTCTTGAGGAGGACGAGCGCGAAGAAGAACTCGTTCCACGCGGTGATGAACGCGAACAGCGCGGTCGCCACGATGCCCGGTGCGAGCAGCGGCGCGGTCACCGACACCAGGGTCCGCACCCGGCCCGCCCCGTCGACCGCCGCCGCCTCCTCCAGCTCCGGCGGCACGGCCCGTACGTATCCGGCGAGCATCCACAGCGCGAAGGGCAGCGCCCACACCACGTACACCAGCACCAGCCCCGGCACCGAGTTGATCAGGCGGAGGTTCTTCAGCACGAGGAACAGCGGGATGATCAGCAGCACGAACGGGAAGGCCTGACTGACCACCACCCAGCCCGTCACCGCCTTCGCGAGCCGGGTGCGGCGCCGGGCGACGACGTAAGCCATCGGCGTCGCGATCAGCACGGCGACGACGGCCGCTCCGAGCGCGGCGATCAGGGAGTTGAGGGCGGCGTGCAGCAGCGGCTGTTCGTCGAAGGCCTGCCGGAAGTTGTCGAGGGTGGGGTCCTTCGGGATCCACGTCGGGTGCAGGCTGCCCAGCTCGCGCGGCGGCTTGAACGCGGTGGAGAGCAGCCAGAGGAACGGGAAGGCGAGGAAGACGAGGTACGCGAGCAGCGCGGTGTACTGGCCCGCGCGGGCCGGGCGGCTGGTCCTCACGCGTCGTCACCTCCCCTGAGGCGGCCGGCGAGGAACACCGCCAGGGCGATCGAGATCACGGCCACCATCACGCAGCCCATCGCCGCCGCGTAGCCGAACTGCCCGTAGCGGAAAGCCTCTTCGTAGGCGAAGAGCATGGGCAGTCGGGTCCGGCCGCCCGGGCCGCCGTTGGTCAGGACGTAGACCAGGGCGAAGGCGTTGAAGTTCCAGATCAGATTGAGCGCGGTGATGGCGAGGGCGATGGGCCGCAGGGCGGGCCAGGTGACCGTGCGGAAGCGGCGCCATGCGCCCGCGCCGTCGACCGCCGCCGCCTCGTGGAGTTCACGCGGGGTGTTCTGGAGTCCGGCGAGCAGTGCGACCGTCGTCTGCGGCATGCCCGCCCAGACGCCGACGACGATCACGGCGGGCAGCGCGGTCGCCAGCCCGCTGAGCCAGTCCCGGCCGCTGCCGAGCCCGACGTCGCGCAGGGTTTCGTTGAGGATGCCCGCGTCCGGGTTGTAGACGAGCCGCCACATGATGCCGACGACGACCTCGGGCATGGCCCAGGGGATGATCGCCAGGGCGCGGGCCGGCCAGCGCAACCGCAGATCCTGGTTGAGCAGCAGCGCGAGACCCAGCGCGAGCAGGAACTGCGGCACGGTCACCCCGACCGCCCACACCAGCCCGATCCGGAACGACTCCCAGAACAGCGTGTCGTGCAGCAGGTCCCGGAAGTTGAGGGCGCCGACCCACCGGGTGGGCTCGGTGCGGCCCGACTGGGCGTCGGTGAAGGCCAGCAGGATCCCGTAGAGCAGCGGCCCGACACTGAGGACGAGGATCGGGATCAGCGCGGGCAGCACCAGGAACCAGGCGCCGTGGTCGACGGCTTGCCGGTGCCGGTCCCCGCCGGGTCTGCGGCCGGCCCGCCTCCTCGGTGGCGTAGGGGGTGCAGCCTCGGTCACCGATGTCACGGAATCAGCCCCCTCGCAGGCTCGGCCGGCCTGGTCATGCTCGTGAAGGCCGTATGCCTCGTCAAGGCACCGCGCACGCCGCCCGACCTGTGCCGATGCGACACTGGCCGGTGGATGGCCGGAACCCGACGGTCGAAGCGTGGACGACGGAGGCGGACGATGGACGAGGCACGGGCGCGGGACGTACTGGCGGCGGCAGGCGTGCTGCCCGGTGCGGCCAGGGAGGCACGGCTGCTCGCCCTGGGCGAGAACGCGGTGTTCGCCGCCGGTGACCTGGTCGTCAAGATCGGCCGGGACGCCGAACTCCTCGACCGGGCGCGCCGTGAACTGGACATCGCGGTGTGGCTCGCCGAGGCGGGCGTGCCGGCGGTGCGGGCGGCCGAGCCGAAGGCGCTGCTGGTGGACGGGCATCCGGTGACGGTGTGGCATCGGCTGCCGGATGCCGTGCGGGCAGCCGAGCCGCGGGATCTGGCCGAACTGCTACGGGTCGTGCACGCCATGCCTCTTCCTCCCTTCGCCCTTCCGGGCCGTGATCTGCTGGGCGGTGTGGAGCGCTGGTTGCGGCTCGCGGGCGATGCGATCGATCCCGCGGACGCGGCGTACCTGCGCGAGCGGCGGGACGGGTTCACCGCGCAGGCCGCCGCGCTCACGCCGCATCTGCCCCCGGGGCCGATCCACGGCGACGCGCTGCCGCGCAATGTGCATGTGGGACCTGACGGACCCGTGCTGGTGGATCTGGAGACGGTGTCCGCGGATCTGCGGGAGCACGATCTGGTGGTGATGGTGCTGTCCCACGACCGGTACGGGGTCTCGGACGAGGCGTACGCGTCGTTCGCGCGGGCCTACGGCTGGGACGTACGCGTGTGGGAGGGCTGCGGTGTGCTGCGCGGGGCCCGGGAGACGGCCAGCTGCGCGTGGGTGGCCCAGCACGCCCCGGGCAATCCGAAGGCGCTGGCAGAGTTCGAGCGGCGGGTGAGGTCCCTGAGGGACGGGGACGAGTCGGTGCGGTGGTATCCGTTCTGACCGTCAAGCAGCCGTCTCAGACCGGTTCGTCCGCCCATTCCCGCAGGGGCCACGTCCCGTCGACCAGCGCCGTCGCGTCGCCCTTGCCGCGCAGGAAGCTCTGGAAGTCCGCCGCCCACTGCGCGTACCACTCGATCTGGCGGTGGTGCAGGGCCGCCGGGCCGAGGGTGGCGATCTTGGGGTGGCGGTCGGCTATCGCGCCGGCCAGCCGGGCGGCCGCCAGGGCGTCGGCCATGGCGTCGTGGGCGGCGTCGAGGACGACGCCGTATTCGGCGCAGACCGCTTCGAGGTTGCGTTTGCCGCGGCGGTAGCGGTCGATCCAGCGGTCGATGGTGTACGGGTCGATGACCGGGGCCGGGTCCGCGCCGCCCAGGCGGTCGCGCAGCGACGGCAGGCCGTGGCGCCGCAACTCCGCGGAGAGCAGGGTGAGGTCGAACGTCGCGTTGTAGGCGACGACCGGTACGCCCGTCTTCCAGTAGGAGGTGAGGACGTCGGCCAGGGCGTCCGCCACCTGGTCGGCCGGTCTGCCCTCGGCCGTCGCCCGCTCGTTGCTGATGCCGTGCACCGCCACCGCGTCCTCGGGGATCGGCACTCCCGGGTCGGCCAGCCACTCCCGGCGCCCTATCGGCTCGCCGCCCCTGACCTCGATCACGGCCCCCGTGACGATGCGCGCCTCGCGCGGATCCGTGCCCGTCGTCTCCAGGTCGAAGCCGACCAGCAGCTCCCGGTGCCAGCCCATGGGCGGTCCCCCTTCTTGTGGTGCGTTCCCCCAGTGGTCTCCACCTTCCCATGCACCACTGACAATCAGAGGACCGCGTTCCGCTCACCCCCGGTGGCGGGCCGGGGAACCCCCGCGCCTGCGGGCACAGTTCACGACACCGGCCGCGAATCCGCCCACATCACCTCGAACTCCTCGCGGTAGGTGGGGAAGAGACCGCTTTCGTCCATCTCGCCCGACTTGACCACCTTGCCGCTGTTGCGCAGCACGAACACCGGTGCCTCCATGCCCCGGGTGCGGCGCAGATAGCTCTGCACGACCGCGATGCCGTCCGCACCGTCGCCGTCCACCAGATACGCCGTGAAGCGGGGTGTCTCGTCGAAGACCTGGATCTCGAAGGCGCCCGGGTCCCGCAGCCGGGCGCGCACCCGGCGCATGTGCAGGATGTTCATCTCGACGGCCCGGCTGAGCTCGCCGCGCTTGATGCCGAGTTCGCGCTCGCGCCGCTTGACCGCGCTGGAGGCCGGGTTGAGGAACAGCAGTCTGACCCGGCAGCCGGACTCGGCCAGCCGCACCAGGCGCCGGCCGGAGAAGTTCTGCACGAGCAGGTTGAGGCCGATGCCGATGGCGTCGAGACGGCGGGCGCCGCCGAAGATGTCCTCGGCGGGGAACTGCCGCATCAGCCGCACCCGGTCCGGGTGGACGGCGACCACGTCGGCGTACCGGTCGCCGACCAGGTCCTCGACCGCGTCGATGGGCAGCCGGCGCGCGGAGGGCACGTCTCCGCCCGCGCCGAGCATCTCCAGCAGCCGGGCCGAGGCCCGCTCGGCCTGGCTCAGCACGGCCTCGGACAGGGCCCGGTTGCGGGAGACGACGTTCCGGGTGACCTCCAGCTCGTCCAGGGCGAGTTCGACGTCCCGGCGGTCGTCGAAGTACGGCTCGAAGCAGGGCCAGTGCTGCACCATCAGCTCGCGCAGCTGCGGCAGGGTGAGGAAGGAGAGCACATTGTCGTCGGCCGGGTCGAGCAGATAGCCCTTGCGGCGGCTGACCTCGCGTACGGCCACCGCGCGCTGCACCCACTCCTGGCCGGCCGGTCCGGCGGCGGCCACCACCCAGTCCTCGCCGTGGACGGGTTCGTAGACGGGCCGCAGCACGGCGGCGACCACCGCGCGCAGCCGTTGTTCGACGAGGTTCAGCCAGATGTAGGCCCGGCCGGCCCGCTGGGCGCGGGTGCGCACCTCGCGCCAGGCGTCGGCGTCCCAGTCCAGTTCCGGGCCGATCGAGCCCGTCGCGTCCATCGGCCGCGCCAGGGACACGGCACCGGTCGGGACGTCTGCGGAGTTCCCCTCGTGACCCTCGTCACCAGGGGGCAGCTCCAGCCCTCCCGAGCCCACCCGCGCACCGCCTTCCGCTCCCCCGGGCACCGCCCTTGTCAACGATCAAGGAAGGGTACTCCGGGAGCGGTCGGCGGTGCAGCCGGATGGGCAGGGTAGTTCTCAACGGCGGGGCTGCCAGTGCCCGTTCTGCCATGCGAGCTCGGCGGGAGTGAGCGGATTCATGGCGGTGACGTCGCGCGGGACGATGGAGAACCCCTGCCAGTGGACGGGCATGGGCTGCTGGTCCTCGTCCCGGGCTATGTGGTGGAACCCGATGTTCGTCCAGACCACCGGGTGGGTCAGGGTCTGCCCGTTCACCCACTTGTCGACGGACTTCCCGGCTCCGGGCCCGCAGTTGCCGGGGTTGTGGCTGGCGAAGAGTTCGCACTTGTTGTACTGCGTGACGTACACGTCGTGCTTGGTGTAGCTGCGGCCCGGGTACTTGGTCGTGGACCCGGGGACGATCTCGTAGGAGCGCGCGTGTCCGTCCTTGTTCTTGCCGGTCGCGCTGACCACGCGCCACCAGCGGTAGTTCTTGCTGTCCCCGGCGAGTTCCTTGGTGACCTTGGTGCGGGTCGTCTTCGTGGTGGGGGCGCGCTGGCCCCGGGTGGGCGCGGTGACGGTGGAGTCGTACTGCTCGACGGCGTTCTTCGTGGAGCCGTCCAGGGCGAAGTCGAGCCGCCAGAAGGCGTTGTGGCTGTGGCTGGTGGCCTTGGCGCTCGCGCCCTTGCCGATGGGCCAGCCGCGGCCGTCGCCGGCGTCGTAGTCGTCCCAGGACAGGCTGCCGGTGGCGCCGACGTTCATGGTGATCGTGCCGTCGTCCTGGAAGCGCCACTCGGTCATGTACTCGTACCAGCCGACCTGGTTCACCGTGTAGACGAGGAGGTCCTTGCCGTCGGCCTGGAAGACCTTGTTCGCGGTGTCGCCCTGCATGCGGTAGGCGTGGCCGCGGGAGCGGGTGGTGGTGCACACGCCCTTGACGTTCGGGTCCTCGTTCCAGGAGTCCGGGACCTTGACGGTCTTGATGGTGCCGCCGGGGCACTCGCCCGGCGCCAGGTTCATCAGGCCCTGGGCGAAGTCGAAGCCGGTGAGGTCGTCGTACTCGACCGAGCCGTCGTCGTAGGGGACGTGGATCTGTCCCAGGCGGGCGCTGTTGAGGACCTTGATCTGTTTGGGTTCGCCCTTGGGCTGGTACGAGATGTTCTCCAGGACGAGGCCGGCCTTGCCGTCGTAGCGCCAGCACATCCGCCAAGTGGTGCCGGAGGAGAGCTTCTGCTCGATGCGGTAGGCGGCGCTGCAGTCGGCGGCCGGCGCCGGGGCGGGGGCGGCCTTCGGCTGGGCGGCGGCCGGTCCCGCGCCGGCCGTGGCGCCGGCGGCCAGCGCGGCCACGGTCAGGCCCACGGCCGCCCGGGTGCGGGCCTTGCTGTTGCTGTTCACGCGCATGACGAGATGACTCCCTGACGAGGAGGAGCGAGGTGGGCAGGTGAGCGAAGAGGGTGGGTCAGCGGCCGAGCCGGGCGACCTTGCGGGCGCTCAGGTCGATCACCAGCGACCTGGCGTCGACCCACGGCCCGTTCTTGATCTTCGGGAAGAGCCGGACGCAGCGGTGCTCTCCGCACCGGTCGAGCACCGCGGGCTGGGCGCCGGGCGCGGCCCGGTAGACGGCGCCGCTGAGCTGGAGCTGGTCCGGGGAGGTGAGCGCCTTGCCGGTGGCGTCCCGGTAGTCGGCCTTCAGGTCCGCGCCGAGCGGGTCGGCGATCAGGAGACCCGCCGCCTCGGCCTTCTCGGCGCGGCTCAGGGGTGGCTGGACGCCGCGCTGGGTGCCGGTGCTCACCACCTTGCCGGTGCCGAGGTCGACGGTCCGGGTGACGAGGGTGTCGTCCCGGTAGTCGTAGAACGTCACGTCGGCACGCCGGGGCGCGTCCGGCTCGCCGGCCTCGCCGGCCTCGGGTTCGGCGAGGTCGACGCCGAGGCGCTGCGGGCCGCGTTCCCCGTCCACGCTCTCGCTGTTCCGGAACAGCTGCCGGCTGAGGGCGATCTTCTCGACCCGCTTCAGCTCGTCGTCGGTCAGCGGATCGCGGCCCTCGCCCTGCTGTCCTTCGGCCGGCGCCTCCTCGACGACCCCGGGCGCCACGGCCCGGCCGCCCGCCGCAGCGCTACCCGCCGCAGCGCCGCCGGCCTCCTGCGGGACGGACTGCCCCGCCCGGGTCCCGGTGTCGTCCGCCCCCGCCGTGCCCGGGAGGGTGATCCCGATCATCACGGCGGTCCCGGCCACCGCGATGGCCGTACCGGCCACCACCTTGCCCAGATGGCGGTGCACTATGTTGCGCACGTCTTCCCCCTACTCCCCCAACAGCCCCGGGAGTATGTGATTGCCCCAACGGTTCTGCATACCGCGTATGCACTGGTCACTCGGTAAGAGGGAGATAAGTCATAGGAGGTTCCCTCACTTTCGGGGAGACTCGGGACCAAGGCGTCCCCACCGGCGCCGCACACCTGAAAGAGTCGTATTCATGCAGGTCTGGCCTGGAGAGGCGTATCCACTCGGTGCCACGTACGACGGCGCCGGCACCAACTTCGCGGTCTTCACGGAGGCCGCGGACCGAGTAGAGCTGTGTCTGCTGCACGACGACGGCTCGGAGACGGCGATCGAGCTCCGCGAGAGCGACGCGTTCGTCCGGCACGCGTATGTGCCGGGCATCATGCCGGGGCAGCGGTACGGGTTCCGGGTGCACGGACCGTACGCGCCGGAGCACGGATTGCGCTGCAACTCCGCGAAGCTGCTGCTCGACCCGTACGCGCGTGCGATCAGCGGCTCGATCCACTGGGGCGAGGAGGTCTACGGCTACCACTTCGACGATCCCGACCGGCGCAACGATCTCGACTCGGCACCGCACACGATGACGTCGGTCGTGGTCAACCCCTACTTCGACTGGGGAGACGACCGGCGCCCGCGCACCGAATACCACCACACGGTGATCTACGAGGCCCACGTCAAGGGCCTCACCATGCGCCACCCGGGCCTGCCGGAGGAGCTGCGCGGCACCTACGCGGCCCTCGCGCACCCGGCGATCATCGAGCACCTCACCGAGCTCGGGGTCACGGCCCTGGAGCTGATGCCCGTCCACCAGTTCGTCAACGATCACCGCCTGGTCGACATGGGCCTGAACAACTACTGGGGCTACAACACCATCGGCTTCTTCGCCCCGCACAACGCCTACGCGTCCTGGGGCGACCGGGGCCAGCAGGTGCTGGAGTTCAAGTCCGCGGTGAAGGCGCTGCACGAGGCGGGCATCGAGGTGATCCTCGACGTGGTCTACAACCACACCGCCGAGGGCAACCACCTGGGCCCGACGCTGTCCTTCAAGGGCCTGGACAACTCGCGCTACTACCGGCTGACGGACGACCCCCGCTACTACATGGACACGACCGGGACCGGGAACTCCCTGCTCATGCGGTCCCCGCACGTGCTCCAGCTGATCATGGACTCGCTGCGGTACTGGGTCACGGACATGCACGTCGACGGGTTCCGCTTCGACCTGGCGGCGACGCTGGCCCGGCAGTTCCACGAGGTGGACCGGCTGTCGTCGTTCTTCGACCTGGTGCAGCAGGACCCGGTGGTATCCCAGGTGAAGCTGATCGCCGAGCCGTGGGACGTGGGCGAGGGCGGCTACCAGGTGGGCAACTTCCCGCCGCTGTGGACCGAGTGGAACGGCAAGTACCGGGACACCGTGCGGGACCTGTGGCGGGGCGAGCAGCGCACGCTCGCGGAGTTCGCCTCGCGGCTGACCGGCTCGTCCGACCTGTACCAGGACGACGGGCGCCGCCCGCTGGCCTCGATCAACTTCGTGACCTGCCACGACGGCTTCCCCCTGCACGACCTGGTGGCCTACAACGACAAGCACAACGAGGCCAACGGCGAGGACAACCGGGACGGCGAGAGTCACAACCGGTCCTGGAACTGCGGGGTCGAGGGCGAGACCGACGATCCGGACGTGCTGCGGCTGCGGGCCCGGCAGATGCGGAACTTCATCGCGACGCTGATGCTGTCCCAGGGCGTGCCCATGATCAGCCACGGCGACGAGTTCGCCCGCACCCAGCGCGGCAACAACAACGCCTACTGCCAGGACAACGAGCTGGCCTGGGTCGAGTGGCCCGAGCAGGGAGAGGAGGGGGAGGACGCCGAGGGCGGGCTGAGCAGGGAGCTGCTGGCCTTCACGCGCGCGATGGTGTGGCTGCGCCGGGACCACCCGGTCTTCCGCCGCAGGCGCTTCTTCCACGGACGGCCCGTGGAGGGCACGCACGACGACCTTTCCGACATCGCCTGGTTCACCCCGGACGGCCGGGAGATGACCCAGCGGGACTGGGACTCGGCGCAGGCGTCGGCGCTGACGGTGTTCCTCAACGGCAACGCGATCTCCGAGCCGGGCGCACGCGGGGAGCGCATCACCGACGACTCGTTCCTGCTGATGTTCAACGCCTCGCCGAAGCCGCTGGAGTTCGTGGTTCCGGTCAATCACGGGCGGCAGTGGGAGGTCGTGGTCGACACCGCCCTCCCGGAGGGCCTGCCCTCGGACACCGGCCCGAAGGTGCAGGCCGGGGACCGGCTGACCCTCATGGACCGGAGCATGACGGTGCTCCAGCGGCCCGTGTAGCCGCCCGGCGGCCCGTGGGGCCGAGCCGTCGCCGCGTCGTCCGGAAAGAGCCACTCGTCCGGGCGACGCGCGGCGCACCTGGCGCGAGCGATGACACGAACGGCGGCGTGGCGGGTACGTACGTCTCCATGACACCTGAGCGACCTGACCCGATGGTGCCCACGGCCACGTACCGGCTGCAGCTGCAGCCCGAGTTCCCGTTCGGAGCGGCCGCGGCCGTCGTGCCGTACCTGGCCTCGCTCGGCGTCTCGCACCTGCACCTGTCCCCCGTCCTGGAGGCGGTGCCGGGCTCGACGCACGGCTACGACGTCGTCGACCACGCGCGCGTGCGCGAGGAGCTGGGCGGCGAGGAGGGGCTGCGGGCGCTGGCGCGCACCGCGCGCGAGCACGGGCTCGGCCTGGTGGCGGACATCGTCCCCAACCACATGGCGATGTCCCCGCGCCACAACCGCGCCCTGTGGGAGGTGCTGCGCGAGGGCCCGAAGTCGCCGTACGCGCGGTGGTTCGACATCGACTGGGAGGCGCAGGACGGCCAGGTGCTGCTGCCGCTCCTCGGCGGGCCGCTGGGCGAGGTGCTCGACGAGCTGCGCGTCGACGGTGACGTCCTGCGCTACTACGACCACGTGCTCCCGCTGCGCGAGGGCACCGAGGACCTGCCGCTGCCGCATCTGCTGGACGCTCAGTGGTACCGCCCGGTGTGGTGGCGGCTGGCCCGGACCGAGCTGAACTACCGGCGGTTCTTCAGCATCTCGGAGCTCATCGGGGTACGGGTGGAGGACCCCGAGGTGTTCGAGGCCACCCACGGCAAGATCCTCGAGCTGCTCCACGACGGTGTGATCGACGGGCTGCGCATCGACCACCCCGACGGGCTCGCCGACCCCGACGGCTACCTCACGCGGCTGCACGAGGCGACGGGCGGCCGCTGGACGGTCGTGGAGAAGATCCTGGCCGACGGTGAGCAGCTGCCGGCGTCCTGGCCCGTCGCCGGGACCACCGGCTACGACGCCCTGCGGCACGTGGACGGGGTCTTCACGGACCCGGCCGGGTTCGGGGACCTCCTCGGGCAGTACCGGCGCTTCGCGGCCCCGCAGACGGACCGGGGCGGGCAGTGGGAGGCGACGGTGCGGCGGGCGGCGTACAAGGTCCTCACGCACGAGCTGGCCACCGAGACCGACCGGCTGACCCGGGTGGCGACCCGGCTCTGCGCGACCTCGCCGGAACCGGCCCTGCGCGACCGCGCGCCCTGGGCGCTGCGCACGGCGCTCCAGGAGCTTCTCGTACGGCTGGAGGTCTACCGGCCCTACGAGTCCGTCGACGCGGCGTCCGTGGTCACGGAGGCGGCGGCGGAGGAGGCCCGGCAGGCCTTCGCGGTGCCCGAGGAGGCCGGTGCGGTGGACGTCGTACGCGACCTGGTGCTGGGGCGGTACGGCGACGGGCCCGCGCAGCTGGAGTTCCGGACGCGGTTCGCGCAGACCTCGTCGGCGCTGCGGGCCAAGTCGGTGGAGGACACGGCGTTCTACCGGTATGTGCCGCTGCTGTCGGCGACCGAGGTGGGCGGGAATCCGGGCGCTCCCGCGGTGTCGCCGCAGGAGTTCCACGCGTACTGCGCGCGCGTGCAGCGCGACTGGCCGGTGTCCGGCACGGTCGCCTCGACGCACGACACCAAGCGCAGTGCCGACGTCCGGGCGGCGCTGCACGTGCTCACCGAGTGCCCGGACCGCTGGGCGGACGTGCTCGCGGAGGTGACCCGTACCGGGGAGGGCGTGCCGGACGCGCAACTGGCGTGGGCGGCCTGGCAGACCGTGTTCGGTCTCGGCCCGGCGTCCGGGGCCCTGGAGCGGGTGCAGGGGGCGCTGCTGAAGCATGTGCGTGAGGCGGGCCTGTACACGAGCTGGACCGAGCAGGAGCCGCCGTACGAGGAAGCGGTGGAGCGGTTCGTGGCGGCCGGGCCGTGCGGGGCGCCGGGTGAGCGGGTCGCGGCGTTCCGGGAATCACTGGCGCCGCACATCCGGGCCAACGTGCTGGGCACGGCCCTGGTGCAGCTGACGATGCCGGGCGTCCCGGACGTCTACCAGGGCACGGAGGCCGAGTACCGGGCGCTGGTGGACCCGGACAACCGGCGGGCGGTGGGCTTCCCGCCCGGGGAGTCGGGCGGCACGTCCGGGGAGAAGGCGGCGGTGACGCGGGCGGCGCTGGGGCTGCGGGCCCGGCGGCCCGGAGCCTTCGGCGACACGGCGACGTACATGGCGCTGCCGGCCGAGGGACCGGCGGCGGCGCACTGCCTGGCGTTCGTCCGCTCCGGTGAGGTGCTGACAGCCGTGACGCGCCTGTCCCTGCGGCTCGCGGAGGCGGGCGGCTGGCAGGACACGCGGCTGCCGCTGCCGCCGGGCCGCTGGGCGGACGTGCTGGAGCCCGGGCGGGAGTTCACCGGGCACGCGCGCGTGGAGGAGCTGTTCGCGGGGGTGCCGGTGGCGCTGCTGGAAAGGGTGGGTGACTGAGCTCAGGCGACGCGGGGCCGTCCTCGGGGCAGTCCTCGTAGACGGGCAGAGGGGCTCGCGGGCGCGGCCAGGACGTCCGCAGCAGGTCCACGAACCTCTCCGCCGCACCGGTCGGCGCCAGGCGCGAGAAGACCGTCAAGGTGCGCCTCCAGGCCGGGTCGGGGGTGAGGACGACGCAGCCCCCGCCGACCGCCTCGCGGACGAGGTGGGCGGGCGCGGCGCAGACGCCGACACCGGCCGCGGCCATCCGAACCGCCGTCGAGGTGTGCTCGGTGAAGACGGCGGTGCGCGGCGTGAAGCCCGCGCGGCCGCACGCCCGGTCGAGGAAGCGCTCACCGTGGACGACGGGCTCCATGGCACAGCGCACCCAGGGGCGGTCGGCCAGCTCCGGCAGCGTGACCGTCGTCCGGCCCGCGAAACGGTCGTCGAAGGGCACCACGAGGACGATCTCCTCCTGGCCGACCGGCAGGACGGTCCCGGGCCAGCCATCGGGCGCCGGGCCGACGGCGAGGTCGGCGGTGCCCCGCTCGACCTGCTCCTCCAACGCCTCGGAGGTGGCGTATTCGTGGAGGTGCAGCAGCACACTCGGGTGGGCGGCGCGCCAGCGGGCGAAGACGTCCGGGAGGACGCCGACCGCGACGGAGTGGACGGCGGCGATGTGGAGTTCACCGCCCTCGGCACCGGCGGTGGCGCGGGCCGCGCGGCGGGCCTGGGCGGCGCTGCGCACGGCGAGCTCGGCGTGCGGCCGGAAGGCGCGCCCCATCGGCGTCAGGCGCACACCCCGCGGCAGGCGCTCCAGGAGGGCGCCGCCCACGGACCGCTCCAGTGCCTTGATCTGGTGGGAGAGCGCGGGCTGCGAGACGTGCAGGAGCTCCGCCGCGCGGGTGAAGGACGCCTCCTCGACGACCGTCAGGAAGTACTCCATCTGGCGCAGGCTCACGGCCCCTCCCCATAGACGTCCTGCATCGATTCCACAAGAACATTGCCTTGGACGCATGGCAAGGCCGGGCGGAGGCTGGGGGACATGGACTCACCGGACGTCATCGTCATCGGCGGCGGCACGGGCGGCTACAGCACCGCCCTGCGCGCCGCGGCCCTCGGCCTCGAGGTCGTGCTCGTCGAGCGGGACAAGGTCGGCGGGACGTGCCTGCACCGCGGCTGCATCCCCAGTAAGGCGATGCTGCACGCGGCCGAACTCGTCGACGGGATCGCCGAGGCCCGCGAACGCTGGGGTGTGAAGGCGACCCTGGACGCGGTCGACTGGTCCGCCCTGGTGGCCACCCGCGACGACATCGTGGCCCGCAACCACCGGGGTGTGCAGGCGCATCTCGCGCACGCGGGGGTGCGGGTGATCGCGGGGAGCGCGCGGCTGACGGGACCGCGCTCGGTGCGCGTGGCCGGCCCGGGCGCCGCGGGCACGGGCGCACACGGCGAACCCGGCGTGCACGACCTCTCCGCGCGCCGTGGGCTGGTCCTGGCCACCGGCTCACGGCCGCGCACGCTCCCGGGGCTCGACCCGGACGGGCGGCACGTGGTGACGAGCGACGACGCCCTCTTCGCCCCCGGGCTCCCGGCGTCCGTGCTGGTGCTCGGGGGCGGCGCGATCGGCGTGGAGTACGCCTCGTTCCACCGCTCCCTGGGCGCCGAGGTCACCCTGGTGGAGGCCGCCGACCGGATCGTGCCGTCGGAGGACGCGGAGGTGAGCCGTCATCTGACCCGGGGCCTGAAGAAGCGCGGCATCGACGTCCGGGCCGGCGCCCGCCTGCTGGACGCCGAGGTGCTCGGCGACGGGGTGCGCGCACGCGTGCGTACGGCCCGGGGCGAGACCCTCACGGTGGAGGCCGAGCGGCTGCTGGTGGCGGTCGGGCGGGCCCCGGTCACCGACGGTCTGGACATGGCCGCCGCGGGGCTCGTCACGGACGCGCGCGGCTTCGTCGTGCCGGCCGACTGGGACCGGCTGGAGACGGCTGTGCCCGGCGTCCACGTGGTGGGCGATCTGCTGCCGCCGCCGTCGCTCGGACTGGCCCACGCGTCCTTCGCGGAAGGACTGCTGGTGGCCGAGACGCTGGCAGGCGTGCCGTCCGCACCCGTGGACTACTCGGCCGTGCCCCGGGTCACGTACTCGTCACCGCAGACCGCGGCCGTGGGTCTGAGTGAGGCCGGGGCACGCGCGCGGGGGTACGAGGTGGAGACCGACACCATGCCGCTGACCGCCGTCGCGAAGGGCATGGTGCACGGGCAGGGCGGGATGGTGAAGGTCGTCACCGAGGCCGGCGGGCGGGTGCTCGGCGTGCACCTGGTGGGTCCGCACGTGTCGGAGATGATCGCCGAGAGCCAGCTGGTCGTCGGCTGGGAGGCCGAGCCGTCCGACGTCGCCCGGCACGTCCACCCGCACCCGACCCTGTCCGAGGCGGTCGGCGAGGTGTTCCTCACCCTGGCGGGGCGAGGGCTGCACCAGCGGTAGCAGGCCGCCAGTGCTTCCGGGCGCCCCCTGCAGCCTCCCCGGTCGCGCCCTTGACACCGCACCATGGCCGTGGGCTACTGCGATTGCGAACTCGGGCGGATGTGACGGGGGTGAGTGTCCTGCCGGAGCTGCGCTACCCGACGGTGACCGAACAGGTCTCTGCTGCCCGGGCGTTGACCGCTCAGCGCCCCGGCGTGTGCACCCTGCGGCAGGTGGGTGCCTCACGTGCGGGCAGGCCCCTGCACCTGCTGTCCGTGGGCCGCGCCCGCCGCGCCGTACTGGTGGTGGCCGGTGCCCACGCCAACGAGCCGACCGGCTCCTGCACCCTGCTCGCGCTCGCCCGGCGGGTCCTGGAGCAGCGGGAGTTGCGCGACGGCATCTCCTGGCACTTCCTGCTGTGCGCGGACCCCGACGGGGCGAGCCTGCACGTGACGCCGGCGCCGCGCAGCCTCTTCGACTACCACCTCGGCTTCTTCCGGCCCGCGGGCCCGGAGCAGCCCGAGTGGGCGCCGTCGGTGCTGCCGCCGGACCGGCTGCCGCCCGAGACCCGGGCCCTGACGGGTGTCATCGACGAGCTGCGCCCCTACCTTCAGGTGACCCTGCACGGCACGGACCTGGGCGGCAGCTGGGTGCAGTTGACGAAGGACGTGCCGGGGCTCGCCGAGCCGTTCGCGAAGTCCGCGGCCGAGCTGCACATCCCGGTGGAGACCGGCGCGTCGGACGCCGCGGGGTGGCCCGCGTCCGGGCCGGGCGTGCATGTCATGCCCGCGCCGGGCATCGGGCCGGCGTACCCGAGCCTGCCGGACGACGCGCGGCACAGCACCTGGTTCCACGCCCACCGGTACGGCGGGCTGACCGCGGTGGTCGAGGTGCCGATGTGGGCGAGCGACCTCGTGGACGACCCGGCTCCGCATCCGGCTCCGGCGGCGGCGATCGGGCGGCTGGCGGGCCGGCTCCAGCGTGACGCGCTGGAGGTGACGCGGGTGCTCGACGGTGCGCTGCCCCGGCTGGCGGACCTGGACGGTCCGTTGCTGCGGGCCGCCCGGTGGGGTCTGGAGCTGGTACCGGGCCTGGCCTCCGACCTGGTCCACACCCCGCCCGCCGACCTCACCCGGGCGTACGTCGGCAGCGTGGACGCGTTCGCCCGCCGCGTGCCGCTGCGGGCGGCGGCCATGCTGCTGCGGGTGCTGCGCGGGACCGACGACGCGGCGGCGAAGCAGCTCGAGGAGCTCGTCTCGACCTGGAGCGACGCTTTCGCGGAACGTTTCCGCGCCCGCTGGGTGCCCTTGGAGCACCAGGTGGAGCACCAGTCCCGCACGGTCGTCGCGGCGGCGCTGCACGCGCGCGAGAGGGCGTCGTGAGCCCCCTCAGTCCCGCTGCATCGGTACCGGCTCGCCCGAACCGGAGCACGCGCGGGCGTCCCGCCCGGCCAGTTCGAACGCGGCGAGGACCACGCGGGCCTGGTACTCGGCCTGGCGGGCCACCGGGATCCAGCGCGCCCGGCAGCCGTCGTGGTAGTCGGCGCACCACTCGTCGATCAGCCGGTCCAGCTCCGGCAGCGCCCCGGCCGGATCACGGCCGGCGGCCCGTACGAGCTGGTGCAGCAGTCCCGCCGTGCGCAGCGCGAGCCGCCGCCCGGAGATGCGCAGGGCGACGAGGTGCGCGGTGCTCAGCGGCGGGAGGGGGTGGGCCGGGCTGTCGCCGGTGTCGGGGTCCCAGGCGTCGGCGAGGCCGGGGCAGACCAGGAGATAGTCGTCGACCGGGGCGAGCAGGCGGGCCGCGTCGGGCACGCCGGCCAGGTGCGGCCGGATCCTGGCCAGCAGGTGCCGCAGGAGGCCCGTGTCGTGGCGCAGGGTGCGGCTGACGGCCCGCAGCTCGGCGTCCCGGTCCGCGGGCGGGGAGCCGTCCGCCACGGCCGTCACGCCCCACATGGGTGCCTCGACGACCGCGGTGACGGTGCCGTGCCGGCAGGGGTGGTACCAGGTGGACTCGACGGCGGCCTCCGTCATGGCCGCGACCAGATCGGCCCGGCGCGGCGGCGGTATCCGGTAGACGGCGGGCCCGAGGCCGGGCCAGTACAGGGCGTCGTACGCGCCGAGTTCGCGGGGGATGCCGAGCCGGGCGGCGATGTGGGCGAGGCGCCGGTCGAGGCCCGGCAGGTCGTGGGTGAGCTCGACGAAACCGCCGCCGATGTCGACGCCGTGCAGGGAACACTGGAGGAACGGGCGCAGTTCGTCCTGGAGGTCGAGCAGGGCGCGGGTCTCCGGCAGAGCGGCGCCGGCCGCGCCGTCGGGCAGCCATTCGGGCTGCTCAAGGAAGCCGGGCCGGAAGAAGTTCCGGACGTACCGGCCGAGCGTGTAGGGGCCGGTGAGCCAGCCCTCGTTGCGGCGCGACCCGTCCGGGTCGAGGCACAGCAGCAGGTTCCAGGTGGCGTCGGCGCCCTCGGTGAGCCGCGGGTCGGCCAGGGCCCGCTCGGCCAGGCGCAGCACGGTGGCACCGCCCACCGGTTCGTTGGCGTGGGGGCCGGCGACGACCAGGGCCTGGCGGCTGCCGTGGCCGACGGAGAGCAGCCACATGGGGGTGCCCGCGCGGGACGTGCCGACCCGGCGCAGCCGGGCGTCACGGGGGTGGCGGGCGACGAGGGCGGTGGCCCGGGCGCCGAGTTCGTCGATGGTCGGGTAGCGCAGGAGGGGCGGCAGGGCACACCTCCCCATGCGGTGCCGTCGGTTCACCAGGTGTAGATGGCGTACGCACAGTCAGTCACGACTTCAGGGGTACGTCAACACCGTGGACAGCAAAGGGATTCAGCCACGCTCCCGGGACCGGCATGTGGTAACCCCCAGGCCAGGGCTGAGGCGTGGCTCCGTTTCCGGTCAGCCGGCCGACAGCCGGAACATGATCCGGCCGAAGCCCACCTGGTCGCCCTCGCGGACGACGGCCGCGCCGACGACACGCCGTCCGTTCACCGTCGTGCCGTTGGTGGAGCCGAGGTCGCGCAGGACCCACAGGCCGCCCTGGTGACGCAGTTCGGCGTGCACGCGGGAGACCGTCTCGTGGTTGAGGCGCAGCCCGCTGGCGGGGTCGCGGCCTATGCGCAGCGGGTGGCCGTGCGACGGGTGGGGCAGCAGCAGCTTGGGCAACCGCTCGGCCTGCCAGGCCCGGCGCATGCGTACGGTGAATCCCGAGACCGCCTCGACGGTGCCGAACACCAGGCGCGAGAACCGGCTCTCGGTGCGCAGGTCGGCGGTGAGCACGGCGAGTTCGTCCGGGCGGCGGGCGGCGAGCGCCAGCTCCATGCGGCGGACGAACGTGTCGTGGGACAGGCGGCCCATGGCGACGCCGTCACGGAGTACCTTCAGCGCCCGGTCGCGCTCCGCGTCGGAGAGCCGCGCGGGAAACGTGTTGAACTCGAAGGACGACGTCACGCTGGTGATTGTCGGGCAGCGCGGCCGGGCTGTCCAGAAAGCGCGAAACCGGCCGCCGGGCGCGCGTACCCGGTGAGACCCGCCGCAAATGGGTGGATGCACCGGCGGATTGATCTCGTTTGACGCACCATGGACGGGCTACATCACGGTGAGCAGACGAAGGGGAACCGTCCGTGCAGTTCGAGGTGTGGGCACCACAGGCCGGCCGTGTGACGCTCCGGTGCGACGACGTCACGCGCGCGTTGGAGCGCGATCCGGAACGGGCGGGGTGGTGGACGGGCGAGGCCGAGGCGCGCGACGGGTCCCGGTACGGCTTCGCGCTGGACGACGGGCCCGTGCTGCCCGATCCGCGCTCGCGCCGGCAGCCGGACGGCCCGGACGGGCTGAGCGCCGTCGTCGACCACGAGCGGTACGCGTGGCGCGCGGCGTGGCAGGGGCGGCCGCTGCCCGGGGCGGTGCTGTACGAGCTGCACGTGGGGACGTACACGCGCGAGGGCACCCTGGACGCGGCCGCCGAGCGGCTCGGCCATCTCGCCGGACTGGGCGTCACGCATGTGCAGCTGATGCCGCTGTGCCCCTTCCCGGGCACGCACGGCTGGGGCTACGAGGGCGTCTCGCTGTGGGCGGTGCACGAGCCGTACGGCGGGCCCGAGGCGCTGAAACGCTTCGTCGACCGGGCCCACGCACTCGGCCTGGGCGTGGTGCTCGACGTGGTGCACAACCACTTCGGGCCGTCCGGCAACTACCTGCCCGTCTTCGGGCCGTACCTCACGGACACCCACCACACCCCCTGGGGCGCCGCGGTCAACCTGGACGCGCCCGGCTCGGACGAGGTGCGCGCGTATCTGATCGGCAGCGCGCTGGCGTGGCTGCGCGACTACCGGCTCGACGGGCTGCGCCTGGACGCGGTGCACGCACTGGTGGACACGCGAGCGTTCCACTTCCTGGAGGAGCTCTCGACGGCCGTGGACGCGCTGGCCGCCGAGACGGACCGGCCGCTGTTCCTGGTCGCCGAGTCGGACCTGAACGACCCGCGGCTCATCACCTCCCGCGCGGAGGGCGGCCTCGGGCTGCACGCGCAGTGGAACGACGACTTCCACCACGCCCTGCACACCACGCTGACCGGCGAGTCGCAGGGCTACTACGCCGACTTCGCGCGCGCGTCCCTCGGCGGAATCGCCAAGACCCTCACCGGCGGCTGGTTCCACGACGGGTCGTACTCGAGCTTCCGGGAGCGGCACCACGGGCGCCCGCTGGACCGCACGCGGGTGGCCGGGCACCGGCTGCTCGGTTACAGCCAGACCCACGACCAGGTCGGCAACCGCGCCCAGGGCGACCGGCTTTCGGCCCTGGTCTCCCCCGGGCTGCTGGCGTGCGCGGCCACGCTGGTCCTGACGGCGCCGTTCACGCCGATGCTCTTCATGGGCGAGGAGTGGGCCGCGGGCACGCCCTGGCAGTTCTTCACCGACCACACCGACCCGGAGCTGGCGGACGCCGTACGGCGGGGCAGGCGGCGGGAGTTCGCCGCGCACGGCTGGAAGGAGGAGGACGTTCCCGACCCGCAGGACCCGGCGACCCGGGACCGCTCCTGCCTCGACTGGTCCGAACCGGAACGCGAGCCCCACGCGCGCGTGCTGGCCTGGTACCGGCGGCTCCTCGCCCTGCGCCACGAGCAGCCCGACCTGACCGACCCCGACCTCGCCGACACCAAGGTGGCCTACGACGAGGAGCGCCGCTGGATCGCCTTCCGGCGCGGGGACGTCCTGGTGGCGGTGAACCTGGCCCCCGAGCCGGCCGAGCTGCCGCTCGGCGTGCCCCACGCCCGCGTACTGGCCGCGTGGGAGCCGGTGGAGACGCCCGGGACGGACGGGGTGGTGCGGCTGCCCGGGGAATCGGGCGTGGTGCTGCTGCAGGAGTGAACACCCGGCGGCTCAGCGGAGCTTCGCGTCCTGCGCCTCGATGACGGGCGCCAGGAGCCCCGGCCGCGCGATGCGGGCGCCGCCCACCGCGGTGCAGACGGCGATGGCGTCCCCGTGGCGTACGACGGTGGTGCGGATCGGCCGGGTCCCGCCACCCTCCTCCGTGATGGCGCCGCGGTAGGCGAGGGCCTCGTCACCGACGGCGGGGGTGTCCTCGGGCTCGAACGGGTAGTACAGCTCGTCGGCGCCGTGCGCCGTGGCGGTGAAGCCGAGGGAACAGCCCTGCACGGCATCGGCGAGGAGGGTGTCCATCGCCACCACCGCCATGCCTTGGTCGTAGGTGGCGAGCGTGACGTAGATCCGGGTGCCGGGTGCCTCCCGGGTCGTGACGACGCGGCTCAGGGAGGCCTGCGGCCTGCCGAGGGGCAACTGGTGCGTCATGGCCGCCAGCGGGGTGCAGACGCTGGCGTTGATCTCCCGCGCGGACCGGGCGAAGACGGACTTGCCCTCGGTCGGGTCGAACTTGCGCACGGAGTAGCCGGTGCCGAGGTCGGACGCCGTGACCATGAGCGTGCCGAGGCGCTCCGCCGGGGTCGGTGGCCGCGCCGGGGACGCCTTGGCGCCGGGCGTGGAGGACGCGGCGGCGCCGGAGCAGCCGGCCAGGCAGGTGAGGGCGGCGGCCAGCAGGCACAAGGCCGCGACGGTGCGCTTCATGGGCGGAGGATAGCCGTCCGGGATGCGGGCGCCCGGCCCGCTACAGGGCGTCGTCCCCGTCCCCCAGGTCCGTCACCCGTTCCAGCAGGATCGGCTCCCAGGCGCGGCGCAGCCGGGTCCGCAGGAGGGTGGCGTCCTGGGCGGTGAGGGCCTCGGCGAGGTGGACGACGCTGTCGCAGCGGGCGAGCCAGAGGCCGCGCAGACAGGGGCGGGCGCCGTAGCCGGCGAGGGTGGCGGCGCGTACGGCGGCGGGTGAGCCGACGGCGAGCGCGAGGCCCGCGATGTCCTCGGCCGGGTCGCCGACGACCGCGCCGGACCAGCCGAGCACGCCGCGCACCCGGCCGTCGGCGCTGACCACGAGGTGGCCGCCCGTGAGGGCGTGGTGGGTGAGGACCGCCGAGCCGGGCTGGGCGGCGAGCTGGGACGCGGCGGGCGGGGTGAGCTGGTTCAGGCGTGCGGCGTCGAACTCGTCGGCCCTGGCGAGGCGTTCGGCGGCGCGTACGGCGGCCCGGCGCAGTGCCTCCAGGGAGCGCGGCGCGGCGCGCGGCACGCCGAGTGTCTCGGCCTGCCGGACCGGCACCTCGCGCAGGCCCGTGAGGAGCCCGGCGAGGTCGGCCTCGCCGACGGCGGACACGTCGTGTTCCTCCCCCGAGCCGCCGGGCACCTTGGTGTCCAGCGTGTAGCCGAGCCCGGGGGCCCACTCGCCGTGCGCGACGCTGGCCGGCACCGCCATCGGGATGTGCGGGCGGACGAGGTCGCGCAGGCGCAGCTCGCGGCGCTGGCGCACGGTGGCCTCCCGGTCGGGGGCGAGGCGCAGCACGTGGCGGGTGCCGACCCACCAGGTGACGGGTTCCGTGCCGGGGGTGGCGGGCCGGACGTCGGGGCTGGGGCCGCTGCCGCCCTGGCGGGTCTGCTTGCCGCCCCTGCCGTCCTTGCCGTCCGCGGCGTCCTTGCCGTCCCTGCCGTCCTTGAGGAGGGAGGAAACCAGTCGGCGGACGGTGTCCGCGGTGGGTGTGGGTGCCTGGGTCATGGTCGCGCCGTTGCCGTTCGGGAGGCGAGCTGGGGACATCGGGGCCTCACTCCACTATGACCAGCTCGCGGGTGGTGGTGTTCAGGCGCCGGCCGCCGTCCTCGGTGACGGTCACGATGTCCTCGATGCGGACGCCGAACCGGCCGGGCAGGTAGATGCCGGGTTCCACGGAGAAGCACATGCCGGGCACGAGGGGCCGTTCCTCGCCCTCGATCATGTAGGGCGGCTCGTGGGTGGTGACGCCGATGCCGTGTCCGGTGCGGTGGATGAAGTACTCGCCGTAGCCGGCGTCGGCGATGACCGCGCGGGCGGCCCGGTCCACGTCCTGGCAGGCGGCCCCGGGCCGCACCGCCCGGAAGCCGGCCTCCTGGGCCGCGCGCACGATGTCGTGGACGCGGCGTTCCTCGTCGCTGGGCTCGCCGACGTGGACCGTGCGGGAGGTGTCGGAGCCGTAGCCGTCCCGCAGGCCGCCGAAGTCGAGGACGACCATGTCGCCGCGGGCGATGACGCGGTCGCCCGCCTCGTGGTGCGGGTTGGCGCCGTTCGGGCCGGACGCGACGATGGTGAAGTCGACCTGCTCGTGTCCGTGCCGGCGCAGCAGCCGGTCGAGGTCCGCGGCCACCTCGGACTCCCGGCGGCCGGCGAAGGGGACGTTACGGATCTCCTCGAACGTGGCGTCGGCGGCGGCTCCCGCGGCCGCCATGAGGTCCAGCTCGGCCGTGTCCTTGACGGCGCGCAGCATCGGCAGGGCCTCGGTGAGCGAGGCGTAGGAGCTGCCGGGCAGGGCCTGCTGGAGGGCCAGCAGGTGCAGGGCCCAGGCGTTGTCGCTGATGCCGAACCGGCCCGAGGAGTCGAGGAGGGCGGCGGTCGCGGCGTAGGGGTCCTTGCCGTCGGTCCAGTCGCGCAGGGTCAGGGCGGCCGCGCCGCCCGCCCGGTTCGCGTCCGGGGCCTCCAGGGCGGGGACGACGAGGACGGGGTCCTGCCCGGCGGCCAGGACCAGCAGGGTGAGCCGTTCGGTGACCGCCGGGGGCGTGTAGCCGGTGAGCCACACCAGGTCCGGGCCGGGGGCCACCAGCAGGCCCGCGAGACCGGCCGCGGCGGCCGCCCGCGCGGCGCGCTCCATGCGGGCCCGGTAGTCGTCGGCGGTGAAGGACGCGGCCGTGCTTCCGGTCATCCGGGCCTCCCAGGACGGACGAAGGTGCTACGGGCAGCATCCTGCCCGGCCGGAGGGGGCGGCGCGAGCCGTCTGCGGGCATTCACCCCGGCGACATGCTCGACGGCGCGGTGCTGATGTGCGACTCCAGTGTGCCGGGCCGCCACGGCGGGGAACCTGGCCGGTCTGCCGGCCCGCCGCCCCGAGATCGCCGGGCTCGTCACCGGCCACGCGCCCACAGCCCCGCCGCCACCACCTGCGCGGGGCGGCCGCTGACCGTCGGGCCCGGGGTGACGTGGACGCTGCGGCTGCCCTGGGAGGGCGAGCAGGTCGCGGACCGGGACGCGCGCCGCCCGGGCTCGCCTTCCATGTCCTGGCCGACTCGTGGCGGCTCACTGGCCACTTCCGGGTCGTGTCATGAGGGCACGCTTCACGCGGCGACAGCCGGTACGAGGGTCAGCTGCTCGTACCCACCGCTGCGGTGGCGGACCGTCAGCCTGACCTCGGAACCCGGGCGGGCGCGGGCGACGGCCCGGACCAGGTCGGCGGCCGTGTCGATCCGGGTCGCGCCGAAGGCGAGGAGGACGTCGCCGCGTACCAGACCGGCGGCCTGGGCCGGCCCGGGGACGTGCAGCCCCACGACCACGGCCCCCGGCTTCCGGGCGTCCATGACCTGCACACCGAGGGTCGCGGCGGCGGGCGCGGCGGGAGCGGCGGAGGGCGAGGGGCCGGTCAGCGGCGGCGTGCGCCACGCCCGTGCGTCGAAGCGCCCGCCCTGGCCGGCCACCGTGACGCCCATGGCCCCGAGGCCGATCCCGGACAGCACCAGGACAGCGCCGACGAACCCGGCGAGCAGGACGTTGAGGAGCCGCCGCCCGCGTCGCCGGGCGGCGTGCGGGCGGGGCCGGGACGGGCCGGGCCCCGTCGCCGGCGCGGCCCCGTCGGGCTCCCGACCCGGCATCGGCTTGGGTCGCAGCGCGGTCTGTTCCATGGCTCGCCTCCGGATGGTGCCGATCGCCTCCGGCGGATCCCGGAGCGATCACGGCAGGTGCTCTACCCGGCTCATCGGCGGCCGACGAGCCACGAACGAGTGAGACTGACCGTGGCCGGGGCCGGGTCGGGGGTGGCCCGAACGCGGGCGCGGCTCGTGCCGCACCCGGTACTCCGGGTGCGGCACGAGCCGCGGGAAAAGATCCCGTTCCGAGTCGGTCCGGCTGGAGGTCGTCCCCTCAGCGGAGCGCGGGCAGGGGCACGGCGGGCGGGCGGTCCGGGAGGAAGCCGTGGGCCCGCCGCGACAGCCACTCGTCCTTGTAGCGGTCCACCTCGCGGTGCCAGTGGAGGATGCCGGACATCCAGTTCCGCAGGTCCGCCACGTACGTCCCCATCGCCGCGCGCGCTTGCCCCGTGAGCTGCAAGTCGTCGTACAGGATGGGCAGTTCGTGCTCGACGACGTGCTCGAACTGGCGCATGCGCCGGCTCATCAGGTCGTGCACGATGCCGAGCCCGGTCGGGTAGTCACAGCCGAAGAAGGTCTGCACGACGAGGATCGCGTTGTGGATCTCGCCCTCGAACTCGATCTCCTTCTGGTACGAGAAGACGTCGTTGAGGAGGCACGCGAAGTCCATCGCGGCGTTCTCCAGGGAGCGGACCGGGCCGCTGCGGTAGACCTCGGGCGGGACGGCCGGGCCGTGGCCCATCCGGCACAGGCTCAGCGTGAGGTCGGAGCCGAAGGTCGCCCGGCGCATCTCCAGGTAGTCGACCGGGTCGGGTACACGGTTCTGGAGCTGGTTGGACAGCTCCCACACCCAGCTCTCGGTCATGGCGTCGACCGCGTCCTTGAGCGTCCGCCGCGCCTCGGGCGTCATCCCGGCGGTGGTGCGCGCCCACAGGTCGACCAGGCCGCGCTCCATGGCGTTGACCGGGAGCAGCGGCTCCTCCCCGGCGATCGGCATGCAGTCGGACAGGCGGGCCGTGGTGAGCCGGGCGGCGGCGAGGTCGCGGCGGTGGCCGTAGACCAGCGGGTAGTAGTCGTCACCGTAGGTGCCCCAGGCGAGCCACTGCGCGCTGAGGTCGAGGGCCTCGGGCGTGGCGTCCGGGTCCAGGCCCGCCGAGCAGAGCGGGAGGTCGTAGGCCCGGAGCTTGTCCTCGTCCCAGACGCCCTCGGCGAGGATGCCCATCCGGTCCACCCAGTCGCGCAGGCTCCGGCGGGCGTTGTCCAGGTGCGGGCTGAGCTCCAGCGGGAACGGCATCCGGATGTCGGGGATCCGCGACGGCCCGACCTTTTGGTACGGCACGTGCGTGTAGGAGCGCAGTCGGTCGGCTCCCGCTGTCGCGAGCAGGGCCCGGACGTCGGCGGCGGAGGTGCCGAAGCCCGTACAGCCCGGCCAGGGGCTGCCGCCGCGCGCCGCGTTCTCGTTCATGTAGCGGCTGGAGCGCAAGTGCCATTCGTGGCCGCCGGACTGCCAGTCCTGCAGCCCCTTCGTGTAGGCCGCCACGGCCGCGACCTCGTCCGGCGCGAGCCCCTTCTCCAGGGCCACCGCGGGCACTTCCGTGAACGCCGTGTGCTCGAACTGGTGGAGGCGGGAGGTGAGGACGTCGTTGACGATGTCGGCGGCCTCCTGCGTGGTGCAGCCGAAGAAGGTTTCCACGACGAGCACGCCGTTGCTGTTCTCGCCCTCGTCCTCGACCTCGCGCTGGTAGGAGAACAGGTCGTTGCGCAGGTGCACGGCGTCGGAGAACGTCTCCATCAGCACGCGCAGCGGCCTGGACCCGGCGACGGAGACGGGCACTTCGGCGGTCGCGTACTCCACGAGCCCCGCCGACCAGGGGGCGCCGCCCACCTTGCGGCGCATCTCGATGTACTCGACGGGGTTGGCGATCCGCCCCTCGTTGATGTTGGACAGCTCCCACATCGACTCGTTGAGGAGATGCTCGGTGGCCAAGGCGAAGCGTCGGCGCCAGTCCTCGGACATCTTCGGCACCGTGCGCGCCCACAGGTCGGCGAGGCCCGCCTCGACCGGGTTCTGCGGTTCCGGGACGGGAGCCGACAGGTCCAGCGGCATGAACAGGGGCAGCCGGTCCAGGTGGGCCTTGCCGGCGGTGCGGTCCTGGCTGCGCTTGAACATCTCCAGGAAGTGGTCGTCGAAGAAGAAGACCCAGACGTACCAGTCGGTGATGAGGGAGAGGGCGGGGGCGTCGCAGTCGGGGTGGGTGTAGGCGCAGAGCAGGCCGTAGTCGTGCGCGTCGAGATCGGCCTGCCGCCAGACGCCGGACCCCTCCAGCATGCCCATCTCGCGCGCCCACCCGGTCGAATGGGCTCGGGCCTCGTCCACATGCGGGTTCAGCCGCGCGGGGTGCGGCAGGTAGAAGTGCGGGAGTTCGAACGGCTGCGTCATGGCCGGGCCCTACCCGGCGCCCCGCGGCGGCATCCGCCGGGCTGGACATGATCACACCATCGCGTGAATCACGGGTCACTCACCGGGCGTCGCGCACCTGGATCAGCGCGTGCGTGCCGCTGGTGCGCCAGCGCTGGTCCTCCGCCGCCACCAGGGCGGCCTCGGTGTGCGCGGCGAGGCCGGTGATCACGTCGGACTTCAGGGTGCGCAGGGCGGCGACCGGACCGGGGAAGTAGGCGGTGACGTCCGCGAAGGGCGTGGTCGGGGCCCAGAGCCGGTCGCCCACGAGGCGGCGGTAGTTGAGGTCGCCCTTGACGATCGTGAGCGTGGCCGAGGCGAACTCGGCGCGCAGGTCGCCGGGCATGTCCGCGTACGGCAGCGGGGCGCTGGAGAAGGGGTGGGCGCGCAGGGTGAGGCGGCCGTCGGTCAGGGCGGACCACAGCTGCCGTCCGTATGCGGCCGCCGCTCCCCCGGCACCGGTCAGCCGGCGCAGGGCGTCGACGACGTCGGCGGTGGTGGCGTCGGAGACGTAGTAGGGGTACGGCTTGACGTGCAGGACCGCCTGTCCGATGCGGCTGCTCTCCAGGAGGTGGGCGATGAGGAGGAGGTCGGGGACGAGTTCGCGGCCCGCGTTGTCGGCGACGAGGCACAGCGTGCCGGTGCCGCGGCCCGTGGTGTCGAGCAGTGACCAGAGCCGGTCGCTGTCGTCGGCGACCAGGCCGGGCGCGGCGTCCGCGTCCCGCGCGCCTTCGGCGGAGAGCCGGAAGCCGAGGTCGGCGCGGTTGCCCCAGAGGGAGCCGTGCAGCAGGGCCTGTGCTCGTTCGGCGGCGGGCCGGCCGGCGAGGTCGTCCAGTGCGGCGAGTTCCTCGTCGGTCTCGGCGGAGTCGAGTTCGGCGAGCTTGAAGGGGCGGAACGGGTCGATGCCCTGCCAGGGGCCGGGGCCGAAGTAGCCGACGGACTGGAGCAGTCGGCGGTAGAACCAGCTCTCGGACCAGAGCCACGGCACGTCGAACCAGGACCGGCCGGTGTACTCGCGCAGCCCCCAGGCCTCCCAGTGGTCCCGGTCGTGCGCGTCGGCGGGGAGGGGTTCGATCTCGCCCTCGGTGCAGTTGGCGAGCAGTTCGTCGAGGGCGCGGTGCTGCCCGGGTTCGTACGGGAAGGCCTCGCGGACCTGCTTGATGATCGCGGGGTGCCGCTCGGCCAGCACACTGTGGGGGAAGGAGCCCGGCTGGTTGCCGAGGAGCACGGGTGCGGAGGAGGTGTCGGGCATGGGCCTCACGGTAACGCCCGTGGGCGCACACGGGACGGCCCACCCGGCCCCGGTCACACCGGTGCGATCTCCCGCTCCAGACGCGCCGCCAGGCTCAGATAGCGGGCGCGGCGGGTCACCGGGACCAAGCCGCGGATGAGTATGTTCCACATCTCGGCCGTCCGGCGGGGCTGGCGCGTGACCGGTTCGCGGGAGCGGCCCACGACGCGGGTGCCGACGAAGAAGCAGACCAACGAGTGGGCCACGACGTCGATATCGATGTCCGGGTGGACGTCGGACTCCTTGACGGCGCCGACGAGCCGGGTCGTGACGATGTCCAGCCACTCCGTGAACGGGTGGCTCAGGGGCGGCCGGGGCCGGATCCCGCCCGTGGCGAGTCGCAGGCCGGCCCGCAGCACCGGGTCCTCGACGGACATGCGGGTGATGCCGAACGTGAGGCGCATCAGCGCTTCGAGGGAGGTGTGGCCGCGGTTGTCGGTCTCCGTCGCCAGCCGACGGGCGGTGTGCGACTGGAGTTCGAGGATCGCGTGGGCCAGGTCCTCTTTCGCCGCGAAGTGGAAGTACAGGGCGCCCTTGGTGACGTGGGCGTGCTCCACGATGTCGCTGAGACTGGTCGATTCGTAGCCGCGACGGTCGAACAGGTCAGCGGCGGCCGTGATGATCGTCGAGCGGGTCTGCTCGGCTCGCAACTGCCTCGCCATCGGCTGAACTCTCCCGGGACGGAAATGAACGGGTCATGCCGTTTGTTTTTACCCCCCGTACACGATAACTCACCCTGAGACGGCTCTCATCACACCAGTGTGCCGGAGTGCGGGTGCACATCCGGCATAACAAGCACGCCTGGTGAAAGGAAACAGCACGTTCGGTATCTAACTGTGAGGGATGTGGGGCCAGACGTAAAGGCGGGCCGGCCGGTGCCCCATCCGCACCGGCCGGCCCGCCCGCTCGTGGCCTGCCTCGTTCAGAGTTCCCGAAGGAGGATCACAGGGATCAGAAGGTCAGCTTCCAGCCGTTGAGGGTGCCCGTGTCCTGGGCGGCGGTGTCCTGGACACGCAGCTTCCAGGTGCCGTTGGCCACCTCGCTGGAGGCGTTCACCGTGTACGTGGTGTTCACGTTGTCGGCGGAGTCCGACGCGGCGGACTTCAGGCGGTAGGCCGAACCGTCCGGTGCGACCAGGTCGATGACCAGGTCACCGCGGTAGGTGTGGGTGATGTCCACGCCGACCTGGAGGGCCGAGGGGGCGTTGCCGCTGCGGCCGGTGACGCTGATCGGCGACTCGACGGCGGCGCCGTTGTCCGGGATGGCGACGGCGGTGGTGCTGGAGAAGGTCGTGCCGGTGGACGTACCGCCCTTGACGGCCTGGACCGTCTTGGCGGCGTCCGCGAGGCCCGCGCCGCAGCCGCCGGAGCAGGTGCCGGGCAGGGCACGGGCGTTGGCCTTGATGGCCGACTCGATCTGCGCCGGGGTGAGGCCGGAGTTCGCCGACTTCATCAGCGCGGCGAGGCCCGCGACATGCGGGGTGGCCATGCTGGTGCCCTGGTAGGAGGCGTAGTTCTCGCTCGACGGCGTCTTCGTGCCGGAGTTCAGCGTGGAGAGGATGCCGTTGGCGGTGGAGGTGCGGGTCTCACCGCCGGGGGCGGCGATGTCGACGAGCGAGCCGTAGTTGGAGTACGAGGCCCTGCTGCCGGCGCGGTTGGTCGCGGCGACCGCGATGACGTTGTTGCAGTTCGCCGGGGAGGCGTTGGAGACGTTCTGGTTCTCGTTGCCGGCCGCGACGACGACCGAGGTGCCGCGGTTCACGGCGCCGTTGATGGCGCTCTGGGTCGCGCTGGAGCAGGCGCCGCCACCGCCGAGGCTCATGTTGATGACCTTGGCGACGTTGGTGTTGGCGGGCACGCCGGAGACGGTGCCGCCGGACGCCCAGGTGATGGCGTCGATGATGTCGGAGTCGTAGCCGCCGCACTTGCCGAGGACGCGGACCGGGGAGATCTTCGCGCCGTAGGCGATACCGGCGACACCCTTGCCGTTGTTGGTGGCGGCGGCGATGGTGCCGGCCACGTGGGTGCCGTGCCAGGAGGAGGTGGAGGCCGGGATGCCCGCGCCGCACTCGTCGGTGTTGTACCAGTCGCCCGGGTCGGCCGGGTTGCTGTCACGGCCGTTGCCGTCGACGGAGACGGCGGTGTCGGAGATGAAGTCGTAGCCGCCGACGATGTTCGCGGCCAGGTCGGTGTGGGCCACGTAGCCGGTGTCGATGACGGCGACGGTGACGCCGCTGCCGGTGGTGGTGTCCCAGGCGGCGGGGACGTTCATGCCCGCGGTGGACTCGAACAGGTCCCACTGCTTGGCGTACTCGGTGTCGTTCGGGGTGACGGCCGTCGGCTTGTTCAGGCGGTCCGGGACGACGTAGGCGACCTGCGGGTCGGCCTGGTACTGGGCGACGACGTCGGCGACGGAGGCACGGGTGGGGTTGGTGCCCAGCTCGACGAGGGCTGCGCCGGTGCCGAGGCGGCGCTGGAAGTCGATCTCCTCGCCGGTCTTCTCGGCCTTGGAGGCGGCGTCGGCGGCCGCGGCCTTGTTGGACTTGGCCTCGGTGGCGCCGGACTTGTAGCCGACGATGAGGCGCTCGGCCTGGACACCGGGGGTGGCCTCGGTCTGGGCGGCGGGGACGGCGGCCGGGCGGGGGGCCGGCTCCTGGGCGACGGCGACCGAGGCGGGGGCTGCGGTCAGCAGGGCGGTGGAGACGACGGCGACGGATATCAGCTTCCGTCTGAGCTCTGGGGAGATACGCACGGTCGTTGCCTTTCGTGGCCGGACTCCGGGCTGGTCGGAGCGGCGGTGGAGTCGCTTCGTCCTCGAAGCGGAGGGGGGTGGTTCGAAAAGCGAAGAGCGACGCGATGGCCGGCCAGGCGTGGGGCGGACGCGGACCCGTTCGGGGTTACCTGTGGGTCAGCAGTGCTCGAACGATAGGCAAAGGGAAGGTCACCGGGATACGGGGGAAACCCTCGGTTCAACGGCGGCCCCACCCTCTATGGCGGGCAGTTGGGCGCCCAATGGCCCCTTTTCGCGCAGGTCGTGGCGTGATGAACGCGTCGGGCCGATTTCCCGTACTGCACTACCGAACGTCGCCGCCCCGGGCCGAGGAGAAGCAGACGGATGCCTCGTACGACCGCACACCGCAGGGCACTCGCTGCCGCCCTCGTGACCCCGTTGCTGTTGCCGCTGTGGGCGGCGGGGCCGGCCCGGGCGCACGGGGCGCCGACGGATCCGGTGAGCCGGGTGGTGGCCTGTTCGCCGGAAGGCGGTGACCGGGCGGGGTCGGCGGCTTGCCGTGCGGCCGTCTCCACGAACGGCGCGCCCTTCACGGCGTGGGACAACCTGCGGGTGGCGAACGTCGACGGCCGGGACCGGGACGTCGTCCCGGACGGGAAGCTGTGCAGCGGGGGCCTGCCCGCCTACGGGGGCCTCGATCTCCCCCGCGCCGACTGGCCGTCGACCCGGATGACGCCCGGCGCGAACCTGACGATGCGGTACGTCTCGACGATCCCGCACACCGGCACGTTCCGGATGTATCTGACGAAGCCCGGCTATGACCCGGCCGGGCCGCTGTCCTGGTCCGACCTGCCCGAGAAGCCGTTCGCCACCGTGACGGACCCGGCCCTGACGGACGGCGCGTACCGCATCGAGGCCACTCTGCCGTCCGACCGGTCGGGGCGGCATGTGCTGTACACGGTCTGGCAGAACAGCAGCACGCCGGACACCTATTACTCGTGCTCGGACGTGGTGTTCCCGGAGACGGAGAAGAAGGAGCCGCAGAAGGCGGTGCGGAAGGAGCCGCAGAAGGAGGGGGAAGAGCCGGAGGAGAAGAAGCCCGAGCAGAAGAAGGAGCCCGAGCCGGACAAGGAAAAGCCGGCGGCGAGCACTGCCGTGCGGAACTCCCCCGGCCCGCAGCCTCAGGGCGATGAGCCGCCACTGGCCGGTACTGCTGGTCCGGCCTCCGGCCCGTCCGCGCCCATGCTGGCGGGCGGCGCCGCGGCGGTGCTGTTGCTCACCGGCGGCGCCGCCCTGGCCGTACGGCTACGGCGACGCTGAACTACCGCTCGCCATGCCTAGTTGACGTTGACGGCGACGCCACCCTTGGTCACCGGGGCGTACTTGGCGGTGAAGAAGGCGTTGCCGAAGCACAGCGACGAGCCGGACACCTTGGTGAACTGCTGGTTGGTGAAGGAGATGCTGTTGTCGGCGTTGCTCGCCGTGCCGGTCAGACCGGGGGCCTGGTAGACGCAGGTGATGGTGCCGAGCAGGGTGCGGAGCTTGACCGTGGACTGGACGGCGGAGCCCGCGGCCGGGGTCACGGAGACGGTGCCGCCGGAGGACACGCTGGTGGTGTAGGGCAGGTTGTCGACGGTGATGCCGCTGACGCCGAGCACCCCGACCACGTTGGCGGTACAGCCGCTGGTGTCGAAGCTGTGCGAGGTCAGGGACTCGGTGGCGGTACCGGGGGCGGCCGGGTTGTCGGTGACGGTGGCGGAGAACGCCGACTTGGTGCAGGAGATGCCGTTGGTGCCGGTCGCGCTGGAGTAGAAGGTGGCGGCGGTGCCGCTCGCCAGGGACGCGTCGAGGACGTCGCCGACCGCGACGGCCGCACCGTCGGCGGTGGTCAGGACGGGGGTGTCGGCCGCGGAGGCGGGGGCGGCGAGGCCCAGGGCTGCGACGGCCGCGGTGAGGGTGAGGAGGGTGCGCGTACGCATGCGGGTGTACCTCTTTCGATAGCGGGGGGTGAGGGGTGGGGGTGCGCCGGGCGTCCGCCGTTGCCGGCTCGTCACGCCTTCTCCGTACGTGACGGGCCGGCGACGGCAGGCCGGTCACCGGCCGGAGGCTCACACGGGAAGGGGCCTCCGGCCGGGCCGGGCGGGGGGTGGCTGGTGGCACGGCTCCAGGGGAAGCGGCATGCCGTGGCGGGGGACTCGGGCGAAGAAAGCCCGTGCGGACGCACTGGCGACGAGATACCCGTACGGGACGAGCGGGCCCGGGACACGGCGAACGATGCCGCGCGGCGGATCCGGCGCCACGGATCCGGTGGGACGAGGAGAGTTGTAGACCTGCGCCTCCGCCAACGTCAAGGCCTCGCAAGGGAGTTGTGCGCCGGATGAGTCTTTGCGGACAGCGGCGACTCACCTGCGGCGCACAATCAACACTCTTCGTTCACACTTCCCTTGACCCTTCATGTAACCGCCGGTAACTTCCTCGATGGCTACTGCGGCGTAACGAGAAAGCCCTTGCAACCGCCGGGAGTTGCGGGGAGGCGTGCGTACGCGGTCGATGTCCGCGCCAGGGCAACGTGCCACCGAAGTCCGATCCGCACCCACATGCACCTGGAGCAGACATGACCTCCTCCGCCGAGCACACCCCCGAAAGACCGGACGGCTCCGCCGCCCAGGACGCCGGCGACGGTCCCGCGCGCCGCGGGCGGGTCCGGGCACGCCGGGCCGCGGTGATGGCGGTGCCGGCCACCCTGGTCGCCGCCGGCCTCGCGGTTCTCACCGCCGAAGGGGCGCTGGGCGTGCAGTTCGCCATTTCCGGCATGCCGTTCACGGTCACCGCGACCGAGCTGAACGGCACCGGCTTCGCGCAGTTCGGCGGTCTCGACGAGATGGCCGAGGGCAGCCCCAACGCGGGCGACACCGGCGGTCAGGTGCTGGTCGTCACGTCCGTGATCAAGAACGCGACCCTCACCAAGCTGTGCCAAAGCGTGGACCTGGGTGGCACGAACCTGGTCATCAGGGCGGGTGAAGGCACTCAGAAGGTCACCGCCAGCGATCTGACGACCGACTCGACCGAGCTGTCCGGCGACGCGGCGTTCAACAACATCGAGATCGGCAACGACGCCAGCACGCTCGACAAGGCCGGGCCGAAGGGCCGCGGACCGAAGGGCGTGTTCAGCCAGCAGTCCGACACGGTGCACATCGCCAACCTGCGGCAGACCAACTACGCAACGACAGCCGGTGTGTTCAAGCTGCCGGGCCTGAAGCTGGGCTTCAGCGGATCGGGTTGCTGATGTCGCGCGGTCCGCGCGAGGGATTCCGGCCCGCCTTCAGGCAGTGGCGGGGCGGCCGTCCGTTCTGGGGCGGGCTGCTGCTCGCCCTGGGCGGGGCGGAGGTCCTGCTCACCCTGAAGGCCTCACTGGACGTCATCCTGCACGTCGGCATGCAGGGCCTGGCCGGTTATCTGCTCCCGGCCGTGATGCTGCTGTGCGGCGTGCTGATCCTCTTCAACCCCGCTCAGCGCCTGTTCTACTCGGTCATCGGGGTGCTGGTCTCCCTGGGCACCTGGCTGACCTCCAACCTGGGCGGCTTCTTCGTCGGCCTGCTCCTGGGCGTGGTCGGCAGCTGCCTCACCTTCGGCTGGCTCCCGGACCAGGAACCCCGCGTCAGCCACAGGCAGCGCCGCAGCCAGGCCCGGTCGGCGAAGGCCGCGCCCGCGGCGCCGTCGGGGCAGCCCTAGGGGGTGTCCGCAAAGTCGCGTCGTTCGCCCGGAGGGCGGGCCCCGCGGCGTTCGGTGCGTGCTCTCGGCGTGCCGGGCAGGCAAAAGCGTACTGGTTGTACTCGGGTGTTCGCCCGGTGCGGCGAGAGTGCGTGCCGGGCGTCGCGGGGCAGGCGGGACTTTGCGGACACCCCCTAAAGGGTGTTGCATAAGGTCGGGCTCGGGCAGGCCGGAGTAGTGCTTGACCTGCTGCTTCACCCAGTCAGGGCGAGGTTGTGCATGGTGGCGACTGCTTGGACAGCATGGTGAAGGCCGTCGCCTTTCTGCCGGCAGTCTCGGAGGATCTTCCAGTTCTTCATGCGGG